>NZ_FUKM01000017.1 GCF_900163645.1 Halomonas citrativorans | reverse complement strand
AGTGCAGGTCGAGAGCTGGAACGCCAGCCCGGTCGAATCTCTTTTCCCGCTCCAATCAAAGATAGATGTTTATACGTCCCATTCGTCTAGTGGCCTAGGACACCGCCCTTTCACGGCGGTAACAGGGGTTCGAACCCCCTATGGGACGCCATCTAGCAAGTGCATGTTTACGTTGCGGGAATAGCTCAGTGGTAGAGCATCGCCTTGCCAAGGCGAGGGTCGAGAGTTCGAATCTCTTTTCCCGCTCCACGTAATCAGTCTTATCTAGCATGGCAAGGGTCGAGAGCTGGAACGCCAGCCCGGCTGATGGCAGCCCCGTCGAATCTCTTTTCCCGCTCCATGTAAACAGCCTCATTCGTTACCCTTCCTGTTTTACCTTTCCTTCTTGTTATGCATATCGCTATCTATCTACCGTCCTTGTTGGCGGCGTTTTGCTGTGCGTGTGTTTTAGAAGCGCGTTTTGAGTGGCGGCTTACGTCCAGGCAGTGCTGCCTGGACGTAAGCCGGTAATACCTTGCGCTTAACTAAGGGTGAAGTGATTTACAACGCTGCTGAGCGACTGCGAGCGCTGTTTCAGGTCGTGCGCGGAGTTAGCCGTTTGCTGAACCATAGTGGCGTTATCCTGAGTTGACTGGTCAAGCTGTGCGATGGCCACGTTGATCTGCTCAATCCCCTGGGTTTGCTCATGTGTCGCGGCTGTAATGTCGGCAAATAGGTCGTTGATGCGTTGGATCTGCTGGTCAATCTGCTGCATCCGCTCTTTAGCGGTAGTCACCAGTGAGGCGCCGTTATCCACCTGTGCATTGGAGGTGTTAATCAGCGTTTTAATCTCGTGAGCGGCGGTTGCCGAACGGTTAGCCAGCTGGCGCACTTCACCGGCTACCACGGCAAAACCTCGGCCATGCTCACCCGCGCGGGCAGCTTCAACCGACGCATTGAGGGCCAAAATGTTGGTCTGGAAAGCAATGCTGTCAATCAGGGTAACAATGTCGGAAATTCTGGCGGCTTCCGCGCTAATTTCCTGCATGGAAGTAACGGTCTTGCCAATCGCTTGCTGGCCAAACTGAGAGGTTTCGCCTGCGCTGCGCACAAGCTCCTTGGCTTGTTCCACGTTTTCGGCATTTTGGCGCACCGTCGCGGTCACTTCTTCCATGCTGGCAGAGGTTTGCTGAAGGGCGGCTGCCTGCTGCTCGGTGCGTGATGAAAGCTCCTGATTGCCTGCGGCAATATCGCCAGAGTTATGGTCTACCGCGGCGCTGGTGGCGTGAATTTCCTGCATCGTTGCGTGCAGCTTGTCACGCATTTGCTGAATATCGTAAAGCAGGCTGTTGGTATCGTTGGCACCCAGGTGAACCCTTGCCGTTAAGTCGCCTTGGGCAATACGTGCTACTACATCTGCCGCGTAGTCAGGCTCGCCACCCAAGCGGCGCAGAATCAACGAGATCATGCCCCAAAAGGCCAGCGTTACCAGTATGCCGCCCACCAGGCCGACCAAAATGGTTTTGGTCAATTGGGTCATAATGGTTTGGCTGATATCGCCCATAAAAATACCGCTGGCAACATAGACATCCCACGGGGCGTAGGCTTCGGTGTAGGTATGCACCAGGGGTAATTTGTCGTTGCCGCGGGCGAAGTTGGAGTAGTAGTCGGCAAAGCCGTGGCCTGACTCGCGGGCGCTTTCCCTGATCAATTGGAAGATCAGCGTGCCCTTGGGGTCAGTCACCTGGGATAAATCCTGCCCCGTCGGACGTTTGGGGTGGGCAAGCATCTTCAGGTCGCCGCTGAGTGCAAACAGGTAGTTATCATCGACGCCAAAGCGCACGTCACGAATGGCTTCAAACGCCTGGGTTTTGGCTTCATCAAGCGAGAGCTCACCCCGCTTGGCTCTTTCATCAAAATGCTCAAGGGTAGAAATGGCAATGTCTACGGCGGTAACCATGCGCTGCTCACGCTCATGATAGAGCAGCGTTCGGCTTTGTAGGGCATTCACCGTAATCATGATGGCGAGTATCAGCCATAAAACGGCTACGCCAATCAGCCGTTGGCGGCGCAGGGGAAGCGCTGCCAGGCCGCGGCGGGCGGTGGACGTTGAATGTTCGGTAGTAGAGCCTGGTTGGGCAAAGGTAGCAGGGGGCTGGGCGATCATGGTGCTCACTATGGCTTTTTCTCGTTTATAAAATACGTATTCCCTTGTATGCCGTGCTATTAATAGCGCAAGGGAATGCGGGTAATACTAAAGTATTAGCCTGCGGGTCATGCGCGACAAAACGCCGCGAATACTAATTAAAGTGGACGGGTTGGTTAGCGGTTTAACGAGATAGCCATAGGCGCCATGTTACGCTGGCTTGAAAAAACGACCGAATGCCCCGATATCGTTGCTTCTCACGTATTTTTTGTGCCCCTATTTTTTGCTGACAGGACATCTTTATGGCCGAACCGGCATTGTCTATCCGTGGCCTTACCAAGGTGTACGGCAACGGCTTTCACGCGTTAAAAGGGATTGATCTCGACGTCCAGCAGGGCGATTTTTTTGCCTTGTTGGGCCCCAATGGCGCGGGTAAATCCACCACCCTGGGCGTGGTGTGTTCACTGGTACAGAAGTCAGAAGGCAAGGTGTCGATTTTTGGTATCGACATCGACAAGGACTTCGCCAAGGCCAAGTACCAGCTGGGCGTGGTTCCTCAGGAATTCAACTTCAACCAGTTCGAGAAGGTGCTTGATATCGTGCTGGCGCAAGCCGGCTATTACGGCATGACGCGCCGTGAAGCGCTGCCGCGTGCCGAGCAGCTACTGCGCGACTTGGGCCTGTGGGACAAGCGCAATGGCAACGCTCGCATGCTTTCTGGTGGTATGAAGCGCCGCTTGATGATTGCCCGGGCGCTGATGCACCGGCCCAAGCTACTGATTCTGGATGAGCCCACCGCGGGTGTGGATATCGAACTGCGCCGCAGCATGTGGGAATACATGCGCCGCATTAATCAGGATGAAGGCACCACGATCATTCTGACCACCCACTATCTGGAAGAAGCCGAAAGCCTGTGCCGTAATATCGCCATCATCAATCACGGTGAAATTGTGCGTAACACCAGCGTACGCGAGCTATTGGCCGAGCTGAATACCGAAACCTTCCTGCTGGATCTCGCCGAGCCTGTCACGGCACCGCCGGTGATCGAAGGGTTTGAGATCAATCAGATCGAACCTACGCAACTCTCGTTGGTGATTCATCGCGGGCAGCAGTTAAACGATGTGTTCAGTGTGTTAAGCGAGCAGGGCATGCAGGTGGTTTCCATGCGCAACCGCGCTAACCGGTTGGAAGAGATGTTTGTGTCAATGGTAGAGGCGGGCAATAAAGCCATCGATCAGCGCGCCGAACCCAACAAGGAGACGCAGGCATGAATGCAACACAAACGTTCGTCGCGCTATGGACGCTAGTACTTAAAGAGATCAAACGCTTTACGCGTATCTGGCCGCAAACGCTGCTGCCGCCTTCGATCACCATGGCGATGTACTTCATCATCTTTGGCAACCTGATCGGCTCGCGCATAGGGGATATGGATGGCTTCTCCTACATGGACTTTATCGTCCCCGGCCTGATCATGATGTCGGTAATCACCAACAGCTACTCGAACGTGGCTTCCAGCTTCTTCTCGAACAAGTTTCAGCGTTCGGTAGAAGAGCTAATGGTATCGCCCATGCCCAACTGGGTAATTCTATCCGGGTTTATCCTCGGCGGCATGGCGCGCGGTTTGGGCGTGGGCCTGATCGTTACTATTGTGTCGTTATTTTTCACGCGCTTAACCATCGAGCACCCGCTTTTAACCATCTTGGTGGTGGTGCTAACCTCGGCGCTGTTCTCTATCGGCGGCTTTATCAATGCCCTGCTGGCCAACAAGTTTGACGATATCTCCATTGTGCCGACCTTTATTTTGACGCCGCTGACCTACCTGGGCGGGGTGTTTTACTCCATTTCCATGCTGCCCAATTTCTGGCAAGGCGTGTCGATGCTCAACCCGATTCTGTATATGGTGAACGTCTTCCGCTATGGGTTTTTGGGCGTGTCGGATATTCCCGTTGGCTGGGCGCTAGCGGCTATTTTTGGGTTTATCGTAGTGCTGTTTTTCGCGGCACTGGCCATGCTGGAGCGTGGCAAAGGCATTCGTAGTTAACCGCACGACCGTTTTTATCAAGAGAGCGTTACCCTATGGCACACCGCCCCGATACCTTAGAGCACGCGCCCCTGGGGCGCGAATCCGCCTACCCTGAGCAGTACGATGCCGGGCTGCTCTTCCCCATCCCTCGCGCCGCCAACCGCGCGCCGCTGGGGATTGAAGAGGGCAAGCTGCCCTTTGTGGGTGAAGATGAGTGGCACGCATTTGAGGTTTCCTGGCTGAATGCCCGTGGCAAGCCTATCGTGGCCGTAGCCCGTTTTCGGCTGCCTGCTGAGTCGCCCAGCCTGATCGAGTCTAAATCCTGGAAGCTCTACCTCAACAGCTTTAACCAGACCCGTATGGAAAGCCGCGAGGAAGTGATTGAAACGTTGAAGCGTGACCTAAGCGCGGTAGCCGGTGCACCGGTCTGTGTGGAGCTACTCGGTGTAGAAGATGCTGAGCTTGCCCCACAGCCGCTACCCGGCGACTGCCTGGACGACCTGGATATCGAAGTAAGTGATTACACGCCCAGCGCTGCCCATTTGACGGTAAGCGATGAGCGTGTAGAAGAGACGCTGCACTCGCATCTGCTTAAATCCAACTGCCCGGTGACCGGCCAGCCCGACTGGGGCAGCGTGATGATTCGCTACAAAGGCCCGAAACTGGATCGCGAAGGGTTACTGCGTTACCTGATCGGCTATCGTCAGCATGAGGATTTTCACGAGCACTGTGTCGAGCACATCTTCACCGACCTGATGCAGCACGCCAAGCCTACCGAGCTTCTGGTGCTGGCGCGCTACGTGCGCCGCGGCGGGTTGGATATCAGCCCTTGGCGCGCCACACCGGGCCTTGCACCGCCAAGCCCGCTGCGTCTGGCAAGACAGTAAGCGACTGCGCTACAGTAGTGCCTAACTGATTGATAGGATGAAACCAAATGGATGGACTCACGCTGCTTCACAGCCGTAGCTCAATGGGCAAGCTCACCGATCCTGCGCCTACTGCCGAGCAGATGGACGCCATTTACCAGGCGGCTCTGCGTGCCCCAGACCACAAAGAGCTGCGCCCCTGGCGGTTTATTGAGTTCACTGGGGAAGGGCGTACGCGCCTGGGTGAGCTGTTTGCCGAAGCCGAGTTCCAGGAAGACCCCAGTGCCGACGACGACACGCTGAACTCAGCGCGTAAAAAGCCGCTGCGCGCGCCGATGATTATCGCCGTGATCGCCAAGGTAACGCCGGACCTGCCCAAAGTGCCCAAAATGGAGCAGGTGATTTCCGCAGGCTGCGCCGCCCACGGCATTTTGCTGGCCGCCCACGCGCAAGGGCTAGGCGCCATGTGGCGTAGCGGCAAGTATGCTTTTGACCCCGTGGTACGCAAAGGGCTCTCTCTGGAAGAAGACGACGAAGTCGTCGCGTTTATCTATCTGGGCAACCTGGGCGGGCGCCACAAGCCTTTGCCTGCGCATAACGTGGCCAACTTCGTAGAGCGCTGGGCGTAAGGAGACCAACCACCATGCGCAAACCCGGTGTGCCTCACCCACGCTTGCCGCTGCCCGAAGGCCAGGAAGACCTGGCCGCCTTTCAAAAGTGGTTAAGCGATGCAATCCCCATGGTCGGCGCTCTGGGGATTGAAGAGATGTCGCTGCACAACCAATCGCTCACTTGGCGGCTCGCCTTGGCGCCCAACCTGAATGACAAAGGCACCGGCTTTGGTGGCGCCCTAAGTGCGCAAACCACACTGCAAGGCTGGTGCTGGGTAACGCTATGGCTACGCAAGCAGGGCATGGCACGCGATGTAGTGGTCGCTGAGGCCACGCAGCGCTTTCTGGCCCCGGTAACGGGTGATTACCGCCTGGTATGCACGCCAGCAAAGCCTGACGGTGTTGAGAAGCTCACCAAGAAGCTGGCCGAGCGAGGCAAAGGCCGCATTGCGCTTACCCAGCAGCTTTACTGTGGCGATGCGCTCTGCCTGGAAGCCCACGGCAGCTATGCGGTGTTATCGAGTAGCGATGCCTGATGGCAAGCCACTGATTCTCAAAAAGGCTTGCTATTTGGTCGCTTAAACCATAGTATATGCGCCGTTCTGTCGCGAAAGGTACAGCCTAAGTGATTGAACAAAAATGTGGAGAGGTGTCCGAGTGGTCGAAGGAGCACGCCTGGAAAGTGTGTAAGTCGTAAGGCTTCGAGGGTTCGAATCCCTCCCTCTCCGCCACAGAATATAGAAAAAGCCCGCTGAGCAATCAGCGGGCTTTTTTGTGTTTGGGATTTGGCAGCCCAGACTTTGGTCAGGTTTATCACCTTTGCCTACCTTGGTCTTGTTTTCGTCAAAACGAAGGTGACAAGGCTTACTGGTTTCGCTACTGTTATCTTAAGAATCATGAGCTATCGATATGAGTCTGATAACGACCCTGAGTGGCCCTTCCGGCGAAAGCGGCATGCTGATTCAGCCGTGTTATGCAGCCGACACGATAATCTATGTTCAGTGGATTCATATGCATCCGGCCATCCAGCAACTCGACAGGCTATGTTATCCACCTCGGCAGGAGTCATACCCGTGAGAGCGCAAGAATCTGATCGCACCGAACGTCAAGGGCTTGGCTGGGTCACAGTACGTGGCGAGACTGCAGGCTTTGCCGTGCGAGAGCAGACTAGCAGTGACTACGGAATCGATGCGATTGCGGAATTGGTTGACGATGAGACGGCCACTGGGCAGTTGGTCGCGATACAGATCAAGTCTGGCAGTAGCTACCTTGGGGAAACGAAGAATGGTTGCTACATCTACCGCCCGGATGCGCAACACGTCGACTACTGGCTAGGACACACACTCCCAGTCATCGTATGCCACTGCGATCCTGAGAACGAAATTGTATATTGGGAGCGGGTTGCCAATGACACCCTCGAATCGACAGGGAAGGGCTACAAGCTAGCCGTTCCCCGAGCGCGACAATTTGGCAAGGAGGCGCGCGAGGCTCTGAAGGATCTTGTGACTCCGCGCGTCGCGTCCAGCGACTACACGCTCGTTTCGACGGAGGACGTCAGCCATGGTATGGCCAAACGTTACTCAATTAAAGTTATCCTTAACCGTCCCATGACTAAACCGGAGCTGGCGGCGGTTATCAGGGATATGACGACCAAGACTGCAAAGCGCCGATACTCCAGGAACGCGATGGTCAAAGGCAGATGGGGCGAAGCTGACGCGCATGTCGTTTGGATCTTCATATATGCCAGTGCGGCTGACGAAAAGAAGGTCAACTACACGTGTCGAAGCCTCTGGATTGACCCAAGTCTTGATGGTAAGTACACGCCGAGTCCTCTGGGTGGAGAAGACGTGGGCGATGGCATCATTGTAGATTGGACGCAAAGCCCCATGGCTGGACTCAGCGTAAATGGTCATGACGATTTCGACAAAGAGCACTATTTGGACCTAATAGATCCAATTATCGCGCTTGTAATCGGGAGCTTGGCGGACATCGGGCAATCCCTTAAGAAGTGGCAGTCGGGCGCGAGCATCGAGGCCAACTTCCTGTCGGAAACTAAACCCGCACGCCAACAGATTTCCGATGCTTACGATGCCCACGTCAGCTCCCCGGAGCCACCATACGAATGCCATGATTTGGATGAGCCGGTCGGAAGCATGCTAGCGTACGCGCAAAATATTGTTATCTACCACAATGAACGTGGTATCGAACTTTGGGTCGCTCAAATCCGTCGCCAGATGACTGGCTCGGCCTTGGAGGACGCGAACGCTTGGCTCAAGCGCATTAAGTACGAACGCGAAAAGGTCTCGTAGAGAATCCACAGAACACGTCGCTCAAGCCGACCCGCCTTCGGCTGACAACTTAGCTCAACCGTTATATCAGAGACGACTAAAAGGCAGCTTTGACCGAGTAGGAACCTTCAAATGCTAATGGGGTGGTTAAGGCAGTTGATGACCCTAAGCGGACATGTCGACAAAAGCTGCAAGCTCGTTCAGCCGTGTTATGCAGATCGGGCAAAGCAATGTCTGGTATGCGGATAAGCCGGAAAGCGCCGCAGATGTTCTCAAATATATACAATCCGGGGTGCGTACGAGCAGACTGCCCGATGTTGATACTGAATCTATAGCTAATGAGGGTAGCCCTCGATTCGTGGCCTACCTCCGACGAGAGCGCAGTCCTTCGTTAGTGGACCACTACAGAAATCTGTTCTTGATGCTATGGACAAGCTCTGTTGTGAGGCTTGTGAGTTTGATTTTGAAGCGAAGTATGGGAAGAGCGGTTACGGCTTTTGCGAGGTTCATCGCTTGAAGTCAGCCAAATGGATAAAGGTGAGCTGACAACATTAGCTGATTTGGCTGTGGTTTGTTCAAACTGCCATCGGATTGACCCGATGCCGAGTATCGAGAAATTTCGGAAAATTATTGCCCAGAAAGCTGATGCCTAACAAGCGCAGGCACTGGGGAAATAGAGGATTAACTACATTTCTATTTGCCGGGCGAACATGCTGGCATGTTCACCCATCATAGGGTAGTAGTCTAAACCATTTAGGCACTTAAAATATTTTAAGAGGAATAAAATGAGTGACAGATATTCAGTATTATCAAATTTAACAATTGACGATCAAGCGCGGTTAATACTCAGTCTTTGTGAATTCTTCCATCCTGTCAATGAAGAGAAAATAAGAGAAGAACTACAGCTACCTAAAACCCCCGGTACCATACTACCCTTAGAGACAGGTGATTTCTTTCAATACATGAATAATAAAGGCCACGATCTATGGCCTAAAGCTCAGCGAATTCAGGAATTAATTGAATTAATGAAGCAGAGAGCTATTCTTAAAAGTTGTGGTGGAAGTAGTTTAAAAGAAACCCTTTTTTTTGCTAGAGAACTTACTAAGAGGGAAGCAAAAGGTAGGCTTTGGCTTGGTCGTGTTTTGGGCTGCTCATACATAGGCAATGAAATTCAAAAGGATATTGTTTATATAGAAGGTAAAACTACTGCGGGTGATATTTCGGTAGGAACTGGAACTTTAATTGAAAATGGTATAATTCTCACCTGTGCTCACGTAGTTGATGATATGAAAGTAGACCACGTCATTATTCGGGGTGAAAAAAAAGAAATTAAAGGTAGTGCCTCCCATAAGTCAGTCGATGTTGCTTTAATCCTTCTAAAAGATCGCATCGAAGTTCAGTCAAAAGATTTAGCATTTCGTGACTCTGCACTACTCGAACCAGTCGTTATAGCAGGCTACCCTACCGTACCTAGAAGTCTTGGTCCTTGCTATACATTGCAAAAAGGAGAGATATCAGGTCATCTTCAAGAAACAATGGATAGATATCCTATGGATTTATTTTCAGCCATAGCGAGGCCTGGAAATAGTGGAGGCCCTGTACTAGGTGAAGATGGCTGCATTGTCGGAATTGTTACTAGAAGTCTTGAAAGGCAACAAGAAGAAAGTGATGCAATGTCTGTATTTCCTTTTTTTGCTTCTGTTCCTTCTCAGGTAGTACATCGCTGTGTTCTTGAACTGTCGGAAGGTAGTATTGATATAAAATGGGAAAATTATGCTTAACAAGGCCATGAGTCGAAGCTATGAATGACTATTTTAACTCCCCTGAGTTCAGGGCCATCATGCTCGCTCAAGAGTCTCCACTGATTCGTGCTGCGCGGGAACTAGGAGACTCCCCTCTCCTTAGAGCGGCTAGGGAGATGGCAGAGTCTCCACTCCTAAAGGCTGTAAAAGAGATTGAGGATTCGCCTCTGCTCCGCGCCGCCAGAGAAATTGAAGATTCTCCAATGTTGCGAATGGCTAGAATCCTAGAAGAATCCCCGCTTTTACGACTTGCCAAAGAATTAGAAGAATCACCAATTCAGCGTGCGATCAGAGAACTTCAAGAGTCTCCTTTGTTGAGGTATGCAAAAGAGATTGAACAGTCGCCTAGCATACGAATGATGCGTGAAATTAAAGATTCGTCGTCATATAGAATTTTTGAGGCAATTGAAGACAGTTCATCATTGACTGCGTTTCGAAGCATTTCCGAACAGATCACACAAGGTTACGGCGCACTTTCCTTTGTCGACGCCTTTGATCTGCTAATTAAAGAAAGTCGGATAATTAAATCAGGCAATCTTTTTGAATCGATAGATGGAATATCTGACGATATCATTGATCGGGCTAGCAAAGCGCCAAAAGGCCCACTGAGTTCAGAGTTCTATTTGAATGTTTTGTTGGCGTTCATTTTGTTCTATCTGTCGCAGGTTTCATCCAAAGAGTCGGAACAGAGATTATTGGAGAAATTCAGCGAACTAGAACAGGCGGTGGTAAGCCAAATGGAGATGGATTCTCAGGACGACAAACGCTATAAGTACTTTGCGGTATTGACACATCTGAATCTCCGCGCAGGGCCAAGCATAGAGCATGAAGTCATTGTTGTTCTGACGCCAAATTTGAAAGTAATTTTTCTAGGTAAAGAAGGCGAATGGTTCAAGATTGAGTACTTTGACCACATTGAAAACGTACGTCGGGAAGGGTGGGTCGATAGTCGGTTTGTACTATTAATTGATGAGTGGCATTCAACACGCTAACAATCCGCTCCAGAGCGACCAGCGCATGTCGTCATGCCTTTTGCTTTTCGCAAAAGCCACGCCAACATACCTTGGTGCCTGAGCAGGGGCGTTATATCAGCACTACCTAAATGACCGCTCATGGCCGAAACCAGCAAATTAAAGTATCTACTCAGTGCAATGATAAAATTGTTGGCCGGTAGGCTGTCTCTTCTGATCTCCCATAACCTACAGAATGACGCTATAACAAAACCGGCCATACGCAGTGACCGGTAAATTTACTATGGCTGGATTAAAACGGTTCAATCATTTTCAGGCGATGTAGTCTGCGCCTCGGTTTCTTCCTCGGGGTCTTCTTCAACTTGCTTAACTCGAGGTGCCGGAGCCACCCAGGCTTTTAGGTATTGGCCTGCATAGCGGTAGAAATCGGGCACTACCTTTTCAAGGTGTTCGATGAACACGCGATTACCCGAGAATTTTGCGCCTAGATCTATCGAGGTAAATACTTCGAATGCGACAGGTTGAGCGTCGGTATTTTCTACATCCAAAATATTAGGGTTTTTCCTCACTTCCTCTAAAGGCTTGTCCGTTGCCAAAGCCTGACCTTTGCGCATCGCTTTTATGCTAATGGCTGGGCTCTTTTCGTTACTGGGTAATTGCCGGGTGAGCCAGTTAATTTTTGCTGACGTGCTTTTTCTATCTTTAGGCGCGTCAAGCCGCATGCTGCAAGTAATCGATTTACGCGTAAGATCGACAGTTACTGTAAGGTCTGATGCAGCGTTGGGTATATCAATAGTGCTTATTAGAAGGTGCTCAGATGCCAGCCTTTCACAATCATCCGCTAGTCGTTGCTTTGGATCATTTCGGTGGGCTCGTGGGAGCTTAACCGCTACCTTCTCTCCGACTAAAGGCCACATTTGAAGGCACAGCTCACGTTGTTCCTGATGCCAGCTACCAACAGTTTTTAGTACTTCTTCAGAGTTTTTATTAAGCTTCGTATTGTTAAAAGCGCTCTGTACCACCGTCTTCCATTCAGAATTCATGCTGGTAAAACCAGCTTTACCACTTCCTGGATCTTCTAGATATTTAACTACTTCGTGCAGAATGAACCGCTGGTCCTGACTTTCTATTTTGTCCTGCGCTAGAAGCAGTTGGGCCATGGTCACGATGTAGGTCCACGACCAATGGAAAATTTCAACCGAGCGTAAGTGCTTCTTGGGAATGGTCACTGGGTGGTGAGTTGGAAAGGCGACAAACTGATTGGTAATGGTGATGACAGCATCAATACCGTGTTCCTTGGCTTGTTTGATATATTTTAATAGCTGGTCTTCTCCAACAGTCTCGCTGCCTACCTTGGCTTCAACCAAAGCATGCCACTTCGTTCGGCCAGTATTAAGAACGATAAGCCCATCAGGTCGGTCATCAGGGCTCTTTTTTTGGTTTATCGGGGTTTCGTTTTTGAAGACTACTTCGGTCCAAGCCTCAAGCTTTGTGCGTTCTCCAACGCGTTTGTTGATCGATTGAAGCATCGCTTTGCGAAATTCATATACCGACATTAGCGCTGCCAAGAGTATAGAAGTTGCGCGCTCCTCTTTTTTGCTGTCAGCCAGAGTAGGGATTAACCGGGCATATTTTCCCTGTGATGTGTATTCAGGACGGGCTTCGCTCATATGGATTCCATGATTATTTTTAAAATAGTTAATCCACAAAAGCGAATTCTAATTTGAATGTCAATGAAATGGTTAAGGTAATGGAAAATTAAAATTATTTGTAAGATAAAGCTTACAAATAATGTAAGAGCATATGTTAATTGAGAAATGGTTGTTTTACCTCTTGGTTGATTATTTGGTCTTTGAAGTATGTCTTTGTTTTTATTTATTTTTATGACAGAAGCTTTGCTCGTAAGGTCATCGCAAATGTGTCAATACACATGTAAGAGCTTCTCCAGGAGCTTTTAATACAACTTGGCTCTAGTAAGCGATATATCAGATGCCAGAAAGCCTGAGGTTGTCTCAGCACTTTGGCGCAATCGCCCCATAGCTCCTACCTTGTTGTAAAGACAAGAGGAAAGATTATGCTCAATAATCTCGCCAACAAGCTGGGCCTTCGGACGGATCCGACTATTTTTTTCACCTCTGCAGGCATCATGGTCCTGTTCCTGGTGGCGCTGTTGATTGCACCGGACGCGATAGGGAGTGCCTTTGGTGCGGGGCGGGAGTGGGTGGTTACTAACCTTGGCTGGTTTTTTATTTTAGGGGTGACCAGTTGGGTGGCGTTTTTGCTGTGGGTGGCAATTAGCCGTTACGGGGCAATTCGCTTGGGCGGTAACGACGCAAAGCCTGCGTATAGCAACGTTTCCTGGTTCACCATGCTGTTTGCGGGCGGTATCGGTACGGTGTTGATGTTCTGGGGGGTTGCCGAGCCTATTTCCCACTTCTCTACGCCGCCAAGGCCGGGTGTCGAACCCTTTACGGTAGAAGCCGCCGACGATGCCATGAGCTTTTCGATTTATCACCTGGGGCTGCATACCTGGGCGATTTTCGCTATGCCGGGGTTGGCGTTTGCGTACTTTATCTATCGTTACAACCTGCCGATGCGTTTTAGCTCCGTGTTCTACCCGCTGCTGGGCGAGCGCATTTACGGCCCTGTCGGCAAAACCCTTGATATCTTTGCCATTCTCGGCACGTTGTTTGGCGTGGCGGTTTCCATTGGCTTGGGCACTCAACAGATCAATGCAGGGTTAACCGAACTGTTCGGTGTGCCAGATGCGGTGTTTAGCAAGGTGGTTATTATCGCTGTGCTGACCACCGTTGCTGTGGGGTCGATTGTGGCGGGGCTGGATTCCGGTGTGAAGCGGCTTTCCAATATCAATATTGGCATGGCGGTTGGCTTGCTGGTGTTTGTGCTGCTTACCGGCTCGACCGTATTTTTGTTACGTGCCGTTGTTGAAACCTTTGGCTTGTACATCACTAATCTATTGCCGATGGCGTTCTGGAATGACACCTTGGCCCGCTATACCAGTACTGATGGCAGCGGCTGGGGGTGGCAGGGCAGTTGGACGGTATTCTATTGGGCCTGGACGGTGACATGGTCGCCTTTCATCGGCATCTTTGTGGCACGTATCTCCCGCGGGCGCACCATCCGTGAATTTGTGCTGGGTGTGCTGTTCGCGCCTTCCATCTTTACGCTGGTGTGGTTTGCGATCTTTGGTTGGTCGGCCATGGAGATTGATGGCATTGGCGCAGCGGCTCGCGAGGCAATGGGGGACCAGGCGGGTGCCTTGTCCGCCGCCGTGGCTGAAAGCATTCCGCTCGCCATGTTCGCGTTTTTTGATAACTTCCCAGCGGCTACGTTAATCCAGGGCTTGGCGGTGGTTATCGTGGCAATTTTCTTCGCTACTTCGTCAGATTCTGCGTCGTTGGTGGTCGATATGCTGTGTACCGGCAGCGCCGACCCTGGCCCTTGGCATCAGCGCGTATTCTGGGGTGTTTCGGAAGGCATGCTGGCCGCAATGCTGATTGTGCTGGCGGGTGATGCGGGGCTTACCGCACTACAAGAGGTTATTACCGTGGTCGGTTTGCCCATGTTTATCCTGGTATTTGTCATGATGTTATCGCTGCTGCGCGGCCTTTCTCATGAGGACCTTACCAAAGTGAAAGTAGGCAGCCCGCCTAGGCCCGAGAAGCTGAACGAATAACCTTACGAAATGGCCACACAGAAAAATGCCCGCTGAGAACAAAATCAGCGGGCTTTCTTGTAGGGCGTGGGAGCTCGAGTCCCCCCATCTGCCGCGTACCATTCATCGAGTAGAAGTGGCGGTCATGGCGTATAGCCACTATTCAGGCTGGGAAAGGATCGCTTCCAGTAGGCCGGGGAATCGGCTATCCACATCCTCTTTACGCAACGAATTCATGTGGGTCGTACCGGCGGTCTGGGTGTTTACTAACCCGACATCGCGCAATATCCGGAAATGATGCGACATGCTGGACTTCGGGCGGCCACCGTCCAGCTCGCCACAGCTTGCCTCACCTAATGTGGCAAGGCGCCGGATAATCTCCAGACGTACAGGATCGCTCAAGGCGTAAAGCAGACGCTCAAGAACGAACTCGCTAACGGGGGGATGTTTGAAAGGGCGCATGGATAAATCATACACGAATTTGCGCTTTGCCCATAGTTCGAATATTATCGAACTTAAGTAATAACCCTTCTTTGGAGAAACCTTAATGTCCGCGTTGTTCCAACCCTTCACGCTTAAAGACGTTACTCTTCGCAACCGGATCGCGATTCCTCCCATGTGCATGTATTCAGCGGAGGATGGCTTGATTAACGCGTGGCACCGTGTGCACTACGCCTCCCTTGCACGCGGTGGGGCGGGGCTGGTGGTGGTCGAGGCAACCGCTGTGTCGCCCGAAGGCCGTATCACCCCCGGCTGCGCCGGTATCTGGAATGACGATCTTGCCCAGGCGTTCGTGCCGGTGGTGGAGTCGATCAAGGCGGCCGGTTCAGTGCCGGGCATCCAGATTGCCCACGCCGGGCGTAAGGCCAGCGCAAACCGTCCGTGGGAAGGCGATGACCATATTAATGAGGATGATTCGCGTGGTTGGCAGACCATCGCCCCGTCGGCGGTTGCCTTTGGCGCCCACCTCGACAAACAGCCGAAAGCCATGACCTTGGAAGATATTGCTCAGGTGCGTGAGGATTTCGTGGCGGCTGCTCGCCGTGCGCGTGACGCTGGCTTCGAGTGGTTGGAGCTGCATTTCGCCCATGGCTATCTGGCCCAGTCATTCCTTTCCGAGCACTCCAACCATCGTGATGACGCCTACGGAGGCAGCTTCGATAACCGTAGCCGCTTCCTGCTGGAAACACTGGCGGCGGTTCGCGAAGTATGGCCGGAGCACCTGCCACTGACCGCGCGTCTTGGTGTCATCGAATACGATGGCCGCGACGAACAGACCCTGACCGAGGCTATCGAACTGACACGCCGCTTCAAGGACGGCGGGCTGGATCTGCTCAGCGTCAGTATCGGCTTCACCATCCCAGGCGCCAACGTTCCTTGGGGGCCGGGCTTTATGGGCGAGGTTGCCCAGCGAGTAGGGCGTGAAGCGGGAATCCCCGTGGCTTCGGCATGGGGCTTTGGTACGCCGAGTGTTGCTGAAGAAGCCGTTAAGAGTGGCCAGCTGGATCTGGCAATGATTGGCCGGGCGCACCTGGGCAATCCTAACTGGTCCTACTTCGCCGCCCAAGAGCTGGGTGTAGAACGTGCATCCTGGACCTTGCCTGCGCCCTATGCTCATTGGCTAGAACGCTACAAGTGATCTCGTCGGGTCGGGGCTCGCATGGCCTTCGATCCGGTAGCGGGACGAAGCGGCGCTGCCAGTTATCGAGCATGCTGCTGAAAAATTTTCTGTCACGAAAATGTACCGTGTCTCCTGAGGAGCTTTGAATGAAAGCCATTGCACACTTTAAATGTTTGCCTGTTGAGCATCCTGATGCCCTCGTGGACATCGACCTACCCGATCCAGTGCCGGGGCCACGCGATTTGCTCGTAGAGGTGAAGGCCGTATCGGTCAACCCTGTCGATACCAAGGTGCGGCAGGGCTACGTACCGCACGAGGATGAAAGCCAGCCGCGTATTCTCGGGTGGGACGCTGCGGGTGTAGTCAAGTCGGTTGGTTCCGGCGTGACACTGTTCAAGCCCGGTGACAGGGTCTGGTACGCCGGGTCGCTGATTCGCCCGGGCAGCAACAGCGAACTGCAGCTGGTAGACGAGCGTATCGTCGGTTCAATGCCCGAGTCGCTGGAATTCGGCCAGGCTGCGGCCCTGCCGCTGACTTCCCTGACCGCTTGGGAGCTGCTTTTCGACCGCTTGGGGGTTGCGCGCGATACCACGGACCGTGGCGAAACGCTGCTGATCACTGGCGCTGCTGGCGGGGTGGGGTCGATCTTGACTCAACTGGCGCGGCAATTCACTGGGCTGACCATCATTGGTACGGCTTCGCGCCCTGAAACCCAGGCCTGGATCGCCGAGCTTGGCGCGCATCATGTCATCGACCACACCAAGCCACTCAGTGAAGAGCTCAAGCGCATCGGCATCCCTGAGGTCAGCTATGTCGCAAGCCTGACTCAAACCGATCGTCACTACGAGCAAATCATTGAGTCACTGAAGCCCCAGGGCAGGCTGGGCCTGATTGATGATCCGGCGACGCTGGATGTCGTACCGCTGAAGCGAAAAAGCCTATCGTTACACTGGGAGCTGATGTACACCCGCTCGCTGTACGAGACAGAGGACATGCAGGAGCAGCACAACATTCTCAATGAAGTTGCGCGGCAGATTGATGCAGGTGTCTTACGCACGACCGTTGGCGATAACTACGGGCGCATCAGCGCCGGAAACCTTCGCCGTGCCCATGCGCTTCTGGAAAGCGGCAAGGCGAAAGGCAAGGTTGTGTTGGAAGGCTTCTGATTGGAAAGATGTGTTATCGGATTGCGTATGGGCCGGTAATCCGCAGCGCCAGTCACACCCAGTTATTCATTCTGGAGTGTGACAAATAAAGGCCACTGTTTTCCTGGCCCCGGCGATTTATCACCGTTATCGGAACACCGGGTTCTTCTTTATGGCCAGAAACGCACAAAAGCCCGCTGATTTTTCAGCGGGCTTTTCTTGTAGGGCGTGGAAATAGGGCGTGGAAATTTGCGTCTCCCCATCTGCCCCATAAAATTAATCCAGCTATTAATAGGTTAGAACGGAAGGTTGCCGCTGAAACCAATCCCCAGTACGGCGATAATCACAATAACAACGACAATAACGGTAGTAGAAGGCATTTTACATTCCTTGTAAGTGGCTTGGATGAACTCTTAGCTTAGTGCACCGGGCTCGTTTTAGTACGATGGCAAGGCGTTACCGTTCAAGCACCACGCAATGCCGGAGTGGAATACACTAAAACAGAAAGTGCCCGGCAGAGGCTGCCGGACACGATATCTTAACGACTACCATTGCGTTTCCAAGCGGCTACTTACCGCAACTGCAGTTGTGACCACAGCCCGTGGAGCCGTCTGTATGGGCAATAGCGCAGGCCTCGGAGCAGAATTTCTGACCATCTTTCTCAATGGATTGGGCGTCCACGGAACAATCGCATTTCGGGCAAGCACACTGTTGTTCAGCCATATTGCACCT
Source organism: Halomonas citrativorans (assembly GCF_900163645.1). Taxonomy (GTDB): domain Bacteria; phylum Pseudomonadota; class Gammaproteobacteria; order Pseudomonadales; family Halomonadaceae; genus Vreelandella; species Vreelandella citrativorans. The sequence continues at coordinate 154,462 of NZ_FUKM01000017.1, read as the reverse complement.
CCTGTGTTGGTAACGTCAGCATAGACCCGGCTCCCAGTGTTATGTAATTGCGTTATTGATTTATAGTTCAAGCTCGGCGTAGCCTTCCGCCATAAAGTCCAGCAACACGCGCACTGAGGGAAGTAACTCGCGGCGAGCGAGGTAAACCGCGTGGATCACCTCTTGGCGCAGTTCCCATTCTGGTAAAACAAGCGTCAGCTGACCGGATTCAATGGCGCCCGGAAGCACCAGCTTGGGCATTTGCGCGATACCAACGCCTGCTAGCGTGGCATGGTAAAGGGCGGTCATGTCGGTGGTAATAAAGCGTGGCGTATGCCCAATAACCTCGATTTGCTCATCGCGCTGCAATCGCCAGGTGTGCTGCTCAATAGGCCTTGCGCGGCTGGTGCAGCAATAATACTCCTAGCTGTTTTTCGAGCTCCCCCAACGCGTCGGCTAAGGTTTGATTTGGCAATACCGATGGCACGACCTGCGGATGCAAAGCCTTCATGGCCCACCACTTTTACAAAGTAATAAAGGTCATTATTAGGGGTTGTCATGATCGTTCTCAAATTGAAACCCGATTACCGTTACGGCAGGCGAGCGCGGCGCGCGCTTAATGCTGTTGGGCGGCGAGACGCTTAACGGCCCGCGCTACGTCTTCTGGAACTTTGTCGCCTCTTCCAAAGAGAAGCTTGAAGCCGCCAAGGAAGCGTGGATTGAAGGCGATTTTGAACGTGGCCGCTTCCAACTGCCACCTGACGACAATAGCGAATTTGTTCCTTTCCCAGGCCAGCCGGGTAATTAAAGGCCTGACTACTTTCTACCTCGTGTGAAAATAAGCATAAAAAAAGCTCGCATGAGGGAATAACTCAGCGGGCTTTTTTCACAGCGTTTTACAAGCGGTTATCGCGCAGCTTTGGGCTACAGAGTGATGGCACCGATAAGGTAGCCAAAAAGCAGTAATACCAGGCTGAAGGCCCACATAATGCCGAAGGAGTAACGGATATGTTTACCCATTTCCAGCCCGGCAAGCTGTAACGCTAACCAAACGGCCGGGGCAAGCGGGCTAACAAAGGTGCCGATAATATTACCGATCACCATCGCGTACGCGGTTGAAACCGCCGGAACCCCTGCATTGCCGACCACTTCAATCACGATAGGCAAAAAGGCGAAGAAGTACGCATCGGTGCTAAGAATAAGATCAAACGGTACGCCAAAAATGCCGATCAATATATGCATATAGGGCACCACGGCTGCCGGTAGAATCGCCACGATATCCGCCGATAACTCGCTCAGCATATTGGAGCCATTAAGAATACCGAGGAAGGTGCCCGCAGCAATAATAATGGTGGCCATAACAAGGGCATTGGGCGCATGGCGTTTGATGCTCTGCATCTGCCCATCCATCTGGGGAATGTTAACAGGTAGTGCCAAGGCAACACCGATCATAAAGATCAGCGCGGGCGGCAAAGTATCCATGGTAAGCGCAACGACAACCGCGAATAACAACAGCGCATTAAAGGCCATTTTCCAGCCGGGCACCTTGTCGGCGGCTGGCTGTGTTCTGAAGGTTTCCTGAATATTGGCGGTAGCTGCGTCATTCAAGGCAGCGTCAGAGTCGAGTGAAGGCAGGCGCTTGATACGACGATTTTCACGCAGGCCTAATACCACTGCCAGAGCGAGTAGAAGGACCAGTGCAAATATCTGCAGGGGAATAAGTGGGCGCCATAGCTCGCTTGGGCTCATGCCGAGTACTGAACCAATTCGGGCGAGCGGGCCAGCCCATGGAAGCATATTCATAATGCTGGCGCCCAAACCGACCAGCAGTAACAGCAGGTAAGGGCTCATACGCAGACGCTGGTAGGTTGGTAGAAGTGCAGGAATGGTCAGTAGAAAAGTGGTGGCTCCGGAGCCATCCAGGTGGGCAATACTGGCAACCAGCGCGGTGGCTACGGTAATGCTAACCACATTGCCTTTGGATACCGACAGCACCTTGCGAATAACCGGTTCAAAAAGCCCCGCATCCTGAAGGATACCGAAGAACAGAATGGCAAACACAAACATGACAGCGACAGGGATAACGCGTGCGAAGCCTTGCTCATAAAACATCGCGATATCATCAATACCAAAACCGGTAACAATGGCGGCAACAATAGGTACAAGGACGAAGGCCACCAGGGGCGATACGCGTCCGCTTAACAGCATGGCTACAATAGCAGCGATAGCGGTCAGGCCCGCTAGGCTTAGCGACATTTTCAGCTCCTTGAGCGTGAATTTCAATCCAGGATACTTCACTACTTCCTAAATTAAACTAATGGTTAATAAACTAAAGTCGCGCGGATTATGGTGACTCTGTTTTGGCTGCACAACCTAGACTTTATGCTTAGTCGTCTTGTAAGCGCCGATATTTAAGCGAGCGATTTTGCACAAACAGAGAGACGATGAACGGACTGGTACCTGGTAATCAGGGTTTATAGGGAGCGGCTTAAGGCAAGGCCTAACTGGCTGAAATAGCGTTGGAAAGCAGTATTGATGTGCTGACGGGCGCTGCCCTGGGGGTAAAGACCAAGTTCAGCTTCTGGGGTGGCTTTGGTGCCCTTAACCAAAAAGTGATTCTTGATCGGCGCGTCCTGCACAAAGGCTTCAAACGCTCGGGCGCATAGCTCTTCCGGTTTGCTGTAATACACTTGTCCCAGCTTGCGGTCCATGGCTACCGAGTGCTGAAAAAGTTCGCTGGGCTGCTTGCCGCCGGGTTGTAGCAGAATGGCCGTAAAGCAATCCATGAGGCGCTGGTTAAGCGGGTGCACAATAGGCGGCGCATCAGCCAACCAAGCGGCTGATGCAAATATGTCGCGAGATAGCCCCGTGAAACACTTTTGCGCAATATAGTGATCAAAGGCATGAAACCACTCGTGGGCAATACTGCCAGGCCCCGCATTCTTGGCCAGCGCAAAGCTGCGCTGGGCAGGGTCGTAATGGGCGGCAACGCCGGGTCGCCCGCCGCTGCCATACTGCAATGCCAGTGAACCCCGTAATGACACCAGCGTTTCGGGGCCTTGTAGAATCAACATCAAATCGCACAGCGCATCATGAAACAGCTCCGCTGCACGGTCGCGCTCAGTAGGGGTTACCCAGCGGCCAATTTCGATAGAGCGAAAATCGAACTGGCGCCGAATAAGCGCAAAGCTACTGGGCTCCTGCTGGCGATGAGACGGCCCGTTGCGATAAAACGTTCGAGCGTCGATACTCACGGCGCGCTTACCTGTTGGCTATCGGTAAAAGTATTCAGGCTAGACAGCCTGAGGATTAGTGCTGAATCCTTGCCTCCCTGGCTTGAATAAAGAAGTCACGTAAACGTTTCAGGGACTCTTCATCCCAGCCGGGCGGTTCGGAAAGTGCGGCCCAGGCATCAATATAGTCTTCCGCCGCAATTTCATGGCCAAAGCCTGGCGGGGCGCTTTCGGTAGTAAGGTCTACCAATAATTGCAGCATTGTTACCACAGGATACCAGCGCAGATCGGGTGAAACATCGGGACCACGCGGTGTGTGCATCCAGTCTGGTTCACGCCAGAAGGAAGCGGGTTCAAAAAACGTAATGGGGTCGCTGGCATATTGCAGGTAGGCAATACGAAAATTTCCCCATTCTCCCGGTACTTCTTGAAGCCCCTGCGTTTGGTTCATAAAGCGCACTACCGAGCCATCGCGAAACCTGGGTAGCCAAGCTGGCGAACCAGGGTCACGGTTAGCCGTAATGCGTTTCCATGTGTCGCTTCGGAAAGGCGGGCCGGCCCATAGCGCTCCATTAAAGGGATCATCAATAATATCGTAGAGATCAAACGAAAGATCCGAGTTAAGTGCGCCCAGGCTGAGCCCAAACAGGTACAGCCGAGGGCGCTCGTCACTGGGAAGGCTGGACCAATAATCATAGACCACTGCAAATAACGCCCGGGCATTTTCGACGCCATAATCGGCTTCAGAAATTAGCGATAGATGGCTGGGCAGATAGGAGTATTGGGCCGCTATCGTGGCAATGTCGCCGCGGTGTAGGTATTCCACTGTATCCTGCGACCCCGGGTCTATCCACCCACGCCCTGTTGGTGTTGCTAATACCAAGACAGAACGCTCGAAACCGCCTACTCGGATCAGTTCTTCCAGCGCGAGTTCGGCTCGCTCGGTAGGCGTTTCAGCAGCATTAAGACCCACATAAACGCGGACAGGGTCAGGAGCTTCTTCGCCCAGAAAGTCACCGATTTGCGCGCCGCTCGGGCCTTCGGTCACAAAGCGCCGGCCACGGCTGCCTAACGCTTCCCAGCTAATTAACGACTCTGCGCTGCCGGGCTTTAGTGGGTCTTCAGGCGGAGAAAGGTCGCTTTGCATAAGCTCATCTACCTGCTGATAAGAGCGGTCGGCCACCTTTAGCGCATACGAAAAAAGAACGCCTTCGATAACGAGCCAAAACAGCGCAATAGCCGCGATCGTGCCCAGTACATAGGCCACTCGGCGGGGCAAAATATAAGCCAACTTACGTGAAAGTAGCCGGAAGGTGCGCCTAAAAAGCAGCGCCATAAGCATTAAAAACGCAAACACACCCAAGGCAATTAAGGCAATGGAGAAGGGGTGTGTGCCGCTAACGGGTTCCATCTCCATTAGTTGGCGAATACTATTTTGCCATTCGGCGGCTCGCCATAAAAAAAGAGCGGCGATGCTCAGGGATACAGCGGCGGCTAACCAGTGAAAATACGTTTCCAGCCGCGCATTGGGGGCAGGTAAATGGAGGTAACGCCAAAGCCCATGCCCCATCACTCCCAACGCATAGCCTGCGGTAAAACTTAGCCCCGACACGATACCTTGCGCGATGAGTGGGCGAGGTATAAGGCTTGGCGTTAGCGAAAACGCAAAGAAGAGCGTGCCCAGTACTAGGCCCACGCCTGAAAAACGCGCAAGGCGTGAGACGATCCACTGCTGTTGTCTGCTCAGTTCCATTGATTATCCATTGGTCTCTGTCAGGCGTATTAGGCTTTGAACGAAAACCGCTAAGGCGTTGGCGCTAAGCGAGTGGCTTTCTGCTGGCTTTATTCTATTTCAGGTGCAATGAACTTGCGAATAGATGAACTTTCGAACAGATAGACATGCGAATAGGAGTGAAGCGTCATGGGAGAGGGAGGAATAAATGCTGGCTATGGAACCAGACGAAAAGAAGCCCTCGATGTGAGGGCTTCTTTTCGTCTCCTTGACCATCCATGCCATCTTGCAGCTCATCCTGAGCGATCGCTTCCTTGCTAGCGGTTTCCTTGCCGAGAACACTACAGACACTAGCTAAAAGTTAATCGGTGTACAATTAATTATTGTAAAGATGTTGTACGAAAACGTTTCAGAACGGATTCAATGCGCAATGAGGAAGATTTCTATATAAAAAAAGGCCAATGCTTGCCTGCGGGTCGGCCTTCTACTGTGCTTAATGGCTGAATTCTGGGCTGGCTCGTTGTGGCGTATAGAGATACCAAGCTTGAGGTTGAAAGGTGCGTTGTCCGTATTCCCCATTTATCAGTAATAGTACGAAGAAATTAGTATATATCTCTGAGTTATACTTAAGTCAGTTGTTTTAATCAGTGGCTCCCAAAAACTTTTTTTGTAATTTGGTGCCGTTCTTTATTTATAGTCAGGTTGTTTAATAAAGCTTATTTGATAATTTGCTAAGATCGAAAAGTCTAAAATTTAGCTGTCATTTTATCCAATAATGATTAACCTTGGTTGGCAGATGTTTTTGCTTTGAAATAAAAGATTTGAAGGTTGTATTAAATTTTTGTAAAAAAGCGCTTGTTTTTATCTTTTCATAACCTAGGTTAGATAACTCAGGTGCTTTAAGGTTCATTGTAGCCACATGGCGCAAGGACAGCGTATTAAGGAAGAGCAAATAAGGATATTTGCGGTACACAAGGAAGCATGAACAGGATGTTCGTGGTGTAGGATTATGGAGGAACTAATCGCCCCCGGCCAGCAATGGCCGGGGTTTTTTTTAATACTCTTTTTAAAAGATAGTTCGCTAATTAAGGTGTGGGCAACAGCAGCGGCATAATAAAATAAACAAACAGCGTAATCGCAATAGCGCTTACGAGGTTCATGGCAAAGCCCGCTTTGGCCATTTGTTTAATAGAAATACGCCCTGTGGAAAATACAGCGGCGTTAGGCGGGGTGGATATCGGCAACATAAAGGCACACGTAGTGGCGAGAGCAACCGCCACCATTAATCCGAGCGGATTGCCGGTCGTGATGGCTGCAGCCATGCCCGCGGTAATGGGCAGCGCCATATTTGCCGTTGCGGTATTGGAAATGATTTCCGTCAAGAACAACATTAACAGCACCATAATTAACAGTAGCCAGAAGTAATTGACGCCATCCAGTAACTGCAGTTGCTCGCTGATCCAACCGGTCAAATCGCTGGCGATGAACGCAGCAGCGAGCGTCATACCCCCGCCCCAAAGTATAAACAAGCCCCACGGCAAGCCCTTCATATCGTCCCAAACCAGCAGGGCGCGTTTTTCGTTGTGGGCAGGAATGACAAACAGTGCAATGGCGGCGGTTACCGCAATAATCGTATCGTTAATGGGTAGGTCAAAAAACGGTGCCAGCCAGCCGCGTAACGCCCAAGCCAGTGCCGTTGCCACAAATACGCCCAAGACACGCTTCTCTTCCTGGCTCATGGGGCCAAGAGCCGCAAGTTCCTGGGCCACAAAATCAATCTCAAGCGGTGTATTGGGTATTTTTGTGTATATCCGAGTGAGATAGACGTACAAAATCGCCAGTAAGATCAGCGTGAGTGGCAGCGCGAAAATCATCCACTGCAAGAAGCTGATTTCTACCCCTTCAAAAAACTGCGGGATCATGGCCACTACGATGGCATTGGGCACCGAACCGATAATGGTTGCCAGCCCGCCAATCGAGGCTGAATAAGCAACAGTCAGCAGCAAAATACGTGCAAAGCTATCGCGATGATGACGTTCAAACTGGTCGCGCTCGTCTAATTCATTGGTTAGCGCGACGGCAATAGGGAGCATCATAAGCGCTGTGGCCGCGTTGGATATCCACATGGACAGAAACGCCGAGGCAATCAATACGCCTAATACAATGCTGCGCAGGCTGTTGCCAATGCGGTTGACGATAGACAGGGCGATGCGTCGGTGCAGGTTCCAGCGCTCAATGGCAATGGCCAGAATAAACCCACCCATATACATGTAAATAACCGGGTTGGCGTAGCCCACAACGGCTTCGTCCAACACCATCACACCGCTTAGCGGCAGTACCAGCATGGGCAGAAAAGAAGTGACAGGTATAGGAACTGGCTCTGTCACCCACCAGGCGCCCATCCATACGGTTAATGCCAGCACCGTGCGGGGGGCTGGATCAATCAGCGTATCTGGCATCAGTATCTGTATCAGTACAAAAAGAAGTGGTCCCGCTAACAGTGGTACCCAGTGGCGCCAATTTGACAATGACATTCCCATACTCGTCTCCTGACGCTATTGCATGAATTTATTGATAATTTTCTAACAATAAGAAGCGGGCATGCTACCACTTTCGTTTATACGCCGTTGGTTGTAGATTTTAGACTTTGGTATAAGGCATGAGGTGTCTGCCAGCGCTGCTTTCACTCAGCGTGGTAATAAATAGTGAATTGAGAGGATGTAAGTATTGGGCGTTATTTGGCGTGAAGCATAAAAGTCACATGTCGTATTGTTGGAATTAATGGCGTTTAATTTTTTATTTGGTTCTTATTGGGCATTATTTTTAAGTATAAGCGGCACATAATGCCGGTGCCTATGTTGGCTATTAGCAAACATCTTTTAAAGATTAGGGGGCTTTTAAAATTTTCCTGTCCCAGGTTAATGTATTTGACACATTTAAGGATCAAGATAGGCAGTGCCACACGGAAACGTGGTTAGGAAGAACAAGCAAGGAGTGCTTGTGGTCGCCAAGGATGCACGAACAGGACGTTCGCGAGGAAAGATTACGGAGGAACCGATAAAGCCCCTGGCAGTGATGCCTGGGGCTTTCTTATTGCAACGTGCTAATAAAAACGTACTAATGAAAATGAACAGCGCGGTTATTTGTCCTCGTTGTTCTCAGGTTTTGCATGCCCTTGGTGGCTAAGTGCGCTTGCTTGGTCAAGGCGCGGATGGTTATCCAAAAATTCACGCTCAAGGTTGGGCAGTTTGTCCAGCGCTTGCAAGGTATGCGTGAGCGCATGGATAGCGGCCAGCACATCTTGGGTATTTCCGGTTTCCGAAATGGTGTGCATATTGCGGATTGGAAAACCGATGGAGGTCGCGGCGCTGTCGATAGAGGCCAGCACGCCTGCCATGCCGTCGGTGCCTGTATCGACGCCCACCATATCGCGCTGCATCGGAATATCCTGCTCTTTGGCGGCGCCGGCGATGATGCGGTTTAGCTGCTCACTGGCAATCGAACCTACCGACATCGTAAAGCCTTTGCCCATTTCCAGCGGCTGCATGCGCTTATCGCCAATACCTGGGGCGGCTACGTAGTCGTGGTTAACGTCCACGCCAATCAGCGCATCGGGTTTTAGCTCACCGGCCATCACCCGGCTACCAAAGCGGCCAATCTCTTCGTAGCTTGCAATCGCAAACATAATGCGCACGTTGTCAGTGCCGCCTGCTTCGGCGATTAACCGCGCTACTTCAGCCGTTACAAAGCAGCCCAGGCCGTTGTCCAGGTAGGCGCCGTAGAAGGTATCGGGGCTGAAACCGGGACGAATAGGGCGGTCAAAAATAATCGAGTCGCCTGGGCGAACGCCTAAATTAAGCACTTGCTGCTTTTTGTTCTCGCCGTGAATTTGCAGGTCCAGGTAGATCTGCTCTTTCTTAATGCCTTTGTCACCGGTGCGCGCTGCTGGGTCGGAGAAGTGAATGGCGCCGAGTGCTTCAACGGTGCCACCCTCAATCGAGCGATAGCTGCCCGGTTTTTCGGGGTCTTCGCTGAACAGCTTCACTTCATGGCCGATAAGCACGGAAGGTAAAAATGAGTCGGTGTTGATCCAGATTTTACCGTCTTCACCGATAGAGCGTACCTGCATACGGATCTTGTCCGCATGGCCGATAATCATGACCTTGAACATATCATCGCGGTTAGGGTGCGTATCCAGCACCACGCCAGCGTTGCCCTTGAACTGGTGAAGGTGCCAGCTTTTTGGGGCAAATGTCTCAAAGTAGGGCTTTAAGACGCCGTAGGTCATGGCCCCTTCAAGGCCAACCGGGCTAGGCGCGGCTAGAATGTCGCGCATTAGCTTGAACTGCGCTTCGGGCATCGGTTGTGTCCAGGGTTTGGCGTTATCGCTCATTCAAACTCTCCATGTGGTTATCTGTGTGACTAGTCTGCCAGATTCATCAGGCTCTTCCACCATTAGACGATGTGGGCCACGCCGTGTACACGTAATATGCAGGCTAATTAACTAGAAACAACGGTTAAGCCAAAACAGCGACAGGAGAGAGCATGAGTACGGCATCGCTACGTGTTCAGCGCTATAGGGTATTGTTGGCGGGCGTTTGCAGTCAGCTTTTGTGTGTTGGCATTGCCCGCTTTGCCTATACGCCATTGCTGCCGATCATGCAGCAGCACACCTGGATGGGCGATGCGGATGGTGGCTGGCTAGCGGCGCTTAATTACGCGGGCTATATGCTGGGCGCGGTGCTGGCTGCCTCGGTTCGCAGTATTTACATCAAAGACACGCTTTACCGTATTGGCCTGGTGCTGGCGGTGCTGACAACCGTGGGCATGGCACTTACTGAGGACTTTTGGCTATGGGCGGCGCTGCGTTTTTTTGCGGGGCTTTCCAGCAGTGCGGCCATGCTTTTGGCGTCTGGGCTGATCCTTCACTGGTTGATGAACCATCACCAGCGGGGAGAGCTGGGGATTCATTTTGCGGGGCTGGGGTTAGGCATTGTACTGGCTGCTGTGGCGGTAGAGTTAATGCTGGCGTTCTCGCTTGACTGGCAAAGCCAGTGGTGGCTTTTTGGCGTATTGGGCGCGGTGCTGTTGGTGCCTGCCTGGCGATGTCTGCCACGCCCGGTAAAGCCGGTTGCAGGTGCGCATCAAAAAGAGTTGCCGGCTGCCAAGCCGCCTTCGCGTACCTTTATGTGCTTAATGTTGCCCGCCTATTTTTGTGCTGGGTACGGCTATGTGATTAATGCCACGTTTATTGTCGCCATCGTGGAGCGAGAACCGCTGCTTGCGGGCGCGGGTAACTGGACGTTTGCTGTGGTCGGTTTAGCGGCCGCACCTGCCGTTATGCTGTGGGATTTGGTGGCGCGGAGGATTGGCTATTTGGGGGCGCTGGTGGTGGCCATGTCGATCCAAACGGTGGGAATTGTATTACCTGCTATCTCCTCAAACCTGGTGGTTGTGCTGCTCAGCGCGGTGCTATACGGCGGCACTTTTCTAGGCTGCGTGAGTTTGGTGCTGACTATGGCTGGCAGGCTTTACCCGGCAAGCCCGGCGCGCTTAATGGGCCAAATGACGCTGGCGTATGGCGCCGCGCAGATCTTTGCACCCGCCTTAACCGGCGTGCTGGCTGAGGTTTCGGGCCAGTATACCGTGGGCCTTTGGCTGGCCGGTGGCTTTGTCATGTTGGGGGCGGTGCTATTGGTGTGGCTGCGATGCGTGGACCAAACTGCCCAGCGGCTGGATGCCGAGGCGAAAGCGCTGTCCGTAATGCGCTAGTTGAAGCGCTAAGTGATGAGCGAATGGGGCAGGCCGGGGAGAAGGCAGGGGCGCCGGGCGGTTGTTTTAAAAAAGAGTTAACGAGTTTTGTGCTTTTGAGCCGAAATCCTCTAGGATAAACGCTTTTTTTACACCAGAAGGATAGTCATGGCGTCTTCCGAGCAACCTCGCATCCAGTGGCTGGGCCGCTGGGGGTTCATGCTCGCCGCTACCGGTTCGGCGGTAGGGCTGGGCAACATATGGAAATTCCCGTATATCACCGGCGAGTATGGCGGTGGCGCGTTTGTTCTTGTCTATCTGGCGTGCATTTTTGCGGTGGGCGTGCCGGTAATGATGAGCGAAATCGCTTTCGGGCGCCGCGGGCGCGGCAGCCCCATTGATGCGATTCGTCGAGTGGTTAACGAGTCCGGTCGCTCATCGGCGTGGTCGCTGCTTGGCTGGATGGCCATGCTGTGCGGCTTTTTGATTCTGTCGTTCTACGTGGTCGTGGCAGGCTGGTCGTTTTCTTATCTGTGGAAGATGTTAACCGGTGGCCTGGTGGGCACCAGCGTTGACGACATGGCCGCCGTTTTTGGGGAAAACAACGCCAACCCGCTCAACCTGGGCTTCTGGAGCACGCTTGTTACGCTGGTTACCATGATTATTGTGGGCAAAGGCGTTCAGGAGGGGATCGAGAAAAACGTCAGTTGGATGATGCCTGGCCTGGTCATCATGCTGATACTGCTGATTGTGTACGGCGTGTTTTCCGGTGGCTTTGGTGATGCGGTACGTTTTTTGTTTTCCTTCAAGGCGGGGAGCCTCTCCAGTGAAGGGATGCTGGCCGCGCTTGGCCATGCGTTCTTTACCTTATCGCTTGCCTCGGGTGCCATTCTTACTTACGGAAGCTACCTGCCCAAAGGTGCCTCCATTGGGCGTACCACCATTAGCGTTGCCATTGCAGATACGGCCGTTGCCTTGATGGCGGGGCTGGCGATCTTCCCGGTAATTTTTGCCAATGGCATGGACCCAGGTGAAGGCCCGGGGCTTATCTTTATGAGCTTGCCGCTGGCGTTCCAGGCGATGCCGCTGGGCACGCTGTTTGGGATTCTATTTTTCGCCATGCTCTCCATGGCCGCGCTGACATCGTCCATTTCGATGGTTGAGGCGACCGTTTCCTGGCTCTGCGACAACAAGGGGTTCTCACGCCGCAGTGCTGCGTGGAGCACGGGGATTGTTCTTTGGCTGATTAGTACTGCTGCCATGCTCTCCTTTAACCTAGGGGCTGATTGGACGTTGGCAGGCAAGACCTTCTTTGACTGGCTGGACTACATCACTTCACGCTGGATGATGCCGTTGGGTGGGTTAGGCACCGTCATACTGGCAGGCTTTGTCCTGAAGAGTGAAACGTTCCGCGACGAGCTGGGACTCTCGCCTCTGCCCTATACGCTATGGCTTGCCATGGTGCGTTATGTCAGCCCGCTGGGTATTTTGGTTATTTTCGCTGATGCATTAGGGCTGTTTACCGTTACCTTTTCAGTTCATTGGCCGTGGTTGTTGGCTATCCTGCTGATCATGATGGCGTTGGGCGAGTGGTTGAGCCCTCGCCTGCGTCAGGCGTTAACGACACGCTAACGGTTTCTCCCGACAACCAACGCTGCTGCTGAGCAATGAGTGACGGCTCATCCAGCGGCGTTTGGCAATGTGCATAGACTTCCCTTGAATCGTTCCCGCCTGTGGTAAGCCCCGCCAGTAAGGGTGGTTTGAGTTTCTTCCTGAGATCGTAGTTGAGACAGGAGTTGAGATAGCAGTGGTTACTTGCGTAAAGCAGATTGCTTGATAGCACCAGGATGAGTGCCTGCCTTCATCAACTCATCCCAGCGTGTGGTGTAGCGGCCTGAGCGGTGCCCGCAGCGTAGCTGCCAGGCGGCATCGGCATCCGTCATGCCAAAGCTGATGGTGCCTTGCCCCATGCGCTGATTGATATTATCCAGCGTGGCCATTAAGTAAGGGTATCGGTTCCGCGGCGGTTGATGTAGCAACGAGAGCTGGTGCTGCTCGGCATCAACCAGATCCAGCAGCATCACACCTGCCTTCATAAACCGGTAGCCTGGTCGGTAAACCTGTTCAACCCCTTGGTGAACGGCCTCAAGAATTGTGCGCGTATCGTCGCTGGGTGAGGGCAGGGGCACCATGGCATGGGGGAAATACTGGGGTTGGTCTCGGCGGTGACGGTTGGTGTTTAAAAAAATCATCACGGCTCGCGTTAGGCTGCGCTGCTGACGGAGTTTTTCGGCGCTGCGCTGGGCATGTTGGCGTAACGCGTTATGTACTTCTGTTTTACTGCCGGTTGATTGGCCGAATGAGCGCGACGTCATAATGCGGTGGCGCGGTTGATCCAGCGCATTCATCTGCAGGCAGGGCGTACCGCGCAGTTCCAGTGCTGTGCGGGCCAGCACTACCGAAAAATGTTTGCGCAGTAGCCGAAGGTCAGCCTCACGCAAGTCCCAGGCGGTATTAATATTGCTGATCGCTAACCGCTCAGCAATTCGGCGCCCAACGCCCCATACGCTGCTCACCGGTGTCTGTTTAAGCAGAGCGGTCGTTGCCGCATCTTTTCCCGTCAGCAGGCACACGCCTTGATAGTGAGTCGCCTGCTTGGCCAGGTGATTGGCAAGCTTAGCCAGCGTATGCGTAGGGGCCAGCCCAACGCATACCGGCAGGCCTAAATGACGCCGGATCCGCCGACGCAGCCATTCGCCCAGGGTTTGGCACTGCTGGTTGCTGAACGCCTCCAGGTAAATAAACATTTCATCGATGGAGTACGGCGACACGGCTGGGCAGGTGTCGCGCAGCAGTTGGCACAGCCTAGCCGACATATCGCCATACAGCTCATAGTTGGATGACTTGAGGTAGATGTCACCACGCTTACGCAGGCTTTCGAGCTTAAACGATGGCATGCCCATGGGGATATCCATGGTTTTCATCTCGGCAGAGCGGGCGATGATGCAGCCGTCGTTGTTCGACATAACGCCAACCGGTTTGCCTTCCAGTGCAGGATCAAACACACGCTCACAGCTGACGTAAAAGTTGTTGGCATCGACCAGGCCGATCATCGGACATACTCATGAATAACGGCACGCACTACTCCCCATAGCTGGCACTCGGTGCCTTCCAAAGGAAGCGGCGGGTAGTGAGGATGCGCGGAGCAGAGATGCGGCGTATTTTGATAGAGGGCGTAGCGCTTGATCAGCACTTCCTCTTCAAACATGGCAACCAGGATATGCCCTAGCCGAGGCTTAATGCTGCGGTCAACGACCAGCAGGTCGCCATCAAAAATCCCCCAGCCTTCCATGCTGTCACCAGCCGCTGAAAGGTAGAACGTCTGGGTAGGGTTTTTAATTAACCGCGTATTGAGATCGAGCGTACGCGGTTCGTAATCTTGCGCTGGTGATGGAAAGCCGCTAAAGCCCGCACGGCCTTGTAATGATGAAAAAGGCAACGGCTGAGAAGTTAACGGCAAGGTGGGCACGAGCGTCGATGGAGGCAACGACATCGTCGGCATCCTCACTGAATGTAATGTGTATGTATATACAGTATTTATTCGTGAGGTTTAAATTGCAAGCGTTGAGCGGCGATTAGGCAAGCCTAGCGCGCTAGCCACAACCCCACGACGATGGCACTAACAACAGCAATAAAAAAAACAAGGTTACGGGCGCGTGTATCGCGGCGTGGTTTCATGGCAGCACCATTAGCAAGGGTTGGGGAAAAGCGGCGGAAGAATTGCGCCTGGCATGGTAACGTTTGTTACTGATACCGTCATCCAGACATTGCCTGAAAGCTGAATTCAGGAACATTAAAGGCGTCGCGTTATTTGCCAACGAGATGACCACTTCATCAGGAAAACAATGTATGCGTGAACCGACACTCCAGCACGCGTCTCGACACACTGCGCAACCGCTGGTGCTTGCGCAAGGGCGCTTGGCCGCACTGGGCTGGGGCCGCGCGGATGCACCTGTCTGGCTGGCGCTACACGGCTGGCTGGATAACGCGGCAAGCTTTAGCCGCTTGGCTCCGCTCTTGGCAGATGCACTGGATATCCGCGTGGTAGCCATTGATTTTCGCGGCCATGGGCACTCCCAGCATGCCGCTTTCGGAAGTGACTATGCGTTGTGGGATTACTGCCACGACGTGCTTGATGCGCTGGACGCGCTGGGTATTGAACAGGCTTCTTTACTGGCGCACTCCATGGGTGCGGCGGTTGCCTGCCTACTGGCCGCCGCCATGCCGGAACGCATTGCCCGGTTAACCTTGATTGACGGGCTGGGAGCATTGAATACGCCTGCGCAAGAAACTGCCAGCCAGTTGCGCAAAGGGCTTATTGCCTATCGTCGCCCGCTTTCCCGCCCGCCACGCTATACCGATATCGAAAGTGCGGTTGCCGCGCGGGTAGCCGGTGGTGTCACCACGCTGGATAGCGTAACGGCGATGCCTTTGGTCGAGCGTAATACGCAAGCAACTGCCGATGGCTATCTACAAATGCGTACGGATAGCCGACTGCTAAAACCCTCTCTGGTGCGCTTTACCCCTGAGCAGGTACTGGCTCTGTTAGCGTGTATTCAGGCGCCGGTACTGCTGATTGAAGGCGAGCAGGGTATTTTAGGCCAGCGTGCCTGGGCCGAGCAGGCGCGCTTGGCGGTTAACGATCTGACCCGCCATGTGTTGCCTGGTGGACATCATCTGCATTTGGAATCTAAAGCGGTTGCTGCTGTGGCGGAACTCGCCACCGCCCACTGGGGAGCAGCCGTGTAAGGCCGTTAGTACGGTCGGCTCAGGAGCAATAAGGATAACCAATGAATCAGCTGACGCATGCGGGTAGCGGGAAAAAAGTGGCTTTGGTATTGGGTAGCGGCGGGGCGCGCGGTTATGCCCATATTGGTGTCATTGAAGCCCTGGAAGCGCGAGGTTTTGAGATTATTTCAGTATCGGGATGCTCCATGGGGGCGCTGATAGGCGGCATCTACGCTTCTGGCAAACTGCCCGAGTATCGGGAATGGGTCTGTAATCTCGATTATCTGGACGTGCTAAAGCTGGTGGATGTGACCTGGAGCCCGATGGGCGCCATGCGTGCCAATAAGGTGATGAGCAAGTTGGAAGCGTTGGTAGGCGATGTGCTCATTGAGGATTTGCCTATTCCGGTAACAACGGTGGCGACTGACCTGGTTCGTCAGCGCGAAGTGTGGTTTCAAAATGGCCCGTTACTGCGCGCCATTCGTGCCTCTATCGCCATTCCTGGCGTCATTACGCCGGTCAATGTTGGCGACCAAGTGTTGGTCGATGGAGGATTGCTAAATCCGCTGCCTATCATGCCGGTTATTTCTGCCCACGAAGCAGACCTGGTAATTGCGATTAACGTAACGGCACATAGCCCGCAGCCGGTATCACTGGAAGAACTCCTGCCCCGTGAGCACGAGGAAAATGACAGCCGAACGGCGCTAGAGCGTGACCGTGATGAAAAAATTGGCGGCTGGATGAGTGACGTGCGCCAAGCCACCCTGCGTTTATGGGAGGGGCTTGGCAGCAGTGAAGAGAGCAGTGGCGTGGAAGCTAGCGCTGAAGAGAGCGTTGAGACGCGAGGCAAGCGCGAGTGGAGCAAGCTCGATATGATTTTAGAGTCGTTTGATATTACTCAAGCGGCCCTGGCAAAATACAAAATTGCCGGTTACCCGCCGGATATATTGATCGAGATCCCCAAGACGGTATGCAGCACGTATGAGTTTCATCGCGCCAAAGACTTGATCCGCCTGGGGCGGCACTTGGCCGATGAGGCGCTTGAGCGGCGCATGCCCAGCATTGCCTCGGATGCGACAGAGTGAGGCAGCGAGCAACTGGAAAAGTGCGCGTAGAACAGTGAATAGAGCGGTTGAGCGGCGTTACGCCCCTCGCTTACGCAGCAGTATATAGACCGCCCCGGTGCCGCCATCAATATCAATGGCCGAGCAAAAGGCCAGCACCCCCGGCCATTCGCGTAACCAGGTATTGGTGTGGCTCTTAAGCACCGGAAAATCTGAAGTGGTGCCCCACGCCTTGCCGTGAACCACCAGCACGCAGCGCAGCCCTTGGCTTGACGCATCGCGCAAGAAGCTTTCAAGCTCCGCGCGGGCTTCTTCAAGCGTGTAGCCGTGCAGGTCAAGCCCCGCCTGCCACTCGGTTTGGCCACGCTTTAACTGGCTAAAGGTACGCCAGGGTAAATCGGGCACGCTAAACTCAAGGTACTCAGACGGGCGCACGGCCTCGACCCGGCCGTCCGATGTGCGGCCGCTGGCTTGTACCGTACTGTTTTGAACCGCGGCGTTACGCCGTGCCTGTTGGGCTTCATCATTGCGCTTGGGCTTGCCGGGGTCGGCTTGATTATGTGCAATACGGCGTACGCCTGCTGCTTGCAGCGCCTGGCGAAAAGCGCTGATATCGTCATCGTTGGGCAGGTGGCGTCGCGTCATATCAAGCTCAAAGTGTGAAAAGGAAGAAAGAGTAAAACAAGAAAGCATATAAAGTGCCGACAGTATAGCGAGCTGAGCGGCGCTGTGAACCGGGCGGCGTCAAAGGTACAATCTTTAAAGGTACAATCTTTTCTTTATCAATGAGTGTAGCCGCATGTGGCTGCATGGAATGGTTTTCGTTTATCAGGAGTCGCTGTGACCACGCACCTCAATGCTGAGACCTCTCACTCAACCCTTTCGTTGCCGGATACGGCGTTGGTGAGCGATCTTTTTACACTACGCGACTATCTGCGCTGGGTATCCAGCGAGTTCTATCTGGCCGGGCTGCACTATGGCCACGGCACCGAGTCTGCCTGGGATGAGGCCGTTGCGCTCTGCCTGGGGGCACTTCACCTGCCCTGGAACGTCGACCCCGCCGTTTTGGAAGCACGGCTTTTGCCTGTTGAGCGCCAGCGTATTATCGCCCTGACCCGGAAGCGGGTAACCAGCCGCCAGCCATTGCCGTACCTGCTGGGAGAGGCCTTTTTTGCAGGCCACCCCTTCAATGTTGATGAGCGAGTGCTGATTCCGCGCTCGCCGATTGCCGAGCTGATCGAAGACGGGTTTTCGGCCTGGTTCCCGGAAGAACCACCGGAAAGCGTGCTGGATTTGTGCACCGGCTCTGGCTGTATCGGCATTGCAACCGGCCTTTATTTGCCTACTTGCGAAGTCACGCTTGCCGATATTAGCCAGGATGCGCTGGCCGTCGCTCGGGAAAATATTACCCGCCATGACGTGGGTGACCGGGTACGGGCGGTAGCCTCGGATGTGTTTGACGGGCTGGAAGGCCAGCGCTTTGACCTGATTGTTTCCAACCCGCCCTACGTCGATGCGCGCGATTTGGCTACCATGCCTGCTGAGTTCCGCCATGAGCCCGCGCTGGCACTGGGTGCCGGTAAAGATGGTTTGGATATTGTACGGCGTATTTTGCGCGAGGCGCGCAGCCATTTAAGCGATACAGGTTGGCTGATTGTAGAAGTGGGCAATTCTGACCGCCATGTGGAGGCTGCGTTTCCCGACGTACCTTTCCTGTGGCTTGACTTCGAGCGCGGCGGCCAAGGCGTATTTGCTTTGAGCGCCGATGAACTCGACGCCCATGCGGCGTCTTTTGCGTAAGGAATGAACGCCCATGTCTGGCAATAGTTTTGGCAAGCTGTTTACCGTTACCACTTTTGGAGAGAGCCACGGCATTGCGCTGGGCGCCATTGTAGATGGCTGCCCACCAGGGCTTGCGCTGTGTGAAGAGGATTTACAGCGCGACCTGGACCGTCGTCGCCCAGGTAGCTCTCGGCACACCACGCAGCGCAAAGAGCCTGATCAGGTGAGGATTTTATCGGGCGTGTTTGAGGGCAAAACCACCGGCACCTCCATTGGCCTACTGATCGAGAATACCGACCAGCGCTCCAAAGACTACTCGAAAATCAAGGACCAGTTCCGCCCCGCCCACGCGGACTACACGTACCACCATAAATATGGCCACCGTGACTATCGGGGCGGCGGCCGCTCAAGCGCCCGCGAAACGGCCATGCGGGTAGCCGCGGGTGCTATCGCCAAGAAGTACCTGGCCGCCCAGGGCGTACAAATTCGTGGCTATATGAGCCAGCTGGGCCCCATCAAGATTGAGTTTAAGCAGTGGGAGGCCGTCGAGCAGAATGCGTTTTTCTGCCCCGATCCCGCCAAAGTAGCCGAGCTTGAAGCGTATATGGATCAGCTGCGCCGTGACCAGGATTCCGTCGGTGCCGAGATTACCGTGGTCGCTGAGGGCGTTCCGGTCGGTCTGGGTGAGCCGGTGTTTGATCGCCTGGATGCTGAGCTGGCGCACGGTTTGATGAGTATTAATGCGGTAAAAGGTATTGAGATTGGCGCAGGTTTTGAATCCGTTGCCCAGCGCGGTAGCGAACACCGCGACGAGATGACACCGGAAGGCTTCTTGTCCAATCATGCCGGTGGCATATTGGGCGGTATTTCCAGCGGGCAACCGATTGTGGCCAGGTTGGCGCTTAAGCCAACCTCCAGCATTACGACGCCTGGGCGTTCCATTGATGTTAACGGCCAGCCGGTCGAGGTGATTACCAAAGGCCGCCACGACCCTTGCGTGGGGATACGCGCTACACCGATTGCCGAAGCCATGATGGCGATTACGTTGCTTGACCACTGGCTGCGCCAGCGTGGGCAGAACGGTGAGGTTAGCGTTGACACACCACGTTTAGCGCAGCGTTAAAGCGGCGTACGGCTTGGCGTAACGCTGCTACACTCAAGGAAGATGGCTGAGGAGTAACCCATGAAGATTAACATTGAGTTTGATCTGACCCCGGATGAATTTCGTCAAGCATTGGGGCTTCCTGATGTAGAGGCATTCCAGCAAAGCCTGCTGGAAAATATTCAGCGGCAAATGGAGTCGGGTGCTGAAGGGTATGACCCCATGAGTTTGATGCGCCCCTTTTTGCAGCAGCCCATGATGCAGCAGGGGCTTTCTCAAGGGTTGGCCAACTTTGGGACTTACCAGCAGATGATGCTGGATATGCTGCGCCAGGCAGGCAATGCCAGCAGTACCGCCTCTGATGATCAAGCGGCGGACAATGATGCGTCGAGCAGCGAGAGAGCGCCTAATGCCAAGGCGACGGCGTCCTCGCGTTCGCGTGGCAAGGGAAAAACCGAGTAATGCGGCGAGGTGCATAGCGGCCAGTTAATGAGCGCCGTCATCCAGGGCTCTTGAAAACAGTGTTATTGAAAACAGGGTTCTTGAAAACAGTGTTATTGCAAAGCACCCGGTCAAGGATTACTCTTTTTGCAGTGCAGCAAATCACGTTCGTAGGGGGGCGCGAAAGCGCTCATACTCTGAAACGGAAGAGGATTAGACACTATGCAAGACGATATGATGGACGCTTTTAACGCCCAGACCCGCCAAATGTTTGAGCCCATGCGCAAAATTAACTCGCTGATGCTCAACAACATGGAAAAAATGACCCAGTATCAACTGGAAGCCATGAAGCGCTATAGCCAAATGGGCACCGAGCGCATCCGCAGTGCCACCAGCATTCAAGATGCAGAAAGCCTGCGTGATTTCGGCACCCAGCAGGCTGAAATCATGAACGAGCTTTCCCAGCAAATGCAGGAAGACGCCCGTGCCATGGGCGAGATGAGTCTGCAGTTCAAAACGGAAATGGAAAAACTATTCAGTGATGCCGGGCAGCAAATGACCGAGAAGGCGACTGCCGCCGCAAAAGGTCAGCAGCCGGGTGCTTCTGGAGCTGCCTCTAGCCAGTCTTCACGGAAAAAATAAGAAGTCGGCTGACTCACGGCGCCTCTAGGCGCCGTATTCTTATATTGTTGATGACGCTTGTTATTAATGATTGAGGCGTGACGGATGGCGCCTGTTAAGGGGATTCAGTATGCAGGGGTGGAAACGACCATTTCACGACATGTCTCAGCAGGGAGTGTCTCAAGAAGACATTGAGGTATGGAATACGCAGCTGAAAGAGGCCGCTGAGCAGTACCAGGGGCTTATGCAGGATCTGCTAGCACACATGGCCCCAAGCGAGGCGGCCGACTCGGTATATAGCGATATGCGCAAAAGCTTCGAGGCGGGTGCGCAGGCATTAATGAATAACCCAACCTTGCTGTGGCAAACCCAAGCGCGCCTGCTGCAAGATCAGTGGCTGCTATGGCAGCAAAGCATACGTGCTTTATCCGGTGAGCAGGTTACACCGCTGATTACCCCCTCCAAAAGCGACCGGCGCTTTAAAGACGATGCCTGGACGCAAGACCCTCACTATGCGGCGATCATGCAGCAGTACCTGCTGTTTTCGCAGGTAGTAGAAGAACTGATCGAAAGCCTTGAAGGCATGGATGACCTCCAGAAACGAAATCTGGGGTTTTATGCCCGTCAGCTCGTCAATGCCATGTCGCCCACCAATTTTGTTTCTACTAACCCTGAGGTGATGCGGCGAACGCTGCAAACCCGTGGGCAAAATCTGGTAGAAGGGCTATCCCGGCTGCGTGAAGACCTTGCCAGCTCAGCGGAAGGCATCAATGTGTGTATGACCGAGCGCAATGCGTTTGGCATCGGGGAAAACATCGCGGTTACCCCTGGGGCTATCGTGTATGAAAACGAGTTAATTCAACTGATTCAGTACACGCCCACCACTGAGAAGACCTTTAAAACACCGCTGTTAATCGTGCCGCCCTGGATCAACAAGTATTACATCCTTGACCTGCGCCAGGATAATTCCATGGTCAAGTGGATGGTGGACCAGGGCCACACCGTATTTTTAATTTCATGGCGCAATCCTGGCCCTGAGCAGCGCGACATTACCTGGGCCGATTACATGCAAATGGGGCCGATCAGCGCGATTAGCGCCATTGAGGATGCCTGTGGTGAGAAGTCGGTCAACCTGGTGAGCTACTGCGTGGGCGGCACCCTGACGGCTTCGACCGTTGCTTATCTAACAAGTACCCGCAAGGGGCGAAAGGTGAAGTCGGTCACCTACATGGCCACGTTGCAGGATTTTCGTGACCCCGGCGATATCGGCGTTTTCCTGAACGAAGCCGTGGTGCAAGGGCTTGAGCAAACCATGCAGCTAAAGGGCTATCTGGATGGTCGCTCGATGGCTTACACCTTTAACCTGCTGCGTGAAAATGATCTTTTCTGGTCGTTTTATATCAATAACTACCTGAAAGGAGAGATGCCCGCCGCCTTTGACCTTCTCCATTGGAATACGGATGGCACGAATCTACCGGCGGGCACGCATGCCTGGTATTTACGCCACATGTACCTTGAAAACCGTTTGGTCGCGCCGGGTGGTATTGAGCTTGATGGCGTCAAAATTGATTTACGCAAAATCTCCACCCCCAGTTATTTCGTGTCGACCAAAGAGGACCATATCGCCAAGTGGAACAGCACCTATTATGGGGCGTTGCTGCCTAAAGGCCCCGTCACGTTTGTATTAGGTGGCTCGGGGCATATCGCCGGTATCGTTAATCCACCGCAAAAGAACAAGTACGGTTATTGGAGCAACGACACACTGCCAGAAAGCCATGAAGCGTGGCTGGAAACAGCGGCGTTTAATGAGGGTTCCTGGTGGCCGCACTGGCAGGAATGGATGACACAGGATGGTTATGCGGATACTCAGAAAATGGTGCCCTCGCGCACGCCCGGCGACGGTAAGCTTGAGGTGATTGAGCCAGCGCCAGGGCGCTATGTGAAAATGACCATTTCTGACGTGCTAAGCGAACAGGGCAGCCTATAAAGGCTGCCCCGATTATCCGGCATTAATCCAAACGCGGTATTCTGACATCGCTGAATATTGCATTATTTGCTTTTTGTTAATTATCATTAATTTGTAGTAATTCGCCCAGTATTATACAAAAAAACTATCCTTCTTATTTTTTAGCGAGGTGCTAACAATGCCGCCTACTACCCGTTACTCATTAGCACCCGCGTTTACCGCACAGCATCGTCCTGGAGATAGTCCTGAGAATAGCCATGGGGCTTGTTGCTGTGGTTCACCCGTTTTACAGCACTTTCATGAGCGCGTTATGGCAGAGATTGCTCGCCGCGAAATGCTGGGTGGGTCGGCAGCGGTCATGGCGCTTTTTGCAGGTGTGCATACGCCCCACGTGGTTGACCAGCCCTCAAAATCGCATGACGGCTCTGTGCTACTCACCAACTTAAAGCTTTTTGATGGAAGTGGTGGCCCGTTGCGGGATGGCGTATCCGTTAAGGTAGAGGATGGGCGGGTCAGCGCTATTCTTGAAGGTAATGCTGGCGCCGAGTCCGGGGACGTTATCGACTGTGATGGGCGCGTGTTGATGCCTGGCTTAATCGATGCGCATTGGCACTCCACGCTAGCCGCTATTACACAGATGGAAGCCATGAGCGCGGATATTGGTTACATCCATTTGGTCGCCGCAAAAGAGGCCGAGCGAACGCTGATGCGAGGGGTTACGTCTGTCAGGGATGTGGGAGGGCCGTCATTTGCACTGAAGAGAGCCATTGATGAAGGCATCGTAAACGGACCCCGGATATTTCCCGCAGGCGCCATGATTTCCCAGACATCCGGGCACGGTGATTTCAGAATGCGGCACGAATTGCCTCGCGGTAGTACAACCCCGCTAAGTTACACGGAGCAGCAAGGGGTCGCCATGATTGCTGACGGTGAAGATGAAGTGCTTAGGCGCACGCGTGAGCAGTTGATGCTGGGGGCTTCTCAAATAAAGCTGATTGCGGGTGGTGGCGTCGCGTCATTTTATGATCCGCTCGACAGTACTCAGTTTAGCGAACGCGAGCTTCGCGCAGCGGTTGAGGCAGCCGGTGACTGGGGCACTTATGTCATGGTTCATGTCTACACCTCCCGGGGTATTCAGCGTGCTCTGCGGGCAGGCGTACGCTCAATTGAACATGGTCAGTTGGCAGATGAAGAGACCGTTCGAATGATGGCCGGTGAAGATGTGTGGTGGAGCCTTCAGCCTTTTCTACAAGATGAAGATTCCAACGTTTACCCGGATGCTGCACGCCGAGAGTCTCAGCGACAAGTCGCCGAAGGAACGGTTCGCGCGTATGAAATGGCCCAGCGATTTAACGTTAAAACTGGCTGGGGAACGGATATTCTCTTTAATCCCCAAAAGACCCCCAACCAGTTGCACCACTTGGCTAAGCTAACGCGTTTCTACGACCCGTTGACCGCATTGGCCATGGCGACGGGGCGTAACGGAGAGCTACTTTCTCTCTCGGGGGCGCGTAATCCGTATCCGGGAGTGCTTGGGCGTATCGAGCCTGGCGCGCTAGCCGACCTGCTGGTCGTTGATGGGGACCCAAGCAAAAACCTTGATTTCCTCAAAGATCCAGAGCGTAACTTGCGCATGATTATGAAAGCTGGGCGTGTTTATAAAGATTGTTTGCAAAAATAGCCTGTAAAGATCGTGTGTCAATATCGATTTTAAGTGGTTGATCGGTTGTTTTTATGTGTAATAAATCGTGCACTGACCACTTTTTTGGTCATTAATAAAAGAGTTGGTTTTAGGACAACCTTGCTGGTTTAAATGTTTTTAACGCGGTAGTTGGGGTTTTAGCAGGCCCCACGTCTATTTCCGGCCTTAAGGAGATAGGCGTTGAAATCTTTTTTTTTGGGGCTATTTGCAACCGCCGTTCCCATGCTTCTGGCGCCCTCTTTGTGGTAAACACAAACCGCGATTTAGCCGTGTTCTCGCATAATATCGGCAGGTCGAGGGTGCTGTCATAATGTCGCAGGTGGGTTGTAGAACACCTGGATGGCGCTATGGTAGCCAAAGATTAATAACGATATGCGATAGGCCGGTACGTGCGAGCTTGGCGCGTGTGCCGTTTAACCGCGTTGATAAATGGAGCATCGAAGTAATGGCGAACAAGGCACTGAATGTCACGGCCCAACGAGTGACTCAGCGGCTGGCGTTAAGCGCGTTAGCACTGCTATTAACGGCGGGCGTTGCGCAGGCGCAGACGCAGACGCTTGAAGTAAGCAATGCTCGGTTAAGCCTGCTGCCTGGTAACACGCCCGGTGCGGGTTACTTTGAGCTTTATAATACGGGCGATGAAGCCGTCACGCTGGTGGGCGCTAAAAGCCCTGCTTTTGATAGTGTTGAAATACATGTTAGCTCCGAGCACGACGGTATGGCCCATATGCACGAGCTTACATCGATTGAAATTGCCTCAGGCGAGCGTTTTGAGTTTGCGCCTAAAGGTCATCATCTGATGTTTATGCGCCGCGTTGAGCCCTTAAACATAGGTGATGACGTTGACGTGGTGCTTGAGTTTAGCGATGAACAGCAACTGCCCGTTACCTTTAATGTTGTCTCTCCAGCATCGATGTAAAGGCCAGGAATAGGAACCCTATATGTACAAGTTGTTGCTCGCCGCGTTGACGTCTCTTTTACTGGCTGGTTGTAGTGACCAGAGCTGGCGTACCACCGACGTTGCCGACATTATGCCGTCGCTTGATTTTTCACTGGTGGATGATAACGGCGACAACGTCCAAGCTGATGAATATCTGGGTAAGCCAACGCTTGTCTATTTTGGCTACACGTTTTGCCCCGATGTTTGCCCAATTACCCTGGCAAGATTAGGCGATGCGATCAGACAGCTGGATGATGAGACGCGCGACGAGATTCAGGTGCTGTTTATTTCGGTCGACCCGGCGCGTGACACGCCCGAGGTGCTAAAGCGCTATACCAATGCCTTTGGCCCTGAGTTTACTGGCTTAACCGGCGATAAAGCCGACATTGATGCGATCACCAACCGTTACCGCATTGCTTACGAATACGGTGAAGAGAATGAGAATGGTGACTACCTGGTAACACACTCAAGCGCTGTTTTTGCCTTTGATCGAGAGGGGAATGCACAGTTTCTGGTGCGGGATAGCCACCCGATAACGGACGTTCAGGCTGATATCAAACGGCTGACAGAAAAAAGCTAACGCCGCTTGGAGTAGCCCCAGGGAGCTAAAGTAGGCAGTAGACGTAGGTAGAGAAAGTCTGTAGCAAAAAAGGGGCGACTGATGATCAGTCGCCCCTTTTTATATGCCGTTTATTTGGCTAATGCCTGGCAACGAAAGCGATTTAGCAGACGGCAGAGAGGCCGCAGCGCGACTTGTACAGACGAGAGTTAATATCCAGTTCGATATTCTCACTGTCTTTATCGTAGAAAAAGGAGGCATAGCCATTGTCAGAAGAGGCTGTGCGATAGAGGCCGCAGATGCCATAACCATACTGCACTTCCTGCAGCTGCGAGAGCTCAATATCATGGGATGTACCCAGCTTTTTTGCCAGTGCATGTTGAATGTCATCGCCAACATGGCTGTCAGACATAACCTGGCCACCGAAAATAGCGCCCGCCAGCACGACAGTAAGTGCCAGCGGCATCACGACAAGTAGTAAAAAAGGGCGAGATTTGAACATAGCGGTATCCCTATGCCAGCCAGAATCAAAAAAGTGTCCTATTGTAGCGTGTCATGTTGAAGGTTCCTACCGACCGCGACAACGTGTCAAGCGAAGGCCAGGTAGCAGCATTAGCCCCGCTAGTAGCCATGCAGGCCAGCTCCCGGTGCGGGTAAAAGGCGTTAACCCCTCCATCGCATAAAACTCACCCACTAACGCTGTCGTTTCAAACTGGGGCGCTTGAGCAACGATGCTTCCGTGGGCATCAATAATCGCTGTAACGCCGTTACTGGTGGCGCGTATTACATAGCGACCATTTTCAAGTGCTCTAAGCCGTGCCATTTGCAAATGCTGGAAAGGGCCAATGGAGGCGCCAAACCAGGTGTCGTTGGAAACCGTCAGCAGCACATCGCTGTCCTGAGCACGACGTGCCACAAGCTGCGGATAGATGATTTCGTAACAGATCGCGTTGCCTAGGCTAACGCCGGAGGCCTGCATGGGCGCCTGATGCGATGCGCCTTTGGTAAAGCTCGACATCGGCAGATCAAAAAAATCGATAGCACCACGCAGCACGCTTTCAAGCGGTAGGTATTCGCCAAAAGGCACCAGGTGCTCTTTTTGATAACTGCCTTCAACGTTGCCAATGCCCACCACGCTGTTGTAGTAGCGGTTAGCCTCATCCAATTGAACGATGCCTGTCACCAAGGCAACGCCTGGCGGAAGGTTGGCCTGAACGCGTTCCAGAACCGGACGTGCCTGAGTTTCCATCATGGGAAGCGCGGTTTCTGGCCAGATAATTATGTCAGCCTCATCGGCGACTTCAGCGGTCAGTCGGCTGTAGGTATTCGCTGCGATGCGTTGGCCGTCTGGCGTCCACTTTAGCAACTGCGGGAGGTTGCCCTGAAGTAAAGCAACCCGGGTAGGTGTGCTGGAAGGGGTGGTCCACTGTGCAGGCAAGGCCAGCGGTATCAGCCAGATTGCCAGTAACGGAGCCAGAGCCCACCACTGGCGGCGCAGAAGCACGTTAGCCGCCAGTGTGCCGCTAAGCACCACCAGCAGGGAAAGTAGGTAAACACCGCCAATCGGTGCCCAGCTTGCCAAGGGTGAATCGACATAGCCTGAGCCCATTAGTAGCCAAGGGAAGCCTGTGAACAGGTAGGTGCGCAGCACTTCACCCAGCACCCAGGCACCGGCAAACGTTAGCCATGCCAATCGGGGAGTGGTAAAGCGCCGGTAGAGCCAGAAGGTGCCTGCATAAAAAAGGGCCAGTACGGCGACAAAGAGTGCGGTAAGCAACGCCGCCAGCGGTACGCCGGTATAGCCGTAATCATGAATGGAGATATAGACCCATGAGGCGCCGCTGGCAAAGAGTGCAATGCCATAGAGCCAGCCTTTAAGCGCCGCCTGGGCAGGCGTTAGGGTATGGATCCCTACGTAAAGCAGGGCAATCGCTACCGGGCCAAGCCACCATAGTTCAAATGGTGAAGCGGTTAGCGTGGTAAAGCCGCCCGCAACCAGGGCCAGTAACAGTTGAAGCATAAAGGCGGGTGTTGACCCCATGAAATATCCTGTCAATACGTGGTTAATCGGTAAGCAGCTAGTCGTTTTTTTGAGGTTCGAGGCTCTCGCCATCGCTTTCACGATAGGCCTCTAATAAGCGGATGCGCCGGTTATCAGCATTCAAGATGACAAAGTGCCAGCCACCGAAGCGAGTATGCTCGCTGCGCCCGGGCAAATGACCAAATTGCTGCATCACCAGACCGCCCACGGTATCGAATTCATCATCAGAGAATTCGGTGCCAAAGCGTTCGTTAAAGTCTTCGATGGGGGTGAGGGCGCGAATAGCAAAGTGGCCGTTTTCCAGCGTGCGGATATCGTCCTCTTCGTCGGTATCGTGCTCGTCTTCAATATCACCCACGATTTGTTCAAGAATGTCTTCAATAGTAATAATGCCTGCAGTACCGCCATACTCATCTACCACAATTGCCATGTGGTTGTGTGTATCACGAAACTCTTTGAGCAGGCTGTTAAGCCGTTTCGACTCTGGGATAAACATGGCCGGACGTAGAACATCTTCCAGTTTGAAGGCGTCCCGGCTTTCCTGGGTTTGCGACAGTAAAGGAAGCAAGTCTTTTACCAGCAATATCCCTTTAACATCATCCAAATTCTCGCCAATCACAGGATAACGGGAGTGACCGGTTTCTTGGATAAGCGGTAAATAGCCATCACGCGTTTGGTCTAGCGTTATGGCCGATACCTGAGAGCGGGGTATTAATACTTCTCGGACCTGTTGATCGCTAATTTCAAGCGCACCTTCAATAATCATGATGGCGTCCTGATCCAGCTTCAGTTTCCCAGCGGTATGGCGTAAAAACGTCATCAGTTCAGCGCGTGAACTGGGTTCGTCGGTATCTCCGGTAAGGGCGCCAAAGAGTTTCTCGAGCCAGGATTTTTGATTAGGATTGCTCGATCGGTCTTCGCTCATGCGTCAAATCTCTTGTTTACGGGGCAGACAGGTGTCGTAACGTGCCTAAATCTAGTATCAACAAAAAACAGGGTGCCAACAAGGCGGTGTCCCCTGGTCCAGGGCGCTATGTTGCACTATGCGTCTCGCTTTGCATCAATGAACGGTTTCTTCCCTGCGCGTTGTAAGTGTCATGGCACATGGTAAGGGTCAGAGATGCCCAGCTCAGCAAGCAGCGTACGCTCTAGCTGCTCCATCTCTTCTGCTTCCTCATCTTCAATATGGTCATAGCCCATTAAATGAAGCGTGCCGTGAACGACCATATGCGCATAGTGATGCGCTAAAAGCTTCTGTTGCTCGCCCGCCTCTTTTACCACAACGGCATGACAAATAATCAAATCGCCGAGCAGCGGTAGTGTGAGCCCTGGCGGGTTTTCAAATGGGAACGATAGCACATTGGTGGGTTTGTCTTTGCCGCGATAATCGCGGTTTAAGGCTTGGCTTTCTTGCTCGCCCACAAAGCGGATCGTAAGCTCTTGGCGCTCATCATCCGGGTGATGAGAAAACACACAGCCCACCCAGTGGGTGAGCTGTTCAAGCGTGGGCAGCAGTGGTTCATCAATAGCGGCCTGTCGATCAATCACGATATTGTTCAACGTGATGTATCTCCCCATCGTTCCTGAGGCTGTTCACGCCCCTGAAGGCGCGCCTCGCGTTCTTGCTGGCGCGCTTCACGGAGGGCGCGTTCTTCCACTTCCTGCTGCGACTCGAAGTCGTCGTAGGCCTCGATAATGCGCTGGACCAAGGGGTGACGTACGACATCCTTGGCGGCAAAGTGGGTAACGCCGATGCCAGGTGTATCTTTAAGTACGTCAAGTACTTGGGACAAGCCAGAGCGCTGCCCACGGGGAAGGTCGACCTGGGTGATATCTCCGGTGATCACGGCCGTTGAGCCAAAACCGATCCGGGTCAGGAACATCTTCATTTGTTCAGGCGTGGTGTTTTGGCTCTCATCCAAAATGATGTACGAATTATTCAGCGTACGACCGCGCATATAGGCCAGCGGCGCTATTTCAATCACTTGGCGCTCGATGAGCTTGGCTACTTGTTCAAAGCCGATCATCTCGTAAAGCGCGTCGTACAGCGGGCGCAGGTACGGGTCGATCTTTTGGGCCAGATCACCAGGCAGGAAGCCGAGCTTTTCTCCCGCTTCAACCGCTGGGCGTACCAGCAAGATGCGACGCACTTCCTGCTGGTTAAGCGCTTCAACCGCTGCCGCCACCGCCAGATACGTTTTACCGGTACCGGCCGGCCCGATACCGAAGTTAATATCGTGCTCGCGGATGCTGGTGACGTAGCGCTGCTGGTTCAAACCGCGCGGCTTTATCATGGTGCGCGGCGTGCGCATTACCACGTCATCGGGGTTGCCTTCTCCGTCCTGCTCATCTTCTAGCGCTTCCAGGCCAGACTCTTGCAGAAACAGGTGCACGGTATCTGCCGAAAGATCATCCACTGCCGTTTCGCGATAGAGGTGCTCAAGCACGTTAGCCGCCGCTTTGATGCGGTTGGCAGCACCGGCCAGCTGAAACATATTGCCCCGGTTGCGCAAGGTCACGTCCAGGCGACTCTCAATCAGCTTTAGGTGCTCGTCCTGCTGGCCACATAGGCTGGCAAGCCGCTGTGGGTCATTGGGTTCAAGGCTTAGGGTAATAATGCGATTGGCCTGAGGTGATGGCTGGCTCAAGAGTAGGAAATCCGTCAGTTAATGTGTGTAAACACCCAGCTTACTGCCCCAACCGGGTTGGGGCAATTACCTAAGATAATATAGCGGTCAGTAACGCTCGGGGGAGGCGAGTTCGCCGCGCAGTGAATTGGGGAATGCCTCGGTAATTTCAACATCCACAAAGTAGCCGATCAGCTCGGTAGGGTTGGCGGCACGGAAGTTAACCACACGGTTGTTCTCCGTTCGCCCAGAGAGTTGGCCGGGGTCTTTTGGTGAAAAGCCGGTGACCAAAATGCGCTGGGTAGATCCCACCATGCGGCGGCTGATCTGCGCCACGTTTTGCAGAATACGCTCCTGCAAGATAGCCAAACGCTGCTTCTTGACGCTTTCTGGGGTGTCATCGGGCAGGCCAGAGGCAGGCGTGCCGGGGCGTGCTGAATAAACAAAGCTAAACGAGTGGTCAAAGCCAATGCGATGAATAAGATCCATCGTGGCTTCAAAGTCCTCCTCGGTTTCACCCGGGAAGCCGATAATAAAGTCCGATGAGAAGCTGATATCCGGACGGTTGGCGCGCACGCGCTCCATCTTCTCAATGTACTCTTCGGCCGTATGGCCACGCTTCATGGCGCTTAGAATCCGGTCGGAACCCGATTGCACCGGCAGGTGCAGGTGGCTGACCAGCTCCGGGATGTCTGCAAATGCATCAACCAGGCTATCGGTGAACTCAACCGGATGCGAGGTGGTAAAGCGTATGCGGTCAATGCCGTCTACTGCAGCGATGCAGGCAATCAGCTCGGCAAGATCAATTTCATCACCGTCGTCGTTGTCGCCTCGGTAGGCGTTAACGTTTTGGCCCAGCAGGTTGACTTCGCGCACCCCTTGATCGGCCAGATGAATAACTTCATCCATGACCTTTTCAAACGGACGAGAGACCTCTTCACCGCGGGTATAGGGCACCACGCAGAAGGTGCAGTATTTGGAGCAGCCTTCCATGATCGAGACAAAGGCCGTTGCGCCATCTGATTTAGGCTGGGGCAGGTGATCGAACTTCTCTATTTCCGGGAAGGTTACATCGACCGCGGCAATTTGATTGTTGCTGCGCGCATCCAGCATGGAGGGCACACGGTGCAGCGTCTGCGGGCCGAAAACCATATCCACGAAGGGTGCACGCTTGCGCAGCGCTTCGCCTTCCTGGCTCGCCACGCAGCCGCCTACGCCAATCACCAGGTCCGGGTTGGCGTCTTTTAGCTTTTTCCAGCGCCCCAGCTGATGAAACACTTTCTCCTGCGCCTTCTCACGAATTGAACAGGTGTTAAGAAGGATAACGTCAGCTTCCTTCTCGTTGTCGGTGAGTTCAAGCTGGTGAGATTCACCGAGCAGATCCGCCATACGGGAGGAGTCGTACTCGTTCATTTGGCAGCCGTGCGTTTTGATGAAGAGCTTCTTCGCCATCGGTACCTGTCGTCTATGGGTCGTCGGGGGACGAGGAATGAATGGGGTATCGTTTTAGCAGCGTAGGCTACTGTTGAATAATCCTATTATACGGGCACAAGAAACCGGGGGCTAGCATTCCCCAATAATCGATACTTGACCTTGGCCTCTAAATCCGTATACTACGCACCGTGTTTGAGAAGTTCCTCGATAGCTCAGTTGGTAGAGCAAATGACTGTTAATCATTGGGTCACAGGTTCGAGTCCTGTTCGAGGAGCCAACACTTTACAGGTTGGTTCTGCTTAAAACACAATAGCTTAAGATGTTCCTCGATAGCTCAGTTGGTAGAGCAAATGACTGTTAATCATTGGGTCACAGGTTCGAGTCCTGTTCGAGGAGCCAACACTTTACAGGTTGGTTCTGCTTAAAACACAATAGCTTAAGATGTTCCTCGATAGCTCAGTTGGTAGAGCAAATGACTGTTAATCATTGGGTCACAGGTTCGAGTCCTGTTCGAGGAGCCATCTACTTGCCTTTTTAGATTCACAGTGTGCTTCCGTGCCTGGTTCTGAAAAGCGTGCAGCGGTCTGTTTTCTAGCTCCCCTGATTTTTATTACCTCTTCAAACCTTTATTACCTCTTTAAGCCTTTATCGTCTCCAGGTCGTTATTAACCCCTGTAAAATTATTGGCCCCGCTGCCTAACGGTATTGGGTTGATTTCGTGTATCTGGCGGGTCAGAAGTCATGCGTAAAAAAACGCCGACCTAAAAGGTCGGCGTCATACAGCGATCAATGGTTATTTAGCGTGTCGCCATTCGCTGGGCTTGTTGAAATTGCGCGTAATCCAGCAGGATTTCTGCGGCTTCTAGTACGGGAGCGCGATCAGCGGGCATGCCTTCATCCTCTCCGTTTTCGTCAGCATCGTCACTGGGCTCGCTGCTTTCCAGGCGTGCATCCATCCACTCGTCTAGTTCTGGCAGTTTGAGTGCCCGGCGACGCTGGTTCTCTAGCGAAAGCTGCTCGGCCTCTTGGGCCTCAAGCTCACGCTGGCGCTGCTCGCGGTTCAGGCTCACGCTGGTGTGCTGCTCACGTAGCTGGCGGGCCAGCGTGGACTGACGCTCAACATAGCGGAAGTTGGGGTTCTCTTTGGCGCGCGCTGCGTGTTGGGTGCTCAGTGCGTCCATAAAGGTTTCCGGCGTTCCGTAGCGACGATACTGAACATCTTGAACCGTATCCCAGCCAAGGGCGTTATCCAGGCTGCTTTCTCCGATCCGTTCTGGGTCGATTAAGCTAGGGAAGCTAATGTCAGGCTCAACCCCACGGTTTTGCGTGCTTTTACCGGTGATGCGGTAAAACTTGGCGCGGGTCAGCTTGATCTGCCCATGGCTCAGGTCGTTCAGCGTTTGTACGGTACCTTTGCCAAAGGTTGATGAGCCTACTACCAGGCCGCGACCATAGTCCTGAATAGCGCCTGCAAAGATTTCCGAGGCAGAGGCGGAAAGACGGTTAACCAGCACGGTCAGCGGACCATCGTAAAGTGTGCCTGCGTCGGTATCGCCGTACAGCTGAATGCGCCCTTGAGCGTCACGCACCTGTACGGTGGGGCCTCGGTCAATAAACAAGCCAATCAGCGAGTTGGCCTCTTGAAGCGCGCCGCCGCCGTTATTACGCAGATCCAGCACAATGCCTTCTACGCCTTGCTCTTTTAAACGCTCGATTTCACGGGCGACATCGCGAGTGGTGCTGCGATACTCCTCTTCGCCCGCCTGCCAAGCGTCAAAATCAACGTAGAAAGTAGGAATGTTAATGACCCCAATGGGATGGGGTTCGCCGTCTCGCTCAACGTTGATCACTTCGCCATGGGCAGCCTGGTCTTCAAGGCTTACTGTATCGCGGGTGATCTCGACAATATGCGAGCGGGTCATGTCCACCGCTTGGGCGGGCACGATATCCAGGCGGACGACGGAGCCTTTGGGGCCACGAATCAAGTCAACGACATTGTCCAGGCGCATGCCCACAACGTTGACCATTTCGCCATCTTCCTGGCCGACCGCAATGATGCGGTCGGCAGGTTCCAGGACATCTGCACGGTCAGCGGGGCCGCCGGGCACCAGGCTTGCCACTTTCACGTATTCGCCATCGGCCTGAAGCAGCGCGCCAATGCCTTCCAGCGAGAGGCTCATTTGGATGTCAAAAGACTCGCTTTGGCGTGGTGAAAGGTAGCCAGTATGCGGATCAATCGTGCTGGTGACCGCTGCCATTATCAAGCCGAAGACATCTTCTGATTCGGTTTGGCGTAGTCGGCTAAGCTGGCCTTCATAGCGCTGGCGCAGATTGTCGACTATCTGCTCGTCATCCTGGTCAGTAAGCGCGAGCGTTAGCGCGTCATTTTTTAACCGCTTGCGCCATAGCTCATCAAGTTCGCTCTCGCGGGTGGCCCAGGGAGCATTTTCGCGATCAATTTCCAGGCGCTCATCGCTATCAAAGTTAAACGATAGGCCTTCATCAAGACGTGCAAGCAGCCATTCAACCCGCGCAATATTACGTTCGCTTAGCTGGTTATAAAGCGCGTAAGCATCATCCAAATCGCCGTTAAAGAGTGCTTCAGCCATATCATTTTCATAATGGCGGTAGGGCTCTATGTCGCGATTCAGTAAATAAGCGCGTTGACCATCGAGGATATCCAGGTAGCGTTGGAAGGCCTCCTGTGACCACTGCTCATCAAACGTTATGTTGGCGTAGTGGCCGTAGCGGAGCGCATCCGCAATTTCTACTGCCGCTTGGCGTTGTTCGTCGGTCGGCGCAATTTGTGCCATAACTGCCGGGCTGGTAACGACCAGCATCACGGCAAGGGCGACCGAGCGCGAAAGCGTTGCAAACAAGCTCATCAGTCAAGCTCTCCCGGATTTGTGTACACTCATTCTTCCCTAGACCTGCTTGTGACCTATGTGTTGCGTAGGCCAGGGGGCATTGTAGCAGGTCGTTTGCTCTGTGAGACTCAATCATTACTGTTATGAGGATTTCCATGTCCGAAGCTTTCAACGCCGATCGGCTAACGCGGTTATGTGATTTTCTACGCCAGTCACCCACACCTTGGCATGCAACGAAGGCAATGGCCGAACGCTTGGAGAAAGCAGGTTTTCAGCGTCTCCATGAGACGGCTAATTGGCAGCTGGCGCCTGGGCAGCGCTATTACGCTACGCGCAATGATTCTTCAATTATCGCCTTTCAGTTGCCAGGCGATACGCTGAAAAGCTTGCGTATGCTGGGCGCGCATACGGATAGCCCCGGATTGCGCTTAAAGCCCAATGCCACACAGCACTCTGCAGGTTGGTTACAGCTTGGCGTGCAGGTGTATGGGGGCGTACTGTTGGCACCCTGGTTTGACCGTGATTTAGGATTAGCCGGGCGAGTACATGTGCGCCATGCGGACGGGCGGCTGGAAAGCCTGCTGCTGAATGTTGACCGGCCTATTGCGATGGTGCCGAACCTGGCAATCCATCTGGATCGCGACGTGAATTCGGGCCGTGCTATTAATCCGCAAACGCAAATGGCGCCGGTACTGCTGCAAAGCGATAGCACCAAGCTTTCTGAATTGCTAGCCGCTTGGCTTGAGGAGCAGCACGGTGTGCGCTCCGTTGAGGTGGTGGATTTTGAACTGGGTTTTTACGATGTGCAGCCGCCTTCGCTCGTAGGTGTTAAGCAAGAGCTCATCGCCAGTGCGCGGCTGGACAATCTACTCTCCTGTTTTATTGGCATGGAGGCCTTGCTCGAAAGTGATGGTAGCCAGGGGGCGTTGTTAGTGGCGAACGACCACGAAGAGGTGGGTAGTGCGAGCGCTTGTGGTGCGCAGGGGCCGTTCTTGGGCGATGTGCTTAAGCGCATCAATGCACAGGTAGGAGAGGGCAGCGAGGAGTCGCTGATCCAGTTGATTCAGTCATCGTTGATGATTTCCTGTGACAATGCGCATGCGTTGCATCCTAACTTTCGCGATAAGCATGATGAGCAGCATGGCCCAGCCATTAACGGCGGCCCGGTTATCAAGGTGAATGCCAGTCAACGCTACGCCACCAATAGCGTAACCGGTGCGCTATTTCGTGATGTGTGTCGCGAAGCCGACGTGCCGGTACAGTCGTTTGTGACGCGGGCGGATATGGGCTGCGGTAGCACCATTGGGCCGATTACGGCGACAGAGCTTGGCGTGCCTACGCTGGATATCGGCGTGCCACAGTGGGCCATGCACTCTATCCGTGAAACGGCGGGTACGCGTGATGTGGAATACCTAACCCGAGCATTGAAAGTGTTTCTGAATCGGCCGGCGCTTGGTTGATGCGCACTAGATAACGCCCAGCAACGAAAAAGGCCCGCTGACTAAGTCAGCGGGCCTTTCGCTATTCGGTGTTGGTGGCTACGCCCTGATTTGAACAGGGGACCCCATCATTATGAGTGATGTGCTCTAACCAGCTGAGCTACGTAGCCTTTCAACGGGGGCGTATATTAACAGCTTTTTTCCGCTCGTCAATATTTTAACGTAATAAGCGCTATGCCCAGTAGTTACTCGTTGTCTTTTTGAGGTTGTTTGTCTGGTGGCATTACGTTGGGTGGGGAATGGCTCTTCCCTGGTGGCTTGTCA
Organism: Halomonas citrativorans; assembly: GCF_900163645.1. Taxonomy (GTDB): domain Bacteria; phylum Pseudomonadota; class Gammaproteobacteria; order Pseudomonadales; family Halomonadaceae; genus Vreelandella; species Vreelandella citrativorans. Next base: position 118,070 of record NZ_FUKM01000017.1, on the reverse strand, counting down.
GTGAGTTTGTGAGGGGGCTTAGGTGAGGGCTCGTAATCGTGCCCGGAAAGGCTGGGCCGCTCTGTTGCCTTGTGCCAAATGCGATGTAAACCACGCTGTATATCGTCGAAAACCTCTTGAGAGATTAAGCGGTCTTCTACCATTTCTTCCATGCTTTCAGCACTTCGGCGCAGCGCATAAAGGCGTAACATGCGTTGCTCAAGTTGATAGGCGTGACGACCAAACTTTGCTTCCGTCTCACGTATCGCTTGGTCGACAGCGCTGATCCTTACATTGAGCACCTCATCAAGTAATTCAGCCATGCGCTGACCGAATAGCGGGGTTAGCCGCTGCGTAGTGTAATGACGCAACTCTTCTAGTACCGCCCTGTGGCAAATTAATAGCTCAAAGCGGTTAGATAGCAGACGTGTCAGCGGCCAGCGAATCCCCATATGCTGGTGAAGAAAGGTACACAGCTTAACCCCGCGAGTGTGTGAGGTTATTTTTCGTGTTTCTCTGTTATAACCAATGCGGCCCTCTGAGCGAGCCGCATCAATGGTTCTGCCGCTGGCGCGCATCATCGTATCCAGGTTATGGATACTGGTGACGCCGTTTCCGTAGCGCGGAATCAGGTCGCGCTCTCGAACAGCCAGTGTCACCAGCGCAATTGCCATACGGTCTCGTTCTGGTAGCGCTTGATCAAGCTCGAAAGGGGCCGTTTCGATGGCCATATCACGACGAAATTTAGCAATGACATCATCGGTGATGGAGGGGTCAATGTTGAAGTTCTGTGCCGTGCGCTGTACCGCGCTTTCAACCTCAATGGTCGAAAGATGAATAGCCTGTTGCTGAAGCGCTTTATCATAAGGGTTTAGCTTATCAAGCTTTAGCTTGCGAATGACCGCCTGAAGGCTGGTTCCATTAACCAATAGGCTGAATAGTACAAAGCCGGTGGCCAGGATAGCGACAAAGTGGCGAACATCTGCTGAAAGCGCTGTTTGCTCTGCAACGCCAAGCGCTAGTACGAGTGTGACTGCGCCACGTAGCCCGCCCCAGGTGATAGCCAGCTTATAGCTGGCGCTGATCGGCGTTGAAAGCTTGAGTCGATTCAACAGCGGCAGAAAGCCAAATAGAACGATGAGGCGTGCCAGTAAGGTCGCCAGAATAATCGTTACGAGTAACGGTAGCCACGCAAGAGTCATCCCTTCCAGCATTTTTGGCACTTGCAGCATGGCGAGCAAAAACACCATGGCACCCGCGACGGAGGCAATTTGCACCCAGAGAAGTTGCAGGTATTCCCAATTGGCGGGCGACGTCCGCGTTCTGCCTAAACCATTGAGTACCAGGCCTGCGGCTACGACGGCGACAACCCCCGAAACACCGAAACTTTCGCCCAGCAGGTAGGTGGGGTATGGCAGAGAAAGCGTGATGGCTATCTGCGCTTTGCCATCGTTACCGATAAGAGCGAGCGCCTCTGCACCGATACGCCCGATGATAGCGCCAAGGATCAAACCGCCACCCAAGGATAACGCTAGCATCCCGGCCACCTGTAGCGCAGTGGTAGGGACATGGTCGGTAAGTGAGGCGAGTAGCACGCTGACAATCGCGATTGCGGCCGCATCATTGAGCAGGCTCTCGCCTTCTACTAGACGGATTAGCCGTGGAGGTGCTCCAACGCTACGAAAAATGGCAATGACGGCGGATGGGTCAGTTGTCGCGATGACAGCGCCAAGTAACAGCCCAACAGGCAGCGCTGCTGCGCCTAGCAGCCATATAGACAGGCCCACCATACCTGTAGCAACGAAAACAGCCACTACCGCAAGGAGTAAAATAGGCGCTGCATCAGGCACCATTTCACGAACATCAACACTGAGTGCTGCCTGGAATAACAGCGGGGGGAGAAAGATCCACAGATATATTTCAGCAGGCAAGGATGCTGATAAGAGAGGGTCAAAGAGATCTATGGCAGGCCACAATGTCGACAGGGTAGCGTAAGAGAGCCCCAGGGTGATGCCTGTTAACGCCAGCAGCGTCGCTTCAGGAAACGCCGTACGTGCAGAGAGCCGTTGCACCAGCGCAATGATTATAAGCATCAGGCTGCCAAGTAACAGCACTTTGTACAGTGTTTCCATAGGTATCAGCTTCCGGTTGAATAAGCTCTGATGCCTCAGTATTAGTCGGCTGGTCGTAGGATGCCACTGAAAAATTAAGAAAAAAGAGGTAGGGGCGTTGCCTGAAGGCGGCAGATGAAGAGACAAATTGCCATGGGCGCAGGAGTGCGCCCATGGCAGGAGCTAGCAGGTTACGGGGTGGTCAATTAAACATTAAACCGGAAGTGCACCACATCACCATCTTTCACAATGTACTCTTTGCCTTCCAGGCGCCATTTGCCCGCATCCTTGGCACCTTGCTCACCGCCCAGTGATACAAAATCGTCATAGGCGATCACTTCTGCGCGGATAAAGCCTTTTTGGAAGTCAGTATGGATAGCGCCAGCAGACTCTGGGGCCGTAGCACCCTGTTTTACTGTCCATGCGCGGACTTCTTTTACGCCTGCAGTGAAGTAGGTTTGCAGGCCCAGTAGGGCATAACCTGCGCGAATAACGCGGTCAAGGCCGGGCTCTTCCATGCCCATCTCACCCAAGAACATGGCGCGTTCTTCATCTTCCAGCTCAGCGATTTCAGCTTCCAACTGGTTGCAGACGGGCACTACGACCGCGCCTTCTTCGGTAGCGATCTCTTCAACGATATCCAGGTAAGGGTTGTTCTCAAACCCGTCTTCATTGACGTTAGCGATGTACATGGTGGGCTTTAGGGTTAAAAAGCCAAAGCTTTTCACCTGACGCTTTTCGTCTTCATCCAGACCGAAGCTGCGCAGTGGGTGGCCTTCGGCCAGGTGCGGCTCAATCTTGTCGAGGATGGTTTTGGTCGCGATGGCATCTTTATCGCCGCCTTTAACCGAACGCAAGAGCCGCTGACTGGCCTTCTCAACGGTGTCCAGATCCGCCAGGGCGAGCTCAAGGTTAATCGTTTCGATGTCGGCGCGAGGATCAACCTGGTTGGCAACATGGATAACGTTGTCGTTATCAAAGCAGCGCACCACGTGGGCAATCGCTTGGGTTTCGCGAATGTTGGCAAGGAATTTATTGCCCAGACCTTCACCCTTGGAGGCACCTGCCACCAGGCCCGCGATATCGACAAACTCCATGGTCGTGGGCAGGACTCGTTCAGGTTTGACGATCGCTGCCAGCTTATCCAAACGTGGGTCAGGCATGGGGACGATGCCTACGTTGGGTTCTATCGTACAAAACGGGAAGTTTTCCGCATCAATGCCTGACTTTGTCAACGCATTGAAGAGCGTGGATTTGCCTACGTTGGGTAGGCCGACGATACCGCAGTTAAAGCCCATAAGTTCATTCCTGGCCGCTAGGCGCGCGCTAACGAAAGGATGTGTTCAGCGCGGGTCTAAAGTGAAAAAAAATCGATAGTAACTATTTTACGCTATGCAGGCGATTCATGGCTTTAGCCCAATCGCCATCAAGTGCAAGCGGGAGTGTGGCTTCGCATTCGTTAAGCACATGATCAATGGCCGCCTGCTCGTCTTTGCCGGGCCGACCAAGCACGTAGTGAGTTACCTGACGTGCCTCACCTGGGTGACCGATGCCGATGCGTAGACGGTGGAACTGCTTTTGATTGCCAAGTGCGCTGATGATATCGCGCAGGCCGTTATGACCACCGTGGCCACCGCCTGTTTTATAGCGCGCCTGCCCCGGGGGGAGGTCTAGCTCATCATGAGCGACCAGTAAATTCTCGGGGGCAAGTTTAAAAAACTGGGTAAGCGCTGCCACAGAGGCACCGCTTCGGTTCATGAAGGTGGTAGGGTTGAGCAGATGAAGCTCGTGGTCGCCCACGCGGGCCTTGGCATACAGGCCGAGGAATTTCTTCTCCGGGCGCAGTTCGGTATGGGCGCTGCGCGCAATGGCATCGACCAGCCAGAAACCCGCATTGTGCCGGGTGGCATCATACTCGGCGCCGGGGTTGCCTAGTCCTATCAGGGCCGTTACCTGACTCATTGACCTACCTCCAAAAAAATCCGGGCGTATTCTTGACGTCGTGCGTCATTGACGGCTTGAGGTGCAGTTGCAAAAAGGCAAGTCGCAAAAAAGATCAAGCGCCGAAGCGCTTGATCTTATCATTCCCGGGTCATACGGGTATGGCCCGGGCCAGGTACGTATTCAGCCATTAAGGCGATGCGCACCCTTATCGGCCTTACTCAGCGCTGGTGCTTTCTTCGCCTTCGCCTGCTTCTTCGTCATTACGTACTTTAACTTTCGTAATGCTGAGAATGGCGTTGTTGTGTTCCTCACCGTGAGACAGGTCAACGGAGGAAACGCCCTTCGGCAGTGTCAGGTCAGACAGGTGCAAAATCGTGCCCAGCTCAACCGCGGAAATATCAACTTCCAGGTAGTCAGGCAGGTCTTTCGGCAGGCAGCTGATAGCAACTTCGTTAGCCAGTACGTGCAGTTCGCCGCCCTGGTCTTTGATGCCCACACACTGCTCTTCGCCGATTACGTGAAGCGGTACGTTCATGGTGATTTCATGAGTAGCGTCAACACGCAGGAAGTCAGCGTGAGTCAGAAGCGGCTTGTAGGGGTGACGCTGAAGATCACGTACCACTACTTGCTCTTCTGTACCATCGATAACCAGCTTGATTACTGAGGAGAAGAAGACTTCGTCTTCAATCGCTTTGTAGAAAGCAGTCTTTTCTACAGAGATTGATTGCGCGCCTTTTTCACCGCCGTAAACAACGGCCGGTACTTGTTGGTTCGCACGACGCAGGCGGCGGCTCGCACCTTTCCCCAGGTCGTTACGAACGCTGGCTTTCAGGATAAAATCAGACATGTAATTTGCCTCTTGGTTTAAGTAAGGAAACGCCGCCGCCCGCGACCAGACGACGACGCTCCCAAGGCCCCAGAAGGGGGCTATATCGTTAGGCGATCAGTGGAACATCGCGCTAACAGATTCTTCGTTGCTAACCCGGCGGATCGCTTCTGCAATCAAACCGGCAACGCTCAACTGACGAATTTTTCCACTGCGACGCGCATGGTCGGCAAGCGGAATAGTGTCGGTCACGACAACTTCGTCCAGTACAGAGTTGGTGATATTGTCAACGGCAGGGCCGGACAAGATCGGATGTGTAGCATAGGCCACTACGCGTGCAGCGCCATGATCTTTCAGTGCTTCACCGGCTTTGCAAAGCGTACCAGCGGTGTCGATCATGTCGTCAACGACTACGCAAGTACGGCCTTCAATTTCACCGATGATGTGCATCACCTGAGCCTGATTGGCTTGGGGGCGACGCTTGTCGATAATCGCAAGATCAGCATTCAGCTGTTTGGCGATAGCGCGAGCACGAACGACACCGCCTACGTCGGGTGAAACCACGACCAGGTCAGCGTAGTTTTGGCGCTCGATATCATCCAGAAGGATCGGCGAGCCGTAGACGTTGTCTACCGGTACATCGAAGAAACCCTGAATTTGGTCGGCGTGCAGGTCCATCGTCATTACGCGATCAACACCCGCTTTTACCATCATGTCCGCAACCACTTTAGCGGAGATAGGTACACGAGCAGAGCGTACGCGGCGGTCCTGACGTGCATAGCCGAAATACGGCACGACCGCCGTAATCCGCGCCGCTGAGGCACGACGCAGAGCATCAACCATCAGGATCAGCTCCATCAGGTTGTCATTCGTCGGTGCACAGGTGGACTGGAGGATAAACACGTCCTTACCGCGCACGTTCTCATTGATCTCGACTGCGATTTCGCCATCGCTAAATTGGCCAACCGTGGCATTACCCATGCGGCTGTCCAAGCTCTCGGCAATTTTTTGAGCGAGTTCGGGATTGGCGTTCCCGGTGAAAACCATCAATTTTGACACGCGCAGCCACCTTTGCAGTGTTTGGAATCAGGGGAGAAAACGCAGATCATGTCAGGTTGGCTGGGGTACCAGGATTCGAACCTGGGAATGCCGATACCAAAAACCGGTGCCTTACCACTTGGCGATACCCCAGCAATAACCTAATGCGATGACCGGGCGCTTTCAGCAGCCCAGAGCATCTTGTAGGGGAGAGGTGTTCAGTCCGCGTGTGACCCATGTCGGCCAGCGTTGACCTGCCAATTCAGCGACGGTACGTGCGGTTTGTTCAGACTCAAACGTCGCAAACAGACAAGCGCCAGTACCGGTCAGCCGAACAGGTGCATACTGCGCGAGCCAATCAAGCGCTTCCGCCACCAGCGGATAGCGTTTTTTAACGATGGCCTCGCAGTCGTTACGCCACTCAGACGCTCCCCCCTGCAGTGCGCGCGCCATAGTAATGGGGCGACTGTCGCGTGTCAATTCCGGGTCCTGGAAGATCAGGGGGGTTGAGACACTCACTTTCGGATGAATAATCACAAACCAGGGCGTATCCAGCGTCACGGAGGTCAGCTTTTCACCGATACCTTCAGCCCAGGCGCTGTGTCCATAAATAAATACCGGGACATCGGCGCCAAGCTGCAAGCCCAGCTTGGCCAGTGCCGTCGCTGAAAACCCTAATTGCCACAGCTTATTTAACCCCAGTAACACGGTGGCAGCATTCGAACTCCCTCCGCCAAGCCCGCCTCCCATCGGGAGCTTTTTCTCTATGGTCAGCGTAGCCCCTGGCATAGCCCTTGGAATAGCCCCTTGCGCAGTGCCTGCTGAGCGCTGAAGCAGGCGGGCTGCGCGAACCATCAGGTTGTCATCGTGAGCCACACCGTTTACCGGAGTGGCGAGCGTGATATCGCCGTCATCGCGCAGGGTGAGTGTGAGCTGATCACTGATATCAACGATTTGAAACAGGGTTTGTAATTCGTGGTAGCCGTCGTCACGACGGCCCACAATATGCAGCATGCGATTGAGCTTCGCAGGGGCGGGCAGTGTTAAAGAAGCAGACATTAAAGCTCTCACGTGACTTGAATTAGGCGCGACAACTCAACGGGCGCATAAACCGTTATTGAGAGCGCCACTGGTTAACGACCAGGGTGATGCGTACATCGTCATAGTTCATCACCAGGCGGCGAGGTAGCCACATACCTTCAACCTCTTCCCAGTCGCGGTAATCAATTTCCCAGCCATCCTGCTGCATGTGCTGCGGAAAGCCCAGCTCGTCGGTTTCCAACTGATAACTTGCATGTTCACCGGGCAGGCCGCGCACCCAGTCAGGCATGGCGCTAACTGGAAGCGACCAGCCTAACTGCTCTTCCATCAGTGCTTCCGGTGTTTCTGCTTCAAATCGGCCATCACCCGTGGTTAGCGAGAAGCGACCTTCACGACCTTCAAGTACGCTGCGGCCCCCACCAAACGGCCCGCTGATCAGCATGCGAAAATAGTGGGGGTGTTGGCTCCAGTCCAGGTTGGCGCTCTGATTCTCTTGTGGTGTGCGAAGGCCTGCTTTGCCAATCAACGTCCAGGTATCAAAGGCGTCAATATCAGCTTGCTGGCGTTCCCATTGACCTGCTTGACGGCCACCTTCTTCCATCGGGCCTTGCGTCGCGCACCCGGCAAGTAGCAGTAACGCTATGCTGGCAAGAAAGAGGCGAGGGGCGCGTGCAGTGCTGGTAAAGCGCATAAAAGTGGGCAGTGTGTTCAACATAACAGGCTCCATGTCAATGTGTTGAAAGGGTAATGGCAGCATCTTAATGGCGTATCGAGCATAAAGGGAGGCGCCAGCCCCGTTAGGGAGCACCTGACGGGGTTAGTTCAGGATGACGTTCAAGTAACGCGTCAACCTGCGGGTGACGCGTTGTGCTATCAAGCACCATTTGGATTAACGTGCGAGCCTCATCGCTACGACCAAGGGCATGTAAGACTTCGGCCAAATGAGCGGCCACTTCTTGGTCGGGCATCTGGTTATAGGCACTTTCAAGCCAGGCAAGCGCTTCTTCATTTTGGTCCAGTCGGAAATATACCCAGCCCATGCTATCAAGTATCGCCGGGTTGCTGGGGTCTTCTTCGTAGGCGCGCTCAACCAGCTCGCGGGCTTCTTCCATGCGTCCTGGCAAGTTAAGATCTGCCAAGGTATAGCCCAGTGCATTTAAGGCATTTGCGTTGTTGGGTTCAATACGCAAAAGCTGACGTAAATCTTGCTCCATTCCTGGGAAGTTGCCTCTCTCCCAAGAGCGCATGGCACGTAAATAAAGCAGGTTAACGTCATCTGGCGTGCGAGCCAATTCGCGGTCAAGTAACGCTAGTGCTTCATCGGGCGCGTTCAGTTCGTCCAGCAGTTGAACTTCCAGGGCGACCAAGTCGCCAAAGTAATTTTCATAGCGCATTCGCTCAATGCGTAAAAAAGCCCGCGCATCCATCACACGGTCATCGTCAATCAACATTCGAGCGGCTGCCGCCCGGGCGGGTAAAAACTCGCCTCCCTCGCTTACCTGGCGGTAATAAATCAGTGCGTTATCGGTATCGCCTTGGGACTCCGTGATAGCGCCCAGCAGGTAGTAGGCAAGATCGGGAACGTTGTCCTGACTTGTGAGTGGCTGCAACAGGCGGTAAGCAGGCTCGCTGTAGCCTTCCTCAAGGTAAAGTTGCGTTAGGGCCAAGCGTAAACGCTGGTTACCGTCATGGCTTTCCAGTAGCGCATCCGTTTGTACTTCTGCGGCGGCAATATTATTCAAACGAATTTCGGCTTGAGCCAGCAGCAGCGTAAACCGTACGTCATCGGGGACAATGCTGGCGCCTTGTTGCGCGGCTCGCCTGGCGGTGTGTAGATCGCCAGCTTCGAGCGCCAGTTGCGCTTGGGCAAGCCAAAGCGTCGCCGATTCTGGCGCTTGCTTTGCAACGTCGTCCAGATGCGCTTGCGCTTGGCGGGTATTACCAAGCGCTGATTCAAGTAGCGCAGTGGCAAGCAAGGCATCGCTATGATACTCAAGCTGCTCTGCACTGGGTTGAGCCAAGTGGGCGCGCATCGACTGGGCCAGTAAGTTGAGCGGTGCGCTCCCTTCCGTGATAGCGATGTCGACGAAGGCCGTAAGCTCGCCATTGCCGCCTGCTTGAGTGATCGCTAGCCGCTGTTCAAGGCTGTCCAGCCAGTCACCTCGCTGCAAAGAGATCGCAGCCAGTAGCTGGTTGGGCGCTTCTGCCGAGGGGGCCAGCTCACGCCAACGCAGTGCGGATGCCTCCATTAACGCTACATCGTCACCAAACCGAGCCGCAAAGGTGGCGCGTTCAGCCAGCGCCGGAGCGCTATAACGTTGCGATGCCTCCAGGTAGCCTTGGCTGGCAGAGCGGTAATCGCCACGTTGGCCCGCTAATTCCGCCGTAAGCAGCGTACGTAGCCCATCGGCGTCCAGACCACGGGTAATAGGTGGGGCCGACTGCATGGGGTCAGAAGCTATCAGGTCTGGCAAGCCGCCTTTATAAGAGGGTGCTGACTGGCAGCCGCTCAGGAATACCACGGTGGCGGCCAAGGGCAGTAGGGATGAACCCAATTGTAGTGAGCGAAGGGGCATGCGTCTCTCATTTTAGTGGCCGAGCGTTCAGCATAGCGGCTTGGCTGGCTGCGGCAAAGTGATGTACGCCAGATGTTAGTCTGCTGTGATAGAATAGTCGGCCTTGAAAGGCTGGCAGATAAGCGCAATTGAGTAATGATCAGCCGTTGCCCAGACTTGCGCTAATTCAGCGTAAGACGTAAACCACTGAGACTTCAAGACCGATAGCAACGTGATGACCGAACCACTAGCGAAGACGCATACCGCATGACGCTTCTTGCCTTGGGAATCAATCACCGTACTGCCAGTGTGGCCGTACGCGAGCAGGTAGCCTTTACTCCGGCGCAGTTAGATCACGCGCTGGAGCAACTGCGTGGTCTGTCACATATTAGCGAAGCGGCGGTGCTCTCCACCTGCAACCGCACTGAGCTATATTGCGTAACGGACGCTGCTGGCGAGCAAGCCGTGCTTGAGTGGCTAGGGCGTTTTCATAACTTGAGTGTTGAAGAGCTGACCCGCTGCGCGTACCACTATTTAGACAACGACGCTGCGCGCCATTTAATGCGTGTGGCCGTTGGTCTGGACTCCATGGTATTGGGTGAGCCGCAAATACTTGGGCAATTGAAAGATGCCTATCAACAGGCGCGCCAAATGCAGGGGTTGGGTGGCGAACTTGAGCGTCTTTTTCAACATACCTTTGCAGTCGCCAAGCAGGTACGTACCGAAACCGGGATTGGCAAAAATCCGGTTTCGGTGGCCTATGCTGCGGTGAGTATGGCTAGCCGAATTTTTGATGACTTTAGCCGCTCGCGGGCGTTGCTAATTGGTGCGGGTGAAACCATCGAGCTGGTCGCGCGTCACCTACATGAAGCCGGTGTATGTCAATTAACCGTGGCTAACCGCACACGTGAGCGTGCTGAGCTTGTCTCCTCGCGACTGGGTGGTAAGGCAATTACGCTTTCTGAAATTCCGGCCGCGCTGGAAGACGCCGATATCGTTATTTCTTCCACCGCATCGCCTCTGCCAATTCTGGGCAAGGGGATGGTTGAAAGTGCACTCAAAAAGCGTCGCCACCGCCCGGTCTTTATGGTGGATATCGCCGTGCCACGGGATATTGAGTCCGAGGTAGGCGAGCTTGCCGATGTGTTCCTTTATACGGTCGATGATCTGGAAGAGGTGATCGAAGAGAATCGTCGCTATCGCCAAGTGGCTGCTGACCAGGCCGAGTCTCTGATTGAGCACGGTGTCAGTAGTTGGCAGCATGAAAAACGAATTCGTAACGGTGGTGAGTTGATTCGCGACTACCGTCAGCACGCCGAAACCCTGCGCGATCAATCGCGTGATCAGGCGTTGGAGCGCTTGGCGCGCGGTGAAGACCCAGCCAAAGTGATTGAGCGCCTGGCTCATCAACTGGCTAATCGCTTAATGCACCAGCCCACGCAAGCAATACGCGATGCCGCCTCGCAAGAGCAGCATGACTTGCTGGAGGCCGCGCCACGCTTACTATTGCCTGTTAAACCCGCTTTTGAAAAGCCCGCGCCCACGGCTAACCGCCAGAAGGATAATACGCCCGCATGAAAGATACCTTGCGCCAACGCCTCGATAGCTTTACCGAACGTTTTGAAGAGCTGGCGATGTTGCTGTCTGATCCTGAGGTCATTAATAATCAGCAGCGTTTTCGCGACTATTCACGCGAGTACGCCGAGCTGGATGAGCTGGTCGCGGCTTGGCAGCGCTATCGCAGCGTTGAAAACGATATTGAGGCAGCCCAGCAGCTTAGTCGGGACGATGATCCTGATATGCGTGAGCTTGCCGAGATGGAAGTCAGTGAAGGGCGCGAGCAGCTAGACCTACTGGATACTGAGCTAAAGCGTTTGCTGGTGCCTAAAGACCCGGATGATGGCCGAGGCGTGTTTTTGGAAGTACGTGCCGGTACCGGAGGCGATGAAGCAGCGATTTTTGCAGGTGATCTGTTTCGTATGTACTCACGCTATGCAGAAAAACGTGGCTGGCGTGTCGAAGTAGTGAGTACCAACCATGGTGAACAGGGCGGTTATAAAGAGATTATTTCCCGTGTTAAGGGCGATAGCGTCTACGCGCGTTTGAAATTTGAGTCGGGAGCCCATCGGGTACAACGCGTTCCCGCTACTGAATCTCAAGGTCGTATTCATACGTCTGCCTGTACGGTGGCGGTGATGCCTGAAGTTGATGATGTTGGCGATATCGATATTAATCCATCGGATTTACGCGTCGATACCTACCGTTCAAGTGGAGCCGGTGGCCAGCACGTTAACACCACCGACTCAGCGATTCGTATTACCCACATACCGACAGGCGTAGTGGTTGAGTGTCAGGAAGAGCGTAGTCAGCATAAAAACCGGGCCAAGGCGATGTCGCTGCTTGCCGCGAAGTTGAAGCGTAACGCGGTCGATAGCCAGCGCCAGGAGCAGGCGGATGCCCGCCGCTCACTGGTAGGCTCTGGTGATCGCAGCGAACGTATTCGCACTTACAACTTCCCTCAGGGTCGAATTACCGATCACCGTATCAACCTGACACTTTATAAGCTCAATGAAGTGGTGAGTGGTGAGCAGTTGGATGAGGTGATTGAGCCCTTGATCCACGAGTATCAAGCCGAACAGTTATCGGCGCTTCAGGACACGTAATGACGTTTGATGCGCTTTTACAGGCCGCGGCAGAACGCTTAAAAGCCGCGGGTTCAGCCTCGCCGCGGCTGGATGCCGACGTCCTGCTTGCCCACGTAATTAAACGGGACCGCACATGGCTTTATACCTGGGGCGACCGTGATTGTTCCGGGTGGGAGCATGCGCGCTTTGATGCACTGGTGGCGGCGCGTGCTCAGGGCCAGCCGGTAGCCTACCTGACTGGTGAGCGAGAGTTTTGGGGATTGCGGTTGGCCACTTCAAAAGAGACGCTAATACCGCGGCCGGATACCGAAACGCTGGTAGAAACAGCACTCAATCGCGTTGCCTCTCCTGCCGGGCGCCTGTTGGATTTAGGTACGGGCACCGGGGCCATTGCACTGGCCTTTGCCAGTGAGCAGCCTGGTTGGCAGGTGGTTGGTGTCGACCTTCGCTCAGAAGCGGTTTCTTTGGCACAGCAAAACGCAGCTGCATTAGGGATGAATAACGTAGCGTTCATGCAAAGCAATTGGTTTGCTGCCTTTGAGCAGGATGCGACACCCGTAGAGCGATTTGATCTTATTGTGAGTAATCCGCCGTATATTGCCGCTGACGATCCGCATTTGCACCAAGGGGATGTGCGCTTTGAGCCGCTGAGTGCTTTGGTGGCAGAGGGCGATGGGCTGGCCGATTTGATGCATTTAGTTGCCACGGCGCGGCGCTATTTAACAGCCTCAGGATGGTTGTTGCTAGAGCATGGCTATCGTCAGGCAGCCTCAGTGCGCGCAGCGCTGATAGATGCGGGTTATCAAAACGTTGAAAGTATTCGCGACCTCGGTGGGCATGAGCGTATTACCCTTGGGCGCTGTTAGCTCGTCTGGCTTATCTGTAATGGATCCTGCTATGAAACCTAAGAATAGAACGCTGGACCGTATCGACCTTAAAATCCTGCGCTGCCTGCAGGAAAATGCACGTATTTCCTACGTTGATTTGGCATCAGAGGTTGGTTTATCCACAACTCCTTGTTTGGAGCGCGTTAAGCGCCTGGAGCGCGCGGGTATTATTCGTGGCTACCAGGCTATTCTTGACCCACAGGCGCTAAAAGCCAATTTACTGGTCTTTGTTGAAATTAGCCTGGAAACTCAGTCGCCAGCCGTATTTGATGAATTTCGCCGAGCCGTTGAAAAGCTGCCGCAAATTCAGGAGTGCCATCTGGTCTCTGGTCAGTTTGACTACATTTTAAAATGCCGCATTCCAGAAATGGCCGCCTACCGTCAGCTATTAGGAGACGTGGTGCTTACTCTCCCCGGCGTCAAAGAGTCTAAAAGTTACGTGGTTATGGAAGAGGTGAAAGAAAGCTTTAGCCTGCATGTACCCGACGTTGAGCACTTTGAGGATAAGTAAGTCGATGATGGATGATCAGACACTGCTGCGCTACAGCCGTCAAATTATGCTGCCTGAAGTGGATATTGAAGGGCAAGAGCGCTTGCGTAGTGCCCACGTGCTGATCATCGGTGCGGGAGGGTTAGGCTCGCCGGCAGCACTTTACCTGGCCGCTGCGGGTGTCGGGCGGATAACGATTGCAGATGCTGATCATGTCGAGTTGTCTAACCTTCAGCGTCAAATTGCTCATCAGCAGGCAAGCATTGGGCAGAACAAGGCGGCTTCTGCCAAGGCCAGTATGAAGGCACTGAACCCGGATTGCTGTATTACAGCACTTGAAACGCATGCTGAGGGTGAAGCCCTGGAGCAGCTCGTTGCTTCTGTCGATGTGGTGCTGGATTGTACGGATCGTTTTTCCAGCCGTTATTCCATCAATGCTGCCACGCAAAAGGTAGGTGTTCCGTTGGTGTCAGGCGCTGCCATTCGCTTTTCCGGTCAGCTTGCAGTGTTTAACCCCCGTGACCCAAACTGCCCCTGCTATGCCTGCCTTTACCCGCCGGACGATATGGGCGATGAGGCTCTTGGCTGCGCAGAAAGTGGAGTCATGGCGCCGTTGGTGGGGTTAATCGGGTGTTTTCAAGCAGTTGAGGCGTTCAAATTGCTAAGCGGCGCCGGGCAAACCCACCAAGGGCTCGCAACCTTTGATGGTCTACGAGGCCAGTGGCGACACTTCAATGTACCGCGTGATCCGGCTTGCACTGTGTGCAGTGTGATACCTGAACAGGGCGATGTTTCGCAGAAGATGCATTAGTTGGTTCATTTGCAAGCGCTGCCCTGCTCAGAATCCCCCTCTTTTTGATGAGTTGCTGCGACTATCTTGTTGCTGGCCGGTGGGTTAAAGACAAAAAATCCGGCCTCCAGGGGAGAGGGCCGGATTTTCTTAGAGCCTTCGGTATCGGCAAGCCTTAGCCGAATAGCATTACGTAGGGCAGCGGGCGTGACGTCACGGTCTTATACGTCAAAGGGATAGAGGAGCGGGTAGTGGAAAACCACTACCCGCTTTTTGGTGTTGGTGCTTGGCGATTAGTTGCGGATCAGGTAATCAAACGCGCCAAGTGAGGCTTTAGCGCCTTCGCCCATGGCAATAATAATCTGCTTGTAAGGCACCGTGGTAACATCACCCGCGGCAAATACGCCGGGTACCGAGGTCATGCCGTGAGAGTCGACGATGATCTCCCCGCGCGGCGTCATTTCGATGGGCGAGCCTTTCAGCCACTCGGTATTTGGCACCAGGCCAATCTGGACAAAGATGCCTTCCAGCGCGATGTTTTTAGTCTCATCGGTGTTGCGGTCTTTGTAAGTCAGGCCATTAACGCGGCTGCCGTCACCGGTTACTTCGGTGGTTTGAGCATTTAAAATAATGTCCACGTTGGGCAGGCTCTTAAGCTTTTTCTGCAGTACCGCATCGGCACGCATTTCACCCATAAATTCGAAAAGGGTGACGTGAGCAACGATGCCTGCCAGATCAATGGCAGCTTCAACGCCAGAGTTGCCGCCGCCAATAACCGCGACGCGCTTGCCTTTAAATAGCGGACCGTCGCAGTGCGGGCAGTAAGCAACGCCTTTGTTGCGGTATTGCTGCTCGCCGGGGACATTCATTTCGCGCCAACGGGCTCCGGTCGCCAGAACCAGTGTTTTGCTCTTGAGTTTTGCACCTGACTCAAAGGTCACTTCGTGCAAGCCACCTTCGGCCTCAGCGGCTTTAAAGGCAGTTGCCGTTTGCAAGTTCATTACATCAACGTCGTAATCCTTGACGTGCTCTTCAAGCGCGCTAACAAGCTTGGGGCCTTCTGTATGAGTAACCGAAATAAAGTTTTCGATACCCATGGTATCTGATACCTGGCCACCAAAACGCTCAGCCGCAACACCAGTATTAATGCCTTTGCGTGCAGAATAAATGGCAGCCGCAGCACCAGCGGGGCCACCGCCGATCACCAGCGTATCGAATGCGGCTTTGGTGCTTAGCTTTTTGGCTTCGCGGTCGGCGGCGCCCGTGTCCACTTTGGCCAGAATTTGCTCAAGGGTCATACGGCCCTGATCGAACGGCTTACCGTTTAGATAAATACTGGGCACTGACATAATTTCACGCTCTTCAACTTCGTCCTGGAAGAGCGCCCCATCAATCGCCACATGGCGGACGTTGGGGTTAAAGATCGCCATCAGGTTTAACGCCTGAACCACATCAGGGCAGTTCTGGCAGGACAGCGAGTAGTAGGTCTCAAAGAGCATGTCGCCTTCGAGCGCTTTAATCTGGTTAAGCACCTCGTCAGAGGTTTTCGGTGGGTGTCCACCTACTTGCAGCAGTGCCAGAACCAGCGACGTAAACTCGTGGCCCATGGGAATACCGGCAAATACAACACCCGTCTCTTCACCTGTACGGTTGATCGCAAAAGAGGGCGTGCGGCTATCCTGACCATCCGTTTTCAGGGTGATCATGTCACTCAGCCCGTTGATATCTTCCAACAGGCCGTGAAGCTCACGTGACTTGTCACCGTCATCAAGGGACGCAACGATCTCGAACGGTTGAGTCACTTTTTCCAAATAAGCTTTCAACTGATTTTTTAAATTAGCGTCCAACATGACAGTGAATTCCTCGTAATCTGTAAAAGGTGTTCTCAACCCATAGCCACATTTAGCCCGCGCTTGTGAAAATCACAGCGAAGATCGGTATAAAAGGGAGAACAAATAGCGCGATGTAAAGAGAACACCCGGGTGAAAAAAGCCCGGGTGTCAGGCTGCCACCTGGTTAAGCCGTTATCGTAAGCGGCGCTTCAAGAGCGATTAAGATAACGAAGATGGCAGCACTCGCCGTTTAGATTTTGCCAACGAGGTCTAAAGAGGGCGCGAGTGTTTCTTCGCCTTCTTTCCATTTGGCCGGGCATACTTCGTTGGGGTTTTCACGAACATACTGGGCAGCTTTAACTTTGCGCAGTAGCTCTTCGGCATTACGGCCGATGTTGCCCGCATTGATTTCAACGATCTGAACTTTACCGTCGGGATCGATAACAAACGTGCCGCGCTCTGCAAGGCCTGCTTCTTCAATCAGGACTTCAAAGTTACGCGAGATTTGCAGCGTGGGGTCAGCCAGCATTGGGTACTGAAGCTTGCCGATCGTTTCGGAGCTATCGTGCCATGCTTTATGGGTGAAATGGGTATCGGTTGAAACGCTGTAAATTTCAACGCCCAGCTTTTTGAAGGCTTCGTAGTTGTCGGCCAGGTCGCCAAGCTCCGTTGGGCAAACAAACGTAAAGTCAGCCGGATAGAAGAAGAAGATGGACCATTTTCCCTTCAGGTCAGCTTCGGTGACATCGATAAATTCGCCATTTAGATAGGCGGTAGCTTTAAACGGTTTTACTTCAGTGTTGATCAAGGACATTCAGATTATCTCCGTGTCTTGTGAATGAAGGTGAAAATGTTATGGACTATAGTAGGGATATTTTTCTGATAGTTAAAATTGAAAAATGCCATTCAGCGTATAGTTTTTTACTATTTCGCAGCAGCCTATCTACGCTCCGCAGACCTTGAAGTGGGGGCAGGCCCACTATAATGCAAGAATCTTTCACATTGACTTGCGGTAGAGACCGCTGCGACGCAAAATTCGCACGTTCAGTAGAAAAGCCTACGCTAACGGCGAGTGGCTGATGGCTGGCGTTAATCTAGATGGTGCTGTTTTGAATAGCTGTTTTGAATAGCTGTTTTTGAATAACCGTTGTTGAATAACTGTTTTTTGGATAATGAGGAGCACGAAATGGGGAACATTCACAAACTTTCAGGCGCCGTTGCGGCCGTTTCTTTAGCCGCAGCGGCGACAGTCGCCCATGCCGATGAGGTACGGGTATATAACTGGTCAGATTATATAGCACCGGAGACGCTTGAAAAATTTACCGAGCGTACCGGCATTGATGTTACCTACGATGTTTACGATAGTAATGAGACGCTTGACGCTGCCTTGCTGGCAGGCCGTTCGGGGTATGACGTAGTGGTGCCTTCTACGCACTTTTTTACGCGTCAACGCCAAGCGGGCGTTTATCAAGCGCTTGATAAAGAGCAGTTACCTAACCTGGAAAATCTCAATACCGGGTTGATGGAAAATTTAGACGCGATTGACCCTGATGGCGACTACTCAGTGCCTTACATGTGGGGCACTAACGGTATTGGCTACAATGTTGAGCGCGTGAAAGAAATCCTGGGCGATGATGCGCCGGTCGATAGTTGGGCAATGCTATTTGACCCTGAAATTACCTCTGCGTTAAAAGATGCTGGTTGCGGTATTTCGATGCTGGATACGGGTGAGGAAATGCTGCCCGCGGCCATGGCATACCTGGGCCTGAGCCCGCTAAGCGAAAACGCGGAAGACTTTGAAGCCGCCGGTGAAGTGATTAGCGCCGTGCGCGATGATGTTACCTATTTCCACTCTTCACGCTACGTATCTGATTTGGCCAATGGCGATATTTGTGTGGCAGGCGGATATTCCGGCGATGTATTCCAGGCTGCTGAGCGTGCCGAGGAAGCAGGGCGTGATTTTGAAATTGGCTATAGCATTCCTAAAGAAGGCGCAGCCTTGTGGTTTGATGTTATGGCGGTCCCAGCGGACGCGCCCAATGTTGAAAACGCCCATGCTTTTATTAACTTTATCCTTGATCCGGAAATTGCCGCAGAAATTACCGATTACGTAAGCTATGCCAACCCCAATGCGGCGGCCGATGCTTACCTTCCGGAAGAAATTCTGAATGACCCGGCGATCTATCCCGAAGCCGAGGTTATGCAAAACCTGTATGTGGCGCTTGACATGCCACAGCCGGTACAACGTATCCGTACGCGTGTGTGGAACCGTGTAAAGTCTGGCCGTTAAGCTAAACCTCATCCGGCAGCGAGCCAGGCCCTATGCCTGTCTCGCTGTTCATCTTTTAATGCCCGGGTTTCCGGGCCTTTTGATGGGAGTGGCGAATGGTCACTACGCCCCTGTCGGACGGAAATTCGGCGAACGAACCCTCGGCAAACGAACCTTCAGTGAACGAAACGGCAGCGTCTGCCTTGGCGATACAACGCCCGCAAGGCAAAACGCCGCGGTTTGCAGAAGACATCGTGCTAGAAGTTAAAGGCTTATGTAAGCGCTTTGACGAGGCCTTGGCGGTAGATAATGTAAATTTACAGGTGAAGCGTGGTGAGATTTTTGCGCTTTTAGGCGGGTCGGGTTCGGGGAAGTCGACGCTGTTGCGTATGCTTGCCGGGTTTGAAACTCCCACGGACGGGCATATTTTGCTTGGCGGTAAAGACATTACTGCGGTCCCGCCCTACAAGCGCCCGATTAACATGATGTTTCAATCCTATGCGCTATTTCCGCACATGACGGTGGCGCAAAATATTGCCTTTGGGCTAAAACAGGACAGGCTTGCCAAGGGTGAAGTAGATGCGCGCGTGGCGCAAATGCTGAAACTGGTGCATATGGAGCGCTTTGCCAAGCGTAAGCCGCATCAGCTTTCCGGTGGCCAGCGTCAACGGGTGGCGCTGGCGCGTTCCCTCGCCAAACGGCCAAAACTGTTGCTGCTTGATGAGCCCATGGGCGCGTTGGATAAAAAGCTGCGTACCGAAATGCAGTTGGAAGTGGTCGAGATTATTGAGCAGGTCGGCGTGACCTGCATTATGGTGACCCACGATCAGGAAGAGGCCATGACCATGGCGGATCGTGTCGCCATTATGGCCGATGGCTGGATTGAGCAGGTCGGCTCGCCGGTCGATGTGTACGAAAGCCCAGCCAGCCGTATGGTGGCGGAATTTGTTGGTACGGTGAACCTGTTTGAAGGCGAGATTGTGGAAGATGCCGCTGACCACTGCCAAATCGTATCGCCTGAGCTTGAACGCCCCATTTATATTGACCACGGCATTACAACTCAAGCGGTTGATCGGCGGGTGTGGGCAGCGCTGCGTCCGGAAAAAATCTGGCTAACACGTGAAAAACCCACGTCGGACTACAACTGGGCAGAGGGTAAAGTCCACGATATCGCCTACCTGGGTGGTTTTTCGCTTTACTACGTACGCACCGCCTCGGGACAGTTGATTAAAGTCAGCATGGCGAATACCGAACGGCGGGGTGACCGGCCAACCTGGGAAGACAGTGTGTATGTCTACTGGGAAGACCACAGTGCCATCGTGTTGAACCGCTAATGGCCCTTTCTGGCTACTTGGGAGATTGCTTGCGATGATGCCATCTCAACTCACCGCCCTGTTCAAACGCTTACAGTTAGGGCGTCGGGCGGTGATTGCCTTGCCGCTTGTATGGCTACTGCTGTTTTTTTTGCTGCCCTTTGCCCTGGTACTGAAGATCAGTTTGTCGGAAGGTGTTGTGGCGATCCCCCCTTATGGGCCGCTGCTTGAGTATACCAACCAGACCCTGCATATCTTTTTAAACGTGGGCAACTATCTGTTCTTGCTCTCCGATTCGCTGTATGCAGCCGCCTATTGGGGGTCTGTAAAAACGGCGTTTATCTCAACCGCGGCCTGTTTGTTGATCGGCTACCCGATGGCGTACGCCATGGCCCGCGCCCCGGCACGTTGGCAGCTTCTATTGTTGTTGCTGGTGATGTTGCCCTCCTGGACCTCGTTTTTGATTCGGGTGTATGCCTGGATGGGGATTTTAAGTAACAGCGGCCTTATCAATAATCTACTAATAGGGCTTGGTCTGATCGACACGCCTTTACGAATGATGAACACGCAGCTTGCCGTGGTGATAGGTATTGTCTATGCCTATCTGCCCTTTATGGTGCTGCCTCTTTATGCCCATCTAACCCGGCTGGATAACTCACTACTGGAGGCCGCTTCGGACCTTGGGTCACGTAAGCTCAATACTTTTATCAAGGTAACACTGCCCCTTTCGATGGGAGGAATTATTGCGGGGTCAATGCTGGTATTTATCCCGGCCGTGGGCGAGTTTGTTATTCCTGAGCTATTGGGCGGCCCGGATACGCTGATGATTGGTAAGGTACTTTGGGAGGAGTTTTTCCTTAATCGCGATTGGCCCGTTGCCTCGGCGCTGGCAATGGTGATGTTACTGCTGCTGCTAATACCGATTGTTTGGTTTCACCGTTACCAGTCTCGGGGGCTTGAAGAATGAGCGGAGTACGACGGCGGCCGAATTTCTCAACCGTGATGCTGATACTCGGCCTGGTGTTCCTCTATCTGCCGATGGCGGTGTTGGTGGTGTACTCTTTCAACTCATCCAGGCTCGTTACCGTGTGGGCAGGCTTTTCAACCCAGTGGTACGGGGCGCTGTTCCAGGATCAACAAATTCTCTCGGCAGTATGGACGAGTCTAAAAATCGCGTTTTTTGCCGCGAGCATGGCGGTATGTTTGGGAACGGTCGCGGCGTTTGTAATGACGCGCTTTGGTCGCTTTCGTGGAAAAACGGCGCTTTCCAGCATGGTAACTGCACCACTTGTCATGCCCGAGGTCATTACCGGACTGTCGCTGCTACTGCTATTTGTTCAAATGGCACAGCTGACAGGCTGGCCCGCCGACCGGGGTGTAGGCACTATTTGGATTGCGCATACCACCTTTTGTAGTGCTTACGTTGCCATCGTAGTGGCGGCGCGCCTGCGCGAGCTGGATAGCTCGATAGAAGAGGCGGCAATGGATTTAGGTTCACCACCGCTTAAAACGTTCTTTTTTATCACGCTACCCATTATTGCCCCTGCGCTGGCGGCGGGCTGGCTGCTCGCCTTCACTCTGTCGTTGGATGACCTCGTCATCGCAAGCTTCGTGTCAGGCCCTGGCGCCAATACGCTGCCCATGGTGGTGTTTTCATCTGTACGCATGGGCGTATCGCCGAAAATTAACGCGCTGGCGACGTTGATTATTTTGACGGTATCGCTGGTGACGTTTTTGGCGTGGTACCTGATGCGTCGTAGCGAAGCCAAGCGGCAAATAAATTAGCAATAAGGAGGCGTCTGGCTAGAAAACGTCATCGTCTCGGCCGGTTAACACGGCTTCAAGTTCGCCGGTCATGGGCGAGATGATGATTTCAAGTTGAATAGGCGCACAGCATTGATGGCAGTCTTCCCACGTGGCGTGGCTGCCTTGAGAAGTATCGATGACAAACGTCAGAGGCGCATCGCAATAGGGGCAGTTAAAATCGTGGTTTACCAAGGCATCATCGTGCATAAGCAGCTACCTTTAAAAGTTTTGGAGCTTAGCGCCAGTGTAGCAGTCAGCGCGAAGCCGGGCATGGCGGTGATGAATCAGGTAGGATATAAGCGGTTTTCCACGGACTGTTTTTCAACGTGCTAAAGAGAGAAACGATGATGTTACGAAACATGGTAGTAGCGGCCACTTTGGCCTTCCCGATGGTCGCCTTGGCGGAAGCGCCGAATGTTACCCCAGGCGAGTGGGAGTTCGTCAGCGTGACCAGCATTAGTGGCGACATGGATATTCCAGATCAAACGGAAACCGAGCGTCAATGTATTACTCAGGATGACCTTGAAGGTGCCGAGTTTGGGTTTATCGAAGAAGAAGATGGTTGTGAGCTTCTCAATCAGGAAATGAGTGCTGACGGTCTCTCTTACAGCATGGTATGTCGCGCAGAGGGTGGTGAAGCCAATATTGATGGCGATATGAGCTTTATGGGCGAGCAAATCAGCGGCAGCGTTGATATTCTCACTCAGTCGCCAATGGGCGAGCTGACCATGAATACCGCTATTGAAGGTCAGCGTGTAGGTGAATGTGAATAATCACTTGCGTTGATGCCTGAGAAGGGCGCCTCTTTTTAAAGAGGCGTCCTTTTTTTGACCTATAGCCTTTTTTACCTCTAGAAAGAAAGTAGCAACACGTCGCTAACCGGCTGAGTCGGAAATTTCCTCTTCCAGACGCCGTTTAACCGCACCGGGGGAGCCGGTATGACGTGCCAGAAGGTCGTACGCAACGGGTACTACAAATAGCGTGAACAGTGTCGCCGCACCAACGCCTGCCATTATCACCGTGCCAATCACCAGGCGGGACTCAGCGCCTGGTCCGCTTGAAATAATCAGTGGTATGGCACCTGCCATGGTGGTAATTGCGGTCATCAAAATAGGCCGTAGCCGGGTGACGGAGGCTTCAATGAGCGCTGTACGAAAGGCTTTACCCTCATCACGTAGCTGGTTGGCAAACTCGACGATCAAAATACCGTTTTTGGCAGCCAGACCAATCAATAGTACCAGGCCAACCTGACTATAAATGTTAAGCGACTGCCCGCTTAGCAAAAGGGCCAGTAGAGCGCCGCTCATCGCAAGCGGTACCGTCAGCATAATAACAAGGGGGTGGATAAGGCTTTCAAACTGAGCGGCCAGCACTAGAAATACCACGATGGCACCTAACACCAGCAGAAAGGTGGTCGCACCACTTGCCTGCTGAAAATCACGTGAAGGGCCTGCCAAATTGGTTTGTGCTTCTTCGGGCAGCAGCGTGTCGGCGGTAGCTTGTAGGTATGCAAGCGCCTCGCCAAGCGGATAGCCGTCAGCCAGGTTGGCCTCGATGGTAATGGCTCGAATACGGTCAAAGCGGTTTAACGTGCTGGCGCCAGCAACGTCGGTAAGCGTCACGAGGCTTGCGAGAGGGATTAGTTCACCAGAGCGTGCCGAGCGTACCTGTATATTATCCAGGGCGCGGGGGCTGTTCTGCCGATCGCGATCACCTTCGATAATCACGTCGTACTCTTCGCCGTTATCCACGTAGCGGGTAACGTTGCGACCGCCTAACAGTACTTCAAGCGTACGGCCTATTTCGGTAATCGTTACGCCCAACGCTGCTGCCCGTTCATAGTTAATCTCGACACTTAGCTGTGGCTGGGTCTCGTTATAGTTGCTTTCAAGCGCAGTAATGCGTGGGTTATCTTCCCGCACATAGTCCATCAGCAGGGTGCGCCAGCGAGCGAGCTCTGCGTAATTACCGCCGCCAATCACAAACTGCACAGGCTTTTGTGTGCGTTGTCCGAAGCCTTGACGCATAACGGGGAATGCCTGAACGCCGGGCAGCGGCCTTAGCAGCGCTCGCACGTCATCTATTACCTCCCATGCGCTGCGGCGGCTGCCCCAATCGGCCATATTGATGATGACAAAACCGCCGTTAAAATTCTCGATATTGCCAAAGCCGCGTGGCGCACGTACGACCACACGCTCAAGCTCACCCGTTTCTATAAGGGGAGCAAGTCGTGCTTCGATTTCATCCATGTAGTCCATCATGTAATCGAAGGTGGCGCCTTCAGGACCATTCACCAATACGATAAAGTTGCCACGATCCTCTTGTGGGGTGTACTCATTGGGTAGCTCGGTGGCAAGCCATGCCGTCATGGCGATCAACAGCGCAAATACCCCGACAACTATCCAACTGCGTGCAAGCAGCCACTCAAGGATACGCTGGTAACGTCGCTGAGTAATACCCAGTAGCCACTGGACACCTTTACCCACGGCGCTGTCGTGCATGCCAGGTTTAAGAATCTTGGACGCCATCATGGGAGTTAGGGTAAGCGCCAAGAGTGTCGAGAAAACAACGGCTGCCGCCATCGTGAGGGCAAACTCGGAAAAGAGCCGACCGATGTCGCCCTGCAGCATGCTTAACGGAACAAATACCGCGACCAACACCAGCGTGGTGGCAATAACCGCAAACGCGATCTGGCGTGTTCCTCTAAAAGCGGCTACCAGCGGCGTTTCACCATAGTCGTGCATGCGGCGATTGATATTTTCCAGTACCACAATAGCATCATCAACAATCAAACCAATCGCCAATACCAGCGCCAGCAGAGTGAGTAAGTTGATTGAAAAGTTCATTACGGCAAGAGCGGTAAAAGCCCCAATGACCGCAATAGGAACGGTAACGGCAGGCACCAGCGTGGTCCGCAGATTACCCAGGAATAAAAAGATCACCACGACGACCAGGCCCATGGCAATAAACAGCGTCATCACGACTTGTTCAATGGCACCGGAAACAAAGACCGAGGCATCATGGGTTAGGCCAAGCGTCATGCCCTCGGGTAGCGTCTCTTGAAGGCGCTCCAATTCATTCCGAACTGCACTTGAAAGCTCAATGACATTAGCGGTCGACTGCATAACGATGCCAAGCCCGACCATGGGAATGCCATTGGCGCGAAATACGGAGCGATCTTCTACAGAGCCGACCTCTACCCGTGCAACATCAGCCAATCGGACCAGGTAGCCATTATCACTTTGATTAAGGGCCAGGCGTTTAAAGTCATCGGCAGTTGCAAAGCTGCGCGGGAGGCGAACGATAAACTGGCGGTCTTGTGATTCGATGGAGCCTGCCGGTAGCTCAACGTTTTCGGCGCGCAGGGCATCTTCAATATCGCCGACGGTCAGGCCGCGAGCGGCAAGCGCATTGCGGTCCAGCCATACGCGCATGGCATAGTCCCGGCCACCGCCGATACGAACGCGGGCAACGCCTGGTTGCACAGACAGGCTGTCAACCAGAAAGCGGTTGGCGTAATCCGTAAGCTCGGTAATTGAGTAGTCGGCGCCCGAGAGGCTTAGCCATACCACAATCTCTTCGCTGCTATCGGCCTTGGTGACTTCCGGAGCGTCGGCATCGTCGGGCAGGTTACGCAAGGCGCCCGAAATTCGGTCACGGATATCGTTCGCCGCCGCGTTGATATCCATTTCAATGCCAAACTCAATTTCAATGCGCGATCGGCCATCTTCGCTCCGTGAGGTGATTAACTCAATGCCCTCGACGCCTGCAATTCGGTCTTCCAATACTTGGGTAATGCGCGTTTCGACGACATTGGCAGAAGCGCCCGGATAGCGGGTATCAATACTAACGATGGGAGGATCCACGGTGGGATACTCTTGCAGAGGAAGCCGGTTAAGCGCCAGTAAGCCAAAGGCAATGATCAGTGCGGCGATGACCATGGCAAGCACGGGTCGCTGTACGGAAATGTCCGATAGACGCATTAGCGATCGGCCTCCAATAAGGCGCGAATACTCGTTTCATCGTCCACGATGCCCAGTAAACGTACTTCCAACCCATCTCTTGCCAGTTGCAATCCGTGAACAACCACCAGGTCGCCTGCTTCAACGCCTTCAAGAATTTCTACCTGCCCATAGCGCCGTTCACCTATCACTACGCTGTGCCTTTCAAGGCGCGGAGTAGGGCCACTTTGGTCAATCACCATGACATGGTGTTGGTCGCCACTGGGTTCGAGTGCCGCTTCGGGCAGCACGATGGCATCGCGTACGCGCTGTTGAACGACCACTTCCATCAACATACCCGGCCGAAGGCGCATATCCGGGTTTTCAAGCACGGCACGCACGTTAACGCTTCGCGAGATAGGATCAATGCGTGTACCGATACTGGCAATATCGCCACTAAATATGTCGTCGGGGTAGGCTGCTGTCGTAGCACTGAGCGGCAGCCCGATTGAGAGGCGGCTTAGAAAGCGTTCAGGAACGCTAAAATCAAGTTTCATCACATCCAGCTTGTCGAGCGTTACCAATTCCATGCCGGGCGTTACCAGTGTGCCGGTACTAATGGTACGCAACCCCACGCGGCCGCTGAAAGGAGCTTTGATTTGGTAGTTGGTAAGCCGCGCTTCGATAACCTGCGTGTTGGCCTGCGCTTGGCGAAGCTGTGCTTGAAAGTCTTCCAGGTCCGCCCGAGCGGCCAGGTTGCGCTCCTGTAGCTGGGTGGTACGACCAAGCGTGTTACGTCGTTCGTCACTGATGGCCTGAGCTGAGCGCAGCTGGGCTTGCTCTTCGGCATCGTCAAGGTGAATCAGTACTTGCCCCTGTTCAACCTGGTCACCATCCTCAAAATTGATCTCGGCCACAATATCGGTGACCGTTGCAGAAAGCGTAACGCTCTCATCGGCACGCAGGGTGCCCAAGGCTTCCAGTGGGTCAGACCACGTCATTATTTCTGCGCGGCTGCCAATCACAGAAGGTGCGGGGTGTGCTGCGGTTTGCCCCAGGGCGGGACTTGAGAGTAAAACGGTGAGCAAAACAAGCAAATACGGTCGGGCATACGCGGACATAGGCTTCTCGGTATCAGGCGTGGAGGTAATCCTGGTTAGCACTCTTATATGATGTCATGAAACGCGAAGAAACATTTTCTCCTTGCCTTGAACTGTTAAAATGCGGGTCTTCTCCCCCAAGAGCAATTCTCTATGGTTTATGATGTCGTGGTTATCGGCGCCGGTGCCGCAGGCCTAATGTGCGCTGCACAGGCTGGTTATGCAGGCCGACGCGTGCTGGTACTCGACCACGCCAACAAGGCAGGTAAAAAGATACTGATGTCAGGCGGTGGCCGCTGCAACTTTACCAACCTTGGCACCACACCTCAGCATTTTTACTCTGAAAATCCGCATTTTTGTATTTCCGCGCTTAAGCGCTATCGGCCGGAACACTTTGTAGAGCTGGTTGACCGGCATGGCGTCGAGTACGTGGAAAAAGCCCCTGGGCAGCTATTCTGTGCAACGTCGGCTAAAGAAATTGTGCGAGTGCTATGGACCGAGTGCGAATGGGCGGGCGTGGAGATAACCCTAAATACCCAGATCAAGACAGTCACCAGGCAAGGTGACGCCATGCGCCTGATGACATCGATGGGGAGCATTGATGCTGGGATTGTCGTGGTGGCGAGCGGCGGCTTATCGATTCCCACGATGGGCGCCACCGGGTTTGGTTATGAGCTTGCACGCCAGTTTGGCCTGGACGTGTTACCTACTCGGCCTGGGCTAGTGCCTTTTGCCCTGAGTGATTTCTGGAAGGAGCGCAGTGCTGCACTTTCCGGACTCAGCTTGCCTGTCGCGGTGAGCTGTGCAGGGCGGCGGTTTGTTGAGCCGATGCTGTTCACGCACCGGGGCTTGTCGGGCCCCTCTATGCTACAGATATCCAGCGTATGGCAGCCCGGTTCCTCCATAGAGATTGATACATTGCCGGGCGAGGATGCCGCCGCGTCACTGCGTGAGGCGCGTCAAACAACACCCAAACGTCAGTTATCCACCTGGCTGGGAGAGCGCTTTCCCAAACGCTTTGCACAGGCACTTTTAGAGTGGTACCCAGACGCGAATCAGGCAGCGCCGCTTGCTCAATACAGTAACGATGAAGTAGATCAATGGGCCTATCGGCTTAACCAATGGCAGCTTAAACCAGCGGGCACTGAAGGGTGGCGTACGGCAGAGGTAACCATGGGAGGGATCAATACAGACGCTATCTCATCGAAAACGTTTGAGGTGAAAGATGTGCCTCAACTGCGCTTTATAGGAGAAGTGCTGGATGTAACCGGTGAACTTGGAGGGTATAACTTTCAGTGGGCGTGGGCGAGTGGGGTTGCTTGTGGGCAAGCTTGCTAGGCCGCTTGTGCGGCCCGGCATTAAGTAACAACGTTAGAAAGCAGCTTCAATTTGCGAAATAGCATATAGCCTGCAAGCGCTTTTCTACCTGCTGCCATTACTCCGCCCGGTCTGCGTAAAAATTTGTAGGCGAGTAGGCCGCCAGCGGCATAAAGTGGCAGCTTGATGCTGCGCCACTTTTGATCAAGTGGGGAGGCCGAACGCTGTAGATAATCGCTGCATACCAAAATATCAACGCGCTGCTGCTCAAGCTGTGCAAGTAATGCTGCTTTGCGTTCCGCACGGCTTATACGCTCAGGGCGGTTGGCCGGCTTAACGCTCTTGTTGGTTTGCTTCATCGCCTTTCACCTCAAGCAGAGCACGATCAGCCGCTAGTTGTTTAAGCGTTTCTTTTAAAAACGTATGCCGTTTGGCCTGACGAATAGCAATGGCCGCCAATAATAAACTGGCTGCTATCAGGACACCCGCGCTGACACCGATCGCCAACAGCCTATAAGAGTCCCAAAAAACCACGATGACTAGCGCGGTAAGCGTTATTACACCTAGCAATAAAAGTAATAAGCTGGCGCCGGTCAACAGAAACAGTGTGACTAAACGAGCGCGCTCTTCTTCTAATTCTAAAACCGCCAAACGCAGTCGGGTTTCACTGTTAGCAACCAGTGACCTTACTAAGCGCTTGGCGGCAGAAAATACGCGTTGGGTTGGCCCCAAAGACATTAGCGGCGTCCGAGCAGCATACCTACCAATAGACCGACGGCTGCGCCGATACCGATGCTGGACCACGGGTTTTCGCGTACGTACCGATCACAGCAGTCGACTTGATTTGAAAGCGTTTCACGGGTTTCATCATAAATTCGCTCGCCGCGAGCTTCCAAGCGTTCACGGGCGCTTTTAAGACGGCTTTCAGCACGAGCACGAAGGTCGCGCATTTCGCCGCTGGCATCCTTGGACGTTGCGTTAACCAGTTCTTCTACGGTGTCGCTTAAGTGGCGCAGATCTT
Source organism: Halomonas citrativorans (assembly GCF_900163645.1). Lineage (GTDB taxonomy): Bacteria > Pseudomonadota > Gammaproteobacteria > Pseudomonadales > Halomonadaceae > Vreelandella > Vreelandella citrativorans. The sequence continues at coordinate 89,165 of NZ_FUKM01000017.1, read as the reverse complement.
CTTTCCACTGATCAGCGCGGTGATCAGTATCGAATTGACGCTTAGCCATTTTGTCTTCCTTTGACGAATGAATGAATTAATCTATATCAGCATAGCAGCCGACACATGATAGACAAGGCCATTTTTTATCGGTTCAAACCCGTCGCACTAAACAGGGGATTTAAACTAAAACCAATGCTTAGACGATTAACACGATCATTATAGTCAATCATGCTTTCACCATAGCCATAGTAATACTGGATGTGTCCGCGCAGGTTGCCAAACGTAGGCCAACTATAGTCAATTTGAGTGCCGTAGTTACCTGCGCTCGGGTTCCCTCGTAGTAACGTGCTGATTTCATGATTATTGTTGAGCCGCTTGGCGATATGGATATCGCCATAGCCCATATAGTGCTCAATATCAGGGTTATCGTCGTCACTGGCAGATTCAGGGACGCGCCAAAAAGGAGCGAGCGTTACTGCCCAGTCGCCACGCTGAAACGTACTTTCCAGATACACGCGGTTCCAACTGCGCGAGAGGGGGTCTGAACGTCCATTGGACTGATGGTTAAAAGCAACCCGGTTGCGCGTGTTTACCCATCCAAGGGCATCCCAGGCATTATCGAAGTCGATAAACAGCTCGGGTTCATAGTTGGTTTCCCTAAACGGGGAGGACGCATCGGTATTGTAAGCCTGCCACCAACTGCGCTGGGTATAGCCAAAATAGAGATCGCCTACATCACCGAAAATATTTTCTGCCAAATTTGCTTTAACGCTTATCTGAAACTTGAGCTCATACCGCTCAGCGTCTGAATCGGTCGTGATATTACGAAAATTCTCAGCATTCGGTTTTGCGTTATAGCTGACGGGAAACAAGTAGTTAAGGCGGTGTGTGGTAATCGAAAAGGGATTACGTGTTGATTCTTGCTCAAGCAGCCTGCGTTCGATGATATCTTCACGAGCGGCTACTTCGGGTGGTTGCTCTACCGTTACTTTTGAAGGCGTGTCGCCAAGTGCTGCTTGGTTATCTAGCTGTTGTTGAAGCTGGTAGAGTTCACTATTGAGCTCACGAATACGCGCTTCAATTTCTTCCTGGGAGTCGGCTAAGGCAGGGCTACTGTACGTTACTGTGCTTAGCAAGGCTATTACGCTTGCATACAGCAGTTTTCGGGTGACCATTTTTCGGGTGACCATTGAAGCGACTCGCAAATAATAAGGGGAAGGATCAATTATCAGAATCGTTTCTATACATGCCAAGAGAGTAAGTCAACCTCTTCGTTGCGCAGATCAATGGAACCCCTGACAATGTCTGGTATTTAAATTTTACCACTATCAATTTTTTTCTGAGGGTATATCAACCGTGGTTAGATGTATCTGTAATTATACTTTGAAGGCGCTATTTGCGCTTTATTTGATGACGGTGTGCGTTAGCGTTCAGGGCGCCTTTGACGTTGATCAAGTCCCCTCACAAGAGACAGTAGCGGCGCGCTTGGCAACGCTCGATTCAGTAGACGGTGAACTGCCCGCGCAGCAGGTTAGCGAGCAGACCAATTTAAGGGCCGCGCTGGAAATTTATAAACGTCTGGATGCCAACGATGAACGTTTAAAGGTACTTAACCAGCGGGTTGATGAGGCGCCTGAGCAGTTGCACCAGTTAGAGTTTGAGCTGGGTGAGGTGGAAGAAAGTTCTCAGCAGCTGACTGCCCAAACGTTCGCCGATATGCCGTTGGACGATTTAACGTCACAGCAGGCAGATGCTGTCCTTGAGCTGCAGCAGCTGCAAGGGGAGTTGGCCGAAGTGAACTCGCAGTTACTGGCCTCGATTACGTTACCCGAGCGAGCCCAGCAGGCAATCTCCAATGCCCTTCAACGTGTTGAAACGCTACGTCGCGAGTACGATGATCGCGAAGCACTATTAACGGATAGCCAGCTCTCACTCTCAAAGGATGCGCAGCTCATACAGCTTGGCTTGGCACGTATCTTGGCGGAACGAGATGCCGCTTATAACCAACGGGAGTTAAGCGTTAATAGCCGATTGCGTGAACTCGCGCAACAACGGCGCGATCTCTTTTCGTTGCAAATTTATTATCAAGAAAAGCGCTTGGGTTTACTTGAGGATGCCATTGATCTTCAACGTACCCTTGAGTCTGAGCAAGTGGCGGCCGAGGCCATCGCGGATAATTTGCTTTTGGCTGAGGACAACCCTGTCATACTCAATGCCCGGCAAGATAATCAACGAATAAACCAGGAACTGCTGCAGGCAACTGACCGTATCAACATTCTCTTACGTGAAAATTTTGAGGCGCAGCGTGATCTGGATTATGTGCTCCAATTGCAGCGTAGTCTCAATGAACAGATCGATGCCATGCGTGGGAATCATTTGTTATCACTTATTTTAAATGAGCAGCGCCAATCATTGCCTACGCTCGTTCCGCATCGACATTTGCAGGATGAAATTGCTGATCTTCGATTGAAGCAGTTTGATTTAACCCGCCAGAGTGACCAGTTGCGCCACAGCAGGCGGTTAGCCATTCAGCGCGTGGAAGAGGCAGGCCTTGATGCAACCCCAAGTGTGATCGACGCATTGAACCAGATTTATAGAGTGCGTCGTGAGTTGGTAGAGCAACTGGAGCAATCCTACAGCAGCCTTTTAAGTTCTGCGATTGAGCTACAGCTTAATCAGCAGCAGTTGCTCACCACGACACGCGAGCTACGTACCACCATTGATGAGCAGTTATTCTGGGTCGCTAACAGTCAGCCTGTGGATATTAACTGGCTGCGCCAGTTGCCCAGCAATATTCGGCTGGAGTGGCGAGAAGGCGAGTGGCGAGTCATTTTTTCAAATCACTGGCAGGCTCTTTCCTGGAAAATAGTGTTTGGGCTGCCATGGATGCTGCTTGGTCTGTTGCTCATTGGCTTACGCGCGCGGATAAAAGAGCGCTTGGCGACGATCCATTCACAGATTGGCCGTTTAAAAAGCGATACTCAGTTACACACACCAAAAGCAGTGCTGTTAAACGCGCTATTGGCTATTCCGGGGCCGTTGATGCTAGCCGGTGTTGGAGTAGGGCTTCGTGAAACAGCCGATGTATTAGCCCACAGTATTGCGCCTGCTTTAATGCAACTCGCGTTAAGCTGGGTGGTGGTGGCGTGGGGGCGGCGTTTGCTCGCACCTGACGGCGTTGCCGAACGGCACTTTACCTGGCCTGCTCGTTATAACGCCCAGCTTCGTAAGCTATTACGTTGGCTGGGGTTTGCGCTGGTGCCGGTGATAGCGATTGCGACAATATCGGGGCAGGTGCAAGCACCTTTAGCCTTGCGTCCCATTGCACTGGGCCTGATGGTCGCGGGGTTGTTAGCCATGAGCTGGTGGCTCACGAAGCTGATTTTGGCACATGTTCCTTTTTTTGGGCTTCGCTTATTTCGTTTGGTGTTGGGACTCGCCATGGCCGCCATCCCGCTCATATTAGTTGGCTTGATCGTATGGGGATATGAATATACCGCACTACGCTTGGCGGGGCGGTTTGCTATCACGCTTTATTTATTGGGGCTGTGGGTGGTTGTTGAGGCGACGGTAGTGCGTAGTTTGGCTGTTGCTGCCAGACGCTTGGCTTACCGACGAGCGCTTGCCCGACGTGCTCAAGCGCAGGAGGAAGCTGAAGGGGGGCTTGAGGTGGTGGAAGAGCCGCCGCTGGATATGGAGAAAATCAATACTCAGTCGCTACGCCTCTCCAAGCTGATTTTGTTAATCGGCTTCAGCTTACTTTTATATCTTGTCTGGTCGGATCTTTTATCCGTGGTGGGATATCTGGATCATGTTTCCCTGTGGGATTCTGGCGATGAGGATTTGATTGGCAGTGAACTGTCTGTCACGGATGTTATTACCGCGCTGCTGGTGGTCGCAGTTACCTTTATTATGGCGCGCAATCTGCCTGGCCTTTTAGAGGTAATGGTCTTGTCTCGCTTGTCACTAAAACAGGGCAGTGCCTATGCCATCAGTTCGCTGCTCTCGTATGCGATTGTGGGCACGGGCATGCTGATTGCGCTGGCCACTCTGGGCGTTTCCTGGGACAAGTTACAGTGGCTGGTGGCGGCGCTCAGTGTGGGACTGGGCTTTGGGTTACAGGAAATCTTTGCCAACTTCATTTCAGGTTTGATTATCCTGTTCGAGCGGCCTATTCGCATTGGGGATACGATTACGCTGGGTAACTTGCACGGGACCGTGAACCGCATAAGGATACGAGCGACAACCGTTACTGACTTTGATCGAAAAGAAATTATTATTCCCAATAAAACCTTTGTGACTGATCAGCTTATTAACTGGTCACTTTCAGATAACGTGACCAGGGTCGTGCTGACGTATGGCGTTGCGCATAACTCGGACCTGGCCAAAGTGCATCAGCTTTTACGCCAGGCGGCAGATGAAAACGAGCGGGTGTTGATTGATCCGGAGCCACAGGTGTTCTGTTTGAGCTATGGCAACCATAGCTTCAATTTTGAGCTGCGCATTTTTGTTGATGACATCAAGGAGCGCTTGCCTGCGACGGATGAAATCAACTGTCGGGTAAATGAGCTGTTTCAAAAAGCAGGTGTTCGTGTGGCTTTTGAGCAGATGGATGTATGGCTGCACCGTGACCAAGGGGAGTCGGTCAAAGTGCAGTCAATTAATAAGTTACCGCCGTCTACGCATAGTTAGGCGTATTCAGAGGTGCAGGTTTAAGAGCATGAAGAAGAAACTCCCGGTTACCGTCTCCTCCGGTAATCGGGCTCCAGGGGCGTCGTCGAACAGTCGCTGTGTATCCTCTGGCTACTTTTCAACTGGCTAACCCTTTGGCTGACCAGTAGTTGATCAAGTCTTAACATTGATGACATGGTTAATTAAACGCGTGGCTATAGCGGGTTAAGTGGCGAGTGAGACCCTTCAAGGGCCTGTAACTCGGTATCTGGCACGCGAGAGGCTCCCCAACTGCGATATAAATACTGTTTGACGTTATCAAGCTCTTCATCCGTTACCGTGGCTAATTCACCGTGCTCCAGCGGGTCAAAGTGAAAGATATAGAGCCTCGACGTAAATTGGTCGAAGGGCAGTGATGCCTCGCCGAAGCGTTCGCCGTTACCTGCGGTACTCACAATAGCGCCATTACCCCAATCTTGACCGCTGTCATTATTGGGGTTGTAAAAATAGAGCCGCATTATATCGGTTGGATCAAGCGATGCGCGCAGTATCGTAATGGCATGCCAGCCGATAAAGCGGGCGGCGCTGTCGGTAATCGCAATGCCCGCAGGCTGAGGATGAATAAGCGGTTGGTTACCGTTATAAAAGGGGTGGTAACAGGCGTAAAAGTGGCGAATAAAAGCATCAAGGTTAGCGAGTTGCCCGGTGGCAACGTCGACATTGATACAAAAACCGCGGCCTGACCACCAGCCATGAAATTCCGGGTTCACCCAGCGGTGCGGGTCGCCTGCGCGGCCCTGGCAGCGTCGGCCCATTTCTGCGTAAATGCGGTCAAGATGAGGCACCACAATCAGTGAGACGGGGTCTAAATCGACAGGCAGTTCTGATGCGACACCCGACAGGCTCTCGTTTGAGGAGAGGGGCTGACCTTCAAAATGCATGATGATTTCATCATCTCGTGCGGCCCAAGCCACCATTTGCAGTAAATAGTCGGGGTCGTTGTAGGCCCACATGGAGAGCGCTCTGGCTGACTGGCAGGTAGGATTATTGCCTTGGCCCACACCTAAAGGCTGCCCCAGCATACATAAAACCCCTTCAAGCAGGCGCGCACGGGGTGTGGTTGTCTCGCCGTAGGCAAGGTTCAGGCGTGCCTGAGTCCAGTCGGAAAGCGACAGATTAAGCTGACGCCACATGGCGGGAGCAACCGGTGGCTGGTAAAGAATGCCCCGCTCAAGCAGAAGCGCCAAGCCATAAACGGCCTGCGCAGTGGCAGGGTAAACACTGCTGCGAATAAGCGCGTGGACAAGTTCACGATAACACAGCAGGCAGTCGCGGCCGGTAGAGGAGAGTCCCATCGCCTCGGTCAGTAGGTAGTCGCTCTCTTCAAGTAGGTAGCGCATCAACACGGCATGATACGGCGACACCAGCCCCGTATCGTGCATGGCGCGGGCACATCCTGTGGCCTCTGCTTGTAACGCGGTGGTGTCCATACGCTCAAGGCGCTCGCGGTAGACATCCACGCCGGGGTCTTCGCGGCACGCTTGGGTAGGCCCATAGAGTGAGCTCACCAGGCGATCAGCGCCTTGCCCGCTGGTGGCCAGGTCAATTTCCGGGTTGGCTTGGCACAGGGCAATCTGGGTAATCATCTGTTTAATAGCATCGACCTGGATAGGCCGCTGCTTCAAGATACGCCAGATTTCATCTATCAACTGATCAATAACATGCTCATAGCCGATGCGTTTGGCAAGGTGGTTAAACAACTGACGCGTAATGGTCGCAAGTCGCCCTTGGATTTCACGCTCGGCTTCGCTGGGCGCTGAAAACAGCAGCCACAGATTAATCGCCATTACTTGTGTCAGGTAGTGGTGCGCCTGCTCCTGGGAGAGCAGCGCATGTTGATAGTCACCTTTGGCGACCGCCAGCAGACGCAACTCGCTTAGCGCTTCAATAACGACCACATTGGCATCGGCACTTTTCAGTGAGAACGTGGTTAGCGTAGGCACCAGAAACTGAGGTGTTTCCCAGTCAGAACCCGCAAAAACGCCTGAGGCTTCAATCACTGCCGAACGCGCTTCAAGCGCCGCACTGCCACCGGGTTGCAAGAGTACCCGGCGAGCGGTGTCCAGGACGCGAGGCAGTTTTTCTAGCTTGGTAAAAGAGGGCGCCTCTGCCAATAAGGCGACAGCCTGGTCTAGTTTTAAAAGCAGCTCATCAAGCTTGCACGTATCGTTTGAAAGTGACTCGTTATGAGGCGTCACAATGACTCCTTGTCCCGGTGGTCACTGGGATTATACATAGAAGTCGAGGTCTTCCTGTCGTTTTAGAAGATCACGCAGGGTATGGGCATCATCGCCTTTGAAATAGATTAGCCCCCAGTGGGTGCCAAAGGCGGTGCGCTTGGTAACCGTCTCTTCAACGGGCGAGGTCAGCTCATGGGACTCAAAGTAAGCGTGGTCCTCTGTCTCTTCGGGAATCTCAAGACGGCTGACAACGCGTCGACGAGGATAAACACCAAAACAGCCAGCAAACCCATTGGCGTCCACTACTTCCTTGGGAAAGAAGGCGGCCACTTCCTCAGGCGTGCTTTTAGGGTCAAACACCAGTATGGAGGCCTGGTAAGCGTTAAAGCCATAAACCCGTTCCAGTAGCTCAAACACTTTAAAGCCTGGTGGCCGGTAGGCGACTTCGCCAAAGTACATTTCACCATCGCTGGTGACAAAGTATTCGGGATGAATCAAGCCAAATTCAATATCAAAGGCCTTGATCAGTTTTTCGATCTGAGCGGTGATTTGTTCGCGGTACCTTTCAAGTTCTGGAGAAGCGGGAACAAATACCGAGTAACCTAACGTGACGTATTCAGAAATATTCAAAAAAGCGATTTTGCCGTTATGAATCCACGCCTCGACGGCGAATTCCCAACCGTCAAGGTGGGACTCCATCAAGACAGGAAATTCCTCATCAGGAATAGCATCGATTTCATCCGGGGTACGGATGACGCGATGCCCCAGGCAGCCTGCTTTATCGAAGGCTTTAAGGTGGATGGGATCGTTGGGGTCGCCATCAAGCTTAAGCAGTGTTTGGTTAACGCGCTTTAGAAAACGCACCACATCTTCTTTATCGTGGGCTTCTTCAAATATGCCTACGCGGATGCCGCCCAACTGGGCGCGCCGCTTCATAAGGGCTTTGTCACGTAACAGCAGTGACTGCCCGTAAAGCCTAGGGTTATCCAGGAGTACTGAGTTAATGGCACCTGCCCACTCGACGGTCTCTTCAAAAAGTGGGATCGCCACATCAACGCCTTTCTCTTTGAGCGTTTCGGCGATCTCAAGTGAACGGTCGTTCAGACGTTCAAAATTCCACGAAACATAGGGAATCTCATGCTGTTGGCAATACTCCTCAGCCCAGTCAGGCGCTACCACGATATAGCGTCGGTCAAACTTTTCAGCCGCCTCGATAGCGTTTAGGCTCCAGCCTAGTAGCGCGATGTAGCCTTTGTTCGGATCCTTTTGCATGACCGTTACTCCTATAGGGTGAGAGCATTTCCGCTTCACTCTCTTCACCCTACACGAGGCCTGCTATATCGGCTAATTAGTAGATCGTAAAGTGGACAGTTAGCGTTTATTAACGCTTTGAGGCAGGTCAGCTAAGGCCCTGCTGATAGGGTTATGGTACGCTAGGGCGGAAAATTTTATGTTCATAGGGCAAGAGGGATAGGCCAAAATGGCGGCCAAGCCGATTTATCGAGTAGTGGTGCACCAACAGGGTGAAATTTGGGATTTATACGTTCGAGAAATATTTCAAAGCGAACTCTGGGGCTTTATTGAAGTCGAGGAGTTTGTCTTTGACGATGCGTCACGGGTAGTTGTTGATCCTGCAACTGAAAAATTGCAGCGAACCTTCGAGGGTGTCAAACGTAGCTACCTGCCTCTTAATGCGATTGTGCGTATTGATGAGGTGGAGCGTGAAGGCCCTTTGAAGGCAGTCAAAAGCGATGCCCGCGTTGCTGAGTTTCCTCGTCCCTTCCCCCTACCACCACGTAGCGAAGGGTAAGCGCTCAAGACAGGCGCGACGCTGTAAGCGCTGGTGGCCTCGTCCGCTATACAGCGTTTTTTTTAATCAGGACATGACGTTATGCAAGCAGATAAATTTCGTTTCTCTTATATCGCGGCCGGTGTTTTATTAAGTGTGGCCAGCGCACAAGCAATTGCACAAACCGACGGCCAAGCGTGGGTGAGCGATAAATTGAGCACTTACGTGCGCAGCGGGCCTACTGATGGATACCGCATTATTGGCACGTTAAATGCCGGTGAGCAGGTAGAGGTGCTGGAAGAGAGCGGTGATTACACCCGGGTACGTGGCCAAAGCGGCGACACCGTGTGGGTATTGACGAACGAAATCCAGGAAACGCCTAGTGCCCGCGAGCAGTTGCCGGTGCTTCAAGCCCGGGTCGATGAGCTCACCGCAGAGCTTGATGGTATTAACGATACCTGGGAGCAGCGCACCTCCTCGATGACCGAGACGCTTGAACTGCGCGAGCAGCGCATTGCTGACCTTGAAACGCGCAATAACGAGCTTGATAACGAGGCCGAGCAGTCGCGCCAGCAGGTGCGCGCGCTTCAGGCTCGGCTGGACACCCAGGAAGAAGACCTGTTAATGCGCTACTTCATGTATGGCGGCGGTGTGGCGGGTGCCGGGCTGTTAGTGGGGCTTATCGTTCCGCACTTGCCGCGTCGGCGTAAAAAGCGTGATCGCTGGTTCTAGGTTCTAGGTTCCAGGTTCCAGGTTCCAGGTTCCAGGTTCCAGGTTCTAAGCATCAGGACCAGTTTTTTAGGTTCTGGATTCAAGGGTAAAAGGGCGTCTAATGAGCACTTCCTGGCGGCAGCGCTGGCAAGAAGGCCGGATTGGTTTTCATCTATCTCAGCCACATCCAGCGCTGCTTGAGTACTGGCCCACATTGGGCGTTGAGCAGGGCACTAAAGTGCTGGTGCCCTTGTGTGGTAAAAGCCTGGACATGCGCTGACTGGCTGATGCGGGACATCCGGTGCTAGGCATTGAGTTGGCGCCTGAGGCAATAGCGCAATTCTTGACCCAGCGCCAGACGCCTGTATCGCGCTATACCCAAGCGGGATTTGAAATATCACGTCAAGGTAGCGTGGAACTCTGGTGTGGGGATTTTTTTCATTTGCACATACGCCAGGCCGCCGAAGTAGGCGCGTTTTATGATCGTGCGGCACTGATTGCGTTACCGCCTGCCACGCGAGAGCGCTATGCATTCCACTTGGCCCAGCTGGTCCCGCCCGGAGCCGCTGGGCTGTTGGTTAGCATAACGCACGAGGGTGAGGGCGCGGGCCCGCCGTATAGCGTGCCTGACCAGGAAGTGGCTCAATTGTTTACACCCAACTTTCGTGTCACGCTGCTTGAGCAAGGAAGCCCCGATGAACGGGGCCGAACTGAATCTGTTTGGTCATTAGAGCGGCGCGGACCACACAAGTAGTGCGTGCCAGCGCGCTCAATGTATATCAGCGGGCGAGTAGCTGACCAAGCTCTGGGTCGTTGAAGGCCCGGTTAAGGCCGTCGCTGAGCAGGTCATTCAGCATACGTGTATTAGCATCTTCGCCCGGCCTAACGGCATAGCCTTGTGTGCGGCGCGAGGTGTAGGTGCCGGTATACGTGGTGCCTTTATTCTGGGCAATGGCCCGGAAAACGCCCTCAATACGCGCCTCGTCTACCAAGGGCTGACCACTATCGCCACGACCATACTGTAGGCTAACAAGCTCCAGGGTAAGCGTGGGTCTGCCTTGGGCCTGCTCAGTGGTGGGGTTAAAGCCCATATCGTGAACCGCGCGCTCTGCTTCTGCTTGCAGTTGGGGAATAAGCTCATGGCTGCTCACGGTAATCTGAGCCGTTGACATGCTGCCGCCAGCCCTTGTACCAATAACCTCGCTTTCTCGACCATCAACGGCGACGACCGTGACGTGTTGGCCTGACCCGGTTTGCGGCACGTTCGTACTACGCTCCGGGCTAAGCTGAAGGTATTGAGGACCTGAGCAGCCTGCTAACCAGAGGCCTGCCAACAGCACTCCTGAAAGACGTAAAAACTGGCGCCGAAGCATATTTTCTCCCCCGCAGTAACGGTTTGTTCCAATAACTGGTTCTAGGCTTTGTACGAAAACTGCTTGCGCTCGACCATACGGCGTTAAAAATCAGCTCAAAATACTCATTTACCCATGTAAACTCCGTTTTTTCGATGATTTTTGCCTTGTCTGGCCTTCGCTCAGCAACTTTTCGTACAAACCCTGATAACCTGTTTCAAAGAGCTTGTTTCAAAGAGCCCCCTGAACAACTATGCCGTTGTTATACGTAAAACGCCAGCAGGATAAGTGGTGGGCGCTGTTGGCGATTTAAGCGGCTCGTGTCTGTTTTTCTGAATCCGTTACCCCGTCTTTAAAACGGTGCCACTGGCGCGGGTGGGCATAAAGGCGTTGTCCGCGGCGCATCGCTAAACGTTCAAAATCCGCATGACGCACGGTCGCAAGCCAGGGCTTCTCCAGCCAGTCAGCTTCCAGCTCAACACGCACTTCGGCACCCACGGGGGAGATCGCCGTTATCACTACCGGTAGATGGCAGGTATCGCTTGGCTGTTCTGCCAGGCGTACCTCATGAGGGCGCAAAAGTAGCTCTTCGCTACCTTCGGGTAGGTCAACGTGCAAATAGGCATCGCCGCAGGTCAAAATGCCGTTACGAACGCTGCCTTCCAAGTGGTTGACGTCACCCAGAAACTCGAAGACAAAGCGATTTTTTGGCGAATGATAGAGTGTGTCCGGAGCATCAATTTGCTCAATGCGCCCGTTGCTCATCACCACGACCCGATCGGAAAGCTCAAGCGCTTCTTCCTGGTCATGGGTAACAAAAACGCTGGTAAAATTTAGTTCGCTGTGCAAGCGTCGAAGCCAGCGGCGTAAGTCCTGGCGTACCTTGGCATCCAGCGCGCCAAACGGCTCATCAAGTAGCAGTACGTCGGGTTTTACCGCTAACGCACGGGCGAGAGAAACACGCTGCTGCTGGCCGCCTGAAAGCTGGGCGGGGTAACGCTTGGCCAGGTGTTCAAGCTGAACCATTTCAAGCAGACGAAACACACGCGCGCGAATTTCACCGCTGGAAGGGCGCTCTTTTTTGGCCATCACCGTCAAGCCAAACGCGACGTTATCGTAAACGCTCATATGACGAAACAGCGCATAGTGCTGAAATACGAAGCCGATACGCCGGTCGCGCACATGTACATTTGTGACATCGCGTTCGCCGAACATGATTCTGGCCGACTGGGTAGCGCGGTCAGCACTTTCAAGGCCGGCAATAATCCGCAAAAGCGTGGTCTTGCCTGACCCCGAGGGCCCCAGAAGGCCGACTAATTCGCCCTCATGGATATCCAGATTGACAGGCTCAAGGGCCTGCGTGTTGCCAAAGTGTTTTGCAATATTTTCTAAGCGAATGCTCATAAGAGCGCCTCCCGGCGCGATGCGCGCCATTCCAGGCTTGCCTTGGCCGCCAGGGTAAGCAGGGCAATCAGTGCTAACAGTGCCGCGCATGCAAATGCACCAACCGCATTGTAGTCCTGGTAAAGCTGTTCAAGGTGAAGAGGAAGTGTATTGGTTTGACCACGTATCGCGCCCGAGACCACCGATACCGCGCCAAATTCACCGACGGCGCGGGCGTTAGTTAAAATAATCCCGTAAAGCAGTGCCCAGCGGATATTCGGCAGCGTGACTCGCCAAAAGGTGGCCCATCCTTTGGCTCCTAGCGTGGCGGCTGCCTCTTCCTCACGCGAGCCCTGCGCCTGCATCAGCGGAATCAGCTCGCGGGCAACGAAGGGGCAGGTAACAAACACGGTCACCATCAAAATGCCAGGCCAGGCAAACATCAACTGAATATCATGGCCATCCAGCCAACTGCCGATCCACCCGTTGCGGCCGTAAAGCAGCAGGTAAATAAGACCGGCAACAACAGGGGAAACAGCAAAGGGGATATCAATCAAGGTTTGCAGAATGCGCCGACCAGGAAAGCTAAACCGCGTGACCAGCCACGCCAGGGCCACGCCAAACACCAGGCAGATAGGAATGGTGAGCAGGGCGATGACCAGCGTTAGACCAATAGCATGCAGGGTAAAATAATTGCTTACATTGACCCAGAAAGTCGCCACGCCCTGAGAAAAAGCCTGAGCGAAAATGGCGACAAGCGGCAGCAACAAAAACAGCGCCGACAGGATTAACGCCGCGCCAATTAACAGGCGCTTGACGCCCGGTGCATCACCAATTCTACGCATTATCCCTTACCTCCGTGCAGGCGGCGGACAAAACGGCCTTGCCAAATGTTGATGGCAAGCAGCAGCGCGAGCGAAACAAACAGCACCACGGAGGCCACTGCGGAGGCGCCTGCGTAGTCATACTCCTGCAGCTTGACGAAGATCATTAACGCGGTAATTTCCGTTTCGTAGGGCATATTGCCTGCGATAAAGATAATCGCGCCAAATTCGCCAAGCGAGCGCACAAACGCAAGGCCTGTTCCTGTAACCAAGGCGGGCCATAAATGCGGCATGATCACCCGGCGAAAGGCCACCCAGTCGGTCGCGCCCAGTGACATGGCAGCTTCGTCAACCTCAGCGGGTAAGTCTTCTAATACGGGCTGCACGGTGCGCACCACAAACGGGATACTGGTAAACGCCATGGCCAGTGCGATACCGACCCAGGTGTAGGCCACCTGAAGACCCAAAGGCTCAAGCAGGCGCCCCATCCAGCCACTGCTGGCATAGAGAGTGGCCAGCGTAATGCCTGCTACCGCTGTGGGGAGAGCAAACGGTAGGTCCATTAAAGCATCCAGCAGCCGCTTGCCGGGAAACTCGTAGCGCACCAATACCCAAGCGAGTAGTAGGCCGAAGACCGCATTAATTAACGCCGCCACCGCCGCCGCGCCCATGGTGACCATATAGCTTGCGACCACTCGGCCTTCGGTAATAATTGACCAGTATTGGGCAAGGCTTAGCTCGGCAAGCTGCCCGAAAAGCCCAGTGATAGGCAGTACCAGTACCAGCGAGATAAACAGCACGCTGATACCCATGGAAAGACCAAAACCCGGCAGCACGCGAGTGCTGCCGGTTAGTCGTAAAGCGCGTTGATTCATAATGTTTTGATAACGACTGACGTCCTGTTAACGGCGCTGTAGTTGATCGAGCAGCGCGCCACCCTCGAAGTGCGTTTCCATTACTTCGTCCCAGCTACCAAATACGTCTTCTACGCTGAACAGCTCAGTCTCCGGGAATTGGTCGGAAAACTCTTCAACCACGGTTTCGTTATGTACGCGATAGTTAAAGTTCGCCAGTAGTCGCTGGGCATCTTCTGTGTAGAGATACTCAAGGTATCCCTGCGCTAAATCGGTATTGCCGTTGCGCTCAGCATTTTCAGTAACGACCGCGACGGGGAATTCGGCTAAAACGCTCATGGGAGGAACGATCACCTCGTAGTCGTCGCTGCCGTACTCCTGGCGAATGTTATTCACTTCGGATTCAAAACTGATAAGCACGTCACCGATGCCACGCTCTATAAAGCTGGTGGTCGCGCCGCGGCCGCCGGTATCAAAAACGGCCACATTGCCCAAGAACGTGCGCATAAAGTCTTGAACCTGCTCTTCATCACCGTCAAATTCCTTGTCGGCGAACCCCCAAGCGGCTAAATAGGTGTAGCGAGCATTGCCGGACGTTTTGGGGTTAGGGAAGACAACTTGAACATCTTCTTTTACCAGGTCATCCCAGTTTTCAATTCCTTTGGGATTGTCCTTGCGAACCAGAAATGCCGTCGTGGAGTAGTAAGGCGATGCGTTGTTATCCAACGCGCTCTGCCAATCCTCATTCACCAAGCCAGCATCCGCCAGTACCTGGACGTCGGTTACCTGGTTAAACGTGACGACGTCTGCTCGCAGACCCTGCAGGATGGCACGCGCCTGAGCAGAAGAGCCGCCGTGGGACTGGTTAACGCTGATTTCTTCGCCGTTCTGTTCTTGCCACCAAGCGATAAATTCAGGATTGACCGCGCTAAATAGCTCGCGCGCAATATCGTAGGAGGAATTAAGCATTTCGCGCTCTTGCGCCATGGCAGGGCTAGCGATGCTAGCGCCTAGCGTAATGGCAAGCAGGCTGCGGCGGAAAAAGAGTGGCAGAGTCATGGCAAGCTCCTTCTTAAAGCGGTAAACGATATAGATCGCAATTGGCATAAGATTAAACCTGACATTGTGGAATTACAATTGTGATTGTTATTCTTTTTGGAAATAACGGTGTGCCTAGCTGGTAAAGATGAGGGTCAGACACAGGGTTGGAAATGATTAACTGCAATGTGTAGCCAAAACAGAGCCTGTTTTTTAAATTGCTCTGTTAAAATGCCCGTTTTCCAAGGGCATCACCAGGTTGTCGCTGCACCACCTGGTTATCCCACATTTCAACGGCTAGTCAGGAGTGCCCATGACCGCTGCGCATGATTATTTAATTGCCCCTTCTATTCTCTCCGCTGATTTTGCACGCCTAGGGGAGGAAGTGGATAACGTGCTGGCCGCGGGCGCTGATATTGTCCACTTTGATGTAATGGACAACCATTACGTGCCGAACCTGACGATTGGCCCCATGGTATGTAAAGCACTACGTAATCATGGTGTAACGGCGCCTATTGATGTCCATTTGATGGTGAAGCCAGTTGATCGCATGATTAGCGACTTTATTGAGGCAGGGGCCAGCTATATTACGTTTCACCCGGAAGCGTCTGAGCATGTCGACCGCTCGCTTCAGCTGATTCGTGATGGTGGCTGCAAAGCAGGGCTGGTGTTTAATCCGGCAACGCCGCTCTCTTATCTTGATTATGTGATGGATAAGGTCGATATGGTGCTTCTAATGAGCGTTAACCCAGGGTTTGGTGGCCAGTCGTTTATTCCTGGCACACTGGATAAGCTGCGCGAGGCGCGAGCACGTATTGATGCATCCGGTAAAGCGATTCGTTTGGAAATTGACGGCGGCGTAAAAGCCGACAATATTGCCGAGATCGCAGCGGCAGGGGCGGATACCTTTGTGGCGGGCTCCGCTATTTTTAACGCGCACCAGGCCGGCGACCCACACGGCTATGACTCGGTTATCAAGAAAATGCGTGCGGCGCTGGCCAAGGTTTAAGACGCTTAATGTAGCTTCATGCGAGGCCTGAGGTAGCGGTTAATCTTATCGACTAGCCACGTAAGCCCGGTTTTCGGGACGCCATGGATCGACACTTGATGCATGCGATAAAGCGATGCGTAGCACTGGCGAGCAAACCAGCCTTCTAAAAAGAGGCCGCGCGATGCGGAGCTGCGCATCAGATTACCCACCGCGTCGTAGCGTGCCAGCGAAACAAGCGAGCCGTGGTCGCGGTAGTGAAATTCGTTAAGTGCTTTGCCTTCCAGCAAATGGTTGATATTTTTGGCTAGCAGTTTCGCCTGCTGATGAGCCGCTTGAGCGCGTGGAGGTACGGTGCCATCTTCACCCTGCGGGCAGTTGGCACAATCACCCAAGGCAAAAATGCTGGGGTCATCAACACTCTGCAGTGTTTTTTCAACGTTAATCTGATTTTTCTTGTTGGTTGAAAGCCCCAGTTTGGTTAAAAACTCAGGGGCTTTAATGCCCGCCGCCCATACGTTTAAGTCGGTTTCAATGATGTCGCCGTCGGCTGTAATGAGTTGGTTGGCTTGGACTTCTTTAATCGCCGTGTCGGTATGCACCGTTACGCCCATTTTCTCCAGTTCTTGTTGCACGGTCTGGCTAATGCGTTCGGAAAGACCGGACAGCAGTCGAGGCGCCGCTTCAAGGATATGTACGCTAATTTGCTGATGATCCAGCGCGGTTACCCCATAAGCGTTAAGTAAGCGAGAAGCGTCGAAAAGTTCGGCAGCAAGCTCAACCCCTGTGGCGCCTCCACCCACAATACCAATGGTCAGCACGGTATGCTGACGTAATGAGGGGTCGGTATAGCGCAAAAACGTATTGATCATCTCTCGTTGAAACAGTTTGGCCTGCTGGGGGGAGTCGATGAAGTGGCAGTGCTCGGCCACCCCTTGAGTGCCAAAGTCGTTGGAAACGCTGCCCAAGGCAAGCACCAGGAAGTCGTATTTTAGCGTGCGCTCGGGGAGCACTTCATTGCCGTCTTCATCATAAATAGGCGATAAATGTAGTACTTTCTGTTCGCGATCCAGACCATGCAGTGAGCCGCGTTGGTAGCGGTAGAAATGCGCAGACGAGTGTCCGCGATAATCCACCTCATCCATGCTGGAGTTTAAAACCCCCGTCGCCAATTCATGAAGCAGCGGTTTCCATACATGGGTTGCATTGCGGTCAAGTAATACAATTTCAGCGCGTTTGCGTTTTCCTAACGTATGCCCTAACCGAGTCGCAAGCGCTAAACCGCCTGCGCCGCCACCGACAATAACAATCCTGGGTATGGCCATTGGTTTCTCCTTGGCTAATCTGGCTTTAGCATAGAAGTTTCTCTCACTTCTGACTAATGCGCTAGCGCCATAGACGCAGTAAGATGCTGAGCAATTTGGCAGGTTAAGACATTGAAAATGGTATGCGTGCCATTGCCAATGTTTATATAAGGCAGCGTTAAGGGAGCAGGGCAGTGCACTCAATACTCGCGGGAAAACGATTAGTCGCGTTCGATTTAGACGGCACGCTGGTTGATTCCGTACCTGACTTGGCCGTTGCGGTGCAGAAAATGTTAGGCGAGCTTAATTTTCCCGCACCTGATGATGTTCAGGTGCGCGACTGGGTGGGTAATGGTGCGCCGATCCTGGTGGAGCGAGCGCTTACCTGGGCGTTGGGCCGGTCTCCTGAAGAAGCGCTTCAAGCGCGCGCCTTTGATGCATTTATGGCGTATTACGGTGCGGCACCGAATGCGTTAACGACGCTCTATCCCGGTGTGAAAACAGCACTCGAAGCGCTGCATGGCGCGGGCTTTACGCTGGTGCTTGTCACCAATAAGCCAGAGCGGTTTATTGTACCCATTCTTGATCACTTCGGGATTCGTGAATGGTTTACGCTATGGGTAGGAGGAGACACCTTGGCGGAGAAGAAGCCTTCCCCCTTACCCCTTTTACATGCCGCGCATGCGTGCCAGTTTTCGCCAAGTGAGTGTCTCATGGTCGGCGATTCTCGTCATGATATTGCCGCGGGCAAGGCGGCCGGGTTTGCCACTCTCGCACTGCCTTATGGTTATAACCATGGCGATCCTATTGAGCTCAGCCAGCCTGATTATGTGATGGCGTCGCTGCTGGCGCTTGTCACTTAAGATTTACTGACTGCCTGGATGCAAAAAGGCTATTCCGGGCGAGCGCCACCTAATGCGCCATGAATAAGCTCGGCGTTATAGCGCAGCATGGCGGGGTAGTCATAGGCTTGATCGTCTTGTGAGCTAAACGCGTCAACATGGAGCGGGCCAGCCAGTGAGATGCCGGTGGCGCGTGACAATGCATCCATGTGGATACAGGGAACAGTGCTTTCATAAAATAGTGCCGGGGCGCGTGTTTTGGCCAAGCGTTCGTTCATCTCGGCCATTGCTCGGGCGTTACCCTGTGTTTCGTTATTCAGCCCCCAAATGGCGTCGTACTCAAAACCATAGGCGCGCGCAAAGTACCTAAATCCGGCCTCGCTGGTCACCAGGAAACGGTTCGTCTTGGGGATGCCTTCCAGACGCTCGTTGATGGCCTGGTCTAACGTATCCAGCGCGCGATAGGTGTCCTCCGCACGGGCATAGAACGCCTCCGCTTTTTCGGGGTAGTGCTTGGCCAGCGTTTCAGCAATCACCTTGATATAGGCGGCCGCACCTTTCGGATCCATCCACATATGCGGGTCATTTGCGCCTTGATACTGCCCTGTAATAATAGGGAGCGGCGCAAAGTCAGCGTTTTCAGCCACAGCCTTTAGGGTAAGCGAATCATCTGCAATGGCCTCTACATGGCGTAGCCAAGGCTCTAGCCCAAAGCCGTTATAAAATATGATGTCGGCTTCTTCGATGGACAGCACATTGGGCGGCGTCAGTTCCCACGTATGAACATCCGCACCGGGAGGCACGATAACGTTTACGTTAATATCTTCGCCGGCAATGCGCTTGACCAAGTCTTCAAGTATGGAAAAAGAAGCGATAACGTTGAGTGTTGAAGCGCCTGCTAGCGGTGACACACTTACCAAAGTCCCTAGCAAGAGCGTGCTTACCCAGCTCACTTGCTTTTTCATTTCACGCTCCCACTCGTTTGAAGGCTCAAGATAATAAAGACTGATACGCTCTGTGGCTAGTTCCTCCAGACTAAAAAATGGATATAAGTTATTGTTCTTTTTGGCGTATGCATCGTACAGACGCAGTGTCGCTAGCGATGCGACTGTATTTAGATAACTAACGTTAAAAATAGAGCGCTGGCCAGTGTTACTTGACCATTACAACCGTTTTCGCGCTGTAATAGCAAAATATAGCCTTAACGGAGTAAGTTGCTAACAGTAGCACTTGGGAAGGCTCTCTCAGGCCGATAACACCTCTGTTGTCTCCTACGCTACCCGCCAGGAAGCCGAGAGCGAGGCAAAGCGCCTCAATGAAAACTCACTTGGTTAACGGTTGAGAAAATCTCGTTTCGTACCCTAACAGAAAGCCCAAAGGCTTGCTGTTAGGGGCTTGTTGTATAAGGTTATACCGTACTTGGTATTACTTCTTTTTTTTCATAAAGGGGAGAACCTTGGCCGTGGCGTCAGCGAGCTGCTGGTCAAGCGGCGTATGGTCCAGGCTGATAGCGGCTCTCGCAGCGGTATAGGTGCCCTTGTACTGCTTGGCGATCTCGCTATCGGTCATGTGGTCGGGTAGCTGTTCATTTTCTCGAATAACGTCAATGATGGCCTTATCCATGGCGCGCTCCTTCTGATCGGACCTTGTCGAACATGTTGTTCAGCATATTGCTCGGCGTACTTTCCAGCATACTTTCCAGCATAGCCCAGAGCGACGAAAACGTAACTGCGCGCAACTGTCGTAGCGATTAACCTCGTCTGGCGATACAATCCAGCACACTTACGTAAAATCGCTAGCAATGGCACGCCTGGCTAATAGTCTGGGTAACGATACGCTGATTGCCATGCAATAATTAAGGTAATCAATAGGCTATGCCGAAAAAAGTCATGATGTTGGACAATTACGACAGCTTCACTTTTAACATTGTCCAATACTTGAATGAATTGGGCGCAGAGGTGGTAACGCACCGAAACGATGCGATTACCATTGAACAGATTGAAGCCCTGTCGCCTACGCATCTGGTTATCTCCCCGGGGCCATGCACACCCAACGAATCGGGGATTTCAATGGCCGCTATTCGCCACTTTGCCGGTAAACTGCCTATATTGGGTGTTTGTTTGGGGCATCAGGCGATTGGTCAGGTATACGGTGCTCAGGTGGTCCGCGCACCCCAGGTGATGCATGGTAAAACATCGGCTGTTTTACATACCCATCAGGGTGTTTTTGAAGGATTGGATAACCCTGTCGAAGTGACTCGCTATCACTCGTTAGTGGTGGAAAGGGAAACACTCCCCAGTTGCCTGGAAATAACGGCTTGGACGACAGACAATGACGTGACGCCTGGTTTGATCATGGGACTGCGCCATAGCACACTGGATGTAGAAGGGGTGCAGTTTCACCCTGAATCAATACTGACTCGCCAAGGCCATGAGCTATTGGCAAATTTTTTAAAACGTGGCTGATTGCCTGGTTCACACGCTTTAGAGGCTCCTCTGTTCATGCAAATGCGAGATGCAATTAATGCGGTGATACACCGTGAAGACCTCCCTTTTGATGTTATGCATGCCCTGATGCGCCAGATAATGACGGGTGAAGCGTCCGATGCTCAAGTAGGCGGCTTATTGGTCGGGCTTGCCATGAAAGGGGAGAGCGCGGTGGAAATTAGCGCTGCCGCTCAGGTAATGCGTGATTTAATGCGCCGTGTTGAGCTGAACGCTGAAAATGTCGTAGATATCGTTGGTACCGGCGGCGATGGCGCTAATCTATTTAACGTATCCACCGCGTCCAGCTTTGTGGCCGCAGCAGCGGGTGCGCATGTCGCAAAACACGGTAATCGCAGCGTATCATCGTCTTCCGGCAGCGCCGATCTTTTTGATATCGCCGGTATTTATCTCGACCTTAAGCCTCAGCAGGTCGCTCGTTGTATTGAACAGGTGGGGGTTGGCTTTATGTTTGCGCCGAATCACCACCCGGCGATGCGTTACGCCATTGGCCCGCGCCGTGAGATGGGCGTGCGCACGCTCTTCAATATTCTGGGCCCGCTGACTAACCCTGCGGGGGCGCCCAATCAGGTAGTTGGTGTGTACTCGCCAGAGCTGGTGCCGCTGATGGCCGAAGTGCTTAAAAAGCTGGGCAGCCGCCATGTCATGGTGGTCCATTCAGAAGATGGTTTGGACGAAATATCGCTGGCAGCTTCCACGCGAGTGGCTGAGCTTAAAGAGGGCGAGATCACTCAGTACACGGTTTCTCCTGAAGAATTTGGCATCGAGCGCCAGAGCTTGGCAACGCTGAAGGCCGCTAACGCAGAAGATAGCCTGCGGTTGGTAAAGGCGGCATTGAGCGGTGAAGGGCCCGCATCCGACATGGTGGCCTTGAACGCAGGTGCCGCCCTTTACTGTGCGGGTGTTGCTGACAGCCTGAAAGAGGGCGTTCTGATCGCTCAGGACGCTCAGGGGTCTAAACTGCCGCTTGAGAAGCTCAGAGAGCTTTCACACTTCACCAGCGTTTTCAAAGAGTAAGTGACCGCTATGAACCAACAGGCAACACCCACTATTTTGACGCGAATTCTTGCCCGCAAGGATCAGGAAGTCGCCGAGCGCCAGCAGGCGGTATCCGAGACGGATCTGCTCGCGCTTGCCAAGCAGCAGAGCGCTCCGCGCGGGTTCATCAACGCACTTAATCAGCGTATCGCGGTCGGTGACCCGGCGATTATTGCAGAAGTTAAAAAGGCGTCGCCCTCCAAAGGGGTCATTCGGGAAGAGTTTCATCCGGCGGATATCGCCAAAAGCTATGCTCAAGGCGGTGCGGCCTGTTTGTCAGTGCTGACCGATGCGGATTTTTTCCAAGGGCATGAAGACTATTTGATCGTCTCGCGGGATGTCTGCGAGCTGCCGGTTATCCGCAAAGACTTTATTACCCACGGTTACCAGGTCTCTGAAGCGCGCGCCATTGGCGCTGACTGTATTTTGCTGATTGTCGCCGCACTGGATGATGCCAAACTGCTTGACTTGCATCAGCAGGCCAATCAACTGGGAATGGATGTGTTGGTGGAAGTCCATGATGCCGATGAGCTAACGCGTGCGCTTAAGCTTGATTTGGCGTTGGTGGGCATTAACAACCGTAATCTGCACACTTTCGATACCAGCCTCAACACGACGCTGGATTTACTGGCGCATATTCCTGACAGCGTGACCGTTATTACTGAGTCGGGTATCCATACTCAGGCGGATGTTCAGTTAATGCGGGATCACCACGTTAATGGGTTTTTGGTAGGGGAAGCCTTTATGCGCCAAGCCGACCCTGGCCTGGCGCTTAAAAAGCTGTTCTTCTAAGCCTTGTTAATCCTTGGGGTGTTCACCCGCGCTGCGTAAGGCATAAAGCAGGGCTTGCAGCGGATGGTGAAGCGTTTGTTCTGAAAAACGCTTCACCTGGCTGCGGCACGAATACCCCGTGGCCAGCAGCCTGTCGGTGTTTTCCTCTGCCTCGACCTGGGGTTGCCAGGATTGGGCGTAAATCGTTTTGGACGTTTCGGCGTTGCGCGTCTCATGACCGTAGGTGCCGGACATTCCACAGCAGCCGGTATTGACCAACTCCAACGGCAGGCCGAACGCGGCAAACACCTGCTGCCATGCCTTCGGGCTTCCGGGGGCGTTGGTTTTTTCGGTGCAGTGTGAAAGCAGCTTAAAGCCGGAGGCATTGGGCGTTAGCTGTCGGGGCATCAAAGTGGGCAGTCGGATAGCCAGCCACTCCTGCAGCATCAATACCTCGGGCACGGCGTCGGGCCCCAGGGCTTTCACGTACTCCTGACGGTAGGTCAGCGTCATCGCCGGGTCGATCCCCACCATGGGCACCTCAAACTCGCTTAAGGCGCGCAGACGCTTGGCCTGCTTTTCGGCCGTACGCTCAAACGCGCCCAAAAAGCCCTGGACGTGTAGCGGTTTGCCGTTGGCGCTATAGGGCATCACAAACACGCGCAGGTTGAGTCGGGAGAGCAGTTCGACCACGTCCATGACAAGTTTGGCTTCAAAATGGGTGGTGAACGCATCCTGAACCACAATCACGCTCTGGGCGCGCTGCGGGTCGGTAAGCAGTGCAAGCGAGGTAGGCGTGGCTTCCGCCACGCTCCAGGCACGCAGCTGCTTTTTAACGCTGGCGCGGGAGAGCAGTGGCGAGTCGCTCATGCCCACACTACGGCGCATCAGCGTTTCCACCCAGCGCTGGCCGATCAAAGCGTTATACAGCGGCGCTGCCCGGGCAAGCGTGGGCAGCATGAACTCTGTGCTGCCCATCACGTAGTCGCGCAGGGGGCGTAAATAGCGCCCGTGATAGACCTCTAAAAACTGTGAACGGAACTGCGGCACATTGACCTTGATGGGGCATTGCCCCGCGCAGGACTTGCACGCCAGGCAGCCTGCCATGGCGTCGTAGACCTGGTGAGAGTAGTCATGATGCTGCTGGCGGCTGAACGTGTTCGCCAGGCGTTTCGGGAAGTGTCTAACAAAGCCCCATCGGCCTTCCTCCTTTTTCTTGCGCGACTCTTCCACCACGTCAATGCCCGCCTGGGACTGCAGGCGCAGCCATTCACGCATCAGGCTGGCGCGCCCCTTGGGCGAGTGAATACGGTTGCGGGTCGCCTTCCACGACGGGCACATGGGGTCGTCCACATCGTAGTTGTAGCAGGCGCCGTTACCGTTGCAGTACACCGCTGCGTCATAGGCCTGCCAGGCGCGCTCATCAATGGTGCGGTCCAGTTGGCCGCGCATCGGCACGGCGTCAATCCTTAGCAGGTTCGGGTCGCTGTCTTTGGCGATCAGCGCGCCGTCTTCTGCCGGTGAAGCGATCTTGCCAGGGTTAAGCTGGTTAAATGGGTCAAACGCGGCCTTGACCCGCTGCAGGCTGGGGTAGAGCTCGCCAAAAAACCTGGGCGCATACTCGGAGCGTACCCCTTTACCGTGCTCCCCCCACAGCAGGCCGCCGTATTTTTGGGTCAGGGCGGCGACTTCATCGGAGATGTCCCGAATCAGCGCTTCCTGGACCGGGTCTTTCATGTCCAGCGCGGGGCGCACATGCAGCACCCCCGCATCAACATGCCCAAACATGCCGTAAGCGAGCCCGCGCGCGTCCAGCGCGGCGCGGAACTCGCTAATAAAGTCGGCCAGATGTTCTGGTGGTACCGCGGTATCTTCAACAAACGGCAGAGGGCGCTTCTCACCCTGCACATTGCCCAAAAGGCCCACCGAGCGTTTGCGCATGCCGTAAACCGTGCTGATCTGCTCACGGCCTTCGGCCAGGGTATAGCCCAATCGCGTGACCGTGGCATCCTGGTTCAAGTGACGGGTAAAGGCCTCAACCTGTTCGGCCAACGCAGCCGGGTCGTCGTCGCTAAACTCGACCAGGTTGATACCCCGAATCGGTGTGTCGCTCTCGGGGAAGAACTCGGCCACGCTGTCCCACACAAAGTCGGCCATGGCGAGCGTGAGCACCGTATCGTCGATGGTTTCGATCGACACAGGCCTGGCGCTGGTCATCAGTGTCTTGGCATCGCGCAGCGCATCCATAAAGCGGGTATAGCGCACGTTAACCAGGGTGGCGTGTTGGGGGATGGGCAGTACGTTCAACACGGCTTCGTTCAGAAACCCCAGCGAGCCTTCCGAGCCACACAGCAGGCTGTTGAGATCAAGCGCATGCTGGTCGTTGCGCAGGTGGGCCAGGTCGTAACCGGTCAGGCAGCGGTTAAGCGGCGGAAAGGTTGCCTCGATCAGTTCGCGCTGCTGATCAATAATGCTGGCCGCTGTGCGGTGCACCTGCCCGACAATACCGTCCTGCTGGCAGGCCTGCTGTTCCTCATCGGCACTGAGTGCCCGGCTATGCAGGTGCTGGCCACCCAGCAGTACCGTGTCGAGTTCCCGTACGTGATTGCGGGTTTTTCCGTAAGCACAACTGCCCTGGCCGCTGGCATCGGTCGAGATCATGCCGCCGATGGTCGCTCGATTGGAGGTCGAGAGCTCCGGGGCAAAAAACAGCCCATAGGGCTTTAAGGCGGCATTCAGCTGGTCCTTCACCACTCCCGCTTGAACGCGTACGCGACGGTTCTCGACATCAATGTCCAGCACCTGATTCATGTGCCTGGAGATATCCACCACGATGCCATCGGTGAGCGACTGACCGTTGGTACCGGTGCCGCCGCCTCGCGGCGTTAACACCACCTCGCGGTAAGGCGCTTCAGCGGCCAGTTTGGCCAGGCATTCCAGGTCTTCTGCATGGCGGGGAAACACCGCCGCCTGGGGCAGACGCTGATAGATCGAGTTGTCGGTTGCCAGCACCGTGCGGTGGGCGTAGTCAGGGGCAATCTCACCATCGAAGCCGCGTGTTTTAAGGGCTTCCAGAAAGCGCATGTAGTGGGAGGCCAAGCGTTCAAACGGGGCGGTCCGAGAGTCCAGCGATGCAATCATAATCGTTCAAGCCGTCAGTGCCAGGGCATCAAAAAAAGAGAGCACTACTTTACCTCAGTGCCTGCCTGGCTGCACCCTGCGCTAAAAATGCTAGCTCAAAGCTTCTTTTACCAGGGCGGCAGAAGTAGGTGACATGGGCAGTGTCAGGGCTAATTCATGGGCTTGGGGTGACATCTTGCGCCAGGTTTTTTGAATAATTCGCACCATATGGTCATGTTCGACCTTGCGCGAAAAATCGGCAAAGTAGTTTTCCAAAAATACCAGACAGGCGCAGTCTTCTAGTGTCTGTACGTCGGTGTCACGCCCCAACCCCTTTTTGGTGATGAGTGTGATCACTCGCTCGGCGTCCTCTGCGCTATAGCTTGCTTCACGCATTAATTGGGCGGCCGTGTCGCCCGCGCGGATACCCTGGTCGCGCCGCCAGGTTAAGTAGCCTACTCGACCTTCGGGGTACGCTTCGCGCGTTACCTGCCAGCGCTGCAAGTGCTGGGCGCGGACAGCAATTTTTAAGCACTCGCTGGGTGTCTGGTTAAGGTGAGCAAGCCATTTGCTCATGCGCTGTGCGTAAAGCAGCTCGGCGGGTAACGGCTCATCGGCCACGTTGACCATTTTCGGGTCTTCGCTATGAAGCTGGTCCAGCGCGGTTAATACCTGTTCAAGGCGGTGGGACATGATGCTCTCCTGGTTAGCTGTCGCGATACTCTGCAACGGTCTCGTCGCAGAGTATTCTGGCGTGGGGCGGGCTGTCAGGCTTTATTATCGGCGTTATAAACGTCGAGGTTCAATTCGCCTTCGCTTTTACCCACTAGGGTAGTGACCATAATGTCGCCTGCGACGTTAACGCTGGTGCGCGCCATATCGAGAATGCGGTCGATACCTGCTACGACAGCGATGGCTTCAAGCGGTAGGCCAATTTGAGCCATGACAATGGAGAGCATGATAAGACCCGCACCGGGTACGCCCGCGGTGCCAATGGAGGCAAGCGTGCCAGTGGCGACAATCATGCCGTAGTCGACCAGGCTCAGCTCAATACCCAGCATTTGGGCAATAAACAGCACGACGACGCCCTGGTAAAGCGCTGTACCATCCATATTAATGGTCGCGCCCACTGGCAGTACAAAGCTTGAAACGCCTTCAGATACGCCCAGGTTTTTCTGGGCACAGCGAATCGATACCGGCAGTGATCCTGCCGAAGAGGCGGAGGAGAATGCTATCATCATGGCGTCCAGGCTGCCCTGGAGATACCGCACTGGATTAAGCCGCCCCAACAGGCGAATAAAGCCTGAATAAATCACAAGAACATGCAGCGCACAGGCCAAATACACTACGCCAATCAGCTTGGCGAGTGGTAACAAGATTTCCAGTCCGTATTGGCCAGATACATGCGCCATTAGGCCAAACACCCCAAAAGGGGCAAAGGCCATAACAATGCCCGTGAGCTTGTACATCGCCTCGGCAAAGCTATCGAACACCACAACCAGTGCTTCACCCTTTTCACCAATCAGGGTCAGTGAAATGCCCAAGCCAATCGCAAATACAATAATTTGCAGAATGTTGCCGTTGGCCAGCGCATCAATGGGGTTGCGGGGCACCAGGTTAATCAAAATGGACGCCAGGGTAGGCGCCTCGCTTGCATCCACGCCGCTATCAAAACTGATGTTAACGCCTGCCCCAGGCTGTAACAGTGTCGAAAGCAGCAACCCAATACTGATAGCAAAGGCCGTGGTCAAAAGATAAAGGCCTATGGTGCGGGCGCCAATGCGGCCCATTTTTTGCGGGTCGCGCATCGACGTAATGCCGACAACCAGTGTTGAGAATACCAGCGGTACGATCAGCATCATGATCGCGTTAATAAAAATATCGCCCAGTGGCTTAAAGATGCTGGCGTTTTCACCCAGTAGCGCACCCGCCGCTATCCCTAGCGCTAAACCTACGAGAATTTTCTTCCAGAGGGCGATGCCTCTCCACCAGCCGAAGGCGCCTTGTGATGTGCTCACGGATCTCTCTCCTTGGAGTTTTATTTACGGTTGATCAATAGCAGGATTACGATTCGGCGCGCACTTTATCACTTTTTAGTAGGAGGGGCGGGGGCTTGTAATGGGCGAAGTGAGCGCTTACGGGCGGCCGCGGCTTGGAAGCGGCCTCTGGTTATTTACCCGTCGACGTGAGTTGCCGGGCACGTTGCTATAACGCCCCCATAGCTCCCCGCCGTGCTTTTGCCTACAATAGGGGCCTTTGATACTGGCGTTTGGCGCCGTGTTTAACTGAATACAGGCCAAGGAATAACTCATGCTCGATCCGAAACTGCTACGCGGTGATCTGGACGCGCTAGCGCAACAACTAGCTCGTCGCGGCTTTGTACTGGATAAAGAGGGGCTTCAGACGCTGGAGTCGCGCCGCCGTGAATTGCAAACGCAGACCGAGCAACTGCAAAGCGAGCGTAATACGCGCTCAAAAGCCATTGGCAAGGCCAAAGCCAGTGGCGAAGATATCCAGCCGCTGTTGGATGAAGTCAGCGATTTAGGCGATCGTCTGGATAATGCCAAGCGTGAGTTGGCTGAGGTGCAAGCGGCCTGGGATGATGCGGTCAGCGGTATTCCTAACCTGCCCCATGAGAGCGTCCCTGAAGGTGAAAAAGAAGAAGACAACGTTGAACTGCACCGTTGGGGTGCACCGCGTGAGTTCGATTTTGACGTGCTCGATCATGTCGATTTAGGCAAAAAATCCGGTTATCTGGATTTTGAATTGGCCGTCAAACTGACCGGTGCCCGCTTTGCCGTTATGCGTGGGCCCATTGCTCGTCTGCACCGCGCGCTGGCTCAATTTATGCTGGATACCCAAACCGAGAAGCACGGCTATGAAGAGTGCTACGTGCCCTATATGGTGAACCGCGACTCACTAACGGGCACCGGCCAGTTGCCGAAGTTTGGCGAAGATCTGTTCAAGCTGGATGATGAGCGCGAGTACTACTTGATACCTACTTCTGAAGTGCCTCTCACCAACTTTGTGCGTGACGAGATTGTGGATCAAGCGGCATTGCCGATGAAACTTACGGCGCACACGCCGTGTTTTCGTAGCGAGGCTGGTTCGCACGGGCGTGATACTCGCGGCATGATCCGTCAGCATCAGTTTGATAAAGTGGAAATGGTGCAAATTGTAGAACCAGAGAAGAGCTATGAAGCGCTGGATGAAATGCGTGGTCATGCAGAGGCGATCTTACAAGCGTTAGAGTTGCCGTACCGCGTAGTGACACTTTGCACGGGCGATATGGGCTTTGGAGCATCGAAGACCTACGACCTGGAAGTCTGGCTGCCCAGCCAGAGCACTTATCGGGAAATTTCGTCTGTTTCCAACTGCGAAGACTTTCAGGCACGACGTATGCAGGCTCGCTTCCGTCAACCGGATGTGAAAAAGCCACAGCTCCTGCATACGTTAAATGGTTCTGGCTTGGCCGTCGGCCGTTGCCTGCTGGCAGTGCTTGAAAATCACCAGCAGGCAGATGGCTCGGTGGTTATTCCCGCGCCGCTACGTCCCTATCTTGGTGGTCAGGAGCGTCTGGCTCTTTAAGCATCCATTCGACATTAACCCCGGCATCAATACGGATGGTGCCGGGGCTGTAATCGCTTTGTGATCCGCTGCTGGCCATATCACTCTCAGCCCGCATGGCCATCATGCGGGGCTGAAACATAGGCGCTTGCGTCTCTTCAATACGCTGAACGTGGCCGAGCTCGGTTTCCAGCGTGCTGGCCATCAGGTTGGCTTTGTGGCGAGCTTTCTCCAGCGCTTTTACCAGCGCTTCATCGGTGGCGGCTTCTCTGTCCTGTAAATCAAATTGTACGCCGTCCATTGCATTCACACCCACCCCGATCAGCGCGTTGAGCACATCGCCCAATTGATCAAGATCGGTTAGTTCTATGCTGAACGGGCGTTCAAGACGCGTACGTTGGAGCATCTCCTGATCGCCATTTTCGCTGCGCGGTGCAGCGACATAGTCAGGATAAACGTTCAACGACCCGGCATTGATGGCGCGTCGCTCGATTCCCAAGGCTTCAATGGCTTCGATCAGTTCGCTGGCGCGATTCTCAAGGCGTTCACGGGCTTCTCCTAACGCTTCGCTGTCGGTATCTTCCAGTGAAGAAACGGCAGGCGTGTTTTCCCAAAGGCGCGCAGTGAAAGTAGCCTGGTCGGGTTCAACCTCAACCCAGGACTCCGCTTGGACACTTAAGCTTGGCGGTGCAGGCGGGGCCGCAAAGGCGAGGGGAGTGCTCAGAAGCGCCAACAGAGCGCCACTTAAAATTCCATAACGAAAACGCGGTAAACGTGCCGATACTGGGCTCATAGAGAAACTCCTTGAGGTAGAGAAAACTATCCTGGTGCGCGTCAATTAAAAGTATAGACGTTTGCTTGGAATAGCGACTACGGGGAAAGTTCAGCGTAAAAGAGGTGACGCAAAACAGTTGCTTATTATTTGCACGGTTTGTGCAATACCTTTATTACCGCCATTATGTACGGGTAACGAGCTAAGGATGAGGCTATGTCGAAATTATCGGATGAGGATTATCGAAGTATCCCCTTAAATGCCACGTTGGCGCTAGCGGCATTAGTGGTGATTATTGCGGGAATGAAAGTGGGGGCAGATTTACTTGTACCCTTGCTACTGGCGGTATTTATCGCGGTAGTGTGTACCTCTCCGGTGCAGTGGCTACACCGTTGTGGCCTGAGCATGAGAATGTCGGCTTTTTTAACCCTGATGGTGTTGTTGGGGTTTCTTTCACTGATTGGCGTGTTGGTCGTCAACAGTTTTAGCACCTTTGTGGCGGCGCTGCCTGATATTGAGGAGCGGCTTTACGAGCACTACTGGGATTTGCTTAATACGCTCGCCATGCATGGCTTCAATATTGACCCTGATGAGCTTAGCGCCGTCTTTTTCAATACGGATGAGGAAGGCTCTTCTTGGGTGGCGATGCTGTTGAGTGAACTGGGCAACCTGGTGATGCAAAGTATCATCGTGGGGTTGCTGGTTATTTTTATGCTGTTTGAAACGCTGAACCTTCGCCAAAAAGTTTCGCGTGCCTTGGAAAACCCTGCGCCTAGTCTAAAGCGATTTAGCGAATTCAGCTTAACGCTAAAGCGCTATTTGGCCGTAAAAACAATGATTAGCTTGGCCACGGCGGTATTGATTTGGCTCTCCTGTGTGATTGTTGGGGTTGATTTCCCATTACTTTGGGGCGTTCTGGCGTTTGGGCTTAACTTTATCCCTAACATTGGCTCAGCACTTGCGGCCATCCCTCCAGTGCTGCTGCTTCTGGTGTCCCAGGACGGTGGCGCACTACAGGCGCTGCTGCTGGCGTCCGCTTATCTGGTCATTAACTTTGTACTTGGTAACCTGATTGAACCGCGTGTCATGGGGCAAGCGCTAGGGCTTTCAACGTTTGTGGCGTTTCTTTCGCTGGTTGTTTGGGGGTGGATTTTTGGACCGGCGGGGATGCTGCTATCTGTCGTGTTAACCATGACCCTAAAAATTGCCTTGGATAGCCATCCGCAGACGCGCTGGATTGCCCATTTTCTGGGACCAGGGAGACACCGCACCGGGCGTTATCTAAGCCAGCAAGATGCAGGTCGCGCACCGTGGAAACGTAAAAATAGTGATACGCACGAAGTGGATCTAAAAGAGGGGGAGAGTTAACAGGAGGGGCCGCACGGCCACCACCGGTTGTGCCGGCGGTGGCCAATTCATCAAGCGTTTTGGTCGATGAATTGCGTTAGTTGAGACTTGGATTGCGCGCCTACCAGTGAGGCAACTTTGGTACCAGACTTGAACAGCATAACGGTCGGTACACCGCGTACGCCTTGTTCAGCGGCAATTTCAGGCGCGTCGTCAACGTTTACGCTGACAACTTTTAAGTTATCACCGCGCTCGGCAGCCACTTCATCGACAACCGGTGCCATAACTTTACAGGGGCCACACCAAGGCGCCCAAAATTTTAGCAGCACAGGCTGGTCGGCGTTGAGGACTTCTTGCTCAAAATTAGCGTTAGTGACGTCAACATTATTAGCCATTTGCTTCTCCCGTTTGCGTTGCTCTTGCAGTGTCGTTGCCTCAAATGGAGCAACGGTCATTACGCGTTAAACCTGCGCACTTTCATTGCGCCAAGTCGGCAGATGTTAGCGGGCGCGGCGTTTGCTGGCAAATATCTGCGCTTATTTTTGTGGTTAATTACAAAATTAATAGATGCTAATAGAGGTTATCTCTTATAATATAAGTGAATTATAGAATGTTTTTTTATGCCAAATAGTGCTTTGTGGCGAGTGCAAGATAGGCGGTGCCAGCGTTAGATGACCTGCCTGCTTATCGGTATAGATAATGAGGTGATGATATGAAGCTACAACAACTTCGCTATATTTGGGAAGTTAACCGACACAACCTGAATGTATCGGCGACCGCTCAAAGCCTGTTTACCTCTCAGCCTGGTATTTCCAAGCAAATACGGTTGTTGGAGGATGAGCTGGGCGTTGAGATTTTCGCGCGTAGCGGAAAACATCTAACCCGGGTAACGCCAGCAGGTCAGTCCATTATTAACCTGGCGGGCCAGGTGCTCAAGCTTACCGAAAATATTAAACAGGTGGCCCAGGAGCATAGCGATGAGCGGCGGGGAAGCTTATCTATTGCGACCACGCATACCCAGGCACGCTATGCGCTTCCGCCGATTATCAGTGAATTTACACTGAAATATCCGGAAGTCGCGCTACATATGCAGCAGGGTACGCCTAAGCAAATTGCTCAAATGGTGAGTGAGGGGCAGGCCGATTTTGCGATTGCCACTGAATCGCTGGAGCTTTTTACAGATCTGGTACTCTTGCCTTGTTACCGTTGGAATCGCTGTATCCTGGTGCCTAAAGGGCATCCCTTGGCAGCGCTGAGTGGACCTTTAACGCTGGAAGCATTGGCAGAACATCCGCTGGTGACGTATGTCTTTGGATTTACCGGTCGTTCACAGCTGGATGATGCGTTTAAAGCGAAAGGTTTGACGCCTAACGTTGTGCTAACGGCGGCGGATGCCGACGTGATTAAAACCTATGTGCGGCTCGGTATGGGCGTTGGGATCGTGGCGCATATGGCAGTAGACGATAAGTTGGATGAAGATTTAGTCGCGGTGGATGCCAGCCACCTATTTGCGAGTTCAACGACTAAAATTGGCATTCGCCGAGGCACCTTTATGCGCGGCTATATGTACGATTTCCTGGCGCGTTTTGCGCCACACTTGACGCGAGACCGTGTGGATGAGGCGCTCATTGCCGGCCCGCGCTTTGAACAAGCGCTGTTTGAAGGGATAGAGCTGCCTGAGTACTGATATTTTGTGGGTACTGACGTATTACGAGCATAATGTATTAACGCTTTAAGCGCCCACGTTGTTAGGGGGCATGATGCCAGCGAAACCGCTGGAAAGCCGCTAACAACGTGAGTCGTACGTTCCTAACCTCGGTGCCAGGGTTTTCAGTACCTGGCTTTTCAACGACGGGTTTTCAGTGACAGATTTTCAGAGAAAGGTTTAATGCTGTAGGTGCAAGCCACACTCGCGTTTCTCTTCCACCTTGGTGGGGTCGAAGTAATCGAAGTTGTTAGGCAGGTCGTGCGCCTGTAAATATTGATACATCTCTTTGGCACTCCAATGCAACACCGGCGCCACTTTAACCAGCCCATCACTGTTACGGCTGACGGGCTGCATTTTGGCCCGTTCGGGCGTGTCTTCTGCACGAAGCGCTGTAAACCATACGTCAGGGCGCATCTCACTTAATGCACGTTCAAACGGCTCGATTTTGACCTCTTGGGTGAACGCCGCATGGTGCGAGTCATCAATGCCCGGCATGGGGCCTTCGAGCGCTTCACGGTGCGCGCGTGTCCGCTTGGGTATATAGCTGACCATGTTCAGGTTCAAGCGCGTTATTAGCTCGTCGGCGAATTGATAAGTGGCTTCGGTGTTATAGCCACTGTCCATCCAGACAATCGGCATGTCAGGACGGACCTGCGTCACCATGTGCAGAATAACGGCTTCAAAAGGGCGAAAGTTCGTCGTACAGATCGCCCTTTCACCTTGTGTTAACGCCCACTCAATAAGTGCTTGTGGGTTCTTGCTAAAACCGGTCTCGGAAAAATCACGATTGATCGCATCTAGCGATGAGGACATGCTGCCTCCTTGTCATATTAATGAACCATACCGCTAGGCTATCAAATTGCCTGTCGTTCCCCCCAATACCGTTTGGTTTGGCTTTTATATTCCTTTTTGATTTAAGTACGGTGGCTGTTATTCCAGTGCCTTAATAAGATGACGAATCTTATCCAGTGTCTCCACGTACTCTTCCTCAAGCGCTGAGTCGGCAACCAGGCCGCCGCCGCCCCATACGTGCAGCTTGCCTGCATCAGCCACCAGCGTGCGGATAGTAATCGATGTATCCATGCTGCCGCGTATATCGACGTAGCCCATGCTTCCGCAGTACGCGCTGCGCTGGCAGGGTTCCAGCTCTGCAATAATTTCCATCGCACGAATTTTGGGGGCACCCGTGATCGAGCCCCCGGGGAAGGCGGCGGCTAATAAAGTCAGCGGCGAGGCGCCCGGTGCAAGCTGGCCCTGCACCACGCTGACCAGGTGGTGGACGTTAGGGTAGCTCTCTAACTGGCAAAGCTGAGGCACATGAATAGTGCCAGGTTTGCATACGCGACCAAGGTCATTGCGCAACAAATCAACGATCATCACATTTTCGGCGCGATCTTTCGTGCTGCTCATCAGTTGGTTGGCGAGTGCAATGTCCTCTTCTTTTGTCGCGCCTCGAGGGCGAGTGCCTTTAATGGGGCGTGTCTCCACAGCGCCGTTTCGGCACTGAATAAAGCGCTCTGGCGAAAGGGAAAGGAGAGCCTGGTCGCCCCACGCCATAAACCCTGAGAAAGGAGTGGGAGTGGCGTTTCGTAAGCGCAGATACGCCTGCCACTCATCGCCTTGATAAGCGGCTGAAAGGCGTTGGGCAAGGTTGATTTGATAACAGTCGCCTGCTCGTATGTAACGCTGAACGGCCTGGAAGCGTTTTGAATATTCACTTCGGTTAAGCTCGGCCTGGAAGGGCTCGGTTAAGATAAACGGTTCGCGGTTAACCGCCGGTTGGCTTAACCACTGAAGCACCTGTTCGCGGCGCTGCGCGGTGGCAATCAGCCAGGCTTGCTGAGTTTCGTGGTCGAGCGTAATACACCAGTCGTATAAGCCCAGGCGTGCTTGGGGTAAGCGGGTGGCATTGGGTTGGTGAGTGCTTGCCAAGGGCTGGCGCCCTAAGTCATAACCCCAATAACCTATTAGCCCACCCATAAAAGGCAAGTGGTCATGCTGGGCGTGTAAGCCTTGCGCGCTAATTCGGCTCGGCAATTGATCGAGTAGCCACTGCTGCTGGAAAAAGCCGTCATCCGGCGGCAGGGCTGATACCTCAAGGTAGTCGCTAGTGAGCGCTGACTTTCCTGAAACATCGACTTCCAGTGTCGCTAACGGGTCACTGCTCATAATGTCATAGCGCCCTGTAGCGGCAGGGCGTCCACTATCCAGCAATACGGCCCCGGGGCGTTGGCGAAGCGCATTAAATAAATGTAATGGGTCGAGGGAGTAGGGCAGAGTAAAGGCCGACAATGCCTTGGTCATGTAGCGAACGCCTAGCGAATGAAAGGGGTGCCTATCTTAGAGGGCGAGCAAGATTGACACCAGTCGTGCCATCGACGCATTTCTCACGTTTTTTGGAAGATTGTAGACATTGGGTCAAGCGCTAGACTTTCTGCGTACAACGAAAGATGCATCATATCGCCTATATTGAAGGGTTGACGGTTTAAAGTCATAAAGCTAAAGTTTCATCACCTTCTCTAATTGTCGACAATCAAACATGCGCTTACCCGTTTCCTCTTCTAATTGTGACGATTCGCCGCTTGAAATGGTACCGCCTGAAGTGCGAACGCTTGCCGAGCGGGTATTTCATCAGCTTCAAAGCGATATTGTTCGTGGCGTCCTGGCGCCAGGCAGCAAAATCACTGAGCCCGGGCTTTCAAAAACGTACGGCATTTCTCGTGGTCCGCTTCGCGAAGCCATGCGGCGTTTAGAGTCTCACCGCTTGATTGAGCGCGTACCTCACGTCGGCGCACGCGTCGTTAAGCTCTCTATGAAAGAGCTGATAGAGCTCTTTGATGTACGCGAAGCGTTGGAAAGCATGGCCGCAAGGCTAGCGGCGGAGCATATGTCGGCAGAGGAAATACAAGGCCTTCGTGATGTGCTGGCATTGCACGAAGGGCAGGCCGATTTACAACGCGGTGAAGCTTATTATCAGCGTGAGGGCGATCTCGACTTTCATTACCGCATTGTGCAAGGCAGCCACAACAAGATGCTAATGAGCCTGCTGTGCAATGACTTGTACTACCTGGTGCGCCTTTATCGTACGCAGTTTAGTGCCAGCGGTACGCGCCCGCAGCGCGCCTTTGTTGAGCACCACCGGATCGTGGATGCCATTGAAGCAGGTGACGCCGAACTTGCTGAGCTATTAATGCGCCGCCACGTCAGTGCCTCGCGTGCCAATGTTGCCGACCGTTATGCCGCGATTCTTAAACAGCAATCATCTGAGCCTGCCGAGGAACGGCAGGCCACTACCCTTCAGGAGACACGCTAATGTCAACGCTCACCCCTGGCGCCCGTTTTAAAGCCGCCCTTGACGCCCAGCGCCCGCTGGCCATTTTAGGCACTATTAATGCGTATACGGCGATGATGGCTGAACGTGTCGGCCATCAGGCGATCTACCTTTCCGGCGGTGGGGTGGCAAATGCCTCGTTTGGCCTGCCTGATTTAGGGATGACCAGCATGAACGATGTCGCAGAGGATGCGCGCCGTATCTGTGGTGCAACGGACCTGCCGTTGCTGGTGGATATTGATACCGGATGGGGCGGCGCGTTCAATATTGCCCGTACAGTGAAAGAGATGCAGCGTGCTGGCGTCGCCGCCGTTCATCTGGAGGACCAGGTGGCGCAAAAACGTTGTGGTCATCGACCCAACAAGGCAATTGTTTCCCAGGCTGAGATGGTTGATCGTATCAAAGCCGCCGCCGATGCCCGAATAGACCCCGATTTTTATCTGATTGCACGCACCGATGCTTTTCAAAAAGAGGGTCTGGACGCGGCTATTGAGCGCGCCAATGCCTGCGTTGAAGCCGGTGCGGATGCCATCTTTGCTGAAGCCGTATATACCCTTTCAGATTACCAGGCATTCTGCGAGCGAGTGGATGCCCCGATTCTGGCCAATATCACCGAGTTTGGTGCGACGCCGCTCTTTACTCAAGCCGAGCTTGGCGAGGTTGGTTGCCGCATGGTGCTTTACCCGCTCTCTGCGTTTCGAGCGATGAACGCTGCTGCCCTGAATGTCTATCAAAGCATTCTGGATAACGGGCATCAAAAAGAAGTCGTTAACACCATGCAGACGCGCGATGAACTCTACGATTTCCTCAACTATCACGATTTCGAGCAGAAACTAGACGCGTTATTCGCCGAAAAGGGCGAAGAGCCGCAATAAGGCGTGCACGTAAACACTGTTATCTGCAATTAATGATAGGTACAACGATAAGCACACCAGGAGACTCGTCATGGCTGATAAACCGCTAGCGGGAGCAGGGCTGCGTGGACAAAGTGCGGGAACTACCGCCTTGTGTACCGTTGGAAAGACTGGCTCGGGCCTAACGTACCGTGGCTTTGATATCAAAGAGCTGGCTGAAAAGGCTAAATTTGAAGAAGTAGCGTACCTGCTCTTGAAAGGTAAATTGCCTAATCAGGCAGAGCTTGACGACTACATCCGCAAATTAAAGGGCTTGCGTGGGTTGCCCGATGCGCTGAAAACGGTGCTTGAGCAAATTCCGAAAGATGCTCATCCCATGGATGTCATGCGTACCGGCACTTCCATGCTGGGTAATCTTGAAACCGAGCAGAGCTTTGACGAGCAGCAGGACGTCGCCGATCGGCTGCTGGCCGTGTTGCCTTCGATCATTTGCTACTGGTATCGCTACTCTCATGACGGAGTGCGGATTGATACCCAAACCGACGCTGCATCGGTTGGCGGGCATTTCTTGCATCTGCTGCGCGGCGAGCCGGCCTCTGAACTCCATGCGCGAGTGATGAACGTATCGCTTATTTTATATGCCGAGCATGAGTTTAATGCGTCGACCTTTACCGCCCGGGTGTGTGCCTCAACGCTTTCTGATATGCATTCTTGCGTCACCGGCGCCATCGGTTCGCTGCGTGGCCCGCTGCATGGCGGTGCCAATGAAGCGGCCATGGCGATGATCGAAAACTGGAAATCGCCGGAAGAAGCGGAAAGTCAGATCATGGGCATGCTGGCGCGCAAGGATAAGATCATGGGCTTTGGGCACGCCATCTACCGAGAATCTGACCCACGCAACGAGATTATCAAGCAGTGGGCCAAAAAGCTTGCCGATGACGTAGGCGATACGGTGCTTTATCCCGTATCTGAAAGGGTCGAAGAAGTGATGTGGCGTGAGAAAAAGCTGTTCTGCAACGCAGACTTCTTCCATGCCAGCGCCTATCACTTTATGGATATCCCCACCAAGCTGTTCACGCCGATTTTTGTCATGTCCCGGCTAACGGGCTGGGCCGCACATGTCTTTGAACAGCGCGCCAACAATCGAATTATCCGCCCCAGCGCTGACTATATTGGTCCCGAGAAAAGCGAATGGGTGCCGATAGAAGCGCGAGATTAATCAGCGTGCTGCCCGGCGGCTTGGCTGCCGGGCTTGTTTAAGCTCCCCCTTTCGCGAGCCTGTTTTTATGAATAGCCAATATCGTCAACCACTGCCAGGCACCAGCCTTGATTACTTTAATGCGCGCCAAGCCGTTGAGGATATTCAGCCAGGAGCCTACGCCACGCTCCCTTACACGTCGCGCGTGCTGGCAGAGCAATTGGTACGCCGCTGTGATCCTGAGCTGTTAACGGATGCGCTTAAGCAGCTTATCGAGCGTCGGCGCGATCTCGATTTTCCGTGGTACCCGGCACGCGTGGTATGCCACGATATTTTAGGCCAGACGGCGCTGGTTGATTTGGCCGGGCTGCGCGATGCCATTGCCGAGAAGGGCGGTGATCCGGCCAAGGTTAACCCCGTTGTTCCCACTCAGTTGATTGTTGACCACTCGTTGGCGGTGGAGCACCCAGGCTTTGAAGAGGGAGCTTTTGAGAAAAACCGCGCCATTGAAGACCGGCGCAACGATGATCGCTTTCACTTTATTAACTGGACCAAAACGGCCTTTGAAAATGTCGATGTCATCCCGCCTGGCAACGGCATCATGCACCAGATTAATCTGGAGAAGATGTCGCCGGTAGTGCAGAACCGAGATGGCATTGCTTACCCCGATACCTGTGTGGGAACCGATAGCCATACCCCCATGGTAGATGCGCTCGGCGTCATTTCAGTCGGTGTGGGTGGCCTGGAAGCCGAAAGCGTAATGCTGGGGCGCGCTTCCATGATGCGCTTGCCGGATATCGTTGGTGTAGAGCTGACCGGCAAGCTGCAGCCGGGAATCACGGGCACTGATATGGTGCTGGCGATCACCGAATTTTTGCGTAAAGAGCGCGTGGTGGGTGCCTACCTGGAGTTTTACGGCAAAGGCGCCGATGCGCTGACGGTCGGCGATCGTGCCACGATATCGAACATGACGCCTGAGTACGGTGCGACGGCGGCGATGTTCTATATCGACAGCCAAACCATCGATTATTTGAAGCTCACCGGTCGTGAAGACGAGCAGGTGGCGCTGGTAGAAACTTATGCCAAGCACACCGGCCTCTGGGCGGACAGCCTGACGCAGGTTGAGTACGAGCGAGTGCTGACCTTTGATCTTTCATCGGTCGCGCGGACGTTGGCAGGGCCTTCCAACCCGCATGCTCACCTGCCTACTTCCGAGCTTGTTCAGCGCGGTATTGCGGTAGGACTCGATGCTGCGCGCGAAGAAGAGAGAGCGGGAAAAATGCCCGATGGCGCCGTTATTATCGCCGCCATCACCAGCTGCACCAATACCTCTAACCCGCGCAATATGGTGGCGGCTGGGTTAATCGCGCGCAACGCCAACCGGCTCGGCTTGTTGCGTAAACCCTGGGTAAAGTCATCCCTGGCGCCTGGTTCAAAAACGGTCAAGATGTACCTGGAAGAAGCCGGTTTGATGAACGAGCTGGAGGGTCTGGGTTTTGGCGTGGTGGCTTATGCGTGTACCACCTGTAACGGCATGTCGGGTGCGCTTGACCCTGTTATTCAGCAGGAAATTATCGACCGGGATCTTTACGCCACGGCAGTGCTTTCCGGTAACCGCAATTTTGATGGGCGAATTCACCCCTATGCCCAGCAGGCCTTTTTGGCCTCGCCGCCGCTGGTGGTTGCTTACGCCATTGCGGGCACTATTCGCTTTGATATTGAAAAAGACGTGTTGGGCATCGATCAGGCGGGCAATCCCGTTACTCTGAAAGATATCTGGCCGGAGGATGAAGAGATCGACGCTATTGTAAAAGCGTCGGTGAAGCCCGAGCAGTTCCGCCAGACCTATATTCCCATGTTTGATCTCGACAAAAGTGCCCGCACCCAAGTAAGCCCGCTGTATGAGTGGCGTCCTCAGAGTACCTATATTCGTCGCCCGCCGTACTGGGAAGGCAATATGGCCAAAGAGCGCGAGCTTAAGAACATGCGCCCGCTGGCGATTCTGCCCGACAATATTACAACCGATCACCTATCACCCTCTAACGCGATTATGCTGGATAGTGCGGCAGGCGAATATCTTGATCGAATGGGGCTGCCTGAAGAGGACTTCAACTCCTATGCGACGCACCGTGGCGATCATTTGACGGCGCAGCGGGCAACGCTTGCCAACCCCAAACTCTTCAATGAAATGGTGCGCGATGAAGAAGGCAACGTCGTCCAGGGGTCGCTGGCGCGGGTAGAGCCTGACGGGCAGGTTATGCGCATGTGGGAGGCCATTGAAACCTATATGGCGCGTAGACAGCCGCTGATTGTGATTGCCGGTGCCGACTACGGCCAAGGCTCATCAAGAGACTGGGCTGCCAAAGGCGTTGCGCTTGCTGGCGTCGAAACCATTGTCGCCGAAGGGTTTGAGCGTATTCACCGTACAAACCTGATTGGTATGGGAGTAATGCCTCTGCAGTTCGAAGCGGGTACTACGCGTCACACTCTGGGTATTGAAGGAACGGAGGTCTTTGATGTGGAAGGAGTAGCGACACCGGGCGCCATGTTGACGCTGGTTATCCATCGCCAGAATGGCAGCACCGAGCGTGTGCCCGTTATCTGCCGGCTGGATACTGCTGAAGAGGTTACCATTTACTCGGCAGGCGGCGTATTGCAGCGGTTTGCGCAGGATTTCCTGGAAACAAGCGTGGGTGTCTCTCCCTGATTAAATCATGCACTTGTAGATAAGCCCGGCACTTAAGCCGGGCGGCCGGAGTTGAGTATATGTCCTCAGTGCCACAGATAAAAATCCCTGCCACTTATATGCGTGGCGGTACCAGTAAAGGCGTATTTTTTAAATTAAGCGATTTACCTGAGGCCGCCCAAGTGCCCGGTAAAGCCCGCGACCAGTTGCTCCTGCGCGTCATTGGTAGTCCTGACCCTTACCAAAAACAGACAGATGGTATGGGCGGCGCGACATCAAGCACCAGCAAAGCAGTGATTATTGCTAAAAGCAGCTCGCCTGAGCATGACGTGGACTACTTGTTTGGCCAGGTCGCCATTGATCGTCCTTATGTGGATTGGAGCGGTAATTGTGGCAACTTGTCGTCTGCCGTAGGGCCTTTTGCGGTTGCCAATGGTTTCGTAGACCCTGCCCGCATACCCGATAACGGGGTGGTTGAGGTGCGAATCTGGCAGGCTAACATTCAAAAAACCATCATCTCGAAAGTGCCTGTCACCAATGGTGAGGTACAGGAAACCGGGGATTTTGAGCTTGATGGCGTAACGTTTCCTGCCGCTGAAGTCGCGGTCGCTTTTATGGACCCTGCCGATGGTGAAGGTGCCATTTTTCCCACCGGAAATGTCGTCGATGAGCTTGAGGTGCCTGGTTTCAAAACGCTAAGTGCCACCATGATCAACGCGGGTATCCCCACTATCTTTATTAACGCAGCAGACCTTGGCTACACCGGTACGGAGCTTCAGGAAGTTATTAACGGGGATGC
This sequence comes from Halomonas citrativorans, assembly GCF_900163645.1. Classification (GTDB taxonomy): domain Bacteria; phylum Pseudomonadota; class Gammaproteobacteria; order Pseudomonadales; family Halomonadaceae; genus Vreelandella; species Vreelandella citrativorans. The sequence continues at coordinate 47,492 of NZ_FUKM01000017.1, read as the reverse complement.
CAAAGCGCTTGCAATGTTTGAGACCGTTCGTGCTCACGGCGCACTGCGCATGGGGTTAATTGAAGATGTCAGCGAAGCGGCTAATCGCCAGCACACGCCGAAAATAGCATTTGTAGCCCCGTCTGCTGACTACACGGCATCCAGTGGAAACGCCGTTCATGCGGAAGATATTGATTTGCTGGTACGTGCGCTCTCAATGGGTAAATTACATCATGCAATGATGGGTACCGCTGCCGTCGCCATTGCCGCAGCGGCGGCTATTGAAGGAACCCTGGTAAACTTGGCCGCGGGTGGCGGTAAGCGCCAATCCGTCACGTTTGGCCACCCTTCAGGCAGCTTGCGCGTTGGTGCAGAAGCCAACCTTATCGACGGGCATTGGCAGATCGATAAGGCAATCATGAGCCGCAGCGCTCGCGTGCTGATGGAGGGAGCGGTGCGTATACCGGGCAACAGCTTTTAACTCAATGCATTGATCGGGAGGCAACTCCATGAACCTCACAGCAGAGATAAATGAGCGGCCAGAATACGATGATGAGCTACAGCTAATCGCTGATTATGTGCTGAGCTTTGATACCCCCTCGCCGGCGGCACTGTCCACGGCTCGCTACTGCTTGATGGATACGTTGGGCTGTGGGCTTCTGGCGCTGCGTTTTCCAGAGTGCACCAAGCATCTTGGCCCGCTGGTAGAAGGCACCCAGGTTCCTTTTGGGGCGCGTGTACCGGGCACTTCGCTACGCCTTGACCCGGTAAAAGCGGCCTGGGATATCGGCGCAATTATCCGCTGGCTGGATTATAACGATACCTGGCTTGCCGCCGAGTGGGGGCATCCTTCTGACAACCTGGGCGGTATCCTCGCGGTTGCCGATCATCTGTCGCAAAAGCGGGTTGCTCAGGGTGATGCGCCTCTGACGATGCGTGATGTGTTGAACGCCATGATCATGGCGCATGAAATTCAGGGGGTGCTGGCCCTGGAAAACAGCTTCAACAGAGTGGGGCTTGATCATGTGCTATTGGTGAAAGTGGCTTCGACGGCGGTGGTTGCCAAGCTAATGGGCGCTACGCGCGAGCAGTTGCTGGCCGCGCTTTCCCATGCGTGGGTAGACGGCCAGAGCCTGCGCACCTACCGACATGCACCCAATGCCGGGTCGCGCAAAAGCTGGGCGGCTGGCGATGCCACTTCCCGAGGCGTTCGCTTGGCGGATATGGCGTTACGCGGCGAGATGGGCATCCCCAGTGCGCTCAGTGCACCGCAATGGGGGTTTTACGATGTGTCCTTTAGCCATAGTAATAAAGACCTGAGCCTTAAACCTGAAGCAGAGCGGCGACTGCGTTTTCAGCGCGAGTTTGGGTGCTATGTCATGGAGAATATTTTATTCAAGATCGCTTTCCCGGCGGAGTTCCATGCCCAAACCGCCTGCGAAGCGGCCGTGCTTCTGCACGCTCAGGTAAAAGATCGCTTGGTTGATATTGAGCGGATTGTAATTACCACACATGATTCAGCGATTCGGATAATTTCCAAAACCGGAGCGTTGGCTAACCCGGCTGACCGCGATCACTGTCTGCAATACATGACGGCCGTGCCGCTTATTTTCGGTACGCTTACCGCCGAACACTATGAAGACAGCTTTCATGCGGCTCATCCGCTGATTGATATACTGCGCGACAAAATGGTGGTCGAGGAGAATAGCGACTATTCAGCGGCCTACCACGACCCGCAAAAGCGCTCTATCGCGAATGCTGTGCAGGTCTTTTTCAGTGATGGCAGTGCAACCGACAAGGTCGTAGTGGAATATCCAATAGGCCATCAGCGTCGTCGAGACGAGGGAATGCCGCTACTGGTCGATAAGTTTGAGCGACATCTCGCCACCCGTTTCCCTGTACTTCGCTGCGAAAAGATTAGCCAGCTCTGCGGCAATCAAGCGACGCTTGAAGCAATGCCGGTGGATCAATTCATGTCACTTTGGATGATTTAAAAGCCTGACTAGTCACGGGCAGCAATGCAGAAGAGAGAGGAGTCGTTCGGTGAGTTTTTCAATGCTTGGTATGTGATAAACACTTACCCGGCAAACAGTGTCTGCGCTGCTGCCGGGCAATAGCAACCCTACTATGTAGTGCTAAGTAGCAAGACTTACTAAAAGGTTTAGTCTTCGAGCACGATTTGGTCGCGCATGCGATCTACGGTTGCTGCACCGATGCCGCTGACGCGCGTTAAATCATCAGCACTTGTAAATTCCCCCTTGGCGTCTCGTTCTTCGATAATGGCGGCAGCGCGGCTTGGTCCAATGCCGGGAAGCTCGCTCAACAGCTCAGCGTTTGCGGCATTCACATTGATAGGCGCGACGGCTTGAGCCAGTGCATTACTGGATAATCCCAGACTTAAACTAAGTAACAGGGCGGCAAACAAGCTTTTTAATGTCATGTTCATTACGCGTATTGTTCCTTCTTGTCGATAAAGAAAAGTAGCACTACCGGGTACAGCACTAACGAACACTGCATTAACGGGTGCCTTAATTAACTTAACGCGTTCGCTATCGTGTTGTTGTCAGTGATGTATGACATTATTTGTAGGAGTTTCGCTTGTACAGCGTGGCAAATAGCTTACAAGTGGGTCGTGTTGGGCTGATATAATGCTTAAAAATGCGTATGGAGTAGTGCTGTGTCTGAATCCCCGTTGATTATCGCGCTTGATTACCCGTCGCTTGACGCCGCCTTATGCATGGCGGATCAGCTAGACCCCGCTCGGTGTCGTTTAAAAGTAGGTAAAGAGCTTTATACCCGTAGCGGCCCGGCTATCCTTGAAGCGCTGCATGGGCGCGGGTTCGACGTGTTCCTTGACCTCAAATTTCATGATATTCCCAATACGGTGGCGGGGGCTGTTCAGGCTGCAGCAGAGCAAGGCGTCTGGATGGTGAATGTGCACGCCAGCGGTGGCCGCAAGATGATGGAAGCAGCCGCCGAGCGTTTGGTTAGTCAAGGTTTAGACACGCACCTAATCGCCGTTACCGTATTAACCAGCCTCCAGGAGAGCGACCTGCGCGAAGTGGGTTTAAACGTTTCACCCGCTGAACAGGTAGAGCGCTTGGCGCTGTTGACCCAACAAAGCGGCCTGCACGGCGTTGTATGCTCAGCCCAAGAGGCGTCACATTTACAGGCCGTGTGTGGTGAGTCGTTTTTAAAAGTAACGCCCGGTATTCGGCCGAGTTTTGCCGCCGTTAACGATCAGCAGCGTATTATGACGCCACGCGAAGCGATGCAAGCAGGGAGTACACATTTGGTGATAGGGCGGCCTGTTACTCAGGCATCTGACCCCATGGCGGCGCTGGCGGCTATCGAAGCAGAGCTTCAGTAGCACGATATGTGTGTGCGGGTTACTCGCCCTCTACACCGGTAATCGGCTTGATAGTGCCCCAGCGGCGGCAGCTGGGGCACTGCCAGGCAAGGGCATCACTCGTAAAACCACAGCGCCTGCATTGATGACGTGGGCGATCTTTTAAAAGCGCATCCGTGTGGTATTTCAGTAATGATAAGCGAGTGTCCGGCGCAGTTCTTCCACTTAGCTGCTGGCTTTCGACATACAGATCCAGCAGATAGTCCAACCCGCCAAGGCTCGGCGCATCACGTAGCCAGTTTCCGGTTAACTCAATGGCGGTATCCACGCCATCCCGCTGGTGAATAAGCTCGCCGAGCATCACGATAACGCTGGTGTAAGGTGCCTGACCCAGTAGACGGTACAAGTGTTTCTCCAGACCTGCTATATCGTCGTTATACGCATAGGCCCGCTGGAGGGTTGGCAGCATGGTTGGGATATGCGCGCCATCCTGCTCAGGGATATGGTCAAGACGTTCTATCGCGCGGCCATAGTGGCCGTTATCCATCTCAAGATCCGCCAGTAATAGCGTGGCGCGAATGCAGCGTTCATCCAGCAGTAAGGCTTTTTTTAGATGCTTTTTCGCGAGCGCACGGCTGGACTGTTGGATCTCTTCTATGGCCAACTCGCATAGCCAGTGTGACGCTGGGCGCCGCATACCTGGGTGCTGCTTTAGCAGGGGTTGGATTACCTCTAAAGCGGCTTGCCACTCCTTTTCTCGCTCCAGAAGGCCCACCAATAGCTGCTTGGCCGCATAGCGGCGCTCATCGTCGGTGGATTGCTCAAGCAGCGAGTGCAGCAGTCTCTGGGCACGGTCATGAACACCTAGCGCTATAAAATCGCGCGCAAGCTCAAGTTGGATGCGTTCGTTGGTGCCATGCGATAGGGCTGGGCGTGCAAGCAGGTTTTGGTGAATACTGACGGCTTTGTCTGCCTCGCCACGCGTGCGAAAGAGTTTACCCAGCGCGATATGGGTATCTACCGTATCGCTATTAACATCAAGTGCACTGATAAACGTGTTAATGGCTTCATCGGGCTGCTCATTCAGCAGGTAATTTAACCCAACGAAATATTCGCGCGACAGTTGAGAAGGCGGCGCTGTTGGCGCTTGCCGGTGGCGCCGGGCAGCGTATCGAATACCTAGCCCGAAGCCTATGGCAATCGCTGTCAGCAGTAGCCCTAGCAGCATGACATCATGCATTTACGCTAGTTCCTTAAACTCCTGGGTGCGTAAGCGATCAAGTTCTTTGCGCTGTTGTTTGTTATGGCGCTCGCTGCGCGCAAGACGTGCTTTCAATCGTACGTATACTCCCATCATCGCGAGCATGCCAAGTATTACGCCAAACGTTAATGTCGCCAGCAGCCATACAGAGAGTGTGATGGGGGGGAGTTCGACCCAGATCAGATTCAAGGCAATGGTTTGCTGATTATTGACGGCAAACAAGATGCCTACCAGTAGAACAACCAGCAAAATAATGGCGAGAATCAGCCCTTTAATCCAACGCATGAGAGTTTCCTAGTCAGTGACGTTCGCAGTATGGCCCTATTGTGTATGAGTCTTGGTGCGACGTCATCCCACAGTCACAGATTACCAAAGTATGGCGGCTTCGGGCTCTGTGTTAGTAACCCAGCGCACGGCTGGCATCTACCTGTTCGCGCAGCTCTTTGCCGGGCTTAAAGTGCGGTACATATTTACCGTCCAACTCGACCGGGTCGCCCGTTTTGGGGTTACGGCCAGTACGCGGCTCACGGAAATGCAGTGAGAAACTGCCAAAGCCACGTATTTCCACACGACCACCACTGGAGAGAGCGTCCGTCATATCGTCCAGTATAATACGTACCGCCGTCTCGACGTCTTTGGCGGATAGCTCCGGTTGACGCATCGCGATTTGTTCGATTAGTTCAGATTTTGTCATCGGTTGGCTCCCTGTAAACTGTGAAGGCTGCCGTTAACAATAGCGGCTGACCTTGATAACCTCGAATTCAGCATACTGTGCAAATTGATATTAAACAATTCAGATAAAACAAGGTACTAGACTGAATAACAGCATAGGCGAAGCTTGGCGCTGGCGCGACCCTTTAGCTTAGGTATACTGACGGTTCATTTTTACCAATGAAAGAGGCTGACCTTGAACGACGATACATCCCCAGCAGCCGTGCTACGTAAGCGACTCTACTGGCACTCGCGTCGCGGTATGTGGGAGCTTGATCTGTTGCTGATCCCGTTTTTAGAAAAACGCTTTGACACACTTAGCGAAGAGGAGCAGTTGACTTATCAGCGCCTAATTGAAGAAGAAGACCAGGACTTGTTTGTTTGGCTCATGCACCGTGAATGGCCTGAAGACCCAGCGTTAAAGCATATGGTGAAAATGATCGTTGAGCATGCGGAAAACACCGATAATTCTGCCTATCGTACCCTCTAAAACGGCTGCCCTGCTTCAGTCGGGCTTGGCGGTGGGGCTCTGTTCGTTGAGTTACTGGGTATTGGGGCTTTGGGTAGGCAGCGGCATTACCTTAGTCGTCAGCCTTTTACTGTGGCGTACTCTGCATAGGCAAGTCCATGGCGTGCTTTATCTAAGCAAGCGTGATACGGCTATTTATGGCCGTTGGCGACAGCCCTATGGAGAGTTGAGCGATGAAGTGACGGTTCGCTGTGATTACCTGGGGCCTTGGCTGGTGGGCTTGTGGGTGGGGCCACAGCGGCTTTGGCTGTGGCCCGATAGTTTCTCTCGCTCTCATCACCGTTTGTTGCGCCGTTTATACCACCGTGCCGGGCATTAAATCCGCCAGCGTCAAACAAGAAGCCGCAGGGGCGGGAAGGTGAGACGGCCAATCCATAGAGTAATGTAACCCGCGTGATTCATGCCGCTTCAATGCGGCGATAACGGTTAGTTGAGCCAGCCTGATTGCTTGGTGTAATTGCATGTACTCAGGTTGAAACTGACCGGCTCCTAAACGTTCCAAACGCTTATCCAATAACGCCAACTGCTCATGGGCGGCAGCCAGGCCTGAGTTGCTGCGTACAATCGACACCTGTTGGCTCATTATGGTTCGTAGCTCTTGGCGCCATTGAGCCAGTAGGTCCTGCTCTTCGGTGCTTAATCGCCGGGCAGATGGTGGTGTGGGCGTAATGGGCGGCGCGTGCCATTCGTTGAGATGTTGTTCTCGAAGTGCGCTTGCACAGCTACGCGCATACACCAGGCATTCCAGCAGTGAGTTGCTGGCCATGCGGTTGGCACCATGTAGGCCGGTACAGGCTGCTTCACCTACTGCATAAAGCCCCAGTATGCCTGTCGCGCCCTGATGATCGGTTGCAATGCCCCCGCAGCTATAATGGGCGGCGGGGACGACGGGGATGGGTTGCCGGGTAATATCAATCCCGCGCGAGGCGCAGTGCGCCAAAATGGTTGGGAAGTGGTGGTGAATGGCTTTTTCACCAAGGTGGCGGATATCCAGCCATACGTGTCCTTGGGTGCCTTGCTGAATTTGAGCATCAATTGCTCGTGCAACAACGTCCCTGGGAGCAAGTTCTGCGCGAGGATCAATGGCCGTCATAAACCGCTCGCCGGCTTCATTGAGTAAGTAACCACCTTCGCCACGTACCGCTTCGCTAATTAAAAACGCGGGGCCGTTAGGATCATACAGGCTGGTCGGGTGAAACTGCTGAAACTCCAGATTCATTAATCGCGCACCAAGCTCCGCAGCCATCACCATGCCTTCGCCGCTGCCAGGGGTCGGCGTTGTGGTATAGCGATAAAGGCCGCTAGCGCCACCGGTGGCTAGCGTGGTGTAAGTCGCGGTGAGTGTTTGCCGTTGTCGCTCTGTATCGACGCCATAGGCACCCGTGCAGTGCCCGTGGCTGTTTTGGAGTAATCCTAAAATAGTGATATCGCGGCGTAGGGTAATATTGGCATGCGCGGCGACTTTGTCTTGCAGGGTATCTACCACAGCGCGCCCCGTGGCGTCGTCGGCATGAATAATACGCCGGGCGTTATGGCCGCCTTCACGGGTCAGGTGATACGGATAGCAAGCGTCAGGAGCGGGGTCCGGGGTGAAATATACCCCTCGATCAATTAACCATTGGATAGCAGCCGGACCGTGGGTAACTGTGAAGCGTACGGCCTGCTCATCACATAAGCCGTCACCAGCGACAAGTGTGTCACGAACATGCGCTTCCAGGTTGTCTTCAGGGGAGAGCACCGCTGCAATACCACCCTGGGCCCATCGGCTGGCGCCTTTGTCATTGTGGGCCGGGTTTACCAGCGTCACCGACAGTTTGTCGGCAATATCCAGGGCGAGGGTTAACCCGGCGACGCCGCCGCCAATAATTAATACATCGGTTGTTGGCGTGCTCATGCGGCCCGCTCCTTATTTTTGCTATCTGGCGCTATGGCGCATAAAAGGTAAGCGTATAGCGTAGTCATTAGTCGTTGACGATGTATAGACGCAAAAAAATCCGCGTCGATCAAAATGATCTCGCAGATAATAAATTCATAGAGGGAGATAAAACAATGGTGCCCGGAGCCGGACTTGAACCGGCACGGAGTTACCTCCGAGAGATTTTAAGTCTCTTGCGTCTACCAATTTCGCCATCCGGGCAGTGCAATTGGTGCATCGTTGCACTTAACACAAAAGTGGAGGCTGGAGTCGGAATCGAACCGGCGTACACGGAGTTGCAGTCCGCTGCATAACCACTCTGCCATCCAGCCTAAAGAGTCGATGTAGCGGGAAGATAGATTCGACCGGGCTGGCGTTCCAGCTCTCGACCTAACCTGCTTGCCGCACAATCCAAGTTGGAGCGGGAAAAGAGATTCGAACTCTCGACCCTCGCCTTGGCAAGGCGATGCTCTACCACTGAGCTATTCCCGCTCGACTCGAGGGCGAATTATACGCATCGTTGAGAGGTTGTCAATCATCAATGATGCAAACACCATCTTCGAGGAATCAATTGCTTACATGGAGCGGCTAAGGTGCGGCCAGGCAGCCTTTAAATATTGGATCATGGACCAAAGTGTTAAGGCCGCAGCGACGTACAGCACTACCACACCCAGCAGGGCGATCTCATGTGTGGGCGGTAGCGCCAAAAGGATCAGCAGGGCCACCATCTGGAGCGTGGTTTTAAGTTTTCCTATCCAGGAAACCGCGACCAGGCCCCGTTTGCCCATTTCTGCCATCCATTCGCGTAGGGCCGATATCACGATTTCACGACCAATAATGACGAGCGCAGGCAAGGTCAGAATGAGTGTGTCGTAGCGCTCAATCAGCAGCGCTAGTGCCACAACGACCATTAGTTTATCGGCCACTGGGTCTAAGAAAGCGCCAAAGGGTGTTGACTGATTCCAGCGGCGGGCCAAATAGCCATCTAGCCAATCGGTCATCGAGGCTAGCGCAAAAAGGCCAGCCGCCAGTGGCATGCTCCAGTTAAAAGGCAAGTAAAACAGCACAACGAGCAAGGGAATAAAGGCAACTCTTGCCAGTGTAAGTACGTTGGGTATATTCATCGCGACGGGCGATCCTTACCGGAGAGTCATTAAATTCGAAATGTAGTAAAGGCTATTCTATCCGCCTTAGCGAATAGCATCTATGCCCAATGGTGGTTTATCCATTCAGGGCCAAATAAATACTCTCCGCAAGTGCAGCGCTAATGCCTGGGACTCTTGCCAGCTCGGCGCGGCTCGCTTTCTGTACACCTTGCAATCCGCCAAAAAAACGTAACAACTCACGGCGCCGTTTAGGGCCAATGCCGGGAATGTCTTGCAGTGTAGAGGTGCGCCTGGCCTTGTCGCGCTGGGCTCGGTGGCCTGCAATCGCAAAACGGTGCGATTCATCCCGGATATGCTGAATCAAGTGCAGTGCAGGGGAGGCTGGGTCCATGGGAAGTGGGTTATCCGATGTTTCCAAAAAGAGTGTCTCAAGCCCCGCTTTGCGTGTGGTGCCTTTAGCAACGCCTAGCAAAACGATCGTGGTAATGCCGAGTTGGTTAAGCACCTCTCGGGCCATATTAAGCTGACCTTTGCCGCCATCGACAATCAAAATATCCGGGGCGATGGCTTCGCCGCTTTCTACGCGTTTCAGCCTTCGCGTCAGCGCTTGCTGCATGGCGGCGTAATCATCGCCCGCAGCCACGCCTTCAATGCGGAAATGGCGATAGTCGCTCTTGCGCGGCCCTTGATGGTCAAAGACTACGCAGGAGGCCACGGTGGCTTCACCCTGGCTATGACTGATATCGAAACACTCAAGCCGTTCGGGCATGGATTCAAGGTCCAGCGCTTTCTGAAGCGCTGCAAAGCGTTGGGTGAGCTGCGTATGGTTCGCCAATTGAGACGCTAACTGCTGCTCAGCATTGGTCATTGCCAGCTGCTGCCACTGGGCGCGATGCCCGCGTACCTGGCTTGTCACGCGAATACGCTTGCCCGCTTGCTGTGTGAGTGCCTCGGCAATCAGGTCGCTGTCATCCAGCGCATGGCTGGTAATGACTTCACTGGGTACGTTATGCGGCTGGCCAAAATAGTACTGGCTAACCACCTCGGTCAGCAGGGCTTGTGGGGAAAGGTCCAGACCGTTTTTTGGTGCATGGTGGCGGGCACCGAGCATACGCCCATCGCGAACGCTTAACACCGAAATGCCTAGTGCGCCTGGCCGTTGGGCGAGCGCGAAAATATCGGCATCGCCGTTCTGGTTATCAACAAACTGACGCTGCTGTAGCTGGCGTAATTGCTGTATCTGGTCACGAAAGCGGGCAGCCTCTTCAAAATCCAGGTCTTTGCTGGCGGCTTCCATCGCCTCGGTAAGCGCTTGGGTTACATGCTCACTTTTGCCTTCCAGGCACATAACGGCGTGTTCAACGTCGCGGCGGTAATCCTCTTTTGTAATGTAGTCTACGCAAGGAGCGCTGCAGCGCTGGATTTGATGTTGTAGGCACGGACGAGAGCGATGGGCAAAAACGCTGTCTTCGCAGTTGCGAATGCGGAAGATTTTCTGCATGAGTGACAGGCTTTCGCGTACCGCACCGCTGCTGGGATAGGGGCCTAGATAGCGGCCGTCGCCGCGCCGTTGGCGTGCGCGTTTATATTCAAGTCTGGGATAATTGTGGCGGTCGGTGACGAAGATAAACGGGTAGGACTTATCATCCCGTAATAAAATATTGTAGGGCGGGCGAAGCTCCTTGATCAGGGTTTGCTCAAGTAGCAGTGCCTCGGTTTCGCTGCGGGTTACGGTGATTTGAATATCCGCAATCCGTGCCACCATCGCCTGCGTTTTAGTGTTCAGCTGGCCACGAAAATAGCTGGCAAGGCGTGCTTTTAAGCGTTTCGCTTTGCCTACATAGAGCGTATCGCTGTGTTCATCAAGCATACGGTAAACGCCGGGGGAGGTGCTTACCGAGCTTAAAAACTGTTTTGCATTAAATGTCATTGCACCGTATCGAACGCCGAGGAGTGGCTAAGGATGTTAGGTTTATCCCTGACTGGCGTCAAAGCCATCCACTAGCCCATGACGTAGTGCCAAGTGTGTCAGTTCGACATCGGTGGCCACCTGAAGTTTATCAAATAGCCGATAGCGGTATGTATTCACGGTTTTGGGGCTTAAATGCAGGCGGTCAGAAATATCCTGAACGCGCTGACAATTGACGATCATTAACGCAATTTGTAGTTCGCGATGGGAGAGATGGCTAAACGGGTTGTCTTCGTTAGTAAAGTGAGACAAGGCCAAGCGCTGGGCTATCTCTTGGCTGACGTAGCGACGACCATGAAATACCTGGCGGATCGCATCGGTCATTTCTGTTGCACCGGCGCCCTTGCTTAAAAAACCTGATGCGCCAGCCTCCAGCATGCGACGTAGTACACTGTCTTCCATGTGCGCCGTTAAGATCAGTACCTTGATATCTTCCATCGTACGATGGATGCGGCGCGTTGCTTCCAGCCCGCCTATCCCCGGCATGCGTATGTCCATCAGGACAATGTCCGGTTTTAAATGACGGCACTGGGTGACTGCACTTTCGCCATCGTCGACCTCACCGACAATTTTGATATCGCTCTCTTCATTTAGCAGATGAGCAATACTGGTTCTTACCAGATGATGATCATCGGCGATTAGAACGTTGATCAAGGGGGCTGGCTCCTGCGTGGAAACATAGTGGGCTCAGAAGGTAGCCTCTGACGCTGACCCATAGAGTGCCACAGCTGACTATAAAGTAGAATTAGCAAACGCGTATTTGAATGGGTTCTTGACCTTGGTTCGGTTTCATAATAGCATGCGCCTCGCTTAGCCCGTAAGGGCGACGGCATTGGGGCCTTAGCTCAGCTGGGAGAGCGCAACACTGGCAGTGTTGAGGTCAGCGGTTCGATCCCGCTAGGCTCCACCAGAATTAATCGAAAAAGCCTCGCTATTCATAGCGAGGCTTTTTCGTATGTGTGCATCAATGGCTCTTGGATGATAGTCGTCTGAAGCTAGCCATTTGATGCTAGCTATCAATATCAGTAGCCACCAAACAGGGCTCTTTGGCGGTTACTGGTGCGGGTTTATTCGCTAATCTGGCCAAGCAGTAGAAACTCGATTAGCGCCTTTTGCGCGTGTAAGCGGTTTCCGGCCTCTTGCCATACCACGGCGCGGGGGTCATCAAGCAGCGTATGGCTGATCTCTTCGCCACGGTGTGCAGGCAGGCAGTGCAAGAACAGTACATCGCTTTGCGCCTGATCCAGCATGGTTTCTGTGACCTGGAAGCCGGCAAAATCCGCTTCACGCTTGGCTTGCTCTTCCTCTTGACCCATGGACGCCCAAACATCGGTGGTCACCAAGTCTACGCCTTGGGTGGCTGCCTGCGGGTCGTGCATCAGCGTAACGTGATCCCCAGCGGCCTCCATGATATCAGCGCGTGGTTCGTAGCCTTTCGGGCAGCAAATGCGAAGATGGAACCCAAACTGGCGCGCCGCGTTAATCCACGAGTGACACATATTGTTGCCGTCGCCAATCCAGACCGCCGTGCGGCCCTTAACGCTTCCGCGCAGCTCGGTCCAAGTCATCACGTCGGCCAGTAGTTGGCAAGGGTGATAGTCATCGCTTAACGCGTTAATGACGGGAACGCTGCTGGCGCTAGCATAGGTTTCAAGGCCCGCATGAGAGAAGGTGCGGATCATAACGGCATCGACCATCTCGGAAAGCACGCGAGCGGTGTCTTCGATTGGCTCGCCACGCCCTAACTGAGTGTCGCGCGGAGATAAGAACAGCGCGTGACCGCCAAATTGCGCCATGCCGGCTTCAAACGATACACGTGTACGTGTCGACGATTTTTCAAAGATCATCGCCAGTGTGCGGTTCGCCAGCGGCGTATACTCCGGCCCGTTGGCTTTAAGATCTGTTTTAATTTTGATGGCACGCTGAATCAAATAACTCAGTTCATCGGGCGTCAAATCCAGCAGGGTAAGGAAATGGCGTGTCGCCATGGTTGCTTCTCTCCGCGTAAAAACACCATCCTAGCGAGGCGGCGGGGGATGCGCAACGCGAACGGCACGCGTAGAATGGCGTCCAAAGATTAAGGCCGAGTGGCGCACTCAGGTATTTAGCAAGGCGTTTAACCTGAGTGAATCACGGTTTATTTCGTGCGTATACTCACCTTGTCGTTTGGTTCTTTACTTAATGGAGTACTCACATGAGCACCACAGCCGAAAATATTCAGCGTCAAATCAGTGAAAACCCGATCCTTATTTACATGAAGGGCTCGCCTCAACTGCCTCAGTGTGGCTTCTCGGCGCAGACGGTTCAGGCGCTGATGAGCTGCGGTGAGCGCTTTGCGTTCGTTAATATTTTGGATAACCCGGATATTCGTGCTGAGCTGCCTAAAATCGCTAATTGGCCTACCTTCCCGCAGCTATGGGTTGAAGGTGAATTGGTCGGTGGCTGCGATATCGTCATTGAAATGCATCAAAACGGCGAACTCGAAAAGCTGGTTAAAGAAGCTGCTCAGCGGGCGGGTGCTGAAGACGGTGCAGATAACGCCTAACGATAACGCCCGAGTTGCCCGCTCGGGCGGTTGGCGGGCTGCGGCGTAGCCGCTAGAATGGCGTTTTATCACGCATTGTGGCACCTGCTGTTATTGAAAGATGCATCATCAGGACAGCCCGCCGAAGGAAGTATTGCTCAATGAGCTATCAGGTTCTGGCCCGCAAGTGGCGACCACGTACATTCCACGAACTCGTGGGCCAGGCCCATGTTCAGCGCGCCCTGGTCAATGCGCTTGATCAAGGGCGTCTTCACCACGCCTATTTATTTACCGGCACCCGCGGTGTCGGCAAAACCACGCTTGCACGCATATTAGCCAAATGTTTGAACTGTACGGCTAACGGACGCGGCGATGAGGGCATTACCTCAACACCGTGTGGTCAGTGCGATAGCTGCATAGCCATTGATGAAGGGCGTTTTGTCGACTTGATCGAAGTCGACGCGGCGTCGCGCACCAAGGTGGAAGATACCCGCGAATTACTGGATAACGTTCAGTACGCGCCCACCCAGGGTCGTTACAAGGTGTACCTGATTGATGAGGTGCACATGCTTTCAACCAGCAGCTTTAACGCGCTATTGAAAACGCTGGAAGAGCCGCCTCCCCACGTTAAATTTCTGCTTGCCACTACTGATCCGCAAAAGCTGCCTGCAACGGTGCTGTCGCGCTGCCTGCAGTTCACGCTTAAACACATGCCGCCGGAGCGTGTAGTGGAACATCTGACCTACGTGTTGGGTGAAGAGGGTGTGGCATTTGATGAAAGCGCGCTATGGCTATTAGGCAAAGCAGCCGAAGGCTCAATGCGTGATGCCATGAGCCTGACCGACCAGGCAATTGCCTTTGGGCAGGGCGCGGTCCGCCATGTCGATGTGGCGGCGATGCTGGGAACGCTGGACCACCGGCATATTTTAGCGCTGGTAAGCGCGCTGGCGGATGTGGATGTGCAGCAACTGCTGGCTGAAGTAGCACAGCTGGCAGAGCAGGGCCCGGATTTTGCCGCCGTACTAGACGAACTGTCGGCTATTTTGCACCGTCTGGCTGTTGCTCAGATGGTGCCGGACGCCGTCGATAACAGTCATGGTGATCGAGAGGCTATTTTACAGCTTGCCAGCCGCTTTACCGCTGAAGATATTCAGCTCTACTACCAGATAGGGCTTCAAGGCCGAGGCGATATGGCTCACGCGCCTGACTTGCGCAGTGCGCTGGAAATGACACTGCTGCGCATGCTCGCGTTCCGGCCGCAGGGCGTGCCCAAGCCGCCCCGCACGCCGCTACCGCTGCGTGCTGAGCCAACAGGGTCAGGGGGCAGCCAAAGTGTGGGGCAGGGCGCAGCGCCAGCCAGTACGGCGGCTCAGCCACCTGCCGCAGCCTCGGCCAGCAATTATGTTCAACCAGCGCCCGAAACGTCTGCCGCGTCTGCGGTTAGCTCTCTACCCGATGCCACTGTACCTGGGGCTGGGCATCAGCCAAAGGCAGACATAGACCATATAGATACGCCGCAAGCAGAGCTCGAAAAAAAACATGGCCAGCAGCCAGCGTCTGATGCACGCGTTGAAGGGGAAGATCCTGGCGAGAGTCCCGATATAGACATGGGCTCAACGGGCTATAAAACAGACGATAACGAGGCAACTGCCGCGGATAGCCCAACTCCGCCGCCATGGTCGCTTGATGAGGTAGAGCAAGCCGAAGCACATGAAAGCGGCCAAGCGGAACTGCCCTCGCCAAATGTTAGCAAAGCACCCGCTTCAGAGGCCGTGTTGGTGTCTGCGCCGGTATCAACCTCTGTGCCGGAAGTCGTGCCCGCCCCTGAGCAGACAGCGCCAGTCTCAGACGTCGGCAATGAAGTGTTGGACCATGCAAAATGGCTGCTATGCTTTGATTCTCTAGGCTTGGGCGGCTTAACGCGCAGTTTGGCGGCGAATTGTCTGCTGGAGAGCGACGATGGCAAGATTTTGATGCTGCGCCTGGATCCAAGCCAAGCGGCCATGCAGGCAGATGTCCATAAAACGCGCATCGAGCGCGCATTAAGTGAACAAGGGCTGCCGCGCCGGGTAGAGTTCATGGTGGCCGAACTCTCGACGGACAGTGAGACACCGCGTCAGCGCGAAGAGCGGTTGAATCAAGAGCAGCATGCACAGGCTGTTGATCTCTTGAATCACGATCCCAATATACAGAAATTACAGCAGGCGTTTGGTGCGACGCTGATAGAATCAACCGTCAAGCCAGCGACCGCCAAGCGTTAGCATTGCACCGGATACTCATTTTTTAACAAACCCGTCTTTGATTAGCCAGGAGAGCACACCATGTTGAAAGGTGGAATGGGCAACTTGATGAAGCAAGCCCAAGAGATGCAGGAAAAAATGCAGCGTATTCAGGAAGAAGCTGCTCAGTCAGAAGTACACGGCGAAGCCGGCGCAGGCATGGTTAAAATCACCATGAACGGACGCCATGACGTGAGCCAGGTCACCATCGATCCAAGCGTAATGGAAGAAGATAAAGAGCTGCTTGAAGATCTTTTAGCCGCCGCGGTGAATGATGCTGTACGTAAAGTTGAAGCAAACTCTAAAGCTCGGATGGAAGAAGCAACGGCTGGATTGAACCTGCCGCCGGGTTTCAAGATGCCGTTCTAAGTAATGCGATTCTCTCCTCTTATAGAACAACTGATGGATGCGTTTCGTGTATTGCCAGGGGTTGGGCCGAAGACGGCCCAACGTATGGCAATGCATTTGCTTGAGCGTGAGCGGGCAGGCGGTCAGCGTCTTGCTTCGGTCATTCAAAAAGCGATTGACGAGGTCGGCTACTGTCAGCGCTGTCGCACGCTGACCGAAGCAGATATTTGCGCGATATGCGAAACGCCTCGCCGCAACGATGCCTTGTTGTGTGTGGTTGAGTCACCCGCTGATCAGCTGGCGATTGAGGAAGCGGGCGGCTTTCAGGGCCGCTATTTTGTGCTTCATGGGCACTTGTCGCCTCTGGATGGTATCGGCCCTGACGCGATTGGGCTTGCGCAGTTGGAAACGCGTGTAGCAGAAGGCCATATCGAAGAAATTGTGCTGGCGACCAACCCAACCGTCGAAGGTGAAGCAACCGCGCACTATATCGCCGCTCAATTGGCCCACTACGGCGTGAAGTTTTCACGTTTAGCTTATGGTGTTCCTATGGGTGGTGAGCTTGAGTATGTCGATGGCGGTACATTAAGCCGTGCGTTTAATGGCCGACAGCCCTTTACCAGCGATTAACCCACCAACATTGCAAGCGCAATCGCGGTTGTAGCAACCTGGAAGTATGCTTTGTCTTCTCTAGCCTCCCCCGTATACCAGTGGATTGACAGCCCCGAGGCGCTTGACGCGGCCTGTGCACAAGTGGCCAACGCCCCTGTCATCGCGCTGGATACAGAGTTTTTCCGTGAAAACACGTTTTTCCCCGTCCCTGCATTAATTCAATTTGCTGCCGGGGAAGTTGCGTATTTGGTTGACCCGCTGGCCACGCCCTGCACGCCCGCATTTCGGCAGTTACTGCAAAATAGCGCCATTAAACTGCTGCATGCGTGTAGTGAAGATTTAGAAGTTTTTCAGCATTGGGCCGGGGTATTACCAACGCCATTAGTGGATACGCAGGTTGCTCAAGGGTTTCTTGGTGAAATGCCCTCGATGGGGTATCAAAAGCTGGTGGAGTTTTGGATAGGCGAAACGCTGCCCAAAGAGGAGACACGCTCAAACTGGTTAGAGCGGCCTTTGACGCCTTCTCAGTGTGACTATGCAGCGTTGGATGTTATTTACCTGCTTAAAGTATGGGCGCATCAGGCTGAACGACTGGAAGGGTTAGGCCGCGGCCACTGGTTGCATGAAGAGTGTGCCAGTTTGATTGAGCAGGCTGGGCGCAGCGTTGAAGCGGATGGCCAGTGGTACGCCCGTCACCGTCAGCTATGGCGGCTTGATTCGCGCCAATTAGAGGCTTATCGCCTGATGACCATTTGGCGGGAAGGCGAAACACGGCGGCGTAATTTGCCGCGCAATTGGCTTATGAGTGACAAGTTGCTGTTTGCGGCTGCTGACGCCATGCCGAAAAATCGCTATGAGTTGGCCGAGGTGGAAGGCTTTAAGCCAGCGCTGGTCAAAAAAGAGGGCGATACGCTATTGGCAATGGTTAAGAAGGCCCAGCACTGCGACGAAAATGAGCTGTTGGCGCGCTGGCCAGACCCGATGCAGCCCGCCTTTAAACAACGTTTCAAAGCCCTAAAATCCGTTATTAACACGAAAGCGGCCGGGCTTGGAATGGCGTCTGAAGTGTTGATGCGCCGCCGTGATATTGAGGCGTTGGTTATGCAGGACATGGCAAGCCAACCTTTAACTCTGCCACAAGGATGGCGGGGCGAATGTTTGGCCGATGAGCTTGAGCAAGCATTAAAGGAGTTGTCTAAATGAGTGACAAGCTGCTTTGTGAGGTTTTCAAAAGCTCGCGAAAAGATGAGATGTATTTATACGTTGATAAGCGCAAAGGGCTCAAGCTCGTTCCTGAAGCGCTGCTTGCAACGTTTGGAAAGCCAGTCGCGGTATTCACCATGATTCTCACCGCCGATAAAAAACTGGCCCGAGTAAATGTTGATGACGTTATAGCGGCTATTGATGAGCAAGGCTTTTATCTGCAGATGCCGCCTGCAAAAGAGGATTACTTGCTTGATGTACATCGCGCGCAATTAAACGCGCGCGATGCGGCGCAGTAGCCACTACCGTGAATTTCCTGGCTCATGCCTGGCTTGCCTGTGAAGGGAGTGATGATTTTCTTTACGGCAACCTGATTGCCGATGGCGTTAAAGGTAGCGACCTGGGGGATTGGCCAGTTGATGTCGCGCGCGGTATACAGCACCACCGTAAAGTGGATGCCTGGGTTGACCAGCACCCAAGCGTACTGAATGCTAAACATCGGGCGCCTGCAGGTAAGCGACGCTACGCTGGTATTGCGCTGGATATTGTGTGGGATCATTTTTTAGCGCGAGATAAGGCCGGCTTGCTTGAGCAGCAGCAAATGGTAGAGCGTTGTTATCGCCTATTGTCAGCGAGGCCTGCGCCCAATCGGCTGGAGGCGATGATGCCCTTTATGATCAAGCATGATTGGTTAAGAAATTACGCAGATTTCGACTTTACCTGCAAAGCAGTTGCAGGCCTTGGCCAGCGCTTGTCAGGACCAAATCGGCTTGCTGAGCTCATCCCTTGGCTTCAAAGCGACTATCGTTTACTGGAAGCGGATTATCATTCGCTATGGCCAGCGTTAAGCGCCACATTAAGCAGCGATGGGGCTGTAAATTACGCGTATAACCCGCAAGAGGAGTAAGGATGGAAACCGGAATGCGCGAGCGCTTTTGGGAGCGTTACACGCTGGAAGAGCTTACCCCGCAAGAGTGGGAGGCACTTTGCGATGGCTGTGGGCAGTGTTGCCTGTTAAAGCTACATGATGATGAAACTCAGGAGCTGGCCGTCTTGAACGTTGCCTGCCGCCTGTTGGATATTCAAAGTTGCCAGTGCAGTGATTACCCGAATCGCTTTGATAGTGTGCCCGACTGCACCCAACTGACGCCTGCACTGGTAAAAGAGTTTACCTGGCTGCCCGCTTCGTGCGCGTATCGCCGAGTATCCGAAGGGCGGAAACTAGCTGGCTGGCATCCGCTGCTGAGTAATGATGCCGAGCGCGTGCACCGTAAAGGCATCAGCGTGCGTAGCTTTGCGGTCTCTCAGGATGATGTGCCCGAACGAGCGCTTGAATCCCACATTATTGCTGTGCTGCCCATGTAAGTAAAAATCCAGCAAGTGGCAGCCCCAGCCCTTCCTTTTTGACGACATTAAGCCGGTTTACACAAATATCCAGCCTGACGTGATCGTTAGGCGACGGGCTTGTGTTTGGCCATATTTCTTAAGGCAAGCATTATGCCTTTGAACAAGGATGGCTGAGCGGTTCTGTTTTTAGCTGCTTTGTTTTTAACCGCCTTGGTGGACGGCTTAAGCGGCGTATCCCAAATGGTGGGGAAGTGGTCCTGGTACTTCATTGCTTGCTCCAATAGTAGAGGTAAAGGTGTTCGACTAAAGTTGAGTATGACGCAAAATTGTTTTTGTGGAAAGTATTTTCAAAAAAATAAAAGGCAGCGCGAAGGCTGCCTAACGGTGGGAGGTTTAAAACAGTGGGCTGCTTAGATGGCGCTGTCCTTGAAATCGGCGGCTAACCCCAATGCCCAAAGGATAAACGCGTCTTGTCTGGCGGTATCTTGCCACGCTTTAAATCGGCCGGATGCACCGCCATGCCCGCTGCTCATATCGGTATGCATCAAAACAGGGGCGCTGCCTAGCTGCTGCTGAGTGACTTGCGCGTAATATTTGGCAGGCTCCCAGTAGCTCACCCGTGTATCAAACCAACTGCCTTCAATCCAAAGCGCGGGATACTCCTGGGCCGTTATATTGTCCATGGGCGAGTAGTGACGAATGCGTTCGGCCACTTCGGGTGTTTCGGGGTTTCCCCATTCGCTGTACTCAGCGGTGGTTAGGGGAAGTTCGGGGTTTTGCATCGTGCGCAAGACATCCAAAAACGGCACATCAAGCACAGCGGCACAAAAAGCCTTGGGAGCACGATTAACACACGTGCCGACCAATAAACCGCCAGCGCTGGCGCCGTAAGCGGCTACTCGCGCAGGATCACTTACCCCGCATTCCACCAGCGCATCCCGCGCGGCCAGAAAGTCGTTAAAGCTATTCTCTTTATGCGCCATTTTACCCTGCAAGTACCAGGGTTCACCCCGCTCGCCACCGCCGCGCACATGAGCAACCGCAAACGCGGCGCCGCGTTCAAGTAACTCCAGGCGGGCAATGGAAAACCACGGGTCAAGCGCTTCCCCGTAAGCACCGTAGCCATAAAGCAGCGTGGGTAATGGCTCGCCGACCAGGTCCGCACGCATCACGATAGAGACCGGTACTTGCTCACCGTCTGCGCTGGTGGCCCATATCCGGCGGCTTACCAACTGCTCCGGTGTTAAACCACCATAAACGGGAACGCGCTTAAGGAGTGTTCGCTCGCCACTGGCAAGATCAAGTGCAAACCAACTGGGGGGCTGTGTAAAGGACTCCTCGCGTAAGCGTAATTCCTGGGTGTCAAAATGCGGGGCATCTTCCAGTAATTGGGAGCAAGGTTGCTCTGGCAGGCCAAGGTAGTCGTCAACCAAACGGTGATGCTGTGCATCCAGCACCCAGCGACGCAGCACTACCTGCGCTTGGGTATGGTCGCGCTCTGCGATAATCAGCCCCCAGGAAAACGCGTCAATACCTTCCAGTGTGGTGTCATCGCGCGGCGCGATAAGCGGCTGCCAGCGTGCTTCAGGGTTGCCCAGGATAGGTTCGTCCAGGAAATCGAGCTGAAAATGCGCGCTTGCCTGGTTATGGACGCGGTAAAAGGTGCCTGGCCGGTGATCAATCGTGTACTCAACGCCTGATTGACGGGGCTGCACACAGAGTGGCACGGCCGATGGCTGATGCGCGGGCAGCGCGTAAATCTCGTTGGTATCTTTCGAGCCGCTTTCAATCAATAACCACTGGCGCGAGCGGGTTTTGCCGATGCCCAGCCAAAACTCGGGGTCCTTTTCACGCAGCACCAGGGTAGGCGCTGAGTGCTTCTCAGGTGCGTTAAAAGGGAGCGATACTTGCCAAATACTGTCGGGGCGTTGGGTCGCATCAAACCGGGTAAAAAAGAGGGTTGCCGAGCTTGCTGTCTGGTCTTCAGCCCAACACAAGCCCGCGCCAATATCGCTGAGCAGAGAGATAGGCTCGCCGCTGGGCAGCAATTTTATCCAAAGCGTGTAGCGCTCGTCTCCTTGTGTGTCCTCTGTCCAGGCGAGCCACTGCTCGTCAGGAGAGAGTGCCATATCGCCCATGTCATAAAATTCTTCATCCGCAGCACGGGCTTGAACATCAAAAAAACATTCACGCTGTGCCGGTTGCCCGTTTGGGAAACGCCACCAGCGAGGGTAATCATCGTCGGCGCCGGTCTCGCTCCAGAACGTAAAGTGGTCAAGCGCTGTCTCAAGACTGGTGACGGCAAGCTCACGGCGCGCAAGATGGCTTTTATAGAGCGTTTCGGCCAGCGGAGCTAGTGGCGCAAACCATTGGGCCTGCTGCTGGTTGGCGGCTTCTAAAAATGCGCTAACATCAGGCGAATCTCGTGCTTCCAACCAGTGCCATTTGGGATCATTAGCGCGATAATAGCGCGCGACGGGTGAGCCTGCGAGCGTGTCTGGCTGTGCTTTCATAAATTGATAGGTACCATAGCGGGAAATTAACGTCGGGTGCATGCACCCACATGAGGGGTATTATGCTGTTTACAGGTTCAATGTCACAGCTGTGGCTAAGTTATTACGGTATTTCGCTGCTGGTCGTCATTGCCATCTATTTTGCGGTGGCGTTTCTACCGCGTTTGCCACGCCTGGTGGTGACGTGGGGAATGGCGGGCGCTATGTGGACGCCAGCGATGTTTCGTCTACCGCTAGTAGAAGAAGGTGAGTTCTATACCGGTTGGGCGCCTGCGGCGATGGTGGCCGCGGTTGGTTTTCTTGAGCATAACGTTAATGCACTGCGTGGCAGCCTGTTGTGCCTGGTCGCTGGGATTGCTATTGGTGCAGCGATAGGCATTGCTCTCTGGTGGTGGCGTCGGCCGCCAAGTGCGCCGCCCGCCAAGCGCGTGAAGCAGGAGGAAGAAGACCCACAGCCTACGCGTCGCCGCGAACCTGTTATTGGTTAATGCAGATAATGAAAAGCGGAAGGAGGCGCTGTTATGTGTGAGCTGTTAGGGATGAGCGCGAACGTCCCGACCGATATCTGCTTTAGTTTTTCAGGCTTTTTACATCGTGGTGGCGGCACTGGGCCGCACCGCGACGGGTGGGGTATCGCTTTTTATGAAGAGGGCGGGTATCGCGAATTTCGTGACCCGCATCCTTCTGTCAACTCGCCCATCGCGCGGTTAATCTGCGACTATCCGATTAAATCAAACGTGGTGATTAGCCATATCCGCCAGGCAAACGTTGGCTGTGTGCGCCTGGCGAATACTCATCCTTTTACGCGTGAAATGTGGGGGCGCCCTTGGTGCTATGCGCATAATGGTCAGCTAAGCGAATGGCAATGCTTACCGTTGGGGGTGTACACGCCGGTTGGCAATACCGATAGCGAGCATGCTTTTTGTTGGCTAATGGGGCAGCTGCGAGAAGCTTTTCCAGCGGCCCCGGCATCTCCCGAACCCTTGTGGGAAATTCTGCACGCACGATGTGAACAGCTACGCACGCTGGGCGTGTTTAACTTGCTGCTGTCCGATGGGCAATATCTTTATACCTACTGCTCAACAAAGCTTGCGCATATTACCCGGCGAGCACCCTTTGGTGATGCCGAGCTTTCTGATGCCGAACTCACGGTTAATTTTGCCGAGCACACGACACCCAGTGATGTGGTTTCTGTTATAGCCACCGAGCCGCTAACCCACAATGAAGCCTGGCGCACTATGGTGCCCGGCGAGCTTTTAGTTTGGCGTGAAGGAGAAATCGAGGCGCGTTATTGTCCATAAGGAACTGTCCGTAAGAACCGTCCATAAGAACTGCTCATAAGAACTGTCCATAAGAACTGTCCATTACGCTACATTGTTACGTAGACATTCAGAAAAGATGGGAGGAAAGTTAAGGGTGCGGCCCTCTATCGGCTAAAGTTGAAACATAAGTTTCAATCGATCGTTTTACAGCATGTCTGGGGTCGTATATCGTTGGTCCTCTTGCCTCGCGACAATAACAAGGTCGGTTATCACATCGACATGGATAGCGGAGATTGCCCATGAGCGAACACGCCACAGCGCCTATTTTACGCGGCCCAGCGCTTGAAGGGATGGATACGTACGACTCTGTCACAGATGTTTTTCACGCGGCTGTAAGCCGATATCAGCAAAAGCCTGCTTTTAGCTGCATGGGCAAAACGCTTACTTTTGCTGATCTTGATCGTCTTTCAGCAGACTTTGCCGCTTGGCTTCAGCACGAGACTGATTTACAGCCAGGCGACCGGATCGCCATTCAGCTGCCCAATGTCTTGCAGTTCCCCGTGGCGGTGTTTGGCGCAATGCGGGCAGGTCTGGTTGTGGTAAATACCAACCCGCTTTACACCGAACGGGAGATGACCCACCAGTTTAAGGATTCTGGCGCCAAGGCAGTGTTGATATTAGCCAATATGGCTAAAAAGCTTGAAAACGTCGTTGATAAAACCGATATCAAACATGTGCTGGTCACCGAGCTGGGAGACCTGCACGGCCTGCCCAAACGGTGGTTGATTAATGCGGTCGTGAAGCATGTGAAAAAGATGGTGCCTGCCTACTCGCTGCCTACCGCGTTAAGCTTTCGTGATGTTTTGAAAAAGGGCGCTTCTTTAAATCACACTGAGGTAAGCCGAGAACAGGATGATTTGGCCGTGCTGCAGTACACCGGCGGCACAACCGGCCTGCCAAAAGGGGCGATGCTAACCCACCGCAACTTGATTGCCAATATGCTGCAGGCGCGTGCCGCTATTGGTACGCATCTAAACGCGGGCGAGGAGTTAGTAATAGCACCGCTGCCGGTTTACCACATCTACACCTTTACAGTTAACTGCCTGTTTTTAATGGAGTCGGGCAATCATTCGCTGCTGATTACCAACCCCCGCGATCTGGATAGCTTTATAAAAGAGCTTAAAGGGCTAAAGTTCACAGCGTTTATTGGCTTAAACACGCTGTTCAATGCGCTGTGTAATCGTGACGACTTTAAGCAGCTCGATTTTTCCCATCTAAAGCTGACTATTTCTGGTGGTATGGCGCTAACAAAGGCCGCCGCCCAGCGTTGGGAGCAAACGACGGGTTGCCCAGTTGCTGAAGGGTATGGGTTGACAGAAACCTCGCCAATTGTGAGCTTTAACCCAACCGATGCTATTCAGCTGGGTACGATCGGTAAGCCCGTTGCAGGCACTTCGGTAAAAGTAGTGGATGCTAATGGTAATGATGTGGCTCTGGGCGAGCCGGGCGAGCTTTGCGTGCAGGGCCCTCAAGTGATGAAGGGATACTGGCAGCGCGACGATGAAACCCGTAACTCCATTGATGAGGATGGCTGGTTCCATACCGGTGATATCGCTGTGCTTCAGGACGACGGCTACATCCGCATCGTTGACCGCAAGAAGGATATGATTCTGGTGTCGGGCTTTAACGTCTACCCCAATGAGGTGGAAGACGTGGTCGCCGCCCACCCGGATATTATCGAAGCAGCGGTAGTCGGTGTGCCGGACGACGACGCAGGTGAAGTCATCAAGCTGTTTGTCGTCTCCAAAAACAGTCAGTTGGATGCCGAAACGCTGCGCAGTTGGTGCAAAAAAGAGCTAACCGGCTATAAAGTGCCCAAGTTCATCGAGTTTCGTGACGAGCTGCCCAAAACCAATGTGGGCAAAGTATTACGCCGTGAACTGCGCGATGAAAACAAGCCTGCGGCCAGTGAGGCAGATCGTTAGTGGAAGCGTCTATAGTGACGAAAATAGATAACGCACTGGTTAACGATTACGCCACCGGTTAGGCGTCGCGTTGGTGAAAGCGTTACAATATTCGGCCCGCTCGTGTAGCGGGCCGAATAGTTATTTGCCCTACCGATAATCCATTGGTACATCTGCTTTTCAATAACGAATGGAAACCGAGCCTAACGTGACCACCGATATGCCCTCTGATCTTACCGATAATCAACGCCTGGCTAAGCTTAATGAAACCATAAGCAACGTTATGCTGCGTGATGCCCAGCGTCTTGAGCGGCGCGTAGCAGGGCTGGCGCGTCGCCTGCGCGACAACAAGCCGATTGGTCACGGTTTGCATGAGGTGCAGCGCGATATTCACCGGGCACAGCAAGTGTTTAACCAGCGCGAGGCTTTGAAGGTGACCTTTAACTATCCGGCTGAGTTGCCGGTGGTTGAGCGTCGGGAAGATATTTTAAACGCCATTCGTGACCATCAGGTGGTGGTAGTGGCGGGGGAGACCGGGTCGGGAAAAACGACTCAGCTCCCCAAAATGTGCCTGGAGTTAGGCCGTGGACGTAAAGGACTTATCGGCCATACACAGCCGCGGCGTTTAGCGGCGCGCAGTGTTGCCGGGCGGCTGGCCGAAGAGCTTGAAGTGCCGCTTGGTGAGCAGGTGGGCTATCAGGTACGTTTTACGGATCAAAGTAGCCCCACCACGCTAGTGAAGCTAATGACCGATGGTATCTTGCTGGCTGAAACCCAGCACGATCCCTTGCTGCTGCGCTACGACACCATCATTATTGATGAGGCTCATGAGCGCAGCCTGAACATCGATTTTCTGCTGGGCTATTTAAAAAGGCTGTTGCCTAAACGTCCTGACCTTAAAGTGATTATTACCTCGGCAACCATTGATGTTGATCGTTTTGCCGCGCATTTTGGTACGCCTAAAGCACCCGCGCCTGTCGTTGAGGTATCAGGACGCACGTATCCGGTCGATGTGCATTATCGCCCTTTGGTACGTGATGAAGAAGATGAAGAGGATCGCACCTTACAGGAAGGGATTTTGCACGCCGTTCTCGAAATCGAAGCCATCGAGCGCGAAAAAGGCTGGCTACATGGCCCCCGGGATGTTCTGGTATTTTTGCCGGGCGAGCGAGAAATTCGTGAAACAGCCGATACGTTACGCCGGGCTGATTTGCAAGGGACGGAAATTCTGCCGCTGTACGCACGTCTCTCCAATGAGGAGCAGAACCGGGTTTTTTCTGCCCACCGTGGAAGGCGCATTGTGTTGGCCACTAACGTTGCGGAAACCTCGTTGACGGTGCCCGGCATTCGTTATGTGGTGGACCCGGGGCTTGTCCGGATTAGCCGCTACAGCTATCGGGCAAAAATTCAGCGCCTACCGATTGAGCCGGTAAGCCAGGCGAGTGCCAATCAGCGCAAGGGGCGCTGCGGTAGGGTGGCAGAAGGGGTGTGTATTCGTCTTTACGACGAAGAGGACTTCGTCTCGCGTCCAGCCTTTACCGATCCTGAAATTCAGCGGACCAATTTAGCCTCGGTCATTCTGTCGATGCTGGCGCTAAAACTGGGTGATATTGAAGCGTTTCCCTTTGTAGACCCACCGGACAGCCGCTTTGTAAAAGATGGCTTTCGGCTACTGTTTGAGCTGGGCGCGGTCAACGAAAAGCATCACCTGAGCGAGTTGGGGCGAAAGTTAGCGAAACTACCCATCGACCCGCGCTTGGCACGAATGGTGTTAGCAGGTGCGGAGCGCGGTAGCCTGCGTGATGTTCTGGTGGTGGTGTCCGCGCTTGCCATTCAGGACCCGCGAGACCGTCCGGCCGATAAACGCCAGGCTGCCGATCAGGCGCACCAGCGCTGGCACGACCCGGACTCGGATTTTGTCGCGCTGCTCAACGTGTGGCACGGCATTGAGAATGCCCGCGAAGCATTATCCGGCAATCAGCTGCGCCGCTGGTGTCGCGAGCACTATATTAATTATCTGCGCATGCGTGAATGGCACGATACGTTCCGCCAGCTTAGGCAGTTGCTACGCGATATGCAGATCGATGTTCCCGCCCCGCTACCGCGCAATGACGAGGAGAGCGAAGAGCAGGCGCGTCAGGCCAGGCGCAAGACCTCAGGCAAGTTACACCAGGCGCTTCTTTCAGGCCTTTTGTCTAACCTGGGCACGGTAGTGGAAAATCGCGAGTACCTGGGCGCGCGTAACCGCAAATTCATGATTCATCCGGGTTCTGGGCTCGCGAAAAAATCGCCCAAGTGGCTAATGGCATTTGAGCTGATTGAAACCACAAAGCTGTATGCGCGCACCGTTGCCAAGATCGATCCCCAGTGGATCGAACCGCAGGCTCAGCACTTGGTGAAACGCAGCTATAGCGAACCTCATTGGGAACAAAAGCGCGCGCAGGTCGTTGCTTTTGAGCAAGTAACGCTGTTTGGTCTGCCTATTGTCGCGCGTCGGCGTGTGCACTATGGTCCGATTGCCCCCACAGAATCGCGCGAGCTATTTATCCGTCGAGCACTGGTTGAAGGCGAGTTTACGACGCAGGGCGCGTTTTTTACCCATAACCGCGCACTCATTGACGAAGTGGAGGCGCTTGAAGACCGCGCCCGCCGCCGTGATATTCTGGTCGATGAAGAAGCGTTGTTTGCGTTTTACGACGCGCGTATTCCTGACGACATCGTCAATGGTAAAGGCTTCGAGCACTGGCGCAAGCAGGCTGAGCGCCAGACGCCTGCGCTGTTGAATTTTGATCTGGATGCGCTGAAAGCGCGTGACGCCGCCGATGTCACCCAAGCGCAGTACCCCGATCATTTAACACTTGCCGGGGTGGCTTATCCGGTGAGTTATCATTTTGATCCCAACGCTGACGATGATGGCGTCACATTGACCGTACCTGCCGCCATGCTGCCTCAATTGCCTGTGCACACATTAGAGTGGCTGGTGCCTGGGCTTTTAAGAGAAAAGTGCATTGCGCTTTTAAAGTCGCTACCTAAAAGCATTCGCCGCCAGGTGGTACCCATTCCTGATTGGGCCGATGCAGCGTTGGAAACCCTAGTGCCCGATCAGCGCCCACTCACAGAAGCATTGGGCGAATTTATACGTCGACGTACCGCAACGCGTGTGCACCCGGATGACTGGCGGCTGGATCTACTCAATGCCCACCTGATTATGAACATTCGAGTCGTCAATCATGCTGGAGAGCTGCTGGGTCAAGGGCGTGATGTGAGGGCGCTGGAGCAGCGCTTTGAAGCGGCAGCCAGTGCCGGTGCCCAAGCGCTGGCCGAGCAGGCAAACCAGGCGCCTACGCTTGACGGCCTGCCTGAGGAGCCATTGCCTGATTCGCGTGTGACTACCCAAGCGGGCATTCGTGTTGAGGCCTACCCGGCGTTGGTGGCTGAAGCCAGTGAGTTTAAGGTCGCACTTTTTGATCATCCGGCAAAGGCATTGGCGGCGCATCAAGAGGGCGTTGCCCGGCTGGCAATTGCCAAACAGCCTGACCAGGTAAAAGCGATTAAGCGCCTACCCGGTGTTGAAAAATGTGCACTGTTGTTTGCCAAAGTGGGCAGCAAGCAAGCGCTGCTGGATGACCTGATGTTAGCCGTCTTTACTCGAGTAGTTGCCCAGCATCCTTTGCCGCGCTCATCGGCCGAGTTGAGCGCTCGCCTGGACGCTACCAAAGCAGAGTTGGTTGATTACGCGACTTCCCTGTTTGAACAGGTCGAGGCGGCGCTAAAAGGTCACTTGGCAGTGAGTAAAGTGCTTAAAGGAAAGCTCAATTTTGCGCTTGCCCTAGTGTATAACGATATCAGCGTACAGATGCAGCGGCTGGTCTATCCTGGTTTCATTCGTGATGCAGGCCAATGGCTGACAGAGTATCCTCGTTATACCGAAGCCGCGCTCATCCGCCTTGAAAAAGCCGCACGTGAGCGCGGGCGTGACCAGATGCTGATGCATGACGTTCAGGCCCTTGAAACTCGCTTTGATACGCGGCGTAAAAGCGAGCGCCGGGGGTGTGTTGAAGACCCCGAGTTGGTGGAATTTGGCTGGTGGATACAGGAGCTTCGCGTTTCCCTTTTTGCTCAGCAGTTAGGAACGCTCATGCCCGTATCGGCAAAGCGCCTTGAAAAGCGCTGGCAAGAAATAATTAGCGTTTAGAAGATGACTGGTAAATCCCGAAAATAACGCACACAGTAATATTAAGCGCGAGCCTTGGGCCTGAGTCTGAACAGCAAGCAATAGGGGCAAATGCCGCTTAGAGGAGATAGGCATGACAAACGTGGTGATAACCGGGACAGGGCTTTATACACCGGAACACGCCATTGATAATGCGGCGCTGGTGGCTGCATTTAATACGTGGGTGGATAACGAAAATGCGCGTCATGCGGATGCGATTGCACGGGGTGAGCGTGAGCCGCTAGCCCACTCCAGCAGCGAGTTCATCGAAAAAGCCTCTGGTATTAAAAGTCGTTACGTATTGGATGCTTCAGGTATTTTAGATCCTGAGCGGATGTGTCCCCGGCTGCCATTACGTCAAAATGACGAGCCCTCTATTCAGTGTGAAATGGCCGTCTCTGCCGCACATCAAGCGCTGGAAAAGGCCCAGGTAGCACCTGATGACATCGAACTGGTGATTGTGGCTTGCTCCAATATGGAGCGTGCCTATCCTGCGTTAGCGGTAGAAGTGCAGCAGATGCTGGGTGCCAAGGGGTATGGATTTGATATGAACGTGGCTTGCAGCTCGGCTACGTTCGCCCTTGAATCGGCCGCTAATGCTATTGCGTCCGGCAGTATTAAGCGCGCCTTGGTGGTTAACCCGGAAATCTGTTCGGCACATTTAAACTTTCGAGACCGTGACAGCCACTTTATTTTCGGCGATGCTTGCACCGCTGTGGTCCTGGAAAACAGTGTCGATGCAGTGGCTGATGAGCGCTTTGAAATTATAGGTACGCGGCTTGTTACCCAGTTTTCCAACGCCATTCGTAATAATGCCGGTTTTTTAAACCGTGTGACGGACAGTGATCCGTTAGCAATTGATAAGCTCTTTGTGCAAGAAGGGCGGCGGGTTTTCAAAGAAGTATGTCCCATGGTAGCCCAGTTGATTACAGATCACTTGACGTCGTTGGAGCTATCGGGAAGCGATCTCAAAAAAATGTGGCTGCATCAGGCTAATCGCCATATGAACGATCTTATCGCTCGCAGGGTATTGGGTTTTGAGCCCAGTGAGGCGCAAGCGCCCATCATTTTAGATCGCTATGCCAATACAAGCTCCGCAGGCTCCATTATTGCCTTTCATTTGCATCATGAGGATATGGTGGAGGGCGACATTGGTGTGATTTGCTCCTTTGGAGCAGGCTACAGCGCAGGTAGCGTCGTAGTTCGACGTCAGTAACAGTGCGACGTCAGTGACAGTACGTTAGTTTTTGAAGAGGAATGACCATGCAGCGGTTGTTAGCCAAGCAAGCCCCCACTTTTTCACTGCGTAATGCAGCCCTACCTGCTGTGCTGCTTATCACCATGGCGGCTAGCGGTTGTGCCAGCACGCAAATGTCTCAAGATGCGAATCCGGATGATCCGTGGGAGGGCTTTAATCGCCGCGTTTTTGCCTTTAACGATGTCGTTGATCAGTATACGTTGAAGCCGGTAGCCCAAGGGTATCGCACGATTACGCCGAGCCCCGTACAAACCGGTGTCAGCAATTTTTTCTCCAACCTTGGAGAAATTCGTACGGCCATAAATAGTCTTCTTCAAGGAAAACCGGCTAACGCTGGGTTGGCAACATCCCGTTTTTTGATCAACACAACGGTGGGTATCGGTGGGTTGCTTGATTACGCGACGCTGATGGAGATTAACGCAAGCGACGAGGATTTCGGGCAGACGCTGGCGGCCTGGGGATGGGATGACTCACGTTATCTTGTCTTGCCGTTTTTGGGGCCCAGTACGTTACGTGATGCGACGGGTCGGCCTGCTGATATCATGACCTATCCCATCGTTTACGTGGATGATAACACCACCGAGTTTGCATTAAGCGCTCTCAATATTATTGATCGACGCGCCGCATTACTTGATCGGGAAAACTTGATTAGTGGTGATCGCTACAGCTTTGTGCGCGACGCTTATTTGCAGAGCCGCCAGTTTGAAATTAGTGACGGCGAGTTAGGCGATGACCCGTTTGCAATGGATGATTTTGACTTTAACGACAGCGATTTTAGTGACGACGATTTCGCCGATTGAGGCTTGATATGGATCATTCCAGGCAGCTGGTTGCGGTAATTGACGCGCCCGGTCCGGAGCGCGATGCGCTGGCAGAAGCCATCACGTGTGACGGTATGGGCGTATATGCTGCAGATAATATCGACTATCTTCCGGCAGAAACCGCTTTGATTGTTGCGCATGCGCACTCGGTGCCTCAGCAGCAGTGGTCGCAGTTGACGCGTCGCTTACCCACATTGGTGGTAAGCGACTCACGTCAGGATGCGGACCTGATCAAGGCGATTGACGTAGGGTTGGTGGACTATATCGTTCATCCTCTACGCCATGCTGAACTGCTGCGGCGAATGATTCGTAAGGCTATTGAACTCAATGAGTTAGCCATCGAGCGAGACCATGATAGAGAAAGACTCGCTGAATTAAACGAGAGCCTGGAGACACATCTGGCGCTGCTGCGCATGGACCAGCAAAGTGGGGGGCATATTCAGCGTCGGTTATTGCCTGCTCGCCCCAAGGTGATGAACGGCGTTTACTATGATTACTGGTTTGCGCCCTCGCTTTATCTATCCGGCGATTTTCTGGATTATCAGCGTTACAACGACCGTTACAGTGCGTTCTATTTTGCAGACGTTTCTGGGCACGGCGCATCCTCGGCGTTTGTGACCGTGCTGTTAAAGTATTTATGCAACCGTTGGCTGAATGAGTGGGACGGCCAAAAGCCTGAGTGCTTGGCGCCGGACTGGTTGGCCGCTATGAATCGAGAGTTGCAGGGGACCGATATCGGTAAACATGCAACGTTGTTTGTAGGCGTTATTGACCATCACTCTCATACACTTCACTATTCGCTCGGTGCGCAGCTGCCTATGCCTTTTTTGGTTGCGGGCGGCAAGCTCTCTCGGCTTGAAGGAGAGGGGATGCCAGTAGGTCTTTTCCCCGATATAGAGTATCCTTCGCTGAGCTGTGCTTTGCCGGCCGAATTTCGATTATGGCTGTGTTCAGATGGTGTATTGGAATGCTTGCCGGGTAAAACGCTCGACACGCGGATCAAGGAGCTTGAGCAATTAGTAAGCGAGAGTGTCACGCTTGAGCAGTTGCGCGAACGGCTAGCCAAAACAAGTGTCCTGCTTGCAGCAGGGGATACGGATGAGGCGAACCAGGAACGCGGTGCTTTACCCGATGATCTAACAATCATGATGGTGAGCGGATTTGGTCATGCTGATTGATGAAGGCCGTATTAAAGCGGCGTTCGACTCCGGTGTTTTTGTCTTAAAACTCTGTGGCGATGTGCGGTTAACGCTTTGTGCCACGCTGGATACCCAGGCACAACATCTTGCTGAAACGCCTGGATTACGTGCGGTAATGATTGATTTGCGTGAAGCGACCAACGTCGATTCAACGGCATTGGGCTTTCTTGCAAAGGTGGCGATGGCTGTAAAAGGGCGCTTGGCGCACCCGCCTACTATCATTGCGGATAATCCTGATGTTCGTAAAATGCTCGATGTTATGGGCTTTGCGCGTTTTTTTACATTGATGGAGGCGCCGCTTCAACAGCCGCCAGTGCTTAGTGATGCGCTTGTTGAGCTGCCTGAAGAGCCTGCGGATGAAGAAGGGCTGCGCGAGCGAATTCTGGAAGCGCATCGTATTTTAATGCACATGAATGAGCATAATCGCGAGCAGTTCCAGCCGTTGGTTGAGATGTTGGAAGCGCAGAATACAGAAGCCCACCATTAAAAAAGCCTCCCTGATAAAGGGAGGCTCCGACGACTGACAACCCCTCACTTTTGTGGGGGTTGTCGTTTAAGCGTGGCGCAATTTAATAACTTATGACTTTCGCAGTGTGCCGAGTAATGTTTCCAGCTCACGCTGGTCGGCCATAAACTTGCGAATACCTTCCGCTAGTTTATCAGATGCCATTTCATCTTCATTCATGGCCCAACGGAAATCGCTTTGAGTTAATGGCTCGTCCGCTGAGCTACTCGCGCCCATCGGCGTTAGCTGGCGAGTTAGTTCACCCTGCTGTTCATCCAACTCGGTAAGCAATTTGGGCGAAATGGTCAGACGGTCACAGCCTGCCAAAGATACAATCTCGCCGATATTACGAAAGCTTGCGCCCATTACAATGGTGGCGTAGTTATGGCCCTTATAGTAGCTGTAAATCTGTTTGACAGACTGTACGCCTGGGTCATTGTTACCGTTAAAATCGGCTTCAGGCTGACGAGATTTATGCCAATCGAGGATGCGCCCGACAAACGGCGAAATCAAAGTGACGCCTGCATCGGCACATGCTTGAGCCTGAGCAAAACCAAACAGCAGCGTGAGGTTGGTACGGATGCCTTCACGCTCAAGCTGCTGCGCTGCCTGAATACCCTCCCAAGTGGAGGCCATCTTGATTAATATGCGTTCAGGACCCACGCCCTTTTGGGCATACCGCTCGATCAATGAGTGCGCGCGCGCAATAGTGGCATCACGGTCAAATGAAAGCCGAGCGCTTACTTCGGTGGATACGTAGCCGGGCACCAGTTCACTAATCTCACTGCCAATCTCGACAGCCACGCGGTCAACCGCATCATCAATATCCTTGCTTTCCTTGGCAATAGCGGCCAAGTGGGCGCGGCGCTGCTCTTGCTGAGCGGCCTGCAGGATGAGTGAAGGGTTCGTCGTTGCATCTTGTGGCGCAAAACGTCGGATGGCTTCAAGGTCGCCGGTGTCGGCGACTACCGAGGTCATTTCTTTAAGCTGTGTTAGCAGGCTAGTGGCCATTCATTACTCCTTGCGTCGTTAGTCCTTTACTGTAGCAAGGCAGGCGCTCGCTGAATATTATCCGATGTGGGTGTATTGGATAAGTTGGGTGCTGGCGGAGAGGCCTGCCAAATAAAATCATCGCTGGATATCTCTCCGACTTTAAAGCGCGCGGCTTGTTCACGCATCCTTTCTGCCGCGGCTTCAAGCGACATTGCATCCTGAGCGGTGGCTTCAACCTGCTTGGTATTGGCCCGATTAACCTGGGTCTGTTCGTGCAGAGTTGAATTCAGATGTTCAATGTGGCGGTGCTGCTCATTAGCAGCATCAGCGATCTGAAGCATGATGCTATTGGCTTGTTCGGTCGTTTCAGCAATGGCGTTCATGCCTTGGCTGGCCTTGTTGGATAAGGTATGGCCACGCTCAATACTGTTGCCTGATGCGGCAAGTAAGGTTTGGATTTGGCGTGCAGCCTCAGCGCTTCGTGAGGCTAGTTGGCGTACTTCGCCCGCCACTACGGCAAAGCCTCGGCCTTGTTCGCCTGCGCGAGCGGCCTCTACAGAGGCGTTCAACGCAAGAATATTGGTTTGAAAAGCGATGGAATCGATAACGTTAACAATCTCATCGACTTCTTTCGAGCGTGCGTGAATCTCCTCCATGGTGGTCAGGAAATTGGTCATTATCTGGCTACCGTCTTGGGTTTGTGCCGCCGCCGTAGACGTTAGTTGGGTCGCATCGGCTGCAAAACCAGCGGTGGTGGCAACGTTTTCTGTCAGCTCATCCAGGTTAGCCGCGGTCGTTTCGTGGGACGCGTTTTGCTGGCGCGTTCGGATAGCAAGGTCTTCATTGCCTAGCGCTAGGCGTTGAGCGCTATCGAAAATATGGCGGCTATTACCATGAAGCTCTGAAACGGTTTCAATGAGTGCACGCTGCATATTATCCAACTCTTGGTAGAGCTGGCCTATTTCATTATTGCCTTGAGCCGGGACCTTAACGCTTAAATCGCCCTCTGCCATTGTACGAAAGTGTGCGACCAAGCGGTTAATGGGTAATAGAACATGACGCTGTCCAATCCAGGCCATTAAACCTAGCAGTGCCAAGGCAATAACAATGCCACCTGACAGCAATTGACCAATCAACTGACCACGGCGTTGAGCGTTAGTCATTAGCTCTGTACCCTGACGGTCAGCCAGTTGATAAAAGCTGCGTGCCTCTTCGGTTAGGGCTTGGCTATGTGCTAACGCATCAAGCGTCAATTGCCGGTAGCCGCCGCGGTCACCTGTCTGAACGGCATTTAACTGTTCGTTCATCGTGCCAATAAGCGCTGTTGCCTGCTGCTCAATAGCGTCTCGAAGTGTAGGGTGCGATGTTTCAGCGGTTGCTTCCAAAAACGTTGCCAGCGCTACTGCCATTTCAGAGAGCTCATTTTCGACCGCTTGAAGCGCCTCTGTCGGGTCTCCCAGTGAAGGGCGCAATTGGCGTTCAAGCGCTCTGTCCAAACGGTGCAAACCCTCAAGGCCCGCTATATGAAGCCGATTTAGCGATGACGACTGTTGAACATTAACCTGCTCAAGAAGCGCTAAATCGTTTTGGCTCTGCTGCATCATTTTCCATGTCAGTAGGGCAAACATGAGTACACACAGTGCCACAAGCAGTAGGGCGGATAGGCTTAGCCAGCGTAGTGGGATATTTTTCAGCGCTCTAAAATTCATAGTGTTCCCATCAGTTGGTCTTGGAAAAGGCTTATGAATCCTAGGCTAAGCAGTTTATGTTTCAGTTTTTCGGGGCTGCAGTGCTTAATTTTCATCACCGCGTTACTATTAGCGGCCTATCGATTGCTGCCGTGCTTGATTGTGGCTAACTAATTCAGGGAGTCCTATGGAACTTAGCCCACGACGGGTTGCTTTGTTGGTTGCTGCCAACACAGCGCTTGCCCCTTTTGCGATTGACGCCTATTTGCCTGCGATTGGTGTGTTAGCGGAATCCATTAATGCCAGCATTCATCACGCGGAGCTTTCGATTAGTGTGTTCCTGTTTGGTTTTGCCATTGGGCAACTTGTCTTTGGACCGCTTTCTGACCGGATAGGGCGCAAGCCGGTGCTAATGGGCGGCTTGGTCGTATTTATGCTGGCAAGCCTGATGATTACAACGGCTGATAGCCTCAACTCGCTCTTGATTTGGCGATTTATCCAGGCACTGGGTGGCGGAGCCTGCGTGGTTAACTCTGCCGCCATTGTACGCGACTGCTTTAGCGGCCGAGAGGCTGCCAAAGTGATGTCGACTATGGCCATGATCATGATGTTGGCTCCCCTAGTGGCACCGGCGGTGGGGAGTATGCTGCTGCATGTTGCAGGCTGGTGGCTGATTTTTGTTTTTCTTGCGGTATATGCCGGTTTTTTGCTTTGGTTGCTGGGGACGCGGTTACCCGAAACCCGTGATATGACGTTGCCCACAGCGTCGCCTCGTCAGGTACTCGGCAACTATGTAAGCGTGCTGCAACATAAAGAAGGCATGGGTTATATATGTGCAGTGGCTGCCTCTTTTGCCGGTCTTTTCGCCTTTGTAACAGCATCGCCTTTTGTCTATCTCGATTATTTTGGCCTCTCTCCGGGGATGTATCCGTTGATTTTCGGGGTCAACGTCGTTGTTATTGCGCTCTCCAATCGCGTTAATATTTATATGCTGCGTCAACGCACACCCCAACAAAACCTGCGCTTGGGGCTAACGATTCAGATGATCGCGGGTTTGGGCTTGGTGATCGTTACGGCGCTGGATATAGTCACGCTATATACCGTTGTACCTCTGGTAATGGTATTCACTGGCATGATTGGCCTGATCACTCCGAATGCCATCTCGTCACTACTGGACCACTTTGGGCATATCAGTGCGACCGCTACGGCGTTGTTGGGCGGCATCCAGTTTAGCTGTGGCGCGCTCGCCGGGGTGCTGGTAGGAGCGTTTGAAGTTGCCCACCTATGGCCCATGGTATTGACCATGCTGGGGGCGTCATTGCTTGGAAATATTGGAGTGCGGATGCTAACCGCCAACTCAGAATAGAGTCGCTAGTCGTTTTATCCTGTCGTAGAGTTCTCATTTGCTATACGACGTTTTGCTTATTTAACGATTTAGAGATTGTCATATTTCTGCAATGATACGTGTGCAAACTCTCCTTTGTGAAAGGCCAGAAGGCCAACTTTTCCGGTAAGCATCAGCTGGCCGGATATCAAACCAGAGGGGAACACGACGTGAAAAAGCATACGCTAAGTGTTGCAGTAGTAGCCGGTCTAGCGGTAGGTGTTTCAAGCGCTGCCATGGCTCGCGACACAATCCAAATTGCGGGCTCTTCTACTGTACTGCCGTTTGCAGGTATCGTGGCTGAAGAGTTTGGTAATACGTATTCTCAGTTTAATACGCCGGTGGTTGGTTCTGGTGGTTCAAGTGGCGGCCTTCGTCAGTTCTGCCAGGGCGTTGGTGAAAACACCATCGATATCGCTAACGCTTCTCGCTCAATTCGTAGCGGTGAAGTGGAAAGCTGTGCCGAAAACGGTGTTAACGAAATTCTTGAAATTCAATTCGGCTACGACGGCATCGTATTTGCCTCGCGTCTTGATCGTGGCGAGTTTGCACTAACACCTGAGCACGTTTTCAAAGCGGCTGCTGCTCAACTGCCGCAAAACGGCGAGCTGGTTGATAACCCCTACACCCGCTGGTCTGAAATCGACAGCAACCTGCCTGACCAGGAAATCGTGCTGGTTATCCCAGCTTCCAACCACGGTACGCGTGAAGTCTTTGAAGAAAAAGTCGTTCACCCGGGCTGTGACACTGTCGCTGAAGTAGAAGGCGACGCTTGTAACAACCTGCGTGGCGATGGCCGTATCGTTGAAATTGCCGGCGATTACACCGAAACCCTGGCGCGCCTGGATGCTCAGGAAGATGCAGTAGGTGTCTTCGGTCTTAGCTTCTATGATCAAAACCGTGACCGCTTGCAAGTGGCGACCGTTGATGGTGTAACACCTAGCCTGGAAACGATTGGCTCTGGTGAGTACCCGGTTTCTCGTCCGCTGTTCTTCTACGTGAAAGGCGAGCACATTGACGTGATTCCTGGTCTGGCGGAATACACTGAGTTCTTCCTGAACGAAATGACCTCTGGCTATGGCAGCCCGCTGGAAGACGCTGGTTTGATCCCAATGGATGAAAACGAGCGTAGCCAAGCGCTTGAGCAGTTCGAATCACGCACGGTCGTAAGCGTCGACTAAGTGCGGCACTGCTTCAGATTCGGTGTACCTTATTAAGTTTGTTTTTGCGCCAGCATCATGCAGTTGATGCTGGCGCTTAAACGTAGCAAGTCAAAGGCGGAAAGATAATGAGCAACTTTGCCTTGATAGCCACGCTGCTGGTGTTGATGGCCTTGGCATACCACTTAGGCTTGACGCGCAGCCGTGCGGTTGCGGCAACTCAAGATGTACGAATGCATTCGCGGCCGGGCTATTACGGTACGCTTGTGGCGCTTTGGTGCGGCTTGCCTGCACTCGCTATATTTTTATTATGGTCATTTTTAGCCCCTCAGTTAATTGACATGCTGGTTGTTCAGCAGTTGCCTGCTGACATGGTTGCCAGTATGAGCGACCGTGAAATGCAAACGTTTCTGGGTCGCGTAACTGCCTTGGCAAACGAACGTGGCGTAGCGGGTGGTGGTAGTCCTGAAGAGTGGGCCGCTGCGGCACATATGGCAAGGCTTCAAACGTTTGAAAATTTTAGCCTGGTGGCGTTAGTCGCCGTGCTATCTGTGGCGGGCCTGGTCATTGCACGGCGGCGTATCACGCCCCAGTGGCGCGCCCGTAATCAGGTTGAACGGGTTATTATGTTTGCGCTAGCCGCAAGCTCGGCTGTCGCTATATTTACAACGATTGGCATTGTGCTCTCCATGCTGGGCGAGGCAATGAGGTTCTTTAGTTTTATTAGTCCCGCCGACTTCTTTTTTGGCACTACCTGGAACCCTCGGTTTAGCACCTCTGGTACCTCTGACCAAGGGGAGTTTGGTTTATTGCCCCTCCTCTGGGGCACCATAATGGTCAGTGGCATTGCACTGTTGGTAGCGATTCCTGTTGGGTTAATGACCGCAATCTACATGGCAGAGTACGCGCCGCCTTGGTTGCGCAATGTGGCCAAGCCGGTGATTGAAATTTTGGCGGGTATCCCGACCATTGTTTATGGCTTTTTCGCGCTGATGGTTGTGGGCCCCTTTCTCTCCGCTTTTGGTGATCTGATTGGCATTAATATTCGCACAACCAGCGCGATAACAGCGGGCCTGGTCATGGGGATCATGATCATTCCTTTTGTCTCCTCGCTGTCTGACGACATTATTACCCAAGTGCCTAAGTCGCTGCGGGATGGCGCGCTGGGTTTGGGTGCCACCAAGTCAGAAACGATTCGGCAGGTAGTATTGCCCGCCGCACTTCCCGGCATCGTGGGTGCTTTCTTGCTGGCAGCTAGCCGTGCGATTGGGGAAACCATGATTGTGGTATTGGCCGCTGGTAATAATCCTGTACTGCATGCCAACCCTTTCGAGGCGGTATCGACTATTACCGTAACGATTGTTAACCAACTGACCGGGGATATGGATTTTGCAAGCCCCCAGTCACTGGTTGCGTTTGCCCTTGGTCTTACCCTGTTTGTGATCACCTTAGGCCTAAACGTCATCGCACTGGTTGTCGTGCGTAAATATCGCCAGCAATACGAGTAAGTGACTATGTCCATAACGATTGAGCAGCGTCGGCAACATCGGCTGATGACGATTGAAAAGTCGCTGGCGAAACGGCATCGCAAAGAGAACGGCTTCCGGCGGATGGGTCTCGCCGCTGTTATCACCGGTATGGCGCTGGTCGCCATCCTGTTTATCAGTATCCTGATGCGTGGTGTGCCTGCGTTTTGGCAAGCCACCATGTATATGGATGTGTATTTCGACCCTGAGATTATCCAGCTTGAGCCCAAGCCTGAACGCGCTAGTGGCGAGAGCCTGTTTGAGTTTGAAGAGCGTTTTTTACAGTGGGAAACGCAGGCAGGGCAGGTTAATTGGCAATCCTTAATTGATAACGCTCTGGAAGAGGCATTGGGGGTAGAGGTAGAGGGGCCGCAGTTACGTGATCTGCGTGCGCTTGTCACCTCCGGCGAGCGCTATGCGTTGCGTGATCGGTTTGTTGAAGATCCTTCGCTATTGGGGCAAACCGTCGAACTCAAGATGCTGGCGAGTGCGAACGTGGATGTCTGGATCAAAGGTAATATTGATCGTGATTTGCCTGATGCACGCCAACAGCTAAGTGCTCAAACGCGTGCCTGGGCTGATCAGCTTGATGCGTCTGGCGTCATTCGTAACGCGTTTAGTACCTCGTTATTTTTAAATACTGACTCACGCAGCTCTTTGGCATCAGCGGGCCTGGCCGGTGCCTTTATGGGTTCGCTGTTTATGATGATAATCGTCATCGCGCTGTCTGTGCCGTTAGGGGTATCAAGCGCTATTTATCTGGAAGAGTTTGCGCCCAAGAATCGCTTAACCGATCTAATTGAAATCAATATCAATAACCTGGCAGCGGTTCCTTCCATTGTGTTTGGTTTGCTGGGCGCATCTATCTTTATTGGCTATTTAAGATTGCCTATTTCAGCGCCGCTGGTAGGGGGGCTGGTGCTTACGTTGATGACGTTACCGACCATTATTATCGCTACGCGGGCATCGTTACGCTCAATTCCGCCCTCTATTCGTCAAGCGGCGTTGGGAATCGGGGCATCGCGAGTGCAGACGGTATTTCACCACGTATTGCCCTTGGCGCTTCCCGGTATTTTGACAGGCTCTATTTTGGGTGTTGCTCAAGCATTGGGGGAAACAGCTCCATTGCTTCTGATCGGT
The DNA here is from genome assembly GCF_900163645.1 of Halomonas citrativorans. Taxonomy (GTDB): domain Bacteria; phylum Pseudomonadota; class Gammaproteobacteria; order Pseudomonadales; family Halomonadaceae; genus Vreelandella; species Vreelandella citrativorans. The sequence goes on along the minus strand of NZ_FUKM01000017.1, from coordinate 6,734 downwards.
ATGAACGCGTTTGTCGCGAGTGTGCCAGCAACACCGTTGGATCAATCAACCGCGCTGCCAGTACAGATTTATCTATGGCAAGGCAATGAGCTGCGGAATTTCTTCGAAGCACGCACGTCTGCGGCCATCATTGTATTGCTGGGACTAATGTTAAGCTTGAATGCATTGGCGATTTGGTTGCGTAAAAAATTCGAGACGAGGTGGTAAGTGAATACTTCTACAGAGCCGATGACAACAACTCCCATGGTTAGCGTCGGGGGCGGTGAAAGCCGCACCAGCAAGGCGAAAGACAAGGTCAAAATGAGTGCCGAAGCCGTTAAGGTGTTTTACGGTGACGCTCAGGCAATTAACGGTATTGACCTGGATATCTACGAAAATGAAGTGCTGGCCTTTATTGGGCCTTCCGGTTGCGGAAAATCGACATTTTTACGCTGCTTAAACCGCATGAACGACACCATCGATATTTGCCGTGTCGAAGGCAAAATCACGTTAGATAAAAACGATATTTATGCGGCCAACCGTGATGTGGTGCTGCTACGTGCTCAGGTGGGGATTGTGTTCCAAAAGCCTAATCCCTTCCCGAAATCCATCTACGAAAATATTGCGTATGGGCCGCGCCTGCATGGCTTGGCGCGGCGTAAGGCCGAGCTTGACGATATTGTAGAAAGCAGCTTGCGCCGCGCAGGGCTTTGGGAAGAGGTAAAAGACCGTCTTGATCAGCCAGGTACCGGGTTGTCAGGTGGTCAGCAGCAGCGTTTGTGTATTGCACGAACGGTAGCGGTAAGTCCGGATGTCATTTTGATGGATGAGCCGTGCTCCGCACTTGACCCGATTGCCACTGCCAAAGTAGAGCAGCTGATTGATGAGCTAAGTGAGAGCTATACCATCGTCATGGTTACCCACAATATGCAGCAGGCCGCTCGTGTGGCAGACCGCACCGCGTTCTTCCATATGGGTGACCTGGTAGAAGTGGACACCACTGATCAGATATTCACTAACCCCCAGGACCAGCGTACTCACGACTACATTACCGGGCGGTTTGGTTAGGCAACGACCTGCTATCGTGAGCGGGAGAAGGGCGCGGGGCTAACGCTGAAAAGCGTTGGCCCCGCGTCGTTTATGTCAGTCGATAAGCTCAACGGCAACCGCCGTGGCCTCGCCGCCGCCAATACACAGGCTGGCAATGCCACGTTTGCCGCCTTGAGTACGTAGGGCGTGAATAAGCGTGGCAATGATGCGTGAGCCGGTAGAGCCGACAGGGTGCCCTTGGGCGCAGGCGCCGCCAAAAATATTGACCTTGCTGTGTGGCAAGCCCAAATCGTCCATTGCCATTAGCGTCACTACGGCAAAGGCTTCGTTAATCTCAAATAAATCAACATCGTTGACACTCCAGCCAAGCTTTTTCATCAGGCTTTCTATGGCGCCTACTGGTGCAATCGTAAACTCGCTGGGGTGGCGAGCGTGGGTTGCATGCCCCAGCATTCTGGCTAATGGCTTCACGCCGTGGCGTTCGGCTGCTTCTGCGCTGGCCACAATAAGCGCTGAAGCGCCATCGGAGATAGAGCTGGCGTTTGCTGCGGTGATGGTGCCGTCTTTAGAAAAGGCTGGTCGCATGTGGCGAATTTTGTCGAGTTTGGCTTGAAACGGCTGTTCATCATGTTCAATAAGCGTGTCGCCTTGGCGCGTAGATACGGTGGCAGGCGCCATTTCAGCTGTTAGTTGCCCGCCGTTGGAAGCCGCGATAGCGCGCTCGAGCGAGGCAATGGCAAAATCATCCAAACGCTCCCGCGTGTAGCCTCGCCGTGAAGCGATATCCTGAGCGAAAACGCCCATTAATGTGCCCGTTTCAGCATCTTCAAGGCCATCCAGAAACATGTGGTCTTTGAGCTCGCCGTGGCCCAATCGATAACCGCCGCGGGCTTTGGTCAGCACGTAGGGTGCGTTGGACATGGACTCCATGCCACCCGCCAGTAGAATTTTTCCACTACCCGCTTTAATCACGTCGTGGGCGAGCATGGCGGCCTTCATACCCGAACCACATAGCTTGTTAATCGTCATTGCGCCGCACGCATCTGGTATACCGGCCTGACGCATGGCTTGGCGAGCGGGGCCTTGTTTGACACCACCTGGAAGCACGCAGCCCATAATGCCTTCATCAATTGCATCGGGCTCAATACCCGCACGTTGAATCGCCGCACGAATAGCAACCGCGCCCAGTTCAGGGGCGCTCATGCTCGATAAGCTGCCCATCATGCCTCCCATCGGGGTGCGTGCAGCGGATAGAAATACGATATCGGTTGCAGTATTCATTGGCTAACTCCTTAGGATTTATTGTGATTATTCTGCTGGGCAATAAGCGATGCGTTGACCCATTGGCGGGGCTGTGGTTTTCTCGTGGATAACCAAGCAAGCGCTAGTGTGAGTGAAATGAATGTAATAAATACATCTGTGCGTCGCAAGGAATTGACGCGTTTAGCGGCTCAGCTTTTTGTTCAGGAGGGCTTTGATCGTACCACTGTACGTATGCTGGCGCAGGAAATGGGTATCAAGTCCGGCAGCCTGTTTCATCACTTTAAAGACAAACAGGAAATCCTTGCTGCGGTGATCGAGGAAGGAATGCAGAATGCGTTAACGATTGCTCGCCAATCAATTGAGCACTGCTCGTCTGATCCTGAAGCGCGGCTGCGCGCGATGGCACGTGCTCATCTGGAAACACTTTTTACCGACCGCAATGCCCATGTGGTGGCCCTGTTTGAATGGCGGCGCTTGGACCCTGTCGCTAGTGCCCATTTAAGCCATTTGCGCGATGCGTATGAGGCCTTGTGGGTGCAGGTTATAGACGATGCGCTGGAAGCGCAGCTTATCCGTGGGGATCGCTTTCTGGTTTCGCGATTTATATTGGGCGCTTTGAACTGGACCGTGCGCTGGTATGACCCCAGTGGCCCGCGTACGCCAGATGACCTTGCGGATGAGTTGGTGGCGATGATCATGGCTCATTAACGGGCGTTTGCTTCTTTTTTGAATCAGCATTGTTAGTTTTCGCTATCTATCTGTGTGGTGCTTGCACCCTCAAGCGAAGCAGTCTATTACCCTGAATGCTCTGGATAGTTGGCGCTATTGTGCGTATAGCTTTTAGCGTTGTATTTACGTTAACGTAAACGAGTGCTTGTAGAAATCTAACATAAAAGATGGACGCCCCTGTGTTAAGGCGGAGCTGCCTAAAAGGCGTGGCGGTAGAAATCCAGCGTTTCAAGCAGTGTGTATAAATCCCTTGAAAGAGCGCGTATCCATTAATAGTACATTCGCGAATAACAAATAAAGGAGCGCTATTATGCAGGTAAAGGAGAGTACGTTTTTAATTACGGGCGCGGCGTCTGGGTTGGGCGCAGCAACGGCTGAGCGGTTGGTGGCCGCTGGCGCCAAGGTGGTCCTGTGTGATGTAAGCGACAGTATTAGCCGTCATGCTGCCCAACTAGGAGAGCGCGCAAAAGCCTGTATGGCCGATATTACTTCTTCAGAACAAATGCAGCTGGCGTTCGATGTCGCTGCCAAATTAAGCGAAGAAAAAGGGGTGGCGGGCGTTATTCACTGTGCTGGCGTGATTAGTGTGGCCAAGCTGGTAGATCGAGAAGGCAATCCGGCTGACCTTGACGCCTATGCCAAAACAATCAATATCAATCTGGTGGGTACCTTCAACGTCATGCGCTTGGCAGCGGCGACCATGGCAAAAAACACGCCCAATAAGGATGGCGAGCGTGGCGTGATTATTAACACGGCATCTATAGCCGCCTTCGATGGCCAGGTGGGGCAGTGCGCTTACAGCGCCTCTAAAGCAGGCGTGGTGGGGATGAGTTTGCCTGCCGCTAGAGAGCTTTCTCGGCATGCTATTCGTGTCATGGCGATTGCGCCGGGCGTGTTTGAAACGCCGATGATGGGCGACATACCTGATGAAGCCGCCCAAGCGCTTGCCGCCTCCGTTCCTTTTCCAAAGCGGTTAGGCAAGGCAGAGGAATTTGCCCAGCTAGCCGAGCATATCATTGTTAATTCCATGCTTAATGGTGAGGTGATTCGGTTGGATGGTGGTATTAGGATGCAGTGAAAGCGCATCCGTTGCTCAGACATCAACTCGCCAGCAATTCGGCTGGCGAGTTTTTTGCGTTTAGCCGATCAATTCTCAATGCTTCGACCAAAGGACTAGCGGTAATGTGGCTTTAATTCAAACGCTCGCTTGACTCGCTTTGCGGTGCGCGCTAGCTTTCAAACATGTGTTTGAAAGCTGTTTTGAAATCTAGTGCTGCTTTCAACTCCCCGTTTAGGAGAAGTGCTATGCCAAGTTATCAGGCCCCTCTGCGTGATATGCGTTTCGTCATGGACGAAATGCTTGATTATCCTACTCACTACGCTGCATTGCCTGGAGGTGATGACGCTTCACCCGACGTAGTGGCCGCCATTCTGGAAGAGGGCGCGCGCTTTGCTCGTGATGTTCTCCTGCCGATTAATCAAAGCGGCGATGAAGAGGGCTGTGTGCTAGAGGGCGGTGAGGTGAAAGCACCTCAAGGCTTCAAGGAGGCGTACCAGCAGTACGTAGAAGGCGGTTGGCCAAGTCTGGCGGCTGACCCCGAGCACGGTGGGCAAGGGCTGCCGCCTTCGCTTGCTATGGTACTTTCGGAAATGATCTGCGCGACCAATTTGGCTTGGGGCATGTATCCAGGGCTTTCTCATGGTGCCGCTGACGCGCTGCGCCATCATGGCACCGACGAGCAGAAAGCGACGTATCTTACCAAGCTGGTTGAAGGCGTTTGGACGGGCACCATGTGCTTAACAGAGCCTCATTGTGGTACCGATCTCGGGTTAATCAAGACTCGCGCCGTGCCAGCCGCTGGAGAGGCTTATACCATTACCGGCACCAAGATATTTATCTCCGCTGGAGAGCATGACCTGGCCGAAAATATCGTTCATCTGGTTCTCGCCAAACTGCCTGATGCGCCAGAAGGGTCAAAAGGTATTTCACTCTTTGTAGTGCCTAAGTTTTTACCTAATGCGGATGGCAATCCCGGTGAGCGCAATGGGGTAACCTGCGGCTCCCTTGAGCATAAAATGGGCATTCATGGTAACGCGACGTGCGTCATGAACTTTGATGGTGCCACTGGTTATCTGGTTGGATCGCCTAATAAAGGGCTGGCGTGCATGTTTACCATGATGAATGCTGCGCGCCTTGGCGTGGGTATCCAAGGGCTTGGCCTCATTGAAGCCAGTTTTCAAAATTCGTTGAGCTACGCCCGTGACCGCCTGCAGATGCGTGGTTTGTCAGGCAAGCAGGCGCCCGAAAAACCTGCCGACCCGATTATCGTTCATCCGGATGTGCGCCGGATGCTGCTAACGCAAAAAGCGTTTGCCGAAGGTGGGCGCATGCTGGTGCTTTACGCCGCCCAGCTGCTGGACACCGTTGAGCTTGGCCAGCCTGGTGAAGAAAAAGAGCGTGCTGAAACCTTGCTGGGACTGCTCACGCCGATCGTTAAAGCGTTTTTAACGGAAGTCGGTTTTGAGAGTACTAATGAAGGCGTGCAGGTTTTTGGTGGTCACGGCTTTATTAAAGAGTGGGGGATGGAGCAGCTAGTGCGTGATGCACGTATTACGCGGCTCTATGAAGGTACTACCGGCATTCAGGCACTCGACCTGTTGGGTCGAAAAGTGCTGATGAGCCAAGGGGAGTCGCTCAAGGTCTTTACCAAAGAGATTCATAAATTCTGTAAAGCCGAGGCTGATAACCCTACGCTTAAAGAGTTCATTACGCCGCTGTCTAAGCTCAACGCAGAGTGGGGTGAGCTTACGATGGGGGTTGGCATGAAAGCGATGCAGGATCGTGAGGAAGTTGGGGCGGCAAGTGTCGACTATCTGATGTATTCCGGCTATGTCACGCTTGCCTACCTGTTTGCGCGTGCTGCTAAGCAAGCATCTGTTGCGCTTGAAGGTGATGATAAGGCGTTTTATACCGCTAAGCTTAATACTGCGCGATTCTACTATCAGCGGCTACTGCCGCGTACGAAAGCGCATGCACAAATGATCCAAGCCGGTGCTGCCAGCCTAATGGCTATTTCCAGCGAAGATTTTGGGTTGGGCTTTGAGATTTAACCGGCAGCTTGTGTAGGCGTGCTCTTGGTACCAGTCAGATGTTTTTGTAAGTACTGTGTTCGGTGGTTTGCGGCAGCCTCTTGCTATGGAGCATATCCATAATGAAGGTTTGCCGCTTTTTTATAGGGCGCTGGATCTTTTTAAAGATAGTGCTTGCCAAACGCCTGGTGAACCCGTAAAGTACGCATCCGCTGCCGGGGACGCCCAGCGTTACCAGCGGTGAGTGAAGGTGAAAACCTTCGGTTTGTCAGGAAGTTAGCGTCGTTTTGGTTGCTTGCTTCACCCGCTAAAAACAGCGGTTGACAAACACCAGGAAATGCGTAGAATACGCCTTCCTCGCTGAGGCAAACGGCTCCGGTCATCGAGTCGAGTGGTTCTCCACTTACCTCAAGCGAAACAGCTCTTTAACAATTTGATCAGGTAATTCATGTGGGCGTTTGCCGATGAGGGTGACAAGTCACCAGATATCAAGGCAGGCGCACAAGAAGAATTTTCGAATTCTTCAAATTCGTTTGAACCTTGAGCCAGGATTGATTCACCTTTGTCACTTTCGAGTGACAAGTAAGAATCACACTGATTTTAAACTGAAGAGTTTGATCATG
>NZ_FUKM01000029.1 GCF_900163645.1 Halomonas citrativorans | reverse complement strand
TCTGATCAGGTAATTCATTGTGGACGTTTACCGCGAGGGATGACGCATCGTTTAAGGAGGTGATCCAGCCGCAGGTTCCCCTACGGCTACCTTGTTACGACTTCACCCCAGTCATGAACCACACCGTGGTGATCGCCCTCTTGCGTTAGGCTAACCACTTCTGGTGCAGTCCACTCCCATGGTGTGACGGGCGGTGTGTACAAGGCCCGGGAACGTATTCACCGTGACATTCTGATTCACGATTACTAGCGATTCCGACTTCACGGAGTCGAGTTGCAGACTCCGATCCGGACTGAGACCGGCTTTCCGGGATTGGCGCACTCTCGCGAGTTGGCAACCCTTTGTACCGGCCATTGTAGCACGTGTGTAGCCCTACCCGTAAGGGCCATGATGACTTGACGTCGTCCCCACCTTCCTCCGGTTTGTCACCGGCAGTCTCCTTAGAGTTCCCACCATTATGTGCTGGCAAATAAGGACAAGGGTTGCGCTCGTTACGGGACTTAACCCAACATTTCACAACACGAGCTGACGACAGCCATGCAGCACCTGTCTTACAGTTCCCGAAGGCACACCAGGATCTCTCCCGGCTTCTGTAGATGTCAAGGGTAGGTAAGGTTCTTCGCGTTGCATCGAATTAAACCACATGCTCCACCGCTTGTGCGGGCCCCCGTCAATTCATTTGAGTTTTAACCTTGCGGCCGTACTCCCCAGGCGGTCGACTTATCGCGTTAACTTCGCCACAAAGTGCGCTAGGCACCCAACGGCTGGTCGACATCGTTTACGGCGTGGACTACCAGGGTATCTAATCCTGTTTGCTACCCACGCTTTCGCACCTCAGTGTCAGTGTCAGTCCAGAAGGCCGCCTTCGCCACTGGTATTCCTCCCGATCTCTACGCATTTCACCGCTACACCGGGAATTCTACCTTCCTCTCCTGCACTCTAGCCTGACAGTTCCGGATGCCGTTCCCAGGTTGAGCCCGGGGCTTTCACAACCGGCTTATCAAGCCACCTACGCGCGCTTTACGCCCAGTAATTCCGATTAACGCTTGCACCCTCCGTATTACCGCGGCTGCTGGCACGGAGTTAGCCGGTGCTTCTTCTGCGAGTGATGTCTTTCCTGATGGGTATTAACCACCAGGCGTTCTTCCTCGCTGAAAGTGCTTTACAACCCGAAGGCCTTCTTCACACACGCGGCATGGCTGGATCAGGCTTGCGCCCATTGTCCAATATTCCCCACTGCTGCCTCCCGTAGGAGTTCGGGCCGTGTCTCAGTCCCGATGTGGCTGATCATCCTCTCAGACCAGCTACGGATCGTTGCCTTGGTGAGCCATTACCTCACCAACCAGCTAATCCGACATAGGCTCATCCAATAGCGGGAGCCGAAGCCCCCTTTCTCCCGTAGGACGTATGCGGTATTAGCCTGAGTTTCCCCAGGTTATCCCCCACTACCGGGCAGATTCCTATGCATTACTCACCCGTCCGCCGCTCGTCAGCGGGAAGCAAGCTTCCCCTGTTACCGCTCGACTTGCATGTGTTAAGCCTGCCGCCAGCGTTCAATCTGAGCCATGATCAAACTCTTCAGTTTAAAATCAGTGTGATTCTTACTTGTCACTCGAAAG
>NZ_FUKM01000023.1 GCF_900163645.1 Halomonas citrativorans | reverse complement strand
AATGGCTGCCTAACCAACTCTACTTATCGCCCCGGTTATAAATGGGGGGATTACCACAGCAGCAGTTGTTTGAAGCTTGGAACCGCATGGATCCTGTCGATGAGTGGGAGTTGGAGAGAAACCGGCGAATTGCGGCAATCCAGGGCAATGGAAACCCGTATGTAAGCAATGAAGAGCTGCCGCTGGGGCCTAGACAGCTCACTGAAACCATTTTTTCAGAGCCGATGACGGAGTTTAGATGCGACGAGCGCAAGAACTGTGGCCAGATGACTTCTTGTGAGGAAGCATATTTCCATTTTCTTCAGTGCGGGAATGGGCGCCTTGATGGAGATAGCGATGAAGTACCTTGTAATTCTATTTGTCATTAGTTACAAAATTCAATGTACAACAATGCTTCATATAAGGCCGCATTCAGCATGCGGCCTTATAACTTCCAAGAGGTTCCGACTTTCAAAATTATTTTTTGATATTCTGCAAAAAATCCACTAACTCATGTACTTTTGTTGATGGATTAAAATTATCGTTCCTAATAGCCTCTTCTAGCGACCTCTTCGCATTAGCTTTTGCTGAAGGCAACGCCTCAAAAAGATGAGCAAATACATCTTTACCACCTTTTGTATATTCGGAGTAATAAGCCTTTACCTCATCAAGCACTTGGTTTGCTGCGGTGTTTCCAGACAAATTTTCATAAGGCTTTGTAGAGTATATAAAATGCATTAACAGCCAGTATTCAAAACTAGGTACAGATGTTATAGCTACGAAAGTGCTTTTCGGAACTGCTTGATTAATATTGCCTACCGTTTCGTCGTATGTTGTATGACTATCTCTATCGAACACACAGAAAACTTTATCGAACCCATCACCTGAATCTTTCTCTTCACGATACCTTTGGCGAGCATATTCCAAAATATTTCTCGGACTGGACCCCGTGCCAATCAATTCCACATTAGCAGTATTAAGCTCGTAACACTTTTGGATTTCTTCAAAGTAATTAGGCTCGGTTTTTTTTCCTTCGCATACGATTAAAATCTTAGAATAAGGATCACGCTTTGCTTTTTTCCGATTGAGCTGCTTAGCTGATCTAGCTTTTCTCTTATGATGTAAGTTGTCTTGTCCCATTATTGATGCCCTTTCCACATCGGATTGATTTCTTTTGTAAAAGGGATAGCTCCATATCTACCAGACAAGTAACCTAATTCAAGATTCTCCCTTCCTTTTCTTGGGCTAAAATCTGTTAATGGATAAATTTCAGTAGCCTGCGATTTATTTTTACTACAAAACCAAACCTGATCTCTACGAAAAACATCTTGATGTAAAATAGAGGTATCATGCGTTGTAAATACTAATTGAGCATTTTTGGGGTTGGTTTCCTTGCTATGAAATAGAGAGACAAGAAATTTGACTAACTTTGGATGTAGATTATTATGGAGCTCATCAATAAACAATACATAACCGTTAGCTAAAACATCTACCCACGGCCCAGCCAAACCAAAAAGTCTCTTAGTTCCTTCAGATTCATCTTCAATATCAAAAACAACATCAGAGCCATCGCTAGCCTTGTGAATAGTACTAATATCTAATACTTTCTTACCTTTCATATCTCTAGCAATCTCATTACGAACAGTTTGAGGAATATCGTCAGGTAAAGAGCTTACATCAAAAGGTTCGCTTTCAACTTTAATATCGTCAATATCTAAATCAGCTGCTTTTAGAAAATCTAGAATTTTTTTCTTTTCTTCTTTTTCACAAAGTGAAGCACTAAATCCCATGCCCCATCCGTTTACTCCGGCCATCCTTAAAAATTTATTAAACCAATCATAGAGCGGCTCAAGCTGCTTGCTATTCAATTGAACAGCTGTAGACAAAAATAAAGCGTTATCTCTAGTGGACTTCTGCCACATTTGTTTTTCACCAAATAGATTGTTACCTAAGTCCCAATCATATTCATTCGTAGTTTCATTCCATTGTCTATCCAACCATCTCTGGGCACGCCCTTTTGGATAAGCAAGAAGCCACTCATCATAAACCTTGTCTTCAGTAGCCGAAAATCCATATTGATACCTAATATTATCGACAATAAACGTTACTTCGAATTCACTCGGTTTTAAACTCGATTCTTTATCGAGTTTAAAGGGAACGACAGGAAGCTGATCACCTCTTTGTTTACCAGAAGCTGAATTAGCCACCATATCCTTCATGACCATTAGAGCTAGTAAAAAATTTGTTTTACCACTGGCATTAGCTCCATAGATAGCAGCAGATCTTAAAAGGTTAAACTCATTAAAAGCATTTACTTTAAAAGTATTTTCTTCTACTAGCTCATCGCCTTTAGCCATGGATAGGCTGAGGGCTTGCCGATCTAAAATTGAACGAAAATTAGTGACACTAAATTCGATCAGCATTGCATTTACCCCTAATTAAGTTTTAATTCATGTGCATTATAAATCTATTTTTAGCACACCCCCCCTCTGAGCGCAATTTTTGACAAAATTTGTCAAAATACTTTACTAAGTCACACCCTATGCTTACACAGCACGCTGGTCGCACTCAGTCTGCGACCAAATTGCGACCACACACCTAGATTTATCTAGCTACCCCTGACTATACTCCACACCCAATACTGTATGTTTTTCCAGTAAACCAAAGAGGCGCTTATGTCAGAGAAAACCTATCAAGTCCTGGTCAGTCGGGTTCAGCGCAAAATCAACAGCCCTCGCGCTCAGTCAGAGCACTGCGCAGAGATTCAACGCCAGCCCGAAGACAGCACCGATGACTGGGCACGCATGCTTGCCGAGCTTGGAACAGTTGAAAACGTGACGATGACTCCGCTTGATGATGATGGCGAACTAGTTCGGGTACGCTGGAATCCAGAAGAATCAATGTCGTGAGCATGCGCAGCGGCGGGAAAGGCTGGCGTGGGATATAGCGAAACATTCTGGCGCAAGCGGCTTGAGCGAAAAAACTGGGTTAGCCTGCGCCGTGCAGCGCCGCCCGGTCATAAACTGATTGAGTTTCATATCATTTGGAAAGGGCAACTATTCAGCGGGCGAATAGCCGTTAACCGGCTCAATGCGGGCGATATGTCGACACCGGGCACCGTGCTCTTTTTGATACGTCGGACTGATCAAATTACTGAGGGCGTGTGGCGATTGAGTGCAGGTGGGGAGACTGGGGTAGTGCGCCGTCCTTGGCAAAAATGATATTCCATTCCCCGAAGGCAACATAGCATTATCAGGGAATTAGGCGTGTACGATAATTGCTACAGTTTTGTAAGCCATATCTTACAGGCACAAAAAACCGCTCAAGGCGGCCATGTCTGCTGCGCTTTGTGCCCTACCAGCTAATAGCGTCCAAGGCCTCCTGCGTTTTCGCTGCTCGCGCTAGCTTCACCAGCCGCTGGCGTTTGCCGGTCAGCCTCTGCGCTTCGGTGAATCGTTGTGCGTTATCAAGCACGGCCAGGCTTAAATCGTGCAGCGTCTCGGTACCGTCTTCGCCGTTGCGGCCCAGCAGGATGTTATCGAGTACCGGCGTGGGTGGTGGGTCGCTATCACCGCCGAACTCTTCCCACTCTAAATACGCGGTGGCCTCCGGTTCCTGCGCCCACCAGGTGTCTCGCTCGATCTGCGGGTAGTCCCTGATAAGTGGCGTCACTACCTCGACGTACGCCGCGTTGATTTCGTCAATTTTGACGGCACGGGCGGCGTTCAACTGATCCTCTTGAGTAGGCTTGGTTACCCACCACTGCTCTTGTGCTTGTGCGCTCACTCGGCCACCTCACTCTCGTCTGCTGGCTCATAGATTGGACCCGTGTCTACCTCTTCTTCCTCTGGCTCATCCATCGGCCCCGGGTCTGGGGGTGCTACCGGCGGCGGGGGTTCTACGGATTCCGGTTCCTCTACCGGCTCATCTGCGGGGTCTGGCTCCGGTTCTTCTACTACCGGCACAGTCACCGTCCAGCCGTCATCACGTTTTTCATAATTCGCATCATCAGGCGCGCTGGTGGCCACGATGTAGCAACGCTCAGGGTCGTAGTCCTCAGCATCTATCCACTCACCCGTGCCGAACCAATCATTCGAGCCATTAACCGGCTCACACTCATACGTTAAACCGTGCTGCGCCAGGGTTACGTATAACTCACCATCGCGCCACTCGACGTGGTAGATCCCTGCTGCGTCCGTTGCCTCATTACCGCTGAAAACGGCATCAGGGGGGAATACGGAGAGGTCGAGGCCGTTAATTACGTTGCCGCTGATTGTGTAGTCGTGATGTAGTGGTTTATCAGCTATTAACACTTTCATATCGGGTTCCTATTTCCAGCGGGATTCGATCAGCACACTCATTTTTGCAGTGGCACCACCCAGATAATTGCTCCCGTTAGTTTGTGCTACACGCACCTCAACAACGGAACCGCCGCTTTGACGTGCCGGTTTTGTTAATGTGCGTCCAATATGAAGAGGCGTCGCGCCACTGCTGTAGTCGCTCGCATCTGATGATCCATTGAGCGTTACATAATGCTCGGCACTGGAATGCGGGGTGTAGGGCAGCGTTACATTTGCCAGTAAGTAGCGACCTGTCGAGGGGTCTGTTGTGAACGTTTTTACTCCACAGTGCATCACCAGCCGCCCATCGGGGTGCTTGTAGTACCGGCCGTTGCTGTTTGAGCCGGTTTCGACCCCTTCGCTAGCCAGCAATGAATTGACCTGGCTTTTTGTGTAGTAGCGGCCATCGTGATCACCGCTGGTACGGTGTGCGTTCATAGCCGCTGCGTTTAGTGCGTGCGACGTGCTTGAACTGGTGCGACTCGACGTTGATGGGACGCGGGCGTAGGGTATGGTGCCCGACCTCAACTCTGCCGCATTCAGGTTTGTCAGGTTACTGCCATTACCATAAAACCCGCTCTGGCTTGTTACCTTCCCGTAGAAATAATGCGAGTCCGCAGAACTTAAATAGTGGGTATGCCCGCTGTTGCGGTTCCCGATCTCTACCGAACCATGGGGCCGCGTTATCTCAAGGCCTCTTGCTGCTACTCCTCGTAGTTCCACGCCGTTAGGGAGGTTCAGACCTTGGGCGGACACCAGACCACCTACCTCTACGTTTTCCCCGTTGACCGTTAACTTGAGATTGTCAGCAGTCCAGACCTCTACGGGAGTGGACCAAACCCCATTATGATTCCCTCCGATAAACAATCGGTTAGCTACATTTTGCGGGAGAAATAGAAACTTTTGATAGCTAGGGTTGTAGTTAGACCAATGGTAATGCCCGTTCCAACCCCCTGGAGCGTTATCAGGGGACAGGCCGTAATACATCCCTGACGCACGAGCATCATGGACATCATCTCGAATAGTGGGTGAACGCCCATCTGCCTGTAAGGCAAATACCGTGGCTGCGGTGTCACTACTGCCCGGGCCAACCAGGTTCATGTTAGTGATGGCCTTACGGCCTATTACGTCAGAATTTCGTACATTAACGTGGGTCAGCGTAGCGCCGCCCATGTGCAGCTGTTTATCGTCGTCATTCCAATAAACGCGCAGTGATCCCGCACCGTAGCTACTGTTATACGCTCCAATGTAGAAATACCCGCTGTTATGGGTCAGTTTGGCCTTTAAATCATTACCACCCAAATCCGCACCGCTGCGCGGCACGTAGTTTTCAAGCGCTTTATCTATATCAACGTTCGCCGCTTCCGCCGCTTCAATCGCTTTCCGCAGGGCTGCCTCAGCGCCTTCTTTCGCCGTCTCCGCTTTAGCCCGTTCTTGCCCTGCCGCCTGCGCCTGCTGCCCTGCCGCAGTTGCCTGCTGGCCTGCTGTCTGGGCTGACTGCCCCGCTTCGTCGCGGGCGGCGCGCACGGCGTCCAGGTCGCCGTACAGGTTTTCGGTGTCGTTTTTCGCTTTCTGGGCGGCACCGGCTGAGTCGTTGGCAGCGCTCGCAGACTGCGCAGCCGCTTGTCTGTCCTGCGCTACCGCCGCTTTATCCGTGGCCACCTGCTGGGCGTTGGCATTCACTTGCCCAGCGGTGGTGTCGATGCTCTCGCGCTGCTGATCAACGTGCGTTTTAACGTTGTCGATTGCCTGCTTTTGCTGGTCAACGTGCTGCCGGTCGGTGGCCACCTGGCCGGTTTTCTGCGTAATGTCGATGCGGCTCTCTGCGACAAACTTAAACTCTATATTCAGCTCGTCGCACATCGTTTTTAACTGTTCTGAAAAATCAAAACGCCACTGGTTGAGGGTGTTTTGTTTGAATATCATTTCCTCACGGTCGTTGTATTCAAAATCCCACTTACGCGGATCTTCAACCTGGGGTGCGCTAACCATCTTTAAACCTCCACGTACGTAAGCGGCACTTTTCTGTTTCTTGCCCGGTCATGTGTATGGTCGTAGCCATCCTGCCGCATTGCTACAAACGAGTGGATAGCTTCTATTACACCGCCTTTATCGGGGTAGACACTGATATACACCTCGGTCGTATCGTCGGTTTTATTCATTTCTTTAACGAAGTTTTCAAACTCGTTATCTTCCAAATGATCAAACGATAACGACACTTCACGCCAACTGCCTTTACCAATCGCGATAAGCGAACCGCCTTCGGTGCGCTCTTTACGGGTCGCTGTTTTGGTTTTCATGCTGACACCGAAACTAACCCCCATGCTTTCAGGCGGCGACCACGGCACGCCCGAAAACACACGGCCAATCTCTAAATAGCCGTTCTCATTCGTTGGGTCTTTAATCGTTATGCGGTATCCGTTAGCAACCTCGGGTGTAAAGTTGGCCTCAAAACTGACAGTTGATAAACCGCTTAAATCGTGGCCGCCCCACGGGTCTATACCTACTCTAAAACGCCCTAACGGTATTAACTCCGCGACACCTTTAAACCCTGTTTCCGCAACGGCTTCACCGTTTAAAAGAAGCGCAACATTAATAGTTCCCGCTGGGCTTAAGTTGTGGCCGTAAATAACGACCTTGGACATATAAACAGCACTTTCTAGCGTAGCGGTTAATGTTTCATTATTAACGCCCAGTGTTCTAAACAAATGACTCCCGCCGCTTACTTGCGTATATTCCGGCGGGGATTGTTGGCTACTGGCCACTAATATTGCCGTGTCGTGTTTATTATCAAATAGTATTTCGGATGGATTCACACCCACACTCCCAGATTGGTGCGTCCCCGGGTGGGGGAGCGGCCGACATTGATTAACCGGCCTAGTTTTCCGTCCAGCCGCCCATGCGCCACGGCCGCCGCTTGTCCTACATATACCGGTGGCAGGCGGGCCTCGATGCTCCATACGTTCCGCTGGGTGCGGCGCTGCGCCAGAAGCCGGTCACGCTCGGTGATAGCATCCTGCTCATCCTGTATCACGCTATCGCGGGTGACGCGCTCGGCCATGGGGTAGTCGCTGACATCCTGCCGTGCGTGACTCTCCCGCCACTCTGTGCGCAGTCGGGCAGCCTCGGCCGGGTTCTCTTCATCAATGGTTCCAGCCACGGTCGATAGCGGGGCATAGTTACGCCCCCAGCGTAGCGTTAAGCTGCGCCATGGCTGCTGGGTTTCAGAGAGGGTTAGCTTGTCCCGGGGAATATCGTCTCGAACAATCGTCACATCAGCGACCACCGGCTCTTTATGCTGCCGCATCACTAATGCGTTGATTTCGTTTAGATACCAATAAGCCCCTAACCCCTCTTTCAGCTCGTTAAGGATCTGACGGCCTGACACATCATCGTTGTAGAAAACGCCCACGCGGTAATCGGGTAGATCGATTTCCCCTACAGTGATGCCGTAATGATTAGCCACCCATTCCACGATCTTGCGCGGCGTGTTGTGAGGTTCTTCAATGTCGCCGGTTATATCCCCAAACCTGTCGCTAAGCGTGACCGTGCCTGCGGCCGCGTCGGTGCTATGCGTGAGCAACGCACCGTTGGCCTTGGCCTGGATGCTGGTTACCGGCAGGTAGGAACCACGATATGTCAGCGTTTGCGTATCAACGCGGTACAGCGGCGCGTTGTACACGCTACCCAATGCCAGCGGCACCGGCCCTGCATCGTCGGGCAACTGGCCGGTATCAATCACCTCATCCAGCACGCTGCTTTCATCGACCATTCGAAACGTAATCGCGCCGCGCTTTGCCTGGCGGATGCCGCCATTTCGCCCCTGAGCCAGCAGGCGAAAATCATCACGCGGCCACTTGGGATCACCCAAAAACAGTTTGATTGGGTGGCCCTGCCAGGCCAGGTCAATCAGTTCCGTCACCAGCTGATCACCGATTATTTCCACCTCCCCAAACGTCACGTTGCCATCAATCCGCGTCGTAATATTCACCGCTTTTTTCAAAGCGGTGGTATACGGCCGGTTAGGGTCGCTGTCGCTGGGTAGCGACATAAACGGCCCGGTGGCCACGTACTCAATGCCACCCGCGTGATGCAGCTCGGCAAGCAGCAAGCGGTCGGCATTGAGCTTGGCGAGCCACGCCAGATACTGCCCCTCGCTGATACTCATGTCGTGACACTCCGCGTATTGCTGTTTCTGCTGATCGTTTCAAGCTCTTCGATCTCCGCAGTTCGCTGGTCTTCTGCCCGCTCCCCGTACTCTTCAACGGCGTCGGCCGTGTCCCGCGTGTTGTCGCCAATCAGCTCTAATAGCCGCTTGTTTTCCTTGCGGGTTTCGACCAGCTCGCGCTTAACGTCGTTTAGCACTTGCACTACGTCCGAGTGACTGAGCGCCGGGAACTGCGGCAGCGGCGGCATTTCAGGCATGGGTAATTGCTGCGGGCCATCGGGTAGCTGCATAAGCCCTGTTGCATCAATGCCTAAACGCCCACCGGCACCGCGTGACAGGGGCACAATGGCCTCTGGACCCGCTTCGCCCATCAGCCCCATATCAAACATCGTGGGCCTGTTAACGATGGAGTTAGAGAACACCCCGCCGTTAGCGAATTTCGGCACCGTTCCATCACCGTAAAGGTCGCGCTCGATTAGCCACTCCCTGCCCCCTACTGGCAGGTTGGCCCATGCAACGGCCTGGTGTAGCTGCCCAGCGCGGGAGTCCTTTTCCTCCAGCCAGCGCGCCCAGCTGTTGACCTGAAACCCCTGCGCGGCCTTGCCCAACACGTCGTGATACGCCGCATCGATCTTGCCAGCGGTGGGGTCAGAGGCCGGGTACTTGTTAACGATGTCGTCAATAACCGAGGGATTGCCGCCCATGATGTCGTCGGTGTCGCCCTCTTGACGCATCAGCCCCAACTCGGCAATCGTCATGTTGCTAGCCGCGATAGACTCCAAGCGGCTAATCTGGCCGTCACCGTTTTTGTCCATCAGCCAGAACAACTTATCTAACGTGGTTTCGCTCGCCATCCCCGCGAATGCGCTATGAAACTCGTCATAATCAATAAGCCCACTGGCGTTTACATCGATGCCGTCAAACTCACTCGCCATCGCGCTCACAATGCCCGCGCCCAGACCAGACAGGCGGGCGTTGGCCAGCTCTTGAGCCGAGACAATCCCATCACCGTTTGCATCGACGCGCTGGATTAAGCGGTCAATTTCGGCATTCGTAGCGTGGGGTTTTAGTGCAGCGCGAATCTGTGCATCGGTAAGTACCGTGGTACCCAGCCGAAGCATTTCTTGATGAAGCACGTTTTTAAGCAGGTCGCTGGAGTCCCAATCGGCTGCAATAGCTCGCTCGATGGCGGACACGGTGCCGTCACCGTTGAGGTCCATTGCACCCACCAGCGCGCCGGTTTGCCCTCCGATAATCCCCCGGAACTCTTCGGCAAGAAACTGCTCAGGGCTGAGCATTTCGGGCAAGCGCTCCATGGCGTCGCGGATCTCCGCGATACCATTAACGCCGGGGTCGCTGCTAGCATAAAACTCCTGCAGGTTGTCGATAGCGCGGTCAGCAAATTGGGTAATGCTTTGCCGTGCGTTGCGGTCGCCCTGCTGGGCTTTTTCGTACTGCGCCCAAAAATCAGCGTCGGACGCTTCTAGCCGGTCGCGGGGCGTGCCCATGCCCTGCTCAGTGGCATCATGATTGGCCAGCCAGCCGTTGATGGTGTTACCGAATCCTGCTAATTCGTTCCGCGCCCGCGACCATGCGTTAGCCTCTTGCTCAATAGCGCGAATGCGGTCCTGCTGGGCGCGCTCTGCCGCTTGCTGGGCGGCGTTTTCATCTTCAATGGCCCAGATGCGCCGCTGTAGCGCTGTCAGATTGTCGACTTCGGCAGTTTCAAGGTCGCTCAGTCGATCAATTTCAAGCTGTCGGATGGCGTCGGTATTGCCCTGCGCCTGCCACAACTGACGCTGCAATTGCTCTTGAGCGCGCAAAGCATCTGCCATGCCATCCAGACTATTCGCCGCCCCGCTGGCTGCATAATCAGCCGCCTCAGCGCTCCCCGCCATGTGTTCAAGCGCATCGTCCAGGGTTATTGCACCGCTGGACACTTGATCAAACCAGTATTCCAGGCCACCCGCATCGGGCGTACGCCCCAGCACATCTTGATACTGCTGCTCGATAGCCTGCCGAACTGCCGTGCTGGTTTCTTTGAGCGCGGGAGCCAGTGCCATGAGTTCATACGCCAGCTCACCGCCTGCCGCGCTGTTGAGGTTTTGAGCCTCGACTAGCGCCCTCAGCTCTTCAACGGTATGCGGTGTCTGATCGGTAACACTGGATAGCGAGGCAAACAGGTCTTCCTGCGCGTTAGATAGCCGCTCTGTCTCGCTAAACGCCGCCTGGTAGTATGCGTCGTTAACGGCGGTCATGTTATCAATACCGCCTGCCGCCTCCTGCAGCGCCCACGCGCTATGGATTGCGCCCTCGGCGGTTGTCTCAAACTGGAGGTTAAGGCGCTCAACGCTGTTACCCAACAGCACGGTGGCATCCAGCGCTTGAGCCAAGCCCCCTACCGTGCCCTGCACATCCCCTGTGTTGGCTTCAAGATGGTCGATCACATCACGCTGGATTTGATCGTTTAGCGATGTTGCGATTCGCTCAAGGTTGAGGACAGATACAAAGGCATCTGCCATTTGTTCTGGGTCAGCTATCGCGGCAATGGCGGATTCAACATACGCGCCGGAACCGTTGATGATCTCTCTCAGCCGAGTATCAAAAAGATCCTCTGGCCCTGAATGCCTAAACCCTTCGATGCTGGCCCGCATTGCGTCTACGCGCTCATCAATCGCGGCGCCCGCTAGCACATTGTCAAAATCAGCAACGCTGGTTAGCAATTCCTGCAGGGCGTCTTGCTGTTCGCCCAGCTTGTAGTCTGAAAGAGCCGTTAGGCCGAATTGGCCTAGTTCGCTGTCGCGGTCGCCAAATACGCCGTAGTGGCCGCCTTGCTCAAAATCAAAGTCATAGGTTTTTTTGTTCGACCCAAACAGCGAATCAACGAAGCTACCGATTGCAGATCCCGCCGCCGCGCCCCACGGCCCCCAGTAGCTGCCCACCAGGCTGCCCGCCGTCTCACCGTAGTTGGAGTTAGCGGTTTTCCCGGTAACGCTAGAGCCAATTTCTCCACCCACGTAACCACCAGCCAGCGAGGCGCCCATATTATAAACGGCGCCCATGCCTTGGTAGTTCTGCATGCTGCCGCCCATCCAGCCGCCACCGCCGCTCTGAGCTACGCCGCCCGTTACTGCGTTGCCGTACAAGCCACCCTGCGATGCGCCTGTAGCGGCGCTGCCGTACAATGTGCCTGCGCCCTGCGTTGCCGCGTTGGCATATAGGCCGCCACCGCTGGCGGCGGCCGTTGAGCCACCACCCCACCAGCCGCTAACGGTATCCCAGCCGTTTTGCAGCATGCCGGGGTTGAAGTTGCTGAACATGCTCTGCATGCCGCCGCCTTGGCCGCCGCCCATGCCCATCATGCTGCTCATGCCCTGGGTAAACTGCACAACAATGGGCTTGAGAGTGGCTTGATACGCCAGCTCGGCCAGCAGGCGTTTAAAGCCGTCTAGCAGCTGGTCGCCAAAATCATCGAACGAATCGAACGCGCCAGCGAACGCATCGGCAAACGTCTCATCGATGCGATTGCCCGCCTCTTCCCACGCCCGCGCCATTTCCTGCGCGGCGGGGTCGGCATCGAACGCCAGCTTTTGCATTTCATCGCGCACGCCGCCCACCATGCGGGCGTACTGGTCGCCATCAATCTCACCGGTGCGGTAACGCTGGTTGATCTGCTCAAGTTCGGTGCGCAGTTTCTGGGCGCGCTGGTTGTGGCTGTCGTAGGTATCGATCAGCGATTGGGTTTGTTTCTCGTACTCTTCCGCGCCAGTGGCAGCGCGGGTGTACTGCTCGGCATTCCAGCGTACGGCTTTGCCGTAGGCTTCTTGGGTAATCGTGTCATCGGCCAGCGCCTTGTCCAGCACTTTCAGGCGTTCAACGTACGTGGCATGGTCGGCCAGCAGCGGGTCCATTTCGTGCTGAATGGCTTTTAGGGCATCTGCTTGCTGCTTGGCAGCCTGCTCAACGGCCCGGGCTGCCTGCTGTGCCGCCTGTTCCTGAGTGCGCGCCGCTTGCTGGGAAGCGCTGGCCGCCGCCTTCTGTGCTTTTTCGTTATCCTTAAACGCCTCTTCTTGCACTGCCAAGAAGACGCTGTAACCGCGCATTACATCGTTAACATCATCGCCAATGCTATCCATGGCCCTGTTTGCAGCGGCCATGGCTGAGCCACCATCACGCAGGGCGGCCATGCTGTCGCGCAGCTTGTCGTTGTACTTTCCCCAGGCTTCGATAGTGCTATCACTGGGGGCGTTGTCGCTCACACTATCGCCCGTGCTACGAGCACCGCGCTCTATTTCATCCAGCCATTGGTCTATCGTTTGGTAAGAGGCCGACAGTTCATTGTTAGCGGGCAAGGCATTGCCGCGAATCTCGTTAGCTGAATCACGCAAGGCATCTGCTTGGGCGCGTAGAGCCTGACTGTTATCTTCCAGCAGTTCAGTCGATAAACCGATGGGTTCAATCAAGCCATCCATGAGGCCATCGGCCATGCCGCGTAGGCGACTGATCTGTTCGCCGAACACGTTTTCCATGCCGAATGGCATCGCGCCGGCGGACTCTAGCCCGTTGGCGACTCGGTAAATCAAGCCTGCAAAAGTGGAGTCGAGTGCGTTAACTGCATTCTGCAGCGGGATCAAGCCCATGTTGATGACGGAGGCGCTGCTTTCAACGATACCGCTGAACGACTCTACTGCGCTGGCCTTCATGTCGATAAAGCCCGCGTCAAGATCGAGCATTTCAGCGCGCATACCGCGGAAGCCGCCGACCAATTCGGCGCCAATACCGCCGAACTCAGCTATAAACGAATCACCCAGGCTTTCAATAGTGCCAATGGTGCCTTGCATCTTGTCGTCGGTGAGGCCGAGTTCTTCGCGGAAGTAGTACAGGCCCGCACCGGCTATTAAGGCGGCGCCGGTTGGCCCGCCTATTAACGCGAGCGCGCTAGCACCTGTACGCGTAGCTGCTGCCATGCCCTGAGCTGCCACCGTGCCGCGCGCCATGGCGGCGCTGTTAACATTGATTGCCGCTGTATGCGCTGCCTCTGCGGCAACGGCACGCTGATTGGCTGCAGCCATTTGTGTGATGGCTTTGGTGCGAAGCGTGGTATTGCCTGTCGCTATAGCGATGGCATGCCCGCTTGCCAAGGCGCGTGATGCGGCGGCTTGGTCTGCTTGCGCTACTCGCAGTGTTTCGGCAGCCTTTGCGCGAGCGGCTGTTGTTGCTGTTGCGTCTGCCCTCGCTTTTGCGATAGTGGCTGTGGTATCAGCCACCATGCTTTTAGTCGACGTTACAAGAGCGCCGGCAAGACGCCCTCCCATCACTACGGCAAGCATCGTTGCCGCATCTGTCGCGGTATCCAGAATGGCTTCCGCGCCGCCCACTTGCTGGATAAATGCGTTGGTTGCTTGCAAGCCCGCCGTCATGGACGGCACCAGCTCAGCAGCTAGGGTCTGACTGACCCCTTGAGCGGCGAACTTAAGGCGATCCATTTCGTCGTTATAGCTCGCCATGGCGTTCGCGGTGTCTTGGCTGATCGTCAGCCCCAGCGCGTCGGCCTCGGCGCGCATCTGCGCAATCGCGTCAGTGCCCTGGTTGACGATCTGCACGAGCTTGACGCCTTCGCTATCCCACAGTTGCTGGGCCAACCGTACGCGCTCGCTGCTATCTTCGACGCCCTGCATGGCGGCCGCGATGCGCTCGAACTGCTGTTCCGGCGCCAGCCGATTCAAATCCTTGGCACTCAGGCTGAGCCGGTCGAGCGCGGCAACGGCGACGCCCGTTCCCTGAGCTGCCTCAGAAATACGGCGGGTTTGTCGCTGCCACGCGGTTGTAAGCTGGCCGAACTCGACGCCGGACAGCTTGGCGACATAGTTATACTGGCTAAGCGCTTCTGTGCTGGCACCAATGCGCAGATTGGTTTTCTGTAGCTGATCGCCCCAATCCACTTGGCTTTTGATGGTGTTGGCGGCAAACATGCCTGCAATAACGCCAGCGATAGGCGCGGCAGCACGCTGCAGGGTTTGCAAGCCGCGCGTAGCAACGCCAGCGCCCTTGTCTATTTCTGTCAGCTGCTGCCCGGCTCTGGCGGCATCACTACCAAACCGCTTTGATTGGCGCGAACCACGGTCAAAGCCTTGGTTGAGCTTGCCTAACTCATCTTCCGTAGCCTTGATGGCCCGGATGCCGCCACTGGCGTCACCGGTGATAATCAAACCAGCTTTATAATTCTGAGCCATGCGGGCCAACCTCGAATTGCGGGCGCAAAAAAGCCCGCACGCGGCGGGCAGTTATATTTCAGGCATTAAAAAACCCGCTCGGTTGGCGGGTTAATGTCAATCTCAAAGGTCGTTCATGGGCGATACGTCTTGCTGCACATGTAATGCATCACCGTTACGACTTGAGAAACACTGCCAGGCTTCTGGTAGGGAAAGGTGTAAGCCTCAATGGCTTTATATGCAGCGGATTGCAATCCGGGCCCCTCGATATTACCTGCCCACATTAAAAGACTATCTTCTGAGTCACCTCTGGCTAAGCGGTCCCTCACTTCCATTGCCATTTCAGTGAGTCTCTGGCGATCATTGCATTCGCTAATTGTTTGGGCGATGCTCAACGAGGGGTGTATACCAAAAGCTATAACAGCACTAAGTATCAGTCTCTTCATTTGGATGCACTCCTATTTTCAAGCATTGCCATAAAGTCGCTTTCGCCGAGTATCCGTATAGCCTGACCCTTTTGAATCAACTCTTCGGCCTTACGGTGCTTACTGCTCTTATCAGCGCCGCGAAGCGCTTTAATATCCTGATCGCCCACCACTAGCATAGTGGTTTTTTTGCTAACGCCTGACAGGGGCGTGCAGCCAAGCTTGGCCGCTGCTTCTCGCGCTTGCTCACGCGTCATGCAAAGAGCGCCGGTAAACACGATCCCCTCTCCCAGAAGCTCGCCTTCAAGGTTCACTTCGTAGGTAGAAACGTGCCTCTCATGTCCTTGCCCTGGGTGAATGGGCATTGCCACGCGCTCTAACCAGTCAGCAACACCCAGGCCGCTCACACTCATTGCCTTGAGAAATATTTCTCCGGCAGCAATAGCGTCTGCTTTAGCATCGTGGTGGTTAACCAGCTCAACGCCCAAACGCTTGGCTGTTTTGGCTAAGGCTACACCGTGCGTTGCCGCCTCATCTGGCCAAGCCCTTCTAACGACGGGATGCAGATTAAGCCAAGCCGTTACCGTCAGTTCCCACCCATAGCGATAGCAGGCCTGCGCCATAGCGGTTTTATCGAAATGGCCATAGGAGACGACCGGGTCATCGCCAAGTACCTGCTGAATACCTGGCAGTGCTTCTGAGAAATTCGGCTTCCCCAGCACCTGCGCTGGCGTAATGCCGTGAATAGCAACGTTAAATTCGTCGAACTCATCTTCTGGGTCAATCAGAATTGAGTGAGCCTCTACCCGCTCACCGGCCTCGTATACCGCCAGCCCAACCTGACAAATGGAGCTCATGTCGGGATTGGCGGTTTCCACATCTATTACTACGAATCGCTCTGCCACAATGCGCTCTCCTAATTAATAAGACTTAGGCAGATTGCGACAAAGTTAATTTTTGTTCAACGAGCATGGCTGAATGGCTAGGCCACAAAACACCCATCGCCATAGCCTTCCGGCAGCTGCATCACGTTCATCAGCTCTTGAACGTTTATGCGCTGCTGCTCTTCCTGCAGGTAGCAGAGCTCGGCGCGCTGTTCGATAGCCTCAGTCACCTGCCGTTGGTCTTCAGCTTCTTGCTCGGCCAAGTGGCTTTGCTCACTCATTGCCGCGAGCGCACCCGCTTCGATGTGTTGGACCTGCGCCAGCAGCGCGTCTTGTGCATCAAAATCCAACCGCGCAAATTTGGGGTGGCCATAAAGCGCGGTGTAGTCGATGCCTTGGTGTTGGGCGCCTGCCATGCCCGCTACTACTCGCCACTGGGTGCGCATGGCGAGAAACAGTTCCAGCGCTGGCCAGTGTTCTTTCCACACCTCGTAGTGTTTGGGCGCTTCGGTAACGGCGGCATCTTTTAGCCCCCAGCGGTCAGCGTCTTTCTTTCGCTGGTCCTTGGGGGCTGGGCCTTGCGCCCACCACTGGCCAGCGCCTCTTAGTTTTTTGCGGCGGCCTGGCTGCGGCCTTCTTGGGCGGCGAACCAGCTGAGGATTAGCGGGCGGCGCATAAACGTTACACTCATTACTGCGTCGACCAGCTCATCGCAGTGCGCGATTTCCTCTTTGGTTTCAGAGTCCTTAAGGCCATCGATACGAACCAGGTCTTCGATCAGGTCTTCATCTGATTTTTCACCGGCCTGCTGGGCATTAACGATGCTACGGTACTCTTCCCACTTGTGAAGATTCCATGTTGCCTGGAACGTTTGAGCGCCTTGAATCGGATCTGTATAGGGCACGTCGACCGTAATAGTGGTCGCGCTGGTGAGCATGATGGTAGAGGCTTTAGTGGCAACGGCTTTAGACATGGGACGATTTCCTTTAGTAATAGACAAACAAAAACGCTGCCGGTGGGCAGCGTTGTTAAGTGGTTTAGGGGTTAGCGGAAGATCAGCTGAAAGTCGCCGTCGTTATTGCCATTCGGCAGCAGGCGCATGTTCATCTGGTAGTGGGTGATGCCATCCGTATCGCTTTCCTGCGGCGCTGATAGCTGAACGCTTGGGAACGTCATTTCAACTATATTCCCCGCTTCGGTACCGTGAACGAAAGAGATTTTTGACAGCTCTATGCGCGCGTGCGATTCGATCTTCGGGAAGATGTCGTATTGGTCGATTCGTGGGGCTTCGATGGTCAGTGCGCCCGTGGCGCGCCGGTCGGTAATGTGAATTCCTTCATAGCCCACCAAGTGGCGATGCACCACCGTATTACCAACATCAAACGAACACGTCTGCATGCGTGCCATGAAGCCGTCCATTTCAAACGTGCTATTCATCTTATTAACCGGCACTTCTTTCGCTTGCGCTGCCAGCGTTGGCGTTATTGCAGGTGCAGTGGTTGGCCGTTCGTATAGGCCCATTACATCGAACTGGATGTAGGGGTAGGCCTTTACATCGCTTGAACGGGTCCAGGTGCCGCGCACACCGGGCATTACCTGCAGCTCTTCATCGGCCCACCACAATAGTGAAACGGAATCCATGCCTGTGGACACGGGCTCGTAGATAACCGACTCGCCTTCAGTAGTGGTTTCGCTCATAGCGCAGCAGCGCAACAGCGGACTAAACGACGGCGGGACGCCTAACGTACCCGAGCCTGAATAAGGCACACGGATCTGGCGGGAGGTGCGCGGGGCGGTATTGGCTTCTTCAAACCCACCAAACCCTTGGCGTACGCGCTCACGCTCTACGGTGTCACCTTCGTAAAACCCTGCCGCTTCTCGCGTCACCACCTCGATCAGCGTGGCGGTTGAAAGATCGGTGGGCGTTACACCGTATTCATCCTCAACAACGGCGGCCACGATTAGGCGGCGCCAGGCCTTGGGATCACTCATTGCCTTTCACCTCTTGCTTGGCCGCTGACTTAGCGGGCTTGGGTGCTGCTGCTTCGGGTTTCGCCGGGGCGGCGTCGGTTTGTTGCTCGTCCGCTTTCGCGGTCTTTACGGGCGTCGGCTTGGTGCGGTGCACTAGCTCACGCTTACCGTTTTTAATGCGGTACTGGCCGCCTTCACTGGGCATGGGGGTTTCCTCCAAGCATAAAAAAACCCGCACGCGGCGGGGTCTTGGTGGGTGGTTGGGGTTAGCTGCGAATCATGCGGTCGTAGCTGTAGAGCTCACGCCAGTAAACGTGGTTGCCGGAGACGGCTACACGCTGCCCGCCTGCGTATTCCAGCGGTGCTACGCCGTGGGGCGTGCTTACCAAACCCAGCAGGGCTTGGGTGATGGAGCGGCGCTGAGCGTCGATCTCCGCTTGCTCTGCCACTAGCACCACGGCGATATGCTCGGTGATGGTTTGCCGTACATTCATGGTGCCTAGTTCGTTAGGCGTTGTGCTGGCCTGCGCGGGGTGAACAAAGGCGGCGGGTAGCGCAGGGGCTGACATGGCCAGGCTGGTGGCTTGCAACTCGAAGTGAGCGCGATACTGCTTTTGGTCATACTCGTAGTCTGTCGCGGCGTCGGTAATCTCCCAGCTTTCGGTGTCGGTGTGTGCGGCCACGCGTTCGATCAGCTGCGCGGACATGGTGCGCAGCGGGTCGAACGTTTTGGCGCGCAGGCTGAGCACGTAGGTATCAACGCGCCCCAGGCGATAGCCGTCTACCTCAATGCTGCTTTGCCCTGCGAGACTGTAAACACCGTTGGTATCGGGGGCATCGGCAGGCAGGTTGAGCGGCCACACGTTACTATCAACAATCGGGTCTACCAGCTGCACCAGGCTGGGTACAGTGTCGGCGCGGCTTGGGTCGGCTTCGCTGCTGGGGGCAGCGGTGATGCCTGCGCTCGTCAGTGCGGTGATGATGTTGGTGATCATGCAATAGCCCCTTTGTTGCGCTGGCGGTCTAAATAACGGCTAAGCCCCTGGTAGAACCGGCCTGCTGCACCACTTTCATGCTGCTGGAGTGAGGGCGCCAAAAAGGGGTTGGGTGTCATGTGCTCGGTACCCGCTTCGTGCCATAGCCCTTTGCGGCCCTGCCAGCGGCTATTAATGCGGCGGTTAGCCCCCACCAGAATGCCAACTTCACCCTGTGCCATGCCGAGGCGCCCGCGCTGGCGTTTATTGATGTTGCGGTGCCCGATGGCCTGGGCCATGTCGCCCGTGTCTGAAGGCGCTTTAAGCTTGGCGGTTTTCTTGATCGGTGCCGCTACCGCCACAAGGCCTGCACGAATGGCTCGCTCCTTGATGTTGTCTTCAAGGGCGCGTAGCTCTTGCTGGATTTCATCAAGGCGTACGCCTTGAACTTGCACGTCAAACCCACTCATGACACATCAACTCCAGTTCACGGCGGCGACCGCCTAAATCGATGGGGCGGCCTTCCAGTTGGTAGGTCATATCGCCGTGGCGTAACCGCAGGGTTTTGCCAGTGGCGGCGGCTATGTCGGCGCGGTAGCGAATGCGTATGCGGGCGGTGGTTTCGGCATTGGCTTCTTGCGCGGCAAAGAGCGTGCGGCCGCGTAGCTGTTCAACCTCTGCCCATACCTTGCCGCCCGGCTGCCAGCCTTCAGGCGTTGCACCGGAGTCGGTGCGCTCGCCCTTCTGCCACCACTCAAGGTTGACCTGTCCTCGCTTTTTTCCTATTTGCATGACTCACCCCACGGCATGTATGCGATACGGCGCCAGCAACATATCGACGCCCATAGGCACCGCGCTAGTGATCGTGCCGATGACTACGCTTTCGCGGTTTTCGTACCAGTGACCAATTAGCAGCAGGATGGCCACTTCAACGCCGTGCGGCGTTTCTTCTGCCCCTGCTGTCGCGGTTATGGTGATGCACTCGGGTTCGTGGGTTGTGCTTGGCCAGTGGGTGCCCCACTGGGGAGCCAGCAAGGGATAGATAGGCCGCGTATCCAAGCGCAGTGCGTCTGCATCGAGTGATTGCTCGATACCTTCGGGGTTGATGTAGTCCAGCGATTCAATGGCCGCTACGGGCGCCCACGGAAGCTCAATGGCATTGCTTCCCGGGGGGAAGCCATCAAGCACTTGGGTTTTAGTGCGAGGTACAAATATTCGCTGTGTGTGGTGCTCAGCATAATCGTAGGCGCCGTCGATAAGCCCTTGGGTGATCGCGTCTTCGTCAGTGTAGGCCTCGGCCTCTTCTGCCGTGATAGCGAGCTTTAGATGCTGCTTGGCGCGGGTCAGCGTGATCATTCAGGGGCTCTCATGGGTCAGAAACAGCAATGCCGCACAGTGGCGGCATTGGCAAAGCGATGTGCTTAAGGGGTGTTTAAACCTTGTCGGCGCCTTCGGTGCCTTTGGGTGGCTTTTCTGTGCCAGCGGCTTTCGCTGCCGCTACGGCTTTGGCCTTATCGGAGGGCAGCGCAATCTTGCGATCTTCAAGCTGCTTGGCTTTATCAGCCGGGAAGCCTGCACGGTCATGACGCGAATAGCGGCCGTAAGGCTTAAGAAACACCATCGTGATGAGCTTTTCAGCCGTTGATTTAGCGGTAGCCATGGGTGGCTCCTTTCAAAAAGAGGTGGCGACGAAAGCCCGCGATGGCGGGCTTTGCATTGTGTTCAGTTGAATGAGGCTTACCAGGTGACGGCGGTACCCAGCACCAAACCTTCTGGGTGGCGGAAAGCAATGTCATGCTCTTTCACCACGCGCAGCAGGGACTGGTTGCGGCTATAAGCTGACACCAGTTGGCCGTTGGCGTCTAGGTAGGTCGCTTCGCGGCTGAAATCGATGGTCATAGTGTCGCTGTCACCGATGATCACGTCGTTGAAGTCTGCGAAGTAGATCTCCGATTCGTTGTTGGTGCCTGCCTCGGAGGTGTCCAGATTCACCGGGATCGTGGTGGTTTGGCGGATCGGGTAGCCTTTTAACTGGCCCTGAGCCATTTCCGGATAGACTTTATTGCCGTTGCCATCGCGCATGCCGAACAGCTTCATATAGGTCCGTGGCGCGAAGCCCCAGCCTGGTTCAATTAACAGACTGTCGCTCTCCATCAGTTTAAGCACTAGGCTGTCTAGGTAGGCATCAATCGTTTGCAGATCGGCAGTGCCTGACCACGGCACAACGCGCCCTTCTTTTACACACGTCGCACGGAAACCGGTAGGCGTATCGTTGGTGCCGTCGTCGCGCAGGAAGCCCTTATCTTCACGGACCGCCATGCTAGCCAGCATGTCGTTAAGGAACATCTGCTCGACCTGAAAGCCTGCACGCCCGATCAACTGGTTGCTCATCGGCACCAACGTGATCATGGTTTTGGCGTTCAGTTTAACGTCATCAGTGTTGGCACCGGTCGCCAGCACATCGTTGCCTTCACCTACGTAGCTAGACGTTGAACCCGAGGCCATACGCGGAATGCTCAGGTTGCCGTTAGGCAAGGGCATGGAGCGGGCACCCAAGTTGCGCACGATGGTTTTAGGGCGAAGCAATTCAATCACTTCGCTGTGCAGGTTCTCCGGCACCAGCGAGCCGCCAGAACTGGCACTGGTATCGATCGCCATGGCGACTTCTGCATCACCAATTTCAGTAGTGGCGAACTTGGACGCCAGCTGCATATCGCCCTTACCTGCCGCTACGGCCATGGCCATGCGTGCGACCTTGGCGCCTACGTACTGCTTTAGCTCCGGATTAGTATGAACGGCAGCTGATTGACCACCACCAAACGAAGGTACTGGTTCGCTAGCGACAGCGTTCATGCGCTCAACGCTTTCAGCCCGCGCCAGCTGGGCTGACACTTGATCAAATTCAGCGGCCAGCTTTTCAAACTCGGCCAGCTGTTCTTCGTTGAGCTCGCCCGCTTCCATTTCAATGGCGGCCAGTGCCTGCACTTGCGCGTTAATCTCGGCACGCTTGCGGCGGAGTTCTTCAATGCCCATGGGGTGTTTCCTCTTGGTTTAGATACAAAAATGGCGGCTCATGGCCGCCGTGGTGTTGCTCCGCCGCGTGGCTAGAGCTGACAACTGGTGTTGAGCGCACGCGCCTGGGCGCGAATGCTGCGATTGTTTCGTGGGGTGGTGCCGGTATTGCTGGTGTAGCGCTGGGCGATGGTGTCTATCGCATCTTGTGCCGGTGCGATCTCATCGATGAGTTTTGCGGAAAGCGCTTCTTGCGGTCGGAACAAGCGCGCTTGAGTATCAACGACGGCTGATAAATCCAACCCTCGGAAGCTGGCGACGGATTCCGTGAATTCGCTGTAAGCGCCATCCAGCATTTGGTTGATCTCTTGCACAGCCTGGTCGGTGATCGGCTCATGGGGGGAGCCGTTGTTCTTGTGATCACCCCGGAAGTAGGTGTTGTACTTGATACCAATCTCTTCTTCCCAGCGGCTGACTTCGTAGGTTTCGATAATCACACCGATGGACCCGACCCCTGCTGTTGGGCTGGCGACAATGCGCGAGCAAGAGGCCGCAAGGTAGTAGCCTGCCGAGTAGGCTGCAAAATTGACTAAGGCCGTGATGGGCTTAATGGTGGTGCTGGCTCGGATGAAGTCGGCAAGTTCCTTACAGCCCATGGCGTGACCACCGCCAGTGTGGAAGTCGAGCACAATCTCTTCGACCATTTCATGCTTAAGCGCCGCCGTGATTTGACTGCGCAAACGCTCATAAGAAAGCAGCTCTTCACACGCTGCGTTGATATGGCCACGACGCGCTACCAGCACACCGTGCACTGGAATGACTGCAATACGACCTGACACCTGCAGGCGCTGCATTTCGCGGTCCTCGCCACTGCCAGAGTCCATACCCAGGCTCTGCGGCATATCGCTTGTTCGTCCCAGCAAGCGAGGCTCAAGCACGCTGCGCACGGCCTGCACCAGCGTAGGGGTGGCGTACAACGGTGTGTTAAACACCATCGACGCGATGTGCGGGTAATTGATCATTGCGTGCATGCGAGTATTCCCTCGATCTCTTGCATTTGTTGGGGCGTGGCGTTTATCGACTGCTGCATTTTCTGAGAATCCAGCATGTTCATCGGCGTTAGGTAACGATCACCGCCTTTAATCGGCGGCATGTTTTCCAGCCGGCGAATGTCGTTAACGCTGAGCCAGCCCCACTGGCGGGCAATGGCGTACGCCTCAAAGCGTGATTTCTGGTCACCGCGCAGCAGGCCAGATACGTTGAATTCGATGTAAAGATTTTTGCGCTCACTGGGCAGCAGCAGGTCGCGCATCATCGCGGCTTCCTTGCGCTTGATCCACGGCATCAGCGTGTAGATAACGAACTGCAGGCCCAGGTGTTCGATGTTGTTGAACGTGGCCTTGTCCAGGTGTTGGATCATGTTGGGCGCGACGCGGTAAAGGCGGCAGACCTCAACAACGCCGAAGTTGCGTGACTCCAGCAGCTGGGCCTTTTCGTTGTCCATCGCCAGCTGCTTGTACTGCATACCCTCTTGCAGCATCGCTACAGAGAAGGCATTACGCAGCCCCCCGCCGTGGCGCTCGGTAAACTTGTCCAAGACGCGGTCAACATTTGCTTGGTCAGCTATCGCGGGAGCTTCGCGTGGCCGCTCAATCACCCCAGCCATCGTGGCGCCGCGCTGGAAGACTGCCGACGCGTGTTGCTCGGTGGCCATGGCGAGGCCGATGGTATCGGCGTTGGTAGCGATGGGCGATATGCCTACAAAGCCATCCAGTGAGAACGCTTTTACGTGATGCACCGAGCGCATCGGAAGTATCTGGTTTTTGTAATCCAGCAGCTGGTAGTAAGGCAGGCCATCCGGGCCTTTCAGAACCCGTATCTTCTTGGGGTGAACGGGGATTAGCTCCGTAGGGAAACCTGCGCCGTCACGCTCAATCAGCGAGAATTCATTCCCTTCCAGCGTCAGGCTACCCATGCCCTGCTCGTAGTATTCAAAGCTGGTGTCTTTCTTGTTGGGCTGGCTGTGAATCACGTCATACAGGGGGTGATCCGTTGCGCGCTCACGTCCGCCATCTTCGTCACGTCGGTAGAGCTCACAGGGTAGTTGAGCGACTGATTCGGCCAGCAGCGTTACGCAGGCACGCAGCGCGCTGACGCCCAGGGCGTTCTCGGTATTCACCATGGTGCCCGCCGCGCTTTGGCGGCCTCGGTTTGCGCTTACCCAGCCGCCAGACCAGTCCTGGCTTTTGCGCCCGTTACCACTAGTAGATGATGTAAAGAGGCTTGGCCAGAACATTAGCGATCCTCTTCGTTATTAGTAGCAGGTGGTTGTTGGTTGGCCTGGGCCGCGGCCTTGGAAGCGAGCCACGACCAGAACAGGCAAAAGCCGCCGGCGGTGATGTACCCGGCAGCGGGCAGAATCAGCCACGCGCCAAACGCAACCAGCCCGACACCCAGCAGGCCGATAGTAAAGGTGATGATATTGATCAACATGTCACGTCCGAGGTGTCGTAGATGGATTGTTCTGGTTCGTCATTTTCAGTAAGCACGGCGCGACCGAGCGCCATCAGAATGGCGATGATGCCGTCGATCTTGTTGTCGGGCTTTTCTTTGCGCGGGTAGATGTTGTCTTTGGCATCCGCCTTGGCGACCACGTTGCTGGCCATCCAGGTGAGCACCGGGTCTTTTGCATGCCGGAAGCGCCCGCCGGTGATGGCGGCCTCCATTTCCCGCATGGCCGGGCTCATGTTTTGAACGGTGTTGCGGTACTCAACGATGCTCGCGCCGTCTGCCATTAGCTGGTGGGCTAGCTGGGTAGCGCGCCAGGGGTCGTAGGCGATTTCTGTAATTTCAAACAGCCCTGCCAAGTCCTTGATGTCATCGCGGATAACGTCGAAGTCGAGTTCTTCGCCATCGGTGATAATCAAGTCGCCGCTATTCACCCACGTTTCATAAGCGGCCTTATTCGTGCTTGCCCGCTCTACCGCGCCTTCTGGCAAGTAGTTACGAACGAACACGGTCCAGCGCGTTTTCATGCGCCCTTTCTTATCGGGCACTTCGTCGCGAAACAGAAGCGCAATGCTGGCGATGTCTGTCTTACTGGCGAGATCCACGCCTAGCCAGCAGGCCTTACCGATGAAGTCTTCAATCTTTAGCGATTCATCACCCAGCGCGTGCCAACTGGCCATGTTGAGCCAAGCTGTTCGAGCGCTCACCCAAACGTTTAGATGCTTGGTGAGGAAGCTGTTTTGTCGGCTGGGGTAGCGAACCGCGTCACGCTGGGCTTTAAGAAGAAACTCTTCGCTGACGGATATACCGAAGTTCGGGTTAGCTTTGCGCAGTACCTTAGGGTCTTTCCAATCATCGCCTTCATCAATGGTGTAGACGATGGCGAATAGCTCATCGTTCGGCAGGGCCCCATCCAGCATTTGCTGGGCTTGTCGACGCTTGTCGTAACACGGCCCTGCCAGGTTGAAGCCTGCCGTAGTGATAATGAACATCAACGGCTGGTCACGTGACCCCATGCCCGTGGCCATGGTGTCGTAGAGGTCTGGCGTTTGGTGTTCGTGGAACTCGTCTACTACTGCGCACGATGGCGAGCTACCGTCACCCGGGTTGCCGATCAATGGCTCCAGGCGGCTACCGTCTTCCGGTATCGAGATGTTCTTCGCCATGATCTCGATGCCCGCCATACTGACAAGTGCAGGCGATTTATTTAGCATCAAGCGAGCGGGACGAAACACCTCCCAGGCTTGCTTTTCTGTGGTGGCACCACAGTAAACCTCTGCGCCGTACTCCCCATCAGCGCACAGCATGTAGTTAGCGACGCCAGCCGCAATAACAGACTTGCCGTTCTTGCGGCCTACCTCGATATAGGCTTCAGTGAAGCGCCGTAACCCGGTTTTCTTCTTCAGCCATCCAAAGATGCAGGAGAAGATGAATAGCTGCCACGGCTCTAGCGTGATCAGCTTTCTTTCACGTGCCCACTTACCTTTGGTATGGGGTAGCAGCTGAACAAATTCACAGACCCGCTCGGCTTCGTCCTTATCGAACCGGTATGGATATGACCGGGACTTCTGGGCCTTGAGATCTTCCAGATGGCGTTGGCAGGCCTGCCGGACCTCCTTGCACGCGGGAATCTTTTTGGCCACTACGTCCCGAGCGTACTTGTTCGCTGCGTTGACGTTCGGGTAACTGGCCATAGTGTCTCATCGCTTTTTGCCTATGAGGTCTTTGAATGGGTTGCCCGCTTCTTTAGCACCGGGTACAGCTAAGCGAGCCCGGCTAGAGGGATCTAAACCAAGCGCGCTACCAAACGTCACCAGCTGCTTAAGGGATTCGTTCGCTACCGTACAGGCTGGGTTCTTGATCTCTGAATTCATGCCCATCACCGTAATGCCGTTTTTGGCAATGTCAGCTTCTGCTTTTCGCCAACGGGCATAGGCGGCGCAATAGGCTTCCAAGTTGGCGATGTCAGAACCGGTCAGAATTTTGGAGCTCACCAGCCAAGGGCCGATTTTTTCCCACATTTGAATAGCGATCGGGTCCAGCCATTCGGGAGGCAATGGCACTTCAGTTAACTCTTCGCCCTGGGGTTCATCGTGGTTAACGGCCCGCTTTCCAGCGTTGCCCTGCACTGCTTTCAGGTGGCTCGGTTTAGGTTTGCGACCTCTTGTCATTTGCTAATTCCTCGCGCCGACCTGATTTTTCAATTTCGCGGGTATAAAAATTTAATGGAGGCTACGGTGTCCGCTGGTGTCAGCCTGTAGGGATTTGATCCCCCCTCCCCATCAGCCGTCCGCGCCACGACCCCGGCGGGCCTCTTCCAGCGTCTTCGCCTTGTGACACGGCCCACATATCGCCTGTAGGTTGTCGTCGCTGTCGGTACCGCCTGAGGCGATATTGATGATGTGATCCACCTCAACGGCAGGCGTAAAAAAGCCCTGCTTTAAACAGGGCTGACATAGACCTTTGTCACGCTGCAGTACACGCTCGCGCTTACGGCGCCATGGCCTACCGCCGCGGTCCTGCTTAGCTCTTGGTGACTTCTTCCAGGCTACGGCTTGATCAGCATGCTTATCGCAGTAGCCGTGTTTGTGCGTGGTTTTACCTGCGCACATCGGGGCGCGGCATGGGCGTGGTGGTGAGGATGGCATTGCGCTAACCTATCTAGGAAAACTTAACTTTTATCAACTGGAGTATTTATGCCTGATACAAGCACTGCGCTTTTTCAGCAAATGAAGCTAACGATCTTATTGACCGCGCAAGATGGTGCTGAAGAAAGCCCATTCCATCCTGCTTACCTGCATGCTTGGGATGATGGGGTTTATCCACTACTAGATGATGGCGTCGATTGGCACCGCCCTCACGCCGAGCAGTTCACCATCAACAAAGAAAAGGTCCAGCAGATCTTTTCAATTCTGTGCGATTACTGGGAAGAGAAGAAAGAATTAACCTTTTATACACTTGAGGACCAGCTTGGAATAAAGGGCTCAGCATACTCTCTTGGCGACTTTGAACGGCACGACGTGATTAGCATTTGCAGATACTTCTACCTACATGATCGTTTTGATAAAGATTTCTGGTCTGTGCTATGCCGCAATGGAGACTGCCCTTCGGAGGCGCATGTAATTGCGAGCGATAGACAGGTAGACATCTACTTCAATTAATCCTCGCCCGCGTCATTAGCCAGTATCTCAACCACCGCCGCCCGGTCTGCATTCATCCGGCGGCGGAGTGCTTCGTACTGAGCCAGCAGCATCAGCAAGCCCTTATTGCTTTGCAGAACACGCACCGGCGCTGGCTGCTCACTGGTCAGGTGCTCCGGAACTACCGGACACTGACTCAGCATCGCGGGCGGTACCGACCTGGAGCTGGCGCACCCAGTCAACAGCACTGCCAGGAACATCACTATCCAGCCACTCACGCGCCTCAGCATCGGTTTCTCCCAGTGATTGAAGCGCCGATGTGCTGGCGCGTATGTCGTCAGCGATGATCGTCAGTGTTCGGTCACGCTCAGCCATTGCAGTGTTAAGGGTCTCGATCTGCTGGCGATGCCACTGCTGGTGCTCTTGCAGGATCTCAGCGCGCTCACGCTGGCGCTCAGCTTCAGCCCGGTAGGCGTCGCGCTGGCTAGTGACGTGCTGCCAATAGAGGTAAGCGCTGAGCAGTGCCAAGCCGCCCACCGCCGCGCCAATTACCCTACCTTTGAGCGCCGCCATCATTTCAACCACTTCCTGAAAAAGGCCAGCAGCACCTCGTACAGCGCATCTGCTTTGTTACGGATCCACTCCACGCCCATAAACGCGAGGAATACGCACGGCGCCATTGCCACGGCCTCCGTATGCTCTTCAGGCAGGGAGTAGTAGACCGCTAGCCACAAAAATACCGGATAGAGTGACAGCGACAGGATGGTACCCATCGCGGCCACCATCAGGGCCTTTCTCCACGGCCCGCCATCATGCAGGGCTTTTATCAGCCCTACAGAGAAGGTGGCGGCGGCAAGAAGCGCCCACGGGATCATGTCCACCAGCCATTGCCAGTTATTAGGGTCTCTGTTCGGCATGACAGGTTTCTCTTTGCGTCTGGGTTTCATGTTGACCACCTCAGCGGCCGGGGAGGTTTATGCAGCCTTGCGGCGCTCTAATTGAGCACGTTCATACCAGGTCTGGTCTGCATCGCACAGCTCGCCCTGGGCACGCTTGAACTCATACAGTAGGCGCTCTAGTGAATGCTCATGCTGTCCATATCCAGCACCCGGTAGCGACGCCCAAATGTTCCTGCAGCTGTTGATCGCCTCAGCAATGCGGCCCTCTTGAATCAACCCCAGTGCACCCTGTTCGCGGATCTGCTGTATAGCGCACCGGTCTTGGCTCAGCGGGCCAAAGTCAGGCAGCTTCAACTGATCGCGGTAGTGTGGCCAGTAGCGGCTCAACTGCTGATAGCGCCCCGCTGCCGTAGAGCTCAGCCCCTTACGGATCTTCACCAGCTGCTGCGGGTGGTCGTCGTAATCGTCCATGAGAATGAGCTTGCTGGGGATAGACCCCACAATGATGCGGTAGCCGTTATCGGTACGCGGATCGTCCAACATGGCTTTGCCCAGCTCAGCAAACGCCAGCATGTCGAGAAACGCGCACACGTTGACGCCGCCTGCTTGGACGGGAGTGATAACAGGCATAGGCAGTCACTTGATGTAAAAGGCCCCGCATGACAGGGGCAAGGCGTACCGGTGGCACGCGACAGGAACAGCGGAAAGCAAGAAGCCCCGCCGGGTGACCGACAGGGCTTCGTGGTGTTTGGCGGCTAGCTATAGTAAGCGCCAGCCTAGAAACATGGTAGAGCAATCGTAGAGCGAACACAATATGCAGCATTCAATCTATTCGCCCTTACCCACAGCGCGCGTCAGATCGGCATTATTATAGCGCGACAGCACCTCCAGCAGCTGATCGACTTTGAGCGGCTGACCATCGACATACACCCGCTCGCCGTCGACCTCGAGAACCCCGAAAATCACAATGGACAGTTCGCAGGCGCTGCTCCCCTGAGCGTGATTTCCGGCGGCGAGATCGTGGTGTTCCGTGTCGTCGCCTCACGCATCGGGGCAACGGGTGGCGGGTGGCGGGT
>NZ_FUKM01000053.1 GCF_900163645.1 Halomonas citrativorans | reverse complement strand
CCGATGGTAGTGTGGGGTCTCCCCATGCGAGAGTAGGTCATCGTCAGGCACTTATACCAAAATCCCCCGGGGCTCAGCCCTCGGGGGATTTTTTATGCGTGGAATATGAAGTGCGGTGGCGCTGGCTGAAGCTTGCTCCTGCGAAAACGGGATACTTCATGCTATTAGACGCGGATTATGAGGGATTCCTCGGGCTCAAGCCCACGGGATTACATCTGGAACTTCCTATTGACGCATTCCTACCACAGCCGCTACCTGATATGGGTGGTGGTAGCATGCTGTTGTCTTTAAAATGGTACGGCACGTTGATGGAAGAATACTTCACGCGTTATCTCAGGAGGAGAAACAGGATGAACGGACAAGTGATTAAGAAGTTATCAGCGGCGGTGTTGATGGCTCTGCTTGCAGGCGGTTTGGCTGCCTGTGATAACCAGGGGCCTGCTGAAGAGGCGGGTGAAAGTATTGATAATAGTATTGAAAGCGCCGGCGAAAGCATTGAAAGCGCGGGTAAGAGTATCGAAGAGGCTGCTGAGAACTAATTCAACGTGTTGATTTAAACGGTTGATTAGGTTGTCCCTCGGAAAGAAAAACGGCCGCTTTTAGCGGCCGTTTGAAGGGATAGCTCCGCGTTTTAAGCGCCAGGGTTTTGCTCAATACCTTGCACATACCAGGGTGCCTGGTCACGCATTGCTCGGGTTAAGTGCCACGACTCGTTGAACTCGGTCTGCTCTCCATTCTCTTCTATAATGCCATGAAAGATCACGCTTGCCTCAGCATTACCTTCGTACTCGTTAATATCCCCCAGTTCGGCCAATAAACGTACGATGTCGGTACGGTTATTGGCACGGTGCTGAGCGCGCTCGGTGCGTAGCAGGTTATAGAGTTCGGGAGTGACATACTCCTGAATCTGGCTAAAGTCGTTATTGTCCCAGGCACGCTGCAGCGTCATAAAATGCTCTTTAGCACCGTTTAAAAACTGCTCTTTATCAAACCAGGCAGGCGTGCTTTGCAGGCTACCAGGCACAGCGCCTACTGAGCCAGCAGCAGGCGCTGATGGCACGTGCTGCGTGCGTTGGTAGTTGGTTTCGGAAGCATACGCTGGGCGTCGCTGGCGAATAAACGCACGGAAAGCGATCATCGCAAGTACTGCGATACCGACCACCATGAGCAGGTCCATCATTCTTAGTTCATCAAAGGCACCGCCGAAAAAGAGTGCGGCAATCAACCCACCAGCCAGAAGGCCGCCCATCATGCCGCCCATTCCGCCTCGGCGTGCTGCCGCAGCACCTGCTTGGCCCTGTTGTTGGCCACCTTGAGCTTGTTGTGTACTGGGTGTACTGGCCGGGCGGTCCGCAGAGCGGGACATGCTGCCCATACTGCCACCACCTCCCATACGGCGCGCTTCCGCATGCTCCACCGCAACGCTAAACCCCATAACGCTGACCAGCAGCATGACAAACAATTGTCGTAACATGGCAATCTCCAATGTTTCAAAGCCGTTAAGAACGTAAGCTCAACGTAATGAGCGTGTGGAAAGTATTGAGCGGCTAGTTTAGCGCTTGGGCGCTTAGAATGGACTATCTTAATGGCACTCATAAGCATAAAGAATAAGAGGGGAAACATGCGCCTACAACGAGATCGTAGCCTATTGTTAATGATAGATTTTCAAGCAGGCTTACTGCCGGTGATTGAAGGCGGTTTGCAGGTAATAGAGGAGGCCGCCTGGCTTGCAAACGTAGCAGAAGCCTTGGCAGTCCCCGTATGGCTTACCGAACAATACCCTGAAAAACTCGGGGGGACGGCAGCTGGTTTGATAAGCGAGTTGGGTGAGCATCAGGTTTGGCAAAAACACCATTTCAGCGCAATGGAAGCGCCTGAATTTGCCCAGGCATTAAAGGCCCAATCGGTGCAACAAGTCGTGATCTGTGGCACAGAAGCACACATCTGTGTGTTGCAGAGCGCGCTTGGCTTGCTGAAAGCTGGATATAGCGTGTATTGGCTAAGTGAAGCGACAGCTAGCCGTCGTTGTGAGGAAGCTCGCTTTGCGCGTGAACGTGCCTGTGCGCAAGGCGCCATTGCTGTGACGGCGGATATGGTGGCTTATGAGTGGCTTGATCGCTGTGATACCGCGCTATTTAAAGAGGTACATCGCCGGTTGCTTAAGCCGCGCTCCTCACGCGGCGTAACTTTCTTTTAGCAAAGGGGGAAATGTTTATCGGTCTGCTTCTTTGCGTGTGAACACCAGCGTATCGCCTTCAGAGGACACAGCATCAAATTGGTAGCCTGCCACATTAAATGCTGTAAGCGCTTCAGGGTTGTTCACCTGCTGATGAATAATCCAGGCACTCATTAGGCCTCGGGCCTTTTTGGCATAAAAGCTGATGATTTTAAACGTGCCGTTTTTCTCATCTTTAAACACCGGCGTGATGACGCGGGCGTTAAGCTTTTTGGCATCTACCGCTTTAAAGTACTCATTAGAAGCAAGGTTCACCAGAACCTTTGAACCGCTTTCTGTAATAGCCTGAGCAAGGGCATTGGTCAGTGTAGGCTTCCAGTACGCGTATAAATCCTTACCCGCCTGATTGGACAGTTTGGTGCCCATCTCCAGTCGATAAGCCTGAATCAGGTCCAGCGGGCGCAGTAAGCCATACAGCCCTGACAAAATACGCAGGTGCTGCTGGGCAAACCGGTTATCCGCATCGCTGAACGTTTGAGCTTCCAGGCCGGTATAAACATCGCCTTGGAACGCTTGAGCGGCAGGTTTGGCATTCTCTAGTGAAAACGGCGGCTCCCATTCAGCAAAGCGTGCCGCATTAAGGCCAGCAAGCTTGTCGCTGATGCCCATCAGCTCACTGATCTGCTGAGGTGAGTAATCACGCAGGATATCGATCAGCGCTTGGCTTTCCGTTAGAAAGCCGGGCTGTGTCACCTGGTGAGTGGTGGAGGGCGTTTCAAAATCCAGCGTTTTCGCTGGCGAAATAACGCTTAGCAAGGTGAGCTCCTTCGGCCGATGCAAAACCAGATAAGAACAAAATCATGGCCGATAGTATACCAAGCCTCGGCGTTGGCCGAGGCTATCGCTTTAATAGCGTGTGTATCAATGCTTAGGGGCAGGGGTTTGGCATCCGGCGATGAATATCCTCAATCGCGCTAAGCACATCGTCGTCCAGCTTAAGGCTCTCACTGGCCAGGTTGCTTTCCAACTGGTCCAGTGTGGTGGCACCAATAATATTACTGGTAAGAAAGCTGCGTGAATTAATAAACGCCAGTGCCATTTGTGCGGGGTCAAGGTCATGTTCGCGGGCCAGCTCAACGTAGTCCTTTGTCGCCGCCTCCGCCTCTGGTGAGGTGTAGCGCTTAAAGCGCTCATAAAGCGTCAGGCGGCCTTTTTCGGGCCATGCGCCATTAAGATACTTGCCAGAAAGAACGCCAAAGGCCAGGGGAGAATAAGCCAGCAAGCCTACGTCTTCGCGATGAGCAATCTCCGCCAAGCCCACCTCAAACGAGCGATTAAGCAGGTTGTAAGGATTTTGTATGGAGGCCACTCGCGGTAGATCCATTTTTTCGGCTAAGTGAAGCGAGCGCATGACGCCCCACGGGGTTTCATTGGAGAGGCCGATCGATCTTACTTTGCCAGCATCCACCAGCTCCTTGAGTGCAGAAAGCGTCTCTTCAAGCGGCGTGGCATCTTCATTCTCCTGATGCGCGTAGCCCAGCTTGCCGAAAAAGTTGGTGTTGCGGTCTGGCCAATGCAGCTGATAAAGATCGACATAGTCCGTTTGTAAACGCTTAAGGCTTGCGTCGATGGCCTGGTGAATGTGATCACGCGTCAAACGTGGGCCGCCCCGGATATGCTCAGGCCCCGGGCCTACTGCCTTGGTGGCGATAATGACGTCATCGCGGTCGCCACGCTGTTTCAGCCAGCTGCCAACATAGGCTTCCGTTAATCCTTGCGTTTCGGCTTTGGGCGGTACGGGGTACATCTCAGCTGTATCGATAAAATTGATACCGAAAGCGACGGCGCGATCCAGCTGTTCGTGAGCTTCTGCCTCACTGTTTTGCTCGCCAAACGTCATCGTACCAAGGCAGAGCCGACTGACCTCAATTCCCGTTCTGCCAAGTGGGCGCGTTTGCATTTTTGTCTCCTCGCTAAAGCGAAAATTATCGCCGAATAGGCGTTTATAAAGGTGATGAATGACGGTGTGTGAGAAGCATGTTAGCGAGGCTATTTGAAAGCAGCAAATCAATGGGGTTGAGTCGTCGCAAAGGCAGGCGTATGCTTGCCACCCCATTGGCCGGCTGACCCCGGTTTTTCGTGTGATTGGCAGTCAAATGATGTAGTGACCGCTAATTCAATATCTCAACAAATTGGCAGGGTGGTTTGCCATGCCGCAGGCATCATCTTTGTTTATTCGGCTAGAGTTTCGTTTAGCTGAACGGCTGTTTCAAAACCGTTGGTTGTTACCGCGTTCAGAGCGCACACAGCGTCTTACCATGCGTTTGTTCAAGCGCTGCGCTGAAGCGGGGCATCCTGATGCACTGTCCGTTTACGGGCATATGCTGTTTCATCGTAGCTTATCGCCGCAGGACAAAGCGCGGGGGGCACGCTATGTGGTGGAAGCCGCTCAAGCGGGTGATGTGAAGTCACAGTACCAGGTGGCCCAGATCTACGAGCACGGCTGCGCGCAATATCCGCGCCGTGAAGATTATGCGGTAACGTGGTATGCCCGTGCGGCGCAGTCCGGTCACTATTTGGCTGCTGAGCGGCTGGTCAGCGCCTATCGTTTGGGTGAGCTAGGCTTAAGCATAGATGAGAGCCAAGCTGCCTACTGGGAACAGTTGGCTGAACGGCATCCGCTAAACGATGTGACCGCCGCGTAATGGGCTAACGAGTAATGATTGCGCCCAATGATTGAATGAGGAAGTCAGTGTCCGAGACGCTACCCACTGTATTAGATATTGAAGCGTCCGGATTTGGGCGTGGTAGTTATCCCATAGAAGTTGGCATTGCACGTGCTGACGGTAGCTGCTGCGCGTTTCTTATTCAGCCACTGGATGAGTGGACGCACTGGGACCCTAAAGCAGAGCTCTTGCACGGTATTTCGCGTGATCGCTTGTACCAGGAAGGGCACCCTGTTCGTCAGGTGGCCCAGTGGCTCAACGATGAGTTAAGCGGGTTAGGCAAAGCGTACAGCGACAGCTGGGGCTACGATAATACCTGGCTTTCGCTGTTGTTCCACCATGCAGGCATGCTGCCTCGCTTCCGCTTGGAGGCGCTGCGCATTTTGTTGAGCGAAGAGCAGCAAGCGATATGGAGCGGTACCAAAGAGGCCATGATTACCGAGGTCGATATCCATCGTCACCGGGCGGGAGAAGATGCCCGTCTGCTCCAGCTCACCTATCAGCGCACCCGCAACTTTATCCGCGGCGCGTAGCACGCTTGCCATGCCCGCCTCGCTCACCTCTACCTAAACTGGCTCTCCAGCGCGTCAAGTAGCGCCTCTGGTGTTGCCGCGTCCAGCAGCATATCCCGTGTCGTTTGAGCTAGAAAACCCTGCGTCACGGTGTTGTCGAGAAATGCCAATAGTGGCGTATAAAACCCCTCGGTATCCAGTAGGCCCATGGGCTTCTCATGCAGGCCTAAATAGCCCCAGGTCCAAATCTCAAACAGCTCCTCAAAGGTACCGATACCGCCTGGCATGGCAATAAACGCGTCGG
Source organism: Halomonas citrativorans (assembly GCF_900163645.1). Lineage (GTDB taxonomy): Bacteria > Pseudomonadota > Gammaproteobacteria > Pseudomonadales > Halomonadaceae > Vreelandella > Vreelandella citrativorans. The sequence goes on along the minus strand of NZ_FUKM01000053.1, from coordinate 133,999 downwards.
CGTTAGCGGCCATGGTGGCTTTGCGTTCATGCATGTTGGGCACGCGGATCAGTTCGGTGAGTCCAAAGTGCGCTTGCTCGCGCTCTACCAGATGGTCCGGCATAACGCCTATCACGTTGCCGCCTGCCGCCAGCGACGCATTAGCAAGCTCGCCCATTAGGCCAATACGCGCGCCGCCGTATACCAGGGTGTGCCCTCGCTCTGCCAGCACAGTACCTAATGCCTGGGCTGCTTGGCGATAAGCCGGGCTGTTACCTTCTCGTGAGCCGAGATAAACGCAAATTCGGGACATTAATTGGGTTCCTTAACGCTTATGAGAAAAGCGGTGTTATGGAAGGTGCTGGTCTACCTGGTGGTGCTCATCCATCCACTGACCAATCACATTATCGCCACATAGATGATGGGCATACTGAGTGTGCAGGCAGCGTATCTGTTGCCAGTTGCTGATACCGCCAATGCCACGCTCGGTCAACACACCGGTATAGCCCAGCCGTGCAACCTCTGCGCGCTGGGCGTCGCTCATATAATCCCAGCGGGCTTTTACATAATCACGATGGCTTTGCTGATAATGCGCTAGAAATTCTGGCTCTTCTTGCAGGCGCTGCTCAAGTGATTTGATAACCCCCACCGCTTCAATGCGTGAAATTTCTACCTTTAGTACATCAGAACAGAGCCAGTACAGGGTAGGAAAGGGTTTGCTATCAACAATCGGCGCCATACGCAGCACCAGCGGTGTGCCTTCGCTATCAGTGGCAGCAACGGCTTCGATGCCACGTGGTGCGCGGCCTAACTGCTGGGTAATAATCGCCAGCTGACGCTCATCGGGCGCCTGGTTGGTGCGGATCACCATTAGGTTGGTCTCTCACGAATGGTCGTCTTGAACAAATTTATTGGAGCGGCCAACAGCACGAAAAAAGCAGCGATTCAACTGCCCAGGAGACGCTACATAGCACCATGTCCGCTCGCAATACTCGGCGGCCCGCGCCATTAGTACGTCATAAAGGCGGTTAAACGGGGCATCATAATCGTAAGGGTCAGCCCCAAACAAGCGGATATGCGGATAGTCTGCAAAGCGCTCAATAAAATAGCGCTCAATATCCGCTTCGACAGCGCGATGCTGCGCAGTATTGTCAGGGTCCAGCCAGAGATTATAGCGAATGGCCATGCTGTGCTCCTGGTCGCCTCGTCCGGCGGGTTGGTGCGTCAGGCGGGCGCATCTTGTAAGTGAGTCGACAAGGCGTCGCGCAGCGCGCCCTCAATAGGTACGGCGCATTTGGCCTGGTGATCGTACTGTACCATCACCGTGTGGCCGAGATTGGTGAGCGTGCCATGTTGACGTGCCTCCTGAGTGACGGTAAATGAGCTATTGCCCAGCCGCGTTAAGTAGGTGCGTAATTCGACGTCATGGCCGTAAAACAGTTCTGCACGGTAGTCGATTTCCATCCGCGCCATTATCAAACGCCACTGCTTCGGGTCCAGGTCAGGCGTAAAAAGCTTGAAGAGGTCGTTGCGGGCCAGCTCAAACCAGGCGGGTAGGCGCGTATTGTTAATATGGCCCAGCGCATCCGTATCGTAAAACGCCGGCTCAATCGTACGGGTAAACATGGTGATCGCCTTATCGTTGGCAGGGGTTGTAAATTCAGGCAAGCGCTAGGTCAAGCAGCCTGCCTGTTGCCTTCGCGTCGCTTGGCAAACCAGCGTTGGACCTGTAGCCAGCCCAGCAGCCATAGCGTTGCTACCAAAAAACCGGCCAGCGTGCCCCAGGCAAGCCCCAACGTTTCATACGTATAAGAGACACACAGGGCGTAACTTAACAGCGAGCCCAGCCCCACGGGGTAGTGTTTGATAACGGTCGCGGTAGGCGCGGGGCCTTGGGTTATATGCAAAATTAGCAGGAAAGGCAGCATGGTGACGGGGAAAGCCGCCAACGTGCCTGCCCAGGCAGGCGGTACCCAATGGGCAAGGCTTGTGATGGCAAAGACAATCAGCGTCGCCAGCAAGGCGCGAATACATAAAGCGCCCCACGAGAAAGACTGACGTGCAGTGGCGAGGCTGTCGGGTATTCGCCGGAAAATCCACGTAAAAAATACGATAGCGCAAAGCGTCACCAGCGTACCCGTCAAGCGAGTAAAATCGAACTGGGCAAGCACTAGGCTTGCCATAAGCCACAGGGTGATCGCGCCTGCCATCCCGCTGGCGACACCCTTCAAGCCGGGCTTACGGCCGCAAAGCCAGTAACCCGCGCCAAGTGCCATGGTCGCGGTAAAGCCCGCTAGTGTATGAATGGCACTTTCAGCGGAAAACGTTGGGGATATCTCCAGGCCAATAAAGAACAGTGCCAGCGCGGTGCCCAAAGGGTAGCCTGATAAAAGCCCTGCCACTTTGGGGCTCACACGTACAGCAATCGCCCCCAGCCCCAGCACCATCGCGACTGACACCGCTACTTTGGCCAATTGCCAGCTAATCGGAACGTCCAGCATCAATGACTATCCTTATAATTGATTAAACATTTTTCTTCGTTTGTCAGCCAGTATATCCGCGCGCTGCACAACAAGCCGCGCTATCGAAAGCGTTAACGCTTTTTTATATCAGACGTAGCCCCTGCTGATCGCGCCAGGCAGCCTCCAAAGCACTTTTTAGTGGTGCTTGAAGGTGGGCTGGAAGCGCAGAATGCGCGGCCTCTACAGTGTTAAACGTGCGGTTGCGCAGCCAGCAGTAAGCCCAGGCACAGGCTTCTGCCTCACTTTGAGGTGTTGGCTTGGCAGGCATTTGATTGAGCAGAAAAACCGCTGTGCGGGGTGCCCATAGCGGAATGTCATCCTCAAGTGTTTGGCTCCAGTGTTTAAGCATTGCCCCATCGGGTGTCGTGTCCGGCGTGCCCAGTTTGGCAACCCGTGCGGTTTCCGCCAGTATGAGCGCTAACTGGTCAGCATCGGCCTGACCAAGCGCTTGCCATTGCCGCAATAGCGCTGACAACCCTGCGCGCACCTTGGTATAAAAATCATCTTGCGGCATGCTCGTTACCAACCTTCGTCAATAAGTGAGATCTGTTATGGCTTTTGATTTTGCCACGCCTATCGAGCGACGCCACCCCGAAGGTGGCTACTCATCCCAAAAATGGCATCGCTATAACGGTGAAGTACTGCCTCTATGGGTTGCCGACATGGATTTTTATTCGCCGCCCGCGGTTATTGAGGCGCTACAAGCACGGGTCGCTCATGGTGTTTACGGCTACGGAGAAGTGCCTGCTACGTTAACAGAAACGCTCTGCACATGGAGTGCTACGCACTATGACTGGACGATCCAGCCCGACTGGCAGCACTGGCTGCCGGGTGTCGTGGCCGCGCTCCACTTCGCCACGCTGGCGTTAACCCAGCCAGGCGATGGCGTGCTAACGGTAACGCCTATTTATCCACCGTTTTTAGACATCGCTGAGCGTACCGGGCGTTTGCCCCAGCAGGCCATGCTGGCCGCGCCTAAAAGCCCAGGCGAGCCATGGCAGTTGGATATTAGTGCGATTGAAGCCTCCATCACACCCAAAACACGCATATTACTCTGGTGCCATCCGCATAATCCGACCGGGCGGGTTTGGAGCCGTGAAGAGCTGGCGCCGTTGGTGAAGCTGGTTGAACAGCACGATCTATGGGTTGTCTCTGACGAGCTACACTGCGACCTACTGCTGAATAAAGATGCTCAACATCGTCCGTTAGCGGCCATGTTTCCTGAGCTAGCCAAACGCACGATTACTCTATGGGCGCCCTCTAAAACCTTTAATCTGGCGGGGTTAAGCAGCGCATGTGCGATCATCCCTGACCCCGAAGTGCACCAGCGGTTTGCCGCTGCCTGCAAGGGCCTGTTGCCCGATGTAAACGTGCTGGGGTTAGTGGCGGCAGAAGCGGCGTATCGAGAGGGTGAGCCGTGGCGTCAAGCGCTGCTGGATGTGCTGCGTCAGCACCGCGCCACGCTTGAAGCACGCGTTGCCAACTGGCCGGGTGTGCATCTAAGCGCACCGGAGGCAACATATTTGGCTTGGCTTGATATGAGGGAAGCAGGTCTGGGAGAAACGCCTTACCAAACGCTCAAGGAGCAGGCCGGTGTGGCGCTTTCAGACGGGGCAGCGTTTGGCTACCCCGGCTTTATGCGGCTAAATTTTGGTACTACGGGCGCTCAATTGGAAGCAGCATTAACGCGGATGGATGCGCTATTGAAGCCTTAGCCATTAATAAAGCAGCGCAAACAGCTTGCGGCGATAGGCGACCGTCAGCGGGTGGTCGGCGCCTAGTGCATCAAACACCTGCAACAGCGTTTTACGCGCCGCATCATCGTTGTAGGTACGGTCACGCTTCATTAGCGTAAGCAGCGCTTCAAGCCCTGCATCGTATTGACCATCGGCCACTTGGCGCAGGGCGCGCTGGAATTGCGCTTCGCTATCGTCGCGCTCACCCAAGGCCGCAATGTCTTCTGCTGAAAGCGCTTGTTCACTGAACGCAATGCTGGCGCGTACGCCGCGTGCTGCTGGGCCATCGCGCTCTTCGGGGGGGAGGTTTTCCAGCACGCTGCGCGCCTCATCTCCGCGCCCTTCAGCCACTAATATGCGGGCAAACGCCACTTGGTAGGCGTAGTGCTCCGGGTATTGCGTCACCAGGTCTTGGTAAATGCCGTGGGCTGTTGCGGTGTCGCCTTGCTCAAGCGCCGCCTCGGCCTGCTCTTCAGGGCTTTCTGGTGCGTCGGCCGAGGCAGGGAAGTAGCGCCCTAACCATTCACGCACCTCTTTCTCGGGCAGTGCGCCCTGAAAATTATCCACAAGGCCGCCTTGGCTCACCAGCTTAACGTCCGGTACCGCCTGCACACCCAACTGAGCAGAAATTTCCGGATTAGCGTCTGTATTTAGCTTGCCAAGCAGGAAGGTGCCCGCGTATTCGAGCGCCAGCTTCTCCAGTACAGTCAGCAATGTGGTGCAGCTGCTATCGGCTGGCGAGTAGCAGCCCAGCAGTACCGGCACCTGCATTGACGCTTCCAGCACTTGCTGAATGTTGCTCGCATCGAGTTCGATAATCACATCTTCGGGGCGCACTGGCGCGCGTTCGGTATCAGCAGTATTCGTGCTTGCGGTATCCGCTGTCAGCGGTTTGCCGGTGCGAGGATCAATGATTGACATGGGTAAGCTCAGCTTCGCAGAAAAATAATTGCTTATGATATGCAGGCAGTCACCGCTATATTCAAGCCGGAACGATGCTAATCATGTGAATCTGAAGAGAAGGCTGGGGCAAGAGGAAAAATATAGGGTCAAGCGCTGCTCTAAAGGAGTCTATTAGCACTTTATATCGCTAGCCTTGCTGCATTTGTTTTCCTAGCCAACTAGCGATGAGGGGGAGCATTGCTACGATCAAGAAAACACGCAGTACATGATGCGCCGCCACCATGGCGGGATCTATGGACAACGCAAGTGCTACGACGCCAAGTTCCGGCGCCCCTCCAGGCAAGTAGGATAAGAACAAAGGTGTGTTGTCCAACCCTATAATGGGCGCAAACAACAGGGCTGCAACGAAGGAGCCAAAGGTAAGGAGTACACCAATCACCGCCGCGAGCCAGCCATCTTTTAAAATTTGTGGGAGGGAGTAATTCGCGAATCGCGCCCCTACTCCTGCGCCAATGACAATCTGTGCCGCGCAGGAAAGCAGAGGGGGGACATGCACCGTTAAAAGATCAGTCGCGTGTAGTAATCCCGAGCTGAGCAATGGAATCAATAGCATCGCTGAGGGAAAGTTCAATCGCCAGGCTAGCCAGCCGCTGGCTATCGCCACCAAGGCCAGGATTCCATGGTTAATAGGATCGATTGCTTCCGCGTGAGTGAAGCTTGCAAGACTAGCGTCAGCGAGGTTAATGCCGGACGTCGCCTGGATGATGATGGGCGCTGCAATTAGCAATACCACTAGGCGCGCGGTATGACAAAGGGCAACGCGGCTGACTTCGGCTCGGTAATTTTCTGCCAAAACTGAAACGACTGAGAGTCCTCCGGGTATGGCGGCGAACAAAGCAGTTACTCTATCCATTTTCCCGAAGCGATAGAATATTTGATAGGCAATGACACAAAATGCCAGCGATAACACACTCATGACAATCAGACTTATGGTCCAGTCCCCGGCTTGGCGTACGACTTCTGGGGTAAAACTGGTGCCTAGCATCGTGCCGATAGCGACCATAGCGTAACTGCGCCATGGCCCAGGAAAACGAGGCTGAAAAGACGTCGTCTGAGTACACAGGAGTGATGCCGTTAGGCTGCCCAGTACCCATGGCAACGGTAGGGAGAGTGCAAAAAAAGCGAGCCCGCCTAAGGCGCCGATGCCAAAGGTAATGCCTCCTCGAAGTTGAGGAGGCATTTGTTTAATTAGGTTCATGGCTAGCGCGGCGAGAGCGGAAGGCTTTCAATGCTGGGGCACCAATTAAAACAAGCAGCATTATGATGAAAAGAGCCAGAGCAATGGGTCGCTCCATCATATATTCAAAAGGTCGGCCACCGGACACTTGTAAGGTGCGCACGACTTCTCCTTCCATCATGCGGCCAAGCAGTAAACCGATGACCGTTGCTGCGACGGGATAGTTGTTTTGTCGCATGAGCCAGCCGAGCCCTGCAAATGCGGCAACGGTTAGCGGCCCAGCGATAGTGCCGGTTATGCCATAGCCGCCCCAGGCACACATTGCTAATACACTGGGTACTAGATAAGCCAGCGGAACGCGCACTACCATGCCCAGTAAGCGAAGGCTAAGTAATCCCAAAAACGCTAGAAGCACCACTTGACCCAGATTGCCGAGAATAATCGAATACACGATATCGGTCTGGTCTCTTATGAACGATGGCCCACCAATAATATTGTGAAAAGAGAACGCGGCCAGGAGTACAGCAGTTGCAGCCCCACCAGGAATGCCAAGCGCTAATAGCGCTGTCATTGAGCCGCCCTCCGAGCTGGAGTTTGCAGATTCAGCCGCCACAACACCCTCGGGTGCCCCCTTGCCGAACGCTTCAGGCGTCTTGGACGTTCGCTTGGCCTCGCCATAAGAGACAAGGTTAGCTACCGATGAACCCACGCCAGGAATGGCACCGATCACAGCACCAATAAGGCTGCCGCGTAGTAAGGTGCCGGGATGACGAAACGTCTGCCCAACGCCTTTAAGAATGAGAGCAAACGAAATATTACGCTGGGCTTCATTTTGTACCAGAAACGAGCTTCCTCTCAGGCGTAACAACTCAGAAGCGGCGAATATACCGATCATGGCGGGTACTACTGGGATGCCATCAAGAAGATAGGGGTTGCCTATTGTCGTGCGCATAATGCCCGTCGTGGACATGCCAATTTGACTGAGCATAAGCCCCAGAAAGCCAGCCATCAGACCCTTGGCCATACTGCTGTCATTGAGTGTCGCGATGAGGGTTAACCCCCACAGCACCACCACGACCATTTCCAACGGGCCTATTTTAAGTACAAAAGCAGCCAGTGGATTGATTAACAACATGAGGAGGCTGTAACCCACGAAAGCGCCCACAACTGAAGCGCACAGGCCCAGGCCCAAGGCTTCATTGTGTTGTCCCTTTCGCGCCATAGGGTATCCGTCAAATGCCGTCGCAATTGACGAGGATGATCCAGGGATGTTCATAAGAATAGCGGTTACCCCGCCACCGTAGGCGCCGCCAGTAAATATGGCGGTTAAAAACAGCATGGCTTGAAGAAAATCCATGCCAAAGGTCACGGGCAAGAAAACGGCCATGGCCATTGAAATTTGTAGCCCGGGAATCGAACCGAAAATTAGGCCGATTAATAAGCCGGGGATAACCCAAAGCCAAGGGCTTAGATCAGTAAAAAGAAGAGTAAACGCCTGAGATAATGCGAATTGATCAATCATGTTAAAGCACTAGTGTGGTCATTGGATAAGGGAAGAGAGAGCCAAAACCCTTGACAAGAAAAACAGTAAACACAAGTGCGTACAAAGGCGGTTGCCATTTTCCTTTACTCCCACACATAAGAACACCGACCCAGACGAAAACGAAAGTAGCAACGTCGAAGCCGACATTGGTTAATGCAAAGCAGAAGGCGGAAAATCCTGCAAGAAGCAGTATGTCGCTCCATATAGATGATTTGTCCGTACTGCTGGATGAAGGCTCTGTCGCTGGCTTCAACAAGGTTTTAGCGACAATCCCAATGGACAGAAGGCCAATGATTATCGCGGTGGGAGCTACTACCACCAGGTTGTTCAGCGTTGTGGAGGCCTGAGTAGCGCTCCAGGTAATAAAGCCCGCTATAGCCAGTACAAGGCCTAACAAAAAGGCATGCGTTGCAGAAATCTTTCCTGTCACCATTCTATAGCGCCTCCACATTGAAATAATAATGGGACCAAGCGTAAGTTGGTCCCGTGACGATTAAGCGAAAAGCATTAGCGCACATGTGCCCGCATTGAAATCATTTATTCTTCTGATGTGTATTGCTTCAAAATTTCAAAGTTGGACTCAATGATCTCTGTCGTACGTTCAGGCCCCAGCCACTCTGCACCAATATCCTGGGCTTCTAGCCGGCTAACGAACGCCTCATCTTGCAGCGCATTGTGATAGGCATCGACCATTTGTTGGAATGCTTCGGGGTTACTCTCTTTAAAGGCAGCATGCGCGGCAAGGCCTCGCATTGATCCTGCAAGCACCGGAACCGGCTCGTGACCGCTCTCTTCAAGCGCTGCATTAAGCGTTGGCGCGTCCCAGTCATCCGATGCGGTATCAGCCGCGAGGGCAAGAGGACGTATATATTCCTGGATTGATAGCGTGCCGTCTGCAGCTAATACGGTCATGTCTACCTGCCCGCCAGCGACCGCCGTGCGCGCAGCGCCACCAGACTGATAGGTGACAATGTTGACGTCTGTTTTATCGAGCCCAAAGGCCTCAAGAGCCAGTTCAAGGTTGATAGCGCCGGTAGAGCCAGGTACGACAGAAACTCTAAGTGTTCCTGGATTTTCCTTGGCTGCCGCCATGAAGTCCGCCAGCGTTTCATAAGGTGTATCAGCATTAACGGCGAAAAGATCGTAATCATTCCACTGTCCGTTAATGAATGCGAAGTCTGACAAATCATAAGTGGCATCAAAGCCAAGAATCGCATTAGAGACGTAAGGGTGGATGGAAGAGGCAAGGAAATAGCTGCCATCAGCAGGCATGTTGTGGAAGTAAGTATGGCCTACGTGACCACCGCCGCCATTCTGATTAATGACCGAAATCGGCGCGCCCAGATCTTCCTGGAGCCGTTGAGCCAGCGCGCGAGCGGTGCGATCAGCGGACCCGCCAGGGCCAAGCGCAACAACGAAAGTGATTTTCTGTGTTGGCCAGCTTTCCTGGGCTGCGGCTGTGAGGGGGGTAATGGCAGCCGCCAGGGAGAAACCCAGCATAGCTGTAGCGATGACATTCTTTTTATCGATCATGGTGGCCACTCCGCTTTTATTTAGATAATTGTAAGACAATAATTTGGTCATGGATATAGAAGTACATATAGTAGTTTCTGTCAATCCTCGGATATGTAAGCAAAAGGTCTAAATTTTCAAATATTTTTTGGAAATTATTGAAAGTTATATAAAGTGTGTTGCATTCGGAGGAGAATTACTTTGTCTACAATAAAAGAAGAAACGCATGGTTTGGCAGCTGAGCGAGTGGCTAGTGGCTTATACGATGAGATACTTAAAGGGCAGTTGCAGGCTGGTACTCGTCTTGGGGAAGTTGCGTTGGCTGAGCGCTTTTGTGTTAGCCGAGGCCCGGTGCGTATGGCGCTCAAAAGCCTTAGCGAGTGTGGGCTCGTTACTATCGTGCCGAACAGTGGGGCGCACGTGCGTGAAATGCGGTACGAAGATGCCCGGGCGATCTACCAGGTCAGAGCTGCTCTTGAAGCTGAAGCCGCCATGTTGGCGGCCAGTCGTGCTAATGCATCCACTGCCGATGAATACCTTACGTTACTGCAGTTACATGCCAGCCAAGTGACATCTCATCCTGAGGGAGCCTATCTTCAGGAGTCTGAGGAGTGTGATTTTCATTTAATTACCGCACGAATGTCCGGTAACCCACTCATTCAGCGTTATTTAACCCACGAGCTTCGCCCACAGCTAACCCTGTTAAGGAATAAGCATCGACATGTTACAGGGCGCGGAAAAATCGCACTTTATGAACACGAGCGCATAGCCTCAGCTATCTCGGAAGGTGATGTGGAGGTGGCGGGCTTACTGATGCGGCGGCATATACAGAGCAGTTGGGAAGCGCTTGAAGAGCAGTTGCCCATGAGAGATACCCTTAATTAAGCAGTAATTGAGCGATAACCACACGGCTCAGGCAATGCTATGTCTGGCCTTGGCCTGTGCTAGAGAAGGAGTGTATATGAAGACGGTGATTCTTGATGATTGGGAGGGCTGTATGAAGGAGCACCCTGCCGTATCTCGCTTGCGCGAATTCTCTGAGGTGTCGGTCTATGGTGATGTGCCTGCCTTTGAAACCCTGGTGAGTCGGCTTCAGGGAGCCGATGCGATTATCCCGCTCAGGGAGCGCACCTTGATTGATCGAGACCTTATCGCGGCTTTACCTGACCTAAAGCTGATCGCCCAAACCGGTACGGGCCTTGCCCATATGGATAAAGACGCAGTGGACGAAGCGGGGATTTCGGTTGCAACGACGCCGGGTGGGTCTACGGCGGCGGTGACCGAGATGACCTTTGCATTTTTACTTAATCTCACCAAGCGGATTGTTGAGGTAGATCGTCGGATGTCCGCTGGAGAGTGGCCAGCGATTGTTACCAGTAACTTGAGCGGTAAAACCATTGGCCTGATTGGCCTAGGCAAGATTGGTTGTGCCGTGGCGAGAATGGCACAGGCCTTTGGTATGCGAGTCATTGCATGGGGCCCCAGGCTGACCCGGGAGCGAGCCGCTCAGGTGGGAGTAGAGTACGTGTCATTAGAAAGCCTGCTCACCCAAGCGGACGCCGTTAGTATCCATGTAAGGCTTGTGCCTGAAACGGAAGGGTTACTGACGACGGAGCATTTCGAGCTAATGAAGCCTGATGCGATTCTGGTCAATACATCACGCGGGCCCATTATTGACGAAGCGGCGCTCATTGATGCTTTGCAGCGTAAGAAGATTGGTGGGGCGGGGCTTGATGTTTTCTGTGAAGAGCCGCTGCCGCAGCATAATGCCTTTGCGGCATTGGATAATGTCATGATAACTCCACATATGGCATGGAAGACCGAAGAGACCTTTTCGCGTTTTCTTAATGGGTCGATTGATAATATTCATGCGTTTTTTGTAAAGGGAGAGCCGCAAAATATCGTTTCTATTTCCCGTGACAAGAAAAAAACAGGCGTGTGACCGCCCGTTAAGTTGCTCATGTGGCTTGCTAGGGGCTGTGCTTTGGTTTTTCGGTAAGGGTATTCGATGTCGAGCGTCGGCGTGATGCGCTCGGCATAACGGTGTGCGGTGGCGTAGTCTTGGGGGGGGGGCGAAGAGGGGGAGTGAGTAAACGCAAAAAGCCAGATCAGTAAGTAACTGATCTGGCTTTTTTAATATTGGTAGCGGGGACCGGATTTGAACCGATGACCTTCGGGTTATGAGCCCGACGAGCTACCAAACTGCTCCACCCCGCATCAACGTGAGGCGTATTCTACGGGTTTTTTGCGCCACGTCAACCCTTTGTAGCAAACAAAGCGCAAAAGGCTGATATTCATCGTACTGCAATATGCAAAGAGTAAAGCTATGCTTCCCATGGTCCCAATAAAAAGCTTACTGTCGGTAGGCCGCCTAACAATAAAATCGGTGGCGTGCTGTTAGTGATACAAGCGCTTGACGCTTATTCGAAATGGTTTGCGGACCATAACAGTACTTAGCGTCCAAGCCATTTGTCATATCAGGGAGGTAGTCAATGGCCAATCAAGCCCCCGTCGCCTGGGTAACTGGTGGAACTGGTGGAATCGGCACGGCAATTTGTCGTTCGTTGGCAGATGCGGGTTATAGGGTAGTGGCAGGGTATAACAATCCCGAAAAAGCCAAAACCTGGCTGGACACCCAGCAAGCTGCTGGTTATCAGAATATGACAACACTCGGGGTCGACCTGTCTGACCATAACGCATGCCTGGATGCTGCGCGTGAGATCCACGAACAGTATGGTCCAGTTAGCGTGCTGGTAAACTGTGCTGGCATTACCCGCGACGGCACGATGAAAAAAATGGCCTACGAACAGTGGTATCAGGTCATCGATACCAACCTTAATAGCGTCTTTAATACTTGCCGTAGCGTGATCGAGATGATGCTCGAAAATGGCTATGGTCGAATTATTAATATCTCCTCCATCAATGGCCGTAAAGGGCAGTTTGGCCAGGTTAACTACGCTGCCGCTAAAGCCGGTATGCACGGTTTAACCATGTCGCTGGCGCAGGAAACGGCCACCAAAGGCATTACGGTAAATACCGTATCGCCTGGCTATATTGCCACCGACATGATTATGAAAATTCCGGAGCCAGTGCGTGAAGCCATTCGCGAAACGATTCCGGTAAAACGCTACGGTACGCCGGAAGAAATTGGTCGATTGGTGACGTTCCTTGCCGATAAAGAGTCTGGCTTTATTACCGGCGCCAACATCGATATTAACGGTGGGCAATTTATGGGCTAGGCCACCCGTGCCTACGCGACGGCTTATTCCTCACAAGGGAGCATGCAAAATGGGAGGCGAATCGCCTCCCGTTGTGTTGTTGTCGCATTGATGGGGCGATCAGGGGGGCGGGATATGCCCCAGGTCGCGCAATAAGCTATCCAGTTCCCTGGCTTCTTTTTCCCACTGCGCCATCGATACCGGGCCAAGCGCTAATAGCGCGGCTAAAACATCGATAATTTCTTCTTCGCGACTACGCTCTTGGCGAATTCCTTCATTCAAGCGCTCTACCTGGATCGCCAGGCGCAAAGGCTCGTCGCTTTGTCGGATGCTGCCGCTGGTTAACAGGGATAGATGTACCCGCAGCCGAGAAATGGCGTCTGCCCGTGCTGCCTCATCGTCCAGCGACAACGGGAGTGGCGTGGATTGACGCTGACGGTTACGCGTCTGATGCGCCTCGGCAAATACGCTGGGAAGTGGCGTGCTAATGATACCGTCAGCGTTGATAATTTCTGCGGCACCGCCGTCCAGATAGCGCTGATCGGCGGACAAGTGCGCGTTAACGAGCGGTAAAATAAGTTGCCATTGCTGAACGGTATCCGCAATCTTAAGGCGACTCAAACGCTCGCGCTTGGCGCGCACAATACCGCTTAGGCGACGCTGCATGCCTTCGCTACGCCGGTTTCGCGGCAGTGGCTCAAGCTGGCTGACCTGGTTCAAAAAGTCGTCCAGCGTGCTGGTTTCATTGGCGCTAGTGGGTTGCCAGCTGTCCATTTGATCGATAAGTATTTGCATGGCTTCAAGCTGCTGTTGCTGATGGGCAGCCTGCTCACTCTTGTGGGCTTCGCGCTGGGCAAACAGCTGATCGCACTCATGCCGGAACGCCTTCCAAAGGGTTTGTTCCGCCCCTTTGGGTGCGCGCCCTAACTGACGCCAGTGCTGCTGTAGTTGCTTGGTTTGTGTAATGCGTTGAGCCAAGGGTTGTTGCTGGTCGTGACGAAGCGCCCGCACTTCTTCAATAAGCGCCTGCTTTTGAGAGGCGATATGCTCGGCCCGCTGATCAATTAATGTTTGCAACTGATGGCGGATTTTTCCAAACCGCTGACCAACGGCCTCAGAGCGCTCGCGAGGCACCGGCGAGTAGTGGCGCCATTGATGGCGTGCCTTGTCGCGAATTTCACGTAGTACATCCGGGTCGGCGTCCTCTGCTGGCTGGGAGAGCAGTGTTTCAAGCTGTTCGCACAGCTGCTCGCGGGCCTGCAGGTTCGCTTCACGCTCCTGGCCTAGTTGGTCGCGCCATGGGGCTAACCGCTCGTGGATGCGGTCAGATGCGGCACGAAAGCGCGCGGACTGTTCGCGGTTGGCGGCGGCATCGCCCAGCGACTTCCACTCTTTCACTAGCTGGCGGTGGTGGCGGTCAAGCGCGGTTTCCGCCATGTGCGGGTCGTTGGCCAGTGCTTCAATGCTTGAGCATAACTGCTCGCGCTTGGGCCCTGCGACAAAGCCGCGCCAATCGCGTAGTTCGGCCAGCCGCGCGCCGGACTGTTTTAAGCGTGCCTTCAGCGGCTTGGCTTCCGCCATTTGAAGGGCTTCGATTTGCGGCTTTAAGCGCTGGTGAAGATGGCTGGCACTTTTGAAGGCGCCACGCTCAAGCAGGTGCTCAAAGCTATCGAGTTCCGCTTCATAAGTGCTTAATGAAACCGAGGCGTGTGGGCTAGCTGCCGGTGTGTGAGACTCGGTGGCAAGCGTTGCTTGAGCGCGCTGTATCAGCGCAGGCGGCGTAAATGCTTTTGGCCAGGCGCATTCGTTAAGCAGGCGGCGCATGGTGCGGTGGTCATTATCCGCAAGTGCCTGCTCTAGCGCGACACTAACACGTTGCCAGCGCTGCCAGGCATCCAGGCACTGCTCATATTGAATAATGACGTGCGTGTAGCGTTGGCTTGCAGGCTCGCTGGGCGAGTGTACGTCGGAGATCGCTTGCCAGCGTTGGCTGAAAAGCTGGCGTTGGGCACGCAGGCTGTCGATATCCTGAACGGTCAGCTCGGTGGCATGATGAAGACTTTCAAGCGTCTCCTCCAGCCCATCAAGCAACTGATCACGTGTCTGATCCGCTTCCTCTCGGCGGGCAAGGCTCTGCTGGCGAGCCTGCTCCTGCGTTTCATGGTCGTGAAGCGTTTTACGACAGCCCAGCATGGCCTGATGAAAGCGCTGCTCTTGCTCGGCGCTAGGAGGGGGCGTCAGGTTCTTCCATTCGCGCTCTAAATGGCGAAAGCGGCCGCCATAAAGTGGCTCCCAAGGCGCGCGAGCATGCTGTTCCATCTGGTGAAGAAGGTGCTCCAACTGCTGCTGTTGGCGGGCCAGCCATTCGGCATCGGTTCGCTGCTGGCCGAGCTTTTCGCGGGCAAGGCGAGTTACATAACGATCACGCCGCGCGTCTTTAAGCAGGCGCTTCAGGGCCTCTTCTGTCTCAATGCGCTCGGTGGCGCGATGACGAACAGCCGCGACACCGTTTTGGCACGCTTGCTTAACCAGGTCGTCTTCACGGGTTAGCCGGGCAAGGGCGGTCAGGCGCAGCTCCAGGTTGTCGCCTTGTAAGGCAATTACATTTAAAAGCCGCGGCTCGTCCAGCCCTTCCACCAGGGTCAGGCGTTGTTGCAGTTCGGTGCTGCCTTCAAGACCGCTAAGCCGCTGACTCACGGCATTGAACCATGCCTCTTGCTGGCTGTGGTCAGGGTAGGCTATCACCAGCCCATTGACATCATCCAGCGCGAGCAGGGCCGACAGGCGGATGCTGCTGTCACTATCATGCGCGAGTGCTTGCAGCGCTTCGCGCTGTTCAGCCTGGTGGGGGTCAAGTCGAGAGAGGGCCTGTCGGCGTACCTCGGGGTCGGGGTGTTGCCAACGAGGAGCGAACAGGCGTCTTAACAGTCCGTGCATGGATCATCCTGCGTAGAGGTGCGTAGCATGAAAAAAATTAGCCATTATTGAACAGCGGTTGCAGTCACCGTCGCTGTCGCTTAGCTTTGCTTTATAAAAGGTGTGATAGAAATTGATTCTTCTCACCGAAAAGCGCCAAATTGCGCTACCTTTATTTTACCTGAACATGACATGGAGTTCGGCTATGAGCCTCAACGCCGATAGTGCCAACATGGCATTTACCTTTAAAGGCGGCATGCTGCCGATGACCGTCATGGAATTAAGTAGCGCTGACCCTGAGCATATCCGGCGGCAGTTGGCCGGTAAACTGTCTCAGTCTCCTGCCTTCTTCCAGCATACACCGGTTGTGCTAAGCGTGGAAAAGCTTGATGAACCCCATTTGGCTTTGGAAAGAATATGCGCCGTTTGCCGGGATCACAAACTTTTACCCGTTGCGGTGCGCGGCGGTTCAGAGCCGGTACGCCAGTCGGCTTGGGCATTGGGACTTGGGTGGTTTGCACCTGTAGAGGAGACGCGCGCTAGAGCACTGGAGAGCGTCAGCAAAGAGGAAGCCTCAAAAAACAACGCCTCTGACGACGAGCGTATTGAGGCGCAAGCCAAGAGTGCGGCAACACGACTTTATCGCGGCACCGTTCGTTCAGGCCAGCAGGTCAGCGCATCGGACGGGGATCTGATCGTTATTGGTGCCGTCAATGCGGGTGCAGAAGTATTAGCAGCAGGTAGTATTCATATTTACGGTGCTCTGCGGGGACGGGCGCTGGCAGGCATTCACGGCAATACTCAGGCCGGTATTTACTGCCGCGAGCTTGAGGCTGAGCTGCTTTCGGTGGCTGGGAATTACAAACGCCTTGAAGATGTTGATCCCCGGCTTTTGGGCCGCACCGCAGAAGTTCATTTTATAAAAGAGCAGCTTGAAATTAAGCCGTTGGGTTGATGCTTTCAACGCAGCGTGCATCCATGCTTAATGCTTAGCGACGCTGCCTTGCCTATCCGTTACAGTAGGGCTTTTGTGACATTGACGTTCCCGTTACTCGTTCAGCGTCATGCGCTCGCGATGAACGACTTCAAGAAGGAAGTGAATCTTGGCTAAAATTATTGTTGTGACCTCAGGTAAAGGGGGGGTCGGTAAAACCACCAGCGCTGCAGCAATCTCAACAGGTCTGGCACTCCGTGGTAAAAAAACCGTGGTCATTGATTTTGATGTGGGACTGCGAAATCTTGATTTGATTATGGGGTGCGAGCGTCGTGTGGTGTATGACCTGGTAAATGTCATCCAGGGGGAAGCTGGCCTTAACCAGGCGCTGATCCGTGATAAGCGCGTTGAAAATCTGTATATCCTGCCCGCTTCACAAACCCGGGATAAAGATGCGCTAACCCAGGAAGGGGTGGCGGAGGTTTTGGAAAAGCTTCGAGAAGAATTTGACTTTATTATCTGTGATTCTCCCGCAGGTATTGAACGTGGTGCGCAGCTTGCCATGTATTTTGCCGACGAAGCGATTGTGGTCACCAATCCGGAGGTCTCATCAGTACGCGATTCTGACCGTATTTTGGGCCTTTTGGCATCGAAAACCCGACGTGCTGAGCAGGGGGGTGACCCGATTAAAGAGCATCTGCTCGTTACTCGCTATAACCCTGAACGGGTGACCACTGGGGATATGCTTACCCTTGAGGATATTCGTGAAATTCTGGCCGTTCACTTACTGGGTCTGATTCCTGAGTCCGAAGCTGTGCTTCGCGCCTCGAACCAGGGGGTGCCGGTCACTCACGATGCATCAAGTGATGCAGGTCAGGCGTATACGGATACCGTTTCACGTTTGCTGGGTGAGGAGATTCCGTTACGTTTTCATGAGGTGCAGCGCAAAGGTCTGCTTAGCCGTATGTTTGGAGGTAACCGTCGATGAAACTCTTGGAATTCTTGAAGCGTGAGCGCAAGAAATCCGCCTCGGTGGCTAAAGAACGGTTACAAATCATCGTGGCGCATCAGCGAAGCCAGCGTGGTCAGCCTGACTACATGCCGCTACTTGAGCGCGAACTGCTCGAAGTTATTCGTCGCTATGTACATGTCGACGACAACGCCATTCAGATTTCGCTGGATAGCGAAGATAACTGCTCAGTACTTGAGTTGAATGTGACGTTGCCCAAAAGCTGACAAGACAGTAGGGCAACAGGCGGCGAGAAAGGCGCTGGGTGTGCTAGGCTAGGGTTTTTGCTGCCTTGCGGAGTGCTTGTTCATGGCGCCACCTAATGCCGCCCCTGCCAGTTTTTTGTGGCATGACTATGAAACATTCGGGGCCGATCCACGTCGAGATCGGCCCGCTCAATTTGCTGCGCTGCGTACCGATGCGGACTTAAACGAGATCGGTGAGCCTATCGAGCTCTACTGCAAGCCAGCGGACGATTACCTGCCTCATCCTGCCGCGTGTTTGATTACCGGGATTACCCCACAAAAAGCGCGACGTCGCGGCCTGCCTGAAGCGCAGTTTGCCAGTGAAGTGCAGCGCCACATGAGCGAGCCGGGCACCTGTGTTGCGGGATACAACAGCTTACGCTTTGATGATGAAGTGTCTCGCCATCTGTTTTATCGCAATCTGCTCGACCCTTACGCCCGCGAATGGCAAAACGGTAACTCCCGCTGGGATTTAATTGATGTGGTGCGCGCATTTTACGCGCTGCGCCCGGACGGCATTGAGTGGCCGCTTCGTGAAGATGGCGCGCCAAGCTTTAAGCTTGAGCACTTAACCAAAGCCAACGGGATTGAGCATGAAGGCGCGCATGACGCGGTGGCCGACGTTCGGGCAACCATTGCCCTGGCGCGGCTGCTCAAAACGCGGAACCCTAAGCTGTTTGATTACTTGCTTGGCCTGCGTGGCAAACGCGCGGTTGCCACGCAGCTGGACCTGCCTAATGCCAAGCCGCTTTTGCATATTTCCCGCCGCTATCCGGCCAGCCGGGGTTGCAGCGCCCTGGTAATGCCGTTAGCTGAGCACCCTACCAACCCTAATGGGATGATTGTTTACGATCTAAGCGTTGATCCGGGCGACCTTCTTACCCTTTCGCCTGAGCAAATACGCGAGCGCGTCTTTGTCAGTCAGCAGGATCTAGCGGAAGGCGAGGTACGTATTCCGCTTAAGGTCATTCATATCAACCGTTGCCCGGTGATCTTTCCGTCGAGTGTGCTCAAGGACATAGACGGGCCGCAAAAGGGAGCGTATGGCGCGATTGTTGAGCGCCTTGGGTTGGATATTGCAACGTGCCGCCAGCACTGGAAAACCTTGCGCAGCGCCCAAGGGGTGACGCCTAAAGTGGCCGAGGTCTTTAAGACCAGCTTTGATGACGCACCCCACGACCCTGACATGATGCTTTACTCCGGCAGCTTCTTTTCCGCTGCCGACCGCCAGCAGATGGAGCGAGTGCGTGAGATGGAACCCTGGGATCTGGTAGGGCAGCGGTTTGCCTTTCAGGACCCGCGCCTTGAGGAGATGCTGTTTCGCTATCGGGCGCGTAGCTACCCTGACACGCTGGAAGGTGACGAACGCGAGCAGTGGGAGGCGTTTCGCTGGATGCGTATTAATGATCCGGCGATGTCCGGGCTTACGCTAAAGGCCTTTGCTCGGGAGATCGAGCGCTACAATCAGCAGCCGCTCAGCGAGCGTGAGCGGCAGATCCTTGAAGAGCTGGTGATGTTTGTCGAGGCCATGATGCCCGCCCAGGCGTTCGATGCCTGAGCGGAGCATTGAGTTACAGCGCACTTCTTTATGGATGGTCGCGCTCGGCAAACGGCGTTAGCGCTTCGCGGTAAGGCGTTACATCGCTGGGCTCATCACCCGGGTTGAAGCGTATATCAAGCTGGTGGCCAAGTAGCTCTGGCCATGCAGCTTGAATATCCGCAGCGCTAACCTCAAGTGCCAGGTTGGCCAGCTCTTCACGACGGTCAAAGCGGATCTCATCCAGCGCGGTGGCCTGCCAGTAACGGTTGGCCATGCCCGCAAGGCTGGTATCACGCTCGCTCAAACTGGCATGGACCGCTTTGCGATATGCATCGAGTTCAGCATCGTCGAGTTGCTCAAGCGCTTCGCCAGCGTCAGCTAAAAAGGCATCCATATGCGCAGCGACCGTTTCGCTGTCCACATCCGGCGACTGAACGAGTAGTGCAATGCCAGGCGCCTCAAGCAGGGGTGAATAACCCGCGTTCACAATATAGCCCAGCTGTTCTTCTGTGCGCAGCTGTTGATAAAAGGGCGTCTCCAGCCACTGGGCAATCACACTAATGGTTGCTTGTTCTTTAGGGCTCTGGTCTCGCCCTTGCAAGTAACGCAGCACCAGGGACTCGTCGCGGGTGCTGTGCGGGTGCAGCACGCTGGAAGTCGTGCCAATGGCCAGCGGGCTAAGCGTTGGAATATCTTCTCGCGTCAAGCGTGGGCGCAGTTTGCTGCGCACCCGCTCGGCTTGCTCCTGGGCGAGTGCTTCATCCAGGTTGCCAATCGCCATGGCGTCGATATAGAGCCCGCCCAAAAAGCGCTTACGGAAATTCTCAAGATGCTGCTGGTCAAGGCGCTGACTGGCGTCAAGAAGTTCGGCTGTCGACCATCGTGGGGACAACAGTGCTTCACCCAGCGTGCGGCTTGCCTGGCCATAAAGCGATGATTGCGGCGCATTAACCAGCTCTCTCTGCAACTGATATTGCACACGATCAAAGGCGCCTTCGCTAATCTCAGCCGTTTTAAGTTGATCAATGGCTTGCTCAATAAGCGGTGTCTGACCATCACGCCAACCGGAAAATGATAGCGTTATCCCACGTGCGTGCGGGTAGGCACTAAACGACTGACCGGCCATCCATGCGGGATAAAGTGATTCATTTAAGCTGTCGTTTAGCCACCCAGCCAACAGCTGCGTCAGTACGGCCTCTTCGGCCGAATAACTGGCGTCGGGATACTGCAAACTGACCCGCCACTCAACGCTTGGCGTATTAAAGCGTGAGTCCTGCATGTGCCAAACCTTAAAGGATGGCGTGTCGATCATCAGGCTTGGGTGCTCGTCCTGGCCTTCAATAAGGGCAAGGTCGCTGGCAATAAAGGGGTTGGGTTCAGGCAGGGCCAAACCCTCAAGCGCGAGACCCTCTTGAGCAGGTGGTTGTTCTCGCCACTGGGTCGAGAACCAGGGCGAAACCGTGTCACTTTCCACCTCGGGCGCAGAGTAAAAGCGCAGCATGTTGTCCGTCGTTAACGCATCCAGATACGCCTGCTGACGCTCAGTGTCCGGCGCGTCCATGCGATACGCGGCATACTGCACATCCTCTACCGGGTAGCGGGATAAACTCATGGAGAGCCGAGTGGCTTCCTGCTGAGGTGCGCCGTGCTGTTGAAAACGAAATGCCTGCTCGCTCAAATCGCGCAGTTCAGTGTAGCGCCAGTCAGCCAACCCATCGTCACGCAGCTGATCAATGGCGGCAAATAGCGTAGCCTGAATATCATCAAGCCGTTCGGCACCGGCGGGCGTCAAGCTAATGGAAACCGTAAACAGGGCATCCTGACCATCACCGCGCTGAACACCTGAGGACAGGCCATCGGCTAAACCTGCGTTACGGAGTACCGCCAAAAGGCTGCCATCCCCTTCATCGCCTAACAAATGCGACATTAAATGAGTGGGTTTTGCGCGATACTCATCTTCGGGGTCTGGGATCGGGAAGTAAAAACGCAGCTGGCGGCGATCTTGCAGTGACTGACGCTCAACGTAGCGTGGCGGGGTATCGGTATCTATCAGCGGTGCGTCAATCGTAGGAACGCTCAGGCCATTGTCAGGAATATCCGCGAAACGCTCCACCACCCACTCTTCCAGCGTATCAAGCGGCTGAGGGGCGACGACGGCCAAGTTCATTACGTTGGCATCGTAATGTTGGTGGTAAAAATCGATGACACGTTCGCGCAGCGTCGCTTCGCCTGCCGGCGGGCTGGCTAACGTCTCGCGGCTACCAACGGCAAACCCTGTGGTGGCATTGTCAGGGTTGAGCAGTTGGTTAAGCACATCGTTTTCGCGTCGGGACTCATCGCGAATTCTTGCCATGTATTCAGAATGAACGATATTGCGCTCGCTCTCTAAATGGTCGGCATTAAACAGCGGTGACAGGAAAAATTCGCTAAAGCGATCAAGCGCTTCCGGTAGGGCGGAGGGCTCGATATCAAAAAAGTAGTTGGTATCTTGCTGAGCGGTAAAGGCGTTATGGGAGCCCGCATGGTCAGAAATAAAGCGCTGATAAGCGTCCGGAGCGGGATACGCCTCGGTACCCAGGAACAGCATGTGTTCAAGGAAATGGGCAAGCCCTTGCAGATCATCTGGATCCTGGGCGCTACCGACCCGGACGTTCATTGATGCAGCGGCTTTGTCAGCGTCAGGGTCGCTTACCAATAGCGCTTGTAGACCGTTTTCAAGCGTCAGCACGCGATAGTCGCGGCTGTCAAAAGGGCTGGCAATCGGTATTACGATGTCTTCTATCGGATCATCACCAGCGGCCAGCACGCCGGGAGAAAACCATACGGTGCTGAGCACCGCTGCCAGTACAACGCGCGAATAAAATAGTCTACTTTTCGGTCGTAACATTACGGCTCCTGTGGGACGGTCCATTGCAGCATTGGCCCAACCGGGTGGGCGCAAGCGGCTGATTGATAGGCAGGATTGTTGACATGCTTGGATACTGGGAACGCACCCAATAGTTCCAAGGGTGCGGGTGTTAATAGTGTCTTTACGGTTTCCAGAGGGCTATCGGGATCAAGCCATGTGGTCAACACATGAGGGGGAATGACCACCGGCAGTCGGTCGCTAAGCGGTGCCAGGCATGCGTTGGCCGGTACGCTAATCAGTGCTGTTGAGTCAGTAAACGCGGTAAGCGTTGTATGGTAGCGACACCATAACGCACCTAGCAGTAAGGGTGCGCGCCTAACCTCTGTGACCAGATAAGGCTGTTTGTGTCGCGGCAGTACTTTCCAGACGTAAAAGCCGCTGACAGGAATAACGCAGCGGCGAGCCTGAAACGCTTCATGAAACATGGCTTTTGAACTTAGTGTCTCAGCTCTGGCGCAGTGCGGAGCGTGATCCAGCACTGTTAGCCACGGCGGCGTTAACCCCCAAAAAAGTGACTCAAGCTGCAACTCACCCTGGGCTAAACGAATAGCCGAAACGGGTTGGCGGGGTGCCAGATTGGGGGATTCCACCAGCGCGGATGGCGCCTTGAGTGAGGGCAGAAGACGCTTGAGCGGTAAATTGTGTACATGTAGGCGTCCGGTCATGCCAGTCTCCTTAAGCAGAATCGACTCAATCATGTCATGGGAGAGGTTAAAGATGCACAAGAATGCGCTAAATGTGGCGCTTTAGTGTCGAAAACAGTGTTCGATATAAGGTATCCTATATTACCCCTTGCTCACGCTAAAGCGCTGTGAGGCATTCTTTCTTGTTATTCGTTGACCTGAAGAGATCGCCATGGCCCGTCCTAGACAGCATGCGCCCGATGCCCTCCATGCGCAGGTCATGAAAGCTTGTGATGATTGGTTGGCTGTACAGTCAGTCCACGATTTATCACTGCGTGCCCTGGCTAGAGAGGTTGGCTGCGCGCCCAGTACGCTGCTTAAACTTTACGGCAGCTTTAACAACTTATTGCAGCACGTTAACGTCGAAACGTTGGCGGGTTTGAAGCAGACCATTACGTCATTATCGGCAGACGCGCCAGAGCCTTGGCTGCGTTCGCTGGCGCATGCGTACTGGCACTTTGCCGAGCAAGACTGCTACCGCTGGAAGCTGCTGTTTGATTACCCCTTGGCACAAGAAGGGGAGCTGGATCAGCGTCAAAGCCATCTAATTGAAGCGCTGTTTACCCAGGTGGAATCCGCTCTCAAAGAGTACCAGCCCACGCTTGATGATCTCGAAGCTCGGCGGCTGGGGCGCACGCTATGGGGCAGCGTACATGGGCTTGTACAGCTGGGATTAAATGAACGGTTGGGGTATTGGCAAGGCCAGCAGCTTAAAGTGGATGAACTGCTGGATCAGTTGGTCAGTACGGTGCTGGCAGGGCTTCGGCTCCGGGAGCCGGCATCGTGAGATGGTGGATCAATGCTGTCCGCCAAGTGCTGCGTAGCCTGATTTATCTGGCTATGCGCCTTTGCTACCGCTTGCATGTGCATGGGCGTTATCACCTGCCCAAACGCGGCGGTGCGCTGGTTGTATGCAACCACGTAAGCTTTATGGATGCTCTGGTCCTGGGGGGCGGTAGCCCTCGGCCACTGCGTTTTGTTATGGATCAGCCAATTTTCGATTCGCCTTGGCTCAAGTGGTGGTTTCAGCTTGTCGGTGCGATCCCCATTGAGTCCGAACGGCGTAGCCCCGGCGCCTTGCGGCGTACGCTGGATGAAGTGAGCCAGGCGCTGCGCCGAGGGGAGGTCGTTATGGTATTTCCGGAAGGGCGGTTAACGCCAGACGGTGATATCCATACCTTCAGGCGCGGGCTGGAAACTATTCTGGCACGCGATAATGTGCCGGTGATTCCCGCTGGGCTGGCAGGCTTGTGGGGGTCCTGGACATCACACTACAACGGTAAAGCGCTTAAAAAGTGGCCAAGCCGCTTTAGGGCACCGGTTAGCCTGCATTTTGGTCCACCCATTAATGTGCAAGAGGTGGATGGGGTTACGCTGCGTGGCTATTTGGAAACGCGGGTGCGAGCGCTAAAAGTGGCCGCCGATAAAGATATTGACGCGCGCTAACGCGCTTCAGCGCTACCTATTATATGCCGTCCCAAGTGCTAGCCATCTCAAGCGCTATCTATCTCAAAGTGCTGTCAGGGTTGGCGTCTTGGAAGACGCACGTTTTGCCAGCAGCGGGCAGAGGTGATCAGGTTGTCGCGGATCTCCAGTATTTCCATACGGATATTGTTAATTTGCAGGCTGGCGGGACCTTCGGGGAACGCTTCAAGATGCTCTAAAATCAACCCGTTCAGGGTCTTGGGGCCATCTGTTGGTAAGTGCCATCCCAGCATTTTATTGATTTCACGAATGTTAGCCGTACCCTCAATCACATGGCTGCCGTCGTCCTGCTGATGAATCTCTTCATCTTCTGATACGTCCGTGGTGAACTCGCCAACGATCTCTTCCAGAATATCTTCAAGCGTTACCAACCCTTCGACATCGCCATACTCATCTACCACGATACCGATACGCCGCTTCTGCTTTTGAAAGTTAAGCAGTTGAGTATGGAGCGGTGTGGACTCAGGAATAAAGTAGGGCTCGCGTGCTTCCTGAACAATCGCCGCTTTGGTT
The DNA here is from genome assembly GCF_900163645.1 of Halomonas citrativorans. GTDB lineage: Bacteria > Pseudomonadota > Gammaproteobacteria > Pseudomonadales > Halomonadaceae > Vreelandella > Vreelandella citrativorans. The sequence goes on along the minus strand of NZ_FUKM01000053.1, from coordinate 109,116 downwards.
ACTTCGTCACGGGATAAAAAGCGCGCGGCATTGCGCAAGTGCAGCATGCCGATGATGTTGTTGATATCGCCTTTATAAACCGGTAAGCGGGTGTGCTGGCTGGTGCGAATTTGGGTCAGAATATCTTCCAGCGAATCGTCCAGGTCAATTCCCAGTACTTCATGGCGCGGCACCATAATGTCGTTGACCGTGACATTCTCAAGGTCCAGGATCGATAGCAGCATGGCCCGGTGGCGGTAGGGAATCAGCGTGCCCGCCTCATGCACCACGGTACGCAGCTCGTCGCGGGTAAGGTTGTCGCCGCCATTTTCCACGCTTTTCACGCCCAGTATGCGCAGTAGGCCGTTCGAGATCATATTCACCAGCCACACCAGCGGATAAAGCAGCTTCAAAAGTGGCTCCAGCGCCATAGAGCTGGGGTAGGCTATACGCTCAGGTTTAATCGCCGCGTAGGTTTTGGGAGTAACCTCGGAAAAAATTAAAATAGTAATCGTTAAAATGGCAGTAGAAATCGCTGGGCCTGATACTTCGCCGAAAAAGTGAATAGCGATGATGGTCGCAATGGACGCCGCAAGGTTATTGACGAAATTGTTGCCGATTAGAATGACGCCAATCAACCGGTCAGGGCGGGTAAGCAGGCGCATGACCCGTTTGGCGCGCCGATCACCGCTGTTGGCCTGATGGCTCAGGCGATAACGATTAATCGACATCATGCCGGTTTCAGAGCTGGAGAAAAAAGCCGATAGTAGTACCAGTAAGCCAAGAAGGCCGAATAGTAATCCCAAGGGGAAGTCGTCGCTCAAGTCGAAAATTCCTTTATGCTGTATCAAGCACGGTTTGTAGAAGCTAGAAGAAGGTGTGTCAAGACAGCCATAGCCGTGTATATGGGCTTAGCGATTGAGCAGTATCTCAAGCACAAACTTACTGCCAAAGTAGGCCAGTATCAAAAGCGTGCAACCACCCAGCGTCCACCGTACTGCGCGCATGCCACGCCAACCGAAACGATAGCGGCCAATCAGCAGGGTTGTGAAAATAACCCACGCACCTAACGAGAGAACGGTTTTATGTAATAAATGCTGGGCAAAAATATTATCAAGAAAGATAAAGCCGCTCACAATCGAGAGCGTTAGTAGCAAAATGCCTGCCCAGACCAACTCAAACAGGACGCGTTCCATCGTGGTTAAAGGAGGCAGCGACTGCACGATGCCGCGAATATGGTGATGGCGTAGCGCCTGGTTTTGTAATCCCACCAGAATTGCCTGTATCGCTGCAATCGCGAGCATGGCAAACGCCAGCGCAGAGCTAATGGCATGCAGCAGAATGCCGGGTGTCAGGCCCGTTTGGCTAGTGTGACTGGGGAGCCAAGTGGCGGTAATCAGCGCGACACCCGCTAAAGGAAAGAGAACGATGCCGACGTTAAGCACCGGCTTGAAAAGGCTCGCTATCAACAGCACATTAACGGCGACCGCCATGAAAAGCGTAGCGCTGGTGGTAAACCCAGGCAGAAGGCCTGGGGATTGCCCCATCAGTTGGACGACCACCGGGATATGGAGCAACAGGCCCAAGGCACCCAGCAGGCGCACCATGCCCTGGCGTGGCGGCACGCGGCGAAAAAGGGTCATGCCCTGCCAAGTGGCAGCAGCAACATAGAGTACAAAAGCGATCGTGGCGAAAGGCAGCGCCTGCATGATGCTATCCGTGCGCGCATTTCGCGCGTTGCAGTAAAAAACAGTCAAGTTAACGTGTACCGACTACTATAACCAATCAAAGCAGTATCGCACAGCCATCGTTAGCCCGCGCGGACAGTCATGGAGACTCAAGGCGTGAGCGCGTATAATCCATGCACATCAGTCCAGGGGCGTAGGCGCCCGGCGACAGCGACGGAGGCAGAGAGGCCCCATGTTTCAGAATCTCAGTGAGCGTCTTTCCCAGACGTTGAAGTCGATTAAAGGTCAGGCGCGCCTGACCGACGACAATATTAAAGATACCCTGCGCGAAGTACGCAAAGCGCTGCTTGAAGCCGACGTAGCGCTGCCGGTCGTTAAGGCCTTTATCGAACGCGTGCGCGAGCGGGCGGTTGGGCAGGAAGTGTCCAAGAGCCTGTCGCCCGGCCAGCAGTTCGTCAAAATCGTCCAGCAGGAGATGGAAGCCATTATGGGCGAGGCCAATGAAGGCCTAACCCTCAAAGGCTCGCCAGCCGTTGTGTTGATGGCCGGTTTGCAAGGGGCGGGTAAAACCACCTCGGTCGCCAAACTTGCCCGCTACCTGCGCGAACGCGAGAAGAAAAAAGTCCTGGTGGTGTCGGCTGACGTTTATCGCCCGGCAGCCATCGACCAGTTGGAGACGCTGGCCAAAGAGATCGAAGTCGACTTCTTCCCCTCGCGCTCTGATCAAAAGCCTGTTGATATTGCCGAAGCGGCGATCAAACACGCCAAAATCCAGTTCCACGATGTGGTGCTGGTAGATACCGCGGGTCGCTTGGCAATCGATGAAGCCATGATGGCGGAGATCCAGGCGCTGCATAAAGCGATCTCGCCTCAAGAAACGCTGTTTGTCGTCGATGCGATGACCGGCCAGGATGCGGTTAATACCGCGAAAGCATTCCACGATGCGCTGCCGCTGACCGGGGTTATCTTAACCAAGGCCGATGGTGATGCGCGTGGCGGTGCGGCGCTGTCCGTGCGTCATATTACCGGCAAGCCCATCAAGTTTATGGGGGTGGGCGAGAAAGTTGACGCCCTGGAGCCTTTCCACCCGGATCGTGTTGCATCACGCATCCTCGGCATGGGCGACATGCTGTCGCTGATCGAGGAAGCCGAGCGCACGGTTGATAAAGACAAGGCTGCTAAGCTTGCCAGTAAGGTCAAAAAAGGCGATGGCTTTGATCTGGAAGACTTCCGTGACCAGCTGCAGCAGCTTAAAAAGATGGGCGGCATGGGTGGCCTCTTGGGCAAATTGCCTGGCATGGGGCAAATGGCGGAAATGGCCCAGGGCCCGGGCCCTGAGAAGGAGTTGGGCAAGCTTGAAGCGCTGATCAACTCCATGACGCCTAAAGAGCGCCGCGCGCCAGATATCATCAATGGCTCGCGCAAGCGTAGAATTGCCGCCGGTGCAGGCCTGCAGGTGCCCGACCTGAACCGACTGCTTAAGCAGCATAAGCAGATGCAGAAGATGATGAAGAAGGCGGGTAAAAAAGGCGGTATGCAGAAGATGATGCGCGGTATGTCCGGCATGATGGGCGGCGGCGGTGGTCCCGGCGGCCCGGGCGGCATGGGTGGCGGTGGTATGGGTGGCCCCGGCGGCCTGCCCTGGCGCTAGGCGCACGCTTAGCCCCCGATTGGCGGGCCAATAAAAGGCCCGCATGCTTTGAAAGCCAGCACCGTTCGGTGCTGGCTTTTATGCTATATGGCGCAGATGAACCAAAATGCTGCCATCGGGTTGGCAGTCATGCAATGGATAGCAGTAGGGCATGTCGCCAAGAGTCGGCTTCGCTTGACTGCCTGGCACCAGGTTGTATTGAAACGCAGGACTGCCCGCAATAGCACTGTAGTGTTGCCCCCACAAAGTGTGGAAGGGCTGATGAATATGCCCACATAGAATGCGTTTGGGAGATGCGCCGATAATAGTCTTGAAACGCTCCCGGCCCTCAATCAGGCTGTAGTCATCCCAGTGAGGGTTACCCGTCATAAAGGGCGGGTGATGCATCACCAGAAACGTTAACGGCTGGGTATGGCGAAGCTGGTTTTCCAGCCAGCCCAGGCGTTCGCTACATAACGCGCCCTGGGGTTTGCCAACAATAATTGAATCCAGACCCAGTAACGTGACACCGTCTGCCTCCACTCTGGAGTGCAGAAACTTCCCAGGCTGTAAGCCCGCAAGCCGATCACCCAGTACTGCGCGCATGGCTTCACGGCGGTCGTGGTTGCCAGGTACGGCCAGAATGGGCATATCCAGCGGCGCTAGCAAACGGCGAATCAGTCGATAGTCGTCTTCGGTCCCGCCGTCGGCCAGGTCACCACTGATTACAACAAGATCGGGTGGTGGGCTAAGCGACACGAGATCGGTCACGATGCGCTCAACCACTTGGGCGATATCCGCACGGGATTCACCGGTTTCAGACTGCGTAGTAAACACATGAAGGTCAGATAAATGGGCAATCAGCATGCACAGAGAACTCAATAACGTGACGCGGGCTGTTAACGGCCCACACGTGACAGGACATCGGCTTTTAGAAAACGCTCAATGACCAACATGAAGCCGACCGACGGGATCAGCAAAATCAATGCGGTGATGGCCGCCACCTGATAGTTGCCGCCCATGGAGGCGTTAAACATCAACAGTGGCAGCGTGGTGATTTCCGGTGCGCCGACAAAAAACGTGCCGGTGAACTCATCAATGCTGTCGAGGAATACGAAGATGGACGCAGCAAGCAGACCAGGCAGCGCTTGGGGCAGGGTGATACCGGCAAACGTACGCAGCGGAGAGGCACCCAGGTTGCGGGCGGCTTCTTCCAGCGAGCGATCCACGGTAGAAAACGCGGCGGTTGCGATCCAAACGGCATACACCAGGCCCGGCAGTGAGTGCACCAGTACTACGCCAATTAACGTGCCGTTAAGCCCCCACTGATAAAAAATGGCGGCGATATTGACGAAAATCGGCAGATTGGGAAATGCCTGAGGCAATAAAAACAGCAGCATAATTACGTTGCGCGCGGGTAATGCCTGACGTGCCAGGGCGTAACCTGCAGGAATGGCCAGCGCCATTGAAAGTATAACGGCGGAAAAGGCAACCAGTACGGTATTGAAAAGCGATGTCCAGGCTCCGGCACGCGGGCGGAACACGCGCTCCCAAAAGGAAAAGCCCCAGCCGGTAGGCAGTCGATTCGGGTAAAACCACTGCTCGGCAAAGGCCCAAAGAGCAAGATTCAACAGCGGCCCGAAAACAATAAAGGCGACCACGCCCAGTAAAAGGCCCAGTCCTATCGGCGAAAGTACGCGGGTGATACTCATGAGGCCACCTCGCGGCGCAGTGTCAGACGCAAATAGATCCATGCGGTTACCGCCGTTAAAGCGTAGGAGAACAGCCCCAGCGCATTGGCGATGCCGTAGTCACCGTAGTAAGTGATTCGGTGGGCCATCATTGAGGTCATCATGGTGGGGTTGCCGGCAATCAGCATCATCGGTACCGAGAGGACCGAAAGCATGGCCACCAGCGATAGAATTAGTCCGACCCAGAGGGTGGGCGCTGCCTGAGGCAGGATAATGCCGAAAAGGCAGCGCAGGCGGCTCGCGCCCATATTGCGGGCGGCTTCAATATGGCTGCGGTCAATCGCGGCCATGGCACCGGCCAAGAGAAGCGTCACAAACGGAATCTGTTTCCAGGCAAAGGTCAGTACTAATCCTCGCCAATCCAGAAAGCTCTGCGCGCTCTCGGGCATCATCAGGCCTGTTTCGATCAGTACGCCGTTCATCATGCCGTTGGTCGATAAAAACGAGCGGGCAATCTGTCCACTTACCACGAACGGAATAAACAGCGGCCAGCGGTACAGCCAGCGCAACAAGCGAACGGCCCAAGGCGTGGTGCCCAGCACTAGATAGCCTGCAATCGCAATGGAGATAACGGCGATGAGCACAAGTGCTGCTGATACGACGCCGATAGAAAAAAGCACGTCGCGGCCATAAAGCGAAAAGGCGCGAACGAGGTGGTCGGTGGTCCAGCCGCCATCACTGTCACGAAAAGCCGTTACTAGCGAGCGCAGCAAGGGCAGCGCATAGAGCAGCGTAATCGCGGTTAGCGCAGGCAGAACCAGCAAGATACCCAGGCTTATGCGTGGGAACCGCTTGCCAGGCATCGCCATGAGATAGGTTGAAGAGGGCGAAGTCGTCATAAACGCTTTCCACAGTGAAGGGGGCACGAAGGCCCCCAGGTAGTGATCATCAAAGCGTCACCATCGAGCGCTTGATCGCCCAGCGATTAGCGGCTGACGTGGCTTTCATAAGCTTCGAGAATGGCACGGAAGTAGTCCGCTTGTGGCATGGAGCGGCCGCGCTCGGCAAGTGTCTCTGGCGATACATCGGCATAGAGCTGCGCCCACTGCTCGTCGCTCAGTTCACTGCGAACGTGTTCGGCGTCAATGCCGGGGAACCAGTTAAACTGGCCGACAATACCTTCAGCCTGTACCTCAGGGCTCGTTGCCAAGGCAATGAACTCAGCCGCCAATTCAGCATGCTCTGCGCGCTCAGGGATCGCGTAGTACATCGGCTGGCCGGGCATGCCGGGTTCGAGCAGTAGCAGGCGGAAATCGGGGTTGAGGCGACCATCGGCCATCCAGGTGTAGTACATGCCCATCCACACCGGACCCATGGCGATTTCGCCGCGGTTCATGGCGTCCATGGTGCCCGCATTGCCGGGTGTCAGGGTGACGTGCTGGTTAAAAGTGCGCAGCTGATCAAGCGCTGTTGTCCAGCGCTCAGACGCGCTCTCTTCCCAGGGGCCGTTTTGCAGCGTGTCGGCCATGTCGGTAAAGGTATACATCCAGCCGAAGACAAAGCCTACACCCGCCATGCCGCCGGTGATGCCGTTATAGCCAAACTGGCCAGGGTTCTCCTCAACCCAGTCGGCAAGCGCTGCGTAGCTTTCTGGCGGCTGTTCCAGAAGGGCCGGGTTGTAGGCGATGGCAATCTGGCTCTGAAACATTGGCATCACGTAGCCTTCTACATCAACGCCCAGCGCATTACGCGCGCTGGCCGCGCTGACCAAATCACCGGTTTCAAGCGCGCTGGTATAGGTGCTTAGTAAACCTTCTTCCACCATCTGCCCAGCCATGCGCTGGTGGATGACTGCAACGTCGACGCCCCACGTCTCTTTATCACGCTGAGCGCTTAGGGTTTCGTAAATAGCCTGGCTACCCGCATCGCCGGGGCCGGTGCCCATGGCGCGGACGCTGACATCCGGATGCATGGCTTCAAAGCGCGGAGCGAGAAATTCATTAATGTACTCGACCATGTTGTCGTCGCCTGCCGTAAACACGTTAAGCGTTGTGGCGGCCATGGCAGGTGTAGCAATGGCGCTGGCGATCAGGCTAAGCGTAAGGGCGAAGGGTTTCATGCAATATCCTCTTGTCGATCAAGTGGCGGCAGATGCCGATCATCCGACCCGAAGGGAATCAGGGCCGATTGCGGTACCTGAACAACGGCAAAGGTACCCGGAGCAATAGGAGTGGCCGACGTAGCACAAAACTCAGCCCGTTCGGCGGCAAGCGATATCTGATAGCCATCGCCGGTGTAAACGCATTCGGTGACCCGCCCTTTGCGCGTCAGCATTGCAGGATGCTGGGGGGCATTGATCAAGGCGTCACGCGTACGAAAGCCAAATGTGGAGGCGGTAGAGGCAATCGCGGGGTCCGACGTTTGCCGAGTAACGGTGTTATCCACACCCAAAAAGCGCGCGGCGGCCAGGTCAGCCGGCTGGTGGTAAAGCGTTTGGGGTGGCGCTATCTGCACGATATGGCCTCCGCGCATTAGTACGATCTGGTCGGCCATTTGGAGCGCTTCTTCCTGGTCGTGAGTCACCATGATGGTGGTGATGCCCAGCGACTTCTGCAGGCGACGTAGTTCGCTGCGCAGGCTGCGCCGAATCGCGGCATCCAGGTTGGAAAGTGGCTCATCAAGCAGTAATAAAGGTGGGTCGATAATTAGCGCACGCCCCAGGGCGATACGCTGGCGCTGCCCGCCGGAGAGTTGAGTGACTGCACGGCTTTCAAAACCGCCAAGCTCCATGCGCTCCAGCATGGCGGCTACTTTTCGGGCGCGCTCCTCGCGAGAGACGCCGCGCAGTTTAAGCGGGTAGCCAAGGTTTTCACCCACGCTCATATGCGGCCATAGCGCGTAGGACTGAAATACCATCGCGGTCTGGCGCTTTTCAGGGGGAAGGTGAGTGATAGATCGTTTTCCCAAACGTATGTCGCCACGGCTTAGAGGCGTGAAGCCAGCAATGGCGCGCAGCAGCGTCGTTTTTCCGCAGCCGGAAGGACCCAGCAGGCAGGTGAAGCTTCCTGGCGCGACATCAAGATGGATGTTTTCCAGGATACGTTTCTGCCGGAGGTCAATCGTCACGTCATTGAGCGTCAATGCCTCGGTGCTCATTCTCAGGGCTCCAGAAAAGGTAGAAAACGGATAACAAACGTATTTTTGAAAGCGCGTGCAAGATTTCAATAAAATTATTTTACGAGGCGTTGATGACGCTTTGATGTAGGTTTTAAAACGCTTAAAAGGCAACCAAGGGGTGCTAGGATGGCGGGATTATCTTGCTGATTGAGCGGTCATCATGTTGAAAAACACCAGAGGCGCTGGCGCATGTCGATACGCGTAACCGCCGATGATGTAGCCCAAGCGGCAGGCGTATCGCGCGCCATGGTCTCACGCGCTTTTACACCCGGAGCGTCGGTGTCGGCAAAAAAGCGCGAACACGTTTTAGCCGTGGCTCAGGCGCTGGGTTATCGGCCTAATCTTATCGCTCGGGGGCTGACGGGGCGTAGCACTGGATTGATCGCGGTGGTAGCCGGAGAGATCTCGCGTCCTTATGAGGCTTGGCTACTTGAGCATTTGGTGTTTGAGCTCAGCTCCCGTGGCTATCAGCCGCTACTATTGCCAGCGCTGCGCGGCGGTAACGTCACCGAGATGATCGATCATGCGTTGGCCTATCAGGTTGAGGGCGCTATTGTGGCGGCAGGCTCTGTGAGTCGTGAGATCGCCGACCGCTGCCGGGCTTCAGGGGCACCGCTGGTATTGATTGGGCGCGTGCTGGAAAGCAGCGGTGTTGATGCCGTGTGTTGTGACAATATAAAAGGTATGCATTTGCTGGTGAATCGGCTGGTCCAGCAAGGACGACGACGGATCGCCTGGTTGGGCGGCACTGAGGATACGTTTTCTGACCAGGAGCGCAGGCTGGGCGTCGAGCAGGCGCTGAGCCATTACGGCTTGACGTTAATGGCCGTGCACCGGGGAGACTTCTCGCTGCAAAGTGGGCTGAATGAAGGGCTGGCGCTGCTGGGTGCCGGGCAGCCATTGGATGCAATTATCTGCGCCAACGACGCCATGGCGCTGGGCGTTGTCGAAGCCGCCGCCCAGCGCGGTATGCGGGTGCCGGATGAGATAGCGGTTACCGGGTTTGATGATGTTCCAAGTGCTGCCTGGGGGCGCTGCCCTTTAACGACAGTGCGTAACCCGGTGCAGGAAACGGCCCTTGAGGCACTGCGCCTGCTTGAAGCAAGAGTGAAAACGCCTACGCGCGCCACGCAGATCGTGAGAGTTGGCGTCACGCTTGTTGAGCGTGTCAGTGCTTAGTCGCCAATGCAGTGGTTGACGTATTGTGAGTTTTCTGGCTGTCAGGCTTTCCAATCAGAGCGCATTTGCGTAGAATGCGGCCTCTTCATGCGTGGGTGTTGGCAAAATATGCGTAAGCATTGCCGTCACATCCGATTATGAAGGCCTAAAAATGGTACAAAGCAGCCACTTATCTTCAAGTGAGCGGCGTATCAAGAAAACAGTATGATGAGTGTTCTGGTGGCGGTTTGCGCTATTTCCCACTCTCGTAACCTCAACCGAAGGATAGTTATCGTATGGTTACCATTCGTTTGGCACGTGGTGGCGCCAAGAAGCGTCCCTTTTATCACCTGACTGTTACCGACTCGCGTAAAGCCCGTGATGGCCGTTTCATCGAGCGTATTGGCTTCTTCAACCCGGTTGCCCGTGGCCAGGAAGAGCGTCTGCGCGTTGATCTAGAGCGTGTTACTCACTGGCAGAGCCAAGGCGCCCAGCTGTCTGGTCGTGTTGCTGAGCTGGTTAAAGAAGCGCGTAAACAGGCGTAAGTCTGTTCACGGTAGAATCTGGACTGCTGTACGTTGAGGTCGTCGATGACGCGTTTTGAAACAAGCCAAACTGACGACACGCATGTGGTGTTAGGCAAGCTGACTAGCCCCCACGGGGTGCAGGGTTGGCTCAAGGTGTATTCTTACACCAGCCCCATGGACAGCATTTTAGATTATCCCGAATGGTGGGTGCGCCAAGGGGAAACCCTGACGCGAATGACCATTATTCAGGGGCGTCGGCAAGGTAAAGGCCTTGTTGTGCAGATTAAAGGCGTAGATGACCGCAATGCCGCTGAAGCACTGGCGCAAGCGGATATCTTACTGCCAAAAGATGCACTGCCTGCACTGTCAGCCGATGAGTATTACTGGCATGAGCTTGAAGGCTTGGCTGTCTTCACTCAAGCCGGCGAGCGGTTAGGACGGGTAAGCTACCTGTTTGAAACCGGCGCCAACGATGTCATGGTGGTTCGCGGCGATGACGACGCGATCGACAAACGCGAGCGGTTACTCCCGTTTTTGCCTGATGATGTGATTGTCGAAATCAGTCTTGAAGATGACCGTATGGTCGTTAACTGGGACTCTGAGTTTTGATCAATGATGAAGCGGCCGATGTGCGAACACCGGTGCTTGGCAATGATGTGGATACGCCCGCCATGTGGATCGGCGTAGTATCGTTGTTTCCTGAAATGTTCGATGCACTCACCCAACAGGGCGTAGTGGGTCGGGCGATAGAGAAGCAACGTATTACCCTGGAGTTCTGGAACCCGCGAGATTACGCCACCGACCGCCATCGCAGTGTGGATGACCGCCCTTATGGCGGCGGCCCGGGTATGTTGATGAAAGTCGATACACTCCGTGGCGCTATCCACGATGCCCGCGAGCGGGCACATCAAGCCACTGGCCAGGTGCCTACTGTGATCTACCTTTCGCCCCAAGGGCGTAAGCTTGATCAAAAAGGCGCTCAGGCATTAGCCGCTGCTGGCCCCCTTGTGGTGGTTGCAGGGCGCTATGAAGGTATTGATGAGCGCGTGGTGGAGAGCGACATCGATGAAGAGTGGTCGATTGGCGACTATGTGCTGAGCGGCGGTGAGCTGCCCGCCATGGTGCTGATTGACGCAGCGGCGAGGTTGGTTCCCGGTGTATTGGGGCATCAGGACTCCGCTATCGAAGACTCGTTTAATGACGGTCTTTTGGACTGCCCGCACTATACCCGTCCAGAAAGTATCGACGGGCGCCAGGTGCCGGATGTGTTGCTAAGCGGTAATCATGCAGCGATCAAGCGCTGGCGGTTGAAGCAGTCTTTAGGCCGCACATGGCAGCGCCGTCCCGACCTGCTAGAAGGTCGCGAGCTTAACGCTGAGCAACAGCAGTTGCTGAACGAGTTTATCGAGGAACACGCTCTGTCTGCCAAGTAGGTTATTTTCAATTACCTGGTACAGGGCGGCGGTGCAGGACGAGAAGGGGTTATACCCTACGGACCTGTGTCACCCATAACGACTCCCGTGTGGCTCGATTCGAGCGCCGGGATCACGGTTTGCCCCTTCCACAACTGCGTGGCAAACCATTCCGTTATTTAGGAGTATGAAGATGAGCAGCAAGAACAAGGTGATCCAGGCGATCGAAAACGAGCAGATGGGCAAAGAGATTCCTTCTTTTGCGCCGGGCGACACCATTATCGTTCAAGTAAAAGTCAAGGAAGGCACCCGCGAGCGTCTGCAGGCGTTTGAAGGTGTTGTTATTGCCAAGCGTAACCGTGGCCTGAACTCCGCTTTCACCGTACGTAAAATTTCTCACGGTGTTGGCGTTGAGCGTACTTTCCAGACCTACAGCCCGCTGGTTGACTCTCTTGAAGTCAAGCGTCGTGGTGACGTGCGTCAAGCCAAGCTGTACTACCTGCGTGAGCGTAGCGGTAAGTCAGCACGTATCAAAGAAAAGCTGTCCTAAGCGACGCTTTCTCGGGCGCGCACTGTTCTTGACGTACGTCTTGGGCATGCGTCGCACTGGATACCAGAACCCCGTCACCGCTTTGCGGGGCGGGGTTTTGTTTATGTGTCCATACACCCAGTAAGAGACGATTAACGTATGAGTGTCATTGATGCCTTTTTGGATGCCCTTTGGTTAGAGCAAGGCGCCAGTGATCATACATTAGCCGCCTACCGGCGCGATTTAACCGCGTGGCAGCACTACCTGATAGCAGAAGGTGAGGATATATTGTCCCCTGCGGGGCAGCGGCTTCCCGTATGGCTGGATGCCCGCCGAGAGCAAGGCTATCAGTTGCGAAGCAATGCCCGGTTGTTATCGAGCCTCAGAAGTTTTTATCGCTGGGCGCGCTTGCACGGGCATGTGGCTAGCGACCCGCTGGTGGATGTTAAACTTCCCAGAGTGCAGCCAGGCCTGCCCAATACGCTGGAGGAGGCGGAGGTCGAGCGCCTGCTGATGGCGCCTGATGTTGATACGCCGCTGGGCGTGCGCGACCGCACCATGCTGGAGCTGCTTTATGCCTGTGGGCTGCGCGTGTCGGAGCTTGTGTCGTTAACCGGTGATGCGGTGAACTTGCGCCAAAATGTGGTGCGTGTGCGTGGTAAGGGGGATAAAGACCGCCTGGTGCCCATGGGGGAGGAAGCAGCAGATTGGCTTGCGCACTATATGAAAACGGCCAGACCTGCGCTAATGAGCGATCCGACAAGGCCAGCGCTTTTTCCAGGGCGCCATGATAAAGCCATGACGCGGCAGACCTTCTGGCACCGCATAAAAGCACATGCCATCACGGCTGGGATCTCGCGTCCGCTGTCTCCGCATACGCTGCGACATGCTTTTGCGACACATTTATTGAATCATGGGGCCAATTTACGGGTCGTACAGCTGCTGTTAGGCCACAGCGATTTATCCACGACTCAAATTTATACGCATGTCGCCCAAGCTCGCTTGGAGCATTTGCATGCTGAACACCATCCGCGAGGTTGAAGATAGAATGCGTCAACGTACGGTTACTCCTTCTTTACGCACGGCATTACTCACGCTCGCCATCGCCAGCGTTTTACCGGTCGCCGCTCACGCAGATGCCATCACGCAACGACTGAGTGAGTCGCTGAGCGTTAATGGTCAGCCGATGCCGGTTGAGCACGTAACGACGACCCCGATGGAAGGCATTTATCACGTGCGTCTGGAAAGCGGCGAGTCGTTCTACACCAACGCCGATGGCAGCCACTTTTTGGTGGGTGATCTTTTCGAAAATGCCGAGACGGGGCTGGTCAATTTAACCGAACAGTCCAAAAACCAGGAGCGTGTTGCGGCACTGGCAAGCATTCCCGAGTCTGAGCGCGTTGTGTATCGCGGTGTCGATGAGCCAAAAGCTACCGTGGTAGTATTCACCGATCCCACTTGCCCCTACTGTGAGCGTCTTCACGAAGCCGTGCCTGAGCTTAATGAGCGCGGGATTGCGGTACACTATTTAGCATTCCCGCGGGCGGGCATGGGCAGTGATGCGGCTACCTCCATGCAGCAAGCCTGGTGCTCGGATAATCGTAGTGAAGCCATGACCCGTGCCCAACAGCGCCAGCCACTATCAGGTCCTTCTGATTGCGATAACCCGGTGGCTGAACAGTATGAGCTGGGTATGGCGCTGGGCGTACAGGGCACGCCAGCGATTATTCTGCCCGATGGCCAAATGGTGCCAGGCTATGTACCGCCAGAAAGGCTTGCCGTCATGTTAGGCTTGGGCGACATCTAAGCCTGATCCGTCAGGCGCAAGTTGCCAAGTGCTGGTTGTGAGGTGCTTGGAAGCGAGACTTTGAAACGAGCACTTCAAAACAAGCACGTTGAAACAAAAAACATGGCAACAGAAACATAGCAACAGGCACGATCAACACGTGCCCACCAATAGAGAGCACCGTTAACGAGCGGTGACGCTGAGACACTGAATTTAAGACCGGGTGCCAAGGGCGCCCACCACGAAAGGGGATGTATTTTGAAACCGGTAAGAGTAGGCATTTGTGGGCTAGGCACGGTTGGCGGCGGCACGTTCAATGTATTGACGCGCAACGCTGATGATATTGCACGTCGTGCAGGCCGTCCTATTGTGATTGAGCAGGTGGCTCATCGCAGTATTCACCCTGACTGCGATATTACCGGTATTAACGCAACCACCGATGTTTTCGAGGTGGCCACTAACCCTAACGTTGATGTTGTGGTCGAGCTGATCGGCGGCTATGACATGGCGCGTGAATTGGTACTCACCGCGATTGCCAACGGCAAGCACGTGGTTACCGCCAATAAGGCGTTGATTGCCGTTCACGGTAATGAAATCTTCAAGGCTGCCCATGAAAAGGGCGTTATCGTTGCTTTTGAAGCCGCCGTTGCGGGTGGTATTCCGGTTATCAAGTCGCTGCGTGAAGGCCTGGGTGCCAACCGCATTGAGTGGGTGGCAGGCATCATTAACGGCACCGGCAACTTCATTTTGACCCATATGCGCGACGAAGGCCGAGCTTTTGAAGACGTGCTTGCCGAAGCGCAGGCGCTGGGTTACGCCGAAGCCGACCCCACGTTTGACGTGGAAGGTATCGATGCGGCGCACAAGCTAACCATTCTGGCCTCGATTGCCTATGGCGTGCCGCTCCAGTTTGAAAAAGCCTTCACCGAAGGTATTTCACGGATTACCGCTGAAGATGTCGAGCAGGCCGATAATCTGGGCTACGTCATCAAGCACCTGGGTATTTCCAAGCGTACCGACCAGGGGCTTGAGCTACGCGTTCACCCGACATTGATTCCCAAAGAGCGTTTGCTGGCCAATGTGCATGGCGTCAAAAACGCCATCGCCATTATGGGCGATGCGGTTGGCCCCACGCTTTACTACGGTGCCGGTGCAGGTGCTGAGCCCACTGCGTCAGCGGTAGTTGCCGACCTGCTGGACGTGGCCCGCGATATCTCCACTGACCATCACTACCGCGTGCCGTATCTGGCGTTCAGCGGTATTGATGAAGACGTCAGCCAACTGCCGATTATGCCGATGGAAGACATCATCACGGCGTATTATCTGCGCCTGCTGGCGGTGGATCGTCCCGGTGTACTGGCGCGCGTAGCCACCATCCTTTCGGAACAGGGCATCTCTATTGAGGCGCTGATTCAGAAAGAGGCGACCGAAGGCGAGCTGGTGCCGATTATTCTGCTGACGCACCGCACCAAAGAGAAGCAGATGAATGAAGCGATTCGTGAAATCGAAGCGATGGCCGATATCGCCGGGCCAGTGACACGCATCCGCGTGGAAAGCCTGAGCGAAGGGGAGTAACCCACTATGCGCTATATCAGTACGCGTGGGCAGGCGCCCGCGCTCTCCTTTGAAGAAGTCGTACTAACCGGCATGGCCAGCGACGGCGGCCTTTACGTGCCGGAAGAGCTGCCCACTCTCTCGAAAGAAGCGCTGGCCGATATGGCCGGGCTCTCTTACGCCGAGATTGCCTTTCGCGTCATGAAGCCGTTCGTGAACGGCGAGATCGACGACGACACCTTCCGCGCCATCGTGACCGAAGCGTACTCCACCTTCACTCACGATGCGGTCGTGCCGCTCAAGCAGCTCGATGCCAACCACTTCCTGCTTGAGCAGTTCCATGGCCCGACGCTGGCGTTTAAAGACGTCGCGCTACAGCTGCTGGGCCGTCTGCTTGATCACTTTTTGAAAAAGCGCGGCGAGCGTGCGGTGATCATGGGCGCCACCTCGGGAGATACTGGTTCAGCCGCTATTGAGGGCTGCCGCCACTGCGACAACCTGGATATCTTTATTCTGCATCCGCACCAGCGGGTGTCCGAAGTGCAGCGCCGCCAGATGACCTCCGTGCTGGCCAACAACGTTTTCAATGTTGCCATTGAAGGCAATTTTGACGACGCCCAGGCCATGGTCAAGGCAAGCTTTGCCAATCAGGACTTCCTGAACGGTACGCGCCTGGTGGCGGTCAACTCGATCAACTGGGCGCGCATCATGGCCCAGATCGTCTACTACGTCGCTTCAGGCGTGGCGCTGGGGGCACCGCATCGCGAGGTCAGTTTTTGCGTGCCGTCGGCCAACTTTGGCAATGTGTTTGCGGGCTACATGGCGTACAAAATGGGGCTGCCGGTGAAGCAGTTTATCATCGCCACCAACTCCAACGACATCCTGCACCGTACGCTTGCCGCCAACGACTTTTCCAAGAAGGAGCTTGAGGCAACGCTCGCGCCTTCCATGGATATCGTGGTGTCGTCGAACTTTGAGCGTCTTCTGTTTGATGCTTATGAGCGTGATGGCGCCGCTGTGGCCGCACTGTTGGAGCGCTTTCAGCAAGAGCCTACGACACTTGCCGATGCGCCGCTTGCCAAGCTGCGCGAGAAGTTCTCAAGCTACAGCGTGGACGATGCGACCATTTTGGAAGTTATCCGCGAAGCGCATCACCGTACTGGCGAAATGCTCGACCCGCATACCGCCACAGGTTACCGTGCCGCTGAGCGGGTTCGTGCCGATCAATCCACACCGATGATAACGCTTGCCACCGCGCACCCGGCCAAGTTTGCCGAAGCTGTGGTGAAGGCAGGTTTCCAGGGCGTACCGCTGCCCACGCATATGGATGATTTGCTGGAGCGTGAAGAGCGCTACACGGTATTGCCTGCTGAGCTGAGCGCCGTACAGCAGTTTGTTGCGGATAACCGTCGTTAACGCATGATGACTGCTCTGTCAGATGCCAATCAGCACACCACACAGCTAAAGCTGGAGCCTCGTCCGTTGGACGAGGCTGTTTACGCCCGTGCCCAGGCACAAGGCTTGAGCGAGCTTCAGGCGCGTCTTCTCGCCTCAAGGCTGCCCGGCTATCAGGGCGAGCTTGCCCCGCTGGTAACGCCTAGCCTGCGCTACCTGGCCCACCCGGAAAAGCTTGCCGATGGACGTCGCGCTGCTGAACGTATTGCTCAGGCTGTCGCGGAGGGTGAATCCATCGGGATTCTGACCGATTACGATGTGGATGGGATTACCTCCCACGTCGTCATTCGCCGTACGCTCGTTGAGCTGTTTGGCGTGCCCGAACATAAGCTTCATAGCCTGATTGGCCATCGTATTCACGATGGCTACGGGATCAGCTTGCCGTTGGTTGAGCGCACGCTGGCGCTCAAGCCATTCCCAACCGTGGTCATTACCGCCGACTGCGGAAGCAGTGACGAGCCGCGTATCGCGCGCCTCAAAGCGGCAGGCATTGACGTGGTGGTCAGTGATCACCATGCGCTGCCGTTGGAAGGCCCGCCCACTTCGGCCTATGCCTGCGTGAATCCTACGCGTGATGACTGCGCCTACCCCGATAAAACCATCGCCGGGTGCATGGTGGCGTGGCTGTTGATGTCGTTGGCGCGTGGCGTATTGGTAGAGTGGGGGGCCTTGCCCGAGGCTACGCCCAAGCTTTCGCCGTGGCTCTCCTATGTGGCGTTGGGCACCGTGGCGGATTGCGTGTCGCTGGGCGGAAGCCCCGCTAACCGAGCCGTGGTGAGCTATGGGTTAACTCTGATCAACCGCATGGACGCCGCCTGCTGGCGCGCCATGGCCACACGCCTGGGTGCGGACAGCGTGCCGTTTAACGCCGAAACACTGGCCTTTCAGATGGGCCCGCGGATTAACGCGCGCTCTCGGCTGGATGACCCTTACGCCGCACTACATTTCATGCTGGCCGAGAGTGACGCCGTCGCTAACCGTCAGTTGGAAGTGCTGGACCAGGATAACCAGTCGCGTAAGGCGATTGAAGCTGATATGGCCGAAGAGGCACGGGCGCTGGCCGCCAGTGCGCTGATCGCCGATGAGCCCGCCGTGGTGGTGTTTCTGGAAGATGGCCACCCCGGCGTTCAGGGCATTGTGGCCTCCCGGCTGGTTCAGTCCTACGGGCGCCCCGCGCTGGTGCTGACGCAGGCGGCGGCACCCAATATGCTCACCGGTTCCGGGCGCTCAATCGATGGCTTGCACCTGCGCGATGCGTTGCAGCGTACTTTTGAGCTGGCCCCAGAGGCGCTGCCACGCTTTGGCGGGCACAGCGGTGCCGCCGGAGTGGGCGTTCCCAGCGAACAGCTGGACGTGTTTAAACAGGCGTTTCTCAAAGCCGTAGCGGAGCAGTTGGAGGGGCGTTCGCTCTATCCCAGGCTATGGACGGACGGCGAGCTTTCCACCGCGCAGCTTTCGCTGGCAACGCTTGAAGAGATCGATGCGCTGGGACCCTACGGGCGTGAATTTGACGCACCGCTTTTTGAAGGGCGTTTTATCGTCGAAGCGCTGCGCCCGGTGGGTGCCGATGGCGCGCACTTGATGCTGGAGCTCTCCATGGGCGCCATCACCTGTAAAGCAATCTGGTTTCGCGCCTTAACACCAGGCGAGCTGCCCGCATTCACCATCGGCGATACGCTGCACTGCGCTTATAAACTTAACCGTAACCGCTGGCGGGGGCGGGAGTCGTTGCAGTTGATGGTTGAGCACGCAAGCGCCGTTTAAAGGGTTTTCATCAGCCCGCCACACTTCATAAGGGCGTTTTAATGCGCGTGGACGATTTACCCAAGGACCCGCACCGCCTCTATGAGGATGTAATGGCGATGCTGCTCGGCACATTCTTCGTTGCCTTGGGCGTTACCTTTTATACCCAAGCGGTGCTGCTAACCGGCAGCACCGCGGGTTTGGCGCTGCTGCTTAATTACGTGACGCAATGGAGTTTCGGGCTTTGGTTTTTTGCCATCAACCTGCCGTTTTATTATCTGGCGATCAAGCGTATGGGGTGGAGCTTTACGCTGCGCACCTTTATCGCCATTGGCCTGGTATCACTGTTTTCTGAATTAACCCAAGGCTGGGTACAGCTCGCAAGCGTACCATCGCTCTACGCGGCACTCATGGGCGGGGCATTGATGGGCATTGGCATGCTGATGCTGTTTCGCCATCGTACAAGCCTGGGGGGCATCAATATTCTGGCGCTTTACCTGCAGGACCGCCATGGTCTACGGGCGGGCTATGTACAGCTAGGCATCGATGGGGTGATTTTGCTAGTAGCGCTTACCCAGCTACCGTTAGACCGCGTTGGCTACTCGGTGCTGGGGGCGCTGACGTTGAACTTGATTATCGCCCTTAACCATAAGCCCGGGCGATATATCGGCGTGAGCTAGCGCGTTTAGCTAAGCCAGAACCACCAAACGACCAGGGCAATGAGCCCGAGGCCTGCCGCGTTAACCAATAAGCTCATGAGACCTCCTGTTGAGAGGGTTTCCAGAATCGTAGGCGATTGGCGTTACTCACCACGGTGATGGAGGAGAGCGACATAGCGACCCCGGCGATAATCGGTGAAAGCAGCATGCCGGTTACCGGGTAGAGCAGGCCTGCTGCAATCGGGATGCACAGCACGTTATAGCCAAAGGCGCCGACCAGGTTCTGCTTGATGTTGGCAAGCGTGGCGCGGCTGATTTCAATGGCTGAGGCCACGCCGTGAAGTGACCCACGCATGAGGGTAATCCCCGCGCTTTCCATGGCGATATCTGTCCCCTGGCCAATCGCAAAGCCGACGTTAGCTCGCGCCAGCGCCGGGGCGTCGTTAATGCCGTCCCCCACCATGCCTACGATTTCCCCTGCTTGCTGTAAACGCTCAATCTCCGCGTGCTTGTCTTCTGGTGTTAGGCCTGCTTTGAATGTCGTAATGCCGACTTCGCGGGCAATCGCTGCGGCGCTATGCTGATTATCGCCGGTCAGCATGACCACGTTTAGGCCATCCTGCTGCAAGCGCTTAACGGCCGCGACGGCATCGTGGCGTAACGGGTCGCTAATCCCGAATAGCGCCGCTAGCTGATTATCCACTGCCAGATACACCAGCGTACGCGCCTTATTTTGTAGCGCGTTAACCTCTTGCTGGGCAGATGAAAGATCAACCCCGGCTGCCTCAAGCAGACGCGTATTGCCCAGCAGCAGCGCTTTGCCATCGCGATTTTCGGCTTTTACGCCACCGCCCGTGACACTTTCAAACCCTTGGATCTCGGCAGGCGCGGCGCCCTGCGCATCCGCGTAAGCGATAAGGGCTGCTGCCAGCGGATGCTCAGAACCGCGCTCCAAGGCACGGGTCAGGCCCAGCGCAGTGGTTTGGTCCATGCCAAACAGATGCACATCGGTGACGCTGGGTTTTCCTTCTGTAAGCGTGCCGGTTTTATCGACTACCAGCGTGGTGAGTTTGCTGGCGGTTTGCAGCGCTTCGCCGTTTCTTACCAGCACGCCCTGCTCGGCGGCTTTGCCCACGCCAATCATGGTGGAAATAGGTGTGGCCAGGCCCAGCGCGCAGGGGCAGGCAATAATCAGCACGGTCGTAGCCGCCACCAGCATATGAATCACGCGTGGCTCAGGGCCAACGTTAAACCATACCAGCGCCGCCAGTACGGCAATAATGATGACGGATGGCACGAAGATGCTCGATACCTTATCCGCCAACTCACCAATTGGCGGGCGTGAATTCTGAGCGCTGGCGACCTGCTCGGTGATTTGCCCAAGCCGAGTATCACGACCCACACGAGTCGCGCGATACACCAGCCCGCCCTGCCCATTGATCGTGCCTGCGCTGACGTCATCGCCGGTTTGCTTACTGACGGCCAGCGGCTCGCCGGTCAGCATGGACTCATCAATATGGCTCTGGCCTTCGGTGACTTCGCCATCGACGGGTAAGCGCTCACCGGGGCGTACGCGGAGTTGGTCACCTTCACGAACCTCATCCACGTCTATTTCCTGCTCCTGGCCGCCGCGAATGACGCGCGCCGTGCGGCTTTGCAAATCAAGCAGGCGCTTTAGCGCATTGCTGGTACGCCCACGGGCGCGAAGCTCCATGGCGTTACCCAGCAGGATAAGCCCAATCACCATCGCCGAGGCTTCAAAGTAGATCCCTTGGGCTATTTCAGGCAGCCAAGGTGCAAACAGCACCACCGCCATGGAATAAAGCCAAGCGGTGCCCGTACCCATCGCCACCAGCGTATCCATATTGGCCTGATGGCGTTTGAGGTTCTTCCACGCATTTACAAAGAAGTGGCGCCCTGGAAACGCGAGCACACCCAGGGTCAAGACACCAATCACCAGCCAATAAATGCGGCCCAGGCCCATGACATGCGGATGATAGATAAACATGCTGAGCATCAGTGGAATGGCCAATGCCAGCGCGATGGCACTGCCCCGCAGCCGCTGGCGGTACAGGGTGGCGTCCTGCTCGGCGCGAACGCGCTCGGCTTCACGCATGTCCACAATCGGCTCCGCCGTGTAGCCCGCTGAGGCGACCGCGTTGATAAGGGCTTGCGTATCGGCGCTGCCCATCACTTGGGCGGTGTGGGTCGCGAAGTTAACGCTGGCGGCATCCACCCCTTGTGTATTTTTCAGCGCATCCTGAACGCTTTTAACGCAACTGGCGCAGGTCATGCCGCTAATTGCCAAGCGTATGTTGGGTCCAGCCGTGGCCGGTATATCAACTGTTTCTGGGGGGGATTCAAGCGCTACCGGCGAGGCGGGTTCGCTGCTGGCCGGATAGCCGGCTTTCTCCAATGTGGCGTTCAGGCGGCGATCGTCCAAACAGGTGGTCACTTCAAGGCGCTTTTCAGCCGGTGTACCCACCACCTCAGCCGCTGGGTCTTCTGCCTGAATCGCCTCGCGCATCCGCTTAACGCAGCCCTGGCAGCTCATGCCACCTACCGTACGGAAAACCGTATGGCGTGAAGAGGTTGTGTCGTTCATAAGACCTCCCTGGAAGAGGGATCGTCGGGAAAGCTTTCAATAAGGCGGCACACGCTATGCCCATCGGGTGTGCCGTCAGGCATATGCTCCCAGCTTCCCAGCGCCTGTTCCATGCGCTGGGCCAGCGCTTCAAGTTCGGCAATCCGTGTACGGATCTGCGGCAGGCGGCTGACCAGCAGGTCGCGCACCAGCGGGCAGGGTGAGTCTCCCTGGTCGGCATGCAGGAGAATGTCGCGTATCTCCGCTACGCTAAACCCCAGTTTGCGTGCTCGCTGAATAAAGTGCAGCCGCTCAAGGTCGGTGCTTGAGAAAAGCTGATAGCCGTTATCTGGATGGCGGCTCGGGAGAAGTAAGCCTTCACGGGTGTAGTGGCGCACTGTCTCTGCCGTTACACCGCCCTGTTTAGCAAGCTCGCTGACTTTCATCGCGCACTCCTTACGTTTTCGTCCGCTGTTAGTAAACGGTGGGAATACACGTAGTGTAAAACCTATGGGTAACACGCAGGTCAAGGTGGGCTGTTCAATAATTCGGTAAAAAGGGCTTAAAACGAATAAAACAATGATTTAAAACGGTCGTACGACTAATGTATGAGCGAAAAATAAAATAAAACGCTCGTTTGCCCTTGAACCAAGGGCCGCATTGGGCGAAAACTGAGGTGTATGCCTACGCTATAAGAACAGTACCAGCGGATGTCGCCATCCACGGGATCATCGGGACAAGAGGCCGACCATGTATAATAAATTTAATAAACTCACTCTAGCAGCTGCGGTTTCGGCAGCTGTCTTCGCAAGCCAAGCGCACGCTGGCGGTTATCAAATTAACGAGCAAAGCGTTAGTGGCCAAGGGTACAGCCATGCTGGGCGTAGCTCTAACGTACACGATGCCACTATTGTGTACGGCAACCCGGCAGGGATGTCGTTTCTTGATCGCGCGCAGATCACGGTGGGGGGCACCTATCTTCATGTAAATACCGATGTCAATAATGCTACCTCTGGGCGTTCTTTGGAAACGCCTACGGGCTCATTGCCTTTGGGATCAGTAACAGGAACCAATGAAGGTGACATGGTGCCTGGTACGCTGGTTCCTTTTGCTTTTTATGCACAACCGGTCAATGAGCAGTTAGCGTTTGGTTTCGGCGTATATGCACCGTTTGGTTCAAAAACAGAGTATGAAGGTGGTTTCGAGGGACGTAACCAAGGGGATTATACGGAGGTGAAGGTAATGACTGCCCAGCCAACCGTCTCCTACCGCTTTAACGAGCAGTGGGGTGTCGGTGCGGGTATTACCTATAACCGTGTTGATGGGGAGCTACGCCGTCAGGTGCCCGTTGCTGTTGGACAGGCAGCTAATGGGGCTCCGATCATTACTGAGGTGGATTCACGTGTTAAGGGTGACGATGATGCATGGGGGTATAACCTGGGGGTGATTTACCAACCGGTGCCCGAAACCACGTTTGGTTTAACGTATCGCTCAAAAGTTGATTTCAATTTGGACGGTAACTTCTCCGCAAGTTCGCCCGTACTTGATCAGCTAGGTATTGGAACCGTAACGGATACTGCCGCGTTAGATTTGACTACGCCTGAAACGGTCAACTTCTCGGTAACCCAGCAAATGAGTGACAATCTCAAGCTCATGTTTGGCGCTTCCTGGTCGCGCTGGAGCCGCTTTGATCAAATACTGGTTACCGGCACTGAGCGTGAAGAGATCACTAACGAGCAGCAAAATTACTCCAATGCTTGGGCGTTTGCCACCGGCGGGGAGTATCAGTTAACGCCTGAGCTGGCGTTGCGAGCAGGGCTAGCGCTGGACTTTACACCAACGCAGGATGCGACACGTAGCGTGCGTATTCCTTCTGATGACCGGCGTATTTTCTCGCTGGGTGCTGGTTGGAGCCCTACACCAGACCTAACGCTTGATTTCGCTTACTCTTATCTAACCGAGCGCTCAACCCAAGTGGATCAAACAAAGACGGATAGCTTCACTGTGGCTGGACAGCAGACACCGCCCATTACGTCTACCTACTCTGCCGGCTATAAAAACGAAGCCCACGGCTTTGGTGCTCAGTTGACCTATCGTTTTTAAGCCCATCGTTTTTAAGCCCATGTTTTAGGCGTCTCGATGGAACAAGTTTCTCACGTGTTAAATCGGTCGCTCTACTCCTGAACCCGGCACTCGCCGGGTTCAGGCATTCGTCGTCATGGCGAGTGGATGCGAGAAACGCCAGGTTTCGTTACAATGGGTTTTCAGAATTTCGCCGCTGTGGTGCTGGCTTGGAATCATCAAGCCAAGACGCCACAGCGGCGCGTCTTTCTTTTGAACCATGTCATTTTGACCAAGGCCAGGGCGATCCATGTTGGAAACCAACCCGATACATAACCAGATCAAAGACCTGTCTGAGCGGACAGACGTTCTTAGGGGGTATCTTTGACTATGCCGAGCGTAAAGATCGGCTAGAAGAAGTCTCTCGTGAGCTCGAAGACCCGAATGTCTGGAATGATCCAGACTACGCCCAAAAGCTGGGTAAAGAGCGCTCTTCCCTGGAAGCCATTGTGGCGACCATCGACGAACTGGACCAAGGCCTTGGCGATAGCCGCGACCTTCTAGAACTCGCCGAGATGGAAGAGGATGAGGACACGGTTGAAGAAGTGCGCCAAGAGCTTGATGGCCTTCAGGCCGCGCTTGAAAAGCTCGAATTTCGTCGCATGTTCTCTGGCGAAATGGATGAAAATAACGCCTACCTGGATATTCAATCCGGCTCGGGCGGTACGGAAGCTCAGGACTGGGCTAATATTCTGCTGCGCATGTACCTGCGCTGGGCAGAAAGCCACGGGTTCAAGGCTGAAATAACCGAGATTTCCGCAGGCGAAGTCGCGGGTATCAAGTCGGCCTCGCTGCATGTTCAGGGCGACTATGCGTTTGGTTGGCTACGTACTGAAACCGGTGTTCACCGGCTGGTGCGTAAAAGTCCGTTCGACTCCGGCGGCCGTCGTCATACGTCGTTTGCGTCGGTATTCATGTCCCCGGAAGTTGATGACCGCTTCGAGGTTGATATTAATCCCTCGGACCTGCGCGTTGATACGTATCGCTCCAGCGGTGCGGGCGGTCAGCACGTTAATACCACCGATTCGGCGGTACGGATTACCCACGAGCCTACCGGTATTGTGGTGGCTTGCCAGAACCAGCGTAGCCAGCATGCCAACCGTGACTTCGCTATGAAGCAGTTAAAGGCGAGGCTCTGGGAGCATGAAATGCAAAAGCGTAATGCCGCCAAGCAGGAAGCGGAAGACTCCAAGGCCGATATCGGCTGGGGCAGCCAGATTCGCTCTTACGTGCTTGATGACCAGCGTATCAAGGATTTGCGCACCGGCGTGCAGTCCAGCAACTGTGACAAGGTACTCGACGGCGACCTGGACCAGTTTATCGTCGCCAGTCTCAAGCAGGGTTTGTAATCTTTTTAGCGTTCGAACATGAATAGGGTGCCCCATGGCTAACCAAGACGCGTCTTCTCCTGAAAACGAAAATCATCTAATTGCCGAACGCCGCGCGAAGCTCACCGCGCGTCGTGAACTGGCCGCAGAGCAAGGGAAGAGTGCTTTCCCGAATGACTTTCGCCGCGATAGCCTGACCGTTGAGCTGCAGGACCTGCTGGGCGAGAAGGAAAAAGCCGAGCTGGAAACGCTTGATCATCACGCATCCGTGGCGGGGCGTATCATGCGCCAGCGCGGCCCGTTTATCGTGATTCAGGACGTGGCGGGGCAGATCCAGCTTTACGTGGATAAAAAAGGCCTGCCGGCGGATGTGCTTGAAGACATCAAGGGCTGGGATATTGGTGATATCGTGGCGGCGCGCGGCCCGGTGCATAAATCCGGCAAGGGCGACCTGTACGTGATGATGGTCGATGCCCAGCTTCTGACCAAGAGCCTGCGTCCGCTGCCGGATAAATTCCACGGCCTGACGGATCAGGAAGCGCGCTATCGCCAGCGCTATGTGGATCTGATCATGAACCCGCAGTCGCGCAAAGCGTTTGAAACGCGGGCGGCGGTGATCAGCTCCATGCGCCGTTTCTTTGAAACGCGTGGCTTTATGGAAGTGGAAACGCCGATGCTCCAGGCAATTCCTGGCGGTGCGACGGCGCGCCCGTTTGTGACTCACCACAACGCGCTGGATATGGATATGTATCTGCGTATCGCGCCTGAGCTTTATCTTAAGCGTTTGGTGGTGGGTGGTTTCGAGAAAGTCTTCGAAATCAACCGCAACTTCCGTAATGAAGGTCTGTCGACGCGGCACAATCCTGAATTCACCATGGTCGAATTCTACTGGGCGTATGCCGACTACAACGACCTGATGGATATGACCGAAGCGATGCTGCGCACTGCAGCCGAAGAAGTGCTGGGCACCACCATGCTTGAGTACCAGGGTGCAAGCTACGACTTCGGCCAGCCGTTCAAGCGTTTGACGCTCAAGCAGTCGATTCTGGATCACGGTGACGGCATTAGCGATGCAGACCTGGATAGCCTTGAAGCGGCGCGCGTGACCGCTCAGGCGCTGGGCATCAAGGTCAAAGACAGCTGGGGCCTGGGGAAAGTCCAAACGGAAATTTTCGAAGAAGTGGCCGAGCACAAGCTCGACCAGCCGACGTTTATTACCGAATACCCGGCTGAAGTCAGCCCGCTGGCGCGCCGCAATGATGCCAACCCGTTTGTCACCGACCGCTTCGAGTTCTTTGTGGGTGGGCGTGAAATTGCCAACGGCTTCTCGGAGTTGAATGACGCCGAGGACCAGGCCGAGCGCTTCCGCGCACAGGCCGCCGAGAAAGATGCAGGCGACCTGGAAGCCATGTACTACGATGCTGACTACGTGCGTGCACTGGAGTACGGCATGCCGCCTACCGCCGGTGAGGGCATCGGGATTGACCGGTTGGTCATGCTGTTTACCGACAGCGCGTCCATACGTGATGTATTGCTGTTCCCGGCAATGCGCCCTGAGGCTGAGTAGCACGCTGGATTGAATGAGGTAGACTAAAAGTTGGTAAGGGCGCGATTTAGCGCCCATAATGGTCAACGTTTCGACGGCGAGGAGAATCCCATGAAACTGCTAAACCGCTCCGCTCTGAGCGTCAGGCCGACCCAGCCCTTTGTGGACTGGATCAATGCGCTGGAACCCACCATGGGAGACGACGACCTGACACTGGACGACGTCGAACGTGAAAGCACCATTTACCTGATTCCTGAAATGGATACCCCGGAAGCGCTCGAAACCTTCGTGCACGACCGCTATGTAGAAATCCTCGAAACCGAGTTGCGCGCTTGGGAAGAGGATGAACGCCAATGGCCAGAGCCGCTTGATTGGGCGCTGTTCAAGACATTTCTTAGCGTTGAGCACAGCTATCTCGCCATCGATTTGGATGATGAGACAGCGCTTGAGATTTCAGACGTTGATGATGCGTTGCTGCTCGACAGCGACCAGGATTAACGTTCGGCACTAGTTAGGCGCTATCTCATCATGACGTAACTCATGACGCACATCTTGTTCTCAAGCAGTTGCGCTCATGCACGTTAAAACCGGCTTAGGCCGGTTTTAACGTGTTAGCCGTTTCGCTTTAGGAATACCCCACCGATGCGACTGTTTCAAACCCGTCCTGAAGACGACGGCCTGCCCGGGCCGGAACGTGCCTTGGCGGTATTGGCCCTGATTACCGGCACGCTAATGGCGGTGATGGACACCACCATGATTAATTTGGCGCTGCCGACCATTGCAGCAGACTTAAACGCCTCTGCCGCACGCTCGGTGTGGATCACCAACATGTTTCAGGTGGTATGTGCCGCCTTCTTGCTGGTGTTTGCCGGGATCAGCGAACTGGTAACGCGGCGGCGTATTTATCTGTTTGGGCTAGGCACGTTTATGGTGGGCGCATTGGGGGCGGCACTGTCACGTAATTTAGAAACGCTGCTGGTGTTTCGTGCCGTGCAGGGGCTAGGCGCCGCCGCCACGCTCTCTATTGGCCCTTCGCTTTACCGGGCGATATTTCCCTCACGCCTATTGGGTAGTGCGTTAGGGTTAAGTGCGCTCGTTGTCGCGGGTGGCTATGCGGCAGGGCCGACGCTGAGCGGCGTTATTTTATCCTTTGCGGACTGGCCGTGGCTGTTTGCACTTAATCTGCCCCTTGGGCTGTGCTCTTTATGGTTTGCCAAGCGCGCACTGCCTCGGGATAAACCCCGCCAGGGAAGTTTTGATTTTCTGGGGGCGCTGTTGTCCATGCTGATGCTGGCGAGTTTCTTCCTGGCCATGGACGCGGTGGGGCACGCGGCATCGTTTGGCCTGGTGGGTGCCTGGGTACTGCTTACCGTAGCAAGTGCAGTGGGGTTTATCATGCGCCAACGTCGAGCACTGTATCCGTTGCTGCCGCTGAGTATTTTTGCTGAAAAGCGCTTCACGCTTGCGGTATCCGCCTCCGGCCTTGCGTTTATTGGTCAGGGTCTGACCTTTGTGGCGCTGTCGTTCTATTATCAGGAGCAAATGGGGCTTTCGCCCCTGGAGACCGCTTGGTTGTTTACCCCATGGCCGCTTGGAATCATGCTGGTAGGGCCGTTGGCGGGTCGCCTGGCGGACCGTATCAATCCCAGTGTGCTTTCAAGCACTGGCCTGGGGCTGATCGTTACCGGCCTGGTCGCGCTGGCGCTGGTGGATGAAACCATGGGTGTCATGGAAAGCCTATGGCGTACGGCACTATGCGGTATCGGTTTTGGCCTGTTCCAGCCGCCCAATAACCGCGAAATGATGGGGAGCCTTCCGCCGGAGCGCAGTGCCAGTGTGTCGGGCGTGATGAGCACGATTCGCACGGTAGGTCAGTCGTTTGGGGTGGCGATAGTAGGGGCAGCCCTAGCGCTTGGGTTTGAGGTTCAGATAACTCTCTGGCTGGGAGCGGTTACATCGTTTCTGGCGCTTCTGGCAAGCCTTTCAAGAGTGTCGCTTGCCCGGCGTGCGCTGGTTGAACGCCGGGCATCGTCTGGTGGCTAGTAAGCGCGTACAATAAAAATGTTGAATATTGAGGAGAGCAGTAATGACGGTGCAAGCACAGATCGAACAGAAGTTAGCGGCGCTAGCGCCGGAAGTCGTGCGCGTGGAGAACGAAAGCCACATGCATAACGTGCCCGCCAACTCCGAAACCCACTTCAAGGTAACGCTGGTTAGCGACATTTTCGATGGCCTGATGCCGGTGAAGCGTCACCAGAAGATTTATGCACTGCTGGCCGGTGAACTTTCTGGCCCGGTGCATGCGCTAGCGTTGCACCTTTATACGCCGGTTGAATGGCAGGCGAGGGGCGGCGAGCGTCCTGATTCACCCAACTGTCGTGGCGGCGGCCAGTGACGCCAGAGGTTACCCGGCGCCACTACCTGGATGCCATGGGCATTACCGCTTGGGCATCACGCTATCAACTGCCCAATGCGCTGCCGACCGAAGCCTGCGAGTGGGATGAAACGCCGCCGGAAAAAACGCCCCCGCGTGAGCGTCTCCAGGCGTTGCTTGATGACGCGCCAACCCCGCGTAGCGAGCCCAAAGCACCGAGCGTTAACTCGCCTGCGTCAGCGCCCTCTTCAGTGCGTGCTTTGCTCGGCCAAGCGCCAGCGGATAAGGCGCCTACTGAACCATTGCCCGTTGAATCCGTACCCGTTGAATCCGTACCTGGCTCGATGCCCGCGGCACCGGCTAAACCGTTGCAGTTTTCGCTTTCCTGCGTGTGTATAGGACAGCGATGGTTGAGCTTGCACCCTGGTGAGATAACGCCCCAGGCGCAGCGTTTGCTTGCCAATATCTGGCAGGCCGTCGGAATCGCGCCGGATGCGTTGTCCAGCGTCACGCTGTTTAAGTGGCCGTTAATGGCCAATACCTTTGCAGAAGACCCTCTTGAAGAAGCCAGAGAAGGGCTCTCTGCGTTTATGTCAGGCTGCGCTAGTCGGCAGGGCTGGGCGCTTGAGCGCGTACTCTGGTGGGGGGAACAACCCGAAGACGATAGCGCTGCTGATATCATTAGCGTCTTGAATATTCAGCAAGCGCGTAGCGATACACTGGAACTGCCGGTATGGCAGGGCGTAGCACTTGAACATCTTGCTAAAAATGGCGCTGCCAAGCGTAACCTTTGGCCCCAGCTGTCCGCATTAGGCCAACAGTGGAAAACGCTCAAAGCCCCCGAAAATGATCGCTGAGCTTCAGGCAAGTGATGGCCTACGGTTAGCAACTCTTGAGGCGCAGGCCCAAAGTGGAGTGAGTGAGCGCCAACTTAATGCGGCATTAGCCGATACAGATGCCTGCGTAGTGGGTTATTTTCAAGAAAATGCCCTGGCAGGCTATGCGCTGGTAGCGCGCTTACCCTTTGATACTGAGCTTCAAGCCATTGGCGTAGACCCTGCTCACCGCCATTTGGGGCTGGGGTATGCGTTAATGCAGGCAGTGATGTTAAAAGCGTCTGAGTGGCAAAGTGAGCGTTTACTACTGGAAGTGCGGGTGAGCAACAAGGCTGCGATTAGCCTTTATCAACGTTTTGATTTTAAGGTGGATGGGCAGCGTAAAGGCTACTACCCGGCAGTACAGGGTGCCGCCGGGCGTGAAGATGCGCTGCTAATGTCGCGTACGCTTAGCTAGCGATCCCTTCAAACTTGCTGAGTAAGCTGTTCAAGCGGCGTTCCCACTCTTCGCGCTCTTGCTTGAGTTTGGTGTTTTCGTCGCGCAGCTCTTCATTTTCCAGCTTCATCATTTCCAACGCTTCCACCGTATCGGTGACTTTTTGCTCAAGCTGATTGAACAGTTCCAGGCTCATGTAAACCTCCAGGTTATAAAAACAAACAACAGGCGTGCCAACAGGTTGAATCAGGCGAGCGTAACGCTCGTAGGCGTCATCGGCAAGCGCTGTTTACGGGGTCTGGCGTTGATAAAGTCGGGCAGTACTTTCACCCGCTTGGGTTTCGCGGTGCAACTGCCAGTTAGTGGGAGGCGTTGGGTCTAGTGAGCGTTCGGTTTCCAGGTAAATCATGGCGTCGGGTGCAAGCCAGCCAAGGGTCTCCAGTGCGTTACAGCAACTCGTAGCAAGCCCCTGGTGAAAGGGGGGGTCAAGAAATACCAGGTGATAAAGGCGAGGCGGCTGGCTCAAGAACGTGTTTGCATCGCACGCAGTGACTTGGCCTCGGGTTGCGCCAAGCGTGGCCAGGTTTTGGGTAATATAGGCGGCTACGCTGTTGTCACGCTCGATAAAGTCAACGTGAGCGGCACCGCGCGAAAGCGCTTCAATACCCAGTGCGCCGGTGCCCGCGAACAGGTCCAGCACATGTTGGCCATAGAGCTGCTGCCCCAGCCAGTTAAACAGCGTTTCACGTACTCTGTCTGGCGTTGGCCGTAAGCCGGGCCGGTCAAGCACAGGTAGCTGGCGGCGGCGAAAGTCACCACCGATAATACGAAGCTTGCCAGGCTGCCGGGTGGGCGTGCCTTTGGAAGCTGATGGGCGAGAGGAGCGTTGTCGTGTCATATCGGGGATTGTAGCGGGCTACTTATCCAAAGTCTTGGTTGGCGGTGGTAGGATGGTCACAATGTTCACCTTTTAAGTCGGATGACTCCCATGTTTGGTTTTTTCAAACGTAAGAAAAAGCACGACTCCCAACAGGAGCCGCAAGAGCAACGCCCGCAGGAACTCAATGATGATGCGCAGCTTGACGAGCCGCCGCAGGAACCGCTAGCCGACGTTGAAAATGTCGCGCCGGTGACAGAGCCTGAACCTGAAGTTGAGCCAGCCCCTGCGCCTCCTGAAATTAAGCCAGAACCGCCTGAGCCTGAAGTTGAGGTTGAGCCCGCACCTGCTCCATCTGAGGTTAAGCCGGAACCGCCTGAGCCTGAAGTTGAGCCAGCGCCTGTGCCTCCCGAGGTTAAGCCGGAACCGCCTGAACCCGAAATTAAGCCAGCGCGTGAGCCCGACACTAGCCCGGTTCCTGAGCCTGAAGTTGACCCGGAACCGGCTGAGCCTGACGTTCAGCCTGAGATCCAGCCCGAGCAGAAGCCTGCACTTCAAGAAAAGCCTGGCGAGAAGAAGGGCTGGTTTGCGCGAATTAAATCAGGGCTGGGCAAAACGCGCGCTAACTTAACCGACGGCATCGCCGATCTGTTTTTGGGAAAAAAGCAGATTGATGATGAGCTTTTAGAGGATCTGGAAACCCAGCTGCTGATGGCGGATGTGGGGATTGAAGCGACCAGCGAGATTATTGGACGCCTAGAAGCACGCGTCTCGCGTAAAGAGTTGAATAACCCTGAGGCGCTTTATCGTGCTCTTCAAGAAGAGCTTGCTGCCATGCTTGGGCAGGTGGCAACGCCGCTTGATTTGAATAAGCAAACGGACGGCCCCTTTGTGATTTTGGTCGTAGGGGTGAACGGTGTGGGTAAAACCACAACGATCGGCAAGCTGACCCAGCGTTTTCAGCGCGAGGGAAAAAGCGTCATGCTGGCCGCAGGGGATACCTTCCGGGCGGCGGCGGTTGAGCAGCTTAAGGTGTGGGGGGAGCGCAATAGCGTACCGGTCATCGCTCAACATACTGGCGCCGATAGCGCTTCGGTCATTTATGATGCTGTCGCCGCCGCCAAAGCGCGCGGCGTGGATATCCTTATCGCCGATACGGCAGGCCGCTTGCACAACAAAAGCCATCTGATGGAAGAGTTAAAGAAAGTCCATCGTGTGATGCAAAAGCTCGATACCACTGCGCCGCATGAAGTGATGCTGGTGCTGGATGCAGGTACGGGGCAAAACGCGATTGCGCAGGCGAGCACATTCAACGAAGCCGTGCCCATCACAGGGATTACGCTAACCAAGCTGGACGGTACGGCCAAAGGGGGAATTATTTTTGCCTTGGCCAAACAGCTTGAGATGCCCATCCGCTTTATTGGTGTAGGCGAGGGGTTGGACGATTTACGCCCCTTCGAGGCAGATGACTTTGTTAGTGCACTGTTTGACCGCCAAGGGGACGATGCCAGCGCATGATCGCTTTTGAGCATGTCGGCAAGCGCTATGGGGGGCGCTTTGAAGCCTTGGCGCACCTGGACTTTCGTGTGGCCCGCGGTGAAATGGTGTTTTTGACCGGCCACTCGGGCGCGGGTAAAAGCTCCTTACTGCGCCTGATTATGCGACTTGAAAAGCCTAGCCGTGGTCGTGTGATCGTGGCGGGGCACGATATTGCCCAGCTTCATGCAAGCCAAGTGCCTTTTTATCGGCGCCAGATTGGGGTGGTGTTTCAGGATCACCAACTGCTGTTTGATAGAAGCGTGTTTCATAACGTCTCGCTGCCGCTGGATATTCAAGGCATTGAGCCGCGGGAGTCGGCGCGCCGCGTGCGCGCCGCGCTCGATAAAGTGGGGCTTTTACACCGTGAGAAGGCCCTGCCCGTTGAGCTTTCCGGTGGAGAGCAGCAGCGTGTCGGCATTGCCCGAGCGGTGGTTAATAAGCCCGCACTTCTCTTGGCCGACGAGCCAACCGGTAACCTGGACCCCCAGCTTTCCGCCGATATCATGGCGCTTTTTGAAGACTTCAATCGCATCGGCACCACGGTAATGATCGCAAGTCACGACCTCGCGTTGATTGCTCGCTTGCGCCACCGTATTTTGCGCTTGCGTGATGGGCGCTTAGTGGCTGATGAGGGCGCAGTATGAAACCATCGGCAACACCGCGTCGCGCAAAAGGCGCTGCACCGAAAGCGGGGCGCAAAGTATCTACCCAGCGTCAGGAAGCTCCACCTCCCAAGCGGCGCGGAGCCAATTCGCAGCAAACGCGTTTTTCAAGCCGTTTACGTGCCTGGGGGCGCCACCATCGGGCGGTGAGTTGGGACAGCTTTTATCGGCTGTTGCGCCACCCCGTCGGCAGTCTGCTGACAATGCTTGCGATTGCCATTGCCCTTGTGCTTCCGGCTGCGCTATGGCTGACGCTGGATAGTGCTCGATTGCTGGATGCCGAGCTGGATGAGAGCGCGACCCTCACGGTGTATTTAGAAACAACCGTTGACCCGGCTCAAGCGGCGCGAATTGATGAAGCGGTAAGCGCTGAGCAGGCGGTGCTAGAGACGCGCTTGATCAGTGCCGAGCAGGGCATGGTCGAGTTTCAGGAGTCGCTGGGGCTGGACGATGCGCTGGCGGGGCTTGATGCTAATCCGCTTCCCGCTAGTATTGTGGTGCGTCCACAAAGTGTGGAGCTGGCATCAATGGAGCAACTGTCTGTTACGTTAGCATCTCTGACAGGCGTTGATGAGGTTCGGGTGGATTTGGCCTGGGTGGAGCGCTTACGCCATTTGGCTGCGCTTGGCCGACGCGTTGCGTTAGCGCTAGGTCTGCTGTTTGGATTAGGGGTGCTCTTGGTGGTCGGTAATACGATTCGTTTGGCCGTTGAAAGCCGACGCCGCGAAATCGAGGTGGTCATGCTGATTGGTGCCACGCACGCTTTTGTACGTCGCCCGTTTTTATACAGCGGGGCGTGGTATGGTCTTGGGGGCGGTATATTGTCGCTGGGTTTGCTGGGCTTGGGAAATCACTGGCTGTCGCTGCCGGTCGCCGCATTAGCGGCTAGCTATGGTGCAAGCTTCTCATTGCCGCAGCTGGATATCACAGGCTCTACAATTTTGCTATCCTGCAGTACACTATTAGGTTGGTTGGGCGCTTGGCTGGCAGTGACCCGTCATCTTTCCAGTATCCGCCCCCGCTAAGCGTGCATGGCGCTGTCTGCGAACGGTAATAATGTTTTATTACTCTGGCTAGTGCCATCGCAAGTCGTTAGCACCAACGCAATCTGGCGGTTGAGTAGTGCTGGTTGATAAAGTAAATCGATGGCACATTTCGGCAAAACAGGCAGCAGAAACAAGTGAACTTTGCCGCTTAGGCAAGGTCTTAATTGTTAATTGAGGCGTACGGACGTAATTTCAAAGACGTACGTCAATCACGATAGATGATAAGGGAGACCACCTGCACATGAGCACTAGTCTTCTACCGGTGGGACAGCTTTCTCCAGGTCACGACTTGGGCGGCTACATTCGAGCGGTTAACGGCATTTCGGTGCTGAGTGTTGAGGAAGAGCGCGAACTTGCTTTTCGTCTTTATGATGAAGCTGATCTAGAAGCTGCGCGCCGCTTGGTTCTCTCACACTTGCGCTTTGTTGTGCATATTGCTCGCAGTTACTCAGGCTATGGGTTGCCCCAGGCAGACTTGATTCAGGAAGGTAACGTCGGCTTGATGAAAGCCGTAAAGCGTTTTGATCCTAACCAGGGTGTACGCCTGGTATCGTTTGCGGTTCATTGGATCAAGGCTGAGATACACGAATTTGTACTGCGTAACTGGCGGATTGTTAAAATCGCCACGACGAAAGCCCAGCGTAAGCTGTTTTTTAACCTGCGCAGCGCCAAGAAACGCCTTGCCTGGTTGAACAACGATGAAGTGGATGCCATCGCTAAAGACCTCGACGTTAAGCCGGAAGTTGTGCGGGATATGGAAGGTCGCCTTTCCGCTTATGATGCAGGCTATGATGCCTCACCGAGCGATGACGAAGAGAGCACGTATCAGGCGCCCGCTTACTTTTTGGATGACGCCTCTGCTGACCCGGCGACTAAGCTTGAAGACAGTGATTTTGAGGAAGACTCAACGCGCCGTCTGCAGCTTGCTTTAAAAGGTCTGGATGAGCGTTCGCGGGACATTTTGCAGCGCCGCTGGCTGACCGATAACAAAGCGACTCTGCATGATTTGGCCGATGTGTACGGCGTTAGCGCTGAACGTATTCGCCAGCTTGAGAAAAACGCGATGAAAAAGCTGCGCCAAAAGATGGGCGATGCTATCGCGGCGTAAGTCTACGTAGTTAGCTGTTCATAGCCAAAAACCGGCCTCTATCAATTAGAGCGCCGGTTTTTTTATGGCTGTTTTATGCACGTATGGAGTGATTTTTAACGCCGTGCTCTGACATATTTCCACAGCCCGCCACCAGGCATTATTAACGCGATAAAGCAGCAGGCTGCTGCTGGCGCTGCAACGTCCAAAAACGAGTCCAACGTCCAGTGATTGAATAAACCATAGAGGTACCACACCTCGTTGGACCCGCCACCCGCATATTCATGCTGGGCTATCTCGCGGCCTAAAAAGACGGCCACTATCAAAGAACCCGCCACCCAGCGGCCAACAAATGGCCATAGCAAGCCTTGAAAGATCAGCGCGATAATAGTGTGCTCAAGATGGGTAATATTCAAAAGCGCCTTCCTTTGGCGGGATGGTTGGGGTAAGCATGTTGGTGGGGGGGAGTCAACGTCCCTGTTGACCAGCTTGATGCTGTTAAGCGGGTTGGGGCGCCTCGAGTAGTAGCTGTCTTGAAAGAAGCGTCCACTGATCTTCCCAGTACTCAGTAGGCAGACGTTTAAAATCGCTGCGCACGTATTGAGAAATGCGCCCTTCCGCTTGGGCGGCGAGCAGGTTAGCGGCCGCTGAGGCCGGAATGCTGGCGCGGCGTCCTTCGCGCAGTTCGGCCTCACGAATAATCTGCTTGAGCTGTAGTTCCAAACGCTCAAATAGCTGATGAACTCGCTGGCGCAGGCGGGCTGTTTCGCCGGTCAGCACGTCGCCGCCCATCACGCGGGCAAGCCCTGGGTTCTTTTCGGCAAAGCCCAGTAGTAGCGCCAGAATAGTGCCGCAGCGGGGGATGGCGTCGGGTACCTCTTCTAAAATACGTGTTATGCGCGCAAAAATGCTCTCTTCAATAAAGTCGATTAAGCCCTCAAACATTCGCGCTTTGCTGGGAAAGTGGCGGTACAGCGCCGCCTCGGAAACGCCGACCTGGCGTGCAAGGGCGGCCGTGGTAATACGCTTTCCACTATCTTCTTCCAGCATTAACGCGAGTGCTTGAAGAATCTGCTCGCGACGGCGAGGTTTACGGTCGTCACTCATGACGTTAGCCCTCCGTTGCAGTTAGCTCGCGTCAGTAATAAGCGTACCTACGCCAGCGTTGGTGAAAATCTCCAACAACACTGCATGAGGAACACGACCGTCGATAATATGCGCACTGTTAACGCCATTTTTAACGGCATCAAGCGCACAGCGTATTTTGGGCAGCATGCCGCCATAAATGGTGCCGTCGGCAATCAGGGTGTCCACTTGAAGCGTGCTTAGCCCGGTTAACACCTCGCCTTCAGCATTCATGAGCCCGGCGACGTTGGTCAGTAGCATTAGCTTTTCAGCGTTTAACGCCTCGGCTAATTTACCCGCCACCAGGTCGGCGTTAATGTTGTAGCTATGGCCTTCATCGTCAACGCCGATGGGCGCGATCACTGGAATGAAGTCGCGGGCAGCGAGCATTTCGATCAGGTCTGTTGAAATGGACTCGACTTCTCCCACATGCCCAATATCGATAATTTCCGGAGCGGTCATTTCGGGACTTTGGTGCTCGACCTTGAGCTGACGAGCACGAATTTGTGCGCCATCCTTCCCCGTTAGGCCTATTGCCTTGCCACCGCTTTGGTTAATCAGGTTGACGATGCTTTTGTTCACCAGTCCGCCCAGCACCATTTCAACCACGTCCATGGTCTGGGAGTCGGTCACGCGCATCCCGTTCACAAAGCGCGATTCGATATTAAGCTTTTCAAGCAGGCTGCCAATTTGTGGGCCGCCGCCATGAACCACCACGGGATTAATACCAACTTCTTTCATGAGCACGATATCACGTGCGAAAGAGTTGATAAGCGTGTCTTCAGTCATCGCATTGCCGCCGTACTTGACCACAACGGTTTTGCCGGAGAACTGCTGAATATAGGGGAGTGCTTCGGAAAGCACCTCCACAACGACCTGCGGGTCGCGACTGGCTGAATTCATCGTGTTGTCCCTTGCTTGCTGTTTTCTTTTATCCAGATGATACGTGGCTAATAAGTATTGTTATCGTGCTGCATATAACGAGTGCGCGGTTAAGCCGGCATTTCGGGAATTTTGAGCGCCGGTGCCACACGAGCTAACGCGTTGACAAAGCGTTCCCGTATACGCATTAGTGCCACGGCACTTTTCCCTTCAAAGCGCATCACCAAGGCAGGTGTCGTGTTGGATGCGCGACATAGGCCCCAGCCATCGGGGTAATCAACGCGAATGCCATCCAACGTGGTTTTAATACCTTCGCCGAAGTCACCTTCACGGGCAAGTGCTTCGATCAGGCCAAATTTTTCGTCATCACTAACGATTATATTAATTTCTGGCGTGCTTGGATCTTGAGGAAAGCGGTCAAAAAAGTCGTCTGCATCTTCGTTATAAAGCGCCAGAATTTCCAGCAGGCGCGCGGCGGAATAAAGGCCGTCATCAAAACCATACCAGCGTTCTTTGAAGAAAATATGGCCGCTCATTTCCCCGCCCAGCAGAGCGTTGGTTTCCTTCATGCGCGCTTTAATCAGCGAATGGCCGGTACGCCACATTTCTGGCTCGCCGCCCGCTTCGCTAATGACCCGGGCAAGGTTACCTGTACATTTAATATCATAGATCACCTTGGCGCCTGGGTTACGCGAAAGCATATCGGTCGCAAAGGCCATCAGGAGGTGGTCAGCGTAGATGATGCGGCCGCGCGGTGTAACAACGGCAACTCGGTCGCCATCACCGTCAAAGGCAAGCCCGATATCCGCGCCGGTTGTCTGAACACTCTTGATCAGGTCTTGCAGGTTTTCAGGTTTGCCTGGGTCAGGATGGTGGTTAGGAAAATGGCCGTCAATCTCACCAAACAAGACCGTTGTTTCAACCCCCAGCTGCTTGATTAGCTCGGGGCCTAGCTCACCGGCTACGCCATTACCGCAGTCTACAACGGCTTTGATAGGGCGCTTGACGCTAGCATCTTCCAAAATACGGGTAAGGTATGCGTGCCGGATGTCGTATTGATGAACGCTGCCTTGGCCGCTGGTGAGTTCATTGGTGTGAATGCGTTCATACAGCGCGGTAATAGCGTCGCCTGATAATGTTTCACCTGCCAGAACAATTTTGAAACCATTGTAGTCGGGCGGGTTATGGCTGCCGGTCACCATGACGCCAGAGCAGCTCTCAGGCATCACGTGGGTGGCAAAGTAGAGAGCAGGAGTGGGCACCATGCCGATATCAATAACGTCGCGCCCAGCGGCTGTTAAGCCTCGAATCAGGGCGGCTTGCAGACGCTCGCCGGATAAGCGGCCGTCTCTGGCAACGATGACACACTGCTCACCCCGGGCGGCCGCTTCTGAACCAATCGCACGGCCAATCCACTCTGCGGTGGATTCGCTCAGCGTGTTATCGACAATGCCGCGGATATCATAGGCACGAAAAATCGAAGCAGGTACATCCATTGGCTACTCCTGTCAGTGCGTAACGTTCGCCCGAGCCTTGTTAATGACGGACAGTGTTAATGCCGACCCGTATTAATGACGGCCAGTGCTGCCAAATCCGCCGCCGCCTCGGGTGGAGTCGGTAAAGGCATCAACAATAGAGAGTTCTGCTTGCACCACCGGCACGAGAACATACTGGGCTAGCCGCTCAAAAGGCGACAGTGTAAAAGCGCTTTGGCCACGGTTCCACACCGAAATCATCAGCTCACCCTGGTAGTCCGAATCGATCAGGCCTACCAGATTGCCCAATACAATGCCGTGTTTATGGCCCAGGCCCGAGCGAGGAAGAATCATGCCAGCAAGGCTTGGGTCTTCAATATAGATGGCAAGACCCGTTCGTACGAGTTGGCATTCGCCAGGATTGAGCGTTAGCGGCTCGTCGAGCAGCGCCCGCAGGTCCATGCCCGCAGAGCCATCAGTGGCGTAGTGCGGCATGTGGTCGTGTAAGCGCTCATCAAGCACTTTGCACTGCAGGCGGGGGCGGGTGGTCATGTAGAACTCCAACATTTAAAAAACGATAGTAAAAAGGATATTGAAAATAGCTTTAAAATCAGGTGCTAAAGACTAGATTAGTGATAGCGCCTGACGAACAATGACCTGCGCAAGCTGAGTTTTTGGCTGAGGGGATTCCAAACGCTGCTCGGTGCCTTGCGCTGTACGCCAGAGCAGCAGCGCGGCATTCTCATTACTGCCAAAGCCCAGGCCCGCTTGAGAAACGTCATTGGCGACAATCATATCAAGCCCCTTGCGCTTAAGCTTATCGTGGGCGTAATGCTCCAGTTGCTGCGTCTCTGCGGCAAACCCTACAACCAAGGGGCGTTGTTCGGTAGGCAGCGCGGCCACATCGGCAATGATGTCAGGATTTTTGATCAGTGTAAGCGTGAACGTATCGCTATCTTCCTGCTTTTTAAGCTTATGTTCGGCAGGCGATGCCGAGCGATAATCAGCCACTGCCGCGCAGCCAATAAATAACGCCGCCTCGGGCGCCCAGTGCATGGCTTCTTGATGCATTTGCTCGGCCGATTCAACGTCAATGCGCGTAACGCCGTTGGGCGTTGGTAAGGCCACAGGCCCGCTAATCAGAGTAACCGTAGCACCCTGCGCCACCGCAGCCGCCGCCAGGGCGTAACCCATTTTACCCGAGCTGTGATTGGATAGGTAACGCACGGGATCAAGCGCTTCACGGGTAGGGCCTGCGGTAATGACCACATGAGGGGCGTTGCCTGCTTTGGGGGCACCTGAAAAGAGGCGTGCAACAACCTCAAAGATAGCATCAGGCTCGCTCATACGCCCTGGACCTACATCGCCACATGCCTGGTCGCCTGCAGCGGGGCCGATAAGTTGCCAGCCATCAGCGTGCAGTTGCGTTACATTGCGTTGCGTCGCCGGGTGGCGCCACATTGCCTGGTTCATGGCCGGGGCGATCAGCCTGGGGGCTTCACTGGCCAGGCACAGCGTGGTGAGTAAATCATCCGCCATGCCGTGGACCAGTCGAGCCATCAGGTCAGCCGTTGCGGGGGCAATCAGGATGATATCCGCCCAGCGGGCGAGCTCAATATGCCCCATCCCGGCTTCCGCTTCTGGGTCAAGCAGAGATGTGCGCACCGGCTCGCCGGATAACGCCTGCAGTGTCAGTGGCGTAATAAACGCCTGAGCACCACTGGTCATTACCACACGCACTTCACAACCGGCTTGTTTAAGCAGCCGCACGATCAGCGCGCTTTTGTAAGCCGCTATGCCTGCACTAATGCCCAACAGAATGCGTTTACCTGCAAGCGTTGAGAGCGTCGTTGGAGTAACAGAGGCAGAAATAGAAACCATGGTAAAGGGCCCACATGCGCGTTCTTAAAGAGGCTTACCATACCATTCGTCTTGCTAATTTGGCATGTTACTACAAATAATGCGTAAGCTAGGTTTACTGAGCTTTTTGCGTACATGTCTTTGGGGTGGGGAGGTAGGGTGATGGGGATAAATCATTGGCCGGAGGGTGAACGGCCACGTGAAAAGCTATTAACCATGGGCGCGCAGACGCTTTCTGATGCAGAGTTGCTGGCGATTTTCTTGCGAGTGGGCGTGCAGGGGCGCTCGGCGGTTGATTTGGCGCGTGATCTACTCACAGCATTTGGCGGCCTGCGTCCGCTGTTGGAAGCAGACCAAACAAGCTTTTGCGCGGCACACGGTTTGGGGAGTGCCAAGTTTGCCCAACTGCAGGCCACGCTTGAAATTTCGAAGCGCCATTTAGCCAGCCAATTGGCACGTGGCAACGCGCTGACATCACCTGAACTGGTGCGTCATTACCTGAGCTCTCAACTGCGCCATTTGGGGCATGAAGAGTTCGCGGTAATTTTTTTAGACACGCAGCACCGAATTATTCGCTATGAATCCCTGTTTCGCGGTACCCTAGACAGCGCATCCGTTTACCCCCGCGAAGTTGCCAAGCGCGCATTAGAACTTAGCGCTGGCGCCGTTATCCTGGCCCACAATCACCCCTCCGGTGTGGCTGAGCCAAGCGATGCTGATCGTCGTATTACAGAACGCTTAAAAGAGGCCCTTGGCCTCTTTGACGTACGCGTATTGGATCATTTCGTGGTGGGAGATGGAGACGTGGTCTCTTTTGCTGAGCGCGGCTGGCTATAGGCAGTAGATAGAGAGCAGGCATTTAATGTCAGCTGTCTAGGTAAAATACCTAAAAAGTGGCTTTTTTACGCCTTTTTAGACGGTTTTGCTTGCTGGTGGTCGAGTGCTCTGGTATAAAGTGCCACCTTTAAACTTGGGTTGAATAACGGATTTGGGTACAGCTAGGCGGTTAACGGCGTCGACTCCCTCTCTTCCGGTTTGCCCGACAGTTTTGAACACTCAGGCTTATACCCTGGCCAAGCGGTTGGAGGCTCTCATGTCCAAAGTATGTCAGGTTACCGGCAAGCGTCCGGTAACTGGTAATAACGTTTCACACTCCCAGCGTAAGACACGTCGTCGTTTCTTGCCGAACCTGCACACCCATCGTTTTTGGGTTGAAGCCGAAAACCGCTTCGTCAAGCTGCGCGTTTCCTCTAAGGGCATGCGCATCATCGACAAGAAAGGTATCGAGACGGTTCTGGCTGATATTCGTAAGCGCGGCGACGCCATCTAAGACAGCATTTTTGGGAGAGTAAAACCATGCGCGATAAGATCAAGCTGGTGTCCAGTGCCGGTACAGGCCACTTCTACACCACTGATAAGAACAAGCGGAACACGCCGGATAAGTTCGAATTCAAGAAATACGACCCGGTTGTCCGTAAGCACGTTATCTACAAGGAAGCCAAGATCAAGTAATCGCGTAAGCGATGATGATCGGCTTCCACTGCAGGCGAGCGCCTGTTGAAAAACCCGGCCCGTGCCGGGTTTTTGCATACATGGGGTTTGTAGATGCAGGCGACTTAATAGTGGCTTCGCATTGCCTGTCTTGTAAGTGCCTATCCTGTCGATATCCCTATCGTTAATCAGGTTCTCTTCATGCCCGAACTGCCCGAAGTCGAAACTACCAAGCGTGGTATTGCTCCTTATCTGGAAGGCCAGGAAATTACCGAGGTGCGTGTTCGTCAGCCGCGCTTGCGTGTTCCGGTGCCTGACGATTTGGCTGAGCGTTTGGTAGGCGCGCGTATCGGCACCCTGACTCGGCGTGCCAAATACCTGCAAATCCCCGTGAAGCAGTCGCCAAACGATGCAACGTTGCTGTGGCACCTGGGAATGTCGGGCAGTTTGCGCATTGCCCAAGTGGGTGATATACCCAAAAAGCATGATCATGTCGATATGGTCACCGCAGACGGCTATGTGCTGCGCTATCATGACCCACGTCGCTTTGGCTTTGTGGATTGGCAGTTAGGCGATGGGACGGCAGACCGGCGCCTTGTCCACCTTGGGCCTGAGCCGTTTGATGAGGCCTTTAATGGCCAGTGGCTATATACGCTTTCGCGTAACAAGCGCGTGGCGGTAAAACCTTTTTTAATGGATAACCGGGTCGTGGTAGGCGCGGGGAATATTTACGCCACTGAAGCGCTGTTCATGGCCGGTATTGACCCACGCCGCGCAGCTGGGCGTATTTCTCTTGCCCGCTATGAGCAGTTAGCGGCGGCTGTGAAAGAAGTATTGGCGGCGGCTATCACTCAAGGTGGTACCACGCTGCGCGATTTTGTGAGCGG
Organism: Halomonas citrativorans; assembly: GCF_900163645.1. Lineage (GTDB taxonomy): Bacteria > Pseudomonadota > Gammaproteobacteria > Pseudomonadales > Halomonadaceae > Vreelandella > Vreelandella citrativorans. Next base: position 65,972 of record NZ_FUKM01000053.1, on the reverse strand, counting down.
CCAGGGTGAGCCTGGTTATTTTGCTCAGCGGTTAAATGTCTATGGGCGCCAGGGCCAGCCCTGCTTACGCTGCGGTATGGAGCTTCGTCGTATTACGCTTGGCCAGCGCGCCAGTGTGTTTTGCCCTGGCTGTCAGCATTGATAGCTGATCACCCTTTTGTTATCTGTTGTCTACGCTTTTGGAGACTGTTGTGACTCAACGCCTGCGCTTAAATAAAAACGCCGATCGCCGCTTAAAAGCAGGCCATCTGTGGATCTACTCCAACGAAGTGGATATTAAAGAAACGCCGCTTAAGAATTTCACTGCTGGCGAAACCGCGTTGGTCGAGGCCTCTAACGGTAAAGTCCTGGGCGTGGCGTATATTAATCCGCACTCGCTGATTGCGGGCCGCGTGATGTCCCGTGATCCGGACATGCGTCTGGACCGTTCGCTGTTTGTACACCGTTTCAATCAAGCGCTGTCACTGCGTGAGCGTTTATATGCCAAGCCTTTTTACCGCTTGGTTCACGGTGAGGGTGACCTGTTGCCAGGCCTGGTGATTGACCGCTTTGGCGATGTGCTGGTTGTTCAGCTAAATACCGCCGGCATGCAGGCGCTGGCCGATGAGATTGTCGATGCGCTTGAGAAAGTGGTTAAGCCTGAAGTAATCGTGTTCCGTAACGATACCGGCGGGCGTCGTCAGGAAGGGCTGGAAGCTCACGTCGATGTAGTGAAAGGCACACTGCCCGACGAAGTATTGATCGAAGAGAACGGCACACGCTTTGCCGTGCCGGTGCTTAACGGTCAGAAAACCGGTTGGTTCTTTGATCACCGCGAGAACCGCGCTTGGCTGAACCAGCAGGTGGCTGGCAAGCGCGTGCTGGATGTCTTTAGCTATGTGGGTGGCTGGGGTGTCCAAGCGGCGGCCAGTGGCGCCTCTGAGGTGCTGTGTATCGATGCTTCAGGCCCCGCGCTTGAGCAAGTGGCGCGAAATGCTGAGCTTAACGGTGTACAAGAGCAGGTCGCCATTGGCGAAGGCGATGCCTTTGAAGCTTTGGCAGCGCTGAAAGCCGACGGCGAACAGTTCGACGTGGTGATTCTGGATCCGCCTGCGTTTATCAAGAAGCGTAAGGATATTCCTAATGGCGAGCGGGCCTATGCGCGCTTGAACCGCGAAGCGATGCGTTTGCTGGGCCGCGATGGCCTGCTGCTTTCAGCGTCGTGCTCCATGCATTTGGGGGCAGATCGCTTGGTAGATGTCGTTCGAGGCGCGGTACGCCATCAGGATCGTCATGGGCAGGTGATCTTCCAGGGCCATCAAGGGCCAGATCACCCCGTTCACCCGGCCATTCCAGAAACCGCTTATCTTAAAGCGCTGGGCGTACGCGTGTTTCGCGATTAACCCATTGAGCCATTAGGCTGGGTGGGCAAGCTGGATTAGCAAGATAGTGGTACAAGGAGCAGAGCAATGGAGTGGGCGTTACCCGATCCCTTTGTGATCGATATTCATGTTAGCGAAGCGGCGATAGATGATTATCAGCACGTGAATAACAGCGAATACCTGCGCTGGGTTGAGCAGGTTAGCTGGGCCCACTCCGAAGCCTTGGGACTTTCCATTGAGCGCTACCGCGAGCTGGACCGCGCCCTGGCCGTACATCGCCATGAGCTGGACTATCTTGCTCCTGCCTTTGCGGGTGATGAACTTCAATTGGCGACGTGGGTCGTCGCGTGTGATGGGCGCTTTAGCCTTACCCGACGTTTCGAGCTTAAGCGGGTGCGAGATGCCAAAATGCTCTTCCAGGCGCGCACCCGGTTTGCGTGTATTGCGCTTTCAAGCGGGCGCCCCAAGCGCCTGCCAGAGGAGTATCAGAGAATCTACGGCGGGGCCTTAATAACAGAATGACGTTAAATTTTCGGTATAAAACCCTCAAACGCTGGATTTTTACTTCTGTAAAACGCCTTAACCGGCGTTTTTTTGTTTTGTGCTTAAGGAGGTGGTGGGTCGCTTGAGCTGTGCTGTAATGCTAAGACAGCCGTTTAACCTTACGCACAAAAAGAGAGATCGCTATGCAGATTGCCGTCCCCAAAGAGATCAAAAACCACGAGTATCGTGTCGCCCTAACGCCCACCGGCGTGCGTGAGCTTGCCCAGCGTGGCCACACCGTTAGTGTGCAGGCAAGCGCAGGCGAGGGCGCAGGTTTTAGCGATAGCGACTATGAGGCTGCGGGTGCGCAGACCGAAAGTGATGTCGACGCCTTGTGGAAAAATGCCGAGCTGATTCTTAAAGTAAAAGAGCCCCAGGTGGAAGAGGTTGCGCGTCTCACTTCCCAGCATACGCTGTTTACCTATTTGCACCTTGCAGCGGAAGAAGCCCTGACGCGGGGCTTAATGGAGAGCGGGGCTACCTGTATCGCTTATGAGACGATTACGGATGCCAATGGTGGGCTGCCGCTGCTTGCGCCAATGAGTACTGTGGCCGGGCGTATGGCTGTTCAAGCAGGGGCGCATAGCCTGGAAAAAGCCCAAGGGGGCGCTGGCGTTCTGTTGCCCGGCGTGCCGGGGGTTGCACCGGCAACCGTCACCGTAATAGGTGGCGGCGTCGTAGGTGAAAACGCCGCGAGAATGGCACTGGGGCTGGGCGCGGATGTCACTATTTTGGATACGTCACTGGCGCGGCTAGATGTTCTGGATCGCCGCTACCAGGGGCGTATCAAAACGGTTTATTCCACCGCTGATGCGCTGGATAACGCCGTGCGCGAGTCCGATATGATTGTTGGCGCCGTGTTAATACCTGGTGCGGCGGCGCCCAAGTTGATTACCCGCGCTATGCTTAGCGATATGAAGCCAGGCAGCGTGCTGGTGGATGTAGCGATCGACCAGGGCGGCTGCTTTGAAACCAGCAAGCCCACCACCCACGCTGAGCCCACGTATATCGTGGATGGAATTGTTCATTACTGTGTGGCCAATATGCCGGGCGGCGTGTCACGCACATCAACCCTCGGTCTCACCAATGCCACGCTGCCCTTCGTGTTGGCGCTGGCCAATAAAGGCTGGCAGCAGGCGCTAAGCGATGATCCCCACTTTCTGCCAGGGCTCAATGTCCATGCTGGCCAAGTGACCTACCAGGCCGTTGCCGATGCCTTTGGTTTGGCGTGTATCGCCCCAGCAAGCGCGGCAACACGATAAGTACGCATTTCCGATCAGAGGCGCTAACCCTCAGGACTCGGCAGTGGGTTTTAATGTTTGTCATCGTTAATAGTGAGGTGGCACCTCATCTTCAGGGCGGCTTTCCCCCTGATGGTCGCCCGCCTGGAACGCTTGATGCTGTTCACGCAGGCGTTCACGCATTAATGCGCTAAGCTGTTCTAGCTTGGCAAGCCGCTTTTCCTGTTGGACAACCGCTTGGTCAAGCGTGTCCAGCCAGTGTTCCTGGTAGGCCAGGCGGCTTTCGAGATTTTCGAAAAGTTGATTTAGCTCAGCAGGAGAAAAGTCTTGTGTCATGGTAACATGGCAACCTTGTGTAATATGTCCGGTACTGTTAGGAATGGGCCTGGTAGTTCGGGTATTGTCTTTCGTTCGTTACCCATACAACAAGAGAGCTTTTATCATCTATGAATCCAAAAGTTGTGTTTCGCTGTTTCTTAATCAGTGTATTACTAGCCGCCCCCACGCCGCTTTTGCTGGCGGGGATTGTTCATTTAACCAACGCGCCTCTGGCCGATTTATGGCAGGCAGAGTTAGCCATTAGCGGCATCAGTGGTGTTTACATTGCCGTTGCCTTGGGCAGCTTCATCGTTTTATTTATAGGTACGTTAGCGTCGGCTGCTCTAGCTCCGCCGCTAGTCGTTAAACCGAAAGTAGAAAGCTCAGGCGACACGCGTGTTAAAGCTGCGCCGCGTCAGCCCCAGCCTGCCGACGAACGGGACGATGAAGAGGAAGACGTCATCGATCCCAACGACGGTCGGGAAGAGGGTGAAGTAAAGTGGTTTAATACCAATAAAGGCTATGGCTTTATTACTCGTGATAATGGCGAAGATGTATTTGTTCACTTTCGTGCTATCCGGGGTCGCGGCCCGCGTATGCTGGCAGAAGGCCAAATTGTGCGTTACCACGTCATGAAGAATGACCGTGGTTTACAGGCCGATGATGTGAGCATTATTGAGTAGCATGTCCACAAGCGTAGTATCAATGTGAACATAATCGACCCCGCCCCGGCGGGGTCGATTGCATTTTAAGAACAGTACTTCAAAAAAACTGTATTTATGCCGTCTTTTTTCAGGCAGCGTTAGCGGCCTGAATCGGGCCACTCAATAGCGCCTTCTTTTCCGCCGGGTAGCACCTGCCAGAAGCGGTCAGGGTCATCGCCTGGATGCCAGCCGCCAAGCGAGCATCGCACTTCCGTTTGCAGCGCCTCTGCGGCGTGTTGCGCGCACTCTTGGTCGGTCATCCAGGGCGTATGGCTACTGTCAAACCATAAGCTTGCAAAGCGGTCAGCTGCTTTTTCGACCAACAGTATGGGCACCTCTTTCCCCTGGTGTTGGCCATGGGTTTTCCACTTGCCTTTGCCGGCAGGGCTTAATGGCGGTGCAGCAAGCGCACTGGCAAGCCATGCGTTAAGCGCTTCCAGTGAAATGCTGGCGACATACACTTCAATGTCCGGGTAGCGCTCCATCATACGTTGACCTCATCAAGCGTGAGTAGGGCCTGAAGCGTTGCCTCATAGATTCGGCTCAAATCATCCAGGTCGCTAGCGCGTACGCGCTCATTCACTTTGTGAATAGTGTCGTTAAGCGGGCCAAGTTCCACCACTTGAGCACCCAATGTAGCAATAAAACGCCCATCAGACGTGCCGCCGCTGGTGGATAGCGCCGGGCGTTTGCCGGTAACGGCTTCTACACCGCGTATGGCCGCGTTGACCAGCTCGCCTTCTGCGGTTAGGAACGGCTCGCCGTTCAGCGTCCAGTCCAGCTGATACGCCAGACCGTACTGGTCAAGAATCGCCTCTGTACGTGCCTTAAGCTGCTCATGCGTGACTTCCGTCGAGAAGCGGAAGTTGAATACCACTTCTACTTCGCCGGGGATGACGTTAGTCGCCCCAGTGCCCGCTCGCAGGTTGGAAATCTGAAAGCTGGTGGCCGGGAAAAAATCATTGCCCCCATCCCAGTGTTCATTGACGAGTGCATCCAGCGCGGGCATCGCCTGATGAATGGGGTTGCGCGCCAGGTGCGGGTAGGCTACGTGCCCCTGAATCCCCTGAATACGTAAAACGCCACCAAGCGAGCCGCGGCGGCCATTCTTGATCACGTCGCCAAGGTGTTCGGTAGAGGAAGGTTCACCGACGATACAGTAATCAAGCCGCTCATTGCGTTCGCGCAGCTGCTCGACCACGGCGCGAGTGCCATCCACCGCAGGGCCTTCCTCATCGGAGGTGATTAAAAACGCAATACGCCCATCGTGGTCGGGGTAGCGAGCCACAAAACGCTCCACGGCGGTTAGCATAGCGGCCAGGCTGCCCTTCATATCGGCGGCGCCACGGGCACAAAGCATACCGTGATCGTCAATACAGGGAGAAAACGGCGGGAATTCCCAGCCGTTCGGTGGCCCGCTGGGCACGACATCGGTATGACCCGCAAGGGCAATCACCGGGCCGTGATGGCCACGTACTGCCCAGAAGTTCTGTACATCGCCAAACGGCATACGCTCAATATGAAAACCGAGCGCTGTTAAGCGCTCGATCATTACGTCCTGGCAGCCTTCATCATCCGGCGTCACTGACGGGCGGCTGAGCAGATCAAAGGCAAGCTGTAGCGTGGGCGACAGCGTGTCAGGCTCAGTTATGGGCATGCAGCGCCTCATTTAGCGCGATGGCGCTTTTATTGGTCAGGCACTCGACGCGGCCATTTTTAGAGTTGCGGCGTAGCAGCAGGTCGTTTTGGCCCGCCAGTTCACGTGCCGCCAGCGTTTTCACTTCGTTGCCCTGATCGTCCAGCAAGGCCACTTTGGTGCCTGCGGTGATATACAAACCGGACTCCACCGTGCAGCGGTCGCCCAGCGGAATGCCGATACCGGCATTGGCACCGATCAAGCAGCCTTCGCCGACCTTGATAACAATATTGCCACCGCCTGACAGCGTGCCCATGGTGGAGCAACCGCCGCCCAGGTCAGACCCTTTGCCGACCATCACGCCGGCTGAAATACGGCCTTCAATCATGCCGGGGCCTTCGGTACCTGCATTGAAGTTAACAAAACCTTCATGCATTACCGTGGTGCCTTCACCCAAATGAGCGCCCAACCGTACCCGCGCCGTGTCGGCAATGCGTACACCGGTCGGCACAACGTAATCGGTCATTTTGGGGAATTTATCGACACAGTCGACGGACAGAGCACGACCGGCGAGGCGGGCTTTTAGGCGCCGCGCTGGCAGCTCTTCGATATCGATGGCGCCTTCGCTGGTCCAGGCAATATTGCGCAGCAGGCCAAACATGCCGGTCAGGTCAAGACCATGCGGCTTGACCAGGCGATGCGATAGCAGGTGCAGCTTAAGATAGACCTCTGGCGCCGTTTGCGGAGCCTGATCCGTTTCCAGGAACATGGCTACCAATGGGCGTTGGCTGGCGGCCAGCGACTCAGCAAGCTCAGCCTGTTCAGGGTGCCCGGCTGCCTCAAGCGCCTTGGCTAAGCGGGTGCAATCTTCTGGCAAAAAGCTAACGGCGACATTGCCATGCGGCGCATCAAGCGCTTGTTTGGCCGCATTTATCAGGCTTTCCTGCGGGCTGAAGAGCGGTGCCGGGTAGTAAATTTCCAGCCAATCGCCTTGAGTGTTTTGCGTGCCAATTCCAAGCGCAAAGCTCAGCATAAAAGTTCATCCTGTTGTTGATAACGTTGTTAACCGGGTCATTAGCTAACGTAAAAGCGGCGGTATAACAAAGTGTTGATTCAAAAATAAGCAAAATAGTAGCGTTGGATCAGCCACTGATTTTATCGTAATCGCCGTCGCGATAACCTACTTTTAAGGCGTCACTGCCGGTATCCAGCAGTGGTCGTTTAAGCAGTGTTGGGTGTTGGAGCAACAGCTGGCGCGCAGAGTTAGCATCCAGGCTGTCTTTGTCTTCCTGGGGAAGGTCGCGCCAGGTCTTGCTGCGCTTGTTGACGACTTCCAGCAGTGGTGCCCGCTCCAAAAGATGCTCAAGCAGGCTCGCCGAAAGACCATCTTTACGCAAATCATGGGTTTTAAAAGGCACGCCGTTCGCTTCCAGCGCTTTGCGCGCCTTACGACACGTATCACAGGTATCAATGACATAGAGTGTAAACATGGTATCTCCTTTCGAGCTGTTCGTGCCGTAAAAGGTGAATTAACCGCGCTCAATAAGCTGGCGGATACGCTGCGCTGCTTCCAGAGTGGGCGCAAGCTCCGCCACCAGGGCTAGGCGTAGCCGCCCCGTGCCTGGATTAATGCCCTGAGCATCAGGACGGCCCATCAAGCTGCCGGGCAGCACGCTAACGTGTTGCTCGGTGTAAAGTCGCTGGGTGAAACCGATATCATCCCCACCTGGTACAGCGGGCCACAGGTAAAAGCTTGCCTCTGGCGTTGGGAAGTCCATCACCGGGGCCAGTACCTCTACCACGGCGCTGAATTTTTCACGGTACGCATCGCGATTGGCGCGTACGTGCGCTTCATCCTGCCAGGCTGCTATTGAGGCATGCTGAACCGGCAGCGACATGGCACAGCCATGATAGGTACGGTAGCGCTTGAACGGCGTAAGAATGTCCGCATCGCCCGCAACAAAGCCAGAGCGCAAGCCCGGCAGGTTGGAGCGCTTGGAGAGCGAGTGGAAGACGACGCAGCGCCGGTAATCGTTACGACCAAGCTCAGCGCAAGCCTGTAATAGCCCCGGCGGTGGCGCGTTTTCATCCAGGTAAAGCTCGGAATAGCACTCATCAGAAGCAATGATGAAATCGTGCTCGTCGGCCAGCGCAATCAGTTGTTTAAACTCATCCATTGACGTAACCGCGCCGGATGGGTTGCCAGGTGAGCAGATAAATACGATTTGCACATCACGCCAGGTGTCGGGGCTGACACTGGCAAAATCTGGCCGAAAGCCATTCTCGGCCGTGCAGTTTAAATACACCGGTTGACCGCCAGCCAACAGCGTTGCACCTTCATAAATCTGGTAAAACGGGTTGGGCACTATCACCTTGGCAGGCCGAGTACGGTCCAATGCGGCCTGTACAAACGCAAAAATGGCTTCACGCGTGCCATTAACCGGCAGTACCTGGCGCTCGGCATCAAGACCCGCAAGCTTAAAGCGCATGGTCGCCCACTCAGCGAGTGCTTCACGTAAGCTTGGCAGGCCGTTGGTGGCCGGATAACGTGCCATATCAAGCTGATGCTTCACCAGCGCATCAAGCGCTGCTGGGTAGGGCGCGTGCTGCGGCTCGCCGATGGTTAAGGGAATATGCGCCAAATGGGCAGGCGGCGTAAGGTCAGCTTTGAGGCCGGCCAGTTTCTCAAACGGATAAGGGTGTAGGGCGGCGAGATCAGAATTCATGGCGTATCCGTTGAGAGCGTTCTATTGAGAGCATGCCCTGCAGGCGTATTAAACGGCAGGCTAAGCGCCGATTATAAGCAAGCCTCGGGGTTGGCTCAAATTTAACCACGGGGCGCGGCGTCTTTAAGTGTTTACACGCCTAGCACCTCAATTAATCGCTCGCGCAGCTCTTGCTGGCGTATCGGATCGGTTAAGGGTTCGCCTGCTTTCGTGGTGATAAAGAAAACGTCCTCAACGCGCTCGCCCAGCGTGGCAATTTTGGCCGCCGAAAGGGCGATACCCTGCTCCATAAAAATACGCCCTACGCGGGCCAGCAGCCCAGGTCGGTCAGGGGCCGTTAGCTCAAGGAGTGTGCGCTCGTTAGCCGGGTCTTGCTCAATCAGCACTTCGGTGGGTACCTTGAAGTGTTTTAACTGACGCGGCGTATGGCGAGTCACAATTTCTGGGTAGTCGTCTGGGTCATCCAGCTCTTCGATTAAGTGTTGGCGCATCTCTTCGATACGCGCCGTGTCGCGAATCGGTTGACCGTGGCTATCCAGCACAATAAAGGTGTTTAGCGTCCAGTTATTGCGCGAGGTAGCAATGCGGGCATCATGAATGGAAAGCCCGAGCTGCTCCATGGCGGCGGCGGTGGCGGCAAACAGGTCATCCACCGAGCGTGTGTGGATAAACACTTTAGTGCCGCCCTCTGCCATATCAAGCGTCGGTGCGCTGATTAATACCAGCGGCAAGGGAGAGGCGTTATGCGCCAGGATGCCTTGGGTTTGCCAGACAATTTCGCTGGGCGCGTACTGGAGGAAATAGTCCTCCCCAAGCGGTTCCCACAGTGCATCAATCTGCGTGCGCCCAAGCCCCATGATTTGAAGTAGCGAACGCGCTTCAGAGCGCGTTTCCCGCACCCAGTCATCACGGTCCGGTGGATTTTTTAACCCGCGGCGTAAGGCGCGCTTGGTTTCAGCATATAGCTGGCGCAAAAGCGATGCCCGCCAACCGTTCCAAAGCGTGGGGTTGGTGGCGTTAATATCGGCCACGGTGAGTACGTAAAGATAATCCAGGCGCATTTCGTTACGCACGATCAGTGCAAAGTCGCGAATGACGTCAGGGTCGCTAATGTCGCGCTTCTGAGCGGTCATCGACATGAGCAAATGGTGCTCGACCAGCCAGCTGGCAAGCTTTGTATCGTGGGCTGAAACATGGTGGTGCTGACAAAAATGCGTAACGTCTTTGGCGCCGATTTCAGAGTGGTCGCCCCCGCGACCCTTACCGATATCGTGAAACAGGCCCGCTATCCACAAAATGTCCAGCCTGGGAAGCTGGTGGATGAGCGCAGCCGCCACGGGGAAGTCGTCTTTGGCATCGGGTTTGCGAAAGCCGTGTAAAAACTTCAGCAGACGCAGCGTATGCGCATCCACGGTGTAGATGTGGAACAGATCATGCTGCATCAATCCTACGGCTCGGCCAAATTCGGGCAGGTACTTGCCCAATATGCCGTAGCGGTTCATACGCCGGAGCTGGCGCGGTACGTTGCCGGGGGCGCGCAGTATTTCCATAAACAGCCGCTGATGGTGAGGGTCATCGCGGTAGTGATCATCAATCTGATGGCGGTGGTCGCGAATCAAGCGAATGGTGTCCGCCCGTACGCCTTCGATTTCCGGGTGCCTGGCCATGAGCAGGAAAAGCTCCAACATGGCTTCAGGCTGCTCACGAAACAGCGTGCGCGAGCGTGCTTGAATATAGCCGCCCTTGGTTTCAAAGCGCTCGTTGAGCTGGATGGTTTCAAGTGCCTCTTTGCCGCGCAAAATCACTTCGTCGAAGTGCTGAAGCAGCATGTCGTTAAGTCCGGCCAGCGCCGTTACGTGGCGATAGTAGCGCTTCATGAACTGCTCAACGGCTAACCGCTCGGGCGTATCTTTAAAGCCAAACAGCTCAGCAATCGTGCGCTGGTGATCAAACAGCAGGCGGTCTTCGGCGCGGTCGGTCAACATATGCAGCGCATAACGCACTTGCCACAAAAACGCTTGGCCCTGGCTTAAGATACGCAGCTCGGCATCGTTCATAAAGCCATTGGCGACAATGTCGGTGTACTGTTCCGTACCGAAGTGGCGCTTAGCGACCCAGCCAATCATCTGAATATCGCGTAGGCCGCCAGGCGAGCTCTTCAGGTTAGGCTCAAGGTGGTATTCGGAGTTGTTGTAACGGTAGTGGCGGGCAATTTGCTCTTGCCATTTGGCTTCAAAAAAACGGTCGGCTGGCCAAATGTGCTCGGCGCTTAAGCGCTCGCGCATTTTTTCGCGCAGTGATGCAGGGCCTGCAATCAGACGGGACTCAAGCAGGTTGGTGATGACGGTGACGTCCGCTTTGGCTTCACGTTCGCAGTCGTTTAATGAACGTACGCTGTGGCCGATTTCCAGGCCGATATCCCATAAAAAAGTGATAAAGGCAGTGAGTGGTTCGCGGTAAGCGGTGTCGTCGTCATCTTCAAGCAGTAGTTGAAGGTCGATGTCCGAATGGGGATGCAGCTCCCCTCGGCCATAGCCGCCAACGGCAATCAGTGCGATGCCTTCATCTGGCCAGGCGTGCTGCGCCCAGGCAATGGCGAGCAGTTGATCCAAATACCAGGCACGCCCTCGCACCAGATCGCGTATATCGGCGCCCGCACGAAACCGGTCATCCAGCTTGGCCTGGAGCTCACGAAGCGCCGTTTTAAACGGCGCTATGGGTGAGCGCGAGCCGGATAGCTCTGTACGAAAAGCATCAAGGTCGTAAAGCGACGTATCCGGCTCGAACCGGTGGTGGTGGAGGAGCATTAGTTATCTAAAAAACTAAAGTCTTCATCGCTACGCGCGGTCAGTACTTCAACCCCGGTCTCGGTGACCAGCAAGGTATGCTCCCATTGCGCTGAGAGGCTCTTGTCCTTGGTAACGGCGGTCCAGCCATCGCGCAGAACTTTGGTTTTGTAGCCACCCACGTTGATCATGGGTTCGATGGTAAAGCACATGCCAGCCTCCAGAGCGATATCGGCGTCTGGCGCGTAACCATCGTAATGCAGGAACTGGGGGTCTTCATGGAAGCCTGCCCCAATACCGTGGCCGCAGAAATCACGAACGACCGAGTAGCCATGGCCTTCGGCGTGCTTTTGAATCACTCGCGCAAGCTCTGAAAGGCGTACGCCGGGTTTTACCAGCGCAATGCTTTTATACAAGCACTCCTGGGTAATCCGGCACAAACGCTCGCCCTGTATGGTTTCGCCGATGATAAACATGGCGCTGGAGTCACCGTGATAGCCGTCGGGGGTTTTGACGGTAATGTCCAGGTTCAGAATGTCGCCTTTCTTGAGTTTTTTACTAAAATCCGGAAAGCCATGACACACCACATGGTTGAGCGAGATGCACGTGGCGTGGGTATAACCGTGATAGTTGAGCGGGGCAGGAACCGAGCCCAATTCGTTAACAATATAGTCGTGACAACGCTTATCAATGTCGCCGGTGCTTACGCCTTCTTGTATGTAAGGAGCAATCATTTCCAGCACGCTGGCGGCTTGGCGCCCGGCTTCGCGCATTTTCTCGATTTCTGAAGGTGTCTTGATAGGAACGTTCATGAATTCTCGATATGGGTTCAGGCTGAGGTAGTAAGTGACAGCGTTAAAGCGACAGTATTAAGTGACAAATAAAGATCGTAACACGGGCTGTGACTTCATCTTGGTAATGATCTATGGTATAAAGCCGCGCGCTTTCCTGCAATCGCTCGCTCGCTTCTTTATGGTGGGTAGGCGATCATGGCAAGGCGAACAACCCGCAGCGGGTTCACTTTGAAGACGCTGCTTAATAGCAAGCCTTGAAAACACACATGCACCGACACATGGTCCCGGGTGCCGCTGACAACGTTTTATACGTGGTCAATGGTCGGATCCATGGGGTGCGTGGAGGCCTAACCCGAGTTTCAGGAGTTTTACCATGTCTCACGTTAATATGCGTGACCTGCTCAAAGCAGGTGCTCACTTCGGTCACCAGACTAAGTACTGGAATCCGAAGATGAACAAATTCATCTTCGGCGCACGCAACAAGATTCACATCATCAACCTTGAGCACACTCTTCCGGCGCTGAACGAAGCCGTTGATGTGGTTGAGAAGATGTCGGCATCCAACAACAAAATTTTGTTTGTTGGCACCAAGCGTAGCGCTAGCAAGATCATCAAAGAAGAAGCGAATCGCGTTAATCAGCCGTTCGTCAACCATCGCTGGTTGGGCGGTATGCTGACTAACTTCAAGACTATTCGTCAGTCTATCAAGCGTCTGCGCGAACTTGAAACCATGCGCGAAGACGGCACGTTCGACAAGCTGACCAAGAAAGAAGTCCTGATGGCAACGCGTGAGCAAGATAAGCTTGAGCGTTCTATCGGTGGTATCAAGAACATGGGCGGCCTGCCGGACGCACTGTTCGTTATCGACGTTGACCACGAGCGCATCGCGATCAACGAAGCCAACAAACTGGGTATCCCGGTTATTGGCGTGGTTGATACCAACTCTAACCCTGATGGCGTTGATTACGTTATCCCGGGTAACGATGACTCCATTCGCGCTATTCAGATCTACGTGAAAGCGATTGCTGACGCGTGTGGTCGTGCGAAGGAAGGTCGTCCGGACGAGTTCGTTGAAGTGACCGAAGAATCGGCTTCAGCCGACACTGACGCCGCTGCTGAGTAAGGTAGTAGCGGTTGCGGCGGGCAGTTAAGCCGCATCGTGTTGAAGAGGGGGCCTATGCCCCCTTTTTCCCGCTTTGGATGAACATCCGGGTGGGCCGATTACGCCGGGCCATCATGCGCCGGCAAGCGACCTTCAAAGTGATATATGATAGTCATTTATCGTGGCTACACTCTGTAGGGCGTTTAACTCTCATAGAACCATTTCCGAGGTGAATTCTCATGGCAGCTATCAGCGCCTCTCAGGTCAAGGAACTGCGCGAACGTACCGGTCTCGGCATGATGGAGTGTAAAAAAGCACTCACCGAAGCCGACGGTGATATCGACGTCGCGATTGAAAACCTACGTAAAAGCTCGGGCCTAAAAGCCGCGAAGAAAGCCGGACGTACCGCTGCTGAAGGCGCGGTCGTTACCCGCGTTGCTGAAGACGGCAGCTACGGTGTAATGGTTGAAATCAACTCCGAGACTGACTTCGTTGCCCGTGATGACAACTTCATCGGCTTCACGAACCAAATCGTTGATGCATTTTTCGCTGCGAAAAGCGAAGACGTTGCTGCTGTAATGGCGGGCGAACTTGAGTCTGTTCGCGAGCAACTGGTGCAGAAAATCGGTGAAAACATCGGCGTGCGTCGTGCCGTTGTTGTTAACGCGGTTGAAGGTGGCGTAGTGGGCGAATACGTTCACGGCGGCCGTATCGGCGTTCTGACCGTGCTCAAGGGCGGCACCGCTGAAGCAGCGAAAGACGTAGCGATGCACGTTGCTGCGATCAATCCGTCTGTTGCTCTCCCGGCTGATATGCCGCAAGCAGAGCTTGATCAAGAGAAAGCCATTATCCTGGCGCAGCCGGATATGGCAGGCAAGCCTGAGCAGATTGCTGAGAAAATGGTTCAAGGCCGTCTGAAGAAATACCTGGCAGAGAACAGCCTGACCGAGCAGCCGTTTGTTAAAGACCCGAACCAATCCGTTGCTGAGTTTGTTAAATCAGCCGGTGGCGAAGTGGTTAGCTTCACGCGCTTTGAAGTGGGTGAAGGTATCGAGAAAGAAGAAGTCGACTTCGCTAAAGAAGTTATGGAACAGGCTGGCCGTCGTTAAGGTCAGACGTTCTAGTCAGAAGATGGCGTGCGCGTAAGCGCACGCCTTCGTGTATCCGGCCCCTGCTAAATAGGGGGTTGCTTCGCCCACCTGTGTCCAAGTCTGCTTCAGGAGAGATGCCATGTCACGAGATGTTCAAGAGCCTACCCCGCTTGTTGTGCCCCATAAACTTGAAAAGTCGAAGTCAAAATACAAGCGTATTTTGCTGAAGCTTTCAGGCGAGGCGCTAATGGGAGAGCACGATTTTGGTATTGATCCTAAAGTGTTAGACCGTATGGCGCTGGAAATCGGCCAACTGGTGGGTATTGGTGTGCAGGTCGGGATCGTGATTGGAGGCGGCAACCTGTTTCGAGGTGCGGCGCTCAGCGAAGCCGGAATGGATCGGGTCACAGGCGACCACATGGGAATGCTGGCAACGGTCATGAACGCGTTGGCCATGCGCGATGCACTGGAGCGTTCAAATATTCGTTCGCGGGTAATGTCGGCGATTCCCATGAGTGGTGTGGTAGAGCATTATGACCGCCGCACTGCCATCCGTTATTTAACGTCAGGAGACGTGGTACTGTTTTCGGCAGGAACCGGTAATCCATTTTTCACAACCGACTCGGCCGCTTGCTTACGCGGTATTGAAGTGGATGTGGATGTGGTCATTAAAGCGACCAAAGTGGACGGGGTGTATAACAAGGACCCCCTAAAACATGCCGATGCCGTAAAATATGATCAGCTCTCCTACGATGACGCTCTGGACCAAAAGCTAGGCGTTATGGATTTGACCGCTATCTGCCTGGTACGTGACCATAATATGCCGGTGCGGGTATTTGATATGAATAAGCCTGGTGCCCTGCTGAACCTGGTAGTAGGGGGCAAGGAAGGCACGCTAATAGATAGAGGGTAAGAACGTGATTAATGATATTAAGAAAGATGCTGAATCTCGCATGAAAAAAAGCGTTGAAGCGCTGAACAGTAACTTCAACAAAATCCGTACCGGGCGTGCACACCCCAGTATTCTGGATGCCGTTACCGTCGATTATTACGGTAGCCAGGTGCCGCTTAGCCAGGTGGCATCGGTTAACGTTGAAGATGCGCGTACGCTTGCGGTGGCTCCCTGGGAGCAGGGTATGGTGCCGAAAATCGAAAAGGCTATCATGACCTCTGATCTGGGCTTGAACCCTTCAAGCGCGGGTAATGTGATCCGTGTACCGATGCCCATGTTGACCGAAGAGACACGCAAGGGATATATCAAACAGGCGCGTAGCGAAGCTGAAAATGCTCGTGTGGCTGTGCGTAACGTGCGTCGCGATGCCAATGGTGATTTCAAATCCTTGCTAAAGGATAAAGAGATTACCGAAGACGATCAGCGTCAGGGTGAAGATGAAATCCAAAAGCTGACCGACAAATATATTGCCGAAGTCGATAAAGCGCTTGCCGCGAAAGAGCAGGACTTGATGCAGGTATAAGCACCTGCCTTTTATTTAGCTGCGGGTAGCCAGGCTGCCCGCTAGGCCTATGGCTTTACTATGACTGAGCTTTTGTGCGAGACCTCATGACGTCACCGCAGTTTCCTCAAGAACAGCCGGACGACGCAAGCACGCCACCCAAGTGCCTGGGCGAAGCACTGCCGTCGCATGTCGCGATCATAATGGACGGCAATAACCGCTGGGCAAAGGCCCGCGGCCTCTCTGGCGTACGTGGTCATCGTGCAGGCGTCGAAGCCGTCAGAGCGGTAATTCAGCGCGCAGCCGAGCGCCAGGTAAGTACGCTGAGCCTGTTTGCCTTTTCAAGCGAGAACTGGAAACGTCCGGCTGCTGAAGTGAATGCGTTGATGGAGCTCTTTTTGATGGCGCTCAAGCGCGAAGTTAAAAAGCTTAATGAGCGCAATATTCGGCTAACGATTATTGGTGAACGGCGTGGCTTCTCTCACGCCATTCAGAAGTATATACAGCGTGCAGAAGCGCTGACCGAAGGTAATACCGGCATGCACCTGGTGATCGCTGCCAACTACGGCGGGCAGTGGGACATCGCACGCGCAGCGCGACATTTGGCTGAGCAGGTATCCGCCGGTGAGTTACAGCCTGCCGATATCGATGAAGCCTGCTTTGACAGGGCAATGGAAGCAGACCACGTGCCTCCTGTTGACCTGTGTATCCGAACAAGTGGCGAACAGCGATTGTCGAATTTTATGCTGTGGCAGTTAGCGTATGCTGAACTGCATTTCTCGCCCTTACTCTGGCCCGACTTCGGTGCCGATGCGCTGGACAGTGCGCTGTACGACTTTTGTCAGCGGCGTCGGCGTTTTGGCATGACCGACGAACAAATAGAGGCGCAAGGTGCTTAGACAGCGGATTATAACCGTAGCCTGGCTGGCGCCCTTGGTGCTGGTTGGTCTGTTTGGATTGCAAGGTGGCGCGTTTGCGCTTTTTACCGCTTTGATGGTGTTGCTTGGGGCCTGGGAGTGGACGAACCTGGCAGGCGTTATCCGGCAGCGTCAGCGTGTTCAGCTGGTTGCCGGGCTTGCGGTGGTGATGCTACTGATGTGGCTCACCGGTGCCGCGTTTGCAGTATGGCCTTTATGGTGCGCCGCCCTTGGCTGGCTGGTTAATCTTTACTGGGTGACCCATTACCCGGAAAAAGGACAGCAGTGGCAGTCAACGCCACGCCGCTTGGCGATGGGGCTATGGGTGCTGCTGCCCTGCTGGGTCGGCTTTAATATTCTGCGCGATAGCGGCGGCGTATGGCTGTTGTTTGTATTACTGCTGGTGTGGGCGGCGGATATCGGCGCCTATTTTGCCGGGCGTCGTTTTGGTAAGCGCAAGCTCGCCCCAAGGGTCAGCCCCGGTAAGTCCTGGGAAGGCGTTATTGGTGGGCTCGTTGCCACCACGCTACTGGCGCTTGCTTTCGCCTTTTGGCAGTCGTTAACCCCGGGTGTAGCTGTTGGCTTGGTGGTAGTCACCGTTATTGTCACGCTTATTTCAGTGCTGGGTGATCTGCTGGAAAGCATGCTCAAACGCTACCGAGACATCAAGGACTCAAGCCAGCTGCTACCGGGCCATGGCGGCGTGCTGGACCGGATTGATAGCTTGACGGCGGCGATTCCGCTCTTTGCGCTGCTTTATTTGCCCGTTCTTCAAGGGCAGGTGACTGTCTTATGAGTCAATCGTCCTGCCAGTGGATTACCGTGCTGGGCTCAACCGGCTCTATCGGGGTGAGCACCCTGGATGTCATCGCCCGTCATCCCGAGCGTTATCG
This sequence comes from Halomonas citrativorans, assembly GCF_900163645.1. Lineage (GTDB taxonomy): Bacteria > Pseudomonadota > Gammaproteobacteria > Pseudomonadales > Halomonadaceae > Vreelandella > Vreelandella citrativorans. The sequence goes on along the minus strand of NZ_FUKM01000053.1, from coordinate 48,406 downwards.
GGTGTATGCGTTGACGGCCCATACTTCCAGGGAAGTGCTTCTGAATCAGTGCCTGGTTCATCGTCCCCGTATCGCGGTACTCGATCATAGTGACGATGCGCAATGGCTTCGCCAAGCGCTTGATGAAGCTGACCAACCGACCGTCGTGCTGGCGGGACGTGAAGCACTCTGCCAGGTTGCCCGTGAGGCGTGTGTAGATGCTGTTATGGCCGCCATCGTTGGGGCAGCGGGTCTGCTGCCTGCGCTGGCTGCTGCAGAAGCGGGCAAGCGCGTGCTACTTGCTAATAAAGAAGCGTTGGTGATGAGCGGTGCCCTGTTCATGCAGGCGGTTGAGCGCTCTGGCGCCACGCTGTTGCCCATCGATTCTGAGCATAATGCCATCTATCAGTGCCTGCCTGTAAAACATCGCGGCGGGCTTGAGCGTCACGGCGTTCGACAGCTGCTGCTAACAGCGTCTGGCGGGCCTTTTCGCACCTGGAGTGCGGACAAAGTTGCCAAGGCGACGCCCGACCAGGCCTGCGCCCACCCTAACTGGTCGATGGGGCGCAAGATTTCGGTTGATAGCGCCACCATGATGAACAAAGGCCTTGAATTAATTGAAGCGTGCTGGCTGTTTGATGCAACGCCCGAGCAAATTCAGGTGGTAGTGCATCCGCAGAGTGTGATTCACTCCATGGCGGCGTACATTGATGGCTCTGTCATCGCCCAACTGGGCAATCCGGATATGCGTATACCCATTGCCTATGGGCTGGCATGGCCCGAGCGCGTTGAGGCCGGTGTAGAAACCCTGGATCTGTTCCAGATCGCGCAGCTGGATTTTGAAGCGCCAGATGAAGCGCGCTTTCCCTGCCTACGCTTGGCCCGTGAAGCCATGCAAAAGGGCGGTGCAGCACCGGCGATTCTCAATGCAGCCAATGAAGTCGCCGTTGAGGCGTTCCTGGCGGAAAGGCTCAGCTTTGGTGAAATAGCCAACGTGGTTGAAGAGGTCGTGTCGCAGCCTTATGCAGGCAACGCCGATACGATTGAAAATATCTTGGCTGCAGACCACTGGGCGCGTCAGCAGGCAGCACAAAGGGTCATGTTACAAGCAGGCTAGGCAGTGCCGTACCGAATATTGAGAAGCAAGTAGGTCACTTAAGCATCGGCTGATGTGCAGGGTGCCAGGGAGTTTATTGTGGGCCTGTTACAAAACATTTTAGCGATCATCGTCGTGCTGGGTTTGTTGATTACCTTTCACGAGTTTGGCCACTTTTGGGTGGCACGTCGCTGTGGCGTCAAGGTGTTGCGTTTTTCGGTGGGCTTTGGCAAACCGCTATGGTCCACTGTGGACCGCCAGGGGACGGAGTACGCGATAGCGGCCATTCCGCTGGGCGGCTATGTCAAAATGCTGGACGAGCGTGAAGCGCCGGTACCGGAAGATCAGCTTGACCAGGCCTTTAATCGCAAAACGGTATGGCAGCGTATCGCCATTGTTGCCGCTGGACCTTTGGCAAATTTCCTGTTGGCTATTGTTGCCTACTGGGCGCTCTTTGTATCCGGGACGACCGTGGTCGCTCCCATGGTGGGCGATGTGCTGCCTGATTCGCCGGCAGCTGAAGCAGGCCTTGCCCACGGCGACGAAATTATCGCTATTCAAAATGATGCCGTACGCTCCTGGGAGGAGGTCAATCTAAAGCTTATCTCTATGATTGGTTTTAGCGGCTCGCTAGCCATCAATGTGTTGCCTGAGGGCAGTAGCAGTGAACGAGCTTACGCGCTGGAGGTCGATAACTACCTGACCCGCCAAGACCCGCCCCAGCCACTGCAATCCTTGGGTATGACGCCTTGGCAGCCAGAATTTCCAGCAGTATTAGGCCAGGTGGTAGATGGCGAAGCAGCCGCCAATGCGGGGTTGCAAGCAGGCGATCATATTATTGCGATTGACGACATGCCGGTGGAAGATTGGATGCAGTTTGTCACTATGATCCGACGTAGTGCGGGTGAAACGCTTAGCGTAGCCTATGAGCGAAATGGCGAGCAGGGCACACTAACACTAACGCCGGGCAGCAATCTGCTGGAGAGTGGCGGTGAGGTTGGGTACATTGGTGCAGGCGTTGAGTCGGTAACGTGGCCTGAGTCGCTACAGCGCGAAATTCGTTATGGGCCTATCGAAGCGGTTGGACAAGCGCTATCGCGTACCGGTGATATGATTTTGTTAACCGTTGATGCGATTCGTAAAATGTTGGTAGGTTTGATTTCACCTTCCAATCTTTCCGGCCCTATTACGATTGCGCAAATTTCGGGTGATTCGGCCCGTGCTGGAATGGAAGCATTTGTAGGCTTTTTAGCGTATTTGTCCATCAGCCTTGGCGTGCTTAATTTATTGCCTATTCCGGTGCTCGATGGTGGACACTTGCTTTACTATTTCTTGGAAATCGTACGTGGGCGGCCGGTCTCTGAACAAACCCAAGCCATTGGATTGCGCATTGGGCTTGCCATGGTTGGCGGCCTGATGGTGATGGCTCTGTATTTTGATCTGATGCGCCTTTGGTAATGACGCGTGTAGCGCGCAGGATGCCTTGTCATCTGCCTGCACAAATGTATATGGTGCTTATCTAACGTGATAGGCAGACCAACGCGAGCGAACTGACAGCATGAAAATCAAGACCCTTGGAATGGCAGCACTCTTGCTGGTAGGCGCTAGCGGCGCCCAGGCACAATCCTTTGATGTTTCGGACATTCGAGTGGAAGGACTGCAGCGGGTATCCGCTGCATCGGTCTTTAATGCGTTTCCTGTCAGTACTAATGATCGGGTTAGCGAGCAGCAGCTAGCGTCAGCCGCACGCGATTTGTTTGCCACTGGTTTATTTGAAGATGTTTCGCTAGCTCGCGAAGGCGATGTATTGGTTATTCAGGTCGTTGAACGATCGACCATCGCGCGCTTGAACCTCGCTGGCAATAAGCAGATTTCAGAAGAGGACCTGCGTAACGGCTTACGCCAGTCAGGGTTGTCGGAAGGCCAAGTGCTGCAACTCTCGACCCTTGAAGAGATTCAGCGTGAGCTTGAAGGTGTTTACCAGAGCCAGGGACGCTACAGTGCTCGAATTACGACCGAGGTTGAACAGGTTGATGAAGGGCGTGTACAGGTCAATATCAATATTAATGAAGGCGAAGTAGCCAAGATTCGTCAAATCAATATTGTCGGTAATCAGGATTTTGACGATGAAACGCTGCGCAATGTTTTTGAGCTGAACGACAAGCCGGGGCGCTTCTTTGGCTGGTTTTCAAGCGATGAGTACTCTCGTGAAGCTTTATCGGGCGATATCGAGCGCCTTCGCACCTTCTACCTTGATCGTGGCTATGTAAATTTTGACGTTACCTCCACGCAAGTCTCCATTGGGCCTGAAAAGTCCGAAATATTTGTTACGCTTAATGTTGATGAGGGTAACCAGTATCGAGTAGGTGATGTCCGCTTTGTTGGTGATATGCAAATCAGCGAAAGCGAAGCACGCCAACTAATGGAGATCCATAGCGGAGACATTTTCTCTCGCGGTCAGGTGAACGCATCTACCGAAGCGCTACGCCAGCGTTTGGGCGCTGAAGGTTTTGCATTCGCCGATATTCAGGGTATTCCTGAAATGGCGGATAACGGTGAAACGGTTGACCTGGTCATCGCGGTTGAACCTGGTCAGCGCACTTATGTTCGACGTATTGAGTTTTATGGTAATACCACCACCCAGGATGAAGTGCTTCGTCGGGAAATGATTCAAATGGAAGGCGCTCCCGCGTCGACCGACTCAATTACTCAGTCGCGCCAGCGCCTTGAACGGCTTGGCTTCTTTAGCCAGGTTGAAGTGGATACCCAGCCGGTACCAGGTCAGCCTGATCAGTTGGATGTCACCTATCGCGTGGAAGAGCAGCCCTCAGGCTCGGTGTCTGCCAGCGTGGGCTTTTCGCAAAGTGCTGGGGTAATCTATGGGGTTGGACTGGCACAAAACAACTTCCTGGGCACGGGTAACCGGGTCAATATTGGCGCGCAGCGCAGCGACACATTCACCAGCGTTAACTTTGCCTTCACGGATCCTTACTGGACACTTGACGGTATTTCTCGCGGCTACAACGTATTTTACCGTGAAACGGACTACGCCGACTCGGATATCTCTACCTACTCGACCGATGCGTATGGTGCGGGTATTAACTTCGGCTATCCGGTAAGTGAGCTGTCTCGCCTCAACTTCGGGGCGAGCATTGAAGAGCTTAAAATCAAAACCTACAACGATACGGCGTCAGAAATTCGTCGCTATGTGGATGACGAAGGGGAGCGCGCTCAAAGCTTTAAACTCACGGCGAGCTGGACGCGTAACAACCTTAACCGAGGCGTGATGCCGACAGCCGGTAACTATCAGCGCCTGTCGCTTGAAACCGGCGTGCCGGGCAGCGATGCAGAGTATTATAAGCTGCGCGCTCGGGCTCAGCAGCTATACCCGCTCAATAACGACGAGAGTTGGGCACTTAAGTTTAGCGGTAACCTTGGCTATGCCAATACGTTTGATTCAAACGATCCTTTTCCCTTCTATGAGAATTTTTACGCAGGTGGTTTAGGTTCGGTACGTGGCTTTACATCCAATACATTGGGGCAAGCTACCACGCCGGGTGTTGAAGGGGGGCGTGATCGCACAATGGGCGGTAATGTGTTGGTGGAAGGTAGTGCCGAAGTTATCTTCCCCATGCCTTTTGTAGAAAATCAGCGTTCTGTGCAGCCTTCGCTGTTCTTGGATGCCGGTAATACGTTCTTGAGCTCCTGCTACAAGGTATTAGAAGCTGATGCGGATCGTCAGCGGTGTAGTTCTGGCGTCGACCTGGGCGATTTGCGCTATAGTGTGGGCGTTGGCCTTTCCTGGTTAACACCGGTTGGCCCGCTGACCTTTAGCATCGCGGAGCCGCTTAAAGACAAAAGCGGTGATGACACACAGTTCTTCCAGTTCTCGCTGGGACAAACATTCTAATTTTGCTAAAGGGGCGCGCCCTTGGTAGCGCCCCCGCTTGATGATAAGGAAGTGACTCGATGCGTAAACTGACAGCGGCCGTGTGCTTATTTGGTGCGATTGTTTTACCGGTTCATGCAGCAGAAGCTGCAGAGGTTGCCGTGCTGGATTGGCGAGCTGCGCTGATGAATACCCAGTCGGCTCAAACCTCGCTAAATCAGCTGGAAAACCAGATTGGCAGTCAGCAGAGTGAAGCCCAAAGCCTGGGAAATGAGTTACAGCAGTTGCAAGAACGCTTGCAGCGCGAAGGCGAAACGATGTCTCAGTCGCAGCGTGAAACACTGATCGCTGAGCTGCAGCAGAAAGGTTCGCGTTTTGAGCAGTTACGTCGTGATGTTATGGAGGCTCAGCAGCGTTCAGAGCAGCAGTTTCTGGAAGGTGCGGAACTCAAGCTTGAGCAAGCGGTGGAGCAAGTGCTGAACCGTCACAATATTGATGTATTGGTTGAGCCTCAAGGAGTGCTTCATTCCTCGGTTGATTTGCCTAATGTGACTGATGAAGTTACGCAAATATTTGATTCGATGTAATTAATTTTTAATGACTGTCGGTGTAGCTGTGCTGCACTATTGCTTTATTGGGCTCCCATGACGCACGCATCTCACCATCTTACACTTGCGGACATTGCTCGCCATTTAGGGGTCACCTTTGAAGGTGATGCCGCGCTACCCATTCGTGGTTTAGCAACACTTAAAGAGGCCACATCTGATCAAGTGGCCTTTTTAACAAATCGCGCTTACCTCAAGGATTTGGCCACCACTCAGGCGGCAGCCGTGCTGCTTCACCCTGAGCATGGCAAGAGCTGCCCGGTGCCAAAGCTTGAGATGGAAAACCCCTATCTGGGGTATGCCAAACTCTCTCAGCTATTTGACCCACTGCCTGCACGTGATAAGGCGGGAATTCATCCCACCGCGGTCGTTGCCGACAGCGTAACGTTGGGTGAAGGCGTCTCGATCCAGGCCCACGCCGTAGTAGAAGCGGGCGTAACACTGGGTGACCACGTTGTGGTGGGCGCTGGGAGTGTCGTCGGCGCTGATAGCGTTATCGGCGAAAATACTCGGCTGCATGCCAATGTGACCGTGTGTCATGGCGTGATTATTGGCAAACGGGTCATTTTACAAAGTGGTTGTGTGATTGGTGGAGACGGTTTTGGATTTGCCCACGACGGTGAAGGTTGGCACAAAATTGCCCAGTTAGGTGGCGTTGTGCTGGGTGATAATGTCGAAGTGGGCAGTTGCTCCAGCATTGACCGTGGTGCGCTAGGCGATACCCTGATTGGCGATGACGTTAAAATCGATAGTCAGGTACAAATCGCTCATAACGTCACTATTGGTGCCCATAGTGCTTTGGCAGGCTGTGTCGGTATTGCAGGGTCCACCAAAGTAGGCAAGCACTGCATGTTGGGAGGGGGCGTTGGATTATCAGGCCACCTAACGATTTGTGATGGTGTTCAGGTCACCGGGATGAGTCTTGTGACCAACTCGATTCATACTCCCGGCGTCTACTCGTCAGGTACGGGGGCAATGAGTAATTCGCAGTGGCGTAAAAATGCGGTGCGGTTTAAGCAGTTGGATGATATAGCCAAGCGGTTGTCTCGGCTGGAAAAAACGACGCGTGACGCCTAAAAGCCATATTGTTTACTAAGTAAGTAGCTTGAGACGAGAGGGCGGCAGGGTATAATTCCTTGCCCTTTAACCAGACAAAGTGCTGGTATTTGCCTGATGCCTATCAGGCGTTTTTCATTTTGAGGTCGTTACGATGGTTATGGATATTAACGAAATTCGCGAATACTTGCCCCACCGCTATCCGTTTTTATTGGTGGATCGAGTAACAGCATTAACTGTGGGCGAATCCATCGTTGCGTTCAAAAACGTTAGTATTAACGAGCCTTTTTTCAACGGCCACTTCCCACATCATCCTATTATGCCGGGTGTGCTGGTAGTCGAAGCACTGGCCCAGGTTTGCGGTATTTTAGGCTTTAAAACAGTTAACAAGCTGCCAGCGGATGGCTACGTGTACTACCTGGTGGGTAGCGACAATGTGCGTTTCAAGCGCCCGGTTATGCCAGGTGACCAGCTTCAACTGGAGGCTAATGTAATTCGTGGCAAGCGGGGCATTTGGAAATTTGCGTGTCGCGCCACGGTTGACGGAGAGCTGGCCTGTGAAGCAGAAATTATTTGTGCTGAGAGGAAGGTTGCTTGATACATCCTACTGCACTGGTTGACCCAACAGCAACGCTCGCAGATGACGTTGAGGTTGGCCCTTTTAGTGTTATTGGGGCTAACGTCACGATCGGCGAAGGCTCCATAATCGGCCCGCACGTAGTGGTCAAAGGACCCACTGTGTTGGGGAAGCGCACGCGTATTTTTCAGTTCGCCTCGGTAGGTGAGGATTGTCAGGACAAAAAGTACGCTGGTGAACCTACTCGTCTTGTCATGGGAGACGATAACGTTATCCGTGAAGGCGTGACGCTTCACCGCGGTACGGTACAAGACCGTGGTGAAACGACGATTGGTTCCCGCAATCTGTTTATGGCCTACGTACACGTGGGCCATGACTGTGTCATCGGCAATGACTGTATCCTCGCCAACCAGGTAACGCTCGCCGGGCACGTAACGCTGGGTGATTACGCTATCCTGGGTGGCCTATCTGCCGTGCACCAATTTTGTCACTTTGGTGAACATGCCATGGCGGGCGGAGGCTCTATTATCACTAAAGACACGCCTGCCTACGTCATGATTAACGGCAACCCGGCAGAAGCGCGAGGCCTGAACCTCGTCGGCTTAAAACGCCGCGGCTTTAGCCGTGAGGCGATTAATGCGCTGAGCGCTGCCTATAAGATGGTCTATCGCCAGGGGCTTACCGTCGAGCAAGCGCTTGAAGAGATGCGTGCGAGCTTTGATATTGAGGAAGTGACTGAGTTCGCTGACTCTATCGAGCGTTCGACCCGGGGCATTACGCGCTAACCATGTCCATTCGCTTATGACTTTGCAGCGCGTTTATCTGGTGGCTGGCGAGCTTTCGGGGGATATCCTTGGAGCAGGTCTGATGCGTGCGCTTAAGGCGCGCCATCCAGAGGTTGAGTTTCGTGGGATTGGTGGGCCACGCATGATCGCTGAAGGGATGCAAAGCCGCTTTCCGTTGGAAACGCTTTCTGTGATGGGGCTGGTTGAGGTCATCAAACACCTGCCTGAGCTGGTAGGTGTGCGCCGCACGCTGCGTCACGAAGCGCTCGCCTGGCAGCCGGATATCATGGTGGGTATTGACGCGCCTGATTTTACGCTCGGCTTGGAAAAGCAGCTGCGTAATGCCGGAATCAAAACGGCCCACTACGTCAGTCCTTCGGTTTGGGCATGGCGACAGGGTCGCGTGAAAGGCATTGCCAAATCCGTTGATGGCATGCTCACCCTGCTACCCTTTGAAGCGGATTTTTACCTGCGCCATAACGTTCCTGTCGTGTTTGTGGGCCACCCGCTTGCTGATGAGCTGCCGCTTGAAAATGACCGCATCGCAACGCGCCAGGCACTAGGTCTTGATGCAGATGCGCTGGTGCTTGCTTTATTGCCAGGCTCGCGCAGCAACGAAATACGTTTTCTGGGTCATACGTTTTTAGCCGCCGCTGAGCTGCTGTGCCAGCGCCATGCCACACTAAAGGTTTTGATTCCGGCTGCCTCAGCGCTGCGTCATGACGAAATTCAGGCGCTCTTGTCTCACTATCCAACGCTTGCCGAGCGTGTACAGCTGTTAAATGGCCAAGCGCGAGAGGCAATGGTTGCCAGTGATGCCGTGCTCCTGGCGTCAGGGACCGCCGCGCTTGAAGCCATGCTGTGTCACCGGGCGATGCTGGTTGCGTACAGGATGGCGCCGGCCACGCATTGGCTTGCCAAGCGTATGGTGAAAACCCAGTGGGTATCGCTACCCAATCTGATCGCGCAGCAAAGCGTGGTGCCTGAGCTTATTCAGGACGCGGCGACACCTGAAGCTATCGCAGACCAGCTTCATGAGTTGCTTAGCGATCACGAAGCACGATTGGCGTTAGAGGCACGCTTTGCAACGATGCACGCCGACTTGCAGCGCAACGCTAGTCGACGCGCCGCTGAGGCAATCACCGCTATCGCATTAGGCCAGCCACTGGAGCGCTACAATGCCCGCTAAACCAGGCGATTTTCCGCCGCTTGAGATCGCCTATGTGGGCGAGCGCTTGGCGGGGGTCGACGAGGTTGGGCGTGGGCCGTTAATCGGTAGCGTCGTGGCCGCGGCGGTGATTCTGGACCCAGCACGCCCCATTGACGGTCTGACTGACTCTAAAAAGCTCACCGCCCGTAAGCGTGAAGCGTTAGATGTGTTGATACGCGAGCAGGCGTTAGCCTTTGTGGTCGCTGAGGCAAGCGCTGCCGAAGTTGATCAGCTTAATATTTACCACGCCACGCACTTGGCAATGCGTCGTGCGATTGACGGTTTAGCCCCTGCGGCCGAGTACTTGCTGGTGGACGGTAACCGTTTGCCGGGACATAGTTTGCCGGGGCAAGCAGTGGTCAAAGGTGATGCGCGCCATCCCGCCATTGCTGCGGCGTCGATTCTTGCCAAGGTCGCGCGCGATTCCCAGATGGTTGCGCTGGATATGCGCTATCCTGAGTATGGCTTTGCACGTCACAAAGGCTACCCAACGAAAGAGCATCTTGAGGCGCTATCCGCTCATGGGCCGCTTGAGGAGCACCGCCGAAGCTTCGCCCCCGTTCAACGTCAATTAGCACTCATTTAAGTGCTGTCGCTACGTTAATTAACGTTATTTCATTTCTTTTTACCGAGATTCTACCGAGAGTGTCATGACGGTACCGTTTGTTCATCTACGTTTGCACAGTGAATACTCCCTGGTCGACGGCTTGGTAAAACTTAAGTCGTTGGTCAGCACTACCTTTGATCGCGGCATGCCGGCATTGGCGCTAACCGACGAAACAAATCTGTTCGGCCTGGTGAAGTTTTACAAAGCCGCTCAAGGGGCCGCACTCAAGCCCATTATTGGCAGCGACTTATGGCTCTTTAATCCCCACGATGAGTCACATCCTTACCGTATAACGCTGCTGGCGATGAACGATGTCGGCTATCGCAACCTGACCGAGCTGATCTCCAAGGGCTGGACCCACGGACAGCGCCAGGGGAAAGCCATTTTGGACAAGCGCTGGGTGCTTGAACAAAGTGAAGGCCTGATTGCGCTTTCCGGGGCGCGGGAGGGCGAGATTGGCCGCCATCTGCTTTCCGATCATGAGCGTGAAGCGCGTCAGCTGCTTGAAGAGTGGCAGGTTGCCTTTCCGGATCGTTTCTATCTGGAGCTGATTCGTACCGGGCGTCCGCTTGAAGAGGCGTGCGTGCATGCCAGCGTCAAGCTTGCCATCGATACCGGCACGCCAGTGGTGGCTACCAATGACGTACGCTTTCTTGAGCGGGAGGATTTCTGGGCGCATGAAACGCGCGTCGCCATTGGTGAAGGCAAGGCGCTGGATGACCCCCGCCGTGAACGCCGCTACACCGAGGAGCAGTATTTAAAAAGCCCGGACGAGATGGCAGCACTGTTCTCGGATATCCCCGAGGCGCTGGAAAACAGCGTGATGATTGCCGAGCGCTGCAGCGTGGATGTACGCCTGGGTGAGATATTTTTGCCTGAGTTCGAAATCCCCGAGGGAATGACCCAGGATGAGTTTTTCCGCAAGGTCTCCCACGACGGCCTAACGGATCGTCTGAACTTCCTGTTTCCTGTCGAGCGCTACCCGCGCGAAAGCGACGAATACAAGGAAATTGACCAGCGTTACCGCGACCGGCTTGAGTTTGAGCTTAACGTTATTATTCAGATGGGCTTTCCTGGCTACTTTCTGATCGTAATGGACTTCATTCAGTGGGCGAAGGACAACAACGTGCCGGTCGGGCCCGGGCGGGGTTCCGGTGCGGGCTCCTTGGTCGCCTACGCGCAAAAGATTACCGATCTTGACCCCATCGGCTACGACCTCCTTTTCGAGCGCTTTTTGAACCCTGAACGTGTCTCCATGCCCGACTTTGACGTCGATTTCTGCATGGAAAAACGCGACAAGGTGATTGAGTACGTGGCCGAGCGCTACGGGCGCGACGCGGTATCGCAGATTGTTACCTTCGGCACCATGGCGGCCAAAGCTGTGGTGCGCGACGTGGCACGTGCTCAAGGGCGGCCCTATTCGCTGGGTGACAAGCTCTCCAAGCTGATCCCGTTTGAAGTGGGCATGACGCTTGGCAAGGCGATCGAGCAAGAGCCTGCGCTTAAAGAGTTCATTGCTAACGACGAAGAAGCTGAAGAGATCTGGGAAATGGCCCTCAAGCTTGAGGGCACGACGCGCGGTACCGGCAAGCACGCGGGCGGCGTGGTGATTGCTCCTACCAAGCTGACCGATTTTTCGCCTTTGTTGTGCGATGAAAACGGCAATGGGCTGGTAGTTCAGTTCGATAAAAACGATATCGAAGACGCCGGGCTGGTCAAGTTCGACTTTTTGGGTCTGCGTACGCTGACCATTATCGACTGGGCGCTTGAGATGGTCGATAAGGTTCGCGGTGTGAACGGCCAGGAACCGCTGAACATTGATGCGATTCCGCTGGATGATGGCAAAACGTTTGAAATGCTCAAGCGTGCTGAAACTACCGCCGTTTTCCAGCTTGAGTCCCGCGGCATGAAGGAGCTGATCAAGCGTCTGCTACCGGACTCGCTGGACGACATGATCGCTCTGGTGGCGCTGTTCCGCCCCGGCCCGTTGCAGTCGGGCATGGTCGATGACTTTATCAACCGTAAGCATGGCCGTGCCGAAGTATCTTATCCACACCCGGATTACCAGCACGAGCTGTTAAAACCGGTGCTGTCGCCTACCTACGGTATTATCCTTTACCAAGAGCAGGTCATGCAGATCGCTCAGGTAATGGCAGGCTACTCGCTGGGCCAGGCCGATATGCTGCGCCGAGCAATGGGTAAGAAAAAGCCCGAAGAGATGGCCAAGCAGCGCGATGGCTTCATGGAGGGTTGTGCGGCCAACGGTATCGATAAGAATCTTGCCGGTAACATCTTTGACCTGGTGGAAAAGTTCGCCGGTTACGGGTTTAACAAGTCGCACTCTGCCGCCTACGCGCTGGTGTCTTACCAGACCGCGTGGCTGAAAGCCCATTATCCAGGGCCATTTATGGCCGCGGTTATGTCTACCGAGATGGACAATCTGGATAAAGTGGTACCGCTAATCGAGGAGTGCCGCAACCTTAAACTGACCGTTACACCACCAGACGTGAATGTAGGCGGCTACAAATTTACCGTGGATACCGAAGGGCGCGTGGTTTACGGCTTGGGTGCGATTCGTGGGGTGGGCGAGGGGCCCATCGGGGCAATTGTCGAGGCGCGCCAGACGGGTGGGCCGTTCACCGACCTGTTCGATTTCTGCCGTCGGCTTGACCCTAAGCGTATGAACAAGCGCACCCTTGAGGCGCTGATTCGCTCAGGGGCGCTGGATAATCTTGGTCCTAACCGGGCCGTGCTGGCGGCCTCTATGGAAGATGCCCTGAAGGCTGCCGCCCAGAACCACACCAACCAGAGCTTGGGCATGCTGGACATGTTCGGCGAGGCCTTTGCTGATGCCGAAGACGAAGCGCCCGACGTCTACACTGAGTACCTCGGTGCGCGAGAATGGACCGACCGCGAGCGCCTTTCAGGCGAAAAAGATACCCTCGGTCTTTATCTTACCGGGCATCCGATTGATGAATATGAGCGTGAATTAAAACGCTTTGTATCAACACGCATTAGCGATTTAAAACCCTCCCGGGAACCTCAGCGGGTGGCCGGGCTGGTGGTTGCGATGCGTACCATGAAGTCCAAACGTGGCGATACCATGGCGTTTATCACCCTGGATGATCGCACCGGGCGTATTGAAGCATCGTTGTTTGGTGAGCTATTCGATCAGTTGCGTGGTCAGATAGAAGCTGACCAGGTATTGATTGTTGAAGGCGAAGTTTCCAGTGACGATTTCTCCGGCGGGCTTAGACTGCGTGGAAAAGATGTAACGCCGATGGTCACGGCCCGTATTCGCTATGGCGATGCCGTTGAGCTTGCTCTGGACGCCGAGCGTATCAATGGCCGCTTGGTCGAGAGTCTGCGTGATAGTTTAGCGCCCTACCGGGATAATGGCGGTTTGCCGGTGCGGTTGCAGTATCGCCATGCCAAAGCCGTCGGCTGGCTGGAGCTTGCCGGTGAATGGAAGGTCGCGCCCAGTGATGACTTGCTGCTTGCGTTGCGCGATGTGGAAGGGCAGGCGGGGGTTCAGCTACGTTACCGCTAAACCTGACCGTAAGACGGTTGGGTAGCGTAATTGAGCAGACCCTGCCTTGCGTGGCAGGGTCAGGATGCGATAATACGTCTATTAGATACTCGTTTCGACAAGGCCTTTTTTATAGGCAGCTTACAGGCAGAGCCGATGAATCCCAATTATCTCGATTTTGAACAGCCCATTGCCGAGCTTCAGGCAAAAATTGAGGAGCTACGTTTGGTTAGCTCCGACAGCGTTAATCTCTCCGATGAGATATCTCGGCTGGAGGAGAAAAGTCGTAAGCTGACCGAATCGATCTTCAAGGATTTGACTCCCTGGCAGGTCTCTCAGCTATCGCGTCATCCTCAGCGCCCTTATACGCTCGACTATCTTGAGCATATGTTTAGCGACTTTGACGAGCTACATGGCGACCGTAACTTCGCTGATGATGCTGCCCTGGTAGGCGGCGTTGCGCGCTTGAATGATAAGCCGGTAATGGTGATCGGCCACCAGAAAGGACGCGATGTTAAAGAGAAGGTGCGCCGTAACTTCGGTATGCCTCGCCCCGAAGGTTATCGTAAAGCGTGTCGTCTGATGGAAATGGCCGAACGCTTCAAAATGCCGATTTTAACCTTTATCGATACCCCCGGTGCTTATCCAGGCATTGACGCGGAAGAGCGTGGTCAGAGTGAAGCGATTGCCTACAACCTGGCGGTCATGTCGCGCTTAAAAACACCGATTATATCAACGGTTGTTGGCGAAGGCGGCTCCGGTGGGGCATTGGCGATCGGCGTATGCGATGAGCTGTACATGCTTCAGTACTCCACCTATTCGGTTATTTCACCAGAAGGCTGTGCGTCTATTCTCTGGAAAAGTGCTGAAAGAGCCTCTGATGCGGCCCAGGCAATGGGGATCACCGCAGAGCGCTTAAAAGAGCTTGGCTTTGTAGATGGGCTGATTAAAGAGCCGCTAGGCGGTGCGCATCGTCATCCGATGACGACGGCGGAGCGCGTTAAAGAGACCATCACCGCGAGCCTTGAACGCCTTCAGGCACTGGATACAGATGCCCTGCTGGAGCGCCGTTATAAGCGTTTAATGAGCTATGGCGCCCCAACTGCCTAATCAGCTTGAACGCCTGTTAAACGACGCCCTGGTGGAAACCCCACCGGGGCGCTCTATTTGGGTCGCGCTTTCCGGGGGGCTTGATTCCGCCTTATTACTGACGCTGGCAGTTTCTGTTTGCCGCCAGGCCAATCGCCCACTGCGCGCCATCCATATTCATCATGGCCTGCAGGCCGCTGCCGATGACTTTGAGCAGCACTGCCAAGCGCTTTGCAAGCAGCTTAGCGTGCCGCTTAGTGTGGTGCGCGTATCGGTTGACGCCACTGGCGGTATTGAGGCGGCAGCGCGCCAGGCGCGCTATGCTGCGTTTCATGAACATGTTCCCTCAGGGGGCACCGTTTGGCTGGCTCAGCATCAGGATGATCAAGCGGAAACGTTTCTGCTGGCTGCCCTGCGGGGAAGCGGTATTCGCGGGTTAGCGGGAATGCCACACTGCCGTCATGCACACGGCCTTACCTTCATTCGGCCCTGGCTCTCGATTGCCCGGCGCTGCCTGGAGGGACGAGCGCATCAAATCGGCCTTGAATGGCGCGAAGACCCCACTAATAGCGATGTCACGCTTGATCGTAACCGCCTGCGTCATGACGTGTTGCCTCTTCTCAAAGCGCGCTGGCCCGAAATGGCTGGCGCGTTTTCCCATAGCGCTAAGCATGCCGGGGAAGCGGATGCACTGCTCAGTGAGTATGCTCAAGCGGAATTGGAGACGCTTCGCACAGATGCTAACAGCACCGATTTGGAGAGTATTGATGCCCTTGCGTTGGCCACGCGCTCACGGCCTCGCCAGCGGTTGCTGGTACGCTCCTGGTGCCAACAGCGATTATTGCCGACCCCGCCTCAGCGTCGCCTTGAGACGCTGCTTGATCAATTAACGGCCGCACCGGACGCTGGTGTACACGTCACGTGGCCAGGAGCCGAGACTCGGGTATGGCAACAGCGGCTTTATCTAATGGCGCCGCTTGAGCCGCTACCGGCTTGGCAGTGTGCCTGGGATGGCAGGGCAGGGCAAGCAACACCGCTAGGTGCGCTGGAGCTCTCGTTGAAGTCCGATACGCCGTTAATGTTGCGCTGGCGCCAGGGAGGTGAAGTGATTGCGCTTGCCGAGCGAGGGCGCCGAGATGTTAAAAGGCTGCTTCAGGAGGCCCAAATTCCCCCATGGGAGCGCGAGCGGCTGGTGATGGTCATGGCGGAAGACACTTGCCTTGGCGTGGTTCAGCCGCCTGCCAGAGTGCTCTGGAAAGCGGCTAACGTAAGGTTTGTCTCGTAGGCGGTGCGCCCGTCTGCCTCTCTTAGCCTTCCTGTACGACGTTCAGAGTGAAGCCTGCGGCATCCATATAAGCCTGCTCCTGCTCAATATCGGTGCTGAGTAGCGTTGGTTCATCGCTGGCGGGCAGTGCCAGCGTTAAGCTGTCGGCATCAACACTAATGTTCGGCAAGGGCGGGGCGTTTTCGGGGCGTGAGTGGTTAATCAGTACTGCCAGGCGCAGCAATAGGGCAAGCCGTATGCTGTGCGTGTGCTGCGCCTTGGGGAGCGCCTGCCACTCCTTGAGCGGGAATTTACGCCGATGGGCACGCACTAGAAAGGCCAGCTGATGCTGCTCCGGACGTGAAAAACCCGCCAGATCAGAGTTTTCCAGCAGGTAAGCGCCATGGCGATGAAACTGGCTATGGGAAATAGCCAAGCCAATTTCGTGTACATGGCTGGCCCACTGAAGATAGTAACGGTGTTCATGGGTGAGCGACCAGGCGCCTTGCACCTGCTTAAACAGACGTAGTGCGGTCTCGGCCACGTTATCGGCCTGTCGGGTATCCACGTCGTAAATGCGCTGGAGAACGTCAAGGCTTTTGGAGCGCGTGTCTTCTGCGCTATTGCGTCCAGCCATATCATAGAGCACACCCTCGCGCAGGGCGCCGTCGGCAAAACGCATTTGATTCAGATCAAATGCCTCGAAGATGGCACTTAAAATGGCCACCCCAGCAGGGAAAACTCGTGCGCGGTCAGGCTTTAGCCCGTCGAGCTCGACTTTGTCCAGCTGTTTGCACTTGAGCAGGCGCTCACGCAGTTTTTTGAGCCCGCTACGCGTAATCACACCTTCAGTGGGTGTGTCGCCGTAGGCGAGAAGAACGCTGGCTACTGCTTTAATAGTGCCACTGGAACCTACCGGGTCTTCCCAGCCAAGGCGTAGGTAGGGGCGCTGGATATGGGCAAGTTCTGATAACGCGGCCAGTTCGGCGCGGCGCATGCGCTTTTCACTAATCTCGCCGTCAGGAAAGTAGCGGCTGGTAAAGGTCACACAGCCCATGCGCAGGCTTTCCAGCGCATTGGGCTCAAACTCCTCACCAATGATAAATTCTGTTGAGCCGCCACCAATATCGACAATCAAGCGGCGTCCGTTTTCGGCCAAGGCATGAGCAGCCCCTAGATAGATAAGCCGGGCCTCTTCACGGCCCGCAATAATTTCGATGGGGTGACCAAGCTGTGTTTCAGCCCGTTCAATAAACGCTTGGCTATTGTGGGCGTCACGCAGGGCGTTGGTGCCCACGATACGCAGGTTTGCGCTCTCAATATCGCTTAAAAACGGCGCGAAGCGACCCAGGCAATCCAGGGCGCGCTGAATGGCTGCTTCGTTAAGCTTGCCTTCTTCATCCAGTCCAGCCGCCAGTTGGACTTTTTCACCCAATCGAGCAACGACTTGTAGACGCTCATTTTGATAGTTGGCTACCAGAAGGTGAAAACTGTTGGAGCCGAGGTCAATGGCGGCTAGCCGCTGTGGTACTGCGTTTTCCAGTTCGCTAACAGGAGGTGAAATGTCCTTGGGCATGAGCTATCCTTCGTATTGGCTTTGCCAAGGTTGCGGTGCACTTGGGCTATTGTCAATTGGCAAAGACTTGCGTTTATCGCGGGCCTTGACTACCATCGAACTACAGGCCTGACTCGACCTTGCCTGCTACAGGGCTGATTGCTAGAAATTACCCAAAAATTACTAGAAATAGCTCTGCTGACAAGAGATCGTTGATAGCGTGTCGATTCAGTTGTCTTGGTGCTAAGCTTTCCTGGTACTAGGTTTTCTTGGTATTACCGGGACTTATTGAACGTCGTATTTATTTAATGCTGTACTTACCTTGGCTAAGCACGCGATGATTGTGCTGCGCATGTTGACTAACTAACGCTTATCCAGCATGTTAACAAGATACTGCTTATCCATATAGCATCAGCCATATTTCCAAGTCGTCAGATGACCCGCTGATTGGTTCTTTCCTTATGCTAATCAGAGCAAACAGCTGCATGTACCCTCGAACTGAGCAATAACTCATATGCCTCATTGCACCAACGCCATGAGTTTGCACATGCCCAGCGGCTTACCATCGAGTACGTGCTTTATCGGGATCTGAACGCATCACACGGCGCCTAGCCATATCAGTACGTGCTACGCCTCCTGTCTTATTCTGGCGCCTTGCGCCTAGCTTCCAGAGCAACTTTCTAACACACCGATGAATCTCACTGAACTCAAGCAAAAAACCGTTCCCGAGCTGCTCGATATCGCCCGCGAAATGGGTATCGATAACCTGGCCCGTTCGCGCAAGCAGGACATCATTTTCGCCATCCTCAAACGACACGCTAAAAGCGGTGAGG
The DNA here is from genome assembly GCF_900163645.1 of Halomonas citrativorans. Lineage (GTDB taxonomy): Bacteria > Pseudomonadota > Gammaproteobacteria > Pseudomonadales > Halomonadaceae > Vreelandella > Vreelandella citrativorans. Next base: position 30,332 of record NZ_FUKM01000053.1, on the reverse strand, counting down.
ATATTTACGGCGACGGTGTACTGGAAATTCTTCAGGATGGCTTTGGCTTCCTGCGCAGCGCCGACAGCTCGTATCTCGCCGGACCGGACGATATCTACGTATCGCCCTCGCAGATTCGCCGCTTTAACCTGCGTAAAGGCGACTCCATTTCCGGCAAAATTCGCCCGCCCAAAGAAGGTGAGCGCTACTTTGCCCTGCTCAAAGTTAGCCAGATCAACTTTGACCGTCCGGAAAATGCCAAGCACAAGATTCTCTTTGAGAACTTAACGCCGCTGTTCCCGGATGACCGCATGCGGATGGAAATCGGCAACGGTTCCACCGAAGATCTTACGGCCCGTATCATCGACTTGACTGCGCCGATTGGTAAAGGTCAGCGTGGCCTGCTGGTGTCTCCGCCTAAAGCGGGTAAGACACTGATGCTGCAGAACATCGCCACCTCGATTACGCGCAACAACCCTGAGTGCCATCTGATCGTACTGTTGATCGATGAGCGCCCGGAGGAAGTTACCGAAATGTCGCGTACCGTACGCGGTGAAGTCGTGGCTTCCACTTTTGATGAGCCGCCGGCGCGCCACGTTCAGGTCGCTGAAATGGTTATCGAAAAAGCCAAGCGGTTGGTTGAACACAAGAAAGACGTGGTCATCCTGCTGGACTCGATTACCCGCTTGGCCCGTGCCTACAACACCGTCGTGCCGAGCTCCGGTAAAGTGCTTACCGGTGGTGTCGACGCGCATGCGCTTGAGAAGCCTAAGCGCTTCTTCGGTGCGGCGCGTAATATCGAAGAAGGTGGCAGCCTGACCATTATTGCCACGGCCCTTGTGGATACCGGTTCGAAGATGGATGAAGTCATTTTCGAAGAGTTCAAGGGCACCGGTAATATGGAAGCGCACCTTGATCGCAAGCTGGCGGAAAGGCGCGTCTTCCCGGCAATCAACATTCGTCGCAGCGGCACGCGGCGTGAAGATCTGCTGGCGTCTGAGGAAGAGATGCAGCGCATGTGGATTTTGCGCAAGCTGCTCAACCCGATGGAAGACACGGCTGCCACGGAATTCCTGATTGATCGTCTGAAGGATACCAAGACGAATCTTGAGTTCTTTGAAGCGATGAAACGCCGCTAGGATTGATGAAAATCACTATAGCGGCGCAAGCCTAGCGGGGAGTGTGTCTTGAAGTATAACGACTTGCGCGACTTCATCGCGGCGCTGGAAGCGCGCGGTGAACTCAAGCGTATCCAAGCCGAAGTCGATCCTTACCTGGAAATCACCGAAATTTGCGACCGCACGCTGCGTGCCGGTGGCCCGGCACTCTTGTTTGAGAATGTGAAGGGCCATGATATGCCGCTGCTGGGCAATCTTTTCGGTACGCCAAAGCGCGTGGCGCTGGGGATGGGGCAGGAGTCGGTCGAAGCGCTGCGTGAAGTGGGTAAGCTGCTGGCCTTTTTAAAAGAGCCAGATCCGCCCAAGGGATTGAAAGATGCCTGGGACAAGCTGCCTATCTTCAAACAAGTGCTTAGCATGGGGCCTAAAACCGTTAAGCGGGCGCCTGTGCAGGAAGTCGTTTTTGAAGGTGACGAGGTTGATCTTGACCGCCTGCCTATCCAGCACTGCTGGCCGGGCGATGCGGCGCCTTTGGTCACCTGGCCGCTGGTCATTACCCGAGGCCCGCATAAAAAGCGTCAGAACCTGGGGATTTACCGGCAGCAAAAGATCGGCAAGAACCGCCTGATCATGCGCTGGCTCTCCCACCGTGGCGGCGCGCTGGATTTCCAGGAGTTTCAGCAAGCGCATCCAGGCGAGCCTTTCCCGGTTGCCGTGGCGCTGGGTGCCGACCCGGCCACAATCCTGGCGGCCGTTACCCCCGTTCCTGACTCACTCTCCGAATATGCGTTTGCCGGGCTTCTGCGCGGCTCGCGTACCGAACTTGTTAAGTGCGGCCATTCAGACCTTGAAGTGCCTGCCTCCAGTGAGATTATTCTGGAAGGGGTTATCTATCCTGATGATATGGCACCGGAAGGCCCGTACGGTGATCACACCGGCTATTACAACGAGGTGGATCACTTCCCGGTCTTTACGGTAACGCGTATGACCATGCGTCGGGATGCGATATATCACTCCACCTACACCGGGCGACCACCGGATGAGCCTGCCGTTCTCGGGTTGGCACTCAACGAAGTGTTTGTGCCGATACTCTGCAAGCAGTTTCCTGAAATTGTCGACTTTTACCTGCCGCCTGAAGGCTGCTCGTATCGCATGGCGGTTGTCACCATGAAAAAGCAGTACCCAGGTCACGCCAAGCGCGTGATGATGGGGGTATGGAGCTTTTTACGTCAGTTCATGTACACCAAGTTCGTGATTGTGCTGGATGACGACGTTGATGCGCGCAACTGGGAAGACGTGATCTGGGCGATTACCACTCGTATGGACCCGGCGCGAGATACCGTGATGGTTGAGAATACGCCTATCGATTATCTGGATTTCGCCTCGCCCGTCTCTGGCCTGGGTTCCAAAATGGGGCTCGATGCGACCAACAAATGGCCAGGCGAAACGGACCGTGAGTGGGGCACACCCATCGTGATGGACGATACGGTCAAAAAGCGCGTTGACGAGCGGTGGGAAGAGCTGGGAATCGGTATTCCTCTGCCAGCACCGCGGCATGGCGGTTAAGAAGGTAGTCAAGTTTAGCGGCGCACGTTGATCGATTTTTCATATAGAGGTTTTCATGAGCGCAAGGACGTTAACCTGCCAGGTAACGGCCGTTGAGGATTTAAATCCTGACGTATTTGGCGTGACGCTAAAAGGGCGCGCAGAATCAATGCAGCATGCGCCTGGGCAGTATCTAGAACTTAAATTGGATGACAACACCTGGGTGCCCTTTTCAATTGCCAGTGCCGAGCAGGGCGATGGCGTCATTGAACTGCATATTCAGCACTGGCCTGAGCGCGATAATTCAGTACGACTTCGAAACTTGCTCCAGGTTGCCAATCAGCTAACGCTGCGCTTGCCCGGCGGTGAATGTGTGGTTGACGCGCAAAGCGAGCGTCCGCTGCTACTGATTGCTGCTGGCACAGGGTTTTCACAAATGAAAGCGATTGTTGAGGCCACCCTGCGTGACCAGCCTGAGCGGCCAATCTCACTCTGGTGGGCTGCCCGTGAGCATCGCGACCTTTACGCTGAAAGCCTGGCGACTGAGTGGGCGCAGCGCTATCCCAATGTAACGTTTAAAGCGGTCACCGAATTTCCGCTAACCGAGCCTTTGGCAAGCGGCGAGCGTATTCATCACCATCAGGGCCGGGTTGATCTTGTACTGGAGAAAGCGGCGCTGACGTTCAGCGATTATGACGTGTATCTCTCCGGCTCGCCCGGCATGGTATACGCCTGCCTGGATGTGTTGGAAGCCAGAGGCGTGGTGAGTGAGCGGGTTTTTTCCGACGTATTTGCTTATGCGCCGCGTGGGTGATTGACCCACGGTGTTAGTCTGTCACATTTGGCTATGGCGCTGTTTGTTAATCAACAGTTGCCATTTGCCAAGCTTAAGGGCAGGATAAAGATATACATTTTTTAAAACGACTTTTCGCGACCCCTTGGCTTACCAATCATCAGGAAAAATATGCACACACAAGCGCCTTTCCACACTGCTAACCGCCTGCCTTTTATGGCGGTTAGTGTGTGCATGAGCGTTGTGGCCTATTTTGGATATTGGTTTAGCCACGGTGTGCCCGCGGCCGACGGTTAACGTCGCGCTACCAGGCACACCTTCCAGGTTGCCTGCCGAATCTTCAAGCCCCGGTTGGTAACCCCGCCGGGGCTTTTTGCGTTTAACGGCTTTTGCCATAGGAATTTCATTAAGGAGCTTCACCATGATGTATCGCGCTTATAACGTCACTATCGCTACCGGCTATGTGGGCTATGGCTGGCGATTTAGCGACGCGCGGTCGGTGCAAGCTGCCACCTCCGACCGTGCCCGTTTGGGTGGTAACGCCAATCAACGATGTCATGTGATACCGGAGAGTTAATGATGAATGCCCAGGCAAGCCTAGCCCCGATCAAGAATGCTAACGCCAAACCCCTTGGCGACAGTACGCCCAGCCCTGTTAATCACTTACCGACACCCGCCGAGTTACGCCAAAGCGTTGCCGTTGATGCTCGGTTAGGCCAGCAAATTTCTCAACAGCGAGAAGCGGTTCAGAAAATATTAAGTGGTCAGGATAAAAGATTATTGGTGGTGGTAGGCCCCTGTTCTATCCATGACCCGGACGCAGCGCTTGAGTACGCTGACCGTTTGGCGGCGCTAAGTGAACAGGTGGATGAGCAGATTTTACCGGTAATGCGGGTTTACGTTGAAAAGCCGCGCACGACGGTTGGCTGGAAAGGGCTGGCCTATGACCCTGATTTAGATGGTCGTGGCGATATGCCCAAGGGCATTACCCTCTCTCGTGAATTGATGCATGCCGTTGCCGCCCGAGGCCTGCCGGTGGCCACCGAGCTGCTTCAGCCCATGCTCGCGCCTTACCTGGATGACCTCTTAAGTTGGGTAGCGATTGGTGCGCGCACGACAGAGTCGCAGCTGCACCGTGAGCTGGCCAGTAACCTGGCCGCGGCGGTCGGATTCAAAAATGCCACCAGCGGTGATGTACAGGTCGCGATTGACGCAATACAAGCTGCCGCTCATGGGCATCAGCGCTTTGCTCAGGACAGCCATGGACGTCCCATCATGCAGCAAACAGCCGGTAACCCTCATACGCATGTCGTGCTTCGCGGTGGGCATGGCGAGCCGAACTATCAGGCGGCGCATGTTCAGGCAGCGATCAAGGCGCTGCATGAGGCGAGTCAGAACCCACGTTTAATGGTCGACTGTAGCCACGCCAATGCACGTAAAGATCATCGTCGCCAGAATGAAGTAATGCTGGATGTACTGGCTCAGCGGCAGGCGGGCAACGCCAATCTGGTCGCCTTGATGCTTGAAAGCCACCTGTTTGAGGGCAAGCAGCCGTTGAATCCTAGTGCACTGCGTTACGGTGTCTCGGTAACCGACGCCTGTGTTGGCTGGGAGGCAACCGAGCGGTTGTTAAAAATGGCCGCAGAGCGATTAAGCTCACATTAAGCGACGCAGGCTTGTTTGCGTTGGTCAGCCCCGTATTATAGAGCACTCATTTGGATTGCGAGGTTGGCCATGGTGTTTACCCTTGAGCCGCATGACGTACAACGCTACCGCCGTAAGGCGCGTATGATTAGCTTTGCGATGGCGGGCCAGCTGGCTATTTTTGGAATGCTGTTTTCCATGCTGCTGACCTCTGCCTTGGGCAGCAGCTTATGGCTCTACGCGTTGGGTATCTTCCTGGGGCTTCTAGCCACCAGCGCACTCTTTGCGGTACTGCGCGAACGGCCCTGGATGACCGAGATGCGCTACGTATGGCAGTTAAAGCAACACCTATCGCAAATCAGGGGGTATTTACCTACGCTTAGGCGTGCACTTGAAGACGATAATCAAGCCGCGCTTAATATCGTGACCTTTTACCATCAAGGGATAACGCAGCTAGCCGAGCTAAATGGTCGTGAGCCCTCTCAAGACCCCACGTGGCTGGCCGAGAAACATCACTTGGCGGAAAAGCGGGCAGCATTGGGATTGCCGCCCAGGTTTGATACCTTTGATCCGCAGGATCTACACGCCTTTAAGCGAAGCTAATGCATTACACAGTAAATCACGCGCGCAGGGAGCCTTGAGAGATGACGTTTTTTACCCCCCTTCGACTAGCCGCTGTGGGTGCTTGTTTGATGGCACTCACCGGCTGTGCCTCTACGTCTTCACCAGCAGACGAGTCTGGCACAATGACCGTTAACAGCAGTGCCCCATTGCTGCCCTCGGTACTTTTTGCTGGAAACGCCGAGCAGTACCAGGGCTGGCACTGTCAGCCTGCTGACCAGAATTTAGTGACAGCGACGAATACTAATGACCTGCGGCTTTGGTCGCTGCACGGTGCCTGGCAGCTGCCTCAAGCGGTTGTCGCCAACGGGGCTCGCTATCAAGAGGGCGGTATCAGTTTTTGGAACCGAGGTAACCAGGCCATGGTGGAAACACCGCGTGGCCAGCTGCAGTGCACCCTTGGCGAAGAGAGAAACGTTCTTACTCGTTCAGAGCGTCCAGGCGTTATGTTTTTTGGGCATGGCAATGAGCCTGGTTGGGTGGTAGCGCTCGCACACGATTCCCCCACGTTAACCCTGGAGCTTAACTACGGCGAAGAGCGTATTGAGTTGCCCTATATGGTGAGCGTGATGGACAACGAAGCGGGCCGGGTGGTGCTTGAAAACGCCCGCGTTGAGCCTTTCTTTCGCGTGCGTATTGAAGCGGGCGCTTGCTTTGACAATATGAGCGGTTTTCCCTTCCCTGCGCGGGTAACGCTCAGCTACGGAGGTGAGCAGTTCAGTGGTTGTGGGCAGGGAATCGCCCCCTAAGTTTTTATTTCAGCGCCTATCAGCCATCACTGCTAGCGGTGCGGTGGCCACCGCTTAGCAGTGGTATTGAAGCGGGTCAGCGCGCCACTCAGGCGAGATAAAGTCGCTTGCACAAAGCGCCATGGCATCTCCAGCGGCCCTTGCTGCGAGACGCGACAGCATATTTAGCTGCAGCCCACGTGCGGTCTCGATCTGCTCGCTGACATCCACAGGTATCCATGTGTCATCCTGCAGCGCTGCGAGGGTGAAGCTGAACGGGTGAAAGCCGGGATAGCCCAGCCGAAGATCGGTAGCAATTAATGTTTCATGCCCCTCAATATTGATGGTGTCATAGCGCAAAAAAGGGCCAGTAAACCACATTAGCCGCTGGCCAAGCGGGCCCGCCAACGCACTCTCTTCAAGCGCTATATTGCGGTATAACGGCTCCAAACGTGGCTGACGCTTGCCATCAAATACGCTAATCAGACCTTCATAGTAGTGATCCTCATTGACCACGGTAGCCCGCCATAGCACCGTGTTAAAAGGGGTTGGTTGAACCAGTAAAGGCGCCTCCTCTAGCCCCATCTCGGCAAGAACCGTTGCCAGCCGGTGCTCAATGTTCAGCTTCGCTCCGGCTGCTAGTAATAAGTAAACGCTTGAGACAGCCAGCGCGGCCGTAGCGTACTTTTGTACCTGTTTTGACGCGATGCCTACGATTAAACCAATTAGAAGAGGCAGGGTGTAGAGCGGGTCAATGATAAATACAATCGGCCAAGCGACCGGTGATGTTTCTAGCGGCCAGAAGAGCTGCGTGCCATAGGTGGTCAGAGCATCAAGCAGTGGATGCGTGATTAGCGTGAGTGTAAAAAACCACCACCAGTGGATAAAGGAAATATCGCGTGCAGGGGCAAAACGGCTGCTAAGCAGGGCTAGTAACGTCGCGAGTCCGGTCAGTACAAATAACGAGTGGCTAAACCCCCGGTGCTCGGTCACATTAGCGATAGCATCGCCATAGTCCAGCGCTACGTCCAGGTCGGGCAGCGTGCCCATTAGTGCCCCTATGAGAATGGCTTTACGGCCCAAGCGCCGACCCAGCACCGCACCGCCAATCGCAGCGCCCAACGCCGCCTGTGTGATTGAGTCCACTAACGTCTCCTTTGAGATAGCCCTCAAATAGCACTATACAGATTTTTCTTTGAATTCGACCTTGTATACTAAATCTGTCTAATGGTTGGTTAAAGCAGGCCGTCATTTAAACCGATAGTGGTGTAGGTCGGGCTGAATAATGAGCTTTGATGAGCATTTGGGCATAAGCCATCTGATATGCACAAGATTTGCTGGTTAAGACCTATTCTGTTTCCATCCACATAATGGATATCCGCGTTAACATTCATTCACCGGTCTTAATGAAAAGGAAATAACATGCAGTTTTTACACACGATGGTACGTATCAGCGATCTGGATGCATCGCTTCACTTTTACTGTGACCTGCTGGGTCTTAAAGAAGTACGCCGTAAAGAGAACGAAAAAGGCCGCTTTACGCTGATTTTCCTTGCCGCCCCCGAAGATGAAGAGCGCTCTGCGCAGCTCTCCGCTCCCGAGCTTGAATTGACGTATAACTGGGACCCTGAAACCTATACTGGCGGCCGTAATTTTGGTCACCTAGCCTATCGGGTAGACGATATTTACGCGCTTTGTCAGAAGCTCCAGGACGCCGGTGTTACTATTAACCGCCCCCCACGGGATGGGCACATGGCATTTGTAAAATCGCCTGACGGTATCTCAATCGAGCTACTGCAAAAGGGTGACACGCTAGCACCTCAAGAGCCATGGGCTTCCATGGAAAACAGTGGTAACTGGTAAAACCTATAAGGTGACGATTATGTCCATGAAGACGTTAACGCTGCGTCATTGCTTGCTGCCCTTGTGTGTATCGGCGGCTTTGCTTTTGAGCGCATGCAGCAGTTCGCCCGCGCCTCAAGAGGGGCATGAAGCACCGAGCAGTGCGGAGCTTTCAGGAGCGATAGTGGATCAGCGCTGGGATCTTCTGTTGATCGGAACAGATGAGAAGTTAGCGTTTAATGAAACGCCATTTTTTGAAATCTCTAGCGATGGAACGATTGCCGGTTATGACGGCTGTAACCGCTTTACGGGGCAGATAAGCTTGGGCGAAGGGCACCGCTTCGATGTAAAAGAGCTGGCGAGCACGCGTATGGCGTGCCCCGATATGGAAAACGCCGCGCAGGTAACGAACATGCTGGAAGGCGCCTATCGTTATCTCATTGACCATGACCGGCTGGTCTTGTTCGGCCCGGATAGCCGAGTGCTTGGCGGCTGGCGAGAGGGAAGCTAGCATCATCGCAACAGCGCGTGGGAAGCGTGATTGACGAAGCCTGCCATAGCTTCGGCGTATACGTAGAGTTATAGATAAACTATAAAAAAACGCCCGGCTCCATTAAGAGCCGGGCGTTTTAAGCTGAACGAGTTACGCCAGCGGTTTACAGCGCTTCAATCTTGGTTTTCTGTTCTTGCAGCAGTTTTTTAGCCGACTGGAACTCGGCTAGCTTGCCGCGCTCTTTTTCGACGACGGCATCGGGGGCTTTAGACATAAACCCGGGGTTGCCCAGTTTTTTCTCAATGCCGCCAATCAGCTTGTCCTGCTTCTCGATCTCTTTATTCAGGCGGGCAAGCTCGGTGTCTTTGTCGATCAAATCGGCCATCGGCACCAAGACTTCCATATCGCCGACAAGCTGCGTTGCTGAAAGCGGGGCATCGTTGGGGTTTTCAAGCCAGGTCGCGCTTTCCAACTTGGCCAGCTTGGCCAGGAAATGGCGGTTACTTTCCAGGCGCTTGGCATCTTCCGGTTTGCCCTTGGTTAACAGAACGTCCAGCGGCTTGCCGGGGGAAATATTCATCTCGGCGCGAATGTTACGCACGGCGATAATGACGCCTTTGAGCCATTCGATATCGCGGGTGGCCTGCTCGTCGATCTTGTTCTCATCGGCTTCCGGCCATGCCTGAAGCATCAATGAGGTGCCTTCGCCCATAAACGTGCCCGCGAGGGGCGACACGCGCTGCCAGATCTCTTCTGTAATATAAGGCATCATCGGATGCGCCAAGCGCAGAATGGTTTCCAGCACGCGCACCAAGGTACGACGTGTGCCGCGCTTGGCTTCAGCGGAGGCATTTTCATCCCACAGCACCGGTTTGGAAAGCTCGAGATACCAGTCGCAATACTCATTCCAGACAAACTCGTAGAGCGCTTGTGAGGCGTGGTCGAAGCGGTATTCGTCCATCGCCTTGGTCACCTGGGCTTCTGTCTTCTGCAGCTCGGAAATGATCCAGCGGTCGGCCAGCGATAGCTCAACCTCGCTGCCGTCGGTGCCACAATCCTCGCCTTCTGCATTCATGAGCACGTAGCGCGAGGCGTTCCACAGCTTGTTGCAGAAGTTGCGGTAACCTTCCAAGCGGTTCATATCAAATTTAATATCGCGCCCAGTGGTGGCCTGGGAGAGGAACGTAAAGCGCAGCGCATCGGTGCCATGGGCTTCAATGCCGTCTTTAAATTCGTCCTTGGTCGCTTTGGCAATCGCCTTGGCTTTTTGCGGCTGCATCATGTTGCCGGTGCGCTTTTCAAGCAGTGCATCCAGCGTAATGCCGTCGATAAGATCAATCGGGTCGAGTACGTTGCCCTTGGATTTGGACATCTTCTGTCCCTGCCCATCACGTACCAGACCGTGGACATACACGGTTTTGAAGGGCACTTGGTCGGTGAACTTTAAAGTCATCATAATCATCCGGGCTACCCAGAAGAAGATGATGTCAAAGCCTGTCACCAACACGCTGGTGGGGTGGAAGGTTTCAAGCTCCGGGGTTTTTTCTGGCCAGCCAAGCGTGCCAAAGGTCCATAAACCTGAGCTGAACCAGGTATCCAGAACGTCTTCGTCCTGGGTGAGCACCAGGCCCGCATCCAGGCCATGTTTTTCACGTGCTTCGGCTTCGCTGCGGGCAACGTACACATTGCCTTCTGCGTCATACCAGGCCGGAATACGGTGGCCCCACCACAGCTGACGGGAAATACACCAATCCTGAAGGTCGCGCATCCATGCAAAATACATGTTTTCGTAGTTTTTAGGGACAAACTGAATGTCGCCGTTCTCTACGGCTTTAATCGCTGGTTTGGCCAGCGACTCAACGGCCACGAACCACTGGTCGGTAAGCAGCGGCTCAATCACATCACCCGAGCGGTCGCCATAGGGCAGAGTGTTGTTGACGGCTTCCACCTGCTCCAGCAGGCCAAGTGCGTCCATGTCGGCGACAATCTGTTTACGCGCTTCAAAACGATCAAGGCCTGCGTACTTGGCGGGCAGGCTAGCGTCTTCTTCAGGCTGGGGCTGGCCCTTAAGGTTGAAGATTTCCGCCTGTTCAAGAATCGCGGCGTCTTTGGAAAAAACGTTGATCAGCAGGTGGTTCTGGCGCTTGCCGACTTCATAGTCATTGAAGTCGTGGGCCGGGGTGATTTTCACACAGCCCGAACCTTTCTCCATATCGGCGTGTTCGTCGGCCACTACAGGGATGCGGCGGCCCACCAGCGGTAGCTCAATAAACTTGCCCACCAGCGAGGCGTATCGTGCATCTTCTGGGTTGACTGCAACGCCGGTATCGCCCAGCAGGGTTTCGGGGCGGGTGGTGGCAACCACGACATAATCCTTGCCATCGACGGTTTTAACGCCGTCGGCCAGCGGATAACGGAAGTGCCAGAAGCTGCCTTGCTGCTCCTTGTTCTCCACTTCCAGGTCGGAAATCGCCGTGTGTAGCGTCGGGTCCCAGTTGACCAGCCGCTTGCCACGATAAACCAGTTTCTCCTCATGCAGACGCACGAAGACTTCCTGAACGGCTTTATAGAAACCGTCATCCATGGTGAAGCGCTCGCGACTCCAATCAACGCTGGCGCCCATGCGGCGTAGTTGGCGGGTAATGTGCCCGCCAGACTCTTCCTTCCACTCCCAAACTTTATCAATAAACGCATCGCGGCCCAGGTCGTGGCGCGTTTTGCCCTCTTCTGCAGCGATCTTGCGCTCAACCAGCATTTGCGTGGCGATACCGGCATGGTCGGTGCCTACCTGCCACAGCGTATTGTTACCCTGCATTCGCTTCCAGCGCGTCAGGGTATCCATGATGGTGTCCTGGAATGCGTGGCCCATGTGCAGGCTGCCGGTGACGTTGGGCGGCGGAATCATGATGGAGAAAGGCGCGCCCTTACCCGAAGGGGCAAAGCGGTTATCGGCTTCCCAGCGCTTATACCAGCGGGTTTCAATCTGTTCGGGTTGGTAGGTCTTTTCCATGGGGAGTCGGCTCACAACGTGCAAAAAAATGGTGACAAGTATAGCGCGATAAGAGGCAGAGCGTCAGGCCTTTGCCGAGGGGAGATGTAACCCACGCATCGCGATTAAACCCAACACAGGGCCTGGCAACAACCACCAGATAACCGCCACGCTCTGGCTTGCCCAAAGGGCGGTTACCAAGGCAATGGAGGGAATGGTCAAACCAAAGCCGATAGCGTTCATCATGGCCAAGGCCGCGCCCAGCCGCTCAGCGGGCGCGTGGGCCGATGCCAGCGCCGAAAACTGCGCTGAATCGGCAATCACGCTAACGCCCCAAACGCCCAGCAGCGCCAGCAGTAACCAAGGTGAAAGGCCGCCCAATAGAGGGTAAACCAGGCAAAGTACGCCCGATGTTAATAGCGCCACAGAAGCAACGTGGGCGCTACCCGCTTTCCGGCTCCACCGACCTGCCCACACGCAGCCAGGCAGGCCAAGGGCAATAACGGCAAAGCTTAGCCACGGCTGAAGGCTTGCTGACGCATTGACCCGCTCAAGCTCGCGGCTAACCAAAAAAGGCACCAGTGCCCAGAATGCATAAAGCTCCCAACAGTGGCCGAAGTAACCCAGTGCGGCCTTGCGAAACTGACGCTGCTTGAACGCACCAAGCCCGGCCCAGGGGCGTCCGCTTCCGGCTTTAGCGGGCAGGTGGGGCCCAACGCCTAGCCGGAAAACCATCAACGCCGCGACCAGCGCCAACAGCGATGCCAATAGCAGTGGCCATTGCCAGGGCAGGTGCAACGTTAATCCGCGCAGTAAATGGGGAGAGGCGATGCCTAGCGTTAACATGCCGACAAGCCAGCCCAGAGCCGCGCCCGCATGCGAAGGTGTCCAACTCACCACCAGCTTCATGCCCAATGGGTAGATGCCTGCCAGGCAAAGGCCGGTGGCAAAGCGTGCCACTGCCGCCAACGTTATGCTGTCGGCAACGCCAATAAACGCCGCGTTGATAAGCGCACCGAGCACCGCTGACAGCGCAAACAGGTGGCTTGCCCGCATGTGGTCGGCAAGGCCGGTAATGGCAATTAGTAGCGTGCCGGTGATAAACCCGGCCTGCACCGCGATGGTCAGTAAACCGAGATCACCTTCACTAAGACCCACCACCTCCTGTAATGCCAAGCCAACGCCATTAACGCTAAACCACAGCGAGGTGCCAAACAGCTGAGCAATAACAATCACAGCGAGCGGATGGCGAGTTAAAAAAGAGGCAGACATCATCATACTCTTCCGCTAATTCGTTATTGTTAGGTGCAAAAGTTGTGGAAGCATTACCCAAGCTTATGCGGCACCACTTCATGCCCAAGCTCTTTATAGCGCTGCCAGCAGGCGCGTTTGGCGACCAGAACGTGTTGATGCTGGTTGATAATTTCGGCAACGCGCGCATAGCGCTCAACGCCATCAGGAATATCGGGATGCAGATTGAGAAGCGCGGTTTCTTCTTTGGGCGTAGGCAGGGTTTGCCAGCCCAGCGTTATCGGTACGCTGGCCGCCATTTCACTGTCTTCAAGCGCGTGGGGCAGGTAGGCGTCTTCGCGAAAATTCCACAGGGCCGCATCAGCCTGCTCGGCCAAGGCCTTGTCTTCGCAGTGAAGGTGAAGCCGGTACCCCTTACGCCAAATGGTTTCGGCCAGCTTACAGGCGAATGCCAAACGCGCTTCCAGGGTGGTATCCGGGAGGATATAAAAATCGATGCGCGCCATAGCGGCTCCAGCTCTTTCAAAACGCGTTTAAAACAGTGCCGCCGCCATGGCTGGCGGCGGCGGGAGGCATTACACTAACCGGGTGAGCCAGCCGTGCTTGTCTTCACTGCGCCCGTACTGCACGTCGAGCAGCTTTTTACGAATGCGCATGGCCACGTCGTTGCCGCCGTCGCCGTTCAGGCGAATACGCTCATTTTCCGTCACCAGCTCGCCCACCGGAGTGATGACCGCCGCGGTTCCGCAAGCGAACACTTCGGTAATTTCGCCGGAAGCCGCGCCTTCGCGCCACTCATCAATGCTGATTGGGCGCTCTTCGGGCGTTAAGCCTTCATCTTTCGCAAGCGTGAGCACTGAGTTGCGGGTAACGCCTTCCAGAATGGTGTCGGTCAAGCGTGGCGTCACCAAGCGCCCATCCTTGAAAACAAAGAACAGGTTCATGCCGCCCAGCTCTTCAACCCATTTGCTCTCCTCCGCGTCCAGAAACGCCACTTGGCCGCAGCCGTGAGCTTCAGCTTCTTTTTGCGCGGCCAATGAGGCCGCGTAGTTACCGCCGCACTTGGCAAAGCCGGTGCCGCCGGGGGCTGCCCGCTTGTAGTGCGAGGAGAGCCAAATCGAAACGGGGCTGATACCGCCCTTGAAGTAGGACGCTGCCGGAGAAGCGATCACGTAGTAGTCGACTTCGTGAGCCGGGCGTACGCCTAAAAAGGCTTCAGAGGCGATCATGAACGGGCGCAGATACAGGCTGCACTCGTCGGTATCGCTTGACGGTGTGGGCACCCAGGTATTGTCCTGGGCCAGCAGCGCCTTGATGGAACCAATGAAGTCTTCGTCGGAGAGTTCCGGCAGTGCCAGGCGGCGGGCGCTGCGGCGAAAACGCTCGGCGTTTTTCTCAGGGCGGAAAGTCCAGACCGAGCCATCGGCATGACGGTAGGCTTTGATGCCTTCAAAAATTTCCTGGCCGTAATGCAGAACCGATGCGGCCGGATCAAGCGTCAGCGGGCCGTAGGGGCGTACCTGGTGGCCGTGCCAGTCGGCATCTACCGTCCAGCGGATATTGACCATATGGTCGCTGAAATGCTTGCCAAAGCCTGGGTTGGCCAGGATGTTGTCACGAATGCTGTCGGCCGTTGGTTGATTGGACGGCAGGATTTCAAAACGAGTCGTAGAGCTAGTGGGCACGGCGTGTTTTCTCCGCTAGAGCCAGGCCCCGAAGGGCGATATAAGCGTGTCGTTAGCGTAGCGCGTGCCATAAACGATAGAGCACACGCTAATACTTCCAGATTTAACGGTTGTGGCACTCAAAGGCAACCATTGAGCGCGCGATCGTGCGATTAGTTGACGCTGGTTTCTACTTGGGCATCGGCTTCACGGTCCAACAGGTACTGGGAAAGCAGGCCTACCGGACGGCCGGTGGCGCCTTTCTGTTTGCCCGAGTGCCAAGCGGTACCGGCGATATCCAAGTGCGCCCATGGGAAATGGTCGGCAAAGCGCGATAAAAAGCACGCGGCGGTAATTGTACCTGCCGGGCGCCCGCCAATATTGGCCAGGTCCGCAAAGTTGGATTCCAACTGCTCCTGGTACTCATCCCACAAGGGTAAATGCCAGGCGCGGTCCCAGGAAGCTTCACCGGCCTCCAGCAAATCGAGCGCCAGGTCGTCATCGTTGGAGAGCAGGCCCGTCGCGTGGTGGCCCAGGCCAACAATTACCGCGCCTGTTAGCGTGGCGATATCGACAACGCTTGCTGGTTTAAAGCGCTCGGCGTAGGTCAGTGCGTCGCAAAGTACCAGGCGGCCCTCGGCATCAGTATTAAGCACTTCAACCGTTAGACCTTTCAGCGTTTTAATAATATCGCCAGGCTTGGTGGCAAGGCCATCGGGCATGTTTTCTGCAGCGGCGACAATAAAGACCAAATTGAGCCTGGGCTTGAGCGTAAGCATTGTCTTCACGGTGCCGAATACGCTGGCGGCGCCGCACATGTCGAATTTCATTTCGTCCATGCCTTCGCCGGGTTTCAGCGAAATGCCGCCGGTATCAAACGTGATCCCTTTGCCTACCAGGACGTGGGGGGCTTCTTCACTCTCCGTTGCACCGTTGTACTTCATGACAATCAAGCGCGTAGGTTCGTGGCTGCCTCGGCCAACCGACAGTAGTGAGCCCGCGCCGAGGGCATCCAGCGCCTCTTCGTCGAGAATATCCACCTCTAACGCGCCGTTGGATGTCTTGCTCAACTGCTCGGCCTGTTGGGCAAGGTAGCTTGGCGTGCACACATTGCCAGGTAAATTGCCCAACGTACGGGCGTAGTTGATGCCTTGGCCAATCGCTGCGCCAATCTGGGCGCCTTGCTGGGTAAGCGTCGCGTTTTCAGGCTCGCTAAAAAGCGTGAGTGCGTTAAGGCGCGCTAAAGGCGCTGGCTGCGACTTAAACTGGTCAAAGCGGTAAACCGCGCGTTCTGCGGCCTCCAGCACCTTACGCGCTTTCCAACTGCTGTCGCGGCTTTCAAGAGGAACATCATTAAACGCGATGCTTGCTTCGTCGACGGGCAGCTTGGTCAGCGCCACCATGGCCGCGTCCAGCGCTTTTAAAAAGGCGCCTTCCTGGCACTTTTCGCGCTCTCCGAGGCCTACTAACAAAAGCCGTTCTGCGCAAAGCCCCGGCGCGAAAGGAATCATCTGTACGTTGCCAAGAGCAGGATCGAAATCGCCGCGCTCAAGCAACTGACCGATTAAACGTTCACTGGCGTCGTCCAGGCTGGCGGCCGTGGGCAACAAGTCGCTACCTTTAAACATGGGGATGACGAGACAAGCCGTTTCGGTTTTGGCCGGATTGGCGGTCTGAACGGAAAATTCCATAACGTCTCCAACAAGACAAGCATCGAGGGATTCGGGATAATGCCCCGTACTGGGTGTTGGGTTAGTGTACCCAAGCCATGGGCGCATTGCATGGCATCCTGCACGATTAGCCGGAGAGGGCATTGATTTTATTTCGGTACTTAACTCGCGAAGTGTTACTCACCATGTCGGCTGTGGCAGGGATCTTACTGCTGGTCATTATGGGCAGTCGTTTTATTCGTTACTTCTCTGACGCGGCGGAGGGAGATATCCCCGTTACCATTCTGGGTAGCTTGATGGTGTTTCACCTACCTGGCTTTATGGAACTGGTGCTGCCGCTCGCGTTTTTTCTGGGCATCCTGCTGGCCTATGGCCAAATGTACATGAACAGCGAAATCACCGTGATGGTGGCCTGTGGCATGAGCCCTCTGCGGCTGTTGCGAGTAACGTTGCTGCCCGCCTCGGTAGTGGCGGTGCTGGTGGGCTTTTGTAGCTTGTGGCTAACCCCCGCTGGGGCGTTGCAAACGGCAGCGACGCTTGAAGAGCAGCGCAGCCGGTTGGATGTATCGGTACTGGCGCCCGGGCGATTCCAGGATTTCGGTGGTGGGCGTACCGCTTATATCAGCGATTTCAGCAGCGACGGCACCGAGATGCAGGAGGTGTTGGTTCATGAACGGCCTAATACAGAAAATCCACATAGCTTTGTTACTCGGGCCGGTTCGGGGTATCAGGAAACGCGCGTTGAAACGGGCAGCCGCTTTTTAATATTGGAAAATGGCGAGCGTTACGGTGTGGTGCCGGGCCAGCAGGATGCTCAACGGCTAACGTTTGAACGCTATACGATGCGCCTGGGGTTAAGTCGCGGCCTTCAGGAGTTTGATTCTATTGAGTACGCTACCACCGCGGCGCTTTGGGATGATCCTAACCCACGCGCCCAGGCGCAGTTTCAGTGGCGTACCGGCTTGCCGTTCATGGTCTTTGTATTAGCGCTCATCGCCCAGCCGCTTTCTCGGGTGAACCCACGCCAGGGCCGGTTTGCCAAGCTACTACCGGCGGTATTTTTGTATGTGGCTTATTTGAGCTTACTGCTTGCAGCGGTCGATGCGATTGGCAGTGGAAAGCTCTCGCCATTGGTTGGCGTTTGGCCCGTGCATCTCTTGTTTTTAGGCCTCGGCTTGCTGCTTTTGTGGCGCTCACAACGTAAGGGGATGCGCTAATGCTGGCTGATCGTCTGGATCGTTACATCGCTCGCAACGTGCTGGGGGCAATTATCGTTGTGCAGTTCGTCCTGCTGGGGCTGGATATCACCATTGCCTACATTGGCGACCTGAGCGATGTACAAGGGAATTTTACCGCGCTTGATGTGTTTCTCTATCTGCTGATGCGCGTGCCTTGGCGGTTTTATCAATACGCGCCCGTAGCGGTACTGATAGGCGCGCTCATTGGCTTGGGAAGTATGGCTTCCAGCAACGAGTTGACCGTGATGCGTGCTTCAGGTCGTTCGCTGGCGCGCATCGTCTGGGGTGTGATGAAACCGGTGTTGCTGGTGGTTGTGGCCGTGCTACTGGTTGCTGAGTTTGTAAGCCCGCGTACCGAGCAGTTTGCCGAAGCGTGGCGGCTTGAGCAGCGCCAAGGGGAAAGTGCTCAACCCGCCAGCCGTAGCGGCTGGCAGTTTGAAGGCGACAGCGTTTACCGATTTGGTGCCATACGGGCCGATGAGGTCGTGCTTGATTTAACCCGCTACCGGTTTGATGGGCGCCGCTTGGTGGAAGCCACCCACGCTGACCGGGCGCACTGGGAAGAGGGCGCCTGGCGGCTTGCAAACATCACCACGACACGTATCTATGATGACCGCACTGAATCCGACTATCAGGCCAGTGCTGTTTGGGAAACACAGATTACGCCGGTGCAGTTAGAGCGGCTGCTGCGCTCGGTCGATAGTCAGGCACCCAGCGAGCTATGGGCGTATGCACGCTACCTGCAAGAGCAAGGCTTAACGGCGGATCAACCGCTGTTGTACTTTTGGCAAAAAGTCTTAATGCCCCTCACCATGGGATCGCTGGTATTGATAGCGGCGTCCTTCGTGTTTGGCCCGCTGCGTACTGTGGCGGCAGGGACTCGCGTCTTTTATGGCGTCGTGACCGGGCTGTCATTTAAATATATGCAGGATCTGCTTGCGCCAGCATCGACGATCTTTGGGTTTTCGCCCGTATGGGCAGTGCTGGTGCCAACACTCGCCTGCGCTGCTGTTGGGGTTTACTTCCTGCGCCGTAATGGCTGATGTCATGTGCGCTGGTTTAGGTCGCCGCCTGGGGGCTCTGCTCTACGACAGTGTGTTGGTAGTGGCGCTCTGGCTGACCGTAACAATCGTCCATCTGGCTTTTTTTCGACTGGTGTTGGGGCAGCCCGTTGAAGCCGTGGGTGCTTCTGCGCTATCGGTTTGGAGCCTACGCGCGCTGTTACTTGTTTCCGTCACTTTTTTCTTCTGCTTTTTCTGGTCTCGTAGCGGTATGACGCTGGGTATGCAGGCATGGCATCTGCGCGTGCAAACACCGAACGGGCAAAGAATTACGCTTAAACAAGGCCTTGTTCGCTGTGCCACGGCTTGGCTCTCGTTGGCGGCGCTGGGCATGGGCTATGGGTGGGTGTTTGTCGATAAGCAGCGGCGTAGCTGGCCAGACATCGCCTCCCATACCTGTACGGTGGTAGTGCCAAAACGCTAGGACAAAAAAACATTAGTTTCTTCGCAACTAAATAACTAACAAGCTGAATTGAATACTAAAAGCTAAATGCTAAGGGCAATCACTGCTAAAGAGCATCTGTTTTTACTTGCAAAGATGTATGCGAATCATTTACATTCACCTCATGTGATTAATGAGGTGTCGCCATGTACGTTTGTGTGTGCAAGGGAGTAACCGATCATCAGATACGTCAGCAGGTGAGCGACGGAGCGCGCAGCTGGCGAGAAGTGCGTGAAGCCACCGGCTGTGCGACCCAATGCGGCAAGTGCGCCTGTATGGCTAAATCGCTAACGCGTGAAGCGGTACAAAATGCCCGTTTGGAAGCCGATATGAGTCTCGCTTACGCCGTATGACGCGAATCACTCTTGTTAGAGTTATCGTTAGCAAATAACTGATTTGTTTGAATTTTTTGATCTCTTCTTTATACTCTCAGAAAGCTGGGAGTATGCCTTTTCGTGGCCTATACTCCTTATTAACGTAACTATTTGATTGCTTAGATGAACTCTCAGCATTACAACGAAAAGGTGACGTCATGAAAGGTGATCCCCAGGTAATTCAGCATCTCAATAAAGCGTTGGGCAACGAACTTATCGCTATCAATCAGTACTTCTTGCACGCCAAGATGTACAAGGATTGGGGCCTAAAAGCGCTCGCCAAATGGGAATATGACGAGTCCATTGAAGAGATGCAGCACGCCGATAAGCTAATTGAGCGCATCCTGTTCCTGGAAGGTATTCCTAACCTTCAGGACTTGGGCAAGCTGCACATTGGCGAAAACGTTAAAGAGATGCTCGAAAGTGATCTGCGTATTGAGCACGACGGCCGTAACGATTACATCGAAGCCATCACTTATTGTGAAAGCGTTAAAGACTACGTTTCACGTGATTTGCTGCGCGATCTGCTCGCCGATGAAGAAGATCATATCGACCATATCGAAACCGAGCTGAAGTTGATCGAGCAGGTCGGTATTCAGAACTACATGCTGCGCCAAATGCAGCTGGCGGGCGACCACGAGTAAGCATTACTCCTGGAGTCGCGCTTATTCGCCACCGCCCAACAAAAATGCCCCCGACACTGTCGGGGGCATTTTTTTGCCTGTCATGAGTGCTATTGCCTAACGGACGGGCTTGCTTGAACCCACAAAACTTGAAAGCGATACCGCCAGTACCGAGAGCAGCACCAGCGCCAGCGCAGGAATCAGCACCGCCCAAGGGGCGCGTTCAATGTATGGCATGCCTTCTGCCAACACTAACCCCCACTCTGGCGAAGGTGGCCGTGGCCCAAGACCCAAAAAGCCCAGTGCCGCAAGCGCCAGCGCAACCCCAGGCAAGCGCAGCATGGCGTGGCGAAATACCGGGCCAATCACCGCAGGAAGAATATAGCGGCCCATCAACCGAAGCTGCCCCACCCCAAGAAGTGGCGTTATGCGTACGTGGGGCTGGGCTTTTGCCTCGGCGACCAGCGCTGCTGTATGCGCCGCCAGCGGCGCCCAAGCCACCGCTGTAACCGCAATAACGGCGCCGCTGGTGCTGGGCCCCATCAAACCGGCCACGATAAGACCTGCAATGGTGGGCGGCGTTGCCTTGGTAATCTCAATGGGGCCGGTGGCAAGCTTGGGTGCCAGGCCAATCAAGAGCCCCAGAATCAGCGTGAAAAATACCACTGCAACCGCCATGCCAATCGTGGAGAGCGCACCATGGGCCACGCGGGCCAGAATATCGCGCCCAGTGCCGTCCGCCCCTAGCGGCAAGCCCAGGCTGGGTGTTTCCAGGCGCATAAAGGCCGAGCTAAACGGATCTCGGGTAATGCCTGCGACCACCAGCACACACAGCAGAAGGACCGCGATGGTCGGGACGATCCACGCTCGACGCGACACGCTCTGTTCGGAGTGGGCCACGGGCAGTGCGCCCAGCCGAAATGCCCGGCCGAGCAGCAGCGCGCGACCAATATTGGCAAGGCTGCCCAGCACAATCGCAATCACCAGCAGAATAAGAATGCCGGTTTGCAGTGCAGGCATGTCCTGGGCCGAGGCTGCCCCCAGCGTTGCCCGGCCAAGGCCCGGAATCGAAAACACCTGCTCAACGGCTATCGCACCGCCGGTTAGGCCGACCATGACCATACCCACCTGGGGCATAAGGCTTGGCAGCGTACGGCGCAGAACGGAGAGCGTAATACGGCGATGAGAGAAGCCCGCCACACTCCAGGTCGCCACCCAGCGCTCGGTAAAGGTGGCCGAGAGGCCATCGCTGAACAAACGGCCCAGCAGCCCGCCTGCGGGAAGCCCCAGCGCCAACGCTGGAAGCACCGCGTAGTTCAAACCCCGCCAGCCATAGGGCGGCAGCCAGTTAAGCCAGGCGGCAAACACTACCAGAAGCAACGAGGCGAGCAGGAATTCTGGCAGCGCCGTTAATGCCGCGCCCACGATGCCAGACGAGCGGCTAATCTGGCCACGCAAACCTTGCCGCACCACTGGCAGGCAAATAAGCGTTGCAGTAACAACAGCCACCAGCATGGCAAAGCTCATCAGCAGCAAGGATACCTGGGCACTCTTTAGCATGCCGGGCAGCACCGGTGCGCCTGAAATCCACGAGTTGCCCGCATCGCCATGCAAAAGCCCCAGCAGCCAGTGCTGCAGCATCTCCAGCGGCCCGGATTCCAGGCCCAGCTGGGCACGAATGGCCGCCAGCGCTTCAGGCGTTGCCTCCTGCTCGGCAGAGCGCGCCCGCAAGATGCTGAGCGCCGGGTCGCGGCCTGAAAGCCAGGGCAGTAGGCCCACCAGAGCCACAACGCCTGCCAGCATCACTAGGCGTGACAACAGGGGAATAAACGGCTCAATGCGTAAGCTGCGCCACAAGGTCTGCGATGTTGCGTTAATCATGCGTGGCGCGCCTTCAGGACTCGCTATCAGTATCGATAGCGGTTTTTTCGGTGATCAGCATGCGCTCACGGGGGTCGCGTTCGGCATTGCTAACCCGTGCCGATTCCCCCTGAATGACTCGCTCGTGGAGCATCGGGATCGCCGCATCGGTGCGCAGAATGGCGGCTTCAGCGTCGATAATCGCTTGGCGGCGTGCCTCACCGGTGGGCTGCTGTGAGGCGTTGGCAAGTGCCTCATCAACGGCCGGGTCGCAAAGCTGGGCGATATTGAAAGAGCCCTCGCAGGCGAAGTCGCTGTACATGTAGGCCACCGGGTCGCCAGAATCCAGCACGGTGGCACGCGACAGAATAAAGGCATCAAACTCACCGGCTAACGCGTCGGATTCAATATGCGCAT
Organism: Halomonas citrativorans; assembly: GCF_900163645.1. GTDB lineage: Bacteria > Pseudomonadota > Gammaproteobacteria > Pseudomonadales > Halomonadaceae > Vreelandella > Vreelandella citrativorans. Next base: position 7,980 of record NZ_FUKM01000053.1, on the reverse strand, counting down.
ACTCGCGCACTTCCTGCGTCACCTTGAAGCCAGCCTGGGTCAACTGCTGCTCAAGCAGGACGGCGACTTCCGGCAGCTCAGCGCGATCGGTAAAGGTCGCCAGAGTGATTTCGACGCCCTCTGGTGCGGTAGGCGCGGTACGGTCGTCTATTGAGGTACGGTAGTCGCTTGCCCAGGCCAGCGCCGGACCCAGCAGACCTTCGGCAATATCGGCACGGCCTTCGTAAACGGTCTTCACAATGGACGAGCGATCAATCGCTTCACGCGCGGCCGCTCGCAGGCCGGGGTCAGCCATGGGGCCTGATTGCGTGTTCAGATACAGCGTGTTGGTGCGCGGCATGGGCACTTCGTGCACCAGCGCCTGGTCCAGCAGCGCCACCTGCGACACCGGAATGGCTTCTACTACATCGGCAGTGCCGGTTCTCAGGGCCGCAGCGCGCGCCGTACCGTCGGATACATAATCTGCATCAATGCCGGCAATGGCGGTGGGCTCGCCCCAGTAGCCATCGAACCGGTCAAGCGTGGCGCTGGTGGTGCCGTTGATCTCTTTCAAAACAAAAGGGCCGGTGCCCGCTTCGATGGGATTCACCCGGCCATCGTCGCCGTAGGCGCTAGCGGCTAGAATCGCCAGCTGTGGGCTGGAAAGTCGGTTGGCAATCAGCGGGTCGGCTTCCTCGGTACGTACCAGCACGGCATTGTCACCATCGGCTTCAATGGTCATGTTGACGCCGTCCAGAATACGCGGCTTGGGGGCTGCTTGAGTGGCGGCTGTCAGGGAGTTCACGACGTCGTTGGCGGTCAGCTCGGTGCCGTCGTGGAAAACCACACCGTCACGAATCACAAAGCGCCACGTCTGCTCGTCCACCTGCTCCCACCCGGTCGCCAGGAATGGCTGAGGATCACTGTTGGCATCCAGGCGAATCAGGGTTTCAGCGCTACTCCAGCGCGATAGTTTAAACGCGTCGTCGGATAATGGGCTCAATCCTGAGCGCGGCGGCTGAAGCATTGCTACGCTAATTCGCTCGTCGGCGTCTGGCGAGGCAGAGGTGTCATCACGCTGGTTATCAAAGCAGCCAGCGAGTAGAAGCGGTGCGGCCAGGGCAACGGGTAACGGTAGGCGAAGCTTGCGGCGTAGCATTGGGGAGTCTCCATGTCAGGAATAGAAGTAGACGTTAAAAACAGCCGCCAAACGTTCGTAAGCAAACGCTTAGACGCCATGTTGGCGAAACGGGTTTTAGTCGCGGATAGGTTGTTTATAAGCCCGCTATAAAAGCGCCCCCACGTCCGCCGGATGACAGTGCGGGTAAGCGCAGGTAGGCAGTTGAGAGACGGCCTTGATCAAATCAAGCGTGATGGGGTGGCGAGGTGTGCGCCAAAGCTCAGTGGTAGGACGGTCTTCAACAATCCTGCCGTCGTCCATTACCAGGGTGCGCTTGCAAAGGCTGGCGACCACGGATAAATCGTGGGACACCATCAGCAGGCCTGTGCCGTTCTCATCGCAAAGCCGCTTCAGCACGTTAATCACCTGAGCGCGCACCGGCAGGTCAAGTCCGCTAAGCGGCTCGTCGGCCAGTAAAAAGCGCGGGCGGGTAGCGATGGCTCGGGCAATCGCCACCCGCTGCGCCTGGCCGCCGGAAAGCTCATGGGGTTTGCGGTCTAGAAACGGGGCACCTAAACCCACTTGCTCAAGCGCTTCCTGGGCACGCTCAACTGGGTCGCACGCTACCTTGAGCCGAATCAGCGGCTCGGCAACCAGCGCGCGTACGCTCATTCGTGGGTCAAGCGAAGAAGCCGGGTCCTGGGGAATATACTGAACCGCCTGGCGGTACCAGCGCAGGCGGGCCGTGGACGCGGGGCGCACCGCTTTATGCTGGCAGGTAATCGATCCGCTATCAGGTGCTTCAATGGCTAGAAGCGAGCGTAGTAAGGTAGTTTTGCCTGAGCCGGACAAGCCCACCAGCCCCACGCGCTCGCCGGGGTAAAGCGTAAGGTCAACATCATTCATGATGCGTTTACGCTCACCTGCCCGCCAAAATACCTCACGCGGTAACGTGACGCTTTTATTGAGGCCGCGTGCCGAGATAAACGCTTCTCTGCCAACAAATGTTGTTTGACTACCCAAGGGTACGGGGCTTTGCATCTAGGCGCTCTTTAAGTAGTCAACGGGCATTTGCTCAGCAGAATCCGTGAGTTCTGCTGGCTGTACGCTATGCGCAGCGGCCACCAACTCTTGAGTAAAGCGGTGTTGTGGGGCGGTAATCAGCGTATCCAGCTCACCGCTTTCAATCATGACGCCGCGCTCGATAACCACCGCGCGTTGGCACAGCTGAGCGGCGGCGTGAAGGTCGTGAGTGATAAACAGCAGAGACGTGGCCGTTTTGCCGGTATGTTCGCGCAGGGCGCGGAGTACCTGCGCTTGGGTGACGACATCCAGTGCGGTCGTAGGCTCATCAGCAACGAGCAACGAGGTTTTACAGGCCATGGCAAGCGCGATACACACGCGCTGGCGTTGACCACCGGAAAGCTCGGCAGGCGTGCGTTTTATCAACCGCTGCGGGTCAGGAAGACCCATGGCTTCCAGTAACGCAATAACAGCCTGCATGGCCGCTTTACGTGATAAGCCGTGGTGGCGCGTGAAGGGCTCGCGCAGCTGGGAGCCGATAGTCACCAGCGGGTTGAGCGCCGAAAGCGAATCCTGAAACACCATGGAAACACGGGTTTCATTGCGCCGCTGTGCAGCAGGGGTGTGAATAACGTCCTGGCCAAGAAGGCGAATGCTTCCCTGTACCTGAGCATTAGGTGGCAAAAGCCCTAACACCGCTTTCGCGGTAAATGATTTCCCCGACCCCGATGCGCCCAATAGGCATACGCGCTCATCGGCCATCACGTCAAAGGAGAGGCCATCAACCACCGGCTGTTGATCAATTTGAATGCGCAGATCACGCACGGATAAAACGGGGTCGCTGCACATTGCCAACATCTCAAATCAGGCCATTAAATCGCTATTAATGGTTATGATATAACGTTTTCTATGGGGTCGACAATATACCGTAATAAAATCCGGGGGCAGAGGAAGAGAGTAATAGAAAGAGCAGGCGCGGGAGTGATGAAAAACGTAGCAGAGATGACAAAAGGATAGGCACAAAAAAAGCGCTGACGGTGCAGCGCTTAATGCTTGCCGGGCAGCAGGCTGCCCGGGGTATGGATTTATTTGGAGGAGGCCGCGAGAACGTCTTCACTAAAGTTAGTGGCAGGCTCATCAACCGTAAAGGTCGCACGGCTCAAACGACGTACACGCTTCATAAACAGGGCGATGCACACCAGCGTACCCATTGCCGCCACCACATAGCTCACCTGCAGCGACAGGCCAAAACCAATGGGCGCATAGGCGATATAGGTAAAGGTGGCCATGGTCATGAAGACCGCCGGAATTGACGTAATCAGGTACGGTTTGCGCGATAGCACCAGATACATCGTGGCGACCCATAGCGCAATCACGGCGGTGGTCTGGTTTGCCCAAGAGAAGTAGCGCCACAGTAGCGTGAAGTCCATGTGGGTGAGTGCGTACGACACGACAAACAGAGGTACGGCAATCAGCAGACGCTTAACGATCGGGCGTTGATCAATTTTCAGGTAGTCGGCAATGATCATGCGTGCGCTACGAAACGCGGTGTCGCCAGAGGTGATCGGAAGAACGATAACGCCCAGTATCGCTAGCGTGCCGCCTACGGCGCCAAGCATAGTAGTGGACACTTCGCTTACCACGGCCGCAGGGCCGCCCGCCGCCAAAACGTCAGAAAGGCTTTGGTCTCCGTGGAACAGGCTCATGGCTGCTGCTGCCCAGATCATGGCGATAATGCCTTCGGTGATCATCATGCCGTAAAAGATTTTGCGCCCGCTGGTTTCGTTTTCCGTTGTGCGCGAAATAATGGGCGTTTGGGTGGCATGAAAACCCGAAAGCGCGCCGCAAGAAATCGTTAAAAACAGTAGCGGGAAGATAGGTGCGCCTTCCGGATGCATATTTTGGAACGAAAGCTCAGGGATCGGCGCGCCCGTCACGATCATGCCAATGCCGATACCCGCTGCGCTGAACAATAACAGCGCACCAAAGTAGGGGTAGATGCGGCCGATCACCTTATCAATCGGTAGTAGTGTCGCAATCAGGTAGTAGACAAAAATCGCCATAATAATCAGGGTAAGTGATATCGGCGTCATATTGTCCAGCAGCGCGGCGGGGGAGGTGACAAATACGGTACCCACCAGCAACAGTAGTAAAATCGCAAAGCCGTTAACCACGTGCTTCATGATTTTACCCAGGAACTTGCCCGCCAGTTGAGGCAGGTGAGCGCCGTGGTTGCGAATCGAGATCATGCCCGTTAGATAATCATGCACCGCACCGGCAAAAATACACCCAACCACGATCCAAACGAAGGCGACCGGACCGTAAAGTGCGCCAAGAATAGGGCCAAAAATGGGCCCGACACCGGCAATATTAAGTAGTTGGATAAGCGAGTTACGCGTTGTGTTCATCGGTACGTAGTCGATGTTGTCACGCATACTATAGGCAGGCGTTTGACGCTTGCGATCAGTGACAAAGACCCGTTCAACGAATTTACCGTAGGTAAAATAACCCACGATTAACAGCAGTATCGAGACGATAAAGGTAATCATGTTGGGCACTCAGTGGTCAGGGGATAGTGAAAGACGACAGATGAAAAATCAGCTAGGGCGCTGATTAGTTGGCAGAATGTACAGTGTCGTTAAGAAAACCGCTTTAAGACTTTAGTGGCCCACTGAGCGTCATGGCACACATCAATATGAAAACGGGCAGCCTTAGGCTGCCCGGTCATCTTCTTGCGTAACGTAAGCGCGTTATGAAGGTGTCACACCGCAGAGCATACGCGCACCACCGCCACCCAAGTGTGGCTCGTCTTCATACGTGTCGCCGCCCTCATGAATAATCAGGGCGCGGTCTGTTATGTCGTCCATGCTAAGCCGAGGTGCCAGCACGGGCAGGTTCGCTTCCCCATCGTCGTTGACGGTCAGTACCGGCAGGTCACCCAAGTGGCCTTCGCCGTAAGGACCTTGGTGAGTATCGGTATTGTCCGGGTCGTAGTGGCCGCCGGCGGCCTGGGCAGCGGTCATTTCGCCGTCATCGTTTTCGGCCGGTTCGCAACTGGGGTTTTCATGCAGATGAAAGCCATAAATACCCGGCTCTAGACCGGTGATGGAAGGCGTCAATAACACACCCCCGAATTCGGAACTTTCAATTGTCACGGTACCGAGTGCATCGTTTACACCTTTGGATGTTACCTCGTGCATATTCACTTCAAGCGATTCGCTCTCATTTGTCTGAGCACTAGCGGTAGTGGCCAGTAGCAGAGCTGCGGCGACACCGGTGAGCGGAGCTGAATAACGCATCGTTCGTTCTCCTTTCCTGTTCCGTGGAAGCCCCCGAAGGGGTGCCTTTACAAGGTAGTTGCCGAGTCCCCATGTTGCCAACGCTGGCTGGCTAGCTTTAACATAACTTCACGGATGACATCTGCCTGCCCAGCCGCGACAATAGCGCCTCGTTTTTACCCAGGAAGTGCTATGTTGCCGCTTAGAATCCTCTATCAGGATGAGCACCTTGTCGCCGTGCATAAGCCCTCCGGGCTTTTAGTACACCGCTCGGCGCTGGCACGGGGTGAAACGCAGTTTTTGTTGCAGCAACTGCGTGACCAGATAGGCAAACGCGTTTATCCCGTGCACCGGCTGGACCGGCCAACGTCGGGCGTTATTGTGTTTGCCCTCTCCTCGACTGTCGCCGGGCTTTTAAGCGAAGCGTTTAGTGAACGTCAGGTCGAAAAGCGCTACTTGGCGGTGGTGCGTGGCAAAGCACCTGATGAGGCGCGTCTGGACTATCCGCTACGTGAAGAGGATGGCTCGCGGCCTAAAGCAGAAATGCCTGCGATGCCCGCCATGACCGATATACGCCGCCTGGACAGTGTCGAGCTTCCCGTTCAGGTCGACCGCTACCCGGTAGCCCGTTATTCGCTTGTGGAAGCGCGCCCACTCACTGGGCGTCGCCATCAAATTCGCCGCCATTTATCGCGGCGCGGTTACCCCATTATTGGTGATGCCAAGCACGGTAAAAGCGTCCATAATCGTTTTTTTGCCGACCAACTGAATGCGCCACGCTTGTTGTTAGCGGCCATGCATTTAGCCTTTGATCACCCCGTGCTGGCTAAACGGGTTGCGCTAACCTGTGCCCTGGATGACACCATGACCGCCTTGTTCCATCATTTAGGCTGGGCAGGCCACCTGCCGTTGGACAGCGTGTGGACACCGCCGCTGACAGCGCCCTCTGCCCTTCAAATGCTTTAAAAAGAGCTTGCCATGTCTACTACGCCTTCACTTCCACCGGTTACCCCGGCAAGTGCTGAGCCAGCCTCTGCTGGCACGGCTTTTAACGATTATGCTTCTAACGACTATGAGTTCCGTTTTGGCGGTATTCGACGCCTTTATGGGCAGCGCGCGGCCACCGCGTTTCGCCATGCGCACGTGGTGGTGGTGGGCGTAGGTGGCGTAGGTAGCTGGTCGGTGGAGGCGCTGGCGCGTTCAGGTATCGGTAAGCTTACCTTGATCGACCTGGACGATGTGTGTGTCTCCAACATCAACCGTCAGCTGCACGCGCTGGACGGCACCATCGGCCAGCCCAAGGTAGAGGTGCTGGCTGAACGCTGTCGCCTGATTGCGCCGGAAATCGACATTGTCGCTGACACCGCATTTGTCACACCCACGAACCTGGCCGAGCGCATTCCCGAGGACGCCGACCACGTAGTGGACGCTATCGACAGTGTTATCGCCAAGGCCGCGCTGATTGCCTGGTGCAAGCGGCGTAAAATCCCGATTACCGTGACCGGTGCCGCCGGTGGGCAAACCGACCCCACACGTATTCAAGTGGCCGACTTAACCCGTACTGAGCACGACCCGCTGTTATCCAAAGTGCGCTCGCGCCTGCGCCGGGATTACAACTTCTCGCGCAACCCCAAGCGGCGCTTCTCGGTCGAGTGTGTCTACTCCGACGAGCAACTGGTGTATCCCGGTAGCGACGGTGAAGTGTGCCTGCAAAAGCCCGGCAGTGGTGATGCCACCCGGCTGGACTGCGCCTCCGGTTTTGGCGCCGCCACGTTCGTCACCGGCACGTTCGGCTTTGTAGCGGCCTCCAAAGTGCTCGAACGCTTGGCTAAAAAAGCCAACCAGCCAGCCACTCAGAAGGAAAGCCAATGACCGCCCCTGTTCCCGGTATTTACCGCCACTATAAAGGCGCACTTTACGAAGTGGTTGGCACCGCCCACCACAGCGAAACCGAAGAGCCGCTGGTGGCCTACCGCGCCCTTTATGGGGAGTACGGTTTGTGGGTGCGCCCGCTTGAAATGTTTATGGAGACGGTTACTAAAGAGGGCCAGACCCAGCCGCGCTTTGCGCTTGAGAAGGCGTTTTAGTAAAAGTTAACTTTGGTTATGTAAGAGATATCTTACAAGCTTGTAAGACATTACCGCCACGTATTGGTCAGGCCTTGCTCTGTTGATCCTGGTCGCTATCCTCATCGCTCCTATTGACGAGATAACAATCCAGGGAGCGGGCGGATGGCAAATGGAAATGGTCTTTACTTCACTCTGACGCTTCCGGGCGAGAGCAGCGTGGCGGTGGTCGATTTCACCTATCGCGAGGCGCTCTCACAGCCTTTTGAACTGGTGCTCAATCTGGCCAGCCGAGATGGCAGCCTGGACGCCACCGAGATGCTGGATCGCAACGCCACGCTAACCATCTGGCAGTCGGGTGAAGCGCTACGCCAGGTGCACGGCATCATCAGTGAGTTTGCTCGCGGCGACCGTGGCCACCGCCGCACCTTTTACTCCCTGGTACTTCGCCCCGCCCTATGAACTGCACCCCAAAAGTTGGACACTCATCCAACGATTGGGGTGTTTTTCATGG
>NZ_FUKM01000031.1 GCF_900163645.1 Halomonas citrativorans | reverse complement strand
CTTGAGGAGAACTCCCCGTGAGTATGAAAACCAACCGCCGGGCGATGCTGTTCGCCCTGGAATCCGAGTACAACGACGGCGCTACAACGCCCGAAGCGGCAACGGATGCCGTGTTGACGCGTGAGATCACCGTTACCCCCCTTAGCGGTACTGATATTGAACGTACCTTTGTGCGGCCCTACTACGGCAACAGCCCACGTGCAGCCGGTGAGAAGCACGTTGAATCGGTCGTTGAGGTGGAACTGAACACCAGCGGCACACCCGGCACGCCGCCACCGTGGGGCAAGATGCTGCGCGCCTGTGGCTTTAGTGAAGTGATTGAAGAAGGTGTGAGCGTCACCTATAGCCCCGTTTCTGAAGATGAAGATTCTGGCGTTTTCTTCACCCATGTAGACGGCAACTTGCATAAAGGGCGTGGGGCCCATGGAACCGCAGCGTTCACGCTGAACGCTGAAAGTATGCCGGTGATCCGCTTCACGTTCCGCGCTCTCATCAGCCCTGTCACTCAAGAGCAGTTGCCTAGCGTCACTCTTAGCCAGTGGCGCGCCGGGTTGGCCATCAACTCTGTTAACACAGCGCCGCTCGACTTCATGGGTGCAGTGGTGCCGTTTAACCAGTTCTCGCTCGATATGGCGGGTCAGGTAATACACAAGAAAATCGTGGGCTCCAACGATATCCAGATCACTGGCCGCTCCCCTTCGGGCCAGTTGATGATCGAAGACCCCGGTGTGAATGCGAAGAACTACTTCGAGGTCTCGCAGCGTGCAGACACTGGCGCGCTCAAAATCACCCACGGCAAAACAGCGGGCGACATTATCGAGATCAGCATGCCCGAGGTCGGTATCGAGTCGCCCACGTACTCGGATCTGGAAGGCACGCAGATGCTGTCGATTAACTACAGTCCTGAACCCATCGACGGCAACGACGAAGTCACCATCGTCGTTAAGTAATCCCCTTTTAACCACCCCGTAACCGCTGCCCAAGCGGCGGTTAAACAGCGTTCAATCAGGAGAAATACCCGTGTTCACAGTAAATACAGGCCGCACCTACAAGTTCCCCGTTGCCCTTACCGTGTATGACGAAAACGG
>NZ_FUKM01000005.1 GCF_900163645.1 Halomonas citrativorans | reverse complement strand
ACGACTGGATACTGTTATCGGCAGCTGATTTTTAGGTTTTCACACAACCTCGGCCGATACCAGAAGCTAGCCAGAAACCCTGCCTAGCTTCCATCCAACCTACATCCCTAGTCAGCTCACCCCGCAGACAACACCGGCAACCAAAGCGCCAAAGCAACCAGCGTTGCCAATAGCACCGGCGGCGTGATCAGCAGGCCGATTTTCATATACTGGCCCCAGCCAATTTTGTATCCCTTGCCCGCTAGCACGTGTAGCCAGAGCAGGGTGGCGAGGCTGCCAATCGGGGTGAACTTAGGTCCCAGGTCATTACCAATGACGTTAGCGTAGATCATCAGCTCCTGCGTTACTGCAGGCACGTTCGCTTGATCAATCGCCAGCGCGCCGACCAGTGTCGAGGGCATATTGTTCATTATTGAGGCCACGATGGCCGATAGAAAGCCGGTGCCCAGCGTGGCGATAAAGTTATCTTGTTGTGCCAGCCACTCAAGCGCCAACGCGCCATAGTTCGTCAGCCCTGCATTACCCAGCCCGTAGACGACGAGATACATGCCGATTGAGAACAGCACTATTTGCCAAGGGGCACCGCGTAGCGCATCTGATACGGAGACGATGGCACCGCGGCCTGCTTGCCACCAGCGTCCGGCAATTGCCATTAGCAGCACGGCGGCTGTTCCCGTTACAAAGGCGATGGGAATGCCCAGCGGGGCAGTCACGAAGTAGGCGATCAGAAGTGTCGCCAGCAACGGAAACGCCACTCGAAAGATGAGCGGGTCCTTTATAGCCGAGCGCGGTGGGTCGAGGTTTTCGACGGCGTAGTGTTTGGGAATGCGGCGGCCAAAGGCTATCCACAGCACGGCCAGCGTGGCCGTTATTGACACCAAGTTCACCGGCACCATGACTGCCGCATAGCGATCAAAGCCAATATCAAAGTAGTTGGCACTGACGATATTAACGAGGTTAGAGATCACCAGGGGCAGGCTTGCGGTATCGGCGATAAACCCCGTCGCAATAATGAAGGCCAGCGCCGCAGGCGGTTCAAACTTCAGGCGCAGAAGAATAGCGATAACGATGGGCGTCAGCAGTAGGGCAGCACCATCGTTAGCGAAGAAGGCGGCAATGACCGCGCCGAGTAACACGACCAGCGGGAAAAGCAGATGCCCGCGTCCGTTGCCCCAGCGCGCCACGTGCAGCGCTGCCCAGGCGAAGAATCCCGCTTCGTCTAAAATCAGGGAAATGATAATCAGGGCAACGAACGTAAAGGTGGCATCCCAGACGATGTCCCACACCACCACGATATCAGCCAAATGCACCACGCCCATGAGTAGTGCCACTAAAGCGCCGCCCAGTGCGCTCCACCCGATACCCAAACCTTTAGGCTGCCAGATCACCAGAACCAGGGTGACGACAAAAATGGCCAGTGCCAACATGAAAGGACCTTACGTCAGTGAGTGTTTTGGTTAACGCGGCGAGAGAGTTCTTCAGCGCTCTCGACACGCTCTGAATAGCGATCGGTAAGATAGGCGGACCTGTCCCGCGTCAACCAGGTGAATTTCACAAGTTCTTCGCACACATCGACGAGACGCATATAGAGAGGCGAGGGCTTCATGCGCCCGGCATCGTCAAATTCGGTGAACGCTTTGGGGACAGAGGATTGGTTAGGGATGGTGATCATGCGCATCCAACGCCCGAGGATTCGCATCTGGTTAACGGCGTTAAAGCTTTGGCTGCCGCCAGACACTTCCATCACCGCCAGCGTTTTACCCTGAGTAGGGCGAACACCGCCCAGCGATAGCGGTATCCAGTCTATTTGCGTTTTCATAATCCCCGTCATCGCACCATGCCGTTCGGGGCTGACCCACAGCATGCCTTCGGACCACTGGGCAAGGTCGCGCAGCTCTTTTACCTTCGGGTGATCGGCCTCTGAATCATCTGGCAGCGGTAAGCCAGAAGGGTTAAAGGTACGTACTTCACAGCCGTACCAGCGCAGCAACCTCGCCGCTTCTTCGGACGCCAAGCGTGAAAAAGAGCGTTCGCGCAGAGAGCCGTAAAGCACCAGAATCCTGGGGGAATGACGCGGCGCATCGGGCCCCGTCAATACGTCCACGTCAATCGGCTGGAGCTTTTGGAGATCAATGTTGGGCAGGTCGTTGAAACTGATAGGTTCGTTCATTGGTGACTGCCCTTAAGGTGCACTACATCACCATCTTCTTTGGTAAACATCGTTACTGGGTTGGCCAATAACTCGAGTACACGCTCTGAAGGGCGGCACAGGCGTGCGCCTTTTTCTGTTACCACAATGGGGCGATTGATCAGGATGGGGTGCGCGATCATGGCGTCTATCAGTTGATCATCGCTTAATGCTGGATCATCTAGATTGAGCTCTTCAAAGGGCGTGCCCTTGCGGCGCAGTAACTCTCTTGGGGTAATCGCCATCATCGAGATCAGTTCGACCAGCCGCTCGCGACCAAGTGGTGTTTTTAGATACTCGATGACGTGCGGTGTCTCACCGGATGCTTCGATGATCGCTAATGTATTGCGTGATGTTCCGCAGGCTGGGTTGTAATAAATAGTCGTTTTCAAAAGAGTTATTCCTTCTCTGTATTGAGAGAACAGTCAGTGAAGGCCGTCAAAAGCGGCTCACAAACCTCGGGGTGGCCTGCACAGCAATCGCGAATCAAAAAGCTTAGGGTTTGTTGCATATGGCCGAGATTAGCGCGATAGATAATGGAACGGCTCTGCCGGCGAGAGTTGACCCATCCTGCCCGTGAAAGCACTGAAAGGTGCGCCGACATCGTGTTATGTGGCACCGATAACTGACGTGCAATTTCCCCCGCAGGAAGACCTTCGGGCTCATGGCGTACCAGAAGCCGAAAGGCTTCGAGACGCGTTTCCTGAGAAAGGGCACTAAAACTGGCCGTGACGTTTTTAATTTCCATATGTCCAGTATTGTAGACATATTAGGAAATAGCAACCACATTATGTTGTGTGCATTGCTTGGAATGTTAGATGTAAGCGTTGATCATCAGGCGTTGCCGCCAAAGGTTTTGCGCCAATCGCGTGGGCTAACTTGATGGCGCTGCCGGAAATGTTGGCGGAAAGACGTCGCCGTGTGAAAGCCCGCCTTTTCTGCAATCGCTTCTACCGACAAAGAGGTGGTTTCCAAAAGCTCGCGTCCACGCCGCAACCGCTCGCTCACTAGCCACGCCACGACGGTCATGCCGGTGGCTTTGTGGAAATTTCGCGTAAAGGTACGCCGGCTCATGGCGGTGCGCTCAGCAAGCTCGTCGATAGTATGCGATGCCGATAGGTTTTCTCGCAGGTAGTCGAGCAGGCGATTGATATGCGCATCTTGAGTTGAGGCGGCAACAGGTTGCTCTATGAACTGCGCTTGCCCACCTTCCCGGTGGGGCGGAACGATCATGGCACGGGCCACCTTGTTGGCAACCTGCGCGCCATAGTATTCGCGTACCAGGAATAAGCAACAATCCAGACCAGCAGCGGTACCGGCCGACGTCACTAGACGGTCTTCCTCCACATAGAGCGCATTGGTGTCTAGCTTAACGTTGGGAAAGCGGCCACTAAAATCTTGCTCGGCCATCCAGTGGGTCGACGCCCGTCTGCCATCCAACAGCCCGGCGTAAGCCAGCGCATAGGTGCCGTAACACAGCCCCACGACGTGAGCGCCACGCTCATGACAGCGGACGAGCGCCTCACACAACTCTGGCGGCGGTGCTTCATTCAGGTCGTGCCATCCAGGCACTATCGCAATATCCATGTTATCCAACAGTTCTAAACCGCCATCGGGCTTCACCGTCATCGCCCGTTCGCCTTCGATGGAATTCCCCCCAGGTGCCACAATGGAAAGATTGAACAGCGTGCGATCAGACAACGCTATACCAAACACCATATAGGGCACGGAGAAGTGGAAGGGGCTGAAGTGTGGGTGAAGGATCAGGCCGACATTGGGTAGAGACAAAGCGCGACTCCTGCTATGTGTTTTTTTAAACGATAGCACCATGGCCCGAAAGTTTCGATAAATGTCTTTCAGGCCAATTCTTTTGTTGGTTGAGCTTCTCTAAACTACTTTCCATTAACCCAGCAACAAATTGAAGGAAGTACACAGATGCTAATCAAGACCCTCGCTAGTTCTCTCGCCATCGCCACGGCTCTTATCGCCCATAGCGCATCCGCGGACTCGCTCTCTCAGGAAGCAACGCAGCAGGTGCAGCAGATCCGCAATGCGACGGTGAAAATCACCTATGGGGACACCACTTTCCTGATTGATCCTATGCTGGCCGAGCAGGGCGCCTATCCGGGCTTTGAAGATACCTACCGTAGCGAGTTGCGTAATCCGCTGGTTGGGCTGCCAATGCCGGTGGAAGATGTGATCGGCGATATAGACGCCGTTATCGTCACTCACACGCACCTCGACCACTGGGATGCCGCCGCGCAGGAGCAATTGCCAAAGGACATTCCCTTGTTCGCTCAGAATACCGCTGATGCCGAGCTGATTCGCTCTCAGGGATTCAGCGATGTGCGCATCCTTGAGGACAGCGCCGAGTTCGGCGGCGTACAGCTTCACAAGACGGGCGGCCAGCATGGCTCCGATGCTCTCTATGCTGTGCCTGAACTGGCGCAATCGTTAGGTGACATCATGGGTGTCGTCTTCGAAGCTCCGGGGCAGAAAACGACGTATTTAGTCGGCGATAGCGTATGGCGCGATGAGGTCGAGCAGGCAATGGAGCGCTACAACCCAGAGATGATCGTGCTGAATACCGGTGCTGCCGAGGTAGACGGTTTCGAAGGTGATCCCATCATTATGGGTAAAGAAGATACGCTGCGTACCCATCAGAAGGCCCCGAATGCCACCATCATCGCGGTGCATATGGATGCCGTAAACCATATGACGCTAAGCCGTGACGAACTGGCCGATTACGTGCAGAAAGAGGGAATACAAAAGCACGTATTGATTCCCGCCGATGGTGACGTCATTTCCTTCTAATCCCAAGGGCCGCTTCTTTATATAGCGGCCTGCTTCTTCTTGCCAGCCTATTGGCAAACGCTACTAAAAGGATTGATAGTATGAATAATCGCGCAATCATCGTCGTCGATATCCAGAATGAATATTTCCCCGGCGGTAAGCTGTTGCTGAACGGTATTGAAGAGGCTGCCACGAATGCAGCTAACGTCATTGAACATGCCCGGTCGGCAAACGATCTTGTCGTCTATTTTCAGCATGAATCTTCCGATCCAGACATCCCTTTCTTCACCCCCGGCACGCAAGGGGTAGCCATCCACCCCATGGTCGCGCCGTTGGGCGAGGAAACGGTATTAGTGAAGCATTTTCCTAACTCGTTTCGTGAGACCGGTTTGCAAGAGCTGTTGGACCAGCAAAATATTGAGGAGGTCGTCATTATTGGCGCAATGAGCCACATGTGCATTGATGCCACCAGCCGTGCAGCGTCGGATTTGGGTTACAAGACAACGATTATCCACGATGCCTGCGCCACGCTGGATCTTGAATTCGATGGCGTGACGGTGCCAGCGCCTCAGGTTCACGCAACGATAATGGCAGCCTTGGCATTTGCTTACGGTACGGTCACTACAACAAAGCAGTATGTTGGCTAACGCCATCGCTCTACGTGGCCGCCTCATCGCCGCCTCCGAAGCCTCTCGTATCAAGGCATTACAACAAGGCTTGGAAGACGCCACGGCGGCCTTACGCACGGTTCTCCTGCTAACTGTTCAGCACCTGTTAACCGTGCGGGTTAACCAGACTTGCCCGCTAACGTCGATAACACATTTGGCGCAAGAATCTGTGAAAGGACTTCAGGCTCTTTTTGGTCTGGCGTGTACCACAAGTAGAGAGGTACTCCTGAGCGGCCGTGTTGTTCCAAAAAAGCGGTGATGGCTGGGTCACCATTGGTCCAGTCACCTTTCATAGTGATCACATCCGCCTGCTCAAATGCTTGTTGCGTGCTGGCTATATCAATGGCTCGCTGTTCGTTCATATGGCAAGTGACGCACCAGTCTGCGGAAAAGTAGACAAAGATGGTTTGCTCCTGTTGCCGAAGTTCGGCCAGGCGGTCCGCGTCAAAGTCGAGTGTGCGTGTGGCGGGGGAATTTGCGGCTGCATTAATGGGCGCTTCGTGCCCTGCAAAAGAGCCCGGAACGAGGATGCTTCCCGTCAGCGTGAGTACGGCCGCGAGTCCTGCCGGCACCCAGCTCAAGCGCTTGCCATTGCGTTGGCGCAGGCCGGTGAACCAAAGTCCTATCGCCAGTAGTAAGATCAGAGCGAGGCTTGCAATCATGCCGTTATTGCTGAGCTGGCGGCCAAGCACCCAAGCTAACGCTAAAGCGGTTAGGAACATTGGGATGGCCATGATATGCCGAAAGGTTGCAAGCCAAGGGCCCGGCCGAGGAAGGCGGCGACGAAGTATCGGTATGAAACCAAGCAGCAAAAACGGTAAGGCAATGCCCAAGCCCAAGCCCACGAAAACCATCAGTGCGGCAACCGTAGGGAGTACCAAGGCAGCGCCAAGCGCTGTGGCCATAAATGGGCCGGAGCAAGGTGTTGCGACAAAGGCGGCAAGTACGCCCGTCCAGAAAGCGCCGGACATGCCATCCTGGCTAGCCAGTTTGGAGCCAGCATTGATGGAGCCTAGTTCAAAAAGGCCTGCCAGGTTAAAGCCAATCGCGGCAGTCAACAGCGTAAGCACCACAATGACCCGTGGGTCTTGCAACTGGAATGCCCAGCCAACGTGAGTACCGGCTGCGCGCAGAGCAATAATCGTTGCGCCCAGTATCAAGCAAACGAGGACCACACCGGCGGTATAGGCTAGCGCCTCACGCCGGACTTCGCGTTGACCACCGGACAGGCGTGCAAGGCTAAGGACCTTAAGGCTGAGAATAGGGAAAACGCAGGGCATGATATTGAGCAGAACGCCGCCGAGGATGGCACCGAGAAATGCGGTCAGTAGTAATGTAGAACTACTTTGTACGCCAGCTGTGCTTGCGTTTGGCGTTGGCGCACCATCACTACGGCTAACCAATGCTAAACCGGTTCCATTGCCCAGTGACAGAAGTGCTTCGAACTCGTCAGGTGGATTGTCTGTCTGCCAGTATTTTGCCAACTGGGTTTCAATAATCAATGTGTCGCCTTCACGACTAAAAACCTGCTCAGACGCGGGATCAACCACGTTGTCGGTGGCAACAAACAAGTGTGGATCGTTTAGTTCCACGCTGGTGGGCAAGGGGATGCTTAAACGCAGCTGGTTATCGTCGGTCGTCACAAAGCTGGCTTGCGAACCGAGAGGCCTGGGAAGCTCGCGTCGCCATTCATCGAAGCGTGCTTTGCGCTCAGGCGTAATGTGGCCATCGCCTGCGACCAGCGTAGTGGCAAGCGATGCTTCCTCTGGAATGCAAGCATCAGCGCGACAAGCCAAGTAGTTGAAGTCAACGCTAATCGGTAGTGAGGTCCCTGCGGGCACAGAGGCATCAATTTCAATGGGCAACAATAGTGCATAAGGATGTTCGTAGACATGGTTCATCAGATCGCCAGTCATTAGCGTCTGCGGTACTGGGTAAGCGGCATCGCCTACGCTGACACCTTCCGGCAATTGCCAATTGAACTGCGGTGGTAGGCCAATGCTACCCGGCTGTTTCCAATACCCATGCCAACCTGATTGCGGCTCCATGAAAACGGCTAACGTGCTGGAGGTGCCAGGTGCCGGTTGATCTGTTTCCGCTACCAAAGTGCTCTTAATCAGTACTTCGCCCGAGATGCCGGGAAACTCCTGTGCAGCGCCGATCTGGGGAGTCAGCATTAACACTAGGCAGAAAAGGACAAAATAGCGATAAAGGAACGTGGGCATTGGCTATCAGCCCGCGTGAGGCGGGCTGCTCCAGTAAAGAAAGGGGGGGGGGCCGCGCTATGGCTTGCGCGGAGTGGCTTACGCTTATTGGCTGAGGCGCTCGACAGCTTCGCCTAATGCGGTGTCTTGTGGTCCAAGCTTGTCGGTTATCTTGCCGTCAGCATCAATTAACACAACGGTGGGTATCTGCTGAACGCCGAATGCACGGTGTATATCGCCCTCGGCGTCAAGCAACACCGGTATCGCCGTCTCGGTGGTATCAAGATAACTTTCGACATCGGACTCTTGAGTCCAGAGGCCAGAAATAATGCCTACCCACTGTACGCTTTGGTCTTCGCTCAGCTGGTTGACGGTTTCGCGTACGCGGCGGCAGGCGGTGGAGGTTTCTGGCTGGCTCTCGGCAAGATAAGGCTCACACCACGTGGCAAAAAACACCACACCCAGTGGCTTGTCTGTCGTCTTCCGAGTCAGGTCGATGGTATTGCCGTCACGCGTGGTGACATCAAGGTGAGTCACCGCATCGCCCACCGTTAAAGCGTTGGCGTCGATATCCTTGACGGCGGCTCCTTCGGTCGCTGCTGAGTCGGGATCAGCGGGTTCAAGAACTGCCTGTAGCGCCTGTTCCAGGGCTTGATCGTCACGATGGCCAATGTGAGTGATGTGACCACTGCGATCAATCAGAACGTGCTGCGGGGTAACGCGTAGATTCAGCGCTTCGGCTAGCGTGCCGTCATCTACCGTGATGGGCATGGTCAGGCCCATTTCCTCGCGATAGACACGTGCGGACTCTTCGGTGTCAGCGTAGCCGGTGTTCACGGCGATGACTTGGATATCATCACCATGCGCTTCTTGAAATGCCTGGAACCCGGGCATCTGCTGGCGGCAGGGCACGCACCAGGTTGCCCAGAACTTTATATACACGGGTTTTTCGCCATATAGCGCGCCTAGATCAATAGTCTCACCATCCAGCGTGGTAATGCTCAGCTCGGGGCCTGGCTGGCCAATTAAGGATTCGCCAGCCGCTTTGGCACGCTGTTCACCATCGGCATCTTGATCATAAGCTTGATCGGCGTCTTGTTGCTCAGTGGTCTCGGTGGCTTGTGCCGGACCGAAGCAGCCGACCAACATGGCGAGCAGTATCGCCGCTGAAAGTTTCGTGTTTGCTATACGCATTGATTTCATCCTTTTGGCAAATCGTTCTGAGATAACACAAAGAGCTGACTCAAGAACTAGCACAAAGATTTAGAACAATAAAGTAGGATAGGTAGTGATTGTGAAAGACTCTATGGTCTAAAAAAAGCACCAAGTCTGATAGATTTCTATGTACCATGGAGTGATGAGTAAACTTCGTTTTTCACTTAATCGCCAAGGCGAGCAATCTCTATCAGAGCAGGTGCGGTCCAGCATTGCTGATGCCATTCGACAAGGGCATTTATATGAGGGCGCACGGCTGCCTTCATGGCGTGATCTTGCCACGCAACTGGGCGTTTCGCGAGGCACTATTAAAACGGCTTATGATCGGCTGAGCGATGATCATTTAGTCATCTCAAAAGGGGCCGCCGGCACCTTTGTTAGCTCCGTGCTACCCGCAGCACCAAAAGTGGTAGCTGAGGCCTCTCGGCTGCCACTGCCTGATCTCTATCAGGATCTGGAAAGCGCACCCAAGCTTTTTCAAGTGGGGGTGCCTGCGCAAGATGGCTTTCCCTTTAAGCAGTGGTCGCGCATCATGCTGCGCGGTTCACGACAGGCGGTGGCCGAGTCACTGCGTTACCCTGACCCACGCGGAGAGCAGATACTACGCAAGGAAATTGCTGCCTATCTGGCCGTGGCTCGCGGTCTCCTTTGTTCTGCAGACCAGATCATCATCACCAATGGATATGCGGGTGCGCTGGGCTTGGCATTGCACTTGTTGCGCCCGGGTTCACAGCGGGTGTGGGTTGAAGACCCTTGTTATCCACTCAATAGGCACGCTTTGTCTCTGGCAGGCTTTACCTCGGTTCCTGTTCCGGTAGATGACCAGGGGATTTGTGTGGAGCAAGGGATAGCGCTTGCTGCGGATGCCCGGTTGGCGATTGTGACGCCAAGCCAACAAGCACCGCTGGGTATGCAGTTGTCGCTGGCTCGCCGCCAGGCGTTATTAGCATGGGCTCAAGAAAACGATAGCTGGGTCATCGAAGATGATTATTTAAGTGAGCTGCAGTTAAGCGGCCAGGCAGCGCCCGCACTGGCCTCGCTGGACCATGACGAAAGAGTGATTCACATGGGTACTTTCAGTAAAACCATCAGCCCACGATTGCGGCTCGGTTTCATGGTGGTACCTGCGAGATTGTCGGAGCGCGCGGGAGATACGGCAGCCGCATTGTCACCCGCGTCTGCACTGCCTAGCCAGCTAGCCGTTGCGGAGTTTTTGCGCGACGGGCATTACTTGCGCCATATTCGGCGTATGAAACGTTTGTATATACAGCGCCGGAATGCGCTGCTTGCACTCATGGATAGCACGGCTTCAGTCAATCATATGGCGGGCTTGTCGCTGTTGCTCGCCCTGGCTGATGATACCGACGATGTTGGCATTGCCGAAGCGGCGGCGGCCTTTAACCTTGCACCGGCGCCGTTATCTCCCTGGTACGCCACACAAGCCAATGCGCGAAAAGGATTGCTCTTGGGCGTCACTAACCTATCGAGCCCTGCGCTTGAAGAAGGCTATCCGCCGTTGGCCGCGCTTGTCGCTCGTCATCGCTAATAGTGTATCTGCAACTGAAAAATCACTCCTATAGAACGTCGGCTTAACCAGGTCGCTTGCTGGGTATTCTTATTCTAATATATGCTTTATATACGTTTCATATATCAAGGCATTCCATGGGTATCGTAAAAATCAACGACCAGCTACACGAAGATATTCGTAAAGCCAGCTCGGTCATGGTGCGTTCGATCAACGCACAGGCGGAGTATTGGATTAAGGTGGGTATGCTGGCAGAGGCTAATCCAGGCATGACCTTCACCGACATTATGCGCGAGCAGATGCAACAGGCAGACATTGAAGTAAGGCAGGTGATCGGTGGATAACGTACCGCTGAAAAGTGCAGAAGAGTTGACGCTGATGCGCGAAGCAGGACGCTTGCTGGCGCAGGTGTTTGGTTATCTTGATACGTTAATCGAGCCGGGTGTCACCACCATGCAGATCAACGACTGGGCCGAGCGTTATATCGTAGATGAGCTAAAGGCTCGCCCGGCCAGCAAAGGGCAATACGATTATCAATATGTGCTGAATGCGTCTGTGAACCAGGTGGTGTGTCATGGCGCTCCCTCCGAGACACTCACGCTAAAATCAGGCGATATCGTTAACATTGATATCACGCTTGAGAAGAACGGCTATATTGCCGATTCAAGCAAGATGTACATGTTGGGTGAGGTAAAGCCTATTGCCAAGCGCCTGGTCGATAAAACCTATGAGGCGCTGTGGAAGGGCATCCACGCGGTTAAACCGGGGGCAACACTGGGTGATGTAGGCCATGCGATCCAGCGGCATGCGGAACAGAACGGCTACTCGGTGGTGCGTGAATATTGCGGCCACGGCATCGGCCAGGAAATGCATGAAGAGCCTGAAGTCGTGCACTACGGAAAGCCAGGGCACGGCGTGGTATTGAAAGAGGGCATGGTATTCACCATCGAACCCATGATTAACCAAGGCAAAGCCAAGGTAAAAATCAAAAAAGATGGCTGGACAGTCGTGACCAGCGACAAGTCCTTATCCGCGCAGTGGGAGCATACGGTGGCAGTGACGGCCGAGGGTGTTGAGGTGCTAACGCTGCGCGATGAAGAGCGTGTTTAATCTTTAACCAGTTAGGCGATGCAAGGTGACCTATGACAAGTCATCTGAAAACTAGCCGGGCGGACGTTAAAGCAGGTTTTTGAGAGACTGTGGTATTAAAAACTCCATGCCGTCGCTAGAAAGTAACGGCGTGGTTATTGTGAGCTCGGCTATCGCTTACAAATACTCCAGCACATCAAAGTGATCGCACCCCGGCAGCTCAATCAGCTCTGCTTGGACGTTGGCTGCGCGTAGCAGCGCTATAAAATTGTGTCCCTGCTGATGAAACGCGGGCGGGTCGTTTTCGGCAACCACAATCTGGCAGGTGGGCAGTGCGGTCAGCTCGCCAAACTGAGGGCTAAGTGCGCGTGCCTGTGCTTTGGTCAGCTTTAGGGGAGCGTTAACGTAGGTTTCTACCAGCGGCGTAAGGTCATAAACACCGCTGACCAGCACCAGCTTATCAATAGGAACCCGGCCGCTAACAGCTACCCAGTAAGCCAGTTGGGCGCCCGCGCTATGGCCTCCCAGGGTGATGGACCACACGCCGCCGCTTTCTGCCAGCGCGTGGTAGGCCGCTTCTAGCCCCTGAATGCACTGAGTAATCATGTTTTCAATGGTGTGGGTTGGGGCTAAGCCATAGCCTATTGAGGCGAAGGCCATTCCCCGTGCCAGATAGCGCTCGGCCAGAAAATCCGTGGCAGTGTGGTCAAGCTCCTGCCAGTAGCCACCGTGAATGAATACCATCAAAGGCCACGGGCCTTCTCCCGGCGGAATAAACAGGTTAAGGCACGCCGCCGGATGGTCGCCATAGGCGACCGTTATCGGTGGATGGAGGTCCCTTAGCGTGCGTCCGGCATCTGCCTGACGTGTAAGAGTGGATTCAAACTCTGACGCAAAATGGCTCGGTGAGTAGGCCAGATCCGGCGTTAGCTCTGTCATGCGTGCTCTCTATCAGGTAACGGCGCTAAGCACGTGAAATTCAGGATTTTGATACTCACCGCTTTCGACCACCTCGCGGAAGTGCTGCGCGGCCTGCCACACATCTTCGTAGCTTAAATAGAGTGGGGTGAAGCCGAAGCGCATTAAGCCCGGCTCCCGATAATCACCAATTACACCACGCGCAATCAGCGCTTGCACAATGGCATAGCCGTTCTGGGCATCTATCAACGATACCTGGCTGCCACGCTGGTCGACTGCCGGAGTAATATCTTCGATGCCGTGGGACTCAAAAATATCTGCCAGGCACTCGCGGAACAGATTGCTCATGGCCAGGCTTTTATCGCGCACGACCTGCATATCGACCTCAGCCCAGATGGCTAAAGACGCTTCAAGGGCTGCGTAAATAATCGCTGAGTGTGTGCCGGTACGAAAACGCGAGATGTCATCGGCGGGTGCGTAGTCGGCCTGAAAGGCGAAAGGTGAGGTATGGCCATGCCAGCCAGAGAGCGGTTGCCACGTGCTGTCCAGGTGGTCGCGGTGCACGTAAAGAAAAGCGGGCGCACCAGGGCCGCCATTCAGGTATTTATAGGTACAACCTACGGCATAGCGTGCGCCCACACCGTTAAGTTCGACAGGCAATGCGCCAGCAGAGTGGGCTAAATCCCAAATGACCTCGGCACCATGTTCATGAACCAGTTGAGTAGTGGCTGCCATGTCGCGCAGTTTGCCCGTGCGATAGTTGACCTGGCTAAGCACCACCACGGCCACGCCTTCCAGGTGCGTGGCAAGGTCGTCACCTTCGGGCATAAAGCGGTGCTCACAGCCGCTAACCCGACAGTAGCCTTGGGCGATATAGCCGTCAGTGGGGAAGTTGCCGCCCTCACTGAGTACCGTGCGGCAATCATCCTGGCGCTTGTCGAGGATATAGCCCAACAGTTTGAAAATATTGAGCGTGATGTTGTCCGTGACCACCACTTCACCGTGCTGAGCACCAATCACCGGGGCGAGCAGGTTTCCCAGCCGTTCGGGCGCATCAAACCAGCCCTGGTTCCAGCCTTTAATAAGCTGGGTACGCCACTGCTCCATAGAGTCATCAACCGCTTGCTTGGCCGCGACCGGTTGCGCACCAAGCGAGTTGCCATCCAGGTAGAGAACACCTTCTGGCAGGGAAAAGTGGCGTTTGAAATCTGCCAGTGGGTCTTGGCGGTCCAGCTCACGAACGGTATCCAGGCTCACGCGCATATCGGTACTCCAGCAAAAAATGTCGTCACACAGGTGAAAAGTGGGGTAAGGCTTATTGGGCGCTTGCCGTTAAATAGATGTCCTTACGCTCCAAAGTTCCGGGAAGAACTGCAGGTCGAGTGCCTTGACCAGGTAGCTCACGCCCGATGAGCCTCCGGTGCCACGTCGGTAGCCAATAATGCGCTCCACTGTTTTCATGTGGTTAAAGCGCCAGCGCTGGAAGTTAAACTCGACATCCACCAGCTTTTCGGCCAGTTCGTATAGATCCCAGTACTTTTCGCTGTTGCGATAGATCTCCATCCACACCGCTTCGACGTCGCTACTCGCGGTGTAGGGAATGCTCCAGTCACGATGGGTGATGTTTTCTGGAATATCAAAACCCCGGCGGGCCAGTAGCTGCAGCGAGACATCGTAAAGGCTGGGCGAATTAAGCGCATGCTGGAGTTTTTGGTAGTGCTTGGGCTTTGAGCGGTGTGCTTCAATCAATTTGGCGTTCTTGTTGCCCAGCAAAAACTCAATTTCCCGGTATTGATAGGACTGAAAGCCCGAGCTTTGCCCAAGGCTGTCACGAAAGCTCAAGTAATCGGCGGGCGTCATCGTTACCAGCACTTCCCAGGCGTTGATGAGCTGTTCCTGGATGCGGGATACGCGTGAGAGCATTTTGAACGCTGGGCTCAGGTTGTCATCGGCAATATGCTTGGCCGCTGCGTGGGCTTCGTGCAAGCAGAGCTTGATCCATAGCTCCGACACCTGGTGAATCATGATAAAGAGTAGTTCATCGTGCTCGTCAGAGGCCGGGTTCTGGCAAGCCAGCAAGGGCTCAAGGTCAAGGTATTGGCCGTAGCTGATATCCTGGTCCCAGTGGATGGCTTCGTTATCAACGCTGTTCTTTTTTGGAGTTTCCATCACTTAATATGCCTTTGCCGCGTCATGAGTGGTTAGCGCTTGTGCTTGAGGTTCGCCTAAATCCCAGAAGATCCCGGCGGCTAGTTTTAGCCCTTGCTCGACAATGGTTTCCAGCAAGTGTTCATCGGGGGCGTGCTGATTACATGACGGATAGGAGTGGGGCAGCCAAACGGTGGGTAGATTAAGCACGTCTGAAAAGCAGTGATTGGGAATCGTGCCGCCCAGGTTGGGTAAAATATAGGTCGCTTCGTCCAGGCTGTTTTCGGTCGACTGAGCAACAAAATTCACCCAAGGGTGATTGGGGTCCAACCGAGTAGCCGCGTAGCCGCCTAGAAACGTCAGTTGGATATCGTTAAAGCCGTGGGTGTCCAGGTGCTGGCGCAGGTTACTCTCCACCGCTTGCCAGTCGGTGCCTTTTACAAAACGCAGCTGTAATACCGCTTCCGCGTGCTCTGGAATCGCGCCTACGGTTTTGTCGGTTCTACCCGCACTCAACCCAAGAATTTCAAACGTGTTGGCCCCATATAAACGCTCGCCATCCGCTAGGGTTTCTTCGCCCCACGCTGGGTTAATCGTGGGGTCGGAGGCACCGCCGCCTACCGGCAAGTCGCGCACTAACCGGGAGACGTCTTCTGTCATCGTCGGTGCCTTGAGAAAGTCGGCCAGAATTTTGCCGCTCGGGGAAAGTAGCGTGGCGAGCGCATTACACAGCACCACCGCCGGGTTGGTAATAACACCTCCCCAGTTGCCGGAATGGCGGCCACCGTTGCCAGTGTTAAGCGACAACTTGAGTTGAACAACGCCGCGAGAGCCCAGGAAAAGGGTGGGCATGTCGTGGCGGATTCTGGGGCCATCAGAGGCCAGAAAAAGGTCGGATTTAAGCGCTTTCTGATAGGCAGTGCAGGTCTCTTCCAATCCCGGTGAGCCTATCTCCTCGCTCATTTCAAACAGCATTTTTACGTTGTAGCCTAACCGACCCTTACGAGCGTTAATCACAGCTTCCAGCGCGGTTAAATTGACGCTGTGCTGGCCCTTGTTGTCGGCGGTGCCGCGGCCATAAACTCGGCCTTCTTTAAAGGTTAGCGCCCAGGGGGCAATACCGTTCGCCCATTGGTCTTCCTGGCCATCGGTAACGTCACCATGGCCATAAAGCAGCAGCGTAGAGTAGGCGGAGTCTTCAATGCGCTCCCCCATCAGCAGGGGAGGAAAGCCGGGTTTCGGGTTCTCGATAATCTGGCAGGTGAAGCCCAGCCTTGAAAGCAGCGGGCCAATTTCTTGTTCAAGGTACGCGTTGAGTGTATCGGCACAGGCGGGGTCCTGGCTGACTGTGCGCATGGCAATACGTTTTGCCAGCGTCTTATAAAAATTACCGTTTGAAAGCTCATCACTCGCTAGCTGAATCGCCTGTTCCCGTTTTGAACGCTGCGGTGTTGTCATGGTGTGCCTTTTTATCATTGGGCTTTTAGTGGTCGTTGAGGTGAGCCTAGCCCTTGCTCTTGTTTGCAGCAATCATTAAGATTTCAAAGTACCTTTCTAACTATTAGAAATCATCGGTAGATGTTTGAATCGCTGCCGATAGCGCTATTCACCTGCTAACAGGCAGGTCATCAATGAGGCCGTTATGCAGGAACTCCACTTGCGCTACTTTCAAAGCGTTGCGAAAACGGGCTCGCTATCCGCTGCCGCTGAAGAGCTGCACGTCGCTGTTTCAGCGGTTAGCCGCCAAATCACCAACCTTGAGCAGCGCCTGGATATCAAGCTGTTCAACCGCCAGCCGCGAGGTATGCAGTTAACCGAAGCAGGCAAACTGCTGAACGCCTATGCACTGCGTAACCAGTTAGAAGTTAATAGCGTTATCGATGAGATGCAGGATGTAATGACGCGCCAACGCCAAACCATTGTGGTGGCTTGCCCTGATGGCATGGCGTGGCACTTTCTCCCCAGCGTTATTTCGCACTTTATCACCCAGCATCCTGATATTCGGTTTGATCTTCAGATGGTCGATTCAGCGCGTGCTTCTGAATTGGTAAAAGAAGGCAGTGCCGATATCGCCTTAACCTTTAGCCTCTCGCCGGATATTGGCGTAAAGGTGGTTTCAAGCCATAACGCCGCGATTAGTGCCCTTATGTCGAGTGAGCACCCATTGGCGGGCAATGACGTTTTGTATGTAAAGGATTTATGCGACTACCCGCTTACCATGTCGCTTAATGGCTCGACAATGCGCTATCTGTTTGATGTAGCCTGTAGCTTGTCCGGTATTAAGGTATTCCCAAGCTTCTCCTGCGATTCACTTGGCGCGACCTATACCATGGTCAGCGAGCATCCCAATATGATCGGGTTGTGTAGTGCCGTGGCGGTAAGCGGTAAAATGCATAAGGATGGGCTGGTTTTAAAGCCGCTACACGAGCCCCAGCTTTCTCAGCGAAGCCTTCAGGTACAGGTGATGGCTGAACGCTACCTGCCTGCTCATATCGAGGCGTTTTTAGTTGTTCTGGAAGAGAAGCTGACGGCCGTTGTCTGTTGAACGCATGCCTGTTAGACGTTAAGCCACCCATTATAGGTGGCTTGGAAGCGAACGTTAAAAAGCTTAAACAATCCTATTAAAACCCTGCTTAAAACGGACCGTAGTTAATCGCGACGGCAACCCCGACAAACGCGCCGCCGATGACAATCCAAATCAATACCAGTGGTAGCACGAATTTGAACCACTCCACGTAAGAAACGCGGGCGATCGCCAGGCACGCCATCAAGGTGCCAGAAAGCGGAGTGATAATATTGGTAACGGCATCGCCCAGCTTGAAGGTGATGAAGGTCGCTTGGCGGGTGACTTCTAGCATATCGCCAATGGGAACCATAATTGGCATCACGATAGCGGCCTGGCCGGTACCCGAAGTAATCAATCCGTTAAATACCAGGTTAAAGACGTATAAAAGCTCCATGGCGACAATTTTTCCATGGCCATCCAAAGAGCTTGCGACGCTATGCACGAGGGTGTCGATGAGCTGTGCTTGTCTAAGCAGTACGATGACAGCAGCGGCTACACCCACCACTAATGCACCGTACATGACTTCGCTAGCGCCATTCATCAGGCGTTTTACAAAATCATTGGGGGACATTCTGCCGATCAGCGCCGTGGCGATTCCCACCATTAAAAACGTGGCAGAGAGTTCAGTGATTCCCCATCCGAAGTTAAAACCGCCGTACAGGAAAAACACAAATGAAGCGGCAAATATCAGCAGTACCAACTTATGGGCGAAGGTAAATGGCGGTAGGGCGCCTGGCTCGTGTGTGGCTTCGGTGTTATCAAAGGCGTCTGCACCCATCACGCTATGGGCCGGGTTCTGCTTGATACGTTTGGCATAGCGGCAGATGTACGCCGTGGTTACGGCCAAAAAGACAATAAAAATAACGCCCCGGTAAATAAACCCGGAAAACAGCGGTAGCTCGGCAATGGTTTGCCCGGCAACGGTAACGGTAGGGTCAAAAACACCTGCACCGAAGCCAGCGTAGGAGCCTAAAAAGATAATGGCTACGCCTACAATGGGGTCAAGCTTCATTGAGCGGGCAAGAAACAGTCCGATAGGTATAAAGGCAATGGCCAGGTTGGCACCTACCCCAACCGATGCAAGCGTTGAGAACGTAGCGCAAAAGATAAAAATAAGGACGTTTCGACGGCCATTGGCCTTACTGATGAGTTGGTGAATGCCTGCGCTGATGGCCCCTGTTGACTCAATCACCTTAAGCACGCCGCCGACCATCATGATTAAAAAGATCAGCGGAGCCGCCGCCACGAGGCCTTTTTGAATAGCGGTGAACAGGTCCATAACGTTCAGGGGCGCTGCAGTAATGTACTGAAAGCTATCGGTGGCGACCTGCGTCAGGCCATTGTTGGTGGTTCTTTCGTAGCTTCCTGCGGGGATTATATAAGAGGCGAGCAGTACCAGTACCATAAAGCTAAACAGGATGATGAACACATCCGGCATAGGGCGTTTTTTCTTCATTGTTTGTGCCTTTTCTGGCGCGCCTTTACTCAGCTTCGTTGTCATATTCGTCTTCGCGGTCAGAGGGTTATCGTTTTATTGGTGGCGCTGCTCTAGGCAGTATGTGCGACTCAAACGCTCAACGACAAGTAAACCGTGTGCATGGCCGAGGGGGTAGGTGGGCCGAAGCGGTTTAGTGTGAGGCGTAGCATCAGGTGGTGGTGTTTTTTCTCACCTTGACGCGTGAGCCCTACGTACTTCCAGGTAATGGCTTAGAAGGTCCATAGTGCTTGGCTCGCACGTGGTGAAAGGGCCACCTTTAGTGTTGTTTAAAATCAACCTACCAAGGAAGCCCATGGCTAACAATTGTGAATTTATCAAATGTGTTTTCTATTTTAGGCAAGCGCTCTTGGCAGCCAGAAGGAAGTATCCGAGCAACCAAATAAAGCCGCTAAATGGTCGGTTCAAAATGCCCGCTCAACGATGTTTTACACTGCCGTAGATAACAGCTCTGCAGGCCATATCGCGTAATTTTACGCGTTAACAGCGCATAGCCAAGCGGCCTGCTACTGTCTATATAGAACCTGCTACTGTCTATATAGAAAAGGTGGGGTTTAGGGTTCGCTCTATTAAGCATGTATAGACGGAGTTACGCATCTAACGGAGGATAATATGCAATCCAACATTGAGCATCGGGGTAGCTGTCTCTGCGGTGAAGTGCAGCTTTTAACTAATTTAGACAGTCATCATGTAGCGGTTTGCCACTGCAGCCTTTGTAGAAAGTGGGGTGGAGGGCCACTGTTTGCGGTTGAGTCCAAAAACGAGGTGGATTTCCAGGGGACTGAGCATATTGCTATCTTCAGTTCCTCAGAGTGGGCCGAGCGCGGTTTTTGCAAGCAGTGTGGGACGCATCTGTTTTATCGGTTAAAAGAGGGCGGGCACTATGCTATCCCAGTGGGGCTTCTGGAGGATAACGACCAGTGGCAGCTTGAGGAGCAGATATTTATTGAGCAAAAACCAGCGTTTTACTCGTTTTCTCAAGCTACCAGAGATTTAACCGGCGAGGAGATTTTTGCTCAACATACTGGCAATTAAGAGGTTTCGTGGCCATCGCAAACACTGGCTACCTCCTCTGCCTATGCTTCACTTAGGAGAGATATGGCCCCTTCACGACTTCTACTCATGGCAGATGCGATATTAGTCGTTCATGTGCTGTTTGTTGTCTTTGTCGTCTTCGGGTTGCTGGCTATTTATGTCGGTTATTTTTTAAGGTGGCGATGGGTGCGAAATAAGAGGTTTCGTATTCTGCATTTGTCCGCTATTGGGTATGTAGTGGTGCAGTCCTGGTTGGGCGCGGTTTGCCCGCTTACTACGTGGGAAATGGCCTTGAGAGCAGAGGCCGGTACAGCAACCTATACGGGGTCCTTCATTCAGTACTGGTTGCAAAGCCTGCTTTACTACACGGCGCCGGAGTGGGTATTTGTGCTGCTTTATACGGTTTTTGGTAGCCTGGTGTTGTGCAGCTGGTTTTTAGTGCGGCCAAACAAACAGAAAGGAAGCGATGATGGCTAATAAATCTAAAAGCAACGGAAGCGAAAGCAATCCCTCTGGCAAGAGTGAATCATTAGCCACAATTTCGTGCGGGGCTGAACAGCTGCTTGTGGCTGCTCTCGAGCGAGGCGTTAATTGTCTTGAAACCGGGCGTTTTCTTATCAGTTATCGTGAAGGGCGAATGGAAGAGGGCATTAAGTCTCTCAAGGCTCAAAAGTTTCGAGTGGCCGACGCGCGTGACTTTGCTGACCAAGCCGTCAGTTTGGAAGACGCTGGCGATGCGGAGGTTGTGGTGTTCCCAGAGCTTGGGGTTGCGCTTGTTGGCAGTGACGCTTTACAGCTACATGGGATGAGCCTCAATGACCCTATTTCAGCAGATAGCCCAATAGAAATTATTGAGCCTGAGTATTTTGCCTTTTCCGAAAATTCAGAGTATCTGCGAGGTTTTTTGCGGGCCGCGAGTACGATTGCTCGCGATCTTGGCGCAGATTTTGATCTGGATGAAGCCCAAGACAAGCTTGAACCAGGCAAGCCAGAAACGACCTGGGGATTGATTCAATGCAACGTTTTGCAAAGCCGGTGGAGTGGGGCTGGCATTAAAGTGGCCGTGCTGGATACCGGGATGGACCTTGGCCATCCTGACTTTGTAGGTAGAGAGTTTATTACCCGCTCATTCGTAGGAGAGCCGGTTCAAGATATCAATGGCCACGGAACGCACTGTATCGGCACGGCCTGCGGCCCCAGGGTGCCTTTCGAGAACGCTCCGCGCTACGGTATTGCATCCGATTCACAGGTGTTCGTTGGAAAGGTGCTCACCAACTCGGGTAGCAGTACAGGGGCGGGAGTGCTTGCGGGCATGAATTGGGCGATCGCTAATCGATGTGACGTCATTTCGATGTCGCTGGGCAGTCAAAGTCCTGTGCAAGCCGCCTACACCCACGCGGGTGCCGCGGCTCTGCGTAAAGGGTGTCTGATTATTGCTGCCGCAGGAAACTCTTCTGCTCATACGGGAGCGCCTGCCAACTCACCTACTATCATGTCGGTTGCATCTATTGATGCCAACTTAAAGCCTTCGAGCTTTTCTAACGCAGGCAAAATCGAAATTGCTGCGCCTGGCGGCGACATTTTTTCGTCCTGGCCCCGGCCGGTACACCATAAAACGATTAGCGGAACCAGTATGGCGACGCCCCACGTTGCAGGCTGCGCCGCCCTTTGGGCTGAGTCAGATGCCTCGCTGCGCGGTATGAAGCTTTGGCAACGCCTGCTGGATTCTGCAAAGCCTTTACCATCCTCCGGTTCCCGTGTTGGGGCCGGGTTGGTACAGGCACCTTAGATGAGGATGGTCGATGCCGACAATAGCGCTTTGGATAATCACGATTTCTGAAGATCAATCGATCAATGAAATAGCTTCGCGCCTTAGTGATGAAGGACTCACGATCAGAGATGTATTTGAGGAGATTGGGTGCATCACCGGGGCGGCAGATGACGTTACCGTTGAGCGGCTTAAAAAGGTCAACGGAGTGGTGGATATTGCCCCTGATATGCAGCTCGATATAGGCCCGCCAGGTGCTGATAAGACTTGGTGATTCCTCAGCAACCACCTTGGAAGGAGCTGTTAAAGGAGACTGGGTGCGCCGCATTAAAATGTCATACCCATTATTGGCTGTTTCGTTTTCACTGGAGAAGTGTCATGGCAACACCCGCAAAGAATACGGTTTGTCTTTGGTTTGATGGTAGCGCAGAAGAAGCCGCGCGCTTTTATGCAGATACCTTTCCTGATTCGTTTGTTAGTGCCGTTCACCGCGCGCCGGGAGACTTTCCATCCGGTAAGGAAGGGGATGTGTTGACCGTTGAGTTTACCGTGCTGGGCATTCCATGCCTGGGGCTTAACGTTGGGCCTGAGTTTACGCATAGCGAAGCGTTTTCTTTTCAGGTCTCAACCAGTGATCAGGCCGAAACGGATCGCTATTGGAACGCGATAGTGGGTAATGGCGGGCAAGAAAGCGCATGTGGTTGGTGTAAAGATAAATGGGGCGTGTCTTGGCAGGTAACGCCTGTGGTGCTGATTGAAGCGATCACTGCCTCGGACCCTGCTGCTGCTAAGCGCGCGTTTGCAGCGATGATGCAGATGAAAAAAATCGATATCGCCACCATTGAGGCAGCACGTAACGGTTGAATTAGATAAAAGATGTTTACCCATCGCGCGTTAACGACAGGGCTGAGGCAATGGAGTCAGTTAGCACTATTATTATTTCTGAATTTTCTGATTTTAATGACTTAAGTGAATTTATCATTGTAGTGACTCGATTGCTGATGGCTGCTTTTCTCGGCGGCCTCTTGGGGCTTGAGCGTGAACAGAGCGGTAAGCCAGCTGGAATACGTACCCACATGCTTGTGTGCATGGGGGCGGCGTTATTTATATTAATTCCGCAGCAAGCAGGCATTTCAGATGCAGAGATGAGCCGAGTCATTCAAGGTGTTATTAGCGGCATTGGTTTTTTATGTGCTGGAAGTATTATCACCCGTAAGAATGATCTATTTGCTACCGGACTTACCACGGCGGCTGGCATTTGGTTTACAGCGGCTATAGGTGTCGCCGTTGGTCTTGGGCGTGAGCAAACGGCCGTTTTGTGTACCGTGCTGGCCTGGACAGTGCTGTATGTGGTGCCTTTCTTCTCACGCGCAAGAACCAAGAAAAAGCCTGTATGCTCAGGATCGAAAGAAGATGACTCTGGTAATAAATAAGCGTGAGACGTTACCCGTTAATTTGCGGCATTCATGGCTTTATGGGCCTTCATAAGCTGAACAAACGCAGGGGGCGAAAAGACACGGCTCGGTCCTCTGAAAACGCTTAGGAGGCAGCGAGAAATGCCGGACAAACCGGTGAACCAACGATGGTTGAAAAAGAGGCTAATCTGACATTTTATGGCTGAAATTATCACTATCCTTCTTTTATCATTAATGGCAGGGGCCGCAATGCCCATCGGGGCATTATTAGCTAAGTTTGACTTGGTTCATCCCTCCCTGTTAGGGGATTCCTGGCGACATTTCATTATTGCTTTTGGCGGTGGAGCGCTAATGTCAGCGGTCGCTCTGGTACTGGTACCTGAAGGTGCTAGTAAGTTACCGCTTGTACCGGCCGCCTTGTGTTTTGCTGCTGGTGGGATATGTTTTTACTTCCTTGATGCCTACTTAAAAAAACTCAATAGCTCGGTAGGCCAACTGGTGGCAATGTTATCTGATTTTATCCCTGAAGCGATTGCCTTGGGTGCCGCCTTTGCAGTAGGCGAAGGCACAGGGTTGCTGCTTGCACTATTAATGATTTTACAAAATCTGCCCGAGGGGTTTAATGCTTACGAAGAACTGAGCAGTAATGCTCAACTATCTTCCAAGAAAATCATACTGGCATTTAGCGGTTTGGCATTAGTGGGGCCTATTTCAGCAGCAACCGGCTATTACGTATTGGCACAGTACGATGTGTTAATGGGAGCATTAATGCTATTTGCTAGTGCAGGAATTTTGTATCTTGTTTTTCAGGATATTGCCCCCGGGTCCAAACTCGAACACCAGGGAATGCCGGCGATCGGTGCTGTCGCTGGGTTTCTGCTTGGGTTGATGGGTAACATGGTGCTTCTTGCCTCCTGATGGCAAATAACTGCAAGCAGCGCAATGTTATGACCATGCGGTTTAATGACGAAGAATATGAGTCTACGCCTCGCTTTTTCTTTCTTTAATATCTAGCCATGAACTGAATTAGGAGTGGGTTTTTGTTTTTAAATACAGGATAATTAATAATCATTTTTATTAAGGATAGTGATATGCCCGCAACTTCCAAGACGTTAATTTTGACTGCTGCTGGCGTTGTAGTGCTCGGGGCAGGGGGATATATAGGCGCCCAAGCGGTGGTGGGTAATGAGGTGGAAAAAGCGCTAGCCCAAACCTTTGCGCAGTTGGATGATTCTGTTTCCTGGTACGCAAGCGACGTAACGATTGATAAATCGTTGTTCAATACAGCGGCGACGGCAACGATCGGTGTGGAAGGTGTTGAAAACGCCAATGCCCAGGTGAATCTGCTGGTGGATCACGGCATTATCAATAGCCCGGTTACCGGCACGATTCATCCCAACGAGCAGTTTCTACGCGGGGATATCGACGTTGATCTGGTTGCTACTCGCAGCGCCGTCACGGGGCAGCTGACGGCCGGTTCGTTAAGCGGCGTTGAGTTTGACGGCACTCTGCACGACCTGGTAGTGGATCTTGACCTGGAAGATGAAGACATTTGGAAGGTAGACGGTCAGGCCCGTGAAATTGTTGTCAATAACGAGAACGACTCGTTTCGGATTGTCTCGCCACGCTTTGAAAATAGCTCCCAGGAAGCGTCTAGCCTGATCCATCAACGCCTGGAAATACCCAAAATTGAGTTTTTGGCGCAGGGCGTCAATGTTTACATGGATGGCATTGAGCTTGAAGCCGAGTCTGAATCCGTGGGTGATAGCCAGATCGTCAATTCAGGCGGCCGTTTTAAGATGGCCGATATCGGCGCCGATGGCACCTCAATGGGCAGCCTGTCACTTGATATGGATGCCAAGAGCTGGGATATGCCAGCATTTCAGGCGCTTCAGGAAGCCTATGCACCGCTGGAAGCCATGCGTGCAGAGTATGAAGAGACCGGCGTACGCGGTGATGAGCAGGAAGAGCGTGAACTACTGATCCAGTCTATCGAACGTGGCTATGATGTCCTGATTGCGAGCCCCTCGATCGCGTTCCAACCATTGGAAGCACACGTCACGCTGCCCATGCTGGGTATCGATTTTAATCCCCGCATTACGGCGGATATCCGCTTTAACGGTGACGAATTTTCCAAGGAGGCGTTATATAGCGCTTTATGGGATAACCGTTTGCCGTTACCCGAGCAGCTTCAGACATCGCAAGATAGGATGAGCACACTGGAGGCACAAGAGTACCTCCAAAACCGCTTGAGCCTGGATATTGGCGTAACGACACCTCCCCAGATGGTACTTTCACTCATTCCCATGCCTTATGCTCTGTTAATCGATCCGGACTTTGAAGAGCAGACGCTGACCTGGCAAGGCGGTGTCCTGACGGTTAATGGTGAAGAAGTGATGTAAGCAAGGCTTGTGTTTTAACACTACGCCATAGGGGCTGGCGTAGTGTTAAATCAAGGATGCTAAATCAATGGTATAAAGATCACTGCACTAAACAAATTTGTACCGTATTGAAACTTTCGGTCAATGGAAAACATCCTTATCAGGCGATAACGCAGTGGTTGAATCCCGCTACCATGCAAGTACATGTGTTTAAAAGCCAGAACATCTGGTTTGATCCCTCGCCTTATATCAATACGGATATGATTGCTGTCTTTATCGAGCAGAATGATCCCCAGAAATATCACATGGATATAGAGTTTTTGCCTAAACTCGCCAAGTAAAGCCGTCAGGCCGTGATAAGTAATAGTTTTTTTATTAACCACAGGAAGGATCAATTATGGTTTTAACTATCATTATCGTAGCGATAATAGCGATAATAGCGGTTATCGCGTTCTACCTTATCGGTGTGTACAACCGACTTGTCTCATTGCGAAACCGATTTCAAAACGCCTTTGCTCAAATTGAAGTGCAGCTAAAGCGCCGTCACGACTTGATACCTAACCTGGTTGAAACCGCCAAAGGCTATCTTAGCCACGAACGCGAAACGCTTCAGTCGGTGATTGAAGCGCGCAATTCAGCGGCGGCGGGGCTCAAAGCGGCGGCTGCCAACCCAGGGAGCGCCAAAGCAATGGCTGAATTGGGCGGGGCAGAAGGTGCGCTAAGCCAAGCGATGGGGCGGCTTAATGTGGTGATGGAAGCTTACCCGGACCTCAAGGCCTCTGAAAACATGCAGCAGCTCTCTGAGGAGCTTACCAGTACTGAGAACAAGGTCGCTTTCGCCCGCCAAGCGTTCAACGATGCCGTCATGCAATATAACACTTACCGCCAGAGCTTCCCTCCGGTGGCCGTAGCTGGCCTGTTGGGGCATGGCGAGGACGCTTCCTTCCTGGAATTCGAGGACAGCGCCCAGATTCAGTCAGCGCCTAAAATATCGTTTTGAGGCGTTCTTGAACCCACAAGGATAGGTGTGTATGGATTTCTTTACGGCTCAGGACAATGCCCGGCGTAAAACCGGGCAGCTGGTTGTTTTATTGGTAGCGGCGGTAATAGCCCTGATAGCGGTCACCACTGTCGTGGTCGCAATCGTCGTGCATTTCATGAGAGATGACCGAGGCAGCGTGACAACGAATAACCTGTTGGCTGCGCTATCCCCAGAACTGGTAGCCGTGGTTGCGCTTGGCGTGGTGGCGTTAGTGGGTCTCGGCGGGCTTTTCAAGCGATCTCAGCTGCGTCGCGGCGGCGGTAAAGTAGTGGCCGAGGCGCTGGGCGGACGAGAAATCAGCCCCAGCACCGAAAACGCTAACGAGCGCCGTATTCTCAACGTGGTGGAAGAAATGGCAATTGCCTCGGGCACGCCGGTTCCACCGGTTTACCTGCTTCAGGAAGCGGGTATTAACGCTTTCGCCGCCGGGTATGATACCAGCGATGCCGTGATCGGGATCACCCAAGGGGCGATCGATCACCTCAACCGCGAGGAACTGCAAGGCGTGGTTGCCCATGAATTTAGCCACATCCTGCATGGCGATATGCGCTTAAATATGCGCTTGATCAGCGTACTTCACGGTGTGCTTTTGATCGGTCTTTTAGGCTATATTCTGCTTCGCAGTACGGCATCACGTGGTCGAGCTGTGCGGCGCAATAACCAAAATGGCAAAGGCGCTGTCGTCGTACTTGCCCTTGGCGTTGCTTTGGCCGTCATTGGCTATGCGGGCACGTTTTTTGGCAACTGGATCAAGGCGGCAGTTAGCCGCCAGCGAGAATACCTGGCCGATGCCTCTGCCGTTCAATATACGCGTAACCCCAATGGCATCGGCCAAGCGTTAATTAAGATAGGCTCCCTTACGCAGGGGGCCAGAATCGAGGCCTCCCAAGCGAGCGAATATAGTCACCTGTTTTTCGGCCAGGGCATGAAGCTTGGTTTCACTCGCTTATTGGCGACCCACCCGCCGATACGCCAGCGCATCAAACGCGTTATGCCAAGCTGGAACGGTGAATTTAACGCGCCGCTCAGTGCGCCTTTTGACGGTGACGTGGAAAAAGCGGGAGGTGAGTCAACGGTTGGCTTTGCAGACACCCCCTCCGCTCACGCCCACTCCAGCGCAGCAACCATGAACGGCGCCTCGGCCCGCATGGCGATTGCCTCAATGGGGCAACCCGGCCCACGCCATTTGGCCCAAGCACGTACCATGCTCAGTGCATTGCCTACGCGGCTCGTCGATGCCGCCCACGATCCTTATGCAGTGCGAGCATTAATGTACGCACTGCTGCTGAGCCAGAATATTGAGGTGCGTAAGCAGCAGCTGGCATCACTTCAGCAGACAGCCTTGCCCGATGTGTATCGTGAAGTCATGAATCATGCCGGGGACGTATTAATGCTTAGAGACCAGCTTCGTCTGCCACTGATGGAATTGGCGTTGCCTGCATTAAAAAACCTATCGGTGGGTCAGGCGACGCATTTTCGACACTGCATGGTAGAGCTGATCAATGCGGATAGTCAGGTCAGCCTGTTTGAATGGACGCTGTATCACTGGCTGGTTCATCACTTGGGCCTGGGCAAGAAAGATAGTGGCCCTGCTGTTCGTAAGCTGAGCGATCTACAGCAGGAGTGCCAGCTACTGCTCAACGTGCTGGCCAGGGCAGGGCAGAGTGATCCTGACAAGGTAAACGCCGCGTTGGATGCTGCTGAAAAAGAGCTGCCGTTTGCACTGAACGTAAAAAGAGAGGCCCCTGATATCAAAGCGCTGGGCCCCGCAGTCAGCCGCTTGGGTCGTTTACGACCGCAACAAAAGCCTGCTGTTCTGCAGGCAATGGCCCGCTGTATTGAGCATAGCGGGCAAATAAAGCCCGCAGAGGCCGAGCTGTTTCGCGTCATCGCCGATATGCTGGAATGCCCTATGCCGCCGCTGTTGATAGAGAGTGATTGAGCGTCGCCATTCTCAAGGCGGGGAGTATCCATAGTATGAATGAGGCAGAGTCCTTGAGCCGAGCGATTAACGAGAAGATAGTACTCTGCTCATACAGTACTGATTGGCCAACTCTGTTTGAAGAGGAACGGGCTCGGCTGCTACATCTTTTCAACTTCCATGGAATATAACGCCTCTCTGATCGATAGGCGTTGGGCGGCGAAATATAGGTTGGATAGAGAAGCGTATACAGCAGCAAAAAGGGACTTTATT
This sequence comes from Halomonas citrativorans, assembly GCF_900163645.1. Classification (GTDB taxonomy): domain Bacteria; phylum Pseudomonadota; class Gammaproteobacteria; order Pseudomonadales; family Halomonadaceae; genus Vreelandella; species Vreelandella citrativorans. The sequence continues at coordinate 75,436 of NZ_FUKM01000005.1, read as the reverse complement.
TGCGAAACCCTGAATGGTGGCCTCTAACCAATACAGCAATGAAGCGTCATTGGTTTAATAAAAATTAAATTTATGGAGAGTTATTGTCAGTTAAATCGATATAGTGATAAGTGGGTTCGTTATTTAAAGTGTTTGCTCTAGGCTTTCGTTGTTTAGAAAATTATTTCGTCTAATCAAGGGGGGGATGATGCCTGCCTACGCTGTTGCTCTCATTCGAGAAACTCGATTCGATCCTGAGGTTAAACAATATTTAGAGCGTATCGACGCAACGCTCGCTCCTTTTTCAGGTAAATACCTTGTTCATGGTGGGCCATACACGCCACTTGAGGGCGCGTGGGCTGGCGATCTGGTCGTCATTGAGTTTCCTACTATGGAACAAGCTCAAGGGTGGTATGACTCCGATGCTTATAAGGCGATTCGCCCATTTCGTACCCAGCATACCGAGGGCGATGTGCTGTTGGTTCAGGGCGTGCCAGAGGGGCACAAAGGTGCGGATATCTTGGGCTAGTGATACCCGCACCTCACGCGCCGACCTTGATAGTAAGAATGCTGCTTCCTGCTTTTAAGCCGGTTCAGATATTTGTGTGTCTCGCCATGTCATCACCTGCAACTCATCAACAAGCCGTTCGACTTTACTTATTGCGTCAGCAACTGACTTCGCCAATACCTCCCCGCCCACTTCCTGCCCCTCAATGGCGATATAGTGAATTTGAGTGATGCCAATAAACGCCAGTGCAGTGGCTAAATTGGGCTCCAGGTGGTTGATGTGCGCCATCTTTCCACCGAAATCAAATCCTATCCCGCCTCTGGCGGTAAGAACAACCGCATGCCTTGGCCGGTCAGAAAGCTTTGGAACGTAAGGATCAGTCGGGTTACTCTCATCGATATCCACCGTTCGACCGGGGCGTACTACTTGGTCGATCCACGCTTTGAGGGCGGCAGGCATGCCGAAGTTGTAGAACGGCGTGCCGATCACTACGACATCCGCGGCGATTAATTCATCAACCAGCTGGTCGCTTTCTGCTAGTGCATCCTTCATCCAAGGTGCCCGCTGTTCTTCAGGCGTGAAAGCCGACGCGATCCAGTCGTGGTTAAGAAAGGATGGCGGGTGTTGGCCTATATCGCGATAGGTGATCATGTCTTGCGGGCGGCGTGATTGCCATTGTTTGGCAAACTGATCGGTAAGGTGACGGCTGTGAGAGCCATGATTGTCTGTTCCTGCAATCCCCGGGCGAGCGCTGGCGTCTATATGTAGGATATGCGGCATGGATAGTCTCCTGTTTTGAGCTGAGTTCATCTATGATTAACAACAGGCGTAGCTTAGACTTGGCTTATGAGCCGTAACAAACGACCTTTTCTTGCAGGTATAGATGAGTAAAACTCATTCATGAATTCTCGACGATTACCCTCGCTTTCGGCACTTCGCGCTTTTGAAGCCGCTGCTCGCCATGAAAGTGCCAAGCAGGCGGCGCTGGAGCTTTCAGTTACCGCCACGGCCATTAGTCACCAGATTCGTGGGCTTGAAGAGGCGCTAGGCATTGTGCTGTTTGTGCGCAGGCCCAGGCAGCTTGAATTGACGCCGCAAGGCCGCGAGCTGCAGCAGGTGCTGGAATCCTCGTTCGACAATATCAGTAATACCATTGAACGCTTGAGCGCCATGCCCGAGCGGCGGGGTATCACGCTGACGACCACACCGGTGGTAGCCGTGCGTTGGTTGCTGCCCTGGGTTTGCATACTGCGCGAATCTCATCCAGACATTGACCTGCGAATCCATGCGTCCCACGAGCCCATTGCGCTAGATGGGATAACCGCCGACCTTGCCATTCGGCATGGCGATGGACGTTGGCCAGGACTGGTCGCTGAGAAGCTGTTTGATACCACATTGATTCCGGCGTGTAGCCCTCAGCTTGCTCAGCATTTAGGGGAGGATCTATCGAAGTATCCGCTGATTCACTTTCGACCTCAGGGAGTATGTATATCGCCAATGGATTGGCCGGGTTACCAGAAAACCGCCCAGATTCCAGGGTTGAATGTCGGCGCCGGGCTGGCTTTCTCTGACGAAAGCCACGCTATTTCAGCGGCTGTGGGAGGGCAGGGCGTCATGCTGATGAGCCGTCAGCTGATTGAAGATGAGTTGGCCGAAGGACGCCTGGTACAACCTTTTGGCCCTGAACTTGAAGACCGCGCCTTCTTTTTGGCCTACCCCGAAAGCCGCCGAAACGATCCAACGATGTTGGCGCTTCGCGACTGGGTGATGGCAGTGCCTGGCAGGCTATCAACGTCTTCGGCTTGATAACATTCTGTATTTATACCGTTATCTTGATGAGGTTTTTAGAGCGAAGCCACGGCTGTGCCTACTTATACATATCAAGCTAGATAGAAGCGAGCTGGATAGAGTGCCCCCTTGCTTATTTTAACTTAGCTTTTTGTTTGCTTTCCGGCGGTACTTTTTCTTTTTGTATAACGCTTTTTTGGCTTACTCGTGTGCTTCGCCGGGCCGCCGGTTGCGCCCTGGGCCGTTTGCAAACTCTGCCTGAGCTTTCCCGCGTCGCTTTGATTAAGCAGGGCGCGAAGGTCATCCAGCAGTGCATGCTGAAAAGCGCCTGCATCATCCTGTTGTTCGGAAATGGCCCGCAGGCGCTGCTCCCAAAGGGCGGTGCGTTCCGGCGTGCTGACGGCGCTGGGTAGGGCGGTGATTAACGCGCTCCCCAGTTTGGTGGCACGTAGGGCTTTTTGTTGACGCACCAGGTAGCCGCGCTGTACCAAGGTTTCGATGATACCGGCGCGGGTGGCTTCGGTACCCAGGCCATCGGTGTCCCGTAAGGTCTTGCGAACGTTCGGGTCATCCACATAGCGGCCGATGTTCATCATCGCCTTGATTAGGCTGGCATCGGTAAACGGCTCGGGTGGACGGGTTTCTTTTTCCTCTACGCCTGCACCCAGTGCTTTGCAGTGTTCATTTTGGGTAAGCGGTGGCAGCGGCGGCGCTTCTTCTTTTGTGGTGAAAAGCGGTTTCCAGCCAGAGTCGAGAATGCTTTGACCGCGGGCACGGAACGCCTCGTTTAACAGGGTGAACTCGGCTTTCACTTCAAAGGTGCGCAAAGGGCGATAGAACTGGGCCATCACGTTGCGCACCACCAACCGAAACACGTGGCCTTCGGTGGCCGAGAGCTGACTGAAATCAGCAGGCTTGCCGGTAGGCGCCAATGCGTGGTGGGCGCCTACCTGCTTGTCGTTCCAGGCTTTGGAGCGCAGTGAGAAATCGGCACCGTTTAGCCACTGGCTGAGCGTGTCATCATTTTGGCAGGCGCCGGTTAAGCTGCGCTGGGCAAGGGCCAAGTGCTCTTCGGGCAGATAGCGACAGTCGGAGCGCGGGTAGGTGATCAGCTTGTGCTGCTCGTAAAGGCGCTGGCAAATATCCAGCACCATTTGTGCGGAAAGCCCAAAGCGTCGGGCGGCATCTACCTGAAGTGCGGAAAGCGAGTAGGGCAGCGGCGGTGCTTGGCGTTTTTCCTGCTGGTCGAGCTTGGTGAGCTGGCCGGTAGCACCCGGCAATTGGGCGGCCAGCGCATCGGCAGGCGTGCGGTCAATCAAGCGGCCTTGATCGTCCAGCGGCTGGTTTTCCTGGGGCGCCCACCAGGCGCGTAGCTGGCCTTTTTCAACCTGTAAGTCCACCCAGAGCGGATAGAACGAGTGCGGCTTGAAATCTCGAATGGCGTTATCTCGACGCACAATCAGCCCAAGTACCGGGGTTTGCACGCGGCCAACGGAAAGCACACCATCGTGGCCCGCCTGGCGGCCGGTGAGCGTCCAGGCACGAGTCAAGTTGATGCCATATAGCCAGTCAGCGCGTGAACGCGCTTGCGCTGCCTGAAAAAGTGGCTGGAATTCTTGATTGGAGCGCAGTTTTGCGAGGGCACGGCTCACCGCTGGGCGGTTCAAATCGCTGATCAACAGGCGTTGAACCGGGCCGCGGTACTTCAAGTGCTCGATCACTTCCTGCACCAGTAGTTGGCCTTCGCGATCCGGATCGCCAGCATGAACAACATCAGTGGCCTGCTTGATTAACTTGCGAATCACCGCTAGCTGCCCACGCGCTTTATAACGCGGTGCCAACTTCCAGATGCCGGGCACGATGGGCAAACGGTCCAGACGCCACTGTTTATCGGCGGGGTCGTAGGCCTCGGGTGGGGACTGCTCAAGCAGGTGACCCAAACACCAGGTCACGGTGGTATCACCGCACACAATAGCGCCTTCCTGGCGTTTGGGACTTCCCGGCAGCGCTTCAGCAATAGCCCGGGCAAGGCTGGGTTTTTCGGCAATAATCAAGCGCATGCGAAGCGTGGCCTTAACGTCTGTTCGAAATGCGCCTATGGTAACAGTAGCGGTGACTTATAGGGCAGGGCAGAGGGGATTGATATGCGCGAACGCGGTAGAACACGCAGGTTAATGGGCCTGGGTGCACGCACGGGCGGTGCGCTGCTTAAAACGCGCTTGGGCGGCCAGGCGGATTGGCGTGCGTTAGGTGAGGCGCTGTTCGAAGGGCTTTCCGAGCTTAAAGGCCCAGCAATGAAGCTTGCCCAAATGATGTCGCAGTGGGACGACCTGCTGCCGCCAGATTTAGCCGATGAGCTGGCGCGCTTGCAGCGCCAGGCAGAGCCAATGCCTTGGCCGCGTATCCATGAAGCCTTGGTGCTTCAGTACGGCGATATCCATGAGTATTTTACCGGAATTGAGGAGCGGCCTTTTGCCAGCGCTTCCATGGGTCAGGTGCACAAGGCGGTCACCCTTGAGGGCGAAACGGTGGTGCTGAAAGTGCAGTACCCCGGTTTGGCGGACGTGCTGGAAAGTGATTTAAAACAGGTGCGCCGCATTATCGGGTTGGGGCGTTGGTTCAAGGTACCTCAGGCGCGCCTGGATGCGCTGTTTGAAGAGCTGGCGGCGGGGCTTCGCGATGAGCTGGATTATCAGGCGGAAGCAAATGCCTTGGCGCGGTACCGAGAGCGTTATCAGAGCGATTCGCGAATCATCATACCCAAGCCGCTGTTTGAGCTTTCGGGCCAGCATGTTCTGGCCATGTCTTACGTGCCAGGTACGCCGCTACGTGAGCTGGAAGGCGCCGATGATACAGTGCGCCAGAAGGTAGCCACCACGCTTGCCGACTGGATTACCCAGGAGCTGTTTACCCACGGTGAACTGCATGCTGACCCGCATGCAGGTAATTTTGCGGCAGATGAGCAAGGTCGGCTGATTATTTACGATTTTGGTGCTGTGATTGCTGTGCCCGAAGCACGTATTGAGGCGATGATGCATTTGCTCAGCGCCACGCTTGATCATGACCCCATGGCCATGGATGACGCACTCGTCAATTTGGGCGGCCGCCAAGGCCAAGGCGCACCGTTGGCGCTTTACCGCGAGACTGCTGAAAGTGTCTCTCCACTGTTTGAGCCGGGTGAGCAGGATTTCAGCGATGTGCGCGTGCACCGCCGCCTGCGTGAACTGTCGCCCAAAGTGTGGGCGGCGATGGACCGCTTGCAGCCCCCTGCGGATACGCTGCTACTCTCCCGAGCGCTGAATGGCCACTACTGGAATCTGGTGCGTTTAAAAGCGCGACTGGATATGCACGTACGGACCGCGGCGCTGTTTGAGTGCGTAGCCCGACGATAAAGAGTTTACCGCTGCGGCCATGTGCACCTTCATGGTAAGCTATTGCGCTTTTAAACACAGTGGAGACGGCAATGCTAGCGGTATGGGTCGATCAGCTGCTGGGATTTGCCTCCAGGGCACTCTCGGCAATCAGGCAGCAAGAACACTACCCCGATTTTATGACCTGGGCACGCGATGAGGGCGCCAAGTCATTTAACGGTGATGTCGCCACCGCCCAAGCGCTGGCCCCTATTTTATGGTCACAAACGCCGTTGGCCAGGCTGGATTTTGCCAGTGAACCGCTGGCAACGCCAGGGCGTAACGAGGCGTGCTGGTGCGACTCTGGGCGCAAGTATAAGCAGTGCTGTTATCGCGTTGATTTCCCCACCGACATTCCAGAGCAGATGATGTGGATGTTGTCGCTGCGTGAATGGAAGGGCGCCACGCTGAAGTCTGCATTGGAGAGCCGTCAGGCGCCGCCGCAGGCACTGCTGGAAGCCGGGCTGATTGCCGCAGAAAGCGGCCAAACGGGCCGGGCGATGCAGATTCTAGAGTCACTGTTTGATGGCAGTGACTGGTCGCGGCTGCCAGAGCAGGCCGAGCCCGCCTTTGAAATCCTGCTGGATATCTATCAGGAGCGTGGCTTTACCCGCAAACGGGCAGACCTACTAGATGAAGTGATGGAGCGCGGGCCGCTGTTTTTACGCGGTGTTGCCCTTGAGCGGCTCTGTTTAATGCATTTGGATAATGATGATTTGGACAGCGCCCGGGCAGCCTTTGTCAAAGCCCAGCAGGCCCTGCCTGATTCGCCCACGCTTGCTTATATTGAGGCGATGTTGCTGCTTCATGAAGGCCATGAAGAAGAAGCCAAAGAGCGGGCTAATTTCTGGTATCGGCGCCTGGTGCGCCAGGGTGATCTTGACGAAGAGCAGTTGGATTTTCTTGCAGCACTTGCTGATAACCCCGGGGCGACGCTTGCGGATCAGCTGTTAAGCGCTGAAGAGGACCTGGCCACGCCGCTGGTATCCCTGCAAGCACTGCTTGCTGTACTTCCTACAGCGCCCAAGCTTGATATTAGCACCGACTCGGAAAGCGGGCATTTGCATTATGTGACCACCGCCCGTGAAGCGACCCTGTTCGCCGCTTGGCATGAGCAGTTCCAGGTAATGGTCGATGAAGATGTGGCGCTGGGCTTTCGCGATGACCCGTGGGGCAATGCAGAGGAGTGGATGTCAGCGCTCTGCGCGCACCCTGAGTGGCTGGATGCGCCTCAGGTCGTTCAGGATGTCACCCTCGCGCTTACCAGCCGTTTTGGAAGCCTTCCGTGGATGGCGCCAAGCCTGCTGGAGCCGCTGGCGGTGCGTCTTTCACGTTGGCTGGAACAAGCCCGAGCCGCAGGTAACGGCAGCCTGTGCTGGGATGATGCTGATAATGCCATGCTGCTGCGTACAGGGTTGGCGCTAGTGGTCGGCATGGAGCGCGGTGCACGCCAGCATTCACGAGAGCTGGCTGAAGAGTTGTTATCCATCGACCAGGAAGATAGCCTGGGCCTTAAAGAGTTGGTGCTTGACCAGCTACTGCGCGATGACCGCAACCAGGAAGCGCTGGCACTCACTGAGGAGTCGGAAGACGATGATGGCTCACTGGTGCTTGGGTTACTAATGGGACGCACGTTGGCGCTTTATCGCTTAAACGAGCATGAGGCGGCCGAGGAGGCGCTTGGCGACGTCACCGCTCATAATCGTCACGCGCTTGAGATGATCTGTGCGGAAAAACCGCGCCCAGCGACACCCTATGCCGATGGCCAGGTGGACCCAGGTTCACGTGCTGAGGCGTGGCAGTACCGTACGCTGATGCGTGATCAGTGGCGTACCACGCCAGGTGCGCTTGAGTGGCTGGATAGCCACCGCTAACCCTCTTCTTATGCACGAAAGCTTACTCTTTCCACAGCCGCTCAGCGCGGCTGTGGGGCGGGCACCAACTGCTTGTCACGGCTAATCCAGATAGCCAGCAGAATGGCGGGTAACCCCAGCAGCGTAGCCACTATAAAGAACGTGACATACCCTTGGGCGCTAACCACTAGCCCGCCAAAGCCGCTTAAAAACTTCCCCGGTAGCGTCATCAATGATGAAAACAACGCGTACTGCGTTGCCGTATATGCACGCGATGTGAGCGTAGAGAGAAACGCAATAAACACGGCGCTTGCCAAGCCATTGGCCAGGTTATCGCCGATGATGGTGACCACCAGCATGGGTACCTGATTGCCGATCAATGCAAGTACCGAGAACAGCAAATTGGTGAAGGTGGCGGCAACGGCCCCTAGTATCAGCACCGGCCCAATACCGTAACGTGCGACCAATAACCCGCCCAGAAGACCGCCGCCAATACTCATGGCAATACCGAAGATATTGGTCACATTGGCAATCGTTGCTAGTGAAAAGCCAAGATCGATGTAAAGCGGGTTAGCCATCGACGCCATGGCAAGATCGCTTATTCTAAACACTGCAATGAATACCAGAATGCCGAGCGCTTTTACCCCATAACGACGAAAGAAATCGGTAAAGGGGCATACGATGGCGCCGATAAACCAGGCGCCCATGCGGCGTAGCGCTTTAGGTTGGCCACGGCTAGCGCGAATAAACGCACGTACTTTGGGTTCATGAATTAACTGCACCGAGAGGGACGCCCGCTTGGGCTCGGGGCGAATCAGCACGGTGAGTACACCCACGCCCACCAACGCCGCCATGGTTAAATAGGCCACGTCCCAGGAAATGGATGACGCTACATAGAGCGCCCCGGCGCCTGCGGCCAGCAGGCCACCCCGGTAGCCAATAATGTAGGTAGATGCCATGGCGGCCTGTACGTCGTCATCGGCGGACTCAATGCGGTAGGCATCAATCGCAATATCCTGGGTGGCTGAGCCAAACGCCACCAATAGCGCAAATGCGGCTACCACTCCAAGATTACCTTGGGGATTAACGCCTGCAAGACCCACAAGCCCCGCTGCAATCATCGCTTGGGCCAGCAGCATCCAGCCTCGTCGCTGCCCGAACATGCGTGTGAGGATTGGCAGGGCGAGCCTGTCTACCACGGGTGCCCAGAAAAACTTGATCGAGTAGAGCATTCCTATCCACGCGAAAAAGCCGATGGCGGCGACGTCAATCCCGTCGCTACGTAGCCAGGCAGACAGCGTAGAAAAAACCAGTAAGAACGGTAAGCCAGCGGAAAACCCCAGAAACAGCATGGTAATAACAGGTGCCCTAAAGTAAATCGCCAGCGCGGCTAGCCAGCTACGCCGGGGTAAAGGGGTGGGCATATCGTTCAACTCCAGAAAAGACGTTGGCTTAAGCCAAGTGATAAACTGCATCAATGTTTATGACAATGTCGATAGCTTACCGGAGAGGAGTTTTCCATGTCGATCACGGCACATCAGGTCGTTACGTTGCACTATGTGCTTAGCGATGTTTTAAGCGATAAAAGTGAGCAGGTATTGGATGATTCACGGGCCCGCAATAAGCCCCTTGAGTATCTGCATGGCCACGACAATATCGTGCTTGGGCTTGAGCGGGCATTAGCTGGCCTAAAGGCCGGTGATGAAGTAACGGTGATGCTTTTACCTGAAGAGGCCTATGGCCTGCGCAATGAAGGCCTGGTACAAGAAGTCGGCCGTGGCTCGTTTGGTAACGCCGACTTAACGCCGGGCAGCCGCTTTCAAACCGAAGGCGAGGCCGGGCCGCAAATTGTAACGGTAGTGAGCGTGGCAGGAGACCGAGTTACCGTAGATACCAATCATCCGCTGGCAGGGCGTACGCTGAGCTACCAGGTAAAAATTCTGGAGCAGCGTGAAGCAACGCGGGCTGAACTGGCAAAAGGGCATCCGCTTCCGCCGGGAACCGAGCATGCCAAGGTAGAGGATCGTAAAGTGCTTTAAGTTGAGCTGCGTTAAGCCCGTCTCATCGTGGATGTTTAAAGGCTGTATTAAAATGATTCAAAAAGGTTCGTGGCACCTTCTTAAAATTTGACCCAGATCAGTGACTGATATACTGCGGCTCGATAAGATGATGACCAGTTAGCGCACATAAGCCGCTTTAGACTGGGGAGTCCCAAGCGGTGTGTCAGTGACCAAAATGCGAGTGTTGGCACTCATTTTCTTGGTTAGTAGGCGCGTGGCGACGCCCGTTGTTGATGCAACGTGCCACGAAAGCAAATGCCTGCTAAGCCTTGCGTCAGGGGAGGGGGTTTACTTTAAGAAGTAAACTTCCTTTTTACCGGCCCACTGGGCCGGTTTTTTTTGTCTGCGACATAACGGTGAGTACGTACAAGCGTTGTTAAGCCTGAGCGGTTGTTAAGTCGCGAGGATCACCGCCGTGTTAAGACACGGCGGCGGGACGAGATGCTGCTTTACTGAGCTGTGGGGTGCGCGCTGGCTTTTTCGAGCAGGAAATCGACAATGTCATCTGCTGGAATCATGGTCGCTTCACTGTCACGACGGCCCTTGTATTCAAGCTCGCCGTTATCCAGGCTACGGTCACCAATCACCAAGCGGTGCGGAACGCCCATCAGTTCCAAATCAGCAAACTTAACGCCTGGGCGTGTATCGCGGTCATCAAGCAGTACGTCCAGGCCTGCGGCTGTTAACGCTTGGTAAAGATGCTCTGACTCTTCGCGAACGCGCTGGGATTTATGCGCATTCATGGGCACCAGCGCGACCTGGAAAGGAGCAATTGCGTTAGGCCAAATAATACCGGACTCGTCGTGGTTTTGTTCAATCGCTGCTGCCACCACACGAGTAATGCCAATGCCGTAGCAGCCCATCCACGGATGGCTGGTTTTGCCGTTGTCGCCCAGCACGCTCGCGTTCATGGCTTCAGAGTATTTTTGACCTAGCTGGAACACGTGGCCGACTTCAATGCCGCGCTTGATCGACAGCGTGCCTTCACCATCCGGTGACGGGTCGCCTTCAACCACTTTGCGTAAATCGGCGACCTGGGGCAGGGCAACATCCCGCTCCCAGTTAATGCCAAAGTAGTGCTTGCCATCAATATTCGCGCCCGCGCCAAAGTCACTCATCAAGGCAACGCTGCGGTCAATGATGACCGGCATTTTAAGGCCGATAGGGCCTAGTGAGCCAGGCCCCGCGCCTACAGCAGCACGAATTTCTTCTTCGTTTGCCATGGTGAGCGGCGTCGCTACCTGAGGAAGGTTTTCTGCCTTGACTTCATTAAGCTCGTGGTCGCCGCGCACCAACAGCGTAATCAAACCGCCTTCAGCAGCATGAACCATCAATGTTTTTACGGTTTTTTCGATAGGGAGCTTAAACTGCTCAACCAGTGCTGCGATGGTTTTGGCGTTTGGCGTCTCTACAATGCGCATTTCTTCACTGGGTGCTGCGCGCTGTATATCGCTACCTAACGGTGCCGGTAAGGCTTCGGCTTTTTCCATGTTGGCGGCGTAGTCAGAGGCATTCGAGAACACGATATCGTCTTCGCCGGAGCTTGCCAGTACATGGAATTCGTGAGAGCCGGTGCCACCGATAGAGCCGTTATCCGCAATCACCGGGCGGAAGTCCAGCCCCAAACGGGTAAAGATTCGCGTGTAGGCGTCGTACATGGCCTGGTATGTCTCTTTCAGCGACGCTTCATCCAAATGGAAAGAGTAGGCATCTTTCATGATGAACTCGCGCGAACGCATCACTCCAAAGCGTGGGCGGATCTCATCACGGAATTTGGTTTGGATCTGGTAGAAGTTAACCGGCAGCTGCTTATAGCTTGCTATCTCTTTGCGCACCAGGTCCGTAATGACTTCTTCATGGGTCGGGCCTACGCAGTAGTCACGATCATGGCGGTCTTTTACGCGTAGTAACTCAGGGCCGTACTGCTCCCAGCGACCAGACTCCTGCCATAGTTCTGCCGGCTGAACGGCGGGCATCAGTACTTCCTGACCACCGGCACGGTTCATTTCTTCGCGAACAATCGCTTCTACTTTACGCAGTGTACGCAGACCCAGCGGAAGCCAGGTGTACAGGCCAGAGGTCAGGCGGCGAATCATCCCGGCACGCAACATTAACTGATGGCTAATGACTTCGGCGTCGGCCGGGGTTTCTTTTAACGTAGCGATTAATAATTGGCTGGCGCGCATGGGAGATAACATTCCTTAATAGTATAAAAGCCGCTGGTTTAGCGTTGAATGAGGCTATTGTACGGCTTAGCGGTTAGCGCGGCAAAATAGTGCCGCCAGCATGCCCGTTATCCAGGTGGCTGTTTGTGTTAATATGAACGCGTTTTCACATGTGCTCGCGGGCAGTTTTCCTGTAAAGCTATCTTTTAAAGGTATCTTTTTGCCTGCGCGCTTTTTTGAATTTTTGAGAGAATCTTGATGAAGCAAACTGTACGCCGTTGGTTATCGGGAGCCGTTGTGGGCGCCTCCATTATTGCATTGACTGGTTGCGGTACCCTGTTTCATCCAGAGCGGAAAGGCCAATTAAGCGGCCAAATTGACCCGGTAGTGGCCATTGCCAACGGTGTGGGTCTTCTGTTTTTCATTGTTCCCGGTGTTATTGCCTACGCGGTCGACTTTTCAAATGGCACAATCTATCTGCCCAGCAATAACAGCGCTTCTGTCGATGTTCTACACCTTGATCGTGACTTAAATCTGGCATCACTGGAAAAGTTGTTGTCCGACAAGGCGGGCCAGCCGGTTAGCCTGGAAAGCGAGCTGGTGATGATTGAAGAAATGAGCAACCTTGAAGAAGCGCTGGCAATGGTGCGGATGTCGGGTGTGATGGATGAAGAGCGTCTGGCGACGATGTAACGTTTAAAGGCCTGCATCAACAGACCTTCATTGAAAAAACGAGATCCCATGGGCTGCTCTGTAAGCCTGCTTGGGGATCTCGTTTTTTATTGGTTGTTGGTTATTAGTTATTGATTGGGCGTCGTCAGCTTTAAGGTGATTAAACCCGCGATTAACCCCCAAAATGGCCCAGCAATACCCAGTAGCGTAATGCCTGAACCGGTCAACAAGAAAGTGACGATGGCGGCATCACGATGTCGGCTATCGGCAAAGGCACTGGCTAGCCCGCCTGCCAGTGTGCCAAGCAGGGCGATACCCGCCAGGGCAATCACCAGTACGTTGGGTAGGGCGTTAAACACGCCGGTTACCGTAGCGCCAAAAATCCCCATAATGGTATAAAAAATGCCGGCGGCCATGCCTGCCGTGTAGCGGCGCCGTGGGTCTGCGTGGGCATCAGGGCCTATGCAGACAGCGGCACTGATCGCCGCCATATTGAGCGCAAAGCCACCAAATGGCGCAAGCAGCAGGCTTGCGCCGCCTGTCCAGCTGATAAGCGGTGAGCTGTTTGGCTGATAGCCTGCAGCGCGTAATACCGCCACGCCCGGTAGATTTTGGGTCGCCATGGTAATAATAAAAAGTGGAATACCCACGCCAATCAGGGTCGTTAAGGAAAATGCAGGCGCAGTAAAAACGGGCATGGCCGGGGTGAGTGGAATATCGTTTAAATTGATTTGCCCCTGCACAAATGCAAGCCCAAGCCCGGTGACGAGCACGCCGGGTACCGCAAGGGTGGGCCATAAGCGGCGACCTGCTATCCAGGCGGCCAGCATAACGAGTGGGATTAGCCACTGTGTCTCGATCACGTTAAACAGCCCCAACCCAAAGCGCAGCAGAATGCCGGCCAACATGGCGGCCGCTATCGCGCTTGGTATATAGCGCATTAAACGATCAAACAGCCCCGTTACGCCGCATAGTGTAATAAGCAGCGCTGAGAATAGAAAAGCGCCAATGGCTTCATCAAGCGGAATACCCGGCAAACTAGTGGCCAGAAAGGCGGCGCCTGGCGTCGACCAAGCGGTTAGCAGGGGCATGCGGTAACGCAGCGAAAGCCCGAAGGAGGTAACGCCCATACCCATGCCCAATGCCCAAAGCCAAGAGCTGATTTGCGCTGCGGATGCGCCGCTAGCCTCTGCGGCTTGAAAAATAATCGCTGCTGAACTGGTATAGCCAATGACGACGGCAACAAACCCAGCCGTCACCGTTGATAGGCTAACGTCCCGCCAGGCCGAGTAGTGTGGCCGTGGCGAGGTGGCATGCCCTTCGCTGGATGGCGCCTCCATGGTATCTCCTCGCTAACGCTTATTATTAAATGTGCGTTATAGCGCACAGTTGTGTAGGCTACCACCGTGCGCTATAGCGCACAACGCCATTAAGAAGGCCTTACCCTAAAGAGATATGCGCAGTTTAAGGAACCCTTGCTCATGAGTTTGAGCGGCGATACGTGGCTAAAAAACAGCAGAACATACCGACCCAAAGGGCTGGCGAAGTGAAAGTAATTATCAGCACGGACAGACACTCATCGCGGTGCCGATTAAATGCGTGTGTCGCTTTGACGAGTGAGTCAGTAAACTTCTTTTATGGTGTTAAAGGGGAGCCCTATGGCGAATGAAGTTCACACCATTGCTGAACATATAGCCAGCACGGTTAAGCAGTTACGTAATAAACATGGCTGGAGCCTGGACCGCACGGCGGGTGAAACAGGCGTAAGCAAAGCCATGTTAGGGCAAATTGAGCGCGGTGAGTCGAGCCCGACCGTATCAACGTTGTGGAAAATCGCCAGTGGCTTTCGAGTGTCATTTTCTACCCTATTCGACAGCCAAAAACCGGTTCAGGGCGAGCTACGCCGGGATAGCGGTGAGTCGGTATGGGGAGATGACAGTGCAGGCATGCAGGCACGGCTGATTTTCCCTTATGATCCATTGTTGGGCTTTGAAATGTTCATGATTGAGCTGGCGCCCGGCGCGATCAGCGAGTCAGCGCCGCATGCTGAGGGCGTGGTAGAACATATTGTGGTTGTGGAAGGAGAGATGGAGCTGCGCCTTGATGACCGTTGGCAAACGCTAAAGGTAGGCGAGGGGCTGCGCTTTTTTGCTGACCGCCCCCACGCAATGCGTAATGCCACGGCCACGCGCTTACGCTTTCATGATGTGATTCACTATTTGCCGGGGGCGGCTTCTTCTGCTTGAGTGCGCAGCCAGCTGATCTCTTCAGGCCAGATGTCAGGCTCTACGGTTTCTAAAATCATCGGGATTCCATCAATGCGGGCATCCTGCATGATGGTGGTAAAGGCAGGCAGGCCAATATTGCCTTTTCCCAAACTGTGGTGGCGGTCAACCCGGCTGGCAAACGCACTTTTTGCATCGTTTAAATGCATGCCGCGCAAATACTCAAAGCCTACGATGCTGCCAAGCTCATTTAAGGTTGCCTGTGTCGCTTCGGCGGTTCGTAAATCATACCCCGCCGCAAACGCATGGCAGGTGTCGATACATACGCCAACGCGTGACTTGTCATCAACATGGCGAATGATTTCCGCCAAGTGCTCGAAGTGCCAGCCAAGGTTAGTGCCTTGCCCGGCAGTATTCTCGATAACGGCCGCCACGCCTTGGGTATGTACCAGCGCTTCGTTAACCGATTCCGCAATACGTTTTAAGCAATCCGCCTCGCTGATTTTGTTTAGATGGCTGCCGGGGTGAAAGTTAAGTAGCGTCAGGCCTAGTTGTTCGCAGCGCTGCATTTCATCCAAAAAAGCCGCACGGGATTTCTCAAGCCCCTCGGCTTCCGGGTGCCCCAGGTTAATCAGGTAGCTATCGTGGGGAAGAATTTGCTCTGGGCCAAAGCCATGCTGGCGACAGGCGGCTTTAAAGGCCTCAATTGCCTTATCGGTTAACGGCTTGCCTTTCCACTGGCGCTGGTTTTTAGTGAATAGCGCAAAGGCATTAGCGCCTATTTCCACCGCACGTTGCACGGCCTGGTCGGCTCCGCCCGCTGCGCTAACGTGTGCACCTATGTATTTCATGAACCCCCCTTGTATTTCATGACATCCCCCTGATGACTCTATTTTGAACGCTGGTTATCCAAAAAACGTTTAAAAATAGCAGGTTCGTCGGTAATCACGCTAGCAATACCCCATTCCCAGCGGTTATTAAAAGCGCTTGGGTCATTCGCGGTGTAACACAAAAGTTGATAGCCCGCCTGGTGCATGGCATCGGCCTGGTCGCGCTTTAAACGTGGCCAGTGGGGGTGAATGCTGAACGCATCAACCGCCTCGCAGAGGGCGCGCCACTCCCTGGGCGTGTTGCCAAACAAGACTCCCAGCGCGAGTTCTTCTTTTGGTGCCAATGTGCGGCAGTGTTTAAGTGCATCTACATCAAACGAAGATACAATCAGGCGTTCTGGCGATAGAGCATCGAGCATTTCTGGTAGTACGCGATTAACCAGTTCGATTGGGTCGCGGCCTTTATTGACTTTTATTTCCATATTGACGCCCATCTCCAGCTCATTGAGCAGCGCCAGCATAGCCTCCAGGCTTGCCATTTTTTCATCCGCAAAGGCATCGCCAAACCAACTGCCTACATCCAGAACTTTGGCCTGTGGCCAAGTGAGCGTATTGAGGTTCCCCCGCCCATCAGAGCAACGGTCCACTTCCGCGTCATGCCAAATCACGGGGGTACCGTCGCCCAGTAATTGAACATCCAGCTCAACCCAGCGGGCACCTGCCTCATGCGCGGCTCGTACGGCGGCTAGCGTGTTTTCAGGGGCGGCGGCGGAATAGCCGCGGTGAGCAATTAGGGTAGGGAGGGTAATAGCAGGGTGGGTCATCGCACATCCATAAGGCGTCACAGATTAAGTAAAATCAGTCTAGCATGCGCAAGTGACATCAGCGTGTCAGGTCAATCGCAGCGAATGCCGCTCGCTTAGGACTAACGGCTTGATTTCTGATGCCTAAAGCGTTTGGATAGCCGCTAGCTCGTTTACAAAATGTCTGTTTATCAAAATAGAGTACAAGGAGTTTATATGTCTCAGCGTATCGAGTTTGCCCGTACCGGCGGTTCCGAGGTGCTTGAATTAGCGACGGTTACTCCGGCAGCGCCGAAGTCGGGTGAAGTGCGGGTTGCCAATAAAGCCGTTGGCCTCAACTTTATTGATATTTATTTTCGTACCGGCCTTTACCCAGCACCGTCGCTACCTGCGGGCTTGGGTACCGAAGGCGCGGGGATTGTCGATGCGGTTGGCGAAGGGGTTACTCATCTAAGTGTTGGGGACCGCGTTGCCTATGCGCAAGGCCCGTTAGGCGCTTATGCGGCGCATCATACGCTGCCGGCTGAAAAAGTCGTCAAACTGCCTGACTTTATCGATTTTGAAACCGCCGCGGCGAGCATGCTTAAAGGCTTAACCGTGCAGTATCTGTTACGTCAAACGTATGAACTCAAAGGCGGCGAGACCATCTTGTTCCATGCCGCGGCGGGTGGTGTAGGCTCGATTGCCTGCCAGTGGGCCAAGGCGTTAGGTGTGAAGTTGATTGGTACAGTTAGCTCTAAAGAGAAATCCGACTTGGCTCTGGCAAATGGCGCATGGGCGACCATTAATTACACCGAAGAAGATGTCGTTGAACGCATCCGTGAGCTTACTAACGGCGAAATGTGCGATGTGGTTTATGATTCTGTGGGCAAGGACACGTGGGAAATGTCGTTAAACTGCCTGAAGCCCCGCGCGTTAATGGTCAGCTTCGGTAATGCCTCCGGCCCGGTTGATGGCGTTAATATTGGAATTTTGAATCAGAAAGGGTCGCTATTTGTTACCCGCCCCAGCCTGAACGGTTATGCCGACACGCGCGAGCGTCTGGAAATGATGTGCAAAGATTTCTTTAGCATGATCGAGAGTGGCAAAATCAAAATTGATGTTGCCAACCGCTATCCGCTGGCCGATGCGGGTAAAGCCCAGGATGCACTTCAGAGCCGTAAAACAACCGGTTCAACCGTACTGCTGCCCTGATCGGTAGTGAGTAACAAAAGCCGCAAATGCGGCTTTTGTTGTTTCAGGCTTTTGACGATTTAATCCTTAAACGTTTTATCGCTTAAACAACGGTCTCAAATGCCATATCAAAAAACCGTTGCTCAATTTGGCTGGCTTCTATAAATGGCTGACTAAGCTCAGCAAAATCGCGCGTGGCGCCCACCCGATTAAGCTCATTGCATAAAAAGCCAACCCAGCGAACAAAGTCGGGCTCGTTGTGTAATACGATCCAGTCGCGATGTTCTGCTCGTGTAGGAAGTGGGTCATAAGCGCGCTGAGCCCATTCAAGATAAAGCCACTCTGCCACGACCAGCACGACCAAAATGTAGGCGTAGTCCTGCGACATGCAGGCTTTTTCCATCAAGCTGATAAACGCCTGTGTCGGTTCAGTCAGCTCCGGGGTTTTCCACTGGTATTCGGGAATGTTTAAGGCATTAAACGAATCAATAAAATAGCGGTATTCGCTTCCCGCCAGTACCGATAGCTGACGTGCGTGGGTCAGGCGTGCTTCCGGGTCGTCGGCGACGCAAACGGCAGCACCCAATAAGCGCACAAAGCTATCGCAGAAGCGAAAATCCTGGACCAGATAGCGGGCGAACACAGCATCCTCGACTTCTCCGGCCAGTAACTGGTCAACAAAGCGATGATTAACCGAGGCGTTCCAGTGAGGCTGGGCAGCTTCGCGTAAGCGATGACATAAATCCATAGGATCTCCAGTAGGTTAAAGCCAAACTTCAAAGAAGCATCTTAGCGACTCGCGCAGCCAAGTTCAGCCTTCGCGTCGCACACAAGTAAGCGGCCAGCGATGAGGTAGCACCTTGTCACGTTAAGGCGTTTGCGTACCCTATACGGTTGTATAGATACCGTCTAATGTAGGAAGGTTACCCGACTGTTTACATGGGTTAAGGTTCGGAGAAACAAGTCGGTAGGTAGGGTTAAGCAGGTAGGGTAGTGAGTTCGCCTTGCTCTGATCCAAAAGCGTTACAATGAGGTAGGTGGCATGGCGATGGAAGCAATCGGCTTAGCACCCAGTACACTGATATTCATCGTGCTGGGATTAACGTTGGTAGCGTTCGTATGGGGACGTTTCCGCTATGATTTAGTGGCATTAACGGCGCTTTTTGCATCAGTTATGCTAGGGCTTGTTCCGGCTGATTCAGCGTTTGCCGGGTTTGGTCATCCAGCCGTTATTACGGTGGCTGCCGTACTGGTGTTAAGCCGTGGTTTTGAGCGTTCTGGCGTAGTGGATATTATCTCCAACCAAGTGCTCAAGGTGGGTGACCGGCTGATGCTCCAGCTTTTAGCGCTAGTAGGAACCGTGGTGGTGTTGTCCGGCATTATGAATAATGTGGGGGCGTTAGCGCTATTGCTACCCGTTGCCATGCGGCTTGCCCGCGAACATAACACGTCTCCTTCACTACTTTTAATGCCGCTCGCGTTTGGTTCGTTGTTGGGGGGCTTAACCACCCTGATTGGCACACCGCCCAATATTATTATCTCCAGCTACCGTGGCAGTGTGACCGGAGAAAATTTTGGCATGTTCAGCTTTTCCCCTGTCGGGGTTGCGGTGGCCGTCGTAGGTCTTGCGTTTATCGTGTTAATTGGCTGGCGCTTAACGCCTAAACGCAATGCGAAGTCGTCAGCTGAAGAGATGTTTGATACCGCCAATTATCTGGTAGAGCTTAACGTTACCAAGGACTCTAAAGCCAACGGCTTAACGCTGCCGCAGTTACGCGATGAACTTGAGGAAACCATTCCTGTATTGGCCGTAGTGCGCGATGATAATCGCCGGGCGGGCTACTCCTTTCACGGAATCTTGCAAGAGGGCGATATTTTACTGCTTGAGGCGGGCCCGGATGATCTAAAGCTGCTTGAAGATAAAGTAGGGTTGAGTGCGGTTGCGGAGCCTGAGGAGAAGGATGAAGATGCCTCAAAAGAGGATGAGGGCGAAGCAGACAGCAGTGAGGGCCGGCAGCCGGTGGATACCGAAGGGCTGCAACTGATCGAAGCCGTCGTGCGTAATGATTCGATGATGAATAATCGCAGTGTCCGACAGCTGCGATTAAATCAACAGTTTGGTCTACATCTGGTGGCAGTTGCTCGTGACGGTAGTCGTTTGAAACAGCGCTTGCGAGATATTCGTTTTCAAACCGGCGATGTACTACTGCTTCAGGGCAGCGAGAACGAAATTAGCGATAGCCTTTCTACCTTAGGCTGTTTGCCGTTGGCTAATCGAGAGCTGCAGTTAGGCCAGCCGCGTAAGTTGGTTATCTCAATCGGGATTTTTGCGCTGGCCATTGTCGCGATGTTGCTGGACCTTCTGCCCGCAGCGGTCGCAATGGGCTGTGCCGCGCTTATTTCGCTATTAATTGGGGTATTACCGCTGCGGGATGGCTATCAGGCCATTGATGGCCCTGTGATTGTACTGTTAGCCGCCATGATACCCGTAGGGGAGGCTTTGGAAACCAGCGGTGGGGCTACGATTGTGGCGAATGCCTTGCTTAGCTTTGGCGCGCAGTGGCCCATCTTTATTTCCTTAATCGGCCTTTTCGTGCTCACCATGCTACTTTCAAATGTGGTCAATAATGCCGCCGCCGCATTGTTAATGGCACCGATTTCCGCCAGTTTAGCCCAAGGCTTTAATGCCTCTCTTGATCCGTTTTTAATGGTGGTCGCGGTGAGTGCTTCATGCGCGTTTTTAACCCCCATCGGCCATCAGTCCAATACACTGGTGCTGGGGCCAGGCGGCTATCGGTTTGGTGATTATTGGAAGCTAGGCTTGCCGCTTTCGATCATTGTGCTGGTGGTTGCCCTGCCGGTTATTTTGTGGGTATGGCCGCTGTAAGTAACGACAGCAAGAGATAGTGCTCGGTGGCCCTCCGTTGGCCACCGAGCTTTGTTGAGTTTCGTCGTGTGGATCAGGGCTATCAGATTTTGTTATCCTATTACGCTTGGCGATAAACAAAAGTGAACAGGCTAAGCCTATGAATCAACAATACCGTCAGGATGCGATTGTCGAGCTGGTTCGTCAGCACGGTTATATGAGCATTGAGCAACTGACTGATCATTTCGCAGTAACGCCTCAAACGATTCGGCGCGATCTCAACACGTTGGCGAACGAGGGCAGAGTGAGGCGGGTACATGGTGGCGTGGGCATTGAGTCAAGCACCGTTAATACGGCCTATAGCACCCGTAAAACACTGCATCTTGAAGAGAAAGAGCGTATTGCTCATTGTCTGGCACAGCATATTCCTAATCACTCATCGCTGTTTATCAATATTGGTACCAGCAATGAAATCATTGCCCAGGCATTGCTAGAGCATCAAGGGTTGGAAGTGATCACCAACAACCTGAACGTCGCCGCTATTTTGCAGCATAAAGAAGACTTTAACGTCATCATTGCGGGCGGCCAAGTGCGCTCTCGGGATGGCGGCATCATCGGTGAAGCAACCATCGACTTTATTAATCAGTTTAAGGTCGACTACGGTATTATTGGTATCAGCGGTATTGATGAAGATGGCTCTTTGTTGGAGTTCGATTACCAGGAAGTACGTGTGGCCCAAGCGATCATTGCTAATTCGCGACGCGTGTATCTAGCTGCGGATTACTCCAAGTTCCATCGCAACCCTGTGGTACGTCAAGGGAATCTTTCCCAGCTGGATGCGTTGTTCACTGACCGCAAGCCTCCCGAGTCTATCCAGCAGTTGCTTACCCAATATGATGTGGCGCTCTATATCGCCTAAACGGGCCAAGGCTGCTTTGTAGGGGTATTTTCGTACTTGAGCATCAATAAGGCTTAGCGTAGCCTTATTCATAATAAAGCGAAAATATTCACCTCAAAGCGAACATCTAATGTCCCGTTATCTACTTTCTATTGATCAAGGTACCACCAGCTCCCGTGCCATCTTGTTTAACCGACAAGGGGAAATTGCGGCCGTTGCCCAGCAAGAGTTTACCCAGCACTTTCCCCGTGATGGCTGGATTGAGCATGATCCTGAAGATATTTGGGAATCAGTAGTTGCGACCTGCAAAGAAGTGCTGGTGAAGGCCAGTGTTTCTGCAGGTCAAGTGGCGGGTGTGGGTATTACCAATCAGCGCGAAACCACGCTGTTGTGGGACCGCGCAACAGGTAAGCCACTTTATAACGCGATTGTATGGCAGGATCGGCGAACGTCTGATACCTGCCAAACGCTGCGTGAAGCTGGGCATACCGATAGCGTTCAAGCAAAAACCGGCCTGTTAATTGATCCCTACTTTTCGGCGACGAAACTGGCATGGTTGCTTGAGAACGTGGAGGGTGCCCGTGAACGCGCTGAGCGTGGCGAACTGGCATTTGGAACCGTAGATAGCTTTCTGATTTGGCGGCTGACAAACGGTAAGCAGCATGTCACCGATGCCACCAATGCCTCACGCACGGCGCTCTTTAACATACACACCCAGCAATGGGATGAGGATTTGCTGGCGCTGTTCAACATACCTGCCAACCTGCTGCCCAGTGTGAAAGACTCCAGCGATGATTTCGGCATGATGGAGGCAGAGTGGTTAGGGGCTGAGCTACCGATAGCTGGTGTGGCGGGCGATCAGCAGGCAGCGCTAGTAGGGCAGGCATGTTTTACGCCGGGGATGGGAAAAAGCACCTACGGCACCGGCTGCTTTATGATTGTAAACACCGGTGACACACCTGCGCTTTCGCGTAATCGCTTGTTGACCACCATCGGCTATCGGCTTAACGGTAAGCCCACCTATGCGCTGGAAGGCAGCATTTTTGTTGCAGGTGCAACCGTACAGTGGCTGCGGGATGGCTTGAACCTGTTTGCGGATGCGGCTGAAACCGAGGCGCTTGCCAAGGAGACCCGACTGGGCCATAGCGTCTATTTGGTACCTGCATTTACGGGGCTTGGGGCGCCGCACTGGGACCCTAAAGCGCGGGGAGCAATCTTTGGCCTGACACGGGACACCGGTATTGCAGAAATCGTTGCGGCAGGCTTGCAGGCAGTCTGTTACCAAACCCGCGATTTACAGCACTGCATGAACGACGATATGGACGCCACACCAAGCAAACTGCGTGTGGATGGCGGCATGGTTAAAAACAGCTGGCTGATGCAGTTTTTGTCCGACATGCTGGATGTTGAGGTGGATCGTCCCACTATTTTAGAAACCACTGCACTGGGAGCAGCGTACCTGGCAGGCTTACGTTTAGGCTGGTATGACTCTTTGGAAGAAATTGAACAGCTCTGGAACTGTGAAAAGAGCTTTATGCCGACCATGGAGGATGCGCCTCGCGAGCAGCTGTACCAAGGCTGGCTGGATGCCGTGTCGCGCGTACGTTCCGGCGAATAAGGCCATCACGTAGCCATCGCAAGGTGGCTGCGTGCACTTCTTGATTCTCTTCTTGTTGTAAGCTTTTAACACGTTTAACCATGGGCAGCGGCCGATGTCGTCAAGCTACAACGGGGCGTGCGTCCAATGATGCATTGTTGGTTAATCGTTCATGGACCATAGTCAGGGCATGGGATGGAGTGATGCCTCGTTACCCCGACACATCGCACTATGCCTTGCCATATAACCTTTGTGCGTGCATACAGCAGGCGCTAAAGAGTGAAGATCTTATCTGTTTTTTTGACCGTTCGCAGTCACCGAACCAGGTGCTTATCCGACCTGGCATGAGTAGCAATGTCACCATACGTATAGGGCGGCTGCCTTTATCAGCGAAAGCCCTTTGTGAGACCGGCAGCGGATGACCATACCATGAGGTACTGAATATGAACTGTATTGAACTAAGCCAGCAAGCTGACCAGATTGCCAGTACATTTAGCAAGCAGGATCTGGCTAAGCTGGTACTTGCTCTTAAAGATAGCCCTAGGTCGCTTCAATGTGCCGTAGAAGTGATCGATACGCTCGATAGTCGGTCTGGCTGTACGCTAGATGAAGCCTGGGATGAAGTGTTGGCAGGCGACTCGCAGCTGCAGGTTGCCAACGAGGAGTAAGGCGTTAAACGCTTATATTGACGCACACAAAGCCCTCTTAAACATTTTTTAAGAGGGCTTTTTTTATCACAGTGGTCTGGCTATGAACGTAGGCTAACTACGTTTGGATAAGTACTTCTGACTATGTGTTTTTTGATGACGTACTTGTGATGACATGCTTTGAGCAAGCACTAAGCATCTGCCATTGCTTGTTGAATCGCCTCGCCAGAATTATTTTCAAAGTAGGCATTAAATCGTTCATCGGCCTGGTCACCGAAAAGCATCCGGCAAGCCTCTTTAAGCCCTTCCGAGTGGCGTAGCTGATCATGATGCACCACTAGCGATATTTTGGCCCGGCGCCGTAGGAAGTCTTCCAGTTCAGTGATCATTTCATAATCGCGGGCGTGTTCAAGCTCAACGCGAATATATTCGGTACCTTCAATAAGCAAGGCGGCCTGGTCATGGTCTGCTTCGATTTTTTCAAGCATTGCAAACGCTTTATTCGCGTAGCGGCGCCACAGGCGTTTTGTCAGTAGCTCTGAAGAGGTGCTGGGCGTCATCGCGTCAAGGCCGATACGCTCGGCCTGAGCCATAAATTGCTGCTTAACAGAATCAGAAGGTTCGCCGTACCATTGGAACTTGGGTTTGGTTAACGTCACGCCTAGCTGGGTTACCGCATCCGCAATTTCATCACCGACGTTTAAACAGTCGGTGAGCTTGCCACCAAAGATACTGATATGTGCCGTATCGTCATGTGTATCAATAATGTGTTTGCGTGAAAGCTGCAGGAAGTCTCGGTCACTGCCCTGGTTGGCCTCAATGGCCAAGGGGCGCACACCACAGCGTGTTGAAATAATATCGCTAGGCGTCAGGGGCTTCTCAAGCGTTAAGCGCTTGTTGATGTTCTCCAGCACGAAGCTTACGTCTTCATCGGTCACCACCGCATTAGGGTGGTCCATGTGGGTATCGGTGGTGCCGATACAGGTACGATTACCCATGGGTATAACAAAGAAAAGCCGTCCATCATCGGCAAAAAACGCCAGTACCCGCTTTGATTGTGTTAACTGCGGCACGATTAAGTGGATGCCCTTTGAGTAAAGGTGCTGGTGCGATGTCTGCTGGTTGGTCAGTTTGTTGTGATGATCAACCCATGGGCCTGCCGCGTTAATCAAT
This sequence comes from Halomonas citrativorans, assembly GCF_900163645.1. Lineage (GTDB taxonomy): Bacteria > Pseudomonadota > Gammaproteobacteria > Pseudomonadales > Halomonadaceae > Vreelandella > Vreelandella citrativorans. The sequence continues at coordinate 50,789 of NZ_FUKM01000005.1, read as the reverse complement.
ACCTTGGCACGTATCTCAAAGGTGCTGCCATCCATTGTATTGCGGGCTTTCGTTACCCAAATGCCGTCTTTGCGCTCAGCGCCCAGCGACTCCACATAGTTGGCGGCTGTCGCGCCGAAATCGAGTGCGTGGCGGATAAAATTAAACACAAACCGGGCATCATTGTCGTGCAGGTAGGCATCCGAATACTCAAAGCCGCCCACCGATGTATCGACATTAATGATCGACTCTTCTTGCTTGATGTTTTTTGGCGAAAGCAGGCGGGGTTTTTTGGTAAATCCATTACCCATTAACCAATAAAGCCAGGTGCCTGCCCAGAGATAGCGAGGGGAGTGCCGAAAGCCTTTAGTAATCGTGGTGAGAAAGCGTATTTCTTCAACCGTGGAAGGGTAGCTCTTGATCAGATGATTGCGGCTCTTACAGAGTTTACGCACCAAGCCAAAGTCATTGCTTTCCATATATTTGATGCCTCCCCAAACCAGGTTGGAGGATTGCATGCTGGTGCTGCCCGCAAAGTCGCCACGGTCAATCAAGGCAACCTTGGCACCTTTGCCCGCCAGCGCAGCCGCGCTGGCCGCGCCATTAATACCGCCACCAATCACCAGCGCGTCAAAGGTGGTACTTGTCAATTGACTAACGTTTTGTTCACGCAGGGTCATGATAGCCTCATTAATGGGAAATTAGGTTTGATAACCAAAGCAAAACACAGTTATTTTCATTTATGAAGAATATGTGATCGTTTGCGATCTTTCAAGTTTGAAAACGAACATTGAGTGGCTATAAAAAAACCGACTCCATCGTGGAGCCGGTTTATGGCACTCATGTTTCTATAATGTGTTACTCAACGCGGGCTTCCTCAGGATTAATCGGTGCTGCCTGCGTAGCATTATGGTTAATGAGCGTGTCTTTATCCTTTGCAAACGCATCGTAGGCAAAGTCATCGACCGTTAGCATTTCCAGTACGTTCTTTTCGAATTCGCGCATAAAGACCGTTTCTTCTTCACTAATCAGGCCTTTCTCAAATGCTACCTCCACCCTGGCTTCAGGGTGGAGGGCCGTTTGAGGCAGCTCACCTTTGGCGTAGGCTTTGTTAACCGTGCGATAAATGACTTCAGCACGGTCATAATCAACCAGCAGTGCATTGTAGCGCGCCAGCGGGTTGGGCTGTTCGCCGTCGTCGGTATCCCAGGTGTTGGAAAGCAGTTTGGTGCGCAATGCACTGTGGGTGGAAACCCGTTTGGCAATGTCGCGTGCCAGGTCATCATGGGGCTTGTCCCAACGGCGTCCGGTTGGCATTACGACGGCGTTAAGCACACGGCCTATTGCCCGATTAGGCAAGTTGTCGAAAATCTCCACAAAGGCTTGTTCTGCGCGATGCAACAGGAAGCGGCAGCTGTAATGAAGCAGGGCGTCTTCGCCTTCCACTTTGTCGCCTGCTTGCCACTGTTTGAGTACCATGGATGCGAGATACAGATTAGAGAGTACATCACCCAAACGGGCGGAGAGCATTTCGCGTTTTTTCAGCGCGGAACCCAGGCTGGCCATGGCGGCATCCGCACATAGCCCAAAGCCTGCAGAGAGGCGGGCAATATCTTGCGCATAAGCCGCAGCTGGCCCATCAAACGGAACGCTCTCTTTACCAAACCCTAATCCCATGGTGAACGCACGTGCGGCATTACCAAAAATCAGGCCTGCATGGCTGAAGAAGGCTTTATCAAACGCATTGATGTCGTTGGCATCTTTAGCGGCTAGCTCTTCCAGTACATAGGGATGACAGCGGATCGCCCCTTGACCAAAGATCATCAGGTTCCGCGTCATGATGTTGGCGCCTTCAACGGTAATCGCTACCGGGTTGGCGCTATAGCCAATGCCTAAATAGTTACGCGGGCCCAATGTGACCGCTTTACCACCATGCACATCCATCGCATCGCTTAACAGAACACGTTGGAACTCGGTTAGTTGGCTCTTCAGAATGGCCGAGGGAACCGCTGGTTTCTCGCCATGGTCAATCAGGTTAGCCGTTTGATAAACGGTTGCCTGGGAGATGTAAGCCATCGCTGCCATACGTGCCAACGGCTCTTGAACGCCTTCCATTTCGGCCACAGGTACGTTGAACTGACGACGAACACGCGTAAAGCCACCGCTCCAGCCCAGCGCGTAGCGGGCGGTGCCGGTCGCGCCTGAGGGCAGTGTGATACAACGACCAATCGATAGGCACTCAACCAGCATGCGCCAGCCTTGGCCAATCATCTCCTGCCCGCCGATGATGGTATCCAGCGGCACAAAGACATCCACACCTTTAATCGGGCCGTTCATAAACGGGCTGCCGATGGGGTGATGGCGACGGCCAATGTCCATACCTTGCGTGTCGCGCGGTATGAGCGCCAGGGTAATGCCTCGGTCTTCTTCGTCGCCCAACAGCTTTTCAGGGTCGAATAAACGGAAGGCTAAACCCACAACAGTGGCAATGGGTGCCAGCGTGATCCAGCGTTTTTCAAACGTTAGGCGCAGGCCTAGCGTCTCTTTTCCATCAATAATTTCTTTACATACTATGCCGGTATCAGGCAGTGACGTTGCGTCAGAGCCAGCCCGCGGGCCTGTTAAGCCGAAGCAGGGAATTTCGCGACCATCGGCCAAGCGGGGCAGGTAGTGGTCTTGTTGTTCCTCAGTACCATATTTAAGCAGAAGCTCGCCCGGGCCGAGGGAGTTGGGTACTCCAACGGTCACCATTAACGTTTCGTTGGCGGAAAGTTTTTGCAATGCCATTGATTGGGCTTTTGCTGAGAAACCCAGGCCACCGTACTCCTTGGGAATAATCATCCCAAAGAAGCCTTCTTTTTTCAGATAGTCCCATAACTGCTGGGGCAGGTCGGCACGCTCTTGAGCAATATCCCAGGCGTTACACATGCCAGCTGCTTTAGCGCACTGATTATCGAGAAAGGCCTGTTCATCTTCACGCAGGCCTTCATCCTTGTAGGCCAGTAGCTTGTTCCACTGTGGCTTGCCGGAGAAAAGCTCCCCGTCCCAGGAAACGCTACCGGCTTCTAGTGCCGTGCGCTCGGTGGCGGAGACCTTTGGCGCGACCTTTTTGAAAATTTTAAAAATCCGCGGTGTCAGCCACTGTTTGCGCAATGTCTCAAGGCCCGTCACAGCAACAACCGCAGCAGCGATTAGCAGCAATACTCCTATAACGGCGGCGTCAAAGAGTAGGCCAACAAGCCCTAATATACCTAACAGTGTCAGGGCTGCTGGGGCGCCTGCTTCGCGGCGCATAATAATCAGCAGGCCAACCACAGCCAGGATAATCAGTAGTAGGGTGAGCATAGAACGTCTCCATGTATTATTAGGCGCTGTCCGGTTCTGGTCTGCATTGCCCTTGGCTCAGAACGTTGATTTCTGATCAATCAATGCAGCCTTGCTTTCGTGTGTAACGCTTGAAGTGATGATTAGAACGCAAACCATAGGCATTCGAACAGATGTTTGAATATTGGCAGACGTACGCTATCCCGCGCAAGTCGTTACGTCTTTTTATCCTGCTTATTAATAGTAGCTTAGTAAAAAAAAAGCCACGGCAGTTAGCCGTGGCACCTGGATGAACGGGGATTCATATGTGAAGACGTCATTCACCCATGTTGGGCAGGCACGCCGTTGGCTACATAATAGGTAACCTGCGCACGAGGCAGCGGTGCACGTCCACGGATGTGGTCGGCAATCTTTTCGGCCAACATGATGGTTGGCGCATTCAGGTTGCCGGTAGGAATTAGGGGAAACAGTGAGGCGTCAACCACCCTTAAACCTTCTACGCCATGAACGCGGCCCTGGCCATCTGTCACGGCCAGCGTATCGTCTCCCATACGGCAACTGCCACAGGGGTGATATGCCGTTTCCGCGTTTGTCTTAATAAACTGATCCAGCGCTTCATCGCTTTGCACATCAGGGCCCGGAGAAATTTCATGGCCTCGGTACTTATCGAATGCGGGTTGTTCGATAATGTTACGCGTTAAGCGAATTGCATCACGGAACTCTTCCCAGTCTTTCTCATGCGACATGTAGTTGAACAAAATACTGGGTGCCGCGTGCGGGTCTTTTGAGGTTAGCCGAATGCGGCCTCGGCTTTTGGAGCGCATCGAGCCCACGTGAGCTTGGAAGCCATGCGCTTGAACCGCGCTTTTGCCATTATAGCTAATCGCGATGGGTAAAAAGTGATACTGCAGGTTGGGCCACTCTTCCTCATCACGGCTGCGAATAAACGCACACGCTTCAAACTGATTGCTGGCGCCAATGCCCGTACCCTTGAGTAGCCACTCAGCGCCTATCATGGGCTGGTTGTACCATTTCAGGGCGGGGTAGAGTGAGATAGGTTCTTTACACGCGTACTGAATGTACATCTCTAAATGGTCTTGCAGGTTTTCGCCGACACCCGGCAGGGCATGAACGGTCTTGATACCTAGCGGCTCGAGCACTTCAGGATGGCCGATGCCCGAGCGCTGCAAAATTTGTGGTGACGCAATAGCACCACCGCACAGCAGCACTTCCCGCTTGGCGCGGGCGGTCTGCTGTTGCCCTTTGCGCTCGTAGCGCACACCCACAGCGCGCTTGCCGTCAAACTCAATGATGTCGGTAACGGCGTGGGTTTCTATGGTCAGGTTGTCGCGCTGTTTAGCGGTGTCCAGGTAACCCCGGGCGGTAGAGGCACGTCGCCCCTTGGGCGTAACGAACCGGTCCATGGGGCCAAAGCCTTCCTGCTGATAGCCGTTAACATCGTCTGTTTCGGAGTAACCTGCCTGTTTGCCTGCTTCAATAAAGATGCGATACAGCGGGTTGTTACCGTTTTTAGGAGTAGTGACACTGACCGGGCCGCTGCCACCGTGGTAGTCATTGGCCCCGGTGTCGCGGGTTTCTGACTTTTTAAAGTAGGGCAGGCAGCTTAAGTAATCCCAATCTTCCAAGCCTGGCTGTTGAGCCCAGTTATCGTAATCCAGTGCATTGCCGCGGATATAGCACATGCCATTAATCAACGAAGAGCCGCCCAACCCTTTCCCGCGCCCGCACTCCATGCGGCGGCCATCCATATGCGGTTCCGGGTCCGTTTCAAATGCCCAGTTGTAACGCTTTCCCTGAAGTGGAAAGGCGAGGGCTGCTGGCATTTGGGTACGAAAATCTAGCCGGTAGTCCGGCCCGCCGGCCTCTAACAAGAGAACGCGGACGTCGCTGTCTTCCGTTAAACGCATAGCCAGCACGCTTCCCGCTGAGCCCGCGCCGATAATAATGTAATCAAATTCTCGTGGTTGAGACATGGCAAATTACCGAGCCTGAAAGTGGCATAGGTTGATGGAGAAGGTTGATGGAGTAGAGCGATGAGGTGGTAGCGGGGTGTCACTTTGTGAAAATGGTGTAAACCTTTCCGGTGATGACAGAAGCACTTGCTTCAGGTACCGCAAGCGCTCCTGCCAAAGGGCGGTTTGTCTTGTTAAAAGACGGATTCAAAAGGCCCCATCTCAATCTGCACCGACTTGGTTTGGGTATAGTGGTTAAGCGTTTCGATACCGTTTTCACGGCCAATGCCGGACTCTTTATAGCCACCAACCGGCATTTCAGAAGGCGATTCACCCCACGTATTAATCCAGCAAATCCCCGCTTCCAACTGATGAATAACGCGATGCGCCTGGTTTAAACTTTTGCTAAATACGCCAGCTGCCAAGCCATACCGGGTGTCGTTGGCGCGACGAATGACGTCAGCTTCATCATCAAAGGCCAGCACCGACATCACCGGGCCGAAAATTTCTTCCTGCACAATGCGCATGTCGTCTGTGCAATCGGTAAATACGGTAGGCGCTGCCCAAGCGCCGTTGGCCCAGTCGCCGCTTTTCCACTCATCACCACCAATCAGCAGGCGGGCGCCTTGCTGTTTACCCAGCGCAATGTAGGAAAGCACCTTCGCTTGATGCTCAAAACTGACTAACGGGCCGAAGTTCACGCTGGGATCCATGGGATCACCGGCTTTGATGCGCTTAACACGCTCTACCAGCTTGGCTTCAAATGTGTCTTTCACACTGCGTTCGATAAATACTCGTGTACCGTTGGTGCAAATTTGGCCGCTAGAGTAGAAATTGGCCATCATGGCCGCATCGGCGGCGCGGTCCAGGTCGGCATCGGCAAAGATGATCAGCGGTGATTTTCCACCCAGTTCCATCGTGACGTCTTTAAGCGATGAGCTAGCGGCTGCGGCCATCACTTTTTTGCCGGTGCCTGCTTCACCGGTAAACGACACTTTGGCGATGCCTGGGTGTTGGGTCAGCATCTCGCCTACGTCGCCATTGCCTTGCACCACGTTGAAAACACCGTCTGGCAGGCCAGCTTCAGTAAAAATCTCAGCCAGTTTAATTGCGCTCAGCGGTGTCACTTCACTGGGTTTAAAGACAACGGCATTACCTGCCGCCAGCGCTGGCGCGGCTTTCCAGCAGGCGATTTGAAGGGGGTAGTTCCACGCGCCGATGGCACCAATGACGCCCAGCGGCTCGCGGCGGGTATACACAAAGGAGTTTTCGCGTAGTGGAATTTGGCTGCCTTCAATAGCGGGGGCCAGGCCTGCGTAATACTCAATCGCATCAGCGCCGGTCACGATGTCGACATTTGCTGTTTCGCTAATCGGCTTACCGGTGTTGCGGGTCTCAAGCGCTGCCAGCGCGTCAGTGCGCTCACGCAGCAACGCAACCGCACGCTGCATAATACGGGAGCGCTCCATGCCGGTCATGGCAGCCCATTCGCGCTGGCCGCGCTGGGCCGCTTTAACGGCTGTGTCAACGTCCTGTTGGCTTGCTTGGCCAATTGTCGCAAGCAGGCTGCCATCAAACGGGTTGGTAACGGTAAAGGTAGTACCTGAAGTGGCAGCGACCAGGCGACCATCAATATAGAGAGGCTGTACGTCTTGAGCGGCCATGTTGGGCTCCTTTATAAGCTTAATGAGCGGGTGCTGAGTGTTGATATTCGTGATGGGCTAAGAGCTGATCAAGATAGTGGAGCGCTAGATGGCGGGCTTTTTCGGCATCAAGGCCTTCGGGCGTTAATGCACCGCGTAGCCATAAACCGTCAATCATGGCGGCCAGGCCGCGGGCCGCATTGCGTGCCTCAATTTGGGGGAGCACGCGTCGAAACTGATAGCATAAATTGGCGTAAAGGCGTCTATCGTTCACATTCTGTAGGCGCTGAAGCATCGGCTTGTGCATGCTGCTGGCCCAAAAGGCAAGCCATGTTTTAGCAGCGGGGCCGGTTACTTGAGTACGGTCGAAGTTGCCTTCGATAATCGCGCTGATGTGCGCTTTAGGCGAGTCCTCGTTCAACGCCCTGCGTCGCGCCGAAATAGCGTCACTAAGGTCGGTCAATATCTGGCGCATAGTGGCTTCAAGAAGGCCATCTTTCCCGCCAAAGTAGTGACTGATGATACCTGCTGAGACGCCCGCGTGACGGGCAATCCGCATAATGGTTGCTTCTGCCAATCCCACTTCGTCAATGGCCGCCATTGTGGCGTTAATTAACTGCTGGCGGCGTATCGGTTCCATTCCCACCTTCGGCACAGCTATCTCCTGATGACGTTGAATGCCTACCTTGAAACATACGGTTAGTCATGATTACCTGTATATCTTAGTAGTTGTTTATTGAACGTTCAATCAATAAACGTTGGTGCATGTTGCTGCGCTTGGCGTTAAAGGAATAAACATGCCCATTGACGTAAATAGAAGGGGAGTCGCAATGAAACGTGTCCAGGTGGTGGGATTAAGCGCATTTATGTTGGGGGCTGCTATGCCCATGATGGCTCAAGCCGATGAGTGTTCGCGTGTGCGTTTTGCCGAAGTAGGCTGGACCGATATTACCGCGACAACGGCGTTGGCCAGCGAAGTGTTGGAGGCGCTAGGCTATGAGCCAACCGTCGATACGGTATCAGTACCGATTGCCTATGCGGGTATGCGTAACAATGATTTTGATGTCTTTTTAGGCAACTGGATGCCCTCTATGGCGTCCATCAGCGACCCGTATATTGAGAGTGGCGATGTTGAGCGGTTAGTTGTTAATTTGGAAGGCGCCAAATACACGCTGGCCGTACCGCAATACGTGTACGATGCAGGTGTTACCTCTGTGAATGATTTAGCGGCTCACGCTGATCAATTTAACCATCGCGTGCATGGCATCGAGGCGGGTAACGATGGCAATGAGCTTATCCAGCAAATGATTGATGATAATGCCTACGACCTGGGCGATTGGCAGGTGGTGGATTCCAGTGAAGCAGGCATGCTTTCAGAGTTGACAACACGCGTCCCCAATGAAGAGTGGATGGTCTTTCTGGGGTGGGAGCCGCATCCCATGAATACCAACTTTGATATGGCCTACTTATCCGATGCGGATGATTACTTTGGACCTGACTTGGGTGGCGCCACGGTGCACACCAATACGCGCGCCGGGTTTGTCGAAGCGTGCCCGAACGTGGGTACACTACTTGGCAATATGACGTTTACGCTGGAAATGGAAAACCAGTTAATGGGCGCCATTATGAATGAGGGGGTCGACCCTCGCGTTGCCGCCAATCGTTATTTAAAAGAGCACGACGATTTATTAGCCACGTGGCTTGAAGGTGTGACGACCCTGGATGGCGAGCCTGCACTGCCAGCGGTTCAGACCGCTCTGTAAATCTGTCATTGTCTCATTGAAAGGTAAGCCTGTTTTCGGCTTGCCTTTTGTTTCGAGAATAGGCATAATCTGCACCCGCTGATGTCGGAAAGGCTACGTAGCTCAGCTGGTTAGAGCACATCACTCATAATGATGGGGTCCCCTGTTCAAATCAGGGCGTAGCCACCAAATCAGCGCCGCAGTACATGGATATTCAAGTGTATTGCTATGGTGGCCCCTTAGGTCCTCCCGCAACGCTATACTGCAAACCCCGCCAGGCCCGGAAGGGAGCAACGGTAGTGGTGGCTGCGTGTGCCGGGATGTGGCTTTTGGGGCCGCCTCCATTTCTGTCGTTTTCATCTAAACTTGGTATAGACTATTTCTTAGTAACATTACTACGAAAATGGTGATGCCATGTATCGCCGCAAGCTCCGTCACTCCCGAGTCAAAAACCTCTACAAATTTGCCAGCGCAAAAAATCATAGCGTACTAACCGTTGAGTTGTCGCTGGAATTTGATGCATGCTTTCAGTTTGAATACTCGGATGATGTTTTATTATATGAAGCTCAGCCCGAAGGCTTTTCTTATTGCTATGAAGCCAAGGCTCTTCCTTACACACCTGATTTTCGCTTAGTTAATACGTTGGGTATTGCTACGCTTGTCGAGATTAAATCTGTCAGTATTTTTCAAAAATATGACGCTAAACAACGGCCTATAGCTGTTGGGTCCCTCATGATTAATTAAACGCTGCTCCTGAATAAAGTAAGCAATGAGGTCACGTGCTGCCAACAGAGGATAGCTCCTATGGCTTAATCTATCATCCGGCATTTTACGGCAAAGAGGCTGACAGATAGCTGCCCCGTATTTGCGGCAGTAAAGTGCTCGTAGTGCGTAGTGCTGAATGCTTTATTTAAGGCAGTGAAGCTGTGGATGCGTCTTGATTGAGCACAAGCTAACTTAATGGATTAAAATTTTTTATGCTTATATATCATGGGTTTGTAATGAGTTAGCTGGACTGTTGGCGCTAGTCTAAAAGTGCTGTTGAGCGTTGGCCGCTTCAGCCTGGTCAAAGCGCGGTCTGAGGCGAACCACAATGACGAGCATCGCCAGCAGTAAGGTTCCGGTAAGCAGAAAGGTTAGCGTGAAGCCGGCCAGCTCGGCGATTATGCCCAACAGCAAAGGCGCCAGTACCTGGGCTCCACGGTTGCCCATGAGTCTCATACCAAGTGCGCTGGAGCGTTGGTCGGGATGTACGTGTTCGGCAAGGATAACCATCGACAGTGGTTGAGAAATTCCTGATCCTAGACCCACCATAATGGCAAGCACTGCCAGCGCCAAAACACTGCCGGTCATTCCCGTCCACATTAGCCCCATGGACACCGCCGCCACCGACGCAATCATTGTCCTGGCGCGCCCGCCAAGTGCCTGGATAATCTGTGGCATGACGGGTCTTATTAGCATCGCTGTTAGTGCTCGCAGACTCACCAGTACCCCGATCAATGTGGCTGAGAAAGTTAACTCCTCAAGATAGACCGGTAAGAAAGCACCATGTGCGCCCAATGCAAATAGCACTGCGATAGTGACGGTTAGCGACATCTGCACACCGACATTTTCGCGCAGCAACGAAGCTTGGGCGCGGTAACCAAGTAGTGAACGCGGTGTTGCATGGCCACTACGAGCATTGCCCACAAAGAAGCAGGAGCTCACTAGACCTATCGCCGGGACCACGCTGATGACTACAAAAACCCAGTTTGTCGATAGCGTATCAATCAGATATCCAGCTAACAGTGGGCCAATTAACTGGCCGCCTGAAAGGCACATGGTGTACCAGCCAAAATAACGCTCTAAGGTTCGTCCTCGGCCTAATCCGGCGACCACTGATTGGGCGGCGATGACCATCACCACATGCGTAAGGCCGATGGTTACCTGGGTTGCCAGCAGCCCGAGGAAGGTTGGGGACAAGAGACTTAGCAAGGGACCAAGGATCATGCCAGTGGCGCCAATAAAGAACATTTTCTGTGGACCAATCCGGGAGACCACACCCCCCAGCGGAATCGCGAAAACTAGCGGTAGTAAATAGGGTGCAGAGAGGATAAAGCCCACTAGCGATGGATTGGCACCAAGCTCAAGAGCGCGCAAGGGGACTGAAATCAGCAGCATCGTCTGTGAGACGAATACACTCGTTAGTCCTATACAGACCATTACTAGGTTGCGTATAGCGCTTTTATCGGGAGTTGAGCTTGGGCTGTCGTCCATTACGTTCCTTGGTAGTGGGTGGTGACGCTCAGGCTTTAAAAAGCACCGGAGCGAGATTGAGCTTGTCGATCATTACGTCGACTACCGCGGGGCCATCCGCTGCAAAGGCGCGTTGCATAGCGGCCTCTAGGTCGCCGGGTCGAGTGACCTTCTCCCCGTGAGCGCCGAAGGCACGGGCCAAAACACCGAAGTCGGGGTTCTGATAGTCGACAGCGAAGTGCTTACCATCGTAGTAGGCGTCTTGAAAGGCTCGTTCATTGCCAAGGCCCTGATCGTTGATGACGACAGCCACCAATTTGATCTTCTCGCGCACGGCGGTTTCCAGTTCGCCGATATTGCACATAAACCCCATATCGCCTTGTACTGCCAGTACCGGCACATTAGGTCGGGCTAATGCCGCCCCCAGCGCTGTGGGGAAACCGGCGCCGACGGCCGCCCAGTTATCGATGAATATATAGGTATCGGGGGCATGACTGACAAAGTGCTGGCGGACGTGCTTACCAGCATTGCCAGCGTCGACCACCATTATGCCGCCCTTGGGCAAAGTGCGCCTGAGCACATCGGCGACGAAAGGGGGTTGAATCGGCTCGGCACTGGGGTCGATTAGTGCCTGACGCTCCTCTTCCCAGAGCGCTACCTCGGCAGTCACATCGACCCAGTCCCAGCGTTGTCCGTCAAGGCGGGTCGCCAGTCCGGCTAGGAAGCTCTGCGTGCTTCCCACCGCAGCGACGTCCACCGGAAATACCGTGCCGATCGGATCGACGCTGGCTGCTTGGTGGATAAGGATAACGTCATCGTGAATCAACCCGTGCTTGAAGGTAGTCGAGAACAGATCCATGCGTGCGCCCACGGCGATGACTACATCTGCCTGCTTGACTACCCGGTTGGCACTATTCCACCCATTGCGCCCTAGCGGCCCAAGGGCCAGCTGATGCGAAGTGGGGAAAGCATCGGGGCTGAACTGTAGCGGCGCGACCGGGATATTGTGCTGTTCGGCGAAGGCGATCAGTTCGGCGCTGGCGCGTTCGCGTAATACGCCGCTGCCCGCCAAGATGACCGGGCATTCTGCCTTAGCCAGCAATGCTGCGGCCTGGTCGAGACACTGCCCGGCAACTTCGGGAAGCACGCTGGCGCGATATTGCTGAGGCAACTGTGTCTCTGCCTCAACTTCAGCGCGGTAAATAGCGGTAGAAGCTTCAATGTGAACCGGCCCCGGTGGCTCAGCCAATGCGGTGCGAAACGCCTTGCGCAGCGCCTCCTGAGCTTTATTTGGGCCGGTGATTGAATAGGCCCACTTGGTGATCGGCTTGAAGAAAGTGATTTGATCCATCTCCTGGCTGGCATCCTTCTCGCGCAGCCACTCCTCTTGTAGGCCGTTGATGCCTATCAGCGGTACGTTGCCACGATAGGCAGCACCAAACGGCGTGGCCATGTTGGTCACGCCGGGCCCCTCTGTGGCGGTGACCACCGCCGGACGCTGGCCGGCGCGGGCATAGCCGTAAGCCATGAAGGCTGCCCCCTGCTCGTGACGGGTAAGGATGAAGCGCATCTCCGGGGTCTCGCGAATGACGTCGAGCAGCGCCAGGTTCTGGGTGCCGGGAATGCCGAATACATGGGTGACGCCTTCGCGACGCAGGCCGTCGATTAGGGTCTGGGCAACGCTTGGCATGGCGGGCCTCCTATACAATTGTTATTGGGGTTGGCTGTTGAGTGGTGGCGAATTGCGTTGATTCAGACAGTGGCGCTGCGCCCGCCGTCGACGTTGAGACTGGCGCCGGTCACGTAACCTGCGCGGGATGAGACTAAGAACACAATGGCATTGGCCACGTCTTTAGCATCGCCCAGTCGACCGAGAGGAATGCCTTGGCCCTGGCGCGCCGAGTAGTCCTCCCAGCTGAGCTCAGGTGCTTCACGCTGCCAGCGCCGCTCGACCTGAGCCGAACGGACCCTACCCAGGCAAACGGTATTGACGCGAATACCTTGTGCGCCGAGCTCATTGGCTAGTGATTTGGTCAGAGCAATACCGGCGGCGCGGGTTGCCGAAGTAGGTAAGGTCTTGGCCGGAGGTGCTTTGCCCGACACTGTAGTGACATTGACGATCGCCGCCGCTGACGAGTCTGCAAGGTAAGGTAGAGCGGCACGAATTCCACGTATTGCGCCCATCAGCTTGAGTTCAATATCGGCCTGCCACACGGCGTCATCGGCCTCCAGAAAAGGTCCAGAGGCGCTGCTTCCGGCATTGTTGATCAGGATATCCAGGCCGCCGCAGGCCTCAATAGTACGCTCCACTGCCGCAACGGGGCCGTCGGCACTGGCAATGTCGGCAACGATGGTTATCGGACGCTGGCCGGTCAGTGAGTTGATGCGCTCGGCAGCTAGCTGCAGTGGTTTTTCACGTCGGGCGACCAGTACTACCTTGGCGCCTTCTTCGGCGAGCAGTAGTGCTGTTTCGAAGCCGATACCCTGGCTGGCGCCAGTCACTAACGCCACTTTATCGGTGAGGGCCATGTCCATTCGATTGCTCCTGATTTTAGATACCTTGGACGATATAAGGCATGTCGACGCATTGTATGCAAGAGTCTACATTGTAATACAGGATGACTGTATTTGGTGAATTACTCACTAAGACTAAAGCAATGTAGGCAGTAGAATTTACTTTCCTTATTATTGAATATCGTTGAGTTCATTTGCATACTCAAGTACACAACAACAACTAGCAGCATCGGCGGTACCGTTTTTTTGCCAAGCGTGCACCAGCCGTAAATCCAGAAAGGAGTTCTCAAGAAATGAATAAAACTACACGCAATGCCTCATGTTTTACCCGCCGTGCACTGACACTTGCAGTTGCAGCAGGACTGAGTTCCGGGGTGGTAGCCAATAGCCACGCCGAACTTACCGGTTTTTACGACGGCGAGACGTTAGAGATACTGACACCCTGGACACCTGGCGGAGGGGCAGATACCTGGGGGCGCTATGTATCTGCAACTATCGGCCCTTATTTGGGAGAAGACGTTAGTGTGCAGGTTATCAATCGGCCAGGGGCTGGCGGTGTACAGGGCTCCAACGAGTTCCAGTTGAGAACTGCCAGCGATGGCATGACGGTATTGCTGCAAAGTGCCGGTCAGGTTTTTCCTTTCATGTATGGTTCTGATGCGGTGCGCTATGACTTCCGTGACTACGAACCAATTGTTGCCATGGCTCAAAGCGGCGTGGTCTATGCTAGCGCTGATTTGGGAATAGAAGATCCACTTGAGTTGTGGGAAGTAGACGAGCTGATTTACGGAGAAGTATCGCCCCAGGCAATTGGCTCGATGGCACTAGCTGCCTTCGCACTTCTTGACCTACCGCATGACGCTATTTTCGGCTATCAGAGCCGTGGGCCGACCCGGCTGGCGCTGGAACAAGGTGAAACCAATCTCGATTTCCAGACCACTAGCGCCTACACCTCCAACGTCGAGCCGCTGGTCGAGGAGGGCACTGCGGTTCCGCTATTCAGCTTAGGTGTTATCGACACTGACGGTGAGTTGGTGCGTGATCCGGCCTTCCCTGATATGCCAACTGTCGCTGAGGTATACGAGGAGCGTCACGGCGAAGCGCCGTCCGGGGTTGCCTGGGATGCCTATCGGGCGGTGCTCTCTGCAGGCAGTATCAAGATGCTGTGGGCCAAGGCCGACGCTCCAAAGGATTCAATTAATGATCTGCGCTACGCCTTCGAGCAAGCACGTGAAGATGAAGACTTTATGGCTGACTCTGTAGAAGCCAATGGCCCCTACGAGTGGTTGGTCGGTGATGATGCTTACACTGCTATGAGCGCAACCTTGGATGTTTCTGAGGAGGCTCTCAACTACCTACGCAAGACCTTCAAGGAACGCTACGACGCTGACCTTTGAGATAACTTACAACGCTAGAGAACTACTAGATTCTCACTTGAAGTGCTCGGGTGCGCTGTTGATTTATTAGCAGGGTACCCTCCTTTACCAAAAGCAGGATAGGAGCTCGTAGCCGTGTTAGCCGCTTCGTTTGATGCACTGTCGTTGATCCTGGATCCATCCCGTTTGGTATTCATGCTTTTGGGTATCAGTGTGGGGTTGGTTGTGGGTATTCTCCCCGGGTTAGGGGGGGTTGTGGGCATGTCGCTGTTGTTGCCGTTCATCTATGGTATGGATCCCCATGCTGCTACAGCGATGCTTATCGGTATGGCCGCTGTGATTGCAACCGCCGACACCTTTCCGAGTATCCTGATTGGGGTGCCTGGCTCGGCGGGCTCTCAGGCAACCATCCTCGATGGTTATCCTATGGCGCAGCAGGGCAAAGCTGGCCGTGCACTTAGTGCGGCCTTCAGCGCCTCCCTGATCGGCGGCCTGATCGGTGCGTTAGTGTTGTTCGCTATCTTGCCCATCGCTCGTCCGGTAGTGCTGGCTTTTAAGTCGCCCCATCTTTTTATGCTCACTGTGCTGGGCCTATGCGTGGTTGGCCTGCTAGCAGGTAAGTACCCGTTCCGCGGTATTCTCGCCACCCTTATTGGCATCATGATCGCTATGCTTGGTTCAGCACCCTCATCGGTTACTTTCCGTTTCGTCGGTGACAGCGTTTATCTGATGGATGGGATACCTCTGTCGATACTGGCTATGGGTCTGTTCGCGGTGCCTGAGATCATTGATCTTTTGGCTGATAACCGAGCTGTCTCCAAAGTTAAAGAAATCTCCAGCGGCTGGAAGGACGGTGTGCGCGATACCATCCGCAATCGATGGCTAGTACTCCGCTCTGCAGCCCTGGGCGTGGCTGTTGGGGCGATCCCTGGTCTTGGTGGCTCGGTGGTCGATTGGCTCTCTTACGGCCAGGCGGTGCAGAGCTCTAAAGACAAGAGTGGCTTCGGGAAGGGTGATGTCCGCGGTGTTATTGCTCCTGAGAGCTCCAACAATGCCAAGGAGGGGGGCGCGCTAATCCCAACTATGCTGTTTGGCATTCCTGGCAGTGGTACCACGGCGGTACTGCTTGGAGGCTTGATCCTGCTCGGAATACAGCCCGGCCCTTCGATGCTGACTACGGATTTGTCGATTACCCTAACCATCGTCTGGACATTGGCGTTGGCCAATGTAGTGGGTGCCTTCGCTTGCTTTCTGCTATCGAGGCCTATCGCCCGCCTTAGTACTATTCCAGCCGCAAAGTTCGCGCCTTTCCTGCTCATCATAATGCTGGTCGGTGCCTTCCAAAACACCAATCAGTGGGGTGACTTGGTCGCCTTCATTGTCATTGGCATGTTTGGCTGGCTGCTCAAGTCCTATGACTGGCCTCGGGCGCCGATCCTGATCGGCTTCGTGCTGGCGCCGAGCATCGAGCGGTATCTGACCATCTCGGCATCCCGCTACGGCTGGTCCTGGCTCAGTGATCCAATCGTCATCGTTATCGGAGTTCTAGCGGTGGCTGTGGTAGCAGCAGGGGTGTGCGCTAAACGCAAGGGCTTGGGAGAAACTTGATGATACAGCGACTGCGTGAAGAACTACTATTTATCGTGGTGCTGATAGGGCTTATGGGGATGGCCCTGTTCATGGCCGCTGGCTATCCATTCAACGCGCGGCTTATGCCCCAGGTGGTATCGAGCGCGGTGATGTTTCTACTCATTGTAGAGGGAGTGCTGACCATACGACGCTTTCGTGCACCGCACTCTGTCGATGACACTAAAGTGAATGGTGAGCATGTTGGCAATGCTGGCATTGAGCCAATCTGGGGCGCCAAGTTCCGCCGTACTGCCCCCTATCTGGCCTGGCTAGCGGCGCTTTACCTTGGGATTTATCTGATTGGTCTTATTGCCTCTGCAGCGATTTTTACCGTCGCATTCTGTCGCCTAGTCGGCAAGATGCGCTGGTTTGCGACTCTGATCGGTACAGTACTGCTGATGGCTGCACTGTTTGGCCTTGCAGAAGCATTCAATATGCATTGGCCGGTGGGCTATTTCTTCGATCCATTCCGCTGATTGCCTCTACCCTTGGAGAAATACCACATGACAACTTGCTATCAACTTTACATTGGTGGTGCCTGGCGCGATGCCACGGGTGGTGCCACATTTCCTGCCATCAATCCGGTTAATCAGCAGGCTTGGGCTGATCTTCCACAAGCCAACGCAGAGGATGTAGATGCTGCAGTAAGCGCGGCACGAGAGGCCTTCGATGGTGGCTGGAAAGACACTAATGGCTTGACTAGGGCAACATTGATGCAACGACTCGCCGAGCTGCTGGAGTCTGATGCTGAGCGCATGGCTCAGCTTGAGACCACCGACAACGGCAAGGTAATCCGCGAGACTCGCGTTCAGATGCGCTTTGCTGCGCGTAATTATCGCTATTTTGCTGGCTGGGCCGACAAGCTTCAGGGCGATAGCATCCCGCTGGATCGCGCCGAACTCGTAGACTTCACCACCCGCGAGCCCCGAGGCGTAGCGGCCCTGATTACTTCTTGGAATTCGCCCATGGCTATCCTGGCTAATAAGCTGGCGCCAGCGCTGGCGGCGGGTTGCACCGTTGTAATTAAGCCCTCGGAGATGGCCAGCGTGACCACCTTGGCTTTCGCCGAGCTGAGCGAAAGAGCTGGCTTTCCTCCCGGTGTGATTAACGTGGTGACCGGGGACGGCAGCGTCGGTGCGGCGCTCACTGCTCATTCCGGTATTGATTTAATTAGTTTCACCGGAGGTACCGCCACAGGCAAGGCAATTTCTCGGATCGCCGCCGAGCATCTGACACCGGTGACCCTTGAACTAGGTGGTAAATCGGCCAACATCGTGTTCGCCGACGCTGACCTTAAGCAGGCTGTGACCGGAGCGGTGGCGGGAATCTTTGCCGCCGCTGGTCAGACCTGCATTGCCGGCTCTCGGTTGTTGGTGCAGCGCGACATCTACGATCAAGTGGTGGCGCAGGTGTGTGAACGCGCACGAGTAATTCGGGTTGGCGACCCCCGCGATGAGTCCACC
Source organism: Halomonas citrativorans (assembly GCF_900163645.1). Taxonomy (GTDB): domain Bacteria; phylum Pseudomonadota; class Gammaproteobacteria; order Pseudomonadales; family Halomonadaceae; genus Vreelandella; species Vreelandella citrativorans. Next base: position 32,911 of record NZ_FUKM01000005.1, on the reverse strand, counting down.
GAGATGGGCCCGGTAGCGACCAAGGCCCAACATCGACGAGTGCTCGACTTCATTGATCGTGCCCGCACTCAGGGTGCTAAGTTGGCGGCGGGCGGTGGGGTGCCGCAGGGCGACGTATATGGTCGCGGCTACTTCGTCGAGCCGACGGTATTCTCTGATGTGGCATCGGACTCTGAACTGGCTCAAGAAGAAGTGTTTGGACCAGTGTTAGCGATTATTCCCTTCGAGACGGAGGAGCAGGCCATCGCCATCGCTAACGGCACCGCTTACGGGTTGGTCGCCGGGCTATGGACACAGAATTTGGCAAGGGCTCATCGCGTCGCCAGACAGCTTCAGGTTGGCGGGGTATGGGTCAATACCTATCGCACAAATGCCGCACAAGCACCATTCGGAGGGGTTAAGGCCAGTGGTACTGGCCGCGAGCGCGGACTGCATGCTTTAGATGAGTACCTTGAGATTAAAAACTTAATGATCGACTTGTCTAACGAAGCCCGCGATCCTTTTGCGATCCGTACCTGATTTAGTTGTCATAACTCTCAAAAAAAGCCTCTAGACGGATCTTGTAGGCTTCGCGGATATGGGTCCGTGCCAGTTTTTCGGCGGCTTCTGGATCGCGTGCTTCGAGCGCGTTAATGATTGCCTGATGTTCACCGCGCGCTGATTCTGAACGGCCTGGTTTGGCTAGGGTGCTACGCCCGAGCAACATCATTGATTCTTGCAGCGAGTGCAGCATTTTAAGCAGGTAGCGGTTGTGCGCGCAGCGGTACAGGGTGCTATGAAATAGCTTGTTATTCTTGACCAGATCATGGGTCTCACTTAATTGCGCATCGCGTTCGCTAATCTCTCGTAAAAAAGCAATTTCTACTTCCGAAGCGTGCTGTGCGGCAAAGCCAGCAGCAGTGCCCTCCAACATCTCGCGCATGGCATACAGCTCGCTGATCATGCCGTGGTCAAGTTCAGTGATGATAGTGCCGCGAATTGGGTCATTAGCCACCAACCCTTCGAGCTGTAGTCGATTGAGTGCCTCGCGGATAGGAGTGCGACTTAGTCCTACACGTTCTGATAGGTCGACTTCACGAATCCGTGTACCCGGCGGCAGGCTGCCTTCCTTTATAGCGTCGATGATATATCGATATGCCTGCTCGCTGCGCGGTTCACCGCGAGGATTGTCTGCCGTAGAGGCACTCTTGCGTGTTGTGGATGCTGACATAGCTTAGGGCCTTTAATTGCGATAGTGGCATTTGGCTATGGTATGCCAAAGAACATCGCTTGTCATTTTGAACACTATTGGATACATTTGTATTTATTGGAATCTGGTGCATGATTTTACCGTCGGCATGTTTCCCAATAATAATTATGAGGAGTCTCAATGTTGTCATCGACTGGAGAACGGCTTAGCGAGGCCGATCTAATTGACCATGATGTATTAGTGATCGGCGGAGGCAATGCCGCGTTGTGTGCTGCGCTGTCGGCGCGTGAGCAAGGCGCAACCGTTTTATTGTTGGAGAGTGCTCCGCGTCAATGGCGTGGTGGTAATAGTATCCATACCCGCAACTTACGTTGCATGCATCGCGAACCTACCGACGTGCTCAGTGACGCCTACCTTGAGGATGAGTTCTTCGATGACGTTTGGCGTGTTACCGGCGGCATCACCAACGAAGTTTTGGCGAAGCATGTGATTCGAGCCTCAGAAACCTGCACCGAGTGGATGAAAAGTTACGGTGTGCGCTTTCAACCGTCGCTGGGTGGCACTCTGCACTTGGGGCGAACCAACGCCTTTTTCCTGGGAGGCGGTAAAGCGCTCGTCAATACCTACTACCAGGCAGCTGAGCGACTTGGGGTGACAATCCTCTACGAGGCTGAAGCCGAACAGTTGGTCTTTGATGACAACCGCTTTGACCATGCGTTGGTGACTTACAATGGCTCGCCACGCAAGGTGAGTGCTAAGTCAGTAGTGATTGCTTCTGGTGGCTTCGAGTCCAACCAAGCGTGGTTGGAAGAAGCATGGGGAGAGGTCTCCCGTAATTTCCTGATCCGCGGAACACGCTTCAACCAGGGCAAGATGCTGCGCAGCCTGATTGATAACAGCGCCATGGTGATTGGGGATCCGACGCAAGGACATGCGGTAGCTATTGATGCACGTGCGCCCAAGTACGATGGCGGTATCGTCACCCGTGTCGACTGTGTGTCCCTGGGTATTGTGGTTAACCGCGATGGCCAGCGCTTCTATGACGAGGGCGAGGACTTCTGGCCCAAGCGCTACGCCATCTGGGGTCGGCTGATCGCCAAGCAGCCGGGGCAGATGGGCTATTCAATTACCGACTCCAAGGCTCAGGGGCGCTTTATGCCTTCAGTTTTTCCACCCGAGCAAGCCGATACTCTGGAGGAATTGGCACTTAAGCTCGATCTGCCGGTTGAAGCCGTGCTCAAAACTGTCGATGACTTCAATGCTGGCGTACAGCCTGGCAACTTCGATCACAGTGTGCTCGACGATTGCCATACACAGGGTGTTACGCCCGAAAAGACCCATTGGGCACAACGTATCGACGAGCCACCTTTTTATGGCTACCCGCTTCGTACTGGTATTACTTTCACCTACCTTGGTGCCAAAGTCGATGAAAAGGCGCGTATGTACATGGCTAACGGCGAGTTGGCTGACAATGTTTTCCTGGCCGGTGAAATCATGGCCGGTAATATTCTAGGCCAGGGCTATGTCGCTGGCTTTGGTATGACTATCGGCACCGTATTTGGTCGTATCGCAGGCACAGAGGCAGGCAATTATGCAAAAGATTGATGCAATAATCGAAGAAACCCGCAATAACATGACGATTTGCAATGCCTGTCGGTACTGCGAAGGGTTCTGCCCGGTATTTCCGGCCATGGAGAGGCGTCGTACGTTCACTCCCGAGGATCTTAAGTATCTGGCTAACCTATGCCACAACTGTGGTGAGTGCTACTACGCTTGCCAGTACGCTCCGCCCCATGAGTTTGCCGTTAACGTACCGCAGTCAATGGCCAAGCTTCGTGTAGAGTCTTATCGGCAGTATGCTTGGCCACAACCGTTGGCAAGACTGTTTGACCGCAATGGCCTGCTTACCGCCTTGGCGTTGGCAGCAGGTTTGACGCTAATACTGTTGATTGCTATTGCACTCAACGGTGATCTGTCGGCTCTAGTCACCACACAGCATAGTGGAAACTTCTACGAGCTATTGCCACACAACACGCTGGTGGTGACCTTCGGCTCGGTATCGTTATTTGTACTACTAGCTTTAGTAATGGGAATGGTGCGCTTTTGGCGAGAAAGCGGCGAGGGCGTTGCTGGGCTACGCGATGCCGAAAGCTGGCGGCAGGCACTCAAAGAAACCTTTTCACTCAAGCATCTGCACGGTCAGGAGGAGGCTGGTTGCACTTACCCAGATGCCTATCATTCGCACTGGCGGCGACGCTTCCACCATTTTACCTTTTACGGGTTCATGCTTAGCTTCGCAGCGACCGTGACCGGCACCATCTATCACTATGTATTTGGGTGGCAGGCGCCCTACGATTTTATCAGTCTTCCCAAGCTGTTCGGTACCTTGGGCGGCATCGGCCTTTTGATAGGCCCGGCGGGGCTTTTGTACCTCAAGCTGGTGCGTGATCAAGACACTGCTGATGTGCGTCAGATGGGAATGGATGTGGCTTTCATAGTGCTGCTATGGCTGACCGGCTTAACAGGCCTGTCCCTAATGCTTCTACGTGAGACTTCAGCCATGGGAGTTATGCTGGTGATACATTTAGGCGTAGTAATGGCGCTCTTCATCACCATGCCCTATGGCAAATTCGTTCACGGTTTCTATCGCTTGCTGGCGATCTATCGTAACGCCCTAGAGCGCAATCGAAGCAGTTAATTGATACCACTTATGCCTCTTGTATCTGACAAGATTACCTTGAGAGATGGCTGCAAGACCGCATTGAGTGTTATGCATCAATATGTTTCGTAAGATATTTTTCCGTTTGCGAAACTATTGGGAATCTGTTGTCACAGAAGCCTTCTAAGCTCATGGTTATTGACTCTAACTTACTGCTTCCCCACCTCAAGACATGGGCCTGCGATTCCTCGCAGACCCATGCCTTGTATCTCCTAATCCTCCGGCTTCAACTCTGCCTGCCTGGGCTGCCTACCCTTACTTAGCTGAGATCCTCGTGGGAGAGGCCGCGGTACGGCGCGAACATCATGCCGAGACTCCCCAGAATACGCGCTGATGCCATGGGCCTGGGTCAGCGCTGCCGAAGAAGTGGCGAAATACCCCCCGAAAAATAATCGAGGAGATAATTGGAATCCAGTAGCGTCCAAGGGATCAGCTTGTCCATCCGCTCCAGAAAGATTTCGCGGCGGGTCTTTCTCTTCTTGTATTGAGCAGGAGTCTTTGCCGATCACACAGTCATCCCAATTTCAGGCAGTCATCCAATAAAAAGCGGCGGTGCTTTGCGACAGTGTACGGGCATTCCACGAACCACCCGTCCACGGCGTAAGGTGAGGCGGCTCAGTCACTGGCACATATCTATCGAAGAGCCAGGTTCGTCTACAATGACACTAAAGAGGATAACCCCATGACTTTCCGTAACGGCCTTGCTTCGCTTCTTCGTCCCGAAGACTCGGTACTCGTACTCATCGACCACCAGCCGTTTCAGCTGGCGAACTTGAACAGCCACGAGCCACTGATGGTGATCAACAACTCAACGGGCCTCGCAAAGGCAGCCAAGGCGTTCAACGTGCCCACCATTCTGACGAGCGTGCTGGCTGCTCAGGGTGGCGTGATTTTCCCTCAGATCACCGACGTGTTCCCTGACCAGGAGGTAATCGATCGGACATTCATCAATACCTGGGAGGACCCGAAGGTGGTGGACGTGGTCAAGGCGACAGGCCGAAAGCAGCTGATCATCGCCGGGCTGTGGACCGAAATATGCGTCGCCATGCCAGCCATCCAAGCCGCTGGAGAAGGCTGGGACGTGACGGTAGTCACTGATGCGTCTGGCGCCGTCTCAGTCGAGGCCCATGAGGTTGCCATCCAGCGCATGATTGGGGCCGGCGTGAACGTGATGACCTGGTTGGCGGTGGCGGCCGAGTGGCAGCGTGATTGGGCCCGAACTGGCAGCCTTGAAGGGATGATCGATGTTATGAAGCAGCATAGCGGCGGTAGCGGTATCGCGTTCCTGTGGGAGCAACAGTTGCTCAACACACCGGTGCCCAACAACGCAGGATGATCTGAGCGAGGATGGCGAGGCTCTTCATTGGCACGTTGCGAGAAAGCCGAGTGGCGTATTGAGTGTCATCCAATTGAGGTTCGAGACCAAGGAAGGGGAGTTAGCCCGGACCCAGATCGTTGATATTCAGGTCGTGCCACTCGGCAACCGTCTTTTCGCGGTCAACTGGCAGGAGAAGAACGGCGTGACAGTCACCAATGTTCAAGACTACGGTCGCAACCTGGGCGGCAGCAGGAGAGTTCTATCATGACCAAAGCATCCGATCTGTTTATCCAGTGCCTGGAAGAAGAAGAGGTGGAGTATATTTTCGGGGTCCCTGGCGAGGAGAATCTCGACATGCTCGACAGCCTCAGCCGCTCGACCAAGATTCAACTGATCCTTACTCGGCACGAACAAGGGGCAGGCTTCATGGCTGCAACTTATGGTCGACATACCGGCAAAACCGGGGTGTGCATGGCGACGCTAGGGCCAGGCGCGACGAATTTAGTCACCGCCGCCGCTTATGCACAGCTTGGCGGTATGCCGATCCTGATGGTCACCGGGCAAAAGCCGATCAAGAAGTCGAAGCAAGGCCGCTTCCAGATCCTCGATGTGGTCGACATGATGAAACCATTGACCAAGTTCACCCATCAACTCGCCAGCGCCGACAACATTCCCAGTCGGGTGCGTGAGGCGTTCCGGCTCGCCGAAGAGGAGAAACCCGGCGCGACGCATATCGAGTTTCCCGAGGATGTCGCCGACGAGAAGACCGAATCAGTGCCGCTCAAGCGCAGCCACGTACGGCGGCCCACTGCCGATGTGAAGTCGATCCGCGCTGCGCTGCATGCGCTGGAAAACGCTAAATCGCCGATCCTGGTGATCGGTGCTGGTGCTAACCGCACCATGACCTGTCGGATGCTGCTTCAGTTTATCGAGAAGACCGGCATTCCGTTCCTTACCACTCAGCTTGGGAAGGGCGTGATCGACGAACGTCACCCCAGTTTTGTCGGCTGCGCGGCCCTATCGGCAGGCGACTTTGTCCACCGCGCCGTCGAGGCCGCCGACTTGATCGTCAATATCGGCCATGACGTGATCGAAAAACCGCCGTTCTTCATGCAGCCGGGCGGCACACAGGTGATCCATATCTCGTCCAAGACCGCCGAGGTCGATCCGGTCTACTTCCCGCAGATCGAGGTTGTCGGAGATATTGCCAACACGATCTGGCAGATCAAGCAGGACATCGTCCCCAGCGGCGATTGGAGGTTCGACGCGATGCTGGCGGCGCGCAAGGGTGAGATCGCGCACACCGCGTCGATCTCGGACGATACACGCTTCCCCATCTCTCCGCCCTATCTGGTCGAACAGGTCCGTGCGGCGATGCCCGAAGATGGCATCATCTGTCTCGACAACGGGGTGTACAAGATCTGGTTCGCACGCGGCTATACGGCTTACCGCCCCAATACTGTACTGCTCGACAATGCGCTCGCCACGATGGGCGCAGGCCTGCCCTCGGCCATGGCCTCGGCGATGGTCTATCCTGATCGTAAGGTGATGGCGATCTGCGGCGATGGCGGCTTCATGATGAACAGCCAGGAAATGGAGACCGCCGTTCGTTTGAAGCTCAACCTCACCGTGCTGATCGTCAACGACAACAGCTACGGCATGATCCGTTGGAAGCAGGCGGACATGGGCTTCAGGGACTGGGGGTTGACCTATGGCAACCCTGATTTCGTCAAGTACGCGGAAAGCTATGGCGCGTTCGGCCATCGTGCCAAAAGCGCCGAGCATCTCACGCAGTTGCTCGCGCATACCCGCGATACGCTGGGCGTCCATCTGATCGAGTGCCCGGTAGACTATTCGGAGAACGACCAGATCCTTAACGTCGACATCAAGACGCTGTCGAAAGAATTGTAATCGTTGTCCCGTTCCCCGGCTTCGCCGGAAAGCGGGATGCGGTTCGGGAGTTTCGAATGACCAAGCTCAAGTCCGTCTATCCGCTCTATCTCAACAACGTGGCGCAGCAGCCTAACGCCGATCTCGCCGTGACCGACAAGTTCACCGGCGAGGTCGCGTTTCGCGTCGCGCGGGCCGATGCCGCGACGATCGATGCGGCGATCGCGGGGGCGGTCGAGGCGGCAGAACCAATGGCGCGTATGGCGAGCTATGAGCGCCAGGCGGTGCTTGCCCATTGCGTCGCTCGCTTCACCGAGCGGTTCGACGAGCTCGCGTACGCACTATGCGTCGAGGCAGGCAAGCCGATTAAGGACAGCGAGGGGGAGGTCAGCCGGCTGATCGATACCTTCCGTATCGCCGCCGAGGAGTCGGTGCGGATGACCGGCGAGGTTCAGCCGCTCGATATCTCGCCGCGCGCCAAGGGCTATCAGAGCATGTGGAAGCGCGTGCCCATTGGGCCTTGTTCGTTCATCTCTCCGTTCAACTTCCCGCTCAACCTGGCCGCGCATAAGATCGCCCCAGCGCTCGCGGTGGGCTGTCCGTTCGTGATGAAGCCGGCAAGCCGGACCCCTTTGGGCGCGATCATCATCGGTGAAGTGCTTGCCGAGACCGACCTGCCCAAAGGCGCATTCTCGATCCTGCCCGCCAGCCGCGACGGCGCCGATCTGTTCACCACCGACGACCGGCTCAAGTTGCTCTCCTTTACCGGATCGCCCGATGTCGGTTGGGACCTCAAGGCACGCTGCGGCAAGAAGAAGGTGGTGCTCGAGCTTGGCGGCAACGCCGCGGTGATCGTTGATGCGGATGCCAATCTCGACGATGCGCTCGAGCGTGTCATTTTCGGCGCCTTCTACCAGTCAGGGCAGAGCTGTATCGGGGTGCAGCGCATCATCATCCATGCCGATGTCTACGACCGTTTCCGCGATATGCTGGTCGCCAAGACAAAGACACTGGTGGCGGGCGACCCCAAGCAGCGCGACACGTTCATCGGCCCGATGATTCATGTCAAGGAAGCGACGCGGCTCGAAACCTGGGTCAATGAGGCCGTCGCCGCTGGTGGTACGCTGCTCTGTGGTGGCAACCGTGATGGTGCGATGCTCGATGCCACCCTGCTCGAAGCCGTGCCTGCCGATACCAAGATCGTCACTGAAGAGGCATTCGGCCCGGTCGCTGTGCTGTCACGCTTCACTGATTTCAATGCTGCACTCGCCGAGGTCAATGCCTCTAAATTCGGGCTGCAGGCGGGCGTCTTTACCCGCGACTTGTTCAAGATGTTCGATGCCTGGGATCATCTCGATGTTGGGGGCGTGGTAATCAACGACGTGCCTAGTTACCGCGTCGACAACATGCCCTATGGTGGCGTCAAGGATTCGGGCCTGGGCCGCGAAGGCGTGCGTTTCGCGATGGAAGATATGACCGAAATCCGCAACCTGGTAATTCGCCGACCATAAGGTGCGCCTTTAACAAGCCGGTATTGTTTATCCACGGTGACGATGATCAGATTGTCCTGATCGCCACTTCTGCTGAATTGGCTGCTGGGATCGTCAACGACGCCATTCTGAAAGTATACCCCGACGGTTCACATGGGCTTGCCCAGATTAATGCCGACCAGTTCAACGCAGATTTGCTGGCTTTTATTCGTAGCTGAAACTTCTACGACGCTTGAGCAGTTAGTCGGGCGTCGATCATCACACTCTTGTCCCAATCTCAGGCAGTTATCCAAGAGTCAGCGGCGGGACTTTGCGACAGTGAACTGACGTTTCACGACACCCATCACATTTGTATAAGGTGAACCCAATGCAGAACGCTAGGCTTGAAGTCCTGATCCCCAGTAACTCCCAACTGATCCTTATCGACCAACAGCTGCAAATGGCTTTTGGTGTGCAGTCTATTGACCGATAAGCCCCGAAGAACGATGAAGCATCATTCAATGCACGTAGCAGGCCACTGATTGTCGATCGTGGGCTACCATATCTGTTTTATTCAAGGCGATTGGCTGATCCCGACGGTATGGGACAAGTTTCAGCGCCATTTCAAGGCTTGCGGCTACGCCTGCAGTGTCCTGTCGCTGCCAGCGCCCGGCGAGCAAGGCTGGTACCGAGTTCTGCATGGTAAAGATGTTAGGTCATCGTCCCTTGGGCGTCTCGTGGATTTTTACGCGAAGCAGATTGCAGCCTTCCCGGTGCCGCCTATTCTGATTGGCCATGCGATGGGCGGGTTGATCGTTCAGCTTTTGCTGGACCGTGGTCTGGGGGTGGCTGGTATCGCAATCGCCCCGCGTCCACCCCAGTGCGTCTTCCCTGGTATTCGTTCGCTACTGCAGATACTTACGGCGAGAGCTGAGCGGCTCGAGGGCATGCGTTTTCTGCGCATGACGCCTGCGCAATTCTCTCGCCGCGTAGGGCATCCGGCATCCCGGCAGACAACCGACCCGTTATATGAAAAGTTTGTTGGTAGAGTCCCGCAAATACTGATGACTACGGTAGCATTAGGGGTGGGTAGCAGGTTGCTCTTCGACCAAGAGCGCGGGCCCTTATTACTGATTTCCGGTGGCGACGATCGTATGGTTGCCAGTTCTGTGGTTTTAGCTAATTATTGCTATCAGAGACAGTCGTTGGCGCCGACAGATTACATCTCGTTTCCCGGATATGGGCATCTGCTTATTACGCAGCTGGGTTGGGAGCGCGTCGCTGACCGAATCATTGAATGGCTTCAGCAACAATTGGGCTGGTTTTGATGCCGCCCACCGACTGTAGTACTCAATACAAAGACGCATGCTTTAGGTACATTCCTTGCGAACTTTCGTAATTTTGTTGCTGAATCTCGTGCTTGGCTACCTTGCGTGCTCAAGTGCAGCGGCGCGCATCTCGGACGAAATGGACCATCGTCGTTGGACTACCAGCGACCAGGGCCCCAGTTCTGTAGGAGCGCTTGCGCAAACCGCTGATGGGTACCTGTGGCTGGGAACTCATGATTCCTTGTATCGCTTCGATGGTTTTGACTTCGAGAAATTCGAGCCTGCTGACGGTGAGCCGCTGGGCGTGGTCTCGGCGCTTCTAAGCACTACCGACGGCCTGTGGGTGGGTTTTCGTGCCGGTGGAGCCCGTTTAATCAGCACGAACGGTGTGATTCAACCGGTTGACCCAGGCCTTCCGGGCGGGGTGGTGTACGACATGGCCGAGGACCCGCAAGGGCATGTATGGGCCGCGACGGGTGGTGGGCTTGCCCGTCATGATGGCACGGGTTGGCATTTGGCTGGCAAGGAAACGGGCTTTCTCGACCGCCATGCCCGAGCGGTGCACGTGGATGCAGATGGTTATGTTTGGGCTGCGAGTGAAGAGGCAATATATATGCTTCCCCCTGGGGCATCGGCGTTCACGGAGATTGGCATCAAGAGCCAATCGATCAGTGAAATAGTATCTTCCTCTGCAGGTGATATATGGATAACGGATCGTGCCAGAAACCACCTATTGCGTCTGAAAAAAACAGGCCATGTCGGCATTAAAGTGGAAGAGATACCGGCATCACGCTCGGTGAGTATCGTTCTGGACGAGCAGGGCGACGCTTGGCTGGGCACCCTGGGATCTGGCGTGCATTACCTGGCTGCCGGGCAGCGGCCCAGCTCTGCCGAGGATCAGGATACAATCACTTCATACACCACTCACGATGGACTCAGCTCCGATAATATATTGGCGCAGCTTATCGACCGTGATGGCACCCTTTGGGTGGGTACTGATGCGGGCCTGGATCGACTCAAGCGTACAACAATGCCTCCCCTTGCTCTGCCTGTCGAGGCGGGCAGTCACGCATTGGCAGTGAGCGGTGATGGTTCATTATGGATCGGCTCCGGCAACGGCCAACTGATGGGTCTCCGGGGCGACAGCCGTTCCACTTTTGAGTTGGACATGCCGATCACCACATTGGTAAACAGTCAGCAACACGGCTTGTTGATTGGCGGGGACCGGGGGATTTTCTCGCTTACAGATGACGGACCGATGCGCATCGCACCATTACCTGTTGAATCCGCCAGCGAGGCTGCCGTAAGGGCGATGACGGTAGGGAAGGATGGCGATATATGGGTCTCCGTCAACCGAGTGGGGCTTTTCGTCTGGGCTGATCAACAATGGCGATACATTGAGTCAGTCAGTGATTCTGAACGGCAGGTGATGCCTGTCAGCGCCTCCCGAGACCTGGCGGGCAAGCTGTGGTTCGGCTACCGGGATAATCTTCTAGTGTCCTTCGATGATCAGGAAATCGAACGCTGGGGTGATGAGGAAGGGCTGAATATCGGACATGTGACCGCCATGCTGCATTTGCCTGGGCGCACTTGGGTAGGTGGCCAGCACGGCTTGGCGTATCTCAAGGATGGACGCTTTCATCGGCTGGATCTGCCAGCTGCTGGGCCATTTCAGAGTATCTACGGGTTAGTCGCTGTACCGGCTGAGAAAAATGCCAGCGAATCCGGGATGGATATCTGGGTACACAGTCGCGGAGGTATCTTCAAACTGCCAGCAGAAGAGATCGAGCGGGTAATAGCCGATGGCGACACGCTCTTGTACAGCTCGCATGATCACATTGGTCAGCTACCCATGGATCCATACAAGGTATTACCATTGCCCACTGCGGCCTACACGCCCGAAGGTTTGCTATGGTTCGCTACCGAAAGCGGGGTCGTCCGTGTTGATCCTTACCAACTAAGGGGTATGGCACAATCTCCCGTCGTCATGATCAAGTCGCTGACAGCCGATGGAGCCGAACTTGATATCTCCGCCGCCACCGTTCGGTTATCAGCTGTTCCGAAAAAGCTGATTATTACCTATTCAGCATTGAACCTCGCCGCACCAGAGACGATGCGCTTTCAATACCGGCTCAATGGTCATGATGCTGAATGGGTCGACGCTGGGCGCTCCAGGCAAGCGGTGTTTCCACGCCTGCGCCCGGGTAATTACGAATTTCAGGTTCGTGCGCTTGGCGAGAATGAGAGTTTCATTCTTCCTGATGCGGCTTTAGCGGTCGTCATTCCTCAGGTTTTCTATCTGCGCCCAGGATTCCTGCTGGTCTTTTCAGGAACGTTGCTGGCGCTCGCGCTCTGGATGTCCCGCCTTTATACGCGACGTGAAAAGGCAGCCCTCCGGACACGCCTGGAAGAGCGCTTTCAGGAGCGCGAGCGCATCGCGCGCGAGCTGCATGACACGTTGCTGCAAAGCGTGCAGGGGATGATGCTTAGCTTTCAGGCGGTCGCCGACAGTCTGCCTAGAGAATCTCGTGCTCATCAATCGATGGAGCGGGCGCTGGACCGGGCCGAACAGGTGATTGCTGAGGGCCGCGACAGGATCACAGGTCTACGCGGCCAGATGGCACCCACGGAAGATCTGGCCGTTGCATTTCAAGCGTTACCGCTGGATGTAGGCCCTCCGTCTTCAGTTGCCTACAGCGCTAGCAATATGGGTGAACCGGTGCCGCTGCGGAATGACGTTCGCGATGCTTTCTATCAGGTGGGCAGAGAAGCGGTTTTAAATGCACTTCGTCATGCCCAGGCGAGTCAGGTTGCCGTTAGCTTCAAATACGCTGCGGGCACGTTTGAAATGTTGGTTGTTGATGACGGGATGGGCATTGAACCACTTTACCAGAGAATGCAGGGCCGGCCTGAACATGGCGGTCTGAGGGGCATGTATGAGCGCGCCGAGAGAATTGGCGCAACGCTTGCGATCATCAGCAATGCCAGAAACGGTACGCGGGTCAGCCTTTCGCTACCTGGCTCCGTTGCCTATGAACATGCAGTCTATAGTAAACAAAACCGCTCCAGCAGTGCAGGATAAAGCTATGGTTGTTCACAAGAAACCCATCACCGTGTTGATCGTGGATGACCATGCGCTGATACGCGAGGGAATTTCGGCGGTAGTGGGCGGTTACGAGGACATCAGCGTGGTCGGCGAAGCCTCCAATGGGCTGGAGGCGATCCGGCTATACCGAGCTTCTCAGCCAGACGTTACGCTCATGGATGTTCAGATGCCTGAGCTCAACGGCCTTGGTGCCATTAGCGCTATCATGTCGGAGTTTCCGCAAGCATGTATCGCTGTACTCACCACCTACCGAGGCGATGTAAGGGCGTTACAAGCAATCAAGGCGGGGGCGAGAGGCTATCTTTTGAAAAGCACGCTACGCCATGAACTGATTGAAACCATACGCAATCTGGCCGCGGGCAAACAACGCTTTCCGCCGGAGATTGCGGCGGAGTTGGCGGCCCATATTGATCAGGACGGTCTCACTCGCCGTGAGGTTCAGGTGCTGCAACATGTCGCCGAAGGGTTGTCGAACAAGGAGACGGCTGTTGCATTAGCAATAGGTGAAGATACCGTCAAAGGGCATCTGAGAAATATCATGGATAAGCTGGGAGCCTATAATCGGACGCATGCGGTCACTATTGGCCTCCAGCGAGGGATCATCGAGCTTCCGCAATAAATAGTTCGCCCCCCACTTTAGTGTTGGTAAATGCTCCCCTGTTTAGGGCTGTGTCGGGCTCGGCCACACTGCTAACCTGGGTATCCCATGGTAGCGAGCTGAGCACGCCACCAAGTTCTGACCCCGGCCAAGGAGCGAGAGCTATGAACGGGAGTGTTAGCACAGGTTACTCATTGGACAACACCGCCTTCAGTGGTTCTGACCGCTTAAAACAGGCTAAGCAACTGTTGACGTTGCTGATGGAAACGGAGCGAGCCCTTCACCATAATTCCGACATCGCTTCGACGTATCTTAATGAGGCGATCGCTTTGCTGGCAATCGACAGTCAGGGTGGGCCTTCGCCGCATAGAAATAGGGGAGGATTGGCACGCTGGCAGATATCGCGTATTGACGAATTCATAAATGAACATCTCGACCAGTGCATACGGACGACCGAACTTGCTTTATTGCTGGGTTTGAGCGTAAGTCATTTTTCGCATGTGTTCAAACAGACGACCGGAATGACTCCGCTAATGTATGTGACCACCAAGCGTGTGGAGGCAGCGCGGCAATACATGCTATGTTCAATACATTCCTTGAGCGATATTGCGCTTAGCCACGGATTTTGCGACCAGTCCCACTTTTGCCGCGTGTTCAGGCGCGAAACCGGCTTGTCTCCGCAAACCTGGCGAAAGTTACATACTGAAAATCCCCCTGCGGATTATCTAGACCCGTCCTTGGGTTCGGCCAAAGCCCTAGCGGAACAGCCAGCCGGCCACGAGGCGAACTACCCTCGGCATGATTAAGTAGACGACGAGTGCAACGATGGTCGCGGCGGTAATTCCATGGCGAACACCCCACACGGATATCTCAGGAATTATGTTGAATAGCGGCTGATACAACGCTGGAACTATGATAGTTAGAGGCCATATCACAGCGGTCGTTATGAGCCATTGTTTCCATCTAGTCGGCTGCTTAGCTTTCGAGGCCGGGGGTGTGAACCAGAAATCAATTCCACTTTTGATTTCCAGTTGTTCATCAGAAGCGAGCGCGGAAACAATGGATGATAACAACTCCTTTCGGATGTTTGAGCTCAGCCATGCTTCTGCGGCGGAGTTGCTGGTAAATCGCACGGCAATTTCAAAGGTGTCATTCCCTTCCGAGGGGCGAAGTATGTGAACACCTGAATGACCCGGAAATTCAGCTGCTGCGGCAATTATTTGCTTTAACCAAGTCTCATAACGTTCTCTGAATTCCGGGCGGACGGTATGCTTAATAATGATCGATCTGCCGTCGTTGTAATGCACACTGGGTACAGATTCTGCTGCTTTATCATTCATGGTGGTTCTCCGTGATGCGTGCGATAGTCATGGGGGCAATTATTCTTACGTCCGTGAGGGCGTGGTCTGGTTGAGCTTCAGGCTTTGTGATGTGTGTCATTTATCCACCACGGTTAAGGCAGCTATGGTGGGTGCAAGAGTTCATTGCTCAAATTCCATGAGGGGTTTCTTGCTTGACGGATTTGCATGCGTATTGATTTCGAATTGCAACGCCAATAACCAGTAACGCAGCGATGCCCTCGATGGGTAGTATTAGAGGGGAGAAAAGAAGCACGATTGCTGTTAATAACAATATGTAGCGCCCAGCTCCTTCCAGTTCAAATCGTTCTCTTATCACCCAAAGTCCGAACAAATATCCACTGATAGCAACGGCTATGGTGTATAAACCCACTGATGTGGATAAACTTGAATAGCCGGTGACCACCTCTATCAGTACCGCGACACCCACACCAACGGCTGCCCCAGACATATAGATCAATAGATGGCCGTACCCCCATAGCAATGCTAGCGACAAACGTGGGTGTGCAACGTGCTCTTTTTGTGAGAAATAAACCCACCACAGTGCAAACACCAGGACCAAAGAAGAGATGGCAATGCCAATTAATTCCTTGCCCATGTTGTCGCTTGCAACTCGTTGAATGGCTAGGCTGCCAGCCAGAAGTGTTTCACCCAGCACAATAATATTTAGCAAGCCATACCTTTCAATGAGATGACGTCGATGCCAAGGAGTGGTGTTGTTGCTCTCCGCGTATGCCGGAACTATTAATTCGAACAAGGCACCGACAGCATAAAAACCTACCAATAGATTGACTGCTATCGGCTGGGCGAGCATCAATCCCACCCAATAAACCTGAACAATTGCGATGCCGACTGCATACCGGTAGGCCGTCAGTCGACGCTCCGGATCATGCCTTGCCGCCCTCAACCAAAAGCAAACCATTGCAAGGCGCATTACGACAAAACCTGCGACGATCATGTCTATGTTATTTGTCTGAAAGAATCTATCGATACCTGCGGCCATAATAAGCGAGCCTGCCATCGCCACTATTGTTAATACTCTATGCAGACTGTCATTGTTGTCATAAGCAGAGGCGTACCAAGTGAAGTTCATCCACGCCCACCAAATGGCAAAGAAAGACGCTGAGAACTTCAGCACGCCCTCCGTTATGTGGAAAGCTAAAATGGCATGATGAAGACCTGACGCAGCGGAGGCGACCGCAATGACCGAAACCAGATCAAATAGCAGCTCAAGCGGTGTTGCCCCTCGGTGAGGTTCCGCAGGATCTCTGGGAACAAGAGGTAAAATGCCAAGCCTGATGAGTATGGGGTTAATTTCCATTAGTACCAGTCACCGAATAAATGCGTGGATTAAGGCAGACGATGCAAAGGGAAGAAGCGATGTAGTCGTGCCAAATAATAGAATCGACCAGTGCATAAACGGAGCTGGGCTTCCTCGGTATGCTTGAAGAAAGTTATTGGCCCAACATTATTTTCATTTTTGCCAACGATATCCTTAGGACGGTTCTTTGAGCGTTCTCAGGGTATCAATCGAAGGGCGCGCATAAGGCTTTGGAGGCAAGATAAACAAACTGAACCGCGCTGGCTTGTACAAACGCCCGATAGATTGCACGCGAATCCGGTTGGAGGGCCACTGGGCGTTAGCGCGACACTGTAGTGTCCAATCCTTGTGTAAGGCGATTGGCCATGAAGCATTTCAGCGAAGAACAGATCAGGGTTTTCTGAGCGAAGCAGGAGCGTGACTGCCCATCAAGGAGCTATGCCGTCGGCACGGAATAGGGGCCTCTTCTGATGGATATGGGCAGCTTTGCAGTGTTCATTGCATAATATAATATGCAGAAAAGTGGTCTACTATGGTAGCGCCGGGTACGGTTAATAGCGCTTGAGCGATATATGAGGTGCATGGCGGGTCGAAACCTCTTTGCGCGAGTCGGCGCGACCATTTCAAAGGACATTACGATGAATGTACCTGCCAATTCGTCTTTCTCCAAGTGGTACCGCGAGGGCCAAGAAGCGTCCTATGTACGTACAAGAAAATCCCCAGGCGGTATCCTTGATCTGCTTGAGGTGGCTCGCCCAGCCGGAGATATGTCTCGCCCAGCTCTACCGGAACTTGTCCTGTATCAGGATCTGCTTGGTGGCAGTCGTGTTAGCGGCGACTCGGGAGGCGGGTATTACAATGTCGCGAGTGAAAAGGGCTTTTTCTATCTCTCTGCGCCGAGCTTTGCTAATAAGGCGGTGGTCGACTCCAGTCATCAGCTTCGTAGCTTGTCCTTTCCTGTAGCTCACTGGCAGAAAGTGCTCGATGAAGCCACCGACGGGCGACTCTCCATGGAATGCCTGCAGCTCTACGGAGGGCCGTTTCACTCGCTGGCCATCCAGTCAGCGCTCCGGAGTCTGTGGCTTTTATGTGATGAGGAGGGCACGCCGTCGCGTCTGCTGGCTCAGGCTGCAGGCTGCGAAATCATGGCCGAGCTGTGCCGCAAGGGCGGGACTCCGTTCGAGTCGGCAAGCGGTGGTCTTGCCCCGTGGGCAGAGAAGCGTTGTCTGGAATTGATGCGGACGCGGCTTTCGGAAGATATCTGCCTCAACGAGTTGGCAGCTGAGGCGAGGCTCTCACCTTTTCATTTCGCACGCATGTTCAAGCAGAGCGTCGGTGTTCCGCCACGTGCCTACCTGACGCGACTTAGAGTGGAGAAAGCCTGTGAACTCCTAGAGCTGACGGATCTTTCGGTTACTGAGATCGCCCAAGATGTCGGGTACTCGTCGAATCAGGTTCTCGCTCGGATTTTTATCAAGTATCGGCACATGAGCCCAACAGACTACCGTCGGGCCGTTCGACGGTAGACTCTGTCGAGATTTTTGCCCGACCGACCTAGGCGTTCGCGCCTCCGTCCACGGTAAGGGTGCTACCTGTCACCATGTTTGCGGAAGGGCTTGCAAGAAACACGACCGCGTCCGCAATTTCTCGCGGCTCAGCATAGCGCCCGATCGAAGAAAGGCTTCGCTGGAAATCAGCACCTTCACCATCGGCCGGGTTCGCCTCGGTATTGGTCGATCCTGGTAGAACAAGATTTACCGTAATGCCTTGCGGGCCAAGTTCGCGCGACAGGCCGCGCGTAAAAGAGAGCAGCGCAGACTTCGACATCGCGTAAGCCGTTACACCTGGAAAAGGGACGCTTTCTGCCAAGGCCGACCCGATTGAGATGATGCGACCACCTTTGGGCAAGTGCGGTATGGCGGCCTGTGCGGCAACAAACGGTCCGCGCACGTTCACGTCCATCATCATCTGGAATTCCGCAAGGTCGACTTGCGCGACCGGTCCGGCAAGTCCGACGGCTGCACTATTAACCAGAATGTCGAGGCCGCCAAGCGTTTCGACAGCTTCGCTGACGGCCCGTTTGATGGCTTCCGGATCGGCACTGTCGGCCTGAATGGAAAATCCACGGCGGCCCAGTTTCGTGATCGAAGTGACGACGCTGTCCGCGCGCTTGGTCGAGTTTTGATACGTGATCGCGACGTCCGCGCCGCTTTCGGCCAATGCCAGCGCAATCGCTGCACCGATGCCGCGGGATCCGCCAGTGACGAGCGCGCGCTTGCCCTTGAGATTAGGCATGCTTCATTCCTTTTTTTGAGATGAGTGTAGAAGGCCCGCATTCGGGCTCGGGAAAAACGGCTTTCAGATATCGGAGAGGAAGGCGGCCAAGGCGCCATCTGTTGGGCGTGGTGAGCAATTCACTTGGCCCCGTAGTAGCCCCCGTAATATTTGATGGGAGACCAGTCAGGCAGAATGTCGGGCAGGACCGGTGCGAGGGTACTGAAGTCTTCGGCTCCAAACACCACCCGGCCGTCCAAGACCGTCAGGACGGAGGTTACGTGCTTGATCTCATCTTCCGGCACGCTGAAGTAATCCCTGTCCAGCAGAGCGAAGTCAGCCAGGTTGCCTGGGGCAATCCTGCCCATTTCGGCCTCTGCGTCTGTAAACCACGCAGCACCCCGAGTAAACAGGTTCAACGCCTCGACACGGGAAAGACGATTGTGTTCAGCAAGAACTTCAGTGCCGGAAACCGCTTTTCCCGAGACCACCCAACTGACAGCGACCCAAGGGTTGAATGAGCTGGCACGGAACCCGTCGGTCGTCATGGCCAGGGGGATCCTACTATCGACGAGCGCACGAAGACGTGGCGTTTCCAGAGCTTTCTCCCGGCTGTAGGTCTTGATGAAAGCATCGCCGTGCATCGCCATTTTGGGATCAAGGGCAATTCCGCCGCCAAGGTTTTTGACTCTTATAATATTCTCAGGGCTGATCGTTTCGGCGTGCTCGATGCTCCACTTCAGGCCATCTAGCGGTGTGGTTTCGTTCATCTTCTCCATGGCATCAAGGAACGGCGTGATGTTTTCGTTGTAACTGATATGCATGCGGAACGGAATTCGCCGCTGAACCAGTTTGGCAATATCCTGCTCGACGTGCCGATGAATCCGTTCCGGATCGAGAAGGACTGCCGGGAGGTCGAAATTCTCGTGATCATGCACTTCCGTATCCAGTGCCTTGGCGCCTCGAAATACATGGCCGTGTGCCATGGATGGGTTCAGGCTTTGTCCGGGACTCATAGGTGAGATTGCCGTAATGGCATTAATTTCTGCATCGACCATGCTGGAACTGCCCCATTGCATGTCCACGAAGGACAGGCGCAGATTGAAACGATTTTCGCGCATGAGCATTTCTGCTGTGACATGGGCGTCGGGATAGCCCCTGCTGCCACAATCAAACACCGAGGTCACGCCGAAACGGTTCAAACCGTGGACTGTGTAGATCAACGAGCTCAGTTGTTCCTCGAACGTAGGCTGGGGCACCAGCGCTTCCAAGGCTACAAAGCCGAACGTGTCGCCATGCAAAACACCTGTGTAATTTCCCTTGTCGTCCTGCTCAAACTCAATGACCTGGAGGTCAGGGAAGCGATCCGTCCCCACGCCCAATGCCTCCATCGCTAATTCATTCATAAAGGCGTGGTTGTAGGCGTATTGCACTTGCAGAGGGCGGTTAGGCACCGCCTCGCGTAGCTCCTCCATGGTGGGGAAGCGATTTTCTTCGAACTGGTAGGGTGACCAGCCTCCAATCACCTTGACCCAATGCCCCTCTGGCGTTCGTTCTGCCTGCTCGCTCAGCATGGACAGCGCTCGGTTAAGCGTAGGCACCCCGTCCCACCTGACATTGTAGGTGTAGTTGGCTTCATTCAGGAGGTGCATATGGGCATCATTTATGCTCGGGATCAGTCTGCGACCGCCAGCGTCGATGATCTGGGTGCTGGCGTTTTTCAGACCAAGAATGTCAGTATCGATGCCGACCGAATAGATGCGACCTTTCTTGACCGCGAACGCAGACGCTTCGGGCTGTGCGAGATTGCCGGTGAAAATATTCGCATTGAATACGATCAGGTCTGCGCCGGGAGCCTCTTGCGTGAACTGTGTGTTTCCGCTGGAAACGGAAGGAGTCGTCGGTGTTGCGACCGGTAGTGTTTTGGTCATCTTCAGTACCCTCTCGAAAAAAGCGTTGCGCAGCGCAGCCAGATCGGCCTTAGTGCCACATGGTTTCAGCCTGATTAATCTAGCAAGCGTTTAAACGGAGTGCGGCGCGGAAGCTGCGGTTCAGTTGCCGATCTTGCGGTCAATAGCAGTGCGGTAGCGTCCTTTTGATCTCTTCGAAGATCTGATGGGTGCTGCTGACCCCCTCGCCGATCTATTACGAGGATGCCTACCGTCGTACTGACACTTCCCTGTTATCGGCCATTCAACCGGCGGGGAAGAGGTCGCTCGCTATGTCGCCTAGGCCGAGTTCGGCCGTGTAGCCAAGGCCGTGCTGATCGGCACCGTTCCCCCGTGATGGTCAAGTCCGACACGAACCCTGATGGTATTCCGATGGAGGTTTTCGACGAATTTCGCGAGGCGCTGTCTCGGAACCGCGCGCAATTCTACAAAGGTATCCAGCACATGTTGTGCAGTTGCGGCTAACAGGACTTCCACGCATCAAATCGCAAGATCGGCACCGTCTCAGCAGAATCGGCGACGTAGAGCACGACAGCGCTCGCTAGAATTCTCATCACTGTCTAATGCTGTTCGGGCATCGCGGAACCCATTCACAGTTGATCTTCATCGACCAACAGCCGCACAGGACTTTCGGTGTGCAGTCTATTGATCAACCGACGCTGAAGAGCAATAGCACCTCTAAATCCGGAGAAAACTCATGAACACGATTACTCAAGCTAAGTCGCTTGCTGCAATAATTGCGCTCACCGCTAGTATGACCGCCACGTCCATTTTAACTGTCACCCCTGCCGCAGCTCAGTCGATTAGTGACGCGCAGTCTGAAGCCTCACTTTCGGTTGTCATGGAATTCCTGTCCAATACCGCGCCTGATAAAGTTGAAGCTGCTGCAGAGAGATTGGTCGCTCCAGACGCAACCTACATTTCTCTGAACGTTGACAATCCGGAACTCCAGAAAATCATACCTTGGACCGGCACAAACTATGGCCCGAGGGCCTTCAGCGGCTTATTCTTACAGCTCGCGGATTACTGGGAGACTGAAGACTTTACCATCACTGATCAAATTGCCTCCGGCGAGGACGTCGCGATTTTCGGTAGGTTCACTTATCGGTCCTTAGAGCTAGACCATGTGTTCACATCACCGTTTTCCATCCACGCTAAGGTCCGTGACGGAAAGATGACGTATTTCCAGTTCATGGAAGATACCTATGCTTCTGCCAGTTCGTTCCGGCAGTCTGGCTCGTGGACTGTGAAAACACCTGAGGAAACAGCCCCCTTTACCGTGGGTGCGGAGTAACGACTTAGGGATAGGCTGGTTGGTGCTTTTGCCGAGATCGTTCAGCCCCTCAAATGCTGGGGGGCATCGGCCACTCGCCGGATAGGATGCTGCAGGGCACACGTATCACACAATCATCCCAAGCCAAGATTGTCGTCCAATCATAAGCAGGGGTGGATTGCGATAGTTAATAGCCGTTTCACGACATCCATCCTATTTGTCAAAGGTGAACCTAATGCAGAACCCTAAGCTTGAAGTCCTTACGCCCAGCAATTCACAGTTGATCTTCATCGACCAACAGCCGCAGATGGCTTTTGGTGTGCAGTCGATTGACCGCCAAGCGCTGAAGAACAATGTCGTTGGCTTGGCCAAGGCCGCGAAAGTGTTCGGCATCCCGACGATCATTACAACCGTCGAGACCGAAAGCTTTTCGGGTCACACTTACCCTGAACTGCTGGAAGTGTTCCCTGATGCTCCCATCCTCGAACGTACGTCGATGAACTCCTGGGATGACCAAAAAGTACGCGATTCGCTCAAGCAAAACGGGCGAAACAAAGTCATCGTTTCGGGTCTTTGGACGGAAGTCTGCAATACCACGTTCGCCCTCTCGGCGATGCACGATGCCGGGTACGAAATCTATATGGTGGCTGACGCTTCCGGTGGCACCAGCCTAGCGGCCCATGATTACTCGATGCAGCGGATGATCCAGGCAGGGGTAGTGCCGGTAACCTGGCAGCAGGTTTTGCTAGAGTGGCAGCGTGACTGGAAAAACAGGGATACCTACGACGAGGTGATGGCTGTGGTGCAAGAGTATTCCGGCGCTTATGGCATGGGTGTTGATTACGCCTACACCATGGTGCATAAGGCCGATGAGCGGGTAAAGCACGGCCCTACACTGGCTCCCGTTCACGCTGAAATTTAGGCCGTTATGGGGCGGCTCTGGCCGCCCTTATGCGCGCGGCGGCTTGAACTACAACCTTAAACTGCGCTGGGACGGCGTACGCTCGCTGGCCGATCCACCAAGGGGAGGGAGGCCCGGTCGTGCGCCATTTCCTGACTTTTAATCATCCTAATGCAGGCAGAGCATAGGGTCGTATTCAAAGGGCTAAGTACTTCAAAGGCATAAGTACTTCAAAGGCATAAGTACTAAGCTGAGTAATGCTCTTAAGTACTATAGAAACAAATGCTGAGCTGTTTAGCGTGTAATACAGAAAGGAGAAGGCAATGTCCGGTGCACCTGAAGCCTCATTTACCATTGAACATGAAACCAGCGATACCAAGGGCTACTATAGGGTCGAGCTCAATGGTGCTAAAGCAGAAATGACCTATTCGAAAGCAGGTGATGCGATGATTATCATTGATAGCACCGAAGTGCCTGATGTCATGCGCGGACAAAAAGTGGGTGCTGCGTTAGTGTCTCAAGCGGTGGGAGATGCCCGTTCTGCGGGTAAGAAAATCATGCCGTTATGCCCATTTGCGAAAGCACAGTTTGCACGCCACTCGGAGTGGCACGATGTGTTGTTCTAAGGTACGCGTCAAATTTTCTTGTCTCTCATTTCTGGAGAAAACCTATGAGTTGGATGCCTGATTTAGAGCCCAAATGCCCATCTGCCGGTAGTTTGAATGACATAGAAACACTGATTGTTCCCCGGGCTAGAGATCTGGGTGGTTTTGAGGTGCGCCGCGCACTGCCTGCCCCGAAACGGCAGATGGTGGGGCCGTTCATTTTTTTTGATCAGATGGGACCCGTTGAATTTCTTAAGGATGAAGGCATTGATGTTCGCCCACACCCCCATATTGGGCTAGCCACGGTGACTTATCTATATCAGGGTGAATTTCAGCACCGTGATAGCCTGGGCACTAACCAAATAATCCGTCCTGGCGCGGTTAATTGGATGGTGGCGGGCAATGGGGTCACCCATTCGGAGCGCACCAGGGCTATCACTCGTCAGAACAAGCACTCGGTGATGGGGATACAGACGTGGGTAGCGCTCCCTGAAGCTTATGAAGACAAGCCTGCCAGCTTTGAGCATCATGGCGAGGAGGCGCTACCGGTGTTGGAAGGCGAGGGCAAAGAAGTGCGCCTGATCCTGGGTACGGCCTGGGGAGAGCGAGCACCGGTACAAACCTTCTCTGAAATGTTTTATGCAGATGCGGTACTGCAGCCAGGTGCAAAGCTCCCATTGCCGGATGGCCATGAGGACCGTGGCATTTATGTCATGTCCGGCAGTGTCATTATTGCAGGGGAGTCATTTGATGCAGGCAGAATGATGGTGTTCCGTCCAGGCGACCCAATAACGGTTGTGGCGGGTGAAACCGGCACTCGACTGATGCTGCTCGGCGGTGAAACCCTGAATGGTCCCCGTTATATATCCTGGAACTTCGTTGCCTCTTCGCGAGAAAAGCTAGAGGCCGCCAAACAGGCTTGGATAGAAGCGGATTTCGAAAATGGCCGCTTTCGCCTCCCCCCTGGAGACGATGCTGAGTTCATTCCTTTTCCTGGAGAGCCTGCTAAATAAGGCCCCAAAGAAGCTGGCTGCCACAGGCAGTCAGCTTACTTCAAATAACTATTAGCCAGATATTGAACCAAGCCGTCCGCTTTTGAAGTCGTCAATCGCCTCAATTATTTCCGGCTTATTGTTTATCACAAAAGAGCCATGAGGATTATCCATACTCATGAACATTGATGTCAGGTCTTATGTCTTCTTCCCGTTAGGCCGCATCGCGTTGTCTACTGCATCTATATCCGCGATTAGTCTCTGTGCCTCCTGGTAATACGCTGTACCTTCCGCTCACGCGGATAAAGGTGCGCATTGCGAGTATTTGGTTCATTAGCGCTATATCCCTAATAACCCGGCCAATGAAACTACGTAATTTAGAAACGGCAGCATACGCTCGTTTGAATTTATGCCAAGATCAAGTTGAGAATTTATGCCAGGTTGCTTGAGAATCAGGCTATAAGTGTCTGTTTTCGCGTTGCGCTTATGTCAAGTTTTGTTGAGAACGACATTCCTAGCACTTTCCTTTCAACTTGTTTTTGCTTTGCCTTTGATCGGTCTTTTCTAAGCCGTTGCCGCTATGCGTTCCCATCGTTTTTAAGGTGAAGGTAGAGTGGATCGAACTCGCCAGCTTGCTGCAGCTTGTCCCAGTCAGGTATGGTCATCCGGCTTTTTTCGGTGATGATCAAGCCATCTGCGCGTAGTGCCTGAAAAACGCGGTTTACGTGGACGGGCGTCATCCCTGTCGCATCTGCTATTTCTGCTTGGGTCGTGGGCATATAGAACGTGTTCCCCTCAGTCAGGCCCACTGTCTTTAAGCGCACCATTAATTCACAAATAATATGCGCGATGCGGGAGTAGGCCTCGCGTTGTCCAATATTTAACAGCCATTCACGGAAAATAGAGGCATACACAAGTGTCTCGCGCCAGAAAGCAGCGACAAGCCTGGGATAGCGCTCGCAGAGTTGATGCAGATCTTTATGCTGAATGAAGCCGAGCTTGCAGGGGCTGATAGAGGCAATGTTAATATCTATTACCCTCAAGTGAAGGCTTTGCAGGTCGGGTATGTCGCCAGGAACATGGAGGGCCATGATTTGGCGTTTGCCTTCAATGGATACTTTATTGACGCACGTAAAGCCCTCAATCATCAAGCAGCACTGGTTTGGCTGGTCTCCCACTTTAACGATGTCCTGATTGCTCTTAATTTCTTTTGTGTGAATCGGTAGTTCCATCAGCGCCTGCTTCTCTTCACCAGTAAGCACGAAAATATTTTCTAGTTTGCGGATCATGATTTGATTGGGCGAGAAGGGCGCGGTGGCCATGTTTGGCTCCGAGGTTTGTAGAAATAATGAAGCTGTATGCAACATTACCTGCGCTTGTTTGGTGATGTAGCTCTGGCCTCAGCATGCTCCACGCTAGGGGAAATGGCTAGGCTACATGGTCAAGCTCTACTGACTGGGGGCATGTAAAAAATTACATGTTGGTGGCAGGGATTTTCATTAGCGACGCCAGGCTGGTGTGCTGGCCTTGCAGCAAATCGGCCAGCGTATATTGATCCAGAACGCCCAAAAAGGCGTCTAATGCATCGTTAAGGATAGGCTTTAAGCGGCATGCGGGTGTAATGATGCAGGCGTTATCGTCTCGAAAGCACTCGACGAGCGCCATTTCCTGCTCGGTATCTCTCACCAACGCCCCTAATCGGATGTGTTCGGGTGCCCGGTTTAGCCAAAGCCCGCCATGCTTGCCGCGGATGGCTTTGAGGTACTCTTTTTGATGTAGTTCCTGGACAATTTTCATCAAGTGATTGCGCGAGATCGAGAATGTCTCGGCAATTTCCGTGATTGTTGCGCGCTCTTCTCCCTTGGCTGCCAGGTAAATCAAAACGCGAATAGAGTAATCCGTGAAGCGGGTTAAGTGCATAGTTTGCCAAGTGAGGGCTAAACACCGCATTGTACGGTGTTTCAAAAGGATGGGGAATATTCAGCTACGGGCCTCGTTAATAGAAGGAAGGCGTTTATTATAGAAAGGGAGCGCTATTAATCATTTTTGCTCATCGTTAATGTCGTTAACATGGGGCAGGGTAATTGCCTGGCAGCCTGTATAGCATGGGTGGGGTGGATGGGGTGTTGGTGAAAAATCTGATCAGGGAGGTCATATGAACTACGAAATAGTGCTTAAGCGCGTCTATTCAGCGTTTGAAGAAGACGATGGAGCACGCGTCTTGGTTGACCGTTTATGGCCGCGTGGAAAAGAGCGCGCTTCGCTGGCGCTAACGGACTGGTACCGAGATGCTGCGCCTTCTTCATCTTTGAGGCGTGACTACCATCAAGACAAGATTAGTGAGGCCTCTTTTCAGGCGCGCTACCGTTTGGAATTAAAGGAATCTGATGACGCATTACTACCGCTGATGCGTTATGCCAGGCAAGGTAAACTGACGTTATTAACCGCCTCACGCCAGCTGGACCATTCACATTTGCCAATTCTGCGTGAAGCGGTGCTGGGCGCGCTGGATCTAGAAGACCGAGCCGACCAAGAGCCAGCTTCCTCACCGTGCTTCTTAAACAGTAGCTCTAAGGGCAGTGAGTAGCGAGGGGTGTTATTGCACCAGGCTGGCTATCGGGCGTAATTAACGCTTTGTTTGTTCGTCAATAAAACGCTGCATAATCGCCAGGGTTTCATTGCTGACATGGTGCTCCATGCCTTCAGCATCAATGCGCGCCGTATGATCATTAACGCCCAAGGCGCGTAAAAAATGTAGCACTATATCGTGCCGTGCCCGGGATGTTTCTGCCATTTTTTGGCCTTCCGCCGTTAGAAACAGGGAGCGGTAAGGCTTGCTGGTCACTAGCCCCAGCTCATTTAAGCGGCGGATCATCTTGGATACGGTTGCTTGACTCACCCCCATGCGGCTAGCGATGTCGGCGGCGCGCGCTTCTCCCCGATGGCTAATCAGGTCGCCAATCAGCTCAACATAATCTTCGATTAGCTCGGTTTCATGCGCGTTACGCACGGTTTCATATTGCCGTGTGTGCTCTTCAATGGGCGGCAATGCGTCATTGCAGTAACTTTTTTTCAAGCTTTTGGCGGTAGGGGGAAGCGCCTTATCGTTATCACTCATTGGCAGACTATATCGAGGTGAATGGAAAACTCTAATGGATCATGGTAGCGCATATTGTAGAATGATTGTTAGCCAAGGCTAAACTATTTGCACAATGCTTTTTTGTTGAGCTAAAGTTGTCTTTATAGCAATCCTATTTGCAACATGACGGGGTGCGTCCATGAGTCAACGAAAGGCATGGTTGACGATAAGTTTTGTGCTTGCGACGGCGGGTAGCGTTACGACGGCCACCGCTCAGGCGCTATCGCCGCCCATTAATGTTGTGGCGACGTTTACGATATTGGGCGATTTAGTGGCGCGTGTGGCAGGAGACGACGCCAACGTATCAGTGCTGAGCCCTGTTAATGCAGAGGTGCACGAGTGGGAGTTAACGCCCAATAATTTTGCCGCCCTGGAAGAAGCCGATATTGTGTTTTATAACGGCTATCAACTAGAGCAGTGGATGCGCCAGGTGGAAGCGACGACCCAAGACAACGTGCCGCTAGTCGCCGTTGCCGAAGCCTCAGAGTACCCCACTCAGCATATTGTGATTGGCGATATGCAGGGCGATGTCGACCCACATATGTGGACAGACCCGCGTGCGGCAATGGCTTATGTTCACGTGATAGCTAATGCGTTGGAAGACCTTCTGCCAGAGCAGGCAGAGGATATTCAGGCGCGTGCCGATAACGTCGTGGCAGAACTTCAAGACCTTCACTTGGAGCTTCAACAGACGCTAAGCGATATTCCGAAAGAGCGTCGTGTTTTGCTCTCAAGCGAAGCAGCATTTTTGTATTTCTCCGATGCTTATGGCTTTGAACATGACGGTATCTGGGGAAATAACGCCGAAACGGAAGGTTCGCCGCAGCAGTTAATGCGCATCATCGACTTGATTAACGCACGCCAGCCTGCGGCGCTTTTTTGGGAAAGCACAACGTCGGATCGTTACGTTAGTAGCCTTTCCAGAGATACGGGGATTCCCATAGCAGGCCCTTTATACGTGGATTCGTTAAGCGAGCCAGAGGGCGAGGCGGGAGACTATTTTGCCATGTTGAGGCATAACGCCGATTTGCTGCGCCAGTATTTAGCCGTTGAGTAGTACATCATGACAACCAGTTTACCGAGCACGATGGCAGCCATTGAAGTAACTGGGCTGTACGTTGCTTATCAGCGCCAAACCGTGCTGGAAGATATACACCTCACATTTCCCGCTGGGAAATGGACGGCCATTGTCGGACCTAACGGTGCCGGAAAATCGACACTTTTTCATGTGTTGACCGGCAGCATGAAGCCGCTGCAAGGCAGTGTAAAAGCCTTTGACGAGCCCATAGCAAAGCATCGTCGGGCGGGGCGTATCGCGTATATGGCTCAGCGCGAGGCGATTGAGTGGGATTTTCCTGTCTCGGTATGGGACACCGTCATGGGCGGGCGCTACGGACACATGCGCAGCGATGCGTTATGGCGCCGGCTATTGCCAGCTCGCTGGCATCACGCTCGGCATAGCGAAGCGGTCCACGAGGCCTTGGTGGCAGTCAATATGCTCGACTTGGCTGACCGACCTATTGGCGCGCTTTCCGGTGGTCAAAAAAAACGTGTGTTGCTAGCACGCGCACTAGCGCAGCAGGCCAGCATTTTGTTGTTAGATGAGCCACTGGCTGGCGTTGACCCGCCCAGCGAGAAGCTTATCTTGTCGGTACTTCGTCGCGAGCGTGAAGCGGGTAAAACCGTGATTATGGTCACACATGATATGCCCGGTGCTCGCCGCTATGTGGACCACGTCGTGCTGATTAATCGCTTTGTGCGGGGTACCGGTACGCCTGAAGAGATGCTAAGCGAAGCAAAACTGGCCGAACTTGCAGTGAGTTCAATTGAGCAAACGGTCAATGATCGCCAAATAATGCCAGTGGCTTCCAATAGTTCTGGGCAGGGGTAAGTTACGTGGTTGATAGCATATTAATGATTGAAGCGTTTAGCGATGCACTGGTAAATGGCTTAATCGCAGCGTTAATGGTGGTAGTTAACCTGCTACCTGACAGCGTTTCCGACGCCTTTCAGTATGCATTTATGCAAAGAGCGCTACTCACCTCGGTGCTGGTAGGCGCTATTTGTGGGATGCTTTCCTGTTATGTCGTGCTAAAGCGCTGGTCGCTGCTGGGTGATGCGATCTCTCACGCTGTGCTGCCGGGGGTAGCCATTGCGTATTTGCTTGGCTGGCCCTTCTTTGTAGGGGCGTTTATTACCGGGGCGCTGACCTCGGTAGGCATCGGGGCGATTGAAAGGAACACACGAATTAAAGCGGATGCTGCGATGGGGCTGATGTTTACCGCCTCCTTCGCCCTTGGTGTGGTCATTATCAGTAAACTGGCTTCCAGTACCCATCTGATGCACATTCTGTTTGGCAATGTACTGGGCGTTAAACACTCAGCATTAATGCTGACCTTTGTTGCCAGCATCATTGCCATTTTAACGGTATGGCTCGCTTATCGGCCCTTGTTGCTCTATGCCTTCGACCCCCAGCAGGCACAAGCATTGGGCTTTAATACGCAGATTATTCACTATGGCCTCATTCTTTTGCTGACGCTGACGATTGTTGCAAGTCTTGAAACTGTCGGCATTATTCTGGTCGTTGCCATGTTAATCACGCCAGGTGCGACAGCACATCTACTGACAGACCGCTTCACGATAATGCTGTTGATTTCGGTATCCATTGGCATATTGTCTGCGGTTATTGGGCTTTGGCTTTCGGTAGTATTTAACGTGGCATCGGGTGGCTCAATCGTGTTGGTGGCTTTCGCTTTCTTTATTTTGGCGCTGCTCTTTTCGCCCAAGCAGGGGATCGTGCCGCGCCAGTGGCGTCATTGGAAGATGGGATAACGGCTCGTTTACGAACAGAGCACCCGAGTCCGCCATGAGTTGGCCAAAAAGCAGTACGGCCAGTGATGCCATTGGCGGGGCTAGCAAACGTACAGAGATGCTTTTATTTGCCAAAACATTAGCAACAGCAGAGAAATAACTGATGGATGCTTTTTGTAAGCGCGCTATCTGCTAAAATTTGCACCCTTCGATATTAGGCTGCGTACGAAATGGTGGCTCTTGAGTGTGCCATCCGGCATTCGCTTGTTTTTCGTACACGTCCTAATCACCTTGTCATCGGTCTGGAAATCTTCATGAATGCAGTTATTCTTGCCGTGCTTGTCATGGTAGTGCTGTCTCTTGTGCGTGTCTCAGTTGTTTTTGCATTGGTTGTAGGTGCGCTGGTGGGTGGCCTGGTGGGCGGGCTTACGCTTGACCAAACACTAGAGGCCTTCAACAGCGGCGTTGGCGGAGGAGCGCAAGTAGCGCTAGCCTATGCAACGCTCGGTGCGTTTGCGGTTGCCATCTCTCGTTCTGGCTTGCCCGATATGCTGGCGAACCGATTGATTACCATGCTGGGCAAGGAGGCGACGGCCGCGCGTCAGGCTCGTGTGAAAACGCTGCTGCTCACCGCCATATTGTTAGTGGCTATTGCATCGCAAAACGTGATTCCGGTGCATATCGCGTTTATTCCGGTGCTGATTCCTCCACTGCTTACCCTTATGAATCGTCTGAAGTTGGATCGTCGAGCTGTTGCCTGTGCATTAACGTTCGGCCTAACCGCGCCTTACATGTTATTGCCCGTTGGGTTCGGCGCAATTTTCTTGAACGATATTTTGTTGGCTAACTTAAACAGCGCCGGTACGCCATTTGGCTTGGAGATTACGCGTGGCATGGTGCCGATGGCGATGGCCATTCCTGTTGGGGGTATGGCCATTGGCTTATTAGTGGCGCTGTTCTTTAGCTACCGCGGTAATCGCGAATATGCGGATAAAGAGTTGGCGGCGGCTCCTTATCAGCAGGATTCTACACCGGCAGAGCCTCACCTCTTTGGGTTGGTAATGTCTGGCGTTGCTATTGTGGCGGCGCTAGGCCTGCAGCTTTATAGCGGGTCGATGATTTTGGGTGGCCTGGTCGGGATTGGTTTGCTCTCCTTGGGCGGCATTTTTAAGTGGCGTGAAGCTGACGACCTGTTCACCAGTGGCATGCGGATGATGGCGCTGATCGGTTTTATCATGATCTCTGCGTCAGGTTTTGCCGAAGTGATGAAATCCACTGGCGATATCGATACGTTAGTGACGGGGGCTTTTGATATATTTGGTGATAACCGAGGTGTCGCAGCGTTAGTGATGTTGCTGGTAGGCCTTTTTATTACCCTGGGCATTGGATCATCATTCTCGACGATTCCGATTATTGCTGCGATCTTTGTACCCTTGGCGATGCAGTTTGGCTTTTCCCCCATGGCAACGGTGGCACTGGTGGGTACGGCGGCGGCATTGGGCGATGCAGGTTCACCAGCATCTGACTCGACGTTAGGGCCAACCTCAGGCCTAAACGTGGACGGTCAACACGACCACATCTGGGATAGCGTTGTACCGACATTTCTGCATTACAACCTGCCATTAATCGCCTTTGGCTGGCTGGCGGCCATGACGCTTTAATAGTGTTATATGACAGCAACCATTAAGCACTCAAAACGGTAATAGCAGTCACAACAAGGGCAGCCAATGGCTGCCCTTGTTGGTTTTAGCGCTTATGGCTGCCTCATTTATGGCTGTTTCGGGAAGTGAGCTTCAAAGGCGCTTAATAACCCGCGCAACAGAGAAAGCTCTTTTCGGCTTGGCTGGGCACGTGCAAAGAGCGCCTGAAGCTGCTCTTCGGTGCGCGCATGCGGCTGGGTAAGAAAACCACTTTGCTGCATCAAACGGCCCAAGTGGTCCTGGAAATACACAAACTGCTCGCGGCTGGGTGGGGTAGCGTCAAGAGGGCGCTGGTAAGTAAAGTCGTTACCGGCGCGTTTTCGCCAAGCGCGGTGGGTTTCGTAGGCGAGGATCTGTACGGCTTGAGAAAGGTTTAAAATACCGTATTCAGGGTTGGCCGGTATGCTGACTTGATGCGTGCAGCAGCGAATCTCGTCATTGGTTAAGCCCGAACGCTCACGGCCAAAAACGAGTGCGACGGGGGCATTGGCCGCGTTTAAAATAACCTGTTCGGCCATTTCATCCGGCTCATCAAAGTGGGGAAGTGGCAGGCTGCGTAATCTGGCGCTTGCACCAATCACTTGCACGCAATCCTGCACCGCTGCTTCAAGGCTAGTAACCACACGGGCGTTTTCCAGCACATCCGTCGCGCCCGCTGCCAATCGGGTGGCCTCTTCATCCGGGAAGCTTCGCGGATTAACCAATACCAGGTTGGTTAGTCCCATGGTTTTCATGGCGCGAGCGGCAGCGCCTATGTTGCCAGGGTGAAAGGTTTGCACGAGCACAATGCGAATATTGGAAAGCACGGTAATGATGACCTAAAAGCTGCCTAATAAAGGCGCTGATGGTACCACGCTTTAAAGCCGGGTACGCGTGGGCATTGCCCGGGGCGTTAAACGACAAAAACCCCGCACAATGAACTGACCCCAAAAACTTGGACAGTAAAACACTAAGCGGATAAGGCCTGAGTT
>NZ_FUKM01000056.1 GCF_900163645.1 Halomonas citrativorans | reverse complement strand
TTCATTGCCGATGCTTCAAGCATGACACCGGAGCCAGAGTGCGTCCGACTGGTCGTTGAAACTATGCGCGCTGCAGGTATTGCGCCCTTTTTTAAATTTGAGGCGTCTTCAGGGTCCAGGTTACCGTCATGCCAAACCCTACGATCTGGCCCCCACGCAGTACCCCTACCGGATGTGAGATAAAAATCTTCATCAACGGAAGTGCCCGACGGCCCGGTAAGTATCCATGACGTATAAGTTGGGTTCCATCCATTGACTAGCAGTGCAGAACGCCAGCTATTACCGGGAAGCCCGGTAGAAAAAAGCGCACTGACCGACATAGCTCCTAACTGATCAGGTTCAGGTAGGTACTCCGAATTTCGGCCTGTAGGGTCTATATCCCTTGCATCATGGACTTTAACGGTTCCGAATTTCTGCCCATTCCAGGTAAATGCGCCATCCTTGACCACATAGCCTTCAAGCGCTTTACCTATATCAACGTTCGCACCTTTAGCAGCTTCAATCGCTTGGCGCAGGGCCTCCTCGGCGCCGGTGCGCGCCGTCTCCGCCTTACCGCGCTCCTGCCCAGCTGCCTGCGCTTGCTGGCCTGCCGTTTGCGCCGCTTGCTGTGAGGCAGTTTTGGCCACATTAATAGCGTCCAAGTCACCATATAGGTCCTCAGCAGACTGCTTGGCTTGTTGGGCCGCGCTGGCGGATTGCGATGATGCCTGAGCAGCTTGCGCAGCGGTGCTTCGCGCTGTTTCGGCGCCTTGGCGAGCTTGCTGGGAAGCCTGGCGGTCTTGAGCAATCGCTTGGCGATCAGTAGCTACTTGCTGGGCATGAGCATTGACTTGGTCAGCCGTGGTGTCGATAGCGCCTTTCTGCTGGTTAACATGCTGCCGATCCTGTGCAACCTGACCTGCTTTCTGAGCGATCTCTGTCCGCGTTTCAGCAACGATTTTGAACTCGGCATTGGCCAAGTCCACCATTTCCTGTAGCCCGGTCGCAAAGCGGTCGAGTTTACGGTTACGGTTATTGTCCTTAATGACCGCTTGACGCCTGTCATTGACTTTGAAGTTGTCGGCCTGGAAATCGGGCACGCTCGGCGCGGTAATCATTTAAACCTCCAGGTACACATGCGGTGAGCGCCAGTTGTTGTGGCGGTCGTGATCGTGTTCGTAATCGCCGTCACGCATGGCAACGAAAGCATGCGCTGCTTCTTTAACACCGCCCGTTTCGGGAAATACGTTGATATACACGTCCTTGCCTACACCTGCTTTCAGCAGTTCCTGGGTCAAGATTGAATACTCTTCATCGTCAAGATGGTTGAGATCGAAAGAGAGCCGCCGGGACACGCCGCCGCCAACATGGCGTAGCGAGCCGGACTCGGTGCGCTGCTTCTCGCCGCGAAACTGCCAAGCGAGCTTGACGCCGAAATCAATGTTCATCTTTTTGGGTGGCGAGTAGGGAATACCTGAAAAAATACGCCCTACTTGAATGTATCCACCGACATTGCCGGGATCATCGAACGTAAGGCGGTAGCCATCAATGAGCGTTGGCTCGGTCCATACGTTGTAATGGATAGAGGGCAGTGCGCTCAGATCCTGACCGCCCCAGGGGTCAATGCCTGCTCGCCACACGCCCAGCGGGATGATGTCAGCCGCGACGATGGGGCCGGTGTCATAGATCACAGCGCCTTCGAACAGATACTCAACCTGCACGGTTCCAACGCTGCTCAGGTTGTGGCCATATACCACCACCGCTGAGATAAAATCAGGGTTTTCGAGCATAGCGGTGACTTGCTCGTTACGTGCTGATATGCCACGCCAGCTATAACTGCGCCCCTTGATCTGGGTGTACTCGGCAGGTGCCTGAGCGCTACTCGCAGTAAGCGTTGCCAGGTCATGCTGGTTATCCATGATGATGCGTATTGTGCTCACACCCACACCCCCAAGTTAGTTTTTTCGCGAGGTAGCGAGCGCCCTACGCTAATGAGGCGGCCTAATCGACCGGCCAATCGTCGGTGCTGAATATCCGCTGCCTGGCCGACCTGAACTGGGGCCAACGACGCTTCCAACTCCCAGATCTCGCGCTGGGTAATGCGCAGCGCCAATTGCCGGTCTCGCTCTGTCGCGGCGTCATCGGCATTTTGAATCACGCTGTCTCGGGTAACGTGTTGCGCTAGTGGGTAGTCCTCGACCACTTGAGTGGCACGGCTTTCCCGCCACTCGGTACGTAGGCGCGTCGCCTCATTAGGTGATTGCTCATCCACGACACCAGCGACGGTAGAGAGGGGGGAGTAATTGCGCCCCCAGCGAAGGGTTAGCCCACGCCAAGGGGGTTCTGTTTCGCTTAGGCGTACCTGATCGTAGCGAATGTCATCACCCACAATGGTGACGTCTGCAACGGCAGGCAGCGTATGTTGGCGAACCACCAGCGCGCCGACCTGGTCGACAAACCAATACGCCCCCAGCCCAGCACAAAGGTCGTCCAATATCTGGCTACCAACGACGTCGCCACCGCTGTAGTAAACACCTACCTGGTAGTTGGGCATCTCAACCGTACCGATCGGAATACCGTAGTAGTCCGCGATCCATTCGATAATCTTTACGGGAGTATTGTGCGGCTCTTCAATGTCGATCGTCAGGGTATCTACCAGCGACGCGGCAAGGGTTATCGTGCCGTTAGCGGTATGGGTGGTATGTGTAATCGGCGCCCCTGCATCCTTGGCATCAATGGATGTGACCGGCAGGAAGGAGGCGCGATAGGTCAGCGTTTCGGTCGATACACGGTAAGCAGGAGCATTGAAGATGCTACCAAGTGCCAAGGGCACTGGACCTGCATCGTTGGGTAGCTCGCCGGTATCGATGCGCTCATCCAGCACGGCACTCTCATCATTCATGCGAAAGACGATTTTGCCCCGGCGGGCTTCGGTAATTCCCCCGTTACGGCCCGTGGCCAACAGCCTGAAATCATCGCGTGACCAATCGGGCGCACCGATAAAGATGCGTATTTTATGCCCCTCCCAGGCGTGGCTGATCCACTCAGTGATGGAGCCGTCATCAATCAGAGCCACTTCCCCAAAGGTGGTAAGGCCATCAATCCGCGTGGTGATATCAACAGCCGACTTCAAAATATCGTCGTAGGGCCGATTAGGATCACTGTCGCCAGGTAGGGACATATACGGCCCCGTTGCGACGTATTTGACACCGTGGGCATGGTGCAGCTCAGCGAGCACAATACGCTCGGCATTGAGGTCGGCCAGCCAGGCAAGGTATTGACCTTCGGTCATACGGTGCGCCCCCTGGTTTTTCCGGCACGGTTCAGCGCCTGGAGTTCTTCTACTTGCTGGCCACGCTGCTGTTCGGCGCGGCGCGCCGATTCTGATGCGGCCTGGCCCATTTCATTGGTACGTTTTGAGAGGGTCTCCATTAACCGTTTCTTCTCATCATGGGCTTGCTTTAACTCGCGCTTGATATCTTTGAGCTCTTGCAGGACATCGGAAAAATCTAATAGCGGAAACTGTGTAAGAGGCGCTGCACTGCGCACCGCGAGTGGTTGAGAACGGTTCGTTTGGCGAGATGGCACGTTCGAAGAAGCCCCATGATTGAGCCACTCCAACATGTCGCGAATACCGGGTTGCTTGACAATTTCACTGCGGACGACGAACTCACCGGCATGGACGATACCTGCTTCGTCGTATTTGCCGCCTGGCCCGGTGTAGCCCCCGTCTGCGAACTCTGGCACGGTGCCGTCGCCGTACAGGCCACGGGCCTTCAGCCAATCTTCACCCCCGACGGGTAAATTCGCCCACGCTACGGCTTGATGTAGCTGACCGTTGCGTGTTTCTTTTTCACTCAGCCAACGCGACCAACTGGTCACTTGGAAACCCTGGGCATCTTTACCCAGCACGTCATGGTAAGCGCCGTTGATTTTTTGCGCCGTTGGGTCTGATACAGGATATTTATTGACGATGTCATCAATGACCGACGGGTTACCCCCCATGATGTCGTCTGTATCACCTGCCTGCCGCTGTAGCCCTAGCTCAGCAATTGTCATGTTGCTTGCTGCGATAGACTCTAACCGACTGATCTGGCCGTCACCGTTTTTATCCATCAGCCAGAACAATTTATCCAACGTTGACTCGCTCGCCATGCCGTTGAACGCGGCGTGGAACTCGTCGTAATCGATGAGACCCGATGCGTTCACATCGATGCCATCGAACTCGGTCGCCATCGCGGTCACGATGCCTGCCCCCAACCCGGCCAGCCGTGCGCTCATCAGTTCCTGACGTGAGATCAGCCCATCACCATTCGCGTCGACGCGCTCTATCAGCCGAGCGATTTCCGCATCGGTCGCATGAGGGGCTAATACAGCGGCCACCTGCTCACGCGTCAGCACGGTGGTGTTTAAGCGGTTCATCTCCTGATACAGCGTGTTTTTGAGCACATCATTTGTACTCCAGCCCGCTGTAATAGCGCGCTCAATCGCTGATACCGT
>NZ_FUKM01000057.1 GCF_900163645.1 Halomonas citrativorans | reverse complement strand
TGTTTCACTAAACCAATGGCTGGCACTGACACCCGCCAGCATTGTTCAAGGCCACTTGGACGTCGATGACACACTGATGAAGTCACTGCGCCGCGAGCGTTGCCCGGTAGTGAAGTAATACAGTTGGGCAGTCATTGAAAACCGCTAGCCAGCCTCGTTGAGGCTGGCTTTTTCTCACTATAAAGTGCGTCAATCATCCATCAGACAAAACGCCCAAGGCCGACCGCTGAGCGCAGTTTATCCATGGTTATCGCAGCCTCCTCCCGAGCGCGCTGAGCGCCTTTTTGCAGCACCGCTTCAATATGAGCTGGGTCATCCATTAGCGCATTGTAGCGCTCCCGGGGTTCGCTCAGGTGCGCATTGATATACTCAAATACCTGGTTTTTAGCATCGCCCCAGCCAATACCGGCGGCGTACTGTTCACGCAGAGCAGACGTTTCGCTTTCGGTCGCAAAGGCCGAGTATATCTGGAACAGAGTGCAGGTATCCGGGTCTTTCGGCTCGCCGGGCTCAAGCGAGTTGGTCTTGATTTTACGCACCAGCTTTTGAAGCTTTTTCTCGGGTGAGAACAGCGGAATCGTATTGTTATAGCTTTTGGACATTTTGCGCCCGTCCAGCCCTTTCAACACTTCCACCTTCTCATTCACCACCGCTTCGGGCAGCGTAAAGTACTGCCCTTTATAGAGGTGGTTGAACCGCCCGGCCATATCACGTGCCATTTCGATATGCTGAATCTGGTCGCGCCCTACCGGCACCTTTTTGGCGTTGAACATCAGGATATCGGCAGCCATCAGTACCGGGTAGCCAAAAAGCCCCATGGTGATGCCTTTGTCCGCATCCTGGTCGCCTGCTTCTTCGTTCTCAGCCACGGCGGCTTTGTAGGCGTGGGCGCGGTTCATCAGGCCTTTGGCACACACGCAAGAAAGCATCCACGAGAGCTCTTGAACTTCAATCAAATCAGACTGACGGTAAAAAATGGCGTTGTCAGTATCCAGCCCAAGCGCCAGCCATGTTGCGGCAATTTCCAGGCGTGACGCTTGCACGCGCGCAGGGTCCTGGCACTTGATCAGGGCGTGGTAATCCGCCAAAAAATAGAACGACTGCACATTGGGGTCCTGGCTTGCTTCAATCGCCGGTTTAATGGCCCCAATATAGTTGCCTAAGTGCGGTGTACCGGAGGTTGTAATACCGGTTAAGACGCGGGTTTTAGCAGTTTGACTCATTGTGTTTAGGCTCTTGGGCAAATAGTCCTATCATAACGCGCAGATTTACGCGTGGCGAATGCCATCAGCGCAATCCTGCCAGCCGCCACGTTGCTTCTTCAGGGCTTTGCCTCACAAAAACAACGTGCGTACCGGCAGGCGTAGCACCGCTTCTGGCCGTGATGGCAACGCGCTGATCCGCCAGCCGTTCAATATCAATGATGAGATCATCAAGTAATCGCCTTTGGCCCTCGGCTTGCGCTATTGGCAATGCCTCAAGCAGTGCGTTGAGCGCCTGGCGTGGCAGCAACGCCTGACTATCATCGCTCTGCAACTGTCGCTTATCGCCGATATCGAAGCCTGGTGGGTACGTTAGTAAACGATTCAAGAAGGCATCCCGCGATGCTGCATACTGGCGGTCCGACAAGACAGCCAGCAGACTCTCGTCCAGCATTTGGGCCTGAACGGCAACCCGAAAATTACCCGCCAAGTGCTCATCAACTAACGCCGTCCGCATACTCGCCACGCCCAGCAGCAGCGCGGCAGAAAGAAGTGCCATGACGATCACCAGCGCAGCCCCCTGCTGATGCTTCATGGACTGCCCTCCGTGGCGGGAAGAGGTGTACGACGCGTAATAACGTGATCACGCTGCATCACATGCCATACAAACGGTGTTTGGCGCTCGCCCGCAAATTGGAGCGTTATCCGATAAAGCCCTGCTATACCACCGGCGTCTTTCTCAAACAGGCTAAGCGCGTCGCATGCGTGATTGCCTTTATAAAGCCCTTCTATCAAGGGCTGGCTGTTATGGCGTAATGCACAGGTGGTCGCATCGACCAGCGAGTCATTGATCTCATATTGACCTGCCTCGCCTTTACGAATATCCCGGGTGAGCGATTGAACGGCAAAAACAAGCGCTTCCTGCTCGCGACTGATGGCCTCGACGCGCTGAAAGGTCGTCACGGTGGTTAACAAAAGCTGGCCTGCGCCCAAAATAATAATGGCGCCGATCACCATCGCGACCATCATTTCAACCAGCGTAAATCCTCCTTGGCGCTTATTGAGCATTAGGCGCCTCGCCAGCATAGCGCGCTTCAATAAAGGGCAAGGTAAACACGTAGTCAAAATGGTCAGCCGCTTGATTGGAAGACCGTGCACGCATCGTAATGGAGACGGTCAATTGGCAACCTCCGGATACAAAAGCGCTATCAACCGTGCCCGTTGCACCGTTAAGCGGTGCTTGTGAAGGCGTAAACCACTCGGCCTGCCAGTCACTCTCCAGCTCCGCCGTGAGGTGTCGGCAGTTTTGTTTCGCCGCCAGCTGCGCCCAGGCACGCTCCTGTGCATCCAGAGCTGCCACACTTGCCACGGAGTATTGGTAGCCCGAAGCGGCACTTTGCAGCGACGTTAGCTGAATGGCGGCGATGCCGATCAGCCCAAACGCCAGCAAGGCCAAGGCAATTAACACCTCCACCAGGGTAACCCCCTCTTGGCGCCGCACTTACCAGCACGTCTCGGGCAGGCGTTCACCTTGACTACTGAGCGTTATGGCCTGGCCACAGCCATCTTTTCGCTCAGTCGATGCGCTTAGCACATAGCGACCGTTCTGACGTTCAGAATAGGCAAGGCGATAATGCCCGCTTGGTGACAGGCGGGACATCTCACACTCCTGGTAGGTGTAGGTTCGGGCGTGACAGCGCTCTAGTTCAGCCGCCGCCTGCCTTAACCCCGCATGCGCATCCGTGCGCAGGGATGTTTGAAGGTAGCGGGTGTAGGCAGGGTAAGCCATGCCAGCGATAAGGCCGAGAATGCCCATCACCACCACAAGCTCAAGAAGCGTAAAACCGCGCTGACGCTCTATCGAGTCGCCAGCGCGAAAAGGATAAGGATAAAGCGAAAACCTCACGTGATGCTCCTGCGTCAGCCACCGCATACGCAGTGCATCAACTGCTGACGATGACCTGCTCACGCAGCTCTTTGGGCATGGAGAACGTAATGCTCTCCTCCCGGCCTTTTAGCTCTTCCGGCATGGAGGCACCCAATGACTGAAGCTTGCCAATTACGCCTTTCACCAGCACTTCCGGGGCGCTGGCACCCGCCGTTACGCCGATGCGGCCGACGTTTTCAAGCCACGTTGGCTCAATCTGGTCAGCATTATCTATCAGGTACGCCGGTGTTCCCATACGCTCGGAAAGCTCGCGCAGTCGGTTAGAGTTGGAGCTATTGGGGCTGCCCACTACAAGCACTAGATCACTGTCCGCGGCCAGTTCACGCACCGCGTCCTGGCGGTTTTGCGTGGCGTAGCAAATATCATCTTTACGCGGCCCACTGATCTCGGGAAACCTCTCGCGCAGCGCGTCAATCACTTTGGCCGTGTCATCCATCGACAGCGTCGTTTGGGTCACAAAGGCAAGGCTGGAAGGGTCATTGACCTCCAGGTTGGCAACGTCCTGCTCATCTTCCACTAGATAGATGCGGCCGCCATGCGCAGTGTCATAGCGCCCCATGGTGCCTTCTACTTCGGGGTGGCCTGCGTGCCCAATCAGCACGCACTCGTGCCCTCGTTTGGCGTAGCGCAAGACTTCCAAATGCACCTTGGTGACCAGCGGGCAAGTGGCATCAAACACTTTCAGCCCACGCCGGTCAGCATCGGACTGTACGGCTTGAGACACGCCATGCGCAGAGAAAATAACGATCACGTCATCCGGCACTTCATCGAGCTCTTCCACGAAGACAGCCCCACGCTCACGCAGCGTTTCCACCACAAAGCGGTTGTGGACAACTTCATGGCGCACATAGATAGGCGGCCCGAACACATCCAGTGCACGGTTGACGATGTCTATAGCGCGATCCACGCCGGCACAAAAACCACGCGGATTGGCCAATTTGATCTGTATGGGCTGTGCTTGCGTCGATTGCATAGTAGCGCCTTGATGCGTTACCGCACCGTTTAGTGAATAAGAACCCGGCTAATGCTAAAGCCAATGCTAAAGACTAGTGCGTTGTAACCGGTTTTACATCCAGTACGTCAACGTCAAAGGTTAACGTGCGCCCCGCCAGCGGGTGATTAAAATCCACCTCGACGCGGTCGCCTTCAATGGTTTTGACCACACCAGGCAATTCCGTTCCTGCTTTATCGGCAAACGACATCACCATACCAATTTCAGGTGCTTCATCGCCAAAATCAGCGCGCTTTAACGTCTGGATATTTTGCGGATTGTGCTGCCCAAAGGCATGCTCGGGAGAGACCTGAAAAGTACCTGTCTCGCCCGTTGTCATGCCTTTAATCGGGTGTTCAAAGCCGGGTGGCAAATTGCCGTCACCGTACTGAAAGGTAGCTGGAGCCTTCTCTTTGGTAGAGTCTACTACCGTGCCATCTTCAAGTTTCAGGGTGAAGTGCAGGGTCACTTCCATCCCCTCATCAATCAGGTAATCACTCATTACACTGCTCGCTATGTGATAAGGCCCTGGCAGAATGCCTCCAGGGCCTGTATTAGATGCTAACCGGGTTAGAGGTCGCGGGTTACATCGTTGGGTGGGCTTTTTTACGCCGCCGGTCACCCATCACTGACTCCCAAATCAACCCAATGGCCCCCAAGGTAATCCCGATGTCTGCCACGTTAAAGGCAGGATAGTACCAACCAGCCACATGAAACGATAAAAAGTCGACCACGTAGCCATGCACCAGGCGGTCATAGAGATTCCCAAGCGCCCCACCGATAATCAGCGGAAGCGAAATGGCCAGCAGCTTTTCATCGGCTCTAACACGGGAAAGCCAGATGGTTAAGCCCACGCTTGCGCCAATCGCGATGACCGCAAAAAACCAGCGCTGCCAGCCAGGGTGGGAAGCCAAAAAGCTAAAGGCCGCCCCCGTGTTATGCATTAAGGTGAAGTTAAAAAACGGCAGCACTTCTACCGGCTGCAGATACCCCAACTGGCTGCTGGCAATCGCCTTGGTGGCTAAATCCAGCACAATCACGGCAACGGCCAACCACAGCCAGCGCAGCGGCTGGCGCATGGGCGGCCGCGCGTTGGACGAGACCGACTCAGGCATAGTGACGCACCTCACCCGGGCCATCCGGCAGGTTAAGAATCGAGCGCTTGCACAGCGTGGGATGCTCAGGATGCGTGCCTACGTCAGGGCGGCGCTCCCAGCTGCGTTCGCATTTCTCAAACGCACTGGCGACAACCGCTACTTTGAGCCCTTCTAGCTCGCTGTAGGCAGATGCCTCGGCATCCGCCAGCGGCTTGAGGGTCGCTTCCGAGGTAATCAGTACAAAGCGCAACTCGTCGCCCAGTTGTGACAGCAACACATTGAGTTCGTCGCTGACGTAAAGGGTGACTTCGCTGTCCAGCGAGCCTTTGATGGCCCCTTCGCTACGCGCTTCTTCCAAGCGCTTATTCACCGCCTGCTTGACCTCTAGCACTGCTTCCCAGTATTCACGCCCCATCTCGGCGTCAGCATCAAGGGGCTTCAGGTCGGTATAGTAGGTTTCCAGCAGCACGCTGTCGCCACGCTTACCCGGGATATGCTCGTAAATCTCCTCAGCGGTGAAGGAGAGAATCGGTGCGACCCAACGCGAAAGCGCCTCGATAACATGATAGAGCGCGCTCTGACAGCTACGGCGCGCCAGTGAATCAGCCTGAGTGGTGTACTGGCGATCCTTGATGATATCCAGATAGAAACCACCCAGGTCGCGCGCACAGAAGGTATGCACCTGCTGATACACGTCCAGGAACCGGTACTCTTCATACGCTTTCTGAATGCGCTCCTGTAGCTGCAATGCGCGGTCAACGACCCAGCGATCCAGGGCAATCATATCCTCAAAAGCCACCATATCGCGCGCCGGGTCAAAGCCGGTCAGGTTGGCCAAAAGAAAGCGCGAGGTGTTGCGAATACGCCGATACACGTCCGCTGTACGCTTGAGGATCTCATCCGACACGGCCATTTCATTGGAGTAATCCGTCGAGGCCACCCAGAGGCGTAGAATGTCGGCACCCAGCTTGTCCATTACCGACTGCGGTGCGACGACGTTACCCAACGACTTGGACTGCTTGCGGCCTTGCGAATCGACGGTAAAACCGTGGGTTAGCAGTTGCCGATAGGGCGCATGGCCGTCAATGGCCGAGCCCGTCAGCAGCGACGAGTGGAACCAGCCGCGGTGCTGATCAGAGCCTTCAAGATATAAATCAGCCCGAG
This sequence comes from Halomonas citrativorans, assembly GCF_900163645.1. GTDB lineage: Bacteria > Pseudomonadota > Gammaproteobacteria > Pseudomonadales > Halomonadaceae > Vreelandella > Vreelandella citrativorans. Next base: position 586,823 of record NZ_FUKM01000057.1, on the reverse strand, counting down.
GGCCACTCTCATGGCCATGAGGGTGAGAGCCGCGCAACACATGACGGTGCGTGGTGCCGGAGTCAAACCAGACATCCAGCGTGTCAGTAATCTTGTCGTATTCGGCCGCTTCCGCGCCCAGTAGCTCAGCAGCGTCAAGGCTAAACCAGGCATCAATGCCTTGCTCCTGCACGCGTTTAGCGACTTCTTCCATCAGCTCAATGGTGCGCGGATGCAGCTCGCCGGTTTGCTTATGCAGAAAGAACGGAATCGGCACGCCCCAGTTACGCTGACGCGAGATGCACCAGTCCGGGCGGTTAGCGATCATGCTGTGCAGACGCGCCTGGCCCCAGGCGGGAGTGAACTGGGTCGCCTCGATGCCTTCCAGCGCGCGTTCACGCAGGGTTTTACCATCTTTACCCTGAATATCCATGCCCACAAACCACTGGGCTGTCGCGCGGTAGATAACCGGCGTTTTATGGCGCCAGCAGTGCATGTAGCTGTGCACGATGGGCTTATGCGCCATCAGCGCACCCACTTCTTCAAGCTTGGCGACGATGTTCGGGTTAGCTTTCCAGATCATCTGGTCGCCGAAGAAAGGCAAATCATCAACGTACACGCCGTTGCCCTGTACCGGGTTCAGCATGTCGTCAAAGCTCATGTCGTGGGCGCGGCAGGTATTAAAGTCATCCAAGCCGTAAGAAGGCGCGGAGTGAACGATACCGGTACTGCCCACTTCCGACTCGACGTAATCGGCCAGATAAACCGGTGATAGGCGATCGTAGAAGGGGTGACGGAAGTTGATCAGGTCTAGCTTTTCACCGCGAGTGGTAGCGATGACCTCGCCTTGTAAACCAAAGCGTTCAAGGCAGCTTTCGACCAGCTCTTCAGCCAGCAACAACAGCCGCTCGCCGGTATCGACCAGCGCGTAGGTAAATTCGGGGTGAACGTTGAGCGCCTGGTTGGCGGGGATGGTCCACGGCGTGGTGGTCCAGATCACCACCGCAGCCGGTTTGGGCAGCGCGGTTAAGCCAAACGCAGCGGCCAGCTTATCGGCATCTTCCACCGGGAAGGCGACATCAATCGCATCGGACTTCTTGTCTTGATACTCGACTTCCGCCTCAGCCAGCGCCGAGCCACAGTCAAAGCACCAGTTAACCGGCTTCAGGCCTTTGAAGACGTAGCCCGCTTCGACCATGTCGGCCAGAGCGCGAATCTCGCCGGCTTCATTGGCGTAGTCCATGGTGCGGTAGGGATGATTCCAATCACCAATAATCCCCAAGCGCACAAAATCAGCCAGCTGTGTTTCAACCTGAGCACCCGCGTACTCACGGCATAGCTCTCGCGCTTTTGCAGGCGCCAGGTGCTTACCGTGCGTGGTTTCTACCTTGTGCTCAATGGGCAGACCATGGCAGTCCCAGCCCGGCACGTAAGGCGCATCAAAGCCCGCCAGGTTTTTCGATTTAACGATAATATCTTTTAAAATTTTATTAACGGCGTGACCAATATGGATACTGCCGTTGGCGTAGGGAGGGCCATCGTGCAGTACAAACAGCGGTGCGCCAGCACGCGCTTCGCGCAAGCGCTGGTACAGGTTCATATCTTGCCAGCGTGAAACGCGTCCCGGCTCCTGCTTAGGCAACATGCCACGCATAGGAAAGTCGGTTTCAGGCAAGTTTAGCGTGTGCTTATAGTCCATGGTTCGGTCAGCCGTTGTTAGCATCGGCAGCGTCATCCGCCGAAGAAGGATCAGAAGAAATTGTCTTGGAAGCCTGTGTCTTGGAGACTATAGCCTCACGCCCAAGTGGGGCCGAGGCTAGCGGTAGCGCGTTATTACCGTCAGTGTCTGCCGTCGCAAAGTAGCGATGCGCTTGGCCCTGATCGTGCTCAATTTGCGCTTTTAGTGCATCAAAATTGTCGAATTTCACTTCCCCACGAAGCCGCGCACAGGGAAATACCGTCATGCGCTTGTCGTAGAGGTCACCGTCAAAATCAAACAGGTTAACTTCCAGCGTGGGCCGCTTGGAGCCAACCGTCGGCCGAAAGCCGACGTTAGCAATTCCGTGGTAGCGTTGGCCGTTTTCAAGCGTCACCCCAACGGCATAGACACCGCGCAGCGTTAAGGGCTGAGGCAACAGGGGCAGGTTCGCCGTGGGCACACCAATGGTGCGGCCAAGCTGCTGGTCACGCACCACACGCCCATCAAGCGAATACGCCCGCCCTAACAGATTGGCCGCTGCGGCAAAGTTACCGCTGGCAAGCAAGGTACGCACCCGTGAGCTTGAAACCCGCTCGTTCTCAACCGTAAAGGTGCGGGTATGCTCAACCCCAAAGCCCTGCTCTTCGCCCACCGCTGCCAGCAGCGTAAAGTCGCCCTGGCGGTCACAGCCAAAACGGAAGTCATCGCCAACGACCAGATGTTTAACATCCAGCCCTTCGATCAGCACCTGATCAATAAACTCGCGCCCGGTCAGGCTTCTAAGGGCATTATTAAACGGCAGGCACAGCACCTGTTCAGCGCCGTACTGACCCAACAGGCGCACCTTTTCACGCAAGCGCGTTAGCCGTGGTGGTGCCTGGTCACCCGCAAAATACTCACGCGGCTGGGGCTCAAACACGACCACGGTTAGCGGCACGTTTAGGCGTGCAGCGTGCTCGCGGCACTGCTGCAAAATTGCCTGATGGCCACGATGCACACCGTCAAAATTTCCAATGGTAGCGACGCAGCCACGCTGTGCCGCTACCAGATTGTGCAGTCCTCGAATGACGCGCATGGCACCTCAGCCGTTAATAATTTGCCGCTCCCAAGCCGTGTTGGGTTTGGGCGAAGCTTAAAAAGCTCTGATTATAGCGAACCTACCGTGATATATGTCTAACTCTCTGCCGATTCAACGTGGCTTTTAAGCGTTCGGCCACGCATTGCCGCTGTACAGCTTAGCTCTGCATTTTAAAATGCCGTGGCCGCAGGCCCAGCGCGACAAGCCAGGCAACATAAATTCCGCCACCCAAACCTACCAGCCCGGCCACCCAGGCAACACGCTGCCACAGGCTAAACGCAAGCCAAGCGTGCCACTCTGGCGACACCATATAAAGCGCGACACACATCAAACCGCTACCGCCCAGTAGTTGCACCGCGTACCGGCCCCAGCCCGGCTGAAAAACCAGCACGCCCTGCCTATACAGCAACACCCCCAGCATACCCGCATTCAAAAATGCCGACAGCGCCGTGGCGAGCGCCAACCCGGCATGGGCAAGCGGCCAAATCAACATCAGGTTGAACACCATATTAGCGACCATGGCGATAATACCCACCTTCACCGGCGTTTTGGTGTCCTGGCGGGCAAAAAAACCAGGCGCCAATACCTTAATCAGCATAAAGGCGACCAGGCCAAAGGCATAGGCACGCAGGCTCATCGCGGCCATCTGAATATCGTGGTCGGTCATTGCGCCATAGTGAAATAGCGTGATCAATAGCGGCTCGGCCAATACCGCCAGCGCCAGTGCGGCGGGCAGGCCCAACAGAAGTACTAACCGAATCGCCCAGTCGAGCATGGCGGCAAAATGTGCCTTTGACTGTTCAGCGTGGCGCTTGGAAAGCGCGGGCAATATCACCGTTGCTATCGCCACGCCAAAGACGCCGAGCGGCAGCTCTACCAAGCGGTCAGAGTAGTAAAGCCAGGAGACACTGCCCGCCACCAGCAGTGACGCTAACACCGTATCCAGCAGCAGGTTAATTTGCGAGACCGAGACCCCAAACAACGCCGGGCCCATCAGCTTTAAAATGCGTTTAACGCCTTCATGAGCGAAGTTCGGCCAAGGCGTGGGCATCAAGCCCAAACGCATTAAAAACGGCACCTGGAAAATCAGCTGGGCAGCACCTGCAATCAGTACGCCCCACGCCAGCGCCATGGCGGGCTCATCCATTAACGGCATTAAAAAGAGCGCGGCGCCAATGAGTGACAGATTGAGCAACACCGGCGTAAAGGCGGGCACTGCAAAACGGTTCCAGGTATTTAGCACACTGCCAGAAAAAGCCGTGAGCGAGATCAGCAGCAAATACGGAAACGTTAGGCGCAGCATATCGGCAGTCAAGGCATGCTTGGCGGGGTCACTGCCAAAACCGGGCGCAAACACCCAGATAAGCCAAGGCGCGCACAGCATCGCAAGCGCGGTAATCAAGGCCAATAGCGCGGTTAAACTACCGGCTACGGCGTTGAGCAACTCGCGAATTTCCTGCTTACTGCGCTGGGTCGAGTACTCGGAAAGCACCGGCACAAAGGCCTGGTTAAAGGCACCTTCAGCAAACAGGCGACGTAAAAAATTAGGAATTTTAAAAGCGACAAAAAAGGCATCCGCGCCATTCCCGGCGCCCAAAAGCGTCGCCACCACTACATCACGGATCAGGCCCATCACGCGGGAAAGCATGGTCATGGAACTAACCACTAGCCCCGAGCGCATTAGCCCACGGCGTAACGGTGCGTCAGGCGCGGCGGAAGTTTCATTCGGCGGCGTGTTTGAGGTCATTTTTGGATCCATAGGCGCGGATGGCCAATACCCATCATAGAGTCATTAGATAAAACCATCAGACACAAAAAAACCGGCCGTAGCCGGTTTTTTTTATGGCGCCTGCCGGCTTACGCCGCCAGTGCCTTAATACGCTTGTTCAAACGGCTTTTCAGGCGCGCTGCTTTCTTCTTGGACAGCACGTCTTTATCAGCAATACGGTCAACGACCGGCTGCATTACCTTGAACTCTTCCATCGCCTTGCCGTGGTCGCCGGTGTTGATCGCTTTGATCACACGCTTGATATAGGTGCGGACCATGCTGCGCTGGCTGGCTTTCAGGACGCGACGAGTCTCGGCCTGGCGGGCGCGCTTGCGTGCTTGCTTGCTGTTCGCCACAGGTATCTCCTTGGAGAATAAAGGTTGCCGCAAATTCGGCAACGGATTAACTATGTGTTCGCCACGCTCATGTTCACTCTAAAAGGTGCCCATAACGCGACTTTCCTTAACAACCAATTGATTTAACAAGCCTTTAAGCTCTGTCAAAAAAATCGAAGCTCTGTCAAATAGTGTGACCGGCAGTCAAATTGCCTGCCCGCCCACGGGTCTTGTCTGAGAGGATGGCGTAGTCTATCACGCACTATTCTTGCTTACCACACGTTGTCAATGTTTTATTGCATCAGCAGGCCAACCGAAGGGCTCACAAGACACTCTCAAAAGAAGCGACATGGACTTTGCCCAGCATCTTCTACATTATTACCATTAAATATAAAAAAATCGGTGTTTGCGGCGGCGTTCTTTGGCGGCCGATCCGCTAGCTTGTTTATCTCTGAGGCCTGCTTTAGCCGCACTGAACCCTCGTGGCGACTCATAGGGTGCCCCTATGGCGTTCAGGTATAGTCAGACTTTCGAACCACTTCACTATTAAAAACGGACTCACTATGTCGGATTTTTCTCTTTGGTTTGCCGTTCATATGCTGGCCTACGCCGCCTTGGTGATCCGCGTGCTGACGGTTGAGGGAAAAGAGCCCGCCTCCCGAGCCGCATGGATATTGATTCTCTCGTTTCTACCTGGTTTAGGCATCATTGCTTACCTGCTACTTGGCGAACCCTGGATATCGCACCGGTCACGACGCAAAGCAATTGGCACCGTCACACGGTTGGTAAAAGCCTATAACGTAGGGAAAACATCGGCTCTGGAGAATGTACCAGACCGTTTTCGGCCCGCCTTTCGCGCCTGTGAGCATCTGGCGCATAGCGGTGTCACGGATCACAACACCGCCACGCTAACCGCCGACTCCAATGCAGCGATCAACGCGATGGTGGAAGATTTCGATGCCGCCAAGGAGAGCATTCATATCTCCTTTTATATTTGGCTTACTGACAACAACGGGCTCAAGATTGCAGAAGCCGTTAAGCGCGCGGCTGAACGTGGCGTGACATGTCGAATCATTGTCGACGGCATTGGTTCGCGAGCGCTTACCCGTTCGGAGCACTGGGCCGCAATGAAAGCCGCCGGTGTTCAACTGTGCGTATCGCTTAAGGTCTCTTTTGGGCTTGACGCACTGCTTGGCAGCCGCGCGGATCTTAGAAACCATCGCAAGATCGTCGTTGTGGATAACCGACTAACCTACTGCGGAAGTCAGAACTGCGCCGACCCAGAGTTTCGTGTCAAGGCGAAGTATGCGCCCTGGGTGGATATCATGCTGCGTTTCGAGGGGCCAGTGGTGATGCAAAGCCAACTGCTGTTTGCGGCTAACTGGCTGATCGAATCCAACGAGCATCTCGATGTCCAGTGGCAAGCCAGCAGCACGGAAGCCGTGGCCAATGGAAGTGCGGCTATCGCCTTTGGCACAGGCCCCTTGTCACCTAAAGGCGCCATGTCGGATGTGTTTTCCAGCCTTCTGCACTGCGCCCAGCATGAAGTAGTCATTTCGAACCCCTACTTCGTTCCGGACGCCTCGCTGCTTTCGGCGCTGATTGGATGCGCCAGGCGCGGCGTTCAGACCACGCTCATCCTGCCCCAGCGCAACGACTCCTTCGTGGTGGGCGCCATCAGCAAAGCCTACTATGCACAGCTTGTTGCCGCTGGCGTGAAGATTTTTGAATTTCGTGGTGGCCTTTTACATGCAAAAACACTGGTGGTGGATGAAGCGGTGGCGCTAGTAGGCTCGGCGAACATGGACCGGCGTAGCCTAGAGCTTAATTTCGAGAATAATATTCTACTGCACTCACCCGACATAGCGAAAAGCATTAGAGAACGCCAAAACGCCTGGCTTTCCGATGCCAATGAAGTGGCACCCGACAAGGTCATTCATCGCTCGTTGTTACGCCGCATCGGCGATAACGTTGCCACCATTTTCAGCCCGGTGATGTAATCAATGCTCATCGGTTAGTGATCCGCTGCCCACGACGGGCAGCAGTGAACCGCTGAAAAGCGCCTACACCTGAGAAACCATGACGTTTAAAACAGTGCTACATCACGCAATCATTACATCCGGAAAGATGGCTCTGCTGATTGCTCAAGGCCTAAGGCTGTCTTAACGGTTATCAGTTGATCCGTTAAGGTAGCGGTCAGGTAAGTCTGAAATTTGTCTTGTCCGAGCGTACGTTCATAGACGTCCGCTGGAAGAAATCGCTTCATCTCATCATGGAAGCTTTTCCCGGCAATGATGCCCGGTATCCTGGCAAGCATCTTATCCAATCTAACCGGGTAATCGTCCAGCCGGTAGTCCACCATTTTTTGTTTTACCAGTTCACTGTCCACCTCGGCTCCTCGCTGTGCCAGCCAGGCTAGATCCCAGATATCACGGTTGCGAACGTACCTTTCGGTTGCTGGCAGTGAAAATAGCTTGTCTGCCATTATCTCATCACGTGTTTCCACCATGATGAGAAGGTCTTCATAGCCATCAGGCAGGAATTCATAGTTTCGGACCAGTGGCCGCGCTGTTTTGGTATGCGCAGGAATGTTAGCTACTTCCAGTTTGACTCTCTGTTTGGGTAAGTCTCGACGATCGGGAGAAGTAGTAATTCCAATTTGCCATTTGTCGATCTTCAACTCAGCGTACATTGGATCTTGTTTTAGGGACGCCGGTTCTTTAACCGTTATTTCCAGTCCATACCTTTTGGAAAGGTAGTCCTCAAGGCAAATTTTCATATCCGCCAGCTTTCGGGAAGTGAAGTCTACACCGCCAGCAAAATCCAAGTCTTCGCTGAAGCGACTGCCTCCATAGCACAACCTCAGCGATGTACCGCCCTGAAAAGTCAGGCCGTCGAGCATGCTTTCTTTATCCAGCGCATACAACAGGTCGTAATGCAGCAGCTCCTTTTCGATAACCGGCCGCATATGCCCTAACGCTGCATCTTGCATTACTTGATCTACCAGGGATTTGAAATCAACAGACTCAATCATCATGTGCATCCCCCTTATCAATCAGGTGGGTGTTGCGACCAACGCGCTTAAGATCCCGAAGTGCCGCCTGCTTAGTTGCAACCTTTAAAGGGCGCCCGCGATCCTTGATAACAGATAAAATATCCGATATCGGACGCTTTGTATGAGTGAACTCAATGACCCCATACGGTGTTCTATATTCGCCTTTACGGCCGGTGGTCATCACCGTTAGTCGGCCGACCGGGATTTGGGAGATCACGCCATACTCTGATAGAGCAGACTCAAGGCTGATGTAACTATATTCCCCCCTGCGTAGTGTCTTGGCAATCAGCTCCAGGGTATCCGGGCCTCTGTTCTTCGACAACGCATACAAATACACACCCTTGGATGGGCGCTCCAGAATGCCCGCGCTAACCAAGCGTTTCAGTGTGGCCTCTCGGCTACGGGGCGTATCATCATGAAGCACTTTCGACATGTCTCGTGCAGCAAAGACATAACGCTCGCGCTGGTCGAACTCAGCAAGACGTTTGATCGCTTCGCTTTGTTTCACCTCACCCCCTTGGGCTACAGAAACCACGTTAAAAAGCGCTATTTGTGTCCACCAAGAATACCATGGGTACGAAAAGCACACATTAATACGTGGTTAATGTCGACATAAAGCACAAGCGATGCCTCAACCCGCAAGCTGCCGACTAGCAGTTGCCAATAACAACATGCTGTTAAGGCAGCGGCTGGCCCGTTGGGGCAAGAATTTTGCGCAGAAAATGCTGCGTGCGCGGGTCCTTGGGGGCGGTGAACAGCTCCTCGGGCGGTGCTTGTTCAATAATTTGCCCTTCATCCATAAATATCACGCGATCCGCTACGTCACGGGCAAACTGCATCTCGTGGGTAACGATAATCATGGTTTGCTGCTCGGCGGCAAGCTGCTTCATCAGGCTCAGCACTTCCTCCACCCATTGCGGGTCCAACGATGACGTAGGCTCATCAAACAGAATGACATCGGCGTTCGCGGCCATGGCTCGGCCAATGCCGATACGCTGCTGCTGTCCGCCAGAAAGCGCCGCCGGGTAAGCATCGGCTTTATCTGAAAGCCCTATCCGCTCAAGGATTTCTCGGGCGCGGGCATGGGCCTTTTCCTTGGGAATTTTATCAACAACGATCATGCCCTCGCTGATATTCTCAAGCGCCGTTTTGTTGGCAAACAAACCATAGTTTTGAAAAACAAACGCGGTACGCCGACGCAGCTTTAAAATATCAGCACGGCTCGCCTGCTGCGCATCCACGCGTATATCGCCGACGGTAATACGCCCAGACTCAGGCCGCTCTAGAAAGTTAATGCAGCGTAATAGCGTTGACTTACCCGTGCCTGAGGGGCCAATGATGACAATAATCTCGCCCCGCTCAAGCGACAAATCAATGTCGGTGAATACATCTTGCTTACCAAAGCGCTTGGTAACGGCCTCAAGCGAGATCATCGTTGGTACGCCTTATTCAGGTAAATTTCCAGGCGACGCTGCCCCCAGGAGAGAATTTCTACTATTACCCAGTAAATCATCGCCGCGAGTAAAAAAGCCTCCAGATAGAGAAAGCTACTGGCGGCCTCTTTTTGTGTGGCTCCCATCAATTCTGTGACGCCCAACGTAAAGGCCAGCGACGTCGCCTTGATGATATCAATGAAGTAGTTCATCAATGTGGGCGTCGCCACGCGGGTCGCCTGGGGGAGAATAATACGTCGCATTAGCTGCGACTGCGTCATACCGATAGAGAGCGCCGCTTCTGTCTGGCTGCGGTCAATCCCCACAATGGCCGCCCGAATAGACTCAGCCATATAAGCGGAAAAGTGCAGCGTCAGGCCCATGACAGCGGCGGTTATGCCGTTAATCGACACCAACGCCTCCACCAGTTGGGGCAACCCGTAATAGAACAGAAAGAGCTGAACCAGCAGCGGTGTACCGCGGAAAAACGAGATAAACAGCAGCGAAAAGCCGTTCAACACCGGCACACGGGTCACGCGAATCACGGCCAGAAAACAGGCAAGCACCAGCGCCAGCAACATGGCGATGGTCGCCATTTCAAGCGTGAGCGGCACATAGCTTAGAAGGACCGGTAACAGCCCCCACATATAATCCAGGTTTAGCATGTCGGCATCGCTTATAAGCAAAACGGCCGTGGATTATCCACGGCCGCGTTCAATACAGGCTTCCGTTTACAGCGTAGCGGTTATTCCGGCTGCTGCGTGATATCGGTATCAAACCATTTTTCGGAAATTTCACGCAGCGTGCCGTTATCGCGAAGCTCAGTTAGCGCTTCATCCACACGGTCGCGCTGGGCATTGCCTGCCTCGTTGTCACGAAACGGCAGCGCATTCTCGATAACCGTGAAGGGTTGGCCTGCCAGTTCCAGCGGCAAACCGCGCTCCTTAATCACCTGAGTCGCACTAACGCGGTCCATAATAAAGGCATTGGTGCGCCCCAATGCTACGTCCTGCTCTACGTTGGATTCGTAGGTGCGGATATCAATTTCGTCGGCGTTCGGCAGCTCGCGCAACAACTGCTCGTAGTTGGAGCCCAGATTAACCGCAACCGATTTACCGGAAAGATCCTCAACACCGTTAATAGAATCATTACCCGCCCGGACAACGACCTGCGCACCGTCATACACATAGGGCGCCGTAAATACATACTTGGCTTCACGCTCCGGCGTAATCGTAATCTGGTTGGCAATAGTGTCGATACGCCCGGAATCCAGCATGCCCGCTAGCCCCGAAAAACTCGCCGTGACAAACTCGACATCATCACCGGTAATCTCCCCCACCGCGTTCATGACATCGACCTCAAAGCCCTTGAGTTCGTTACGCTCCACAAAGGTAAACGGGAAATAGCCGCCCGACATGCCCACTCGCAGAGTATCTGCTTGGGCCTGAACCGCAGCAAAACCACCTGCCACACTGAAGGTAAGCGCGGCGACTAACGTGTTTAAACGACGTGATCGAGTCATCAGAAGCATCCTCATCGGCAAAGATCGTTTGCCTTTTGCAGAGTATAGGCGTGGCAGGCGCAAAGACAGCGTAGCCGTTATACGCACATCATAAACACAAAAAAGAATATTAAAAATAGTTTTTATGCATTGAGGTTATTAGAGTTCGGCCAGCGAAACCGACCTACGCTATGTGTTTGATAGCGGGCGCTAACAGAAAGGTAGCTACAAATTACCACCACGCTTAATAGCGCAGCCATAACGGGCATTAACCGCCAGTAATATCCCTGAAGGTTTTACGCGAGGCTGGCTGGCGCTCTTCATCAAGCAAGGCCCCACCTAACGCGGCTAGTTCTTCACTCAATTCCACCATTTTGCCCAATTGTACCTTGTCAAAGCCACGTTTGCGCTTGGGCTTATTGAGGATAATGCTGACCCCGCCCAGCAGGTGGTCCTCTTGTTGGAACACCTCTTCTGTAGGCATCAAGCCAGGCGGATACGCATTGGCAATACGTAAGGGGTTTTGTGGGGTAACGCCCAATGCCACATAAATTTTCAACTCTGCATCGAAGTAAGCGTCCCATTTATCCAGGACTAATTGCACCTTCTGATTAAGCTCAATGCTCGGCTGTTGGAACATTACGTAAAATACATGCGTAGGTACCTCTTCAGGCTTGCCAATGGGCTCCTCCAGGAACTGCTCTTCTTGCTCAGGCAAGTCCATGGGCACACGTTCTTCTATAGGCTTTTGGCCAGACGGTGAGCGTGGGGGAATCGCAGAGGGAACCGCTGATGTTTTATCACGTTTACCCGCAACCGTTAGCCAAAAGCTATTCCGCTCTCCCAGCCCCAGCGCCTCCCTTTTACACACAAAGCAATAGCCTACGATCACCAACGTATTAAAGCTTAACCACCCAGCCCCAATGGCGCAGGTCAGCGCCAGCGTATGCGCATTCATTTCTAATATCCCACTTTTTTTTGTAAGAGGGTAAGTATCGACCAATAATAGGGAAAAGCAATTTTTGCGGGCTAGGCAATTAGTGGCATGATGGGGACAAGAGAAGGAGAGCAAGGCAAAACATCCGTTGCATGTGTGGAAAATTAACCGCTAGCTGCCATCTTTTAGCATCGCTAACGTGTGGTCGCACTGTTGTTTGATCGCTTTATTGAGGATATCGAGAAGGTGGGCATAATCATCGGGCATGGTTGTATCCAGCCCGTGGGTTTCGGCCTGGCGAATCGTGGCTTGGGTTTCACAGATGAGAGTTTCCAGCTCAAGTACAACGCGTTCATGTTAATCGGGGAGCATAACCACTCTCTTGGCTTGTACGCTGCAAGGCGCTTAATCCGCCTTCTGATGAACTTACACTCGCCGATAAAGCTGAGCAGCATTTTCAATCGCCACTGCCTCAAACGCGTCAAGCGTTAATAGCTGGTCACGACGTCTATCTTCTACCACGGCATTCAGCTCTTGCTGGTAGCGCTTTAACAAGTGCTCCAGGTTCATACGAAATAGTCTGCGCATTCGTTTTCACAAGCTCTCCTACAAAACTGGCCCCATTGACATTTCCCCTAGATTAGCACCACTGGCTCAGTGAGATTCTCCACATCATGCCGCCCTTTGAGCATATTCAGCGGGTGGCACATAATTGAGTGAGCTGTGAGGGCGAACGTAATTGCAATGGTCTCGCCACGCCTCTATTTCTGCTCTTGCCTCATCCAATGTTCTAAACCAGTAGCGATTTAGACTTTCGTTTCGGAACTTACCGTTTAAGCTCTCCACAAAGGCGTTCTGAGTAGGCTTACCAGGCTGCATAAAGCCCAGCGACACCGTATCCAGAAGAACATCGCCTTGCTTGTAAACTCGGTACCATTGTCGCAAATAATCTTGTGAGGCTTGCCTCTTGCTTCGCACAGCTGCTCTAAAAACCGAGCCACCTGACGTCCGCTAATCGATACGGAGACCATCTGACCCACCATTTCTCGTGAAAAGTCGTCCATCACATTCAGCACTCGGAAACGCCGACCATTCGTGAGCTGATCGGAGACGAAGTCCATCGACCAACGCTCATTGGCTCTTGTTGGCACGTTCAAAGGTTGTCGTGGCCGATGGAGTTTCTTGCGCCGCTTAGTGCGTATCTGCTGGCCTTCTTCGGTATAAATCCGATACGTTCACTTTCGGTTAATGACCAAGCCTTCCGCTTTTAACAACGCATGTAATAGCAGATAGCCATAGGCAGATTGCTGAGTGGCAAGTTCTTGAAGACGCGCTCTTAAGGCATCGTCTTGTTTATCCAGCGCTTGATACCGATACTCTGTTCGAGAAATGCCTACAAGTTGGCAGGCGGAACGCTCGCTGACCTGGTAGCAATCAACCAGATGCCGAGCAGCCGCTTTTCGGGTTGTAGGCGTTACCACTTTTTTGACAGAGCATCTTTCATGGCCTCGACTTCCAAGAGCTTGTCAGCCAAAAGCTTTTTCAGCTTATTGTTTTCCTTTTCAAGCTCTCGCAAGCGCTTCGCTTCATTTACTTCAAGCCCGGCGTACTTACTACGCCAGTTGTAGAAGGTGCCGCTGGAAATGCCCAACTTTCGGCACAGATCGTCCACCTTGGCACCTGCCTCATGTTCTTTGATAGCGCCAATGATTTGCTCTTCGGTATAGGGTGTCTTTTTCATAGTGAGATCTCCGTTAACCAAGATTAGCTGGAAATCTCATCGAGTTCATGGTTTTGGTTTTGGTTTTGGTTTTGGTTTTGGTTTTGGTTTTGGTTTTGGTTTTGGGGGAAAGGTCACTATGGAGAGGGGCACTTCAAGCTCAGTCACGTCAACATCTCACCATTAAGCCCCAGAGCTGCATATTAACTATGAAGCTCTAGGAACAAACCAGCAACTTATAAACCAAAACAATTTTCGTTCCTGTAAAAAACAGCCGTTGACCATGCGTAGAGGTTGACCGGGCCCATGCCGAAGAAATCCAGTCTTTTAAAACCATTCTTCAATAAATACTCGGCCCCTTCATCATAATATGACCTTTCAGCATTATCGAGAATCACCACGCCATCTTTTTTTAGCGCAGAAAGGCTGTTTTTTAAGCATCGGACACGATCCCGACCATCCACCAATACAATATCGAAGGAGTCCTGATATTTCTCACGAGCGATTTCTTGGCTATAACTTCCACCGTACTCCAGCTTTATGTAATGGTACTCAACATCTCGTGGCAATCGATCTTTCATTGCAGCATACCAAGTGGAGTCATGTTCTATGGACACCATGCGGCTCACGTGTTCGCTCAGCCATAGAGTTGAATTTCCACTTCCATACTCGAACACTTTGAAGTGTTTCTTCAGGCGCGGTTTTAAAAAATGCAAAAAGGGGTAGGTAATCCATGGCACGGGGGTTTTCCCGGCTACGCTTTTCTTGCTCAACGCGGAGCTGCTCCATCCCATATTTTGCAAATAGCTGTTTTTGTGCGTCAGTAAATACTTCGACAGTTGCTCTATAGCAGACAGTGGGCTTCCTACGCTGCGCTGTGTAAACAGATGCTCCACGCTCTTATTCTGCTCTAATGCAGTTTGGTATTGATCGGCATCTTTGCTCTTGTTGATTTCGTCTACCCTGAGCAACAACTTTAATACTAGATCATAAGATTGATAGGCGTGATGGAGTATTGATGCCAGCTTTTTGAGTGAACTGATGTCAAGCTGTTCCATTTTCTCAAAGTTTGGTATATATACAGCATCCGCAGTTGTCAGTTGATTAATTCCTTGATGAATACCGCCGTTAATTTTCATAGGCGCATAAAGGCGCCTTCTCTCTTCTAGAAGAGTGTGCAGCATGAAACCATGCGCACGCATCCATTGGTCAATTTCAGCGAACAGGGGTTGATTTTCATAAAGCTGTATGAAATTGACTTCAGTTTGAATAACCAATGCATTTTTTAGCTTATTTTCAGCATTTTTGAAAACATTTAATTCGCCGCCTTGAATATCAATCTTTAACCAATCGATATTTTGAATTTGAGCGACATCATCCAGCCGGACAGTATCGATTTCTTCGATCGATTTAACTTTCCCCCAAATCGGATAGCCCTGAAAGTGATCAAGCACCTGACTATTAGGTTTAAGTGTTGAAGTCATGCCTGAAGCTTGGCAGATATAAAGTTTAGTCCGCTCGCCGGTGCCAACCGCATGTGGTAGGTACGTTTCATTGGGGCCTTTCATCTCCAGCAGCTTTTGCAAGGCCTCTTTCTGTGGCTCAAAACCAACCAGTCTCACCAGACCACGCTTAAGCAGCCCGGCATAAGGCGGGGTTCCATCAATAGGGTTTGCGCCAACATCAACTACATGGATTGGCTCATTAAGCTCCCACAAGTTTGTAGATTTTTTATTTGCTTGCAGGCTATTGGACGTTGAGACAGGTTTAACATCATCGCCAACAGCCTTATGAACATTGTTTTGTGGCAACCCAATATAGCTATTTAAGGGTGTATCTATGTCTTGAGAAATATTATCAGCAATGAGCTTCTCTCGGCTTGCCGAGGAATCAACCATTTCAGGAGCAGTCTTGTCCAAGTTATTGCTATCAGGCTCATCAGCCTTGACCTCCAGCAAACTCTCTGCAAACAAATATTGTTCAGCCTTCTCCGCATCAGCTCTAAACAAGACTTGATACGCCATATCCTTGACGCCATATACGGTATGCAGCAAAAATGCGAGCTTGGTTTGCTGTTGGTCAGAGAGCGTACTCATCTTCTCAGAACTTGGTAAAAACAGTGCATTTGCGGATTGTAGCTCGGTTGCTTGGCGAAGAGCCGAAGGAACTGAGTCAGGTAGATAGTTCATATGGTGTGAGTTATTAAAGCAGTAGAAGCGAAAGTCATGCCGAGCCATCCAATGCTGTAACTCCGCTAAATTTGGCTGCCGCTCGTGCGTTGGCTGAAAGGCTACTTTCACCTGAATCAGAAGCGTATTTTTTAAAGTTTGCCCACCATTCTCTAGTATCTTCATTGCATCATGTAGATCATGAAGTACTAACATATCGACGCTTGATAGACCTTCTATACTATCCAAAGCAACTGTATTTATAGGTAACTCAGCAAGTACTTTAAATTTCTCACGCTGGTATTCAGGTAATTGACCTGCAGGTAATGGTTTTAGCGTGCTGCCTTTTTCAGCATCCAGCGTGGCGTAGAGCGTTGCAGGCTGTCCATCCCCCAAAAGCGCATGTGGATAGTGATGAAGCTCACCGAAATCTTTTAGTTCTTCTATCTTTTTATTGAGCAAGCTAGCTGGATCGAAGCTAATCACGGCCAAATGGCCACTTGCCATCCATTTAGGATAGTCAGGGTGTCGCGGTATTACGGCGGCGTTATCTACAATGATAATTGGCTCATCGAACGACCATTCAAACGTAGTATTTTCACTCTCTTCTTCGCTTACAACGTCGGGCAGTTCAACCAGCTTATCCTCACCGGCAAACCACATTTCGCCTTCTTTGTTGAAGGTTAACGCTTCTGGCGCTTTATCTTCACAGTAACGCACCCAAATGGCACGTAGTGCGTTATTGAAGTGATTAGCAAAACGCGGTGCATCGCATACTGGGGAGTAGTGCAAAATTGTACGCAGGCCTGCGCGAATAACAGCCAGGTTAGGCAGGTCATCAGCTAGTTCAATTACACGCTGGCGATATTCATCCCAGCTATTGGTGACTAGCTCTGGCAATCCAGCATTAATCAAGTGAGTGGCACTATGGCGGCCTGCGAACGTAGGGCCAGGTAAGGTGACTACCGGCACTCCCATTAGCATGGCCTCACAGGTGGTTAACCCGCCCGAGTAGGGCCATGTATCTAATGCAATGTCAATGCGCTGGTAGGTCTTCAAGAACTCTTGATGGTTGGCTGGGCCTTCGAGCAAAATACGCTCTTTCTCTATACCATGCTCAGCCATTTCATCCCATATACGTTGGCAAAAATCCTGACTTTCATACTGAGCGCCTCGCAGAAGTAAGCGGCTCTGCGGCAGTTGATGCATTAACACGGCCCACTCAGCCAAAAGCTGAGTGCTAATTTTTGCAGCGTTATTTAAGCAGCCCAGCGTGATGTAGTGATTTTTAATCGCAGGTAGTGAGGTTGTGCTTGGTGCATAGGAGCAGGGTACGTAGCAAATATAATCATCCGGCAAGCGAATCAACTTTTCGGTATATTGATCATCAACTCCTTCTGGCGTTTCAATGCTATCAGATAATAAATAGTCAATGGATTCAAGACCCATGGTATTAACCAGACCGCCTACCCACTTGACACATAAGGGTGCAGGTCGCATGGAAATCGCTTGTAAACAGCTACCATCGCCATGACCTGAAAGGTCAATCAAAATATCTATTTGATCATTTCGGATCAACTCAGCTGTTGCTTCTTGGCTTAAATGGCGTACTTGCTGCCACTGCTTACATGCATTACGGATTTTTTTTGTAATATGATCATCAACATCATTGGTCGAATAGGCGTAAAAGTGGATATCAGACCTACTATTTTCCAACGCAGTGGCTATCATTTGACCAACTGGGTGAACCCTAAACCCAGAGGATATCAAGCCCACACGCAACGGTTTTTCCCTAGTATTGTTGACAGATAGACTTGGTATTGCAGGCAATGCAAAGCGTTTTTCCCATCCTTTGGCAAAGTCAATAATTTCAGACTGGGTGGTTACAGGATTATAGTGCTTTGCAAAGAAAATATTCGAGTATGCCATAGCAAACTCTGGATTCTTTTTCAGAGCTTTTTGATAGTAAAACTCGGCCTTTTCATACTCACCAATATCTTTATATAGATTACCTAAATTATTTAATACTGTTGGGTTATTCGAAAACTTACTTTCCAAAAGATGGAAGTTTTTAAAAGCCCCGCTGAAGTATTTAGTCTGATACTGTAAGGCACCGACCATTAGTCGTGAGCTTAGCTCATCGTAGCCAAGCTCCAAGGCCTTTTTTGCATGTTCTAGTGCTTTAAAATGCTTACCGGCGCTTTGTAACATCTCGGCTAAACGATATTGTGCAGGCCCATAGTCAGGCTGAAGATCAACCGCTTGCGATTGGTAACCAATCGCCTTCAGCTCACTCCCTAGCCGGTAATACGCTGCGGCCAGGCTTGTGAGTGTTAACACATCTTGTTCATCCAATTTATATGATCTGAGCAGCGGTTCCAACGCTGCCGATACCTCGCCTGCTTCTAAAAAAGCTGTACCTAATGCTTTCCACGCAAAAGCACTCTCAGGGTAGCGATTTACTAGAAGCTGTGCCGCCTGCTGAGCTTGCGGTAGTTTCTTGACCTTATAAAGCGTCATAAAGGCGTCGACTGCTTCCTGGGGCACCCCTAAATCAGCGCCATGACGTGTATTATGTTGGGCAACCGTTGATTTCTGCTTGCGTACTTTTTTCTTAGCCATGGGTCTCTGCTTCATGCCGATCTATAAAGGGTATTCACTACTATATCGATTAAACGCATCATACAAACGACAAAAAACCCGGGCCTTGGCCCGGGTTCTTTAGGTTTAAAACAGGCTTACTGAAGCAGAGAAAGAACGCTCTGCGGAGTCTGGTTCGCCTGGGCCAGCATGGAGGTACCCGCCTGCTGGAGAATGTTGGCACGCGTCATATTTGATACTTCTACAGCGTAGTCGGCATCTTCGATACGTGAACGAGCTGATTGAAGGTTAGTAGAAGTTGTTGAAATATTATCAAGTGCCGTTTCAAAGCGATTCTGCATAGCACCAAGGTTACTACGTGATTTATCTACGTTACTCAATTGATTATCAAGGATTGAAAGAGCGTCATCTTGCAGAACGTCAAAGCCAGATGAGACTTCCTGACGATCAACACCACCAACAGAGTCAACACTCAGCGAACTACCAGTGTCAAGCATATTCCAGCCACCGCCAGTTGTTGCGCCATCACTATCAGATACACCAATTGAAATAGTGATATTCTGATTATCTTTGGCCCCTACTTGGATAGAGAAGCTAGATCCAGTATCACCACCAAAGATAGTACGACCGTTGAACTCGGCCTGAGTAGTAACACGGTTGATCTCTTCTAAGCGCTCGTTAACTTCTTCCTGGATGGAATCGATATCCTGAGCGGTATTGGTATCGTTCTGTGCTTGAACGGTCAGCTCACGAATACGCTGTAAGTTGTCATTGATTTGGTCCAGTGCACCTTCCGCAGTCTGGGCCAAGGAAATACCGTCGTTAGCGTTACGTGCCGCCTGGTTCAGGCCCGTTACGGTGCTGGTCATACGGTTGGCAATGGCTTGGCCAGCAGCGTCGTCTTTGGCGCTGTTGATACGCATACCAGAAGACAGACGCTCTTGTGCTTGTTGCAGCGAGCTTTGTGCGCCTTTCAGGTTGTTTTGGCCGATCAGCGCTGTGATGTTGCTATTGATAACAGACATGTAAATCTCCTACGTATAGTTACTGGCCAGATGGCCTGCCTTACGGCTCACTGCCGTTGTATTAATTAACGGCACGCCGATGATTTTCTTTAGGAGAATTCTTATTTTTTTTTGTAACTGAGCGTATCAACCGAAACCACAGCGCGCTTTTTGTTTTGTAAAACCATAGAATATTGCTTTTCCTCACTATAAATAGACAGTTTACCTTTGGGAAGGGCCTTTTTATGGCGGTCATCAACACCAACCTTATGGCGACAAAAATCCAAAATAATCGCCTAAAAACAACGATTAATACTGACACTCAGATAGAGCGTTTGTCCTCAGGATTGCGGGTGAACAGTGCAAAAGATGATGCTGCTGGACAAGCCATCGCCAACCGCATGGAAAGCAATCTACGCGCCAATCAAAAAACCATGCAGGGGCTCAGCAATGGCATTAGCCTGATGCAAACGGCAGAAGGCGGCCTTAACACCATTAATTCTCTGCTACACAGGGCTAATGAATTAGCCGTACAAGCTGCAAGTGAAACACTTTCAGAAAGTGACCGAGCCGCCGTGAACGGGGAATATTTGCAGCTACGCAGTGAGATCGACCGCATTGCATTAAGCACCGAAGCGTTCGGTAAAACACCGTTGGCCCCCGCCTCGCCTGCGCCCAGCCCGGCAACACTAGGTAATACAGAACACATTGCTATTAAGCTTGATAATGCCTCGCGCAGCTTTACCTCGGGAATCGTCCCTGTTGCTTATATTCCTACCGGGGCGACCAACGTGCGCATCGAAATGGACTCACTCAGCGCTGACGACGATATGCAGCTTTTCACTCTGGATGGAAAGCACTTGGTAGGTACTCCCGTCATCGACACCACTGACAGCCCCACCGATCATGTCTGGGCATCACGAGGCATTAGCGATGCTGCGACAGCCAATAATTTTCTAACCGAAGGGAACGGTTTTCAGCCGGGTGCTAGCTATGATGCTTCGGTCTTTATAGATGCCACGGAAAGTATGATGTAGCGGTGCCTCCGGTTGACTTTGGGTACGCGGGAATGCAGATCACCTACAGCGGTGATCGCGACCGCGCGTTTGATCCAAATATAGAAAACACTAGCTTTAACTATGGCAGCCTGGGTGGGGTTGGTTCTGCAGAGAGGGTATAAAGCAATGGTCAGCTAAACGTAACCTCAATCTAATCATACCTGCAGAAGAGGTTACGCTTACTTGACGTCATATTATTTATTTGGACATTTGTGAATTGATCATATCGAACTGTTGGGTTAGATAATCACTCATGCTGTTCATTTGTGACATCATCACGTCCAACTGCGAAAACTGCATTCGATAACGCTCAATAGTGCGATCAATAGAGGCTTCGGTTCGCTTAAAGCGAACGTCCAAGGCCTCAATACTGGCTTTCGCGCTACGATTGGCACTACCCAAGGCACCGTTATCACTTAGCAGTCTATCCAATACGTCGCCTACCTGCCCACCCATGCCTACTTCTTCGCTATCGCTTGCAAAAAATGCGGCCACCGCATCCTGGTTTTCCGCTACGGCTTTACTCATTTTGCTTGAGTCCAGCTCAAGCTTACCTTCTTTATTCAGCTCAATACCCATATCGGCAAGGCGAGTAATGTCACCGCCAGGCACGCTGCTTACCAATGCTGAGCGCAACTGGGATTCAATAGTGCGCACAGCGCGGTCACCAATCAAATCACCGGCTGCATCGCCACCACCATTAAACGCGGTTAGCTCACCAATTTTCGTTTTAAGGTCGTTGTAACCTTTTACGAAGCCTTCAATGGCTTCACGTACGGCCAACGTGTCACGCGCGACTACTACCGTGTTAGGGCTTCCTGCTTCAGTCACCTTTTCAAGCTGTAGGGTTACGCCAGCAATCGCACCTTCTACGCGATTGGAAGCGCTCGTAATGCCAATTCCATTCACGGTCAATTCAGCATCACGGCCCTCATGAGCTATTGCTACATCGGTATTTAGCACAGTATCAGCTGTAAGCCCGGAAAAGGACATTTCATTGATAGAGGCTTCTTTGCCGGTATCCGTAGAGTTGAGCGCTAGCCGATACCCCGAGCCATCATTCACGATAGAGGCACTTACTTTGGGCCCATCTCCAAAATCAAACTCATTAATTTGGTCGCGGATCTCTTCAAGGGTGCTGCCCGCAGCCAGAGTGATATTATGAGCAGCAGAACCATCACTGCCGAATGTCAGCGCAAGATTCGCCCCTTCTACCGTAAGCTCTTTGGTAAGCGCATCATCACCCGTGATGCTGGTGGTAGCCAGGCTGCCTGCACGGGCCAACTGGGTTATTTCAACATCATAGCGGCCTGCCGTCGCTTCCTCAGTCGCGGTAGCTTTAACTGCGCTGCCCCCGCGAATCTCAGTCGAAAGGCTTTGATAAAGCTTGGGATCATTAAGCTTATTGACCGATGTCTGAAATTGCTCCAATGCGTTCGTTAGTTGGCCATAACCTGAAATCTTGGCAGTCTGAGTGTCCTTTTGTTGCGCAATAGGCACTAGTTTCTGATTTTCAGCCTCACGCAAATCGGTTAACAATTGGTTTACATCAAGCCCTGACCCAATACCAGGAGAAGAAATAGCAGCCATTAGCGAAATCCTTAAAGAAGCTGTAAATAATCGTTACTAGTACTATCGGCCGAAAGTGGGCCAGCTTTAGCCCCTGTGCGCTCATATTTGATAAGTCATGGCCGAACTACTGAATAGCGCCTGTCCCCTCCCAAACCACACGCTTGTGCTCTCAAACCTCACGGCACATTATATATTGCTTATACAAGTATTGGCTGGCTGCCATCATTTGTATTTCTAGCCTTTCTAGTTGCGATAACTGGGAACTCGAGAGAGCTTGATGACACTGCCCTTCTGATACGTCCTTTACCTCTTCTGAAAAGGCTTTACTGGAAAAAACCATTCTTTCACCCTCTTTGTGCATGCGGAAAAGAGTATTCCTTGTGTTTGTTTCACTTTTTGTACTCGTTAGCGTTTTTTTAGATGCTTCAGGTTCGTTTGCAACGTTTAAAGACATTTTATTCATATCCAGTACGCCACCCCTCTTTATCGCTACACCATTCACTATTTTGCGGCTATCAACGGTACCGCACAGCTATTACTGCTTTTTTATCGGTTAAAATCAATCATCCCTCTGTGGCGGCAGCCTGCTACTAACCACCTTTAAAGCAAACGTTTGAACCATTAAAACGCTGCCACTTAAAACGATCCTCGATAAAAAACATGAGCTTAACCGATTAATATCAGACATTTTCCGCGTTAAATTTTTATTTAATAAAAATTAACGACATGCCTATTTGCGACAAAATATCTTATATAGCAGCGATATACTGCATTGCTTACTTATCGCCATGGCGCGTTATAAAAAACACTATCCATTTGATTTTTAATATAAAAACATAATACTGGATAATTATACAACGTCTTACCGTCAGCCAAAAAACATGTCTACACCATACTTTGGCTTTTAGTATGCCTGCTTAATCCGTCGCGTTTGTGAAGTTTTGTTTTTTTCTGCAACATTATTAATCGGCCTCTTCGGCCTCAGCCTTGGGCTAACGGTAGTTGCAATGCTCCAAAATGGGTATCTTCAGCGCTCAACCTGGCCTTTGCTACTGCTGCTCTAAGCAATAGAACTCGCCTTGCGATACCGGTGACGGCTTTGCGCACATTCCGCTGGCCCCGCACTTTTTTACTGAGCGATAACTGCTGTTCGAGGCAGACCCAGCTACGTTTAATATCTATAGCCACTGGGTTATGGCAGTGATGCAGCGATGGTCGCTACATGAAATGTTTGTTTGAAGAGTGAGGTTAATAACGCTTATGTCGTGCTTACCGCGTCACTTTTGTCACTAGATTGCTTAGGCGGGTGCGTAAAAAAGCCCGCAGGGGAAATCTGCGGGCGTGCTGGCAGTCGCTAATGTTAGCGCAGGCCGAGCAGTGAAAGGATAAACAGTACAACGACGATTAGGCCTACGATATAGATAATATTACGCATGTTGGCACTCCTTGCTGGTTTGCGTTTTGGGTGAAATCAAAGGGTTGCTTACGCCCAGTAACGATTAAAGCCTAGCAGGCTTTTCAACTTTTTGCGTAATGCCCTGCCTTTCCCTACCAGAAGGCAGAAGGTGGCTGGGTTTGCGTGGCCGCATGGCTAGCGTTATCCGAGACGCTGGCGGTTCTCGTCGAATGCTCGCTGAATCACTTTCTGCTGCTGGGTATCGATTTCTAATTCATAGCAAAGGGACGACCATTCGGATAGAGCATCAAGGGCTTGTTCAATATAGAGATCCGGGGTTAAGTACCTGAAGGGAGCACAAACCTGTTTGAGCTTTTTACGCGTAGCCAAACCTGCCCCACTGAAAGATGTTGTATGCTCGTCTGCATAGCTCCGAACAGGGGCGTAAGTCAGGTCGTATGCAGGGGCCAGTGTCCATCGCCCTTGATCATGCAAAAAAGCGAAGTTCTTGGCATGGTCATCGTGATTGTGGGTCAGAGCGTTGAACACCATCAACCTTGCCATGCGCTCAACGTCTTCTGCGTGGCGGGTAAACGTGCTGGTTGCTTTGAGCAGATCTAAATAGTCCAGCGATGGAGCACTGTGATCGGCATATAGAATGCCGCTAGCGGTCATCATGTGAATTTTGCGATTACCGTTGCGATCAAAGCGCTGAGTAGAAAAGAAACGCTCGGTTCCCGTTGAGGAGCTGACCTCAATTAGCTTGCTCGAGGCCATTTTCACACCCGCATGCTTAGCCAACACCGAATAGGCGTACTCAATGGCGCCCGTATCCCTATGCTCGGCAGGGGCACGGAATTTCACTAGCCAATGCTGATAGCCTGCAGGAAGCTCTTGGAAAGATGTACTGCACTGCTTACCATCAGAAGATAACGCAACGACCACCTTGGGCCGGGCACCTGCCGGGGAACCACCGGCTAGTCGCAAGGCATCCAGAGTAGTCGTGGTTTCACCTTCGTAGACAGCATTAGCTGCCTGATAGAGCTGGGCCAGGTCAATATCATTTTCATCCGCGGCATGCTCGATAACGGGACGGTACTCCAACGCCCCCATTCCCTTGTCGGCCATATAAGCCAGCCGATCAAGCGGGGAAATATCTCTCCGGTCTTTTCCATGTTCGGCGAGGAAATACCGATCCATGAGCAGCATTCCCCAACCATCTGGCAGTGAGTCAGCAAATGCGCCTGGTAGACCAGCAAAAAGGAGGGAATCGGGCGCCTTCTGTGGCTGGGCAGTAAAATCCATGTTCAGAGGCGATAAATTAAAGCCCTCCGCCACCCACTGAGGGTCATAAGCAAAGTAGGTGCCCTGTCGGCTAGCGACCAGCTCCCCCACACGGTTATCTGCTAACAGCACCTCTACGGTGTTGATACGCTTCATTTTCGCCCCCGAACACGCCCTGCCTGCTTGATCTCTTCAAGTGATATGGGATGCTCATATGTGAATAGCTCGGCAATTTGGCGTGTGGCGCCCAGCGCCGTGGCAATGAGCACCAAGATATCGAGGGTTATTTGCCCACTGGATTCGAACCGTTTAATGGTGGACTCGGAAACACCCGTCATCTGCGCCAAGGTTTTACGGGAAAGGTTCTTCGCCAATCGTGCTTCTCGTGCATTGGCACCGACCTGCTGAGACAGTTCGCCAGGAGCAAGCAAGGAGTGAGTAAGGGCCATAAAAGAACCTCCAAATAACGGGCTATTTATAACCCATTATAGACCAAAAATGACTTTAAAAGGTCAAATATAACCTTTAATAGTTATTCGACTAGCTTTATATCTAGAGAGTGCTATCGCACTTTAATTTTAGCGTCTGTGTATGGTGGAACCTCTCTCACTTCTAAACCTCGAACCTTTGCCACTTATACCGAAGGTGTTGTGATGCGCGCCACTGCTTTGCTTGTTTCATTAGCTGTTACTTCATTGTTACCCACCGCCTATGCAGCCGCTAATGAACCTTCTACGCATGCACTCCAGACGCTGGATCAGCAAACCCGCCAATTAAACCGCCTTCACAGCATTGTGGTCGCTTACGACGGCGAGATTATCCACGAACTTCACCAGTGTGGCCCCGGCGTTGCGCAGCCTGCCAATATCAAATCACTTTCCAAAACGGTGCTGGCGGCCATAACAGGCGCAGCCATTGAAGAGGGCATTATTGAATCCACCGAGCAGCGATTGGTGACGCTCCTGGGTGAGCCATTGCCCGCCGGGCTGGACCCGCGCGTGGAAGACATTACCGTAGGGCATTTGTTGGCTCAGCAGGCGGGGCTTGAGCGTACATCCGGCGCTAACTACAGTGCTTGGGTGGCAAGCTCAAACTGGGTTAACGATGCCCTTACTCGCCCATTTGTCGATGAACCCGGCGGGCGGATGCTGTACTCCACCGGCACTAGCCACCTGCTTTCCGCAGCGCTTACCCAGGCAAGCGGTGAAACCACGCATGTGCTAGCACAACGCCTGTTGGGGGAGCCGCTTACTATTTCGATTCCCGCATGGCCGCGTGACCCGCAAGGCATTTATTTTGGCGGCAACAATATGCAACTTTCGCCACGCGCGTTGATTGAGGTGGGCGAGCTTTATCGTAACGACGGCGTGATGGAGGGCGTGCGGCTATTGCCAGAGGGGTGGGTGGAGGCTTCATGGACACCCCGTGGTATCTCTGCCTGGACGGGTGATGGCTATGGGTATGGCTGGTTTATTACCGAACTCGCGGGGGAAGCGGTGTACTACGGGCGTGGCTATGGCGGGCAAGCGCTGTACGTGGTCCCTGAGCGCGATATGACCATCGTGATCACCGCCGACCCCACGCCGCCCTCCCCAGGCGGCCAGTTTCAGCAACAGCTGCATCACCTGGTCGAGGGCCTGCTCAGCGCACCTGAAGAACAGTAACGTAAGAAGCTAATACGTTAGTGAGATACGCCGCCTCGTTCAGGCCCACCTTGCGCTGTTCGGCGCTCTTCAACCTGTACTTCAACCTGTAGCTTGGTGCGAATAAAATCACTGTGACTAACATGAAGTAAATCGGCCAGCCGTCGAATGCGATGCTCTTCAAGCGGGTCTACGTGACCGTCTGCCCACGCCAGCTGCCACATCAGCGCCACCAGCTCACAGCGCTGATCGTAGTTATAGTGCTCTTTGATTAGGCTCACAAACTGGTAATGATCGACGGCCTCATCCACTTCTGCTTGTGCCAACGTCATCAGCTCTTCCACATCGCTTGTGCTGAGCTGGTAGCGCTCGGTAAGCATAAGGCGCAGCGCAGCAAGCTCTTCATCGGTGGTGTAGTAATCGGCGCGGACGATTTCACACAGCAGTGCTGCGGTGGCCAGTTCCAGGGTGAGCGTTTGATTTTCGCGCTGCTCGGGTTGCGCAAGCGTGCGCTGGAAGAAATCACTAATAGCGTTCAGCATAAGGGGCTCCTGGGTTGCTACAGCATCGTCCTTACCTCAATCTTTCTTGGTAAGCTGCTCTCTTAACTGCTTGGGCACTTGCTTGATAATCAGGCGATCTTGAGTGGCGTCGTACTCGATGCTTGAGCCCAGCAGATGGGAGTCAAAACTAATCGAGACACCGCCCGCTCGGCCGGTAAAGCGGCGGAACTGGCTTAAGGTACGCTTATCGGGGGGAATCTCCGGCGAAAGCCCGTAATCGGCGTTGCGAATATGGTCATAAAAGGCTTTCGGCTGCTGTTCGTCCACCAGCCCAGAAAGCTCTTCCAAGGTCATTGGCTCGCCACGGCGAAGCTGTTCATTGGCGTAGTCCACCAGCGTGTCGGTTTTTTCTCGACTCACCTCGTCGTCGAAATCCTCTTTTTCCACATAGTCGCTGAAGGCTTTGAGCAGCGTGCGGGTTTCAGCGGGCGCATCAATCCCTTCTTCCATGCCCAACAGGGCTACCATGCCTTCGGCAAGCTTTTTACCACCACGATCTTTCAAGAAAGAGACGTACTGCGCGCCAGGCGACTCGCTCTGCCACTGGGTTAAATTGACCCGTGCCGCCAAGGTAAGCTGGCTGGTATTCAGCTGCGCGGCAGGCACGGCCTGGTGAGCCTGGTTAATGCCAATACCTTCACGCTGATGTACCAACGCGATAAATAGCGTTTCGGTGTCCCCTTGGCGTATGTGCGCAAGCAGCAAATAGCCGCTGACGGATAGCTGCTCTTGTAGCTCACGCGCCAGGCGCTCAGCAATTGCGGTCGAAAGCTGGGTAAAGTCCTGGGCACCCGCCATATAATCGCGCAGCCAGGCAAGTAGTGGGCCAGCCTGCTCGCCCTCTTCAGCAAAGCGCCCCCAACCTTTAGCCTTGGTGTTATACGTGTCGTTAAGCGTATTCACCAGGCTTGTCATGGCCGGGTCATCACTTTGGGCAAGCGATGGCGCGGCGGTTAGCGTTAAGCGTTCACCGTCAAGCGAAGGGTCCAGGCGGTGAACAATGCTTTGCAGTAGTGGCATAAGGGGCCTTGGCTCCTGGCGTAGATAAAAAGAGGCGCTGTACCAAAGACATAGTGCGCGTTAGGGTTTCAGGCGATAGCCGGTACGAAATATCCACGCGATAGTGGCCAGGCTCGCTAGTAAAAACAGGCTGATCATGGCCACACTGGCCACCACACTGACATCGCTAATCCCGTAGAAGCTCCACCGAAAGCCGCTGACCAGATACACCACGGGGTTGGCAAGCGTGACGGTCTGCCAGAAAGGGGGCAACATATCTATCGAGTAGAAACTGCCGCCCAGAAAGGTCAGCGGCGTAATGATCAGCAAGGGCACAAGCTGCAGCTTGTCGAAGCCATCCGCCCAAATGCCGATAATGAACCCCAGCAAACTAAACGTGACGGCGGTTAGCACTAGAAACGTCAGCATCCAGAAGGGGTGTGCAATTTCCAGCGGCACAAAAAAACTCGATGTCCCAAGAATGATCAGCCCCAATAGAATCGACTTCGAGGCTGCCGCTCCTACGTAGCCAATCACTATTTCAAGATAGGAAATGGGCGCCGATAAAATTTCATAGATACTGCCCGAAAACTTGGGAAAGAAAATCCCGAAGGAGGCGTTGGACACGCTTTGGGTCAGCAGCATGAGCATAATCAGCCCAGGCACGATAAAGGCGCCGTAACTGACCCCATCAATCTCACTGATACGCGAACCGATGGCCGCGCCGAACACCACAAAGTAGAGCGAGGTTGAAATAACCGGCGACACAATGCTTTGCAATAACGTGCGCCGCGTACGCGCCATTTCTGCCATATAAATGGCGCGAACAGGATACAGGTTCATGCACGCTCCTTAACCAAGTCGACGAAAATATCCTCAAGCGAACTCTGCCGTGTATGCAGGTCCCTAAAGGCGATGCCTTCACGCTCAAGATTAGCTAACAGCGCTGATATTTTGTGGCCCTCTTGATCCTGACGGCCATCATAGGTGTACACCAACTCATGCCCATCGGCGGTCAGGCTTAACGCCGTTTGCTGTAAGGCGGCTGGTAGCGCCTTTAACGGCGTTTGCAGTTGAAGGATTAACTGCTTGCTACCCAACTTTTGCATCAAGGCCGCTTTCTCTTCCACCAGCACGATTTCACCTCGATTAATCACCCCGATGCGGTCGGCCATCTCTTCGGCTTCTTCAATATAGTGGGTGGTGAGAATAATCGTGACGCCACTTTCGCGCAGCCCGCGAACCACTTCCCACATATCCCGGCGCAGCTCAACATCGACACCCGCTGTTGGCTCATCCAAAAACAGAATGCGCGGCTCGTGAGAAAGCGCTTTAGCAATCAACACACGGCGCTTCATTCCGCCGGAAAGGGTCATTAAGCGGTTATGACGTTTATCCCATAACGCCAAGGACTTAAGCACTTTTTCAATATGGACAGGGGCAGGCGCTTTACCGAACAGGCCGCGGCTAAAACTAACCGTATTCCACACCGTTTCAAAGGCTTCGTTAGTCAATTCCTGAGGCACCAGGCCGATACGCTCACGCGCCTGGCGGTACTGGCTAACGCTATTAAAGCCGTCAATCACCACCTCACCCTGGGTCGGGTTTACCAGCCCACACACCACGCTGATCAGCGTGGTTTTGCCTGCCCCATTGGGGCCAAGCAGCGCAAAAATCTCACCACGCTGAATGGTGAGGTCCACCCGCGAGAGCGCTTGAAAGCCGCCTTCGTAGGTTTTATTCAGGCCGTTAATTGAAATAATAGGGTCGTTCATGGCTTTCTCCTCACACCGCAACGTAAACGCCACGACGCTGGAGGCGATTTAACGCGTGATTAAACATGCGATTCTGTCTGAAAAGTGACCGAGCATAAGCGCTTTTCAGGCAGGACCGAATGCCAAAGCGACAATAGCCGTGCAGACGTCTTATCGTATTGCACGGCTATAGAGACGCAACGTTTAGGTGCGGTCAGTGATTTCGAGCAGGTGATAACCAAACTGAGTTTTCACCGGGCCGTGTACCTGACCCAGCTCACCGCTGAACACCACCTTGTCGAACTCAGGCACCATTTGGCCGGGGCCGAAGCTACCCAAGTCGCCGCCCTGGCGGCCAGAAGGGCAGCTAGAGTGCTGCTTGGCGACATCGGCAAAATCACGGCCGTTTTCGATTTCCTGTTTAAGCGCTAAACACTGCTCTTCACTGCTAACCAAAATATGACGGGCGCTGGCGTTTGCCATAACAACCTCCTGCATGTATCAATGAAATGAAGCCGCTAGTTTATCACGCTCGCCTTGGCAGCGTGTGTACCTGCGACACAGCATACTCAAGGCTTCCCGAGCGCACCGCTATAGCGTAACGCATCGCCTACTCGCGCCAGCGCACGTTCATGGTCATTCACCGCTACCGGCCCCCGGCTGCAAGCAACGATCACCCAAGGGCCATTAGCTTCTTCATGCATAGCAATGCCCGCATCGCAACTGCGCCGATGCTGAGTACCGGTTTTATGCGCAAAACGGGTGGTGTCGCTCATCCCGGCCGTCAATCGATTGTCGCCCGATGTTGTTCGCTGCATTACCTCCAGAAGTGCCTGGCTCGCCTGGGCACCTAAACCACCGCTCGCTGCCTCTTTATACACACTTGCCAACAGGTCGCCGTAGGCACGCAGCGTGCCGACGTTTTCACCGGTCGCCTCATAGGCATCAAACGCGTGATCATAGTCAGGTTGCTTGAGCGTGGATGGGTCAATATCCAGCCGCCGAGCCAGCGCAGCCGCACGTTGGCCTAACCGGTGCTGGCGCAAGGCGATAAAATCCATGCCGCCCAGCGTTCGCGCGTCAGGGTGTAACTGCCCATAAACGCCCTGACGAACGCCGACCAGCTTGGTAATCGGACCGATATCGTCAGGGTTGCCTCCACTATCCGCAATCATTGTTCTCGCCCGAGCATTGACGTCAGCAAGGCCCACGCGGTCAATCAACATATCGGATGCCGTGTTATCACTGACGGTAATCATCTGTTCAAGCAAGTAGCGAATCGAGATCGGCGTCCCCGGGTCGTGCCAGATCACGGGGCCCGCGCCATCCACAAAGTCACTGCGAGAAAGCGTTAAGCGCTCATCCAGTGACAGCGTGCCTGCTTGACGTTCAGCAAGCACTTGGGCGGCAATAGGCACTTTTACCAACGAGGCCAAATACCAGGGCCTGTCCGCGTGCCACGAGTAGGCCTCTCCGGTGGCCAGGTTTTGTACATACACCCCTAACGTGCCTTCAAAGATGCCCTCAATAGCGGCGACTCGGGCATTCAAGTCAGCCTGCCATGTACTCTGTTTATCGACCTCGTAGTACCAGTTCGTCTCAAAAGCCTGTGTTTCAAGTTCCTGTGTTTGAGCACCGTCGGCATAGGCTGGCAGTGCCATTAAACACACTATGGCTAGCAGCCAGCGTTGCCATTGTTGCTGTCGTTGCAAACCATGTCCTCTTAGCGGTGAGCTGCGATCCAACGTGTCACCCAAATCCACACGGCGGCGCCCAGTATCAACACGCCGCTAATCGCCAGCGCCTGTGGGTAGGTATACATGCCCTCGCCTTGCAGCAAAAAGCGCAGCACGAGAAAGATCATCACAATATGAAAAATAAACGCTTTTAGCGCATCGCTGCCGACCACGGTGAGCGGCAAAAGTGCCTTGGCGGCAGCTGCTCCACCGGCCAGTGCCAATGCGAGCAAAATAAGCGCGCCACCTACACTAAACAGCATGAATTCCAGGCCAGGCGGATGTTTGCCTGCGTTATTGGCAACGGCCATCATGGCGGCATAAACACGGCCATCCGCCAACGCGAGACCATAAAATGCCATTACCATTAACGCGCCTACCGCCAGCAGTATTAACACCAAGCGGCGGCGCAAGTGAGCCGTAAAGTAACAGCGCAATAGCGCTTCGCCTACCAACAATCCCGCCAGGATAAGGGGCGCCCGGCTAATCTGCCCCCAGGCGTAGTGGTCGGGGTGGTCGACCAGTAAGGCTTTCAGGATATCGTTACCGCCAAAGCTCAGCCCTTGTAACCAGGCAGAAAGTGCGGTTAAGCCAACCAGTGTGGCAATCCGGCTCCAAAGAGGCGCCCGTGCCCATAGCGGTAGAATAAGCGGCACCCAAAGCAGGGCAATGGCATAAAAGCCTAAAATCTCGACCCAGATTCCAAAGCGCCCATAAAGCAGCGTATCGACAATATCGCCAGGGCTACTAAACGGCAGCATCTCGATAATAATGAGCGCCTTGTACCAGAACCACACTTCAATCGCGCGTAGCCATAGCTTAAGGCGTCGTTTAGGCCAATCATCGCTTTGGGTGTGAGAAAGAAAGGCCACTGCCAGGGCAATGCCGAATACCAAAATAAACAGTGATGAGGAAAATTTGGTCAATAGATGAATAGGCACCATGCCCCAGTCAGGCACATTACGTATGCCTATCAGCCCGCTAACCGTGTGGCTGACAATCATTAAGCCAATCGCAATGCCTCGCGCCAAATCGATAGCCGCGATTCGCCCTTCCGCTTTAGGAAGCTGCGGCGCCTCTTTCCAGTTCACCACGATACAGGCTTCCTTATAGTCATAACGGGCCAAGGGGTACGTAATGTTAACAATAGACGATAAGGCAACAACTTTTTCTTTGGGCTTTAAACGCAAAAATGCCCCGCAGGCGGCGGGGCATTTTGTGGCTCATCCGTAAGCCAGAGCAAGCGTTATTCCATTAGCGGGTTAATTACCACTGGGTGTCGTCATCGCCATCAGTGGTTTCGTACTCCTGCTCCTCTTCCTCTTCCTCTTCTTCATAGGTGAATTCTTGCTCTTCCTCTTCATACTCAGTGGTTACATCTTGATCTTGCTGTTCAGTGTCATACGAATTAAAGCTGCCTTGCTCGTCCTGCGTCGGCTCTTCTTGCGGCACTGGCTCTTGCTCAGCGCCACTTTCCATTTCAGCAAACGCAAGAGGGCTTGCGATCAGACCAAACGATACGCCTAAAATACCTAGTTTTTTCAGAGCTTCCATTTTCATGTCGTGCCTCCTAAGTAATCTGCTTTCTGTTGCTTCGTAAAAATAAATCAAACAAGGAACATCTAGCCAAGAACCAACCATCATCCTGATGCTGCGTTCTTGTCCTGGTTACTGCACGCGTCGTACCAGGTTTTTCTAAAAAACAAAAAACATATATAAAGTCAAAAACTTAAGCTCAACAATAGCATGCCAACCTATTGATTTTATGAAATATATTTAATAATTTACTGTTTAACTGTGGCACATGAGCCCGCTTTGGTCATGCCAGGTGCGGTTAATGCTACAACCGTTAGCTGCGCTGATAACTAAAAAAGCGCCCAGGATCACTAGGCGCAAAGGATCAAATCAGCAAAAGCAACCACCCCCTCCTTGGGGCAGGCTATCGTTATCAGAAGAAGTACTTGAGGCGTATCCGAGCACCATAGCGGTTGGTGTCGTCGCTATTAGCATCACTCTCATGATCAACGTAGCTATAGTAAGCCCCAATATAAGTATCAAAATCCTTCAATCCCAGCGTATCGGCAAAGCGATACGATGTGTAAACCGTGTTCGACTCATTACGCCCTTCAGGGGTCATAAAATCCATTTCAGCGGCTGGATTGATCTCGTCAATTTGGTTACGAGCATAAATATACCCCAGCCCGATATTATTCCAGATGGTGTTAACACCCGCTGAGCTATTAGTCTCTTTATGGGCGTCCAAATGGGCCAAACTGAAATTAAGAATCAGGTCGTTTCCGTTATAAGAGGCTGTAGCACCGTACCCCGTACGATCACCAATGTCTTCTCCCCGTATATCTACCACCGAGTCTTTTACGACATTGGTTTCCATGCCTAACGCAAATGACCAGTCGCCGGGTTGCCAAGCAATAACCGGGCGAACGATCGCAGCGCTTTTGGTATCGTCGGCAATACGATAGCCATGATAGGTATCACCATCAAAAAGGCCTGAGCGATTACCCAGCAGTGTGGCTACTTCAGCGTAGAAGCCATTATCAAAGCGGTGGCTCAGCGCAATTTGCCCTGAATCGCCACGCCCTCGACCTTCTCTGGTTTGATAAACATAGCTCTGACCATCGCTGTATAGTTCGTCCGAGGTTGTTCCACTATACTGAATAAAAATATCGTGTCCTAGCGGAAACAGGTCATAGGCTTCGAAGCGACCGACCTTGATTTCGGTTCCTTGCTCACTACCAATCGCCAACCAGGCATCGTCTAACCCCGCATTACCGCTGGTTCCCCAAAGCGGCTGTAACTTGAACCTGGCATAGTTATCGCCATGATGGCGTTCACCGCTAATATCCAACAGGATACGGCCATCTTGATTAAAGCGGTCATCGCGATTAAGTGGCTCATTGGTTTGGCCTCGGAATAGCGAAACACCACCTTCATGCTCGTTATAAGCATTGATATCTAACTCTACATCACCACCAAAACTTATTGATCCCCTCTCATCTTCATAAGTCACAGCAGCCATTGCTGATGTCGTGGTTCCCAAAGAGATAGCGACTACCAAAGGTAGTTTTTTATATCGAGAAAACAGCATATTTATTTATCCTTATTGATTGTTTTAGTTAGTTCAAACAGGAGCGAAGCGCCCTTACTCCCACACTCTTATTAGAAGTGTTTTATGGACAGGTTTAACCACCCACTCTTACCAGCAGTAATTATTTCATCAGTATCAGCCGCCCTAATCTTACAAATGGGCAAAACGTCCCCTGTAGAGTGCTATAAGCACTCCACACCCAAGCAAGTCAGATAACGTCTGATACTCTTTAAGCCATTAACAACATTATTTAAATGACTATTAATGGAAGGCTATAACGATAAGATTGTTACATAGGCTTCTCCTCTCTTGGACAGTTTACCCACGGTGCTATTCAACCGGCTGGAGCTGACTTTGATACTCCTCAAGCACGGCTGTTTTCACTTCTGGCCACCCATCAGGCCATTCAACCTGTGCAATCTTTAGTTTTTGCAGACCTTCATCGGCCGCTTCGTAGGCGTGGAAAATCAGATAATCCTGATCATCGAATGTGTAGATACTGTTATGGCCAACGCCATACCACTGATCGTTGCCTTCAAGGATGACGGAGCCCCCTCCAACTGCCATATCGATACCGTCTTTATCCAGGTACGGTCCTTGCACATCCGCCGAACGGCCAACAGCCAGATGGTAAGTGCTCTCTTCACCACGGCAACACTTACCATAGGAAACGAACAGGTAATAATAATCACCACGTTGGAAGATGAACGGTGCCTCAATTTCAGCGGGGCCTGCCTGGCTATCAAGTACAAAAGCCGGGCGTTCGAGCTTGGCCAAGGTGTACCATTCTTCAGGCTGCGCCACTTCTATCAGGTTGTCGGCAAGACGTACCAGCTTGATGCCTCCCCAGAAAGAACCAAAGCTCATCCAGGCATCGCCGTCTGCATCGATGACGATATTGGGATCAATGGCATTCCATAGGTCACGATTAGGCAACGACTGCACTACGACGCCCTGATCAACCCAATGATAATCAGGGCTATCAGGATCCAGCGTCTGGTTGATCGTCACGCCAATCGCCGACGTATTGAGACCAAAGGCAGACACCGAATAGAACAAGTAGTACTGTCCATCGCGCTCAATAATATCGGGCGCCCAGAGATGGCCTGCAAACTCCGGCACTACCTCACGCGCCCACGTGGGTTCGGGCTCAAAAACCGGTCCTTCATGCTTCCATGTCTGCATATCCTGAGAGCTATAGAAGGTAATTCCAGGCCCGGTAGAAAACAGATAATAAGTTCCATCTTCCCGAGCCATCACGGGGTCGTGAATACTCACTTGAGTATCCGCAGCTGCCACCATGCTGACCGGCACGGCGCCCAGCAGTGCGCACAAGGATACGTGTAACGCTTTTGTTAGCTTGGTCAAACGCCGCCTGCTTGGCATTGTTGGGCGTGCCTTATCGTGAGCAGCTATCATCCCTTAACCCCCGAGGAAATCATTACCGCTTCCGTTACTTTCTTCTGGAAGATTAGGTAGGCAATCGCTACGGGAGCTGCTCCTAATAGCGCCACCGCCATCACCCGTGCGTAATTAACGCCGAAAGTATCCCGCACTTGGGTGATCCCGACGGGGATCGTCATCATGTTTTCTGATGTAATGACCAGGAAAGGCCAGAAGAATTGGTTCCACGCCATAATGAAGGTAATAATCGCAAGCGCCGTGGTGATTCCCCAATTGAGCGGCAAGTACACTTTAAACAGCAGCGTATATTCTCCACCTCCATCCAGTAACACGGCCTCGCGCATCTCCTGAGGTACCGCATCAAAAAACTGCTTGTAGACAATAATCACTACAGGGACGATGAGTTGCGGCAGAATAATCCCCGCCCAGGTATTCACCAGTCCAAGGTCGCTCATCAGTACGAATTGAGTGACCACTAGCGCCTGAGTGGGAATCATAAAACTGGCCAGCACAACGGCATACAGCACTCTTCGGCCCGGAAAGCGCATTTGCGATAACGCATAAGCGCACATCATGCCGGTTATCAGCACCAGCACAGTGATAATGACCGAGGTTCCAATGGAGTTGACATACCACGTCAGCAAATTGGAGTTGAACAGTGCATCATGATAGGCGGCCATACTGAACATATCGGGCAGCAGCCCTGCCGCCTCGCTAACTACGTGACCCTCACTGCGGATTGAGGTAACAAAGGCCCAGTAAAGCGGAAATATCCAGATAGCGGCAGCCGTCAGGGTAATGACCAGCAGCACGGTATTCTCTACTTTTCGGGTGCCGATTTTCGTCCCTCGCGGTTTGGCAGCGTGTGAAGCGGCTTTCCAACGCGGATTGGAAACTCTTTGAACTCTCACTTGCGTCCTCCGATTCTCAGCAGTTGGAATTGCAGTACCGAGACGACCATGATCAGAACAAATAGCACCAGTGCTACTGCTGAGGCATAGCCGCCATGGTTAAGCTGGAAAGCCTCACGGTAAACCATCATCAACAGTACGTAAGAGGAGTTGAAAGGGCCGCCTCCGCTCAGTAGGTACACCTGGTCGAACAGTTTAAGTTGGAGAATAAGCTGCAGCGTCAACACAAGCGCAGTAACCGGCCATAACAATGGCCACGTAATCTTCATAAACAGCTGACGCCGAGAGGCACCGTCCAACGCTGCCGCTTCATACAAGTCAGTGGAAATATTGCGCAGCCCCGCAATAAACAGCAGAACATTGAACCCGTTCGTCCACCAGATGGTAATAGCGGCAACCGTCGGCATGACCCAATAAGGATTATTAAAGACGGCGACTGGCTTTCCGGTTACCCATTCAAGTAGCGGCTGGAGTATGCCGAACTGGAAATCGAGCATCCAGGCCCAAATCTGAGTGACCACCGAGACAGGCAGAATATAGGGCAGAAAAAAGATCGCCAGGACCAACGCCTGCATGCGTCCTGAAAGACGATTAACCGCCAGCGCAATGGCCAGAGCAATCACCGTGGTCGGCACAACCGTCAGCAGTACAAAATAGCCGTTATTTTTGAGCGAGGTATAAAACAGGTTATCGCTTAGCAGGCGTCGATAGTTATCCAGCCCTACCCACTCCCCCGAGCCAATGAGTGGCGCGTTGGTAAAGCTCATTCCTATCATTTGCACCGTCGGGTAGAGAAATACCAGTGCAAAGATAAACACGAAGGGCGCAATCAATGTCATCGCCACCACAACATGCTTACGCCGATTTGTGATCATAGCCAATGGCGGAACTCCCTTAAGTACTGCACTGCAGATGCGCCCATCTTTCGTGTATCAGCAGTGCGAGCAACCATAGTGTTTTTAGCCCTTTAGGCGCTTAATTAATGAGCGCCTGCAGCTCTTGACGCATTTGCTCCGCAGCCTGCTCTGGCTCCAGAAAACCATGGATGGCGGGTGCAATCACATTCAGCGCTGCATCGTAGACAGGAGAGGCGACACCCGCGATGGTTGAACGCGCGTCATATACGGCGTTATCGGCAAGCGATGCATAGGTCGCGTTGGGTTCCATTTGCGCGAACTCTTCGCTTTCGGCGGTAGGAAGATAGGCGGGAATATGACCGGCAGCTGCCCAGTCAATAGAGTGATTTTGCATCCAGCCAATAACGGTCATTACCGCTTCACGCTTTTCGTCCGACATTTCGTCATCTCCCTGGACCGGGATGGCGAACGCGTGGCTATCGGCCCAGATAGCGTCTTCTTCTAGCAAGGTCGGCACCTTGACCGCACCCCATTCAAAACCGAGTGTGCCCGCCTCTTGCATATCGACCAGCGTTGGAACCTCCCACACACCGTTGATGAAGAAAGCCGAACGACCCGAGGTGAACAGGGCAACCGATGCTTCGTATTCGGCATGCTCGGGTTGATAGTCGTTATCGCCCCACTCTTGCATGATCGAGATGGCCCGTACGGCCTTGTCGAAGTTGTCGCCAGGCAACACTTCGCCATCTTCGATCAGCGTTCCACCTTGCTGACTAAGCAACGTATGGAAGATGCGCCAGATACCACCGGGGCCGCCCGTTTGATAGGAGAGTGGTGTTTGGGAGCCATTTTCCTGAGCAAGCGCTAGCGCGGCATTAAGATCATCCAGACTCTCAATACCGACCAAATTGCCTTCTTCATCAAGATACTCGCTACCCTCTAAATAGCTTTTGTTGTAATAAAGAATGATCGAATGGATATCAAAGGGCACCGCATATAGCGTCCCTTCATCATCAGAAGCGGCTTCTATTGAGCGCTCGTAAAAGTCAGTACGAGCAAGACCTGCATTCTCCAAGTCACTTTCACTAATGGGCAGTAATATGCCTTCTGATAGCGCCAGCGGCACTCGGGACAGGTGGTAGCTAACCATATCGGGACCTTGGCCTACCGCAGCAGCCGTGCGCACCCGCGTGTAGAACGGCACACCCCACTCTGACGAAGTGGCATCGATATTAATATCCGGGTGTTCGTCGTTAAACTGGCTAATCAACGCCTTCATGCGCTGCCCATCACCGCCCACAAAGAAGTCCCACCAGACGACGTCGGTCTGGGCCATTGCTGAAGTTGCGGTGGCGCAGGTTGCGGTGGCCAGTACAATTGATTTTAGTAATTTCATTATTATTGTCTCCTAAAGACGAATGCTTATCTGGCGAGCCAGAATTTGCGCTAATGGCTCGCTCTTGTTTTAGCTTTCAGCGCTATTTTCAAACTCTGCATGCTAATGCCCCTGCGCTAGCGCAAACGCTGGCCATCCTGGTCAAAGACCAACACATGCTTGGCATCAGCCCAAGTGGAAATACGCTCGGACTGATATGACTGACGTTCGCCACGGCGCTCAATCACGACTTTTTGCCCATCTGCCAAGCGGGCGTGTAGGTAGGCAACGCCGCCAAGATTTTCGGTCATCTCAACCGTGGAGCTAAACCCTTCCTCGCGAATATGCAAATGCTCCGGACGTATGCCCAACACCACGGTTTGGCCTATTTCAAGAGCACTGTTTTGCAGTTGGGCTTCTATTGTCTGACCCTCACTGCCTTCGATGATGGCTGCCAAGCCGTCGGGAGTGACAGCGCTAACCGTTGCCGTCAGAAAGTTCATTGCAGGCGAACCAATAAATCCGGCGACAAACTGATTGGCGGGATTGTCATACAGTTCCAATGGCGTGCCGGATTGCTGAACGACGCCCCCGCGCAGGACAAATATCTTGTCGGCTAGCGTCATTGCCTCGACCTGATCGTGCGTCACATAAATCATGGTTGAGCCAAGCTGCCGGTGTAACTGAGAAAGCTCAAGGCGCATTTGGACGCGCAACTCGGCATCCAGGTTGGAAAGCGGCTCATCAAACAGGAACACCTTGGGCTGACGCACAATGGCCCGTCCAATCGCCACTCGCTGGCGCTGCCCGCCCGAAAGTTTGGAGGGTTTTTTGTCCAGTTGCTCCTCGATTTTGAGGATGCGCGCTGCCTCATTGACCTGGGCCGTAATCTGCTGCTTGGGGGTCTTGGCCAGCCGCAAACTGAACGCCATGTTGTCAAACACACTCAAGTGCGGATACAAGGCATAGGATTGGAAAACCATCGCTACTTCTCGCTGAGCAGGCTCAACCTGAGTAACATCTCGGCCTTCGATTTCGACAGTGCCTGCGCTGGTTTCCTCAAGCCCCGCTATCATACGTAGCAGCGTCGACTTACCGCAGCCCGAAGGGCCGACAAAAACCGCAAACTCGCCCTTGGCAATCTCCATCGACACATTGTCGATAATGTTGGTCGAGCCAAAGACTTTATCGACAGATGATAGCGTAACCCCTGTCATGCGCTGGCTCCCGTTGACACATCAAGGCGGATGACGTGATAAGAGAGCGCTGCCAATTTACCCTTAACACGGCTATTTTCGACACCTATTCCGGAGCCCTTACACGGTGCTACGGCATCCGGGTTATTCGCCCCATTGGTATCACGTAGGCCAAACCCTGCCATGACGTTGTGCTCAACCAAACGTGCATTAGCAAACCCGGTTAGCGTCATATCAAGGTCAACGTCTTCCTCAAGATGACGGTTAACCAGAAACAGCGTCACCATGCCGGCCTTTTCATCATGCACCGCTGCGGCATCCAGGTAGTTCACATCGCTGGCCACGTTGCAGTCGTAGGTAGGGCCATCGACCGCTACGTTAAGCGCCGTGCCACGGCCATAAAGTGATGCAAACTGGTAGGGGTAATAGATGGTTTGACGCCAGGCGGGGCCACCTTTTTCGGCCCGAATAGGAGCGATGACATTCACCAGTTGGGCAATACAGGCAATTCGCACGCGGTCACTGCGCCGGATAAATTCGTTGATCAACCCTGCAACGAACAGTGCATCCTCAAAGTTATAATCTTCCTCAAGTAGCTCGGGGGCTTCCGGCCAGTTCCATTCACGCCAACGCTTGGAATCCTCTTCACGGCGGTGATACCAGACATTCCACTCATCAAAGCAGATATAGACATCGTTTTTGGCGCGCTTCTTGGCTTTCACAAAATCGATCACGCCACCGATGGCCTGGATATACCGACCGGTTTCCTCAATTTTGGCAAAGTAATTCAGCGTATCGCGGCTCGAATTACCGAAGTATTTATGTAGCGAGATATAGTCGACATTCTCGTAACACTCTTCGAGAACTTCACGCTCCCAGTCAGGATAGGTTGGCATTTGATCATTGGAGGAGCCGCATACGATCGCCTCGATATTACCATCGAGTGCCTTGAGCGCTTTGGCCGTTTGATTCGCCAGTTGACCATACTCCTTGGCCTCCTTCTGGCCTATTTGCCAAGGGCCGTCCATCTCGTTACCCAGGCACCACATCTTGACGTTATAGGGTTCCTGAACACCATGGCTACGGCGAAGGTCTGACCAGTAGGTGCCCTCGGGATGAATCGCGTATTCGGCAAAATTGCGCGCATCTTCAAGGCTGCGTGAACCAAGATTGACGGCAAGCATCATTTCAATGCCGGCCATCTCGGCCCACTGGGCAAACTCATTAATGCCCACCTGATTGGTCTCTTTTGAGCGCCAGGCGAGATCCAGCCTTACAGGACGCTGTT
Organism: Halomonas citrativorans; assembly: GCF_900163645.1. Lineage (GTDB taxonomy): Bacteria > Pseudomonadota > Gammaproteobacteria > Pseudomonadales > Halomonadaceae > Vreelandella > Vreelandella citrativorans. The sequence continues at coordinate 545,403 of NZ_FUKM01000057.1, read as the reverse complement.
CCTTGGGGCCAATGCCATCTTCCCAGTTATAGGCGGACACAAAGTTGCCGCCAGGGTAGCGAATAGCAGGAATGTTAAGGTCACGTACCAGTGCCAGTACATCCTTGCGGAAGCCATTAAGGTCCGCTTGCGGATGCCCTGGCTCATAGATCCCGGAGTAGATCGCTCGCCCCATATGCTCAATGAACGCCGAATAGAGACGATCATCAATCTGGCTAATGATGAAATCGCGGTGTAACGATGCACGTACGCGCATAAACACATTTCTCCTGTTGTTTTTTTTGATGGAGTTGATTATTTATTAATCAGCTCAGGGGCTGGGCTAGTGCGAATGACGCGGCACGTCAGAGCCTCGACAGCCGATCAGGAAGTCAAAGTCACAGCCTTCATCGGCTTGCAGCACTCGCTCAATATAGAGCTGGCGATAGCCGCCTTGGCTTGCGATGAGGGTCGAGGCCGCCGTGGCATCAAACGCGGCGAGGCGTGCCTGAATCTCCTCTTCACTGACGTCCAGGTGCAGCCGGCCGCTGGCGCAGTCCAATTCAATCCAGTCGCCGTTACGCACCGCGGCCAAGGGGCCACCCGCAGCAGCTTCGGGTGCCACGTGCAGCACCACGGTGCCGTAAGCGGTCCCGCTCATGCGCGCATCAGAGATACGCACCATATCGGTGACGCCCTGAGCAAGGACCTTGGGCGGCAGCCCCATATTGCCAACTTCCGCCATGCCGTGATAACCGCGAGGCCCGCAGTGTTTCATCACCAGGATATCGTTGGCTTCAACGTCCAGGTCCGGGTCATTGATGCGCGCTTTATAATCGTCGAAGTCTTCAAACACGACGGCACGACCACGGTGTTGCATCAGTTCGGCGGTCGCTGCCGAGGGTTTTAACACCGCGCCATTGGGTGCAAGATTGCCGCGCAGCACACAGATACCGCCATCCGCTGTCAGCGGGTTATCCAGCGGACGAATAACATCGTCGTTATACAGCGGGGCATCCTTGACGTTCTCCCACAGGGTTTTACCGTTAACGGTGAGTGCGTCTTTAAAGGGCAGGCGGTCGGCGTCCCCCAAGCGCTTTAGCACGGCGGGCAGGCCGCCAGCGTAGTAGAACTCTTCCATCAAATAACGCCCGGAGGGCTGTAAATCTACCACCGTGGGCGTACCGCGCCCCACCCGGCTCCAGTCGTCCAGCTTAAGGTCTACCCCCATGCGCCCGGCAATCGCTTTCAGGTGGATCACCGCGTTGGTGGAGCCGCCAATCGCTGCGTTGGTACGAATGGCATTCTCAAACGCTTCTTTCGTGAGAATTTTGGAGAGTTTGAGGTCTTCGTTAACCATCTCGACAATGCGATTACCGGAAAGGTGTGCGAGCACATAACGACGCGAATCCACCGCAGGAATTGCCGCATTGTGGGGTAACGAGGTGCCCAATGACTCCGCCATGCAGGCCATGGTGGACGCGGTGCCCATGGTGTTACAGGTGCCCGCTGAGCGCGACATGCCCGCTTCAGCGGCCATAAAGTCGTGCAGTGAAATCTCGCCCGCTTTGACCTGCTCAGAAAGCTGCCAGACCACGGTACCCGAACCGATGTCCTTGCCCTTGTGCTTGCCGTTAAGCATGGGCCCGCCGGTCACGACGATGGTGGGAATATCACAACTCGCCGCGCCCATTAACAGCGCCGGGGTCGTTTTATCGCAACCTACCAGCAGCACCACCGCATCAATCGGGTTGCCGCGAATCGCCTCTTCAACATCCATGCTGGCAAGGTTACGAGTAAACATTGCGGTCGGGCGGAGGTTGGATTCACCGCTGGAGAAGACCGGGAATTCCACCGGGTAGCCGCCCGCTTCCAGTATGCCTTGCTTTACGTGCTCCGCCAGCTTGCGAAAGTGAGCGTTGCAAGGCGTTAGTTCCGACCAGGTGTTACAGATCCCGATAATCGGCTTGCCCTGGAATTCATGGTCGGGAATGCCCTGATTTTTCATCCAGCTGCGGTACATAAAGCCGTTTTTATCGGCGGTTCCAAACCACTGGGCAGAGCGTAGGGGCGGCTTTCGTTCAGACATGGACGTCTCTCCGTACAATTCGGTAAAAGATAGAAACAAAACAGGAAAAAGTGTCGTTAGGCGCGCTGGCGTCGCGTCTGTTTCCAGCGGTCAAACATTACCGCCAGCAGCAGAATTGCCCCACGTACCAGGTACTGGTAGAACGTTGGTACGTTGAGTAGCCCCATGGCGTTCTGCACACAGCCCATGATCAGCACGCCGACAACTACGCCGGTAATAGTGGCAACGCCGCCCGATAGCGCCACCCCACCCAGTACACAGGCAGAAATCACCGCAAGCTCTAGCCCCATGGAGGTATTGGGGTCGCCCAAGCCCATCCGTGAGGCCAGTAACACGCCCACGACGCCCGCAACAACGCCTTGTAAACCAAAGACAATAATCTTGAGGCGGCGGACATTGACCCCCGCGAGCGACGCGGCCTCCGAGTTACCACCCGTGGCAAGGACATTGCGTCCGAAGGCGGTCATATTGAGCACCACACCGAAGATGACAAAGCAGGCCAACATGGTCCACACCGGCAGCGTCAGGCCTAGAAATGAAGCGCTACCCAGATCAAAGAAACCCGGCACGGTAATCATCACCGCGTCGCCACCCGACGTGATATAAGCCAGCCCGCGTACAAACTCCATCGCCGCCAGCGTGGCAATCAGCGAGTTAATACCAAACCTGGCAATCACAAACCCGTTAAAGGCCCCCACCGCGCCCCCGGCAACAATGCCACCTATAACGCCGATAAAAACGCTACCGGAGCTAGAGGTCACAACAGCTGCCACTACCCCCGCAAACGCCACGATTGAGGCCACCGAAAGATCCACCTCACCCAGCGCCAACACCAGCATCATCGTGGTCGCCAGACTGCCTATCAGGGTGATCGAAAGCAGCAGCCCCACCATGTTTCGCCCGGTAAGAAAGTCGGGGATAAACACCGCCAGGGCGATAAAGAGCAGCATAAAAACGGCGATCAGCCCAGAGGTGTCCAACAGCGTGCGCAGTGGTTTAATGAGCCCTTGGCGCCCCGCAGGGCGCGTTGGCTCAACACCTTCCTGGGTTAATTTGTTCGATGTCATCACAGGTGTCCTGAACGTGTTCGATAATGGGTACCGCTTAGGCGGGTAGTGCCAGGCCTAATAGTCGTTCGGGCGTGGCGGCGTCTCTTGGCACCACGTCGACCAGCTCACCGTCGCGCATCACTGCGATGCGGTCACAGATGGAGCTAACTTCGGCAAGGTCGCTGGAAATCACGACAATGCTTTTCCCCTGCTCGGCCAAGTCGTAAAGCAGGCTATAAATGTCTCTACGCGCGCCCACATCAATCCCGCGCGTGGGCTCGTCCATCACGAAAAGGTCGATCTCTTCCGCGAGCCAGCGGGCCAAAATTACCTTTTGCTGATTGCCCCCGGATAGCTTGCCTATCGGTGCCCGATAGCTAGGGGTTTTAACGCTAAGCTGCTGAATATAGGCTTCAGCATTGCGTCGTTCGCGGCCAGGGTGACGGAAAACGCCCCAGCGCTTAAAAAACCGCCGGCAGCTGATATTGAGATTGTCGGCAACGCTCGCTACTGGGAAAATCCCTTGAGATTTACGATCCTCTGGGCACATGGCGATACCGGCGCGAATCGCCTCTGCGGGGCTTTTAAAGCGTCGCGATTCGCCCTGGAACGTCACGCTACCCGCTTTAGGCGCTTCCACCCCGCATACCAGCCGCAATAGCTCACTGCGACCGGCGCCTACCAGGCCAAACAAGCCGAATACCTCGCCACGCTTCACGGAGAAGCTAACCGGCGCATTCAGGCCGCGCCCTTGAATCTCGTCAACAGACAGCACCACATCGCCGTGCTCGCGGGCGCGATAGCCGTATACGTCATCGATGTCCCGCCCTACCATCTCGCTAACCAATAGATCATGCGTCAGCTGCGACATATCTTCGTGGGTACGAATATGCTGGCCGTCGCGAAAGATAGTGACCGCATCGCACATCTCAAACACTTCTTCCATGCGATGGGTCACGTAGAGCACCACCCGCCCCTCGTCACGCAGGCGTTTGACGATGCGTTTAAGCTGACGGATTTCCTGAATGGAAAGGCTACTGGTAGGTTCATCGAAAGCGATAACGCGGGCATCACGCAGCAATGCACGGCCAATCTCAATCATCTGCTGCTGGCCGATAGAGAGATCACGCACCTTGGTCGAGGGATGAATGTCACCCTCGCCAAGGTCAGCCAGAATCGCCAGCGCCCTTTCCCGCATCTTTCGCCGGTTCACAAACCCCTGACGCGTAGGCAGCTGGCCCAGCAGCAGGTTTTCAGCGACCGACATATTGGGCGAGAGCGTTAGCTCCTGGTAGATAATGGCGATCCCTTCGCGCAATGCTTCACGGGCGTTGCTGAACACGTGGCGCTGCCCATCGATCCAGAGAGCCCCCTCTGCAGCGCGGTTCACCCCGCTAAGCACTTTCAGCAGCGTCGACTTACCCGCGCCGTTTTCGCCCATCAGCGCATGCACCTGACCGGTATGAGCAGAAAAACTCACCCCATCCAGCGCGCGCACCCCAGGGAATACAACACTGATATTGTCAAAGCGAAGATATGGATCAGACATACGTGAGCACTCCACCAAATAGCCCGTCACAAAAAAGTCAGTTACAGACCGAGCGCATCGCGCACTTCTTCCCAGTTATCACGCGTCATTAACGTACCAGACGTTTCTGTAATCGCCTGAGGCTCCTGGTCTTCGCTGATCCAGCGGTAAAGGTCTTCAGCCGTTTGTCGACCGTGCATGGTAGAACTCACCGCAACGGTGCCGTGGAAGCCAGTGGGATTGTCGCGGGAAAACTCAGCAAATGCCGCGCCTGAACCATTGATGCCCACTCCAATGACATCCTCAGCAGCCAAGCCGTACTGTTCGGTCGCCCTAACGCCACCCAGCACACTCTCTTCATTCAGCGCGTAGATTACCCAGTGCTCATAATCACCGCGCTGAGACAGCACCGGTGACGCAGCGGAAAATGCGCCGCTCGTATCCGTACTTTGTTGAGGCGCATCGAAGATGTTCTCTTCGGGGAAGCCAGAAGCAAGCAGCGCTTGGGTCGCTCCATCCGTACGCTCAACGGCAGTCGGTAGCTCGTTATTGGTAATACGCAACGCACCTACGTTCTCAACATCCCAGCCACGGGCTTCCATTTCGGCGGCAATTGCCTCACCGACCTGCTGACCAATTTTGGTGCCGGACATACCTAGATGCGGTACGCCTTCCATAGGCTCACCACTGGCGTTAACAAACTGGTCATCGACGGTAACCACTTTCATGCCGTACTGTTCGGCGCGATTCATGATCGCAGGCCCAAGACGTACATCTGGCGGGCAAATGACAAACCCTTGAGCGCCTTGTGAGTAAAGGTTATCAATCGCGCTAAGCACCTCTTGACCATCTTCACCGCCCAGACGAACAACCTGGAATCCGAGTTCCTCGCCCGCCTCTGTAGCGGCGCGCTGTTCGTTAATAAACCAGGCTTGTTCCGGCTTTTTGACGATAAAGCCAATCTTCACGTCGTCCTGTGCCTGCACAGAACCTAGCGAGGCCAGCATGACGGCGCTACCCAGCGCCAGGCGCGTAAACGTGGTTACGATGCTCATTGTTGTGCTCCTGATATTCCAATTATTATTGATGTTATTGCTGCAATCACCGTCTGCTGCTCGTCAGGCACATGGCTAGACGCCCATATCGTCCTGGGCAGAGAAGCGGAAGATGGTGCGTGAACGGTAGGTCTCTCCTGGCTGTAGAACCGTGCTGGGAAAGGCGTCCTGATTAGGCGAATCGGGAAAGTGCTGCGTTTCCAGTGCAAAGCCAGAGCGCTGTGGATAGGCATTGCCACTTTTGCCCGTTAAATCACCGGCCAAAAAATTCCCCGAATAAAATTGAATACCAGGCTCAGTGGTTTTAATTTCCAGCAGCCGTCCACTTTGTGGCTCCCACACCCTGGCGGCCATCACCAGATCGCCTTGCTCGGCGTTATCTCGGTTAAGCACAAAGTTATGGTCGTAGCCCTGCCCAAAGCGCAGTTGATCGTTGTCTTGCTCAATACGCTCGCCAATCGACGTGGCCTGGGTGAAATCGAACGGCGTGCCTTCAACAGGCTGCAGCTCACCCGTCGGAATCAATGATTCACTCACCGGGGTAAAAGCATCGGCATTGAGCATAAGCTGATGATCAAGGATGGAGTCGTTCCCCTCACCCTTAAGGTTGAAGTAACTGTGCTGGGTAAGATTGACGGGCGTTGCCTTGTCGGTCTCGGCCTGGTAATCGACAATCAGTTCATTTTGATCGGTAAGGGTGTACGTCACTTCAACCGTCAGTTCTCCAGGATAGCCCTCTTCGCCATCCTCACTGACATAGCTCAGCACCAGCCCCGTCCCTTTATCATTTTCAAAAGGCTCGGCCTGCCAGAGCACACGATCAAACCCTTGCTCGCCGCCGTGCAGGTGGTTATCACCATCATTGGTGGCTAACGAGTAGGTTTCACCCTCCAGCGCAAACTGACCTTCGGCGATACGGTTGCCGTAGCGGCCGATGAGTGCACCAAAGTAGGGATTAGCTTGCTGGTAAGTGTCAGACAGATAACCATCCAGCGATTCAAAACCCAGCGCAATATCGTCAATGTTTCCGTCTACGTCAGGTACTTTCAGGGATACGATTGTGCCCCCGTAATTAATGACCTGAAGCTCAACGCCATTGGCGTTCGTTAGCCGGTAGCTTTGCACCTCACGGCCGTCCGGCAACTGGCCGAACGTCGATTGTTCGACGGCGCTCTCTGATTTACTGTTCGCCATGGGTTCCTTATCACTTTGGGCCTGGGCTACATTTGTCATCAGCGCGATGACGCCTGCGCTCAGTAACAATCTTGAGCCAACGCTACCTGTATGAGAGGGCATGGTGTTCCTCCTGTTAACATCGTTATTGTTATTCGTGCGGTATGCGGTTCACTACCAGGTTCACTACTAGGTTCTCCACTACACGCCCTACACTAGACAGCTCTTAGATAACTAACCAATATAGGAACACGTTAATTCCGATACACTTATTGCTATCAAAAGCACTGAAAGGCTTATTCCATGAGCGTTCTTGACAGTAACTGGTTTCTCAACGCTCGACTAAAGTTGCGTCATTTTCAGCTATTTTTGGCGCTTGACGAACACCGCAACCTGCATCGTGCCGCTGCCCAACTCAACATGAGCCAGCCCGCAGCCTCAAAACTGCTCAGCGACCTGGAAGCCAACCTGGGTATACGTCTGTTTGATCGCCAGTCGCGTGGGCTAACCCCTAACTGGTATGGGGAGGTCATGATTCGTCATGCGCATAGTGTGCTGTCGACACTACGCCACACCGCTGAAGAGCTGACCGCGCTGCGCAACGGCAATGCGGGCACCGTGGCTATCGGCACCGTTATGGCACCCGCCGTTACGCTTCTAACCAGCGCTATTGAACGGGTCCACAGAGACCGCCCGGAGCTTAAAATCAGCGTGGATGTGGATGTCAGCAAAGCGCTGGTGCCACGTTTGCTGGAAGGTGAGCTGGATTTTGCGATTACACGCCTCCCGCCTGGAAGCGATCTTGAGCGCTTTGTCTTTGAAGAAATTGGCGAGGAGGAGTTGTGCTTTGTGTGTCGTGAAGGGCATCCGCTGGTAGGCAAAACTTCGTTAAAACTGGCGGACATGGCCGTCTATCCGTGGTCACTGCAGCCACCCGGCGCACTCATGCGACAGCTTGTTGACAGCCTGTTTCTGCATCATCAGGTCGCGCCACCTCGACAAGTCGTCGATACTGCTGACTTACTGGTGTCACTAGCGCTGGTCGATAAATCTGACACCATCACCGTGACCACGCGCGAAACTGCCGATCTACTCTGTACCCCCCAACGCTTCCACCAGTTGCCCTTCGTCGAAGCGCTTAGCGTGCAGCCCTACGGCCTGGTCAGCTTACGCCACCAACGACTTTCACCGGGGGCTGCGCTATTAATGAGCACCCTCCGCGAGATTATCGCTCAGAACGCGCAACGCGAAGATGGGCGCAGTGAAACGTAACGAGGCAGCCGCACAACAAGCATGGCCAGCCCGATAGCAGCAGGCCTTTCACTGCTGCTATCTCACAGAAACATCCTCACAGCAACCTCCTCACAGCACCCTTGCCAACATCAATACCACGCTCCTTGTCGAAAGATGCGTGGCGGCTGTCCTATGAACACAGCCGGCAGGTCAGACATTGCCAAGCGGTCGGCATCGTCGCTCGCCTTGGCTTGGTTTGACCTGCTCAGTGCTTGAGAAAAACTTCCCTCTAAAGCCTCTGAAATAAGCTACCAGACTAAAGTCCATGTTGAACATTTCCTCCATATGTTCAACATATAGAGGATCCTAATAAAGAATAATCGACTGGAGTCCCTATGACGAACATCGCCGTATTTCTACGTGTAACGCTACATCGCATGCCGTGTTTCAGGGCCTATCGAAAGTGAATTGCCATGTACGCCTGGTGATTTGCTCGTTTGGTTTCTATAGAGGCGGTCACTAATTTCTTAGTCGTCATGTCTATCATTTAAGGCCCTACCCATGAAAACTCCAAAGCTAACGTATCTGGAAAAGGTCGGATTCGGCAGCGGCGATATGGCGATTAATGTCGTTATATCTTCGATGTTTCTGATTATCTCTTACTTCTATACCGATATTTTTGGCCTAAAACCCAGCCATATGGGGATTCTATTTCTGGTAGCGCGGTTAATGGATGCCATCACTGATCCGCTTATGGGTATCATCACGGATAAATTCAATACCCGTTATGGCCGTTACCGCCCTTACTTCTTAATATTCTCAGTGCCTTTTGGAATCTCGGTACTGCTGCTTTTTACTACACCCGACTGGAGCTATAACGCAAAACTGGTGTGGGCATACTCAACTTATCTGTTTGTCACGCTCATGTTCACGGCGGTGACCATTCCCTATATTTCCTTGATCGGAGTATTATCACCAGACCCGAAAGACCGGCTATCCGCCAATGGGTACCGTTTGTTCTTTGCCAAGATTGCCGCCTTTCTGGTGACGATCATAGTGCCGATACTTGCCGAATTTGTGGGTGGAGATAACCTTGCCTTGGGATACCAGGTATCCATGGGCTTAATGGGAGGGCTCGCTACCTTATTGTTTCTGTTCTGTTATTTTACGACCACCGAGCGCGTCCAGCACACCATTGATACAAAACCGCTGAAAGAGCAGTTTCGCCTATTAATTAAAAACGATCAGTGGATAGTACTGTGTGCGGTCTGCTTTACAGGCACGCTGGGTTATGTGATTCGTAGCTCGGTGGCGGCCTATTATGCCAAATATTATCTCGGCGCTAACGCGACAATGCTGTCAGCATTCTTAACCGTGGGCGTTAGCGCAGCCATCTTGGCCATGGTGGCTTCAACCTGGATCACCAAACGCTACTGTAAACTCAACCTCTTCCGCTGGAGCCAACTCGCCGTCGGGGTGCTGAGCGTTATCATGTTCTTTGCCGTTTCTCCAGGCGATATCGTGTTGGCCTTTATTCTGTATTTCCTTATTTCCTTTGCCGTTGACCTGCATGCTCCGGTTTTCTGGTCGGCTATCGCCGAGTCAGTGGATTACGGAGAAGCCAAGACTGGGCGGCGTGTCTCAGGACTGGCGTTCGGTGGCATTTCATTTTTTCAAAAAGCAGGCATGGGGGCAGCCGGTTTCCTGGTAGGCATCTTGTTAACCTATTTTAACTATGAGCCTAATACTGAACAGAGTGCGTTTACGCTAACCGGTATCGCGTTGATGCTTTCTATCATTCCTGGCGTCTTTCATACGCTGATGGGGAGTTTAATGTTCAAGTATCATATTACCGATCGCTACTATGAAGAGATGAAAGAAAACCTTTCCAATGGCTTCCCGCTGCCAGAAACGCTAAAAAAGCAGCCACAGCCGCCCATCTATCGTGCAACAAACCTATAAGAAGTGAGGCCATGATGACGATAAAGCCCTTGATAGAGCAACGCGCAGACCCGTTTATTCATAAGCATACCGACGGCTTTTACTACTTCACTGCCTCCGTGCCTGAATATGACCGTTTAGAGTTACGCCGTGCGTCAAGTATCGAAACACTAGCCGATGCCAGTGCCGTCAGCGTATGGCACAAACCAGATACAGGCCCTTTGAGCGAACTGATTTGGGCACCGGAACTGCACTTTCATGCAGGGCGTTGGACTATCTATTTTGCGGCTGCTCCCAGCCGAGAGATTAAAGACGGTTTATTCCAGCACCGCATGTACGCGATTAGTACTGATGCGGCTAACCCCTTGATCGGCACATGGAGCGCGCCCGTTCAGATAGAGACAGGCATTGATAGCTTCTGCCTCGACGCTACGATGTTCTCTCATCATGAAAAGCTCTATTACCTATGGGCGCAGAAGTCGCCTGACATCCCCGGCAATTCCAATCTCTATATTGCGCCCATGGAGACGCCCGACACGCTATCAGGGCCGCCGGTTCGTTTGAGTATTCCTGAGTTCGAGTGGGAGACGCGTGGCTTCAGTGTCAATGAAGGGCCCGCGGTCCTGTGCCGACATGGCCGAGTGTTTCTAACCTACTCGGCAAGCGCTACCGATGAAAACTATTGCATGGGCTTGCTGTGGGCCAATACCGACGACGACTTGCTTGACCCTTCCAGCTGGACGAAGCTGCCAAACCCTGTCTTCCAGAGCGACTCGCCCAATAAGCTCTTCGGGCCAGGGCACAATAGCTTTACCGTTTCCGATGACGGCCAAACGGATCTACTGGTGTATCACGCGCGCACGTATACCGAGATTGAGGGTGACCCCCTTTGGGATCCGAACCGGCATACGTACGTCAAACGCATCCAATGGGACACAGAGGGATTCCCTCTTTTCGGAAAACCCTCATCACCTGATTAATGGTTTATTTTCATGCGAATGCTTTAACGTTCCGCGTTAACCCGCCACCAACGACTCCATATACCCTTTCGTTTAGCTTGAGTCGTTGATGGCATCCCTCTATAGCGTGAACGGCCATCACTCGATAAACGCATCCGTTACGTCACGATGACCGTACATGAAAGCGTCTGCCACCTGCCGCAGTGGCGCGACATCTACTTCGCTACGCCCCGCTGCGATAAGCTCGGCGAAGTAAGTATAAAGACCTTCATACTCCTTCTCTTCAGCGTCGACTACCTGCTGACCTTCAATCGTTAAGCGGCAGCCACCGTCGGTCAGGCTTATGCGTCCGCCATCAGTATCAATGTGAATATCCCAGGTTTGCGGGCCGGTCTGACGAAAATCAAACACCGCTTCAATAGCCGTATCCAAGTGATCAGTAAACGAGAGCTCAGCGGCAATCGGTGTCTGGCAATTCTCTGGCACCTGCAGCCGCGCCTGACGCAGGAAAAACGGTTGAGGCAGGATGGCCGTGACAATGGAAAGCGCGTTAATACCCGGGTCGAATACGCCCATTCCACCGGGTTGCCAGATCCACGCTTGGCCTGGATGCCATACCCTTACATCCTCCTTCCACTCAATACTAACTCGCTGAACACTGCGCTCTGCTAACCACCGTTTGGCATGGGCAACGCCCGGTGCAAAGCGTGAATGCCAGGCAGCAAACAGGCTAACGCCTTGCTGGTCAGCCACCGCGATTAAGTCCTCTACTTCACTTAACGTGGCTCCTGGCGGCTTTTCCAGAAGCACATGCTTGCCACGCATTAACGCAAGGCGCGCTTGAGAGTAGCGCAGGTGAGTAGGCGTGCAAATGGCCACGGCGGTTATCTCAGGGTGAGCATCCAACATAGCCTCTAGCGAGGCATAGCCAGGAGTGCCCGGCAGGGCTGCATTAGGATCAGCTGTGGCGACAAACTGGCAGTTAGTGACCGCTGCCATTGCAGGAATATGCTGATCGCGGGCAATTTTACCCACCCCGACCAGGCCAATCATTACGTGAGACATACGTTTGCCTTGTTAGCAAAAGTGGGATCAATGTAAGGCTCAGCGGCGCTCGATGTTAAGTCCCAAAGAGCTGGGCTCCAGGGTGCTGGCACTGTTCTCAAGCCCCAGCGCCTTTGCGGTACCCGCCAACACGGCCTGAGCCGCCAAAAACGCCTCCCGAGGGCGGCGCAGGCGAATACTTTCCATTAGCTGGCGATGCTGCTCCAAACTCTCATCAGGGTCCGGGGCGCTCTCATTGGACATTGACACCAACATGTAAATGGAAGGACGCAAGATATGGGAAAGCTGTGCCCAAACGATGTTGTGAGTCGCCTTGAAGATCGCTTCATGAAAAGCAACATCGCATTCACTATGCAGACGCCGCTCTTCAAGACAGGTGGCATTACGCAGGTTCTGGCCCAACCCTTCAAATGCTTCTTCGATAGCCACCAAATCGTGCGCCGTGGCACGCTTGGCAGCGGTCATCGCCACATAAGGTTCCACATCCAAACGAAAAGCCAGTATTTCACGCTGGATATCAGGGTTTGGCGCAGCATACCGCGTTAACCAATGGGTCACCTGGGGATCAAGGATATGCCACTCAGAATACTCACGAACCTTGGAGCCATGTCCTGAAATACGCTCAATAATACCCGCATCCACCAACTGGCGAAGGTCGCTACGTACCGCCGAGCGATTAATAGCAAAGCGTTCGCACAGATCCAGCTCCCGAGGCACAAAATCGCCGGGCTGATAACGCCCTGCGAAGATAGCTTCGGCGAGATGTTCGGCAATACTGGGCCGAGCAACAGGCTTACTGAGAGATGACGTCACTATGATTCAACCCTATTACAATTCTTCTCAATCATAACGTAATCAACCTCTCCAAGCATGGGCGTAATACAAGCGGATGGTACTGATGATTTCCCCTTGATTAATGCTCATGGCGACATCGTGATATTGGCAACTCCCTTTAAATCCAGGGAGTCGCTATGACGTTACGCTTTCTTTGTGATAACGTCGACACATACAAAAGTATATGTTGAACATACTGGCAATAAGCTCAACAGTTCGTCTACGATGAATAGCACTTTCCAAATAATGGCGTCAGCCACCTCTAACAAGCAGCGCTAGCATTCTCCCGGATAGCCCGCTTGGGGTGACATGACACCGCCTCATGCCATTCAAGACACCATTGGGTTGCCTGCTGTTTGCCATGCAAATGAGCAAGCGCTTGATGTATTAACAAGGACATGTCGCTATGCGGTTGATTCAGTACACCGAACAAGAAACACTAAAAGTCGCATTGGTAGAGAGCGCTGAGAAAGTTCGCCCCATCGCCATAGAGGGCGGCACTTACGCGCTAGCCAACGCCGCTATTGCCGCTGGGGAGTCGCTTGAACAAGCCATTAAATCACGGCTTGGCGACACGCAGGTTGATTACCAAACGTTAATCGACGAGCAGCGCCTGCTACCGCCGCTCACGCATCCCGACCCCGCCCACTGCCTGGTGACCGGCACCGGCCTCACCCACTTGGGCAGCGCCGATACCCGGTCCGCCATGCATGCCAAAACTCAAGTGGCCGAGGAGGAACTGACCGACTCCATGCGCATGTTCAAACTCGGCGTTGAAGGCGGAAAGCCTTCCGATAACGCCGAAGGGTCGCAGCCGGAATGGTTCTATAAAGGCGATGGCGACTGCATCGTCGCGCCGGAAGCAGACATGCCTTCTCCCGCGTTTGCCCAGGATGCTGGTGAAGAACCAGAGCTTGCGGGGCTCTATATTATTGCTGACGATGGCACTCCATGCCGGATTGGCTACGCTGTGGGTAACGAATTTTCCGACCATGTTACTGAGCGCTTTAACTACCTATGGCTGGCGCACTCTAAATTGCGCGCCTGTAGCGTTGGCCCAGAGCTGTTGATCGGAGAGTTACCTGCCCACCTTGAAGGCACCAGCCGCATTGTGCGCGATGGCCAAACGTTGTGGGAAAAGCCGTTTTTAACCGGTGAGTCCAATATGGCCCACAGCCTCGCCAATCTTGAGCACCACCACTTCAAATACGCAGGCTTTCGCCGCCCGGGCGATGTCCACGTCCACTTCTTCGGCACAGCTACTCTTAGCTTTGCTGACCAGATTCAAACCCGCGATGGTGATCGTTTCGAGATCACGCTTAACGATTTTGGCCGCTCACTACGCAACACGCTACGCATGCCAACGAATCACAAGCACGAAACAACCATCGTCAACGCGCTTTAACAGGAGGCTACATGACACTGCAAGGTACACTGCTTATCGGTCAACAGGCCGTCACCGGTACTCAAGCCGATATTGTTGCCGTTAACCCGGCCACCGGCGAAACTCTGGAGCCGCGCTATCCCGGTGGTAGCCGCGCCGAGGTTGAAAAAGCCTGCCAGCTTGCCGAAGCAGCGTTTGATCAATACCGCGAAACCTCACTTGAAACGCGCGCTCACTTCCTGGAAACCATTGCCGAAGAAATTGAGGCCATTGGTGCTGATTTGACTCAACGCGGCGTGGCCGAAACCGGCCTTCCTGAAGCGCGCCTTGAAGGCGAACGGGGCCGGACCTGCGGTCAGCTGCGGCTGTTCGCCTCGGTAGTACGTGCGGGCGAATGGCTGGATTTACGCCACGACCCGGCCCAGCCTGATCGCCAACCCATGCCGCGCGCCGACTTACGTCAGCGCCATATTCCGCTTGGCCCCGTGGCCGTGTTCGGTGCCAGCAACTTTCCGCTGGCCTTCAGCGTAGCAGGGGGCGATACCGCCTCGGCGCTGGCAGCAGGCTGCCCGGTGGTGGTCAAGGGCCACTCTGCCCACCCCGGCACTTCTGAGCTGGTAGGCCGCGCTATTCAACGCGCTGCGGCCAAGTGCAACATGCCGGAAGGGGTGTTTTCGCTGCTGTTCGGCTCAGGTCGCGATATTGGCCAAGCGCTGGTCTCAGACCCGCGTATTAAAGCGGTTGGTTTTACCGGCTCACGCAGCGGCGGCATGGCCTTGATGGCGACTGCCCAGGCGCGTCCCGAGCCGATTCCCGTTTATGCCGAGATGAGCAGCATCAACCCGGTATTTCTGTTCCCCGAGGCACTGCAAGCGCGCGGCAACAAGATTGCCGAAGGTTTTGTCGCTTCGCTGAACATGGGTGCGGGTCAGTTCTGCACCAACCCTGGTCTGGTCATTGGCCTTAAAGGCGCTGACCTGGATGCGTTTATCACTACCGCAGAGGAAGCCGTTAAAGCCAGCGGCGCCCAAACGATGCTGACGCCCGGCATCCATGAGGCGTATCAAAGCGGTGTCTCCGCCCTTTCGGGCCAATCCAGCGTCAAGGAAGTAGCGCGCGGCAAAGCCGGCGACGGACCGCATAGCTGCCAGACAGGGCTATTTGTAGCCAGCGCTCAGAATTTCCTTAACAATGACGCGCTTCAGGGCGAAATCTTCGGCGCTGCCTCGCTGGTCATTGAGTGCGCTGACGCGCAGGAGATGCAGCGTGTTGCCGACCAGCTCGAAGGTCAGCTGACGATTACTCTGCAAATGGACGATGGCGACCTGGAGGCCGCACAATCACTTCTGCCCACGCTTGAGCAGCGCGCCGGTCGACTCCTGGCCAATGGCTGGCCGACCGGGGTCGAAGTGGGCCACGCGATGGTGCATGGAGGACCGTTCCCGGCAACGTCCGACAGCCGCACTACGTCTGTCGGCAGCGCCGCGATTTATCGCTTCCTGCGCCCGGTTTGCTATCAGGACTTGCCTGCTGGTTTACTGCCAGAAGCATTGCGCGACGATAATCCTTTTAAGGTTTCGCGACTGGTGGATGGTAAGCGGGAATATTAAACAAGACGGTAAATAGCAACTCATCAGGACATATACTGCCTGAGACCTTTTATTAACATGCTAAAGACCTCGCCGCACCAAGCCCCCGACAGGGGGCTATATCCCATGTTAAACGTGGAATATTTTAGCGAAAAAACGAATTATTTTATGGAACGGAGCGCGGTACGACGGTCACCACTTAAACGTTAATTCATCCCAGGCATTAACCTCCTATAGCCTACTGAGGACAGCCCTGTCCAAGACGAATTTTGACTAGCGGCGCCTGTTATTCAACCGTAAACATCCTGCACATATGCCCGAAATGCTAATTTACGGATTTATCTATTTCACAGGCTGATTTCTCTTTCGTCGTGCGATAAACACTATCCAAGTGAGCAAGCATCGCTCGCTCGGCCGCATCGGGATCACCGCGTTTCAAAGCATCAACAATGCGAGCATGCTCCCCATAACTCCGCTCAATCGCACCGTCCTCAACCATTACTTGGCGGCGTATACTAAGCCCATACCCGTAGAGTTCTTGAGCATAACGCAACAACAAGGAATTATTAGCATACTCAGAGATAAGTTTATGAAAGCTCTGATCAGATAGCTGAAAATAGACAGGCGAATCGAATAGCTTGCTCTGTGCGTCAAGCAATCGCTCCAGCTTTTGAATGCCTTCCATATCTATTCTAATAGCAGCTCGCCTAGCAATAGCAGCTTCGACAATAATCCGGCTCTCGAAAACACAGTCCAAATCGAAGCTCTCCATCTCGCTTACCCGGCAAGCCTCTTGGGTATCTGTAAAACGTGATAGAGCATGCTCATCTGCACTTATACGTGTTTTACTGCCTTGAGAAACGCTTATCAAATCATAGGCAGCCATTTGAGCAAGAGCACCTCGTACTGTCTCTCTACTAACTTCAAAAAGCTGTGCCAACTCGCGCTCGCTAGGCAATAAATCTCCCTCTCTTAGCAGTCCTGTTTTAAGCATATCAATTAGTTTTTCAACCAGTACTTCCTTTTTAGTTTTATTTTTGAGAGCTTTTTCAAAAGCAAATGCTGAATTAGACATAAAATTTTCCCATCTCAACTGGTCTATATACTAGACCAAAAACGACCATGATTTCCACATATGATCACCCTTTAGACAAAGGTATATATTTACCGACCCCCTATTGACTAACAAGGCCATAGGAATCTAAATTGCCTACCGACTGGTCCGGTAATCCAACCAGCATACCAGACAAACACAATAAGCCTAAAAAGAAGGGGCTCGTCATGTTCAAACTCTCTCTCAGCGCTACGGCTTTAGCTTTGGTCTTGTGTTCTTCGCAAGCCCAAGCTAACCAAGAAAAAATTGTATTCGCTATTGGTGGATCATCCCAAAGCTTGCAAGGCCAAACCGCATTGGAGTTTAAACGCCAACTCCAAGAGAGATTAGGCGACGATATCCAAATTGAATATTACGATAGTGGCCAGTTGGGAGATGAGCGCCAACTTATCCAACGCCTACGCATGGGCACCGTCGACTTAGCTGCAATTTCATCGATCATGTCATCTGTAGCGCCAAATTTTGCTCTTTTCGATCTTCCTTACTTGGTCAGCGATCGTGACCATTTAAAGAAAATAGATGATGAAATTGTTATGCAGGATCTTGCTGAAGGAGCAGAGGAGCAAGGCTTAAAAATTATCTCTACATGGGAAAACGGTTTTCGTCAAATTACCAACAGTCGCCGAGCTATCACTACTCCCACTGATCTAGAAGGACTAAGAATTCGCACTCCTCAAAGTGACTGGCGAACCCGTATGTTCTCAACGTGGGGCGCCAACCCTACTCCCATGGCTTTTTCAGAAGTATTTGTTGGGCTCCAAACAGGTGTAATCGACGGACAAGAAAACCCTCTCAGTAATATTTACGGCGCTCGGCTTCACGAAGTTCAAGAATATTTATCGCTAACGAACCATGTTTATACACCTATATGGCTAACCGCCGGTTTAGGCAAGTGGGATCAATTCTCAGATGAGGTTCGTGATGCAATTAGCGAGGCGGCTGCTGAAACTCAATTATGGGCTTTTGCAAGAGGCGCTGAATTGGATCAAGAGCTGCTAGATACGATGCGAGATTCCGGCGTTGAAATTAACGAAGTGGACCGAGAAGCATTTATCAGTGCCAGTGTTCCTGTATATGAGGCGTTTGCTGAGCAAGTTGAAAATGGTCAAGCATTAATAGATCGCGCCATGAGCCTAGCCAACGATTAAAAAGTATTTACCTTTTGGGCGTCATTACAGACGCCCATGCGTCCAGCAACGGGTATAAAAAATGGCACTAATTGAAAAGCTGCGGTTTCTAATCGAAAAGTTATTAGAAATCTTTACCGTTACTTTGCTACTTGCTCTTACTTTCATAGTACTTGCAGCTGTGGCATTTAGAACCTTTGGAAGCTCTATTACCTGGTACGATGAGGTAGCATCTATAGGACTTGCCTGGTTAACTTTTTACGGTGCCAACCTGGCAGCCATTAAACGTGCGCATATGGGATTTCCAGGGCTTGTAAGCAATGCTCCCTCAGCTGTCAGAGCTAGCTTATTTGTTTTAAGCGAAGCTATTGTGATTGGTTTCTTCTTGATAATTGCTTATTACGGCTACCGAGTCTTGGACATACTGGCATGGGATCGCTTGGTTTCTCTTCCTAGTATTAGCCTTACGATTACCCAATCGGCAGTCCCTATTAGCGCGGCATTGTTTATTCTTTGTGAACTGTTATCTCTACCTGGCGCTTGGAAAAAGATGAAAAATGGCGTCGACAGCGAGCATGAAGCTATCGAAGAAGCAATTCGTTTAGCCGAGGAAGATTTAAGGGAGAGTCGGCCATGATTTTACTAGTAGTTATCGCAGCCTTATTTTCTTTGGTGCTTATCAATGTACCTATTGCAGTCGCAATTGGAGCTGTAGGTGTTATTGGTGTTTTTATAAACATGGGGCCTCAGCATCTTCTTAATGTTCCCTTAACACTTTTTAATGGTGCTACTAACTTTCCGTTAATTGCTATTCCGTTATTCATCTTTGCTGGCGCACTGATGAACACCTCTGGCATTTCTACCCGACTGATCAATTTAGTGACAGCTATGGTGGGATTTGTAAGAGGAGGCCTGGCGATGGTTAATGTTGGTGTATCAATGTTTTTTGCTGAAATTTCTGGCTCCGCTGTTGCAGACGTAGCAGCGACAGGCTCTATTTTAATTCCAGAAATGAAACGTAAAAACTACAACCCCGAGTTTTCTGCAGCTATCACGTCTTCGTCTGCATCCTTGGCTGTCATTATCCCTCCTTCTTTATCAATGATTCTTTACGGAGCGATCGCCGAGGTTTCTATTGTTCAGTTATTCGTAGCAGGCATTATCCCAGGGATTCTTGGCGGCATCGGCCTTGCATGTTTCTGTTACTACTATGCAGTTAAGTATAACTTGCCTCGCGAAGAAGCCTTTTCTCTTCGCCGCTTAGGTAAAGCTTTCAAGGAAGCTGCCTGGGCCTTATTACTACCAATTATAATTCTAGGTGGCATATTTGGTGGCTTGGTTACTGCAACTGAAGGAGCGGGCATAGCCGTACTGGCTGCCTTAATTATTGGCGGACTTATATATAGAGAACTTAACTTAAAAGTTCTTTATCGTGCGGTAACAGATGGCGTTATACAAACGGCCGTTGTTATGTTACTAGTCGCAACATCAGCAGTACTAGGGCTATTTCTTACAGAAATGCAACTCCCGCAACAACTGGCGCAACAAATCACTACTTTAACTGAGAATCCTATTGCGGTATTAGCACTACTCAATATTTTACTACTTTTATTAGGTATGTTCCTGCATGGGGCAGCAGCAATCATTCTAGTAGTGCCAATAGTAATGCCGCTAGTCACTCAAATCGGCATTGATCCAATTCACTTTGGCTTAATCCTGACGCTTAACTTAGCCATTGGCCAGCAAACGCCTCCTGTCGCGTCTGTACTTGCCACCGCCTGTTCAATTGCTAAAACCGATATGTGGAATACTACCCGGGTTAACCTCCCTATGATCGGTGTATTGTTTATCGTATTACTATTAGTAACCTATATTCCTGAAGTTTCTCTCTATTTAGTTGATCTGTTTTATTAAAATCGTTTAACAGGAGTTCTATATGAAAGATTCAAAACCTGTAATCGCGGTAATCCTAGGTGACCCTGCTGGTGTTGGCCCAGAGCTAATCGCTAAGCTATTCAATGAAGCCGACCTTTTTAAAGATGTACATACCGTATTGCTGGGTGATCGCTGGCTGTGGCAAGAAGGACAACGTGTTGCAGGCATTCACCATAATTTGGTTGAAATAAGCGAATTTAGCCAAGCACGTTTACACTCCACCCCAGTATTTTTACCAACAGAGAGTGTTGCTGAAAGTGACATTAGCTATGCACAAGAAACAGCTGCTGGCGGTGCTTCCGTACTCGCATTGTTAAAACGCTGTATGAGTGCAGCGCTAGACAATGAGGTAGATGCGATTTGCTTTGCGCCTTTAAATAAATACTCCATGAAAAAAGGCGGGCTTGAGTATGAAGACGAGTTACATTTCTTCGCTAACTATTTAAATGTTAAGAACTATTTTTGTGAGTTTAATACTTTGGGCAATCTGTGGACGGCCCGAATTTCCTCGCATATTCCACTTAAAGATGCGGCCGAATATATCACTGAAGAGCGTATTGTCGCGGCTAGCCGATTGATGTACGACGCACTGCAACTGGCAGGCAATCCAGAGCCACGCGTTGTAGTAGCAGCCTTTAATCCTCATGCAGGGGAAGGCGGCACTTGTGGACGCGAAGAAATCGAGATCATTACGCCTGCGGTTGAGGCGTGCAGAGCCCAAGGCTATCCAATTAGTGGCCCCCTCCCCGCCGACACCCTATTTATTAAGGCTCGTGATGGCGAGTTTGATGCAGTGGTCACCATGTACCACGACCAAGGCCAAATTGCGATCAAACTAATGGGCTTTATGGAGGGCGTAACTGTACAAGGAGGCCTTCCCATCCCCATTACTACTCCTGCCCATGGCACGGCATTTGATATCGCTGGCCAAGGAAAAGCTAATGTTAGTCCAACTCGTAACGCCTTCATCATCGCTTGTCGGATGGGCAAGAACCTTCGTCAACAGCGACTGAACACCAATATTTAACCAAATACTCACTTAAGGAAAACCTTAATGAAAATCACTAATGTCCGCACCCGCGTATTTGAATGGAAAGGCCATACTGTAACGCCGACCCCTCACTTTTGCTCCAACGCAATGGATGAGCTTTGGGATAAAGGAGATTCCATGGGCACCTTCCGCTTCCATGGATGGACGGTGGTTGAAATTGAAACCGACAACGGCATTGTAGGGCTTGGCAATGTGGCGTTAGCACCACGTATCGCTAAAGCAATTATCGATCAGTATCTTGCCCCGCTAGTAATTGGCCAAGATCCTTTTGACTACGAATATCTCTGGCAACGGATGTATCGCTCCACGCATGCATGGGGTCGTAAAGGCATCGGTATGGCGGCAATATCTGGAGTCGATATTGCTATTTGGGACATCATGGGTAAAGCCGTAAACAAGCCTGTTTTTAAATTATTAGGAGGTCGCACAAAAGAGAAAATTCCTTGCTACGCATCCAAACTTTATCGCACTGATCTAAAAGGCATGCAGGAAGAAGCACAGTCTTATCTTGATCAAGGTTTCCAAGCGATGAAGATGCGCTTTGGCTATGGTCCCAAAGACGGCCCTTCGGGCATGCGCGAAAACCTGAATAGCGTTGCGGCAGTGCGTGAAGTAATCGGCGATGATATCGACTTAATGCTTGAATGCTATATGGGCTGGAACCTCGAGTATGCCAAACGCATGTTACCTCGATTGGAACGCTTTCAGCCACGATGGCTTGAAGAGCCAGTGATTGCTGATGATATTGATGGCTACGCAGAGCTCAACCAACTTACCAGTATCCCTATTTCAGGCGGCGAGCACGAGTTCACTTCTTATGGCTTCCGCCAACTGCTTGAAAAACGTGCAGTTTCTGTTATCCAATACGATACTAATCGGGTTGGCGGCATTACCGCCGCGCATAAGATCAATGCTCTTGCTGAATCGTTTAGCGTACCTGTCATCCCTCATGCAGGTCAGATGCATAACTATCATTTAACAATGTCTACGCTTGCATCTCCTATGTCCGAATTCTTCCCAGTACACGATGTAGAGATTGGTAACGAGCTGTTTTATTACCTGTTTGAAGGTGATCCTGAGCCAGTCAATGGGTTTATCGATCTTGACGATAATACGCCCGGCCTCGGCTTAAAGCTCAACGAACGTTATTTTGATCAGTTCCATATCATCGAATAAGAGTCTTACTAATGCGAATCGTACAAGTGAAAACTTCTCGCGGCATTCGTGCCGCGGTGGTTGAAAGTTCAATTCAGCTTCGTGTGATTGATTACCCCGGAGGGACCTATGCGTTAGCAAAGGCCGCTCTCGACGAGGGCACCTCTCTTACTGCATTCATTGAATCTCATCGTAGCCATGATTTGTTGGATTACAATCAGGCAATAGATTTAGGTTTACTGCTGCCTCCGCTTACACATCCTGACCCAGCCCACTGCTTTGTTACCGGCACTGGTTTAACCCATCTGGGCAGCGCCGATACCCGCTCTGCAATGCATGCAAGTGTACAAGCTAACAATGAGGAACTTACTGATTCCATGCGTATGTTCAAGCTTGGAGTTGAGGGAGGTAAACCTCTTGCAGGCACAATGGGAGCTCAACCCGAATGGTTCTATAAAGGTGATGGCAGCATCGTCGTTCCCCCAGAAAGCCCATTTACGGTGCCATTTTTCGCCGAAGATGCGGGTGAAGAGCCTGAGTTAGTTGGCCTTTACATAAATGCTACTGACGGTACTCCATATAGGGTGGGCTATGCCGTTGGGAACGAATTCTCCGACCATATCACTGAGCGTGCTAATTACTTATGGTTGGCGCACTCTAAACTACGCGCTTGCAGCTTTGGCCCTGAATTATTCCTGGGTGAGCTCCCTGATTATTTAGAGGGCACTAGCCGAATTGTTCGCGAGGACAAAATTCTATGGGAAAAAACCTTTCTTACCGGAGAGGCAAATATGGCGCATAGCCTAGCCAATCTAGAATACCACCATTTCAAGTACGCCCAGTTTCGACGCCCAGGCGATGTACATGTGCATTACTTTGGCACTGCAACGCTCAGTTTTGCTGACAATATTTCTGTGCGTGACGGTGACCGTTTTGAGATTGACCTACCTCTTCTTGGCCGCAAGTTATGTAATCCAGTCAAATTCATGCCAGAAGAGAATCCTGCAATGAAAAAAGTGCAATCTATCTAGAATTACCGCGCTAACTTCGAGGCCACCATAATGATAACCAAGTTCTATTTATTAAAAAAAGTTATAGCTACAACGTTATCGGTGGCTCTCTTTGCTCCATTTGCCTACACCCAAGCGGCTACAACATTAACACTGGCCCATGCACACCCAGTAGATGACTCTCAACATTTGGCCGCGTTACGCTTCGCCGAGAGAGTAAAAGAACGTAGCGGCGACGAAATTAATATTCGTATTTTTCCAAATGGCCAACTCGGAAATGATCAAGCCATGATCACTGGTGTCCGTAGTGGAACAATTGATATCGAATTATCTGGCAATCCTTATTTTAGTGGATTAGCTAGCCAACTTAGCTTGCTTGATCTGCCATTTCTTTTTGATAACTACGATCAAGCATATCGAGTGCTAGATGGAGAGATCGGACTGAACTTACTTACAAGCATGCGAGAGAAAAACCTTGAAGGCCTCGCATTCTGGGAAATTGGATTTCGTAATTTAATCAACTCGCGCCGTGCAATCGAGTCAGCTAATGATATCAAAGGGCTGAAATTAAGAACGACACCTAATCCAGTGCATATCGCTGCATTTGAGGCATTGGGTGCCAATCCAGTCCCCATGCCTTTCGCAGAGCTTTTCACTGCATTAGAAACCAGAACAGTAGACGGTCAAGAAAATCCCGTTAGCTTAATTCGCTCGGCGAGCTTATATGATGTTCAAAAACATCTTTCACTAACGGCACATGCCTATACCGCAGCGCCATTGGTTATGAATAAAAATCGCTTTAGTGAGCTATCGGAAGAGCAACAGCTCATATTGCGTGATGAAGCACAAAGCGCTGCTCAATACCAGCGCCAAATTAATCAAGAGAGGATATCTAGCGACTTGGAATTTCTTAAGAACAAGGGGATGCAAGTCGCAGAACAGCCTGATCGTGCATCTATGCATGGCAGGGTAGCTGAATTAGTTCGTAACGAATTTACTGCTCAGCACGGTAGCGAATTACTTGATGCAGTTGAGCGTACGAAGTACACGAATTAATCCGTGAATCGTCACATTGCGGTTTATCGATGAGGCTATAAGAGCATGCAGATAAATGAACATCGACAACGTTACCTTGATAGTGGAGAAGATCAAGATCTTCCCATTATAGATGCACATCTTCATTTCTGGGATCCTCAATCTAATTACCATCCATGGCTGTGTGATGAGCCAATGATCCCTTTTCGATATGGAGACTATAGCAGTATTCGCATACCTTTTTTTCCACAGGACTATCAGCAGCAGTGTGGACATCACAACGTACTTGGATGCGTTTACATGGAAGCTGAATGGCAGCATGGGGATGCGCTAAAAGAGGCTCGCTGGATAGATGCCCTTAACGGTAGAACCTGCTGGCCAAATGCCATGATTGCTCAGGCTTGGTTAGATGCGGATAACATTGATGCTCAACTAGAAAAGCTATCGGCTTGGCCGCTAGTTCGCGGAGTCCGGCATAAACCAACCACCATGCCTCGCGATAAGTACAAAGCCAATCACAGCATGCCCGGCTCTCTCAAATGCCCTCGATTTCAACGCGGCTATGCGCTACTGGCTCAGTATAAATTCATCTTCGAGCTACAAGTTCCATGGTGGCATCTAAACGAATTAGTTTATTTATTAGAGCGTTACCCAGATGTACCAGTAGTCATAAATCATGCTGGCGTTCCCAATGATCGCACACATGAAACACTAGCAGGATGGAAAGAGGCATTAGAACAAGTTGCCGCTTATCCACACGTCATGCTTAAACTTTCTGGTATAGGCCTAAAAGATCAGCCTTGGCGGCTAAAGGACAATACTTGGCTAATTCATACTGCTTTAGAAACTTTTGGAGCAGAACGTTGTATGTTTGCCAGCAACTTTCCTGTTGACGGTTTAGTAACCGATCTTGAAGCATTATGGGGCCACTTCAAACAACTTAGCTCAAAACTTACTCGTAGTGAAAAATTATCCGTATTTTGTGACAACGCATTACGAAGTTATTTACTAGCACCGCCCGCCCAGGAACCCCTTGGCCATAACTCCACAAGAGCTATAAAACCATTAATAAACTAAGGACTTCATTATGACACGCCATAATCATATTTTCTCCATTGCCGTTTTGGTTGCAGGTCTTAGCTGTATTTCACCACAAATCTTTGCGGCAGATATTAGTGCCCGTCTCGGGACCAGCCTTCCGGATTCACATCCTCAAACCTTAGGAGCTCATCATTTTGCCGAGCTAGTCGAGCAGAAAACCAATGGCGATGTTGATGTACAAGTATTCAGTAACGGGATTCTTGGTAGTGATGTCAATATGACATCAATGGTTCAGGCTGGAACGCTGGATCTCACTGTTCCTTCAACAGCCACCCTGTCAAGCCTAAACCCAGACTTTAGTATTATCAGTTTACCATTCCAATTCGATGACGAAGCGCATGCAGATGCGGTATTGGATAGCCCTGTCGGGGCAGCTCTTCTTGCCAGCCTTAACGATAAAGGATTAGTAGGGCTTGGCTTTTGGGAGAACGGCTTTAGGCATATTACTAACTCAAAGCGCCCTATCGAGAACCTGGAAGATTTAAGCGGCCTAAAAATTCGCACAATGCAAAATGCTTTATATATAGACCTTTTTAATGGACTCGACGCTAATGCTGTCCCAATGCCGGTTAACGAACTATTTACCGCACTTGAAACTAATACCGTTGATGGTCAGGAAAACCCTTACACTGTCATAGATACCAAACGCTTTTATGAAGTTCAAGATTACTTATCTCAGACATCGCATGCGTATGATGCACTGGTTTTACTTACATCAGATCGGTTTATGAATAAACTAAGTGATACCCAGAGGGAAGCTATTAAAGAAGCTGCACGAGAAGCAACTCTTTACCAGCGCAGCATTAGTAGAGAATTAAATCAAGAATTATTGTCAGAATTGAGTAAAAAAATGCAAATTAATGAAGTACCTCTCGTCGAACGTCAACACATGCATCAGCAACTTAATAGCATGCTTGAACAACATCGTGAAGTACTAAGCCCAGAGTTCGTAGCTGATTTCGATAACGCAATTAGCAACAGTCGTTAGCATTATCGGATTTTCGAGAATGATTCTGATCATTACGATAGTAAAGAGGCATGTTTTTACATGTCTCTTGGGGGCAATCGCTCATGTATAAACACGATAGAACCACTGTTCCTTCCTCAGAGGGACCAGTACATAAAAAAGCACTTGGTATTGCTATACAAGTTGCATTTTTGGCTAAAGGAGTGGAGCGTTTGCTCAACTTTCTAATGGTCTTGGCACTGATCAGCATGATCACCCTTGTATTTACCAACGTGGTATTGCGCTATGGTTTTAATAGTGGCATTTCAGTCAGTGTTGAGTTGTCTCGATTTCTCTTTGTCTGGATAACTTTTCTGGGTGCCGTTACGGCTTTACTGCGTCACGAACATTTACGCGTTACAACGCTGTCAGAACGTTTTCCTGTGCTTGTGCAGGCTGTACTTAATCGACTGGTAACACTTGTCATGCTGGGATGCTGTTTGATGTTATTAAACGGAAGTTATTATCAGACACTGCTAAATTGGGACAACATTTCTCCAATTAGCGGCATTCCAGTGGGTGTTTTTTACTTGGCAGGCTTAATAGCTGGGCTACTAATGTCAATTATACTTTTTTATCGACTTATCATGCCATCAACCTTTCAGGGCACCCACAAGCTAGATAAAGAAAAGGATATTTAGCATGACAATTACGCTTTTTCTTGGCTCTTTACTTGCATCTATAGGCTTGAGCATCCCGATTGCTTTCGCATTGCTAGTAAGTGCTGTCGTATTAATGTTACACCTTGATCTTTTTAACTCTCAAATATTGGCTCAAAATTTGGTCAATGGAGCAGATAGTTACACGTTATTAGCAATCCCCTTCTTTCTGGTTGCCGGAGAGGTAATGTCACGAGGCGGCCTGTCAAAGCGCATAGTTGCGTTAGCGATGACATTAGTGGGCCATCGTAAAGGCGGCCTAGGCTTTGTAGCCATTTTTGCAGCTATTATCATGGCTAGCTTATCTGGTTCTGCGGTAGCAGATACTGCCGCATTGGCCAGTATGCTTCTACCGATGATGCGTCAAGCAGGTTATCCGCTTGGTCGTTCCTCCGGATTAATGGCAGCAGGTGGTATTATTGCTCCCATTATCCCTCCGTCTATTCCTCTTATTATTATTGGTGTGGCAGGCGGCATTTCCATTAGTAAACTTTTTTTGGCAGGTATCGTACCTGGACTCATTATGGGAGCCACATTAGTGCTAATGTGGCTATTTATGACTCGTAAAGAGGATTTGGTTGTTGCAAAAAAGGCAACCCGTGCAGAACGGTGGGAAGCTTTAAAAAAGAGCTTTTGGGCTATACTACTACCAGTCATTATTATCGGTGGTATTAAAACAGGGATTTTTACCCCAACGGAAGCTGGCGTAGTAGCTGCTGTATATGCAATCTTTGTTGCTACTGTTATTTATAGAGAATTAAATATAGCTGAACTTTACAGCGTTTTAACGCAAGCCGCACGTAGCACTGCTATTGTAATGTTTCTGGTAGCAGCTGCCATGGTAGCTTCATGGCTCATTAGTATTGCTCAATTACCGATGATGGTTGCTGATCTACTTTCCCCGTTAGTTGATAATCCGCGATTATTAATGCTAGCAATTATGGGGATAGTGCTAATCGTTGGTATGGTCATGGATCTGACGCCCACTATTCTGGTGCTCACGCCTATACTAATGCCAATCGTTAAGCTTGCAGGCATTGACCCAGTCTACTTTGGCATTATGTTTGTTCTTAACTGTGCTATTGGTTTAATCACTCCGCCGGTCGGCAATGTTCTTAATGTAATCACTAGTATTGGCAATCTAAAATTCGAAAAAGCAGTTTCAGGTGTTATGCCATTTGCCTTGGCATATATGGTTATTCTTTTGCTGTTCGTCGCCTTCCCACAAATCATTACCGTACCCCTTTATTGGCTAGCTGGATAATTCTTTAATCAATGTAAAACATGTCTGCTTTGCAGGCTTAAATCATGTTCACATACATAAAACCAATGTGAATGAGAATTAAAATCAATAACAAGCGAGACACTATGAAACCTCTAATTAAAGTATCGGCATCTGCTCTAATAATCGCTGGATCATTAACTCAGGTACAGGCGAGCACAGTCTTAAAGCTGGCACATGCGGCACCTGATAGCGACACCCAACAAGCCGCTGCGGAACGCTTTGCTGAGCTGGTTGATGAACGCACCAACGGCGACATTACCATTAATATTTTCGGTAATGGCTTGCTAGGAGGTGATCAGCAAATGATTGCGGCTGTACGCAACGGACTGATCGACATTGAACTATCGGGAAATCCAAATTTTACTGGCCTTGAACCGGCCCTTGGTGCTTTCGATTTGCCTTATATATTCGCTAATCGAGAAGAGGCTTATCAAGTGCTTGACGGTGATATTGGCCAGCGAGCACTGAATCTTTTGACAGATAAAAACCTGAAAGGACTAGCGTTTTGGGAAGTTGGCTTTCGTGCGATGACAAACTCCAAACGTCCCATTAAAACTCCCGAGGATGTTCGGGGGCTTGTCATGCGAACCAACTCTAATGAATCACTTATTGAGGCATTTTCATTACTTGGTGCGAATCCCGTTCCAATGCCAATAGGTGAACTTTATACAGCACTTGAGACCGGTACTGTTGACGCACAAGACCACCCAGTCGGGATTGTTTGGTCGGCTGGTTTTCATGAGGTTCAAGACTATCTTTCATTAACTAACCAGGCCTATACATCACTCATAATGGTAATGAATCAAGAAAAATTCGACAGCCTATCACCTGAACATCAGGAAATCCTGCTAACTTCCGCACGTGATGCAGGGAATTACCAGCGCGAATTAAACATTGAGAGCGAGCAAGAAATTCTCAATGAAATGCGTGCTAACGGCGTGCAAATTGAAGAGGAGGTCGACACTTCCGCCTTTCAAACCATTGTTCTCCCTACTTGGGATAGTTATATAAATAATAACGGTAGCGAGTGGACGGATGCTATTCAAGAGGTACTTCAGTAATCTTTAAATTTATAATTTAATTAATACCATAGGCATCCGACTTAACTGGATGCCTATTTAACATTTGGAGATGTATAGATGGCTAGTGAACACTTGCTTCTTAATCAAAAATGCGCCCACACTTTAAGCCTTTATGACGTTCAAAGCGGAAAAGAACTCAAAAGTATTCGGCTTCCTGACTATCCTCATGAGTTTGTTGTCGATTCTCAAGGCAAGCATGCCTATGTTGGTCATTATGGTATTTTAGGAGCTGACTGCATTGGTGACCAAGGAGGATGTTCTGTATTTGTAATTGACCTTAATACCTTTGAGCTCGTCAACACCCTCAGTACGTGGCCTTATTATCGTATTCATGGGCTAGGTATAGACGATCAAGATCGGCTTTACGCTATGAGTGAGGGGCACAATACTTTATTAATGTTCAATAATCCTCTCACTGCTACAGCTCCAAATCTTGCCGTATCTTCAGGTGGTTATAAGACCCACTTGTTTGCTCTTACCCGTAAAGGCGATTGGGCTTATGGAGTTAATCTTCTCAGCAACACTATCACCAAATTTAAGCCCCATGACGCTACATTCATGCCTATCGCAATGATTCCAGGGCGTAGGCCAGAAGGCAATGCTTTATCCGTTGATGAAGGCAAGCTTTTCATTAGCAACCGTGATGATGACACTATCGTTGCCATTAATACTGAGTCGATGACTATAGAAAACAGCGCAACGACAGGCCGCGATCCCAATCGCATCTACTCTGATCCATTTAACCGTTTAATTACTACAAATTATGGAGAGAGTTCACTGTCAGTTTTTGACCAGGAACTCAATTCTCTTGGGCTTATTGAGTTAGACAGCATCCCTATTGCCATGAGCTTTCATCCCGATGGACAGCATGCTTTTGTTTCCATGAAAGGCGACCGGGTTGATATTTTGAACTTGGAATCTGGGCATGTAGTAAATAGCTTCAATTGCCGCTCTGAACCTGATGTATCTCAACTTCTCGTGCGTAATTAAGGACTGGCCATTGTATACACAGACTTCTAGAGAGGAGATGCCGCAATGGATGCCAAACAGCTACTCATAGATGCTCATCATCATCTCTGGGCTCTTGATGGCAGTGTTAGTTATCCTTGGCTTGAAGAGAAACCAGTAAGAGGCTTCTTTCTAGGCGACTATACATCAATAAAGCGACCCTTCCTGGTTGAGGATTTGAAGCACCATATTCCTAAGGGCTATCACTTGGCAGGCAGCGTACATTGCGAAGCCGAAGCACATCGCTCTCAACCTCTAAAAGAAACGGAATGGATTAACTCAGTCTATACAGACCATAAGCTCCCCACAGCTCATGTTGGCTGGGCTGAATTCGGAACCCCAAAATGTTCTGAGCAACTTGATGCCCAGATGAATTCGCCACTTTTCCGGGGCGTAAGAGCCAAGCCTGTCACAGCCGTAACATCAGCACAAATCAATCAAGTTAAAGGCAATGCCGGGAGCCTACAAGATCGCCAGTGGTGTGACGGATTAATCATGCTAGAAGAGCGCAATCTTTCCTGGGATCTGCGTGTTCCCGCTTGGCACTTGAGTGACGCGGCAAAAACGCTGGAAGCGCGCCCTAAACTACGAGTTATCCTCAATCACACAGGGCTGCCTTGGGATCGAACTTCTCTTGGGATCGGCACTTGGCGTACGGGGATGCGCGCGCTAGCGGATAATCCCAATGTTGCAGTCAAGCTATCAGAGCTAGGTAGCCCTTGGCATGAATGGGACTATAAAGCCAACCTTGAGCTTCTCTGCGAAACCATCGATCTATTCGGGCCAAATCGCTGCCTCTTTGCTAGTAACTTTCCTGTTTCTAGCCTCGCAATAAGCTATGCAGACTGGCTAGGACTGGTCGAAGCTGCCATTTCCTTTTCCGCCCCCGATTATCGTCAAAACATACTTCACGATAACGCTTTGCATTGGTATCGGTTAACTAACTGAATACAGATGTATGAATATATCCACACAGGAGGTTTTATGACACTGCAAGGTACACTGCTTATCGGTCAACAGGCCGTCACCGGTACTCAAGCCGATATTGTTGCCGTTAACCCGGCCACCGGCGAGACACTGGAGCCGCGCTACCCCGGTGGTAGCCGCGCCGAGGTTGAAAAAGCCTGCCAGCTTGCCGAAGCGGCATTTGATCAATACCGCGAAACGTCACTTGAAGCGCGCGCTCACTTCCTGGAAACCATTGCCGAAGAAATTGAGGCCATTGGTGCTGACCTGACCCAGCGCGGCGTGGCCGAAACGGGCCTGCCTGAAGCGCGCCTTGAAGGCGAGCGAGGCCGGACCTGCGGCCAGCTGCGGCTGTTCGCCTCGGTAGTACGTGCGGGCGAATGGCTGGATTTACGCCACGACCCGGCCCAGCCTGATCGCCAACCCATGCCTCGCGCCGACTTACGTCAGCGCCATATTCCGCTTGGCCCCGTGGCCGTGTGCGGCGCCAGCATCTTTCCGCTGGCCTTCAGCGTAGCAGGGGGCGATACCGCCTCGGCGCTGGCAGCAGGCTGCCCGGTGGTGGTCAAGGGCCACTCTGCCCACCCCGGCACTTCTGAGCTGGTAGGCCGCGCTATTCAACGCGCTGCGGCCAAGTGCAACATGCCGGAAGGGGTGTTTTCGCTGCTGTTCGGCTCAGGTCGCGATATTGGCCAAGCGCTGGTCTCAGACCCGCGTATTAAAGCGGTTGGTTTTACCGGCTCACGCAGCGGCGGCATGGCCTTGATGGCGACTGCCCAGGCGCGTCCCGAGCCGATTCCCGTTTATGCCGAGATGAGCAGCATCAACCCGGTATTTCTGTTCCCCGAGGCACTGCAAGCGCGCGGCAACAAGATTGCCGAAGGTTTTGTCGCTTCGCTGAACATGGGTGCGGGTCAGTTCTGCACCAACCCTGGTCTGGTCATTGGCCTTAAAGGCGCTGACCTGGATGCGTTTATCACTACCGCAGAGGAAGCCGTTAAAGCCAGCGGCGCCCAAACGATGCTGACGCCCGGCATCCATGAGGCGTATCAAAGCGGTGTCTCCGCCCTTTCGGGCCAATCCAGCGTCAAGGAAGTAGCGCGCGGCAAAGCCGGCGACGGACCGCATAGCTGCCAGACAGGGCTATTTGTAGCCAGCGCTCAGAATTTCCTTAACAATGACGCGCTTCAGGGCGAAATCTTCGGCGCTGCCTCGCTGGTCATTGAGTGCGCTGACGCGCAGGAGATGCAGCGTGTTGCCGACCAGCTCGAAGGTCAGCTGACCATTACCCTGCAAATGGACGATGGCGACCTGGAGGCCGCAAAATCACTTCTACCCACGCTTGAGCAGCGCGCCGGTCGACTCCTGGCCAATGGCTGGCCGACCGGGGTCGAAGTGGGTCACGCGATGGTGCATGGCGGACCGTTCCCGGCAACGTCCGACAGCCGCACCACGTCTGTCGGCAGCGCTGCGATTTATCGCTTCCTGCGCCCGGTTTGCTATCAGGACTTGCCTGCTGGTTTACTGCCAGAAGTATTGCGCGACGATAATCCTTTTAAGGTTTCGCGACTGGTGGATGGTAAGCGCGAGGGCTAACAGCCTGCCTGTTCATACCATTGCCTCGCTGGTTAAACCAGCGAGGCAATTCTTATATCAATAGCCCATCACCCTAGGCAGCCAAGTGGCCAATCCTGGTACAGCAATCAACAACAGAATGGTCGCTATAATAGGCAGCAAAAACGGCAGTACCGCCTTGACCACCTGGCCGTAACGCAGTCGTGTAATGCCTACCATCATGAACAGCACCGTACCGAACGGCGGCGTA
This sequence comes from Halomonas citrativorans, assembly GCF_900163645.1. GTDB lineage: Bacteria > Pseudomonadota > Gammaproteobacteria > Pseudomonadales > Halomonadaceae > Vreelandella > Vreelandella citrativorans. Next base: position 512,166 of record NZ_FUKM01000057.1, on the reverse strand, counting down.
ATCACCCCAACCGATAGGGTAATTACCATCACGATACCGAAATGCACCGGGTCCAAACCGGCACTCAACGCCGCCGGTACCACAATGGGTGTAAAGATCAGGATGCTTTCTATCACCGACATAAAGCAGCCGATCAGCAAGAAGAACAGCGCAAAGCAAATCAACAGCGCAATAGTGGGCATATCGACACTGGCCACTTGACCGGCCAGCGCCTGGGGAATACCCATACGCACCAGAATCCAGCCATAAAAGCTTGATACCGCAATGATCAGCAGGATGACCGCGCTGAACATCAGCGTGCGCCGAAACGCGTCGTACAGGCTCTTCAAACTCAAGTCACGATAGATCACCCCACCCAGTATCACCGCATACAGCGAGGCAATCGCGCCGGCTTCTGTCGGTGTGAAAAAGCCGCCCCAAATACCGCCAACGATGATCGCAGGCATCATCAAGGGTAAAATGGCCCGCTTGCCGGTTCGTACGACTTCGCCTGCATCAAAAGGCACGGGAGCGGGCATCACGACTTTTCCCGTAGCGCCGAGTAAAACGGTCATGCCCATCAGCAGCAGCGCCATTAAAATACCCGGCACAAGCCCCGCCATAAAGAGCCCACCGATGCTTACATTGGCGAGCCAGCCGTAAACCACCAGCGCGATACTAGGCGGTAAAATCGGGCCGACTACACTCGAAGCTGCGGTAATTCCAGTCGTATAGTCCAAGGCATAGCCGCGCTCTTTCATCGCCTTGATTTCGATACTGCCAAGCCCCGCGGCATCGGCCACCGCCGTGCCGGACATGGTGGCAAAGATAGAACTCGCCACTACGTTGGCGTGACCCAGCCCGCCTTTGGTAAAGCCCACCAAAGCCGTCGCAAAATCAAATATCCGGGTGGTGGTCGACCCCAAGTTCATGATGTTGGCCGCCAGGATAAACAGCGGAATCGCCATCAAGGTGAAATTATTAAGCGTTTGCACCATGCGCAGAGAAAGCAGCTCAACCGGCAAACCGCCGGCCCCGGTTACCGCCAGCGCAATAAACGAGGTAACCCCAATCGACACCACCACGGGCAGGCCAATCATCATTAACAGCAGCAACCCGCCGACGAATATCGCAAGTTCCATCATGGCGTTATCTCCTCGTGGGCAGGTTTATTCAACCACGTGACGGGGCCACGTAAGGTTTGCCAAGTGGCGATCAGCGCCATGGCCACAAAACTGAATAACAAGCCGTAATAGAGATAGGAGAAGCTGATACTCAACGAGACCGTTTTATTGTTAGCGCTCATATCGGACATGATCCAGGCGCCCCAGCTCGCCAGCACGAAAAAACCGACGGAGATAATGGCCGTCAGCCGATACTGCACCTGATGACCCAGCGCACTCAGCCGGTGACTAAACAGGTCCACGACCAGATGGTCGCTGCGCACCCAAGCGGAGATCGAGCCAAAACCAATGGCGTAAATAGCCAGCAGCGAGACGACTTCCTCGCTCCAGGGCATGCCCCAGTTGAGCAAATCGCGGGCAACCACGGCGGCCACGATCAAGCCTAAAATGCCGACTAATAGCGCTACACCCACGGCATCGCATAGGCGGGTGACATAGCGCAGGGTATAAAAAGCCAAACGATCGGCTCCGTTTGCGGGTGGCAGTGCTCCATCCACAAGATAACTCCTTACCTAAGACGGTGGCGGCATCATCATGCCGCCACCTGGTGATGATCAGTCGCTTGCTTGGCTCGCGCTGATAGCGTCGTCGCGTACACCGTCGGCCATTTCTGACAGCACACGATCAATGGCGGGCATGGCCGCTTCACGGAAGGCTTCAGTATCCGGCTGGACAACCGTCATACCCTCTTCCTGAAGGGCATCCAGATAAAAATCATCCAGTTCGAGCTCCTGCTCGGTGCCGTAGGCACGAGCGACATCAACCGCCTCAGAAATCAGCGCCTGATCCTCTTCCTCCAAGCCGTCCCACCAACGCGCGCTGGCAACCCAGCTCCAGGGGAACTGCACGTGGCTGGTGGTAATGAGATAGTCCTGCACTTCCCACAAGCGCCGCGTGTAGGGCGAAGAGAGGGAGTTTTCGTGGCCATCAACCTGGCGGGTCTGCATGGCGAGATAGATTTCCGGCGCGGGCACGTTCACTACCTGCGCGCCCAGTTCCTCCCAGACCTCTAGCCAGATCGGTAATGACGGCAGGCGTAGCCGGAAGCCTTGCAAATCTTCTGGCGTATGGATTTCTTTATTGGCGGTCATATGACGCGGGCCACGGTGCTGAACACCCAGAAACTTGAGACCGCCCTGCTGTTCTGCCTGTTCGATCAGCGTCTGGCCCGATGGGCTATCGATATAGCTGTCTACCTCATCCCAGGTCGTGAACAGGAAGGGCACGGTAATGGCGTCGTACTCCGGCGCATATTGCTGGCGCCAGTTGCCACCGGTGAGTGAAAGCTGGGTCTGGCCCAGGTTGAGCAGCTCCAGTACGGAATCTTCACCGCCCAAGGAGCCCGCGAGGAAAGGCCGTACGTTGAAGCGCCCCGGCGCCTGCTCTTCCAGATACTCCGCAAAGCGTTCAACCGCTGCACTTTCAGAGCCGCCTTCACTCATGGTGTTGTTAACTTGAATTTCAATCGGGTTGGCCAGCGCGAAGGGAGCAACCGCTAAAATGCCTAACGCGGTGAGCGTGGCAAACAGTGATTTTTGCATGAGATGTACTCTCTCAATTTGTCGTTATAGGCAGAATGGTGCGATGTTGTTCTATCGATCTTGAAACAAGCCGCCGGTACGCTCAAATCGACGTTCAAGAAGGCTGACTTCGCAAAATACGATGGCTGGAGACCCCATGGCAGCGGGCGTTTGAGGGCTCTCGTAAAACAGCATACGACTAAAGATGGAGAGGCGTTGGCAGTCGTTAGCCATGTTTATTCAGGGGCCAGCCTATAAGGGAGGGCTCAGAATGCTAATGAGCTTTCTCCAAACGCGAACCCGAAGGGGGATGCGTGGCATTTAAGAAGACGTCGTTTCAGCCTTAATCAGATGATCCACTAAATGACGGGCAGTGGCCGGCAGGGTGGCGTAACGGCGCATACCGATCACCAGTTCGCGCTGCGCCCAAGGGTCGCTAAGCGGAATGCTTTTCAACTCCAGATCCCCCAATTCACGATAGATGGTCTTTTCAGGCAGTATGCCCACGCCCATCCCATGATGAATCATGCGGCAAATGGCATCGAAGCTACGCACCTGAATGCGCATCCGTAACGCCTTGCCAGCAATATTGGCTTGTTCATGCAGTAGTGCTTGCAGCGAGGCATCCTGCTGGAGGCCGATAAAATCGAAGTCGAGCGCCTCATTGAAGGCAATACTTTCACGCGCCGCCAGCGGGTGATTGCCAGGCGTTACCAATACCAGCCGGTCATTCCGGTACGAAAGTTGTTGAAGGTCAGGTGCCGCGACATGCCCCGCGAAGATGCCGATATCGGTCAATCCATCGCGCACGGCGGCCACAATTTCACTACTCACCCGCTCCTGCAGGTCGATTTTAATATCGGGGTAGTGGTGAGAGAAAGTGCTGAGATCCTGGGGAAGAAACGCAATAATGGCCGAGGTGTTGGAGTGGATGCGCACATGGCCGCGCACCCCTTCGCCATATTCACTTAGCTCCGCTTCCAGGCGCTCGATATTATCCATAATGCGCCGGGCGTGGTGCAGAAACGCCTGGCCTGCGGGGGTTAGCTCAACGCCTCTAGGGCGGCGATACAGCAGCGTGGTCCCTACCAGCGCCTCAAGGTCGCTAATCCGCTTACTCACCGCAGCGAGCGCTAAATGCTCGCGTTCGGCCGCTGCCGTCAGGCGTCCTTCATCTGCCACAGAAATAAACAGTTTAAGGGTGACAAAGTCGAAGCGGCGCATGGTGATATCTCTTAACTAACAGTCTGCCCATGCTAGCGCATACCTTCGCCAGCCACGAACCCTTTGTTACCCATTGCCTAATTGTCGACCCTAAACGGCTGCCCCATGCTGGCGATCACCGCGAATAACGACAAGTAGAGGAGAGCCTTAATGAACGCTCCTGAAGCGCGCAAGCTTCCCTTACAGGACCTAAAAGTACTTGAGCTAGGCCAGCTGATTGCAGGCCCCTTCGCCACCAAACTGCTGGGTGAGTTTGGCGCTGACGTGATCAAGATTGAGCCGCCCGGCACCGGCGACCCGCTTCGCAAATGGCGAATGATTGAAGACGGCACCTCGCTTTGGTGGCACGTGCAGACCCGCAATAAGCGCTCAGTGGCGCTGGACTTACGCAGCGAAGAGGGCCAGGCCCTGGTGCGCCAGCTTGCCGCCGAGGCAGACGTGGTCGTGGAGAACTTTCGCCCCGGCACGCTTGAAAGTTGGGGGCTAGGTTGGGAAGCGTTATCAGCCCTCAACCCACGGCTGATCATGGTGCATATTTCGGGTTACGGGCAGACCGGCCCCTACCGCGACAAGCCCGGTTTTGGCGTAATTGGCGAAGCAATGGGTGGGCTGCGCTACCTTACCGGCCAGCCGGACGAACCCTCCGTGCGGGTGGGCGTGAGCATCGGCGACTCGCTTTCCGCCCTTTACGCGGTGATCGGCACCTTGTTGGCTCTTCAAGAGCGCGACCGCAGCGGCCTGGGCCAGGAAATTGATGTAGCGCTGTATGAATCAGTGTTTGCCATGATGGAAAGCCTGCTGCCGGAGTTTGATGCAAGCGGCCAGATCCGCGAGCCCAGCGGCAGCGCCCTTCCCGGCATTACGCCTTCAAACGCCTACCGCTGCCTGAACGGCGACTACGTGCTCATCGCCGGCAATGGCGACAGCATTTTTAAGCGCTTGATGGGCGTGATTGGCCGCGAGGATTTAGGAAGCGACCCAGCGCTTGCCCATAACGATGGGCGCAGCCGGCAAGCCACCATGATTGACGCAGCCATTGAAGCCTGGACGCTAGAACGCCCGCGCGATGTCATTCTACAAGCCCTGGACGATGCCCGGGTGCCCGCCGGCTACCCCTATACCGCTGAAGATATCGCCTTTGATCCCCATTACCTAGCGCGGGAGATGATTCAAACCTTTACCCGCCCCAATGGCCAACCACTCAAAGTGCCCGGCGTACTGCCCAAGCTAAGCGCCACGCCTGGGCGTTTGGGCAATGGCGGCCCGAGCCTCGGTCAGCATACCGACGCCGTACTGGACGAGCTTGGTATCGATCAGGAAACCCGCACCAAACTGCGCCAAGCAGGCATCATTTAAGGAGTTTGTTATGAGCCAGTTATCACCCTGCCCTTTGAGAATCGAAATCAATGAAGTCGCCCCCCGTGACGGCCTGCAAATTGAAGCGCGTTTTGTACCCACACAGGACAAAATTCGCTGGATTGACGCACTCTCCACGACAGGCCTCAAGCGCATCGAAGCGACGTCGTTTACTTCCCCCAAGGCGATTCCCAACCTGCGCGATGCCGCCGACGTTGTTACCGGCATTCAGCGCCGTGGAGCCGTGGACATCACCGCGCTGGTGCCCAACATAAAAGGTGCCGAACGCGCGCTTGCCTGCAACGTCGATGAGATCAACCTGGTGATGTCAGCAAGCGACAGCCACGGCCTGGCCAACCTGCGCATGACGCCCGAGCAATCCCTTGAACAATTTGCGGCTATTTTGGACGTGACTCAGGGCAGCGGCGTGTTTATCAACGCCTCGCTCTCCACCACGTTTGGCTGCCCCTTTGAAGGCGAAGTGCCCGAAGCGCGGGTACTGGAACTGGTTGAAAGGCTGATTGCGCTGGGTATTCAAGGAGTAACGCTGTGCGACACCACCGGCATGGCCAACCCGACCCAAGTCAAACGCCTGTGTGAAGCGGTGCTTGAACGCTGGCCCGAAACGCCGTTTACCCTACATGTTCACAACACCCGCGGCATGGGCCTGGCCAATGCCCTGGCAGCCTGGCAGGCAGGGATTACCCGCTTCGACTCAGCACTTGGCGGCCTGGGCGGCTGCCCCTTTGCCCCCGGCGCCACCGGCAACGTATGCACCGAGGATCTAGTGCATATGTTTGAAGCCATGGGTGTGGACACCGGCGTTGACCTGGACGCCCTGCTTAACGTCGCCGCTACTCTCCCAGAGCTTATCAGCCATGAGGTACCGGGGCAGGTGGTGAAAGCGGGTAAATCGACCCGGCGTTATCCGATGCCAGTATCAGCTATTCAATAATGAACGGTACTATTCTCGGGCTACATTGAGATCTTTAGCTAAAAGAGCTATATAACTATTACCTGACACAACTTCGCCATACAAACGTCACACAACAGCAACATTTTCACCGCAAGCTGGCCAACAATAATCAACCGCTGGTGGTGAAGACATGAGCCTGTGTGTATGAGCCAATCGCGTATCCGCCTGGAGCGCGTTACTAAACGCTGGGGCGCGACGGCCGCTGTCGATGAAATTTCTTTTGAGGTAACGCCCGGCCAGTTTGTCATTCTGCTGGGCCCCTCAGGTTGTGGAAAATCGACCACGCTGCGCATGATTGCGGGCCTGGAAGAGGCAAGTAGCGGGCAGATCCATATCGGTGAGCGCGATGTTACACGCTTGCCGCCGGGCGACCGTGGCTTAAGCATGGTGTTTCAATCCTATGCGCTATTCCCGCATTTAAGCGTTGCCGACAATATCGTATTTGGCCTGCGCAGCCGCAAGGTGCCCAAAGCTGAACAGCGCGAGCGGCTGGCCAAGGTGGCTGAGCTTGTCGACCTTACTGATTACCTGAACCGTAAACCTGCCCAGCTCTCTGGCGGCCAACGCCAGCGGGTGGCGCTTGCCCGCTCGATTATTTCTGAACACCCGATCTGTTTGATGGATGAGCCGCTCTCCAACCTAGATGCGCGGCTGCGCAGCGATATGCGCCGGGAAATCAAGGCGCTACAAAGCCGCCTGAACATGACGGTGATTTACGTGACCCACGATCAGGTCGAGGCCATGAGCATGGGGGACCGCGTGATTCTGATGCAGCATGGCCGCATCGTTCAGGACGGGTCGCCTGACGAGCTTTATAACCAGCCTGCCAGCGCCTTTGCCGCTAGCTTTATAGGGAGTCCTGCCATGAACTTGCTGCCACTTGTTAAAGGCGACCAGGGTGCTGTTATCGACGGCGAACCGACCACCACGGTAGCGCCGCTGGAAGCCGTTGGCGGTCAGCTAGGTATTCGTCCGGAGGATATTGAGCTGCGCCCGGCGTCGAAGCCAGGCGTGCTGGCCACCGTACTTAGCGAGGAGTATTTAGGCGCCGACACGATTGTCCATGTGGCGGTGGGTGCACACAGCCTGCGCGTACGCATCAACGGCAAACCCGCACTGACTGACGGCACTTGTCGGCTCTATTGGGCACCAGAAAACGCCCACTTGTTTGCGAATAACGGGTTACGTCTGGATAGCGTTTTGCCAAGTGCGTTACCAGGCTCGCCTCGCGTCGTTTCTCGTCCACCGGCGGTGGGCTCTTTCCAACACTGATGTTCGTGGAGTCTTTTATGCGTTTGCGTATCCCCTTCGCTACCACCGCGCTTGTAGCTGGCATGTTAAGCGCCACCCAGGCCAACGCTAATACCGTTGACCTGACCATGTACTACCCGGTTTCAGTGGGCGGCGCGCTGACTAATGTCATTGATGACTTAGTGGCCGAGTTTGAGAGTGAGCATCCCGATATCTCGGTGGAAGCCATCTACGCCGGCAACTACGACGATACCCGCGTGCGTACCATGTCGGCAATTGAGTCAGGCGATACACCGCAGCTATCGGTCATGTTCTCGATTGATCTTTACGAACTGGTTGAGCAGGACGCCATCGTGGCGTTCGATGATCTGGTCGAAACCGATGAAGAGCGCGAATGGCTCGACAGTTTCTACCCAGGATTGATGGAAAACGGCCAACTGGATGGCAACACCTACGGCATTCCTTTCCAGCGCTCCACCATTGTGCTGTTTTGGAACAAGGACGCTTTTGAAGCGGCCGGTTTAGACCCTGAAACCCCGCCAGAAAACTGGCAGGAAATGGCCGAGATGGCGGCAACGATTCGCGAAGCCTCCAACGGTGAGCAGTGGGGGGTGATGGTGCCTTCTACCGGGTACCCTTACTGGATGTTCCAGGCGTTCGCATTTCAGAACGGCCACCGCCTGATGAGCGAAGATGGCACCGAGGTCTATTTTAATGATCCCGCCGCCGTTGAAGCGCTTGAGTACTGGGTGTCGCTAACAACCGAACATGACGCCATGCCGGATGGCACCATCGAATGGGGCACGCTGCGCCAGAACTTCCTTGAACAATCTACCGCCATGATGTGGCACACCACCGGCAACCTGACCGCTGTGCTCAATGAAGCCGATTTTGATTTTGGCGTCGCCATGCTGCCCATGAACACCCAGCGCGGCAGCCCCACTGGCGGCGGCAACTTCTACGTCTTTAAAGATGCCTCTGAAGAAGAGCAGCGCGCTGCGATGACGTTTATCCGCTGGATGACCGCACCCGAGCGCGCCGCCGACTGGTCGATTGAGACAGGCTACATGGGCGTTAGCCCCGCCGCGTATGAAACCGATGCGCTGCGCGAGTACGTGGAGAGTTTCCCGCCCGCTGCCGTTGCCCGCGACCAGTTGGAATATGGTACTGCCGAGCTTTCCACCTACCAGGGCGGCCGCATTCGTCGCACGCTGGATAACGCCGTTCAGGCAGCGTTAACCGGCCAGATGGAACCGGAAGCCGCGCTTAACCAGGCCCAGCAGGAAGCGGACGCCATACTGCGGCGTTACGCACGTTAAGCCCTTTCTTACCCATTCGCCGGGGTTCGCCCCGGCGTTTCCTATAAGTGGCCGCTCCCCATGGCATTAACCGCCCACCACAAAATGCAGATGTATGGCGCGCTGCTGTTACTACCCGCCGCCGTGCTGTTAGCCACTTTTGCGTACCTACCCACGATTACGACCGTGATTCAAAGCCTGTTTCTGCCCGGCTTTCGCGGTGCCCCGCCGGAATTTGTCGGGCTTGAGAATTATCGTTTTTTGTTCGATGACGCCAAGTTCTGGAAGGTGGCGCGCAATAACTTGATCTACGCGTTGGGCACAATCCCCGCCTCCATCGCCCTGGCGCTCGGCATGGCACTATTCGTTAACGGCAAACTGCCGGGGCGTGGCCTTGTGCGTATGGCCTACTTCACACCGACTATTTTGCCCATGATTGCCGCGGCCAATATCTGGATGTTTTTCTATGCCCCGCAAATTGGCCTGTTTAACAAGCTGCTCGGGGCACTGGGGTTTTCCGGGGTGAATTGGCTGGGCGACCCAAGCGTCGCGCTCGGCTCGGTGATGGTGATGTCGGTTTGGAAAGAGGCCGGCTTTTTTATGATTTTCTATCTTGCGGCGCTTCAAGGCATTCCACCTGAGCTAAAAGAAGCCTCCGACCTTGAGGGTACCAGCCGCTGGAGCTTCTTCTGGCGAGTGACGTTTCCGCTATTGATGCCGACCACCCTGTTTGTGCTGATCAACGCATTAATCAATGCGGTACGCGTGGTTGATCACCTGTTTATTCTGACCAAGGGCGGCCCCAATAACGCGACCAACCTGTTGCTGTATTACGTCTACGAAAATGCCTTCTCGTTTTTTGATCGCACTACGGCGGCCACCATTACGGTGGTGATTCTGCTGGTACTCGCGGTCGTCGCTACGCTGAAGTTCACGGTTCTGGACCGCAGGACGCACTACCAATGAGTTCAACCACAACATACTCAAGCGCCAAAAAATCTGCGCCTCGATCTCGCCGACTATCCATCCCATCGCTTGAAACTCTGGCGGCGTGGCTATTGGCAGTGATTTGGATTTTTCCGCTGCTGTACGCTTTTTGGGCTGCCTTCCACCCCAGCGAATTTATGGTGCGCTTTGATCTGTTCGCCCCGCTGACGCTGGATAACTTCGTTAACGCCTGGTCCCAGGCGCCCTTCGCCCGCTATTACTTCAACACCTTTGCTCTGGTTACCGGCGTGGTATTGGGCCAATTTGTGGTGTGTACGCTGGCCGCTTTTGCCTTTGCACGATTTCCCATTCCGGGTAAAAACCTGCTGTTTATGCTGGTGCTGATTCAGCTGTTTGTCTTTCCCGAAGTGCTGATCGTGGAGAACTACCGTATCGCCAGCGAGCTGGGGTTAATCAATACCATCACCGGTATTGGCCTGCCTTATGTGGCCAGCGCCTTTGGGATTTTCCTGCTGCGCCAAACGTTCAAGACCATTCCGCGCGAGCTTGAAGATGCCGCACGCATAGAAGGTTGCAGTTGGCTGGAAATTCTCTGGAAGGTCTACGTACCGTTGGCCAAGCCTACCTACCTGGCCTATGGACTGGTTTCCATCAGCCACCACTGGAACAACTTTTTATGGCCGCTGGTGGTCACCAACTCGGTGGAAAGCCGCACATTAACCGTTGGTTTGGGCGTATTTTCCGCTCCGGAAACCGGCGTTAACTGGGCAACGGTCAGCGCGGCCACGTTAATCAGTATCGCGCCGCTGTTAGTCGCGTTTCTGCTTTTTCAGCGCCAGTTTGTGCAGTCATTTTTGCGCGCGGGGATTCGCTAGGCTTTTTACGAAAATCCTAAGCAAACGCGTAAGAGGCTTTTCGTGCGACAATCCCCGCTCGGCAAAAAGGAGAGCGAGGATGCACGGCGAACCCAACCCGGCGGCCCTCAAGGTGCTGCAGGAAGTCTTTGGCTACGACAGTTTTCGCGGCCCGCAGCAGGCAATTATTGATCATGTGGTTGCCGGTGGCGATGCGCTGGTACTGATGCCCACTGGCGGCGGTAAATCGCTGTGCTACCAGATCCCCGCGTTGTTACGCGAAGGCACCGCCATCGTGGTTTCCCCGCTGATCGCGCTGATGCAGGATCAGGTGGCGGCACTCGTTCAGAACGGCGTACGCGCCGCCTATCTCAACTCCAGCCTCGACTATCATGAGGCGGTCGAGGTGGAGAATCGCCTGCGCTCAGGCGAGCTGGATCTTTTATACGTTGCGCCCGAGCGGCTCGCCATGCCGCGTATGCAGGCGCTTCTTGAGCAGGCCCGGATTGCCCTGTTCGCCATTGACGAGGCCCACTGTGTTTCCCAGTGGGGCCATGACTTTCGCCCCGAGTACCGCCAGCTCTCCCAACTGCATCAGCGCTTTCCCCAGGTGCCGCGCATTGCGCTGACTGCCACCGCCGATGTGCCCACTCGGGGCGATATCGTTGAGCATCTGCAGCTTCAAGATGCGGCGCTTTATAACAGCGGCTTTGATCGTCCCAACATCCGCTACCATATCGCTGAAAATCAGGGCAACGCCCGTGATCAGCTGCTGCGCTTTATCCGCGACAACCACGACGGCGAAGCCGGGATCATTTACTGCCTATCCCGACGCAAGGTGGACGACACCGCCGCCTGGCTTGAGCGCCAGGGGCTGACAGCACTGCCCTATCATGCGGGGCTTCCCCCCGAGCAGCGCCAGCATCACCAGACGCGTTTTCTACGCGAAGATGGCGTGGTGGTAGTGGCCACCATCGCCTTTGGCATGGGCATCGACAAGCCGGACGTGCGCTTTGTCGCGCATCTCAATCTGCCCAAGAGCATTGAAGCCTACTATCAGGAAACCGGCCGCGCCGGGCGCGATGGCCTGCCTGCCGATGCGTGGATGTCCTACGGCTTGCAGGATGTCATCACGCTGCGCCAAATGCAGCAGGACTCCAGCGCTCATGATCACCAAAAGCGCATTGAGCAGCAAAAGCTTGATGCCATGCTGGGGCTTTGCGAGATCATCAGCTGCCGCCGTCAGGCGCTTTTGCACTACTTCGGCGACCACCTGGATGCGCCTTGCGGTAACTGCGACAACTGCCTGACCCCGCCCGAGACTTGGGACGCCATGGTGGCGGCGCAAAAGGCGCTGTCGTGTGTCTATCGCACCGAGCAGCGCTTCGGCGTCACCTATCTGGTGGACGTGCTGCTGGGAAAAAACAACGAGCGCATCACCCGCTTTGGTCACGACAAGATCAGCACCTTTGGCATCGGCAAGGACCTCTCGGCCAACGAATGGAAGGCGCTGTTTCGCCAATTGATCGCCAGCGGCTTTCTAAGCGTGGATATGGAAGGTCATGGCGGGATTCACTTAACAGCAAACGCCAAGCCGGTGCTGCGCGGCGAGCAGCCGCTAACCCTGCGCAAGCCCAGCAAAGCCAAGGCCGCCCGACGCGGAAACAAGGGCGCCTCGGCAGCGCCGGGCCACGGCGCGCTGTGGGAATCCCTACGCCAGCACCGAAAGGCGCTTGCCGAAGCCCAGGGCGTGCCTGCTTACGTCATCTTCCACGATGCCACGCTTGCCGAAATGGTCGAGCAGAAGCCGCAGAATTTGCAGGCGCTTGGCGATATCTCCGGCATTGGCGCACGCAAACTTGAGGATTACGGCGAAGGTTTTCTGGCGGTGATTCAAACCCACGGCGATGCCACGCTTTAAGTACAGAGGCCGTTACCGGCAGTGTTCACCACGGACGATAGCGGCTTGGTCAAACACGCCGGTATCCAGCACCCAGCCGGTGACTAGCGCGGCGGGCGTAACATCAAAAGACGGGTTCCACACCGGCGCATTTTCCGGCGCCCAAACGACATCCCCGAATGCCCCGGTGGCGCCGCGTATTTCTGCGGCGTCGCGCTGCTCAATCGGAATGTCATCGCCGGTGGCGCAGGCCTTGTCTACCGTGGTGTAGGGCGCCACTACGTAGAACGGCACCTTATGGTAGTTGGCGACCACTGCCAGCATGTAAGTGCCCACTTTATTGGCGAAGTCTCCGTTGGCGCAGATGCGGTCGGCACCGACCATCACTTTATCCACTTTGCCTGCGGCCATTAGGCTTGCGGCCATGCTGTCCGCAATTAGCTGATACGGAATATCCAGGTCGGCCATTTCCCAAGCGGTCAGCCGCCCACCCTGAAGCAGCGGGCGGGTTTCGTTGACGTAGACATGCAGCGCTACACCACGCTTTTTGGCCACCGCCAGCGCGCCAATCGCCGTGCCGACCCCGGCCGTGGCCAGGGCGCCGGTATTGCAGTGAGTAAGCACTCGCTCGCCGTCATTCAGTAAGTCCGCGCCGCGCTCGGCCATCTGCAAACACAGCTCGCGGTCCTCTTCAAACAGCGCGGCGGCGCGCTCAGAAAGCGCAGCCGGTCCTTGAGCAAAGCAGGCCTCCATGACGTCCAGGCAATACATCAAATTAACCGCCGTGGGGCGCGTGGCACGTAAGCGGTCACTTACCCACTGCCACTCGTTTTCTTGACCGGGATGTTGCGCCGCATACTGCGCCAGCACAAAGGCCGCACTCAGGCCAATCAGCGGCGCGCCGCGAATCGCCAGACTTTTCACCGCCACCTGCCAATCTTCCGGGCTTGCACAGCGCACCCACGTTTCGGCCTGCGGCAGGCGAGTCTGATCCAGATACTCAAGCGAGTCGGTATACACCCGTAAACTGCGTGACTGAAGATGAGGCATCAGGGGCTCCTTGAGTACTGCGATAAAGAACGTATGGAAAGAACGAATACGGCGCGTGGCTTATCAGCCGCGGAGCATATCATATAGAATGAAGGCCTTTGAAAGCGACGCGATACTGACCCTACGATGATATTACAAGACGAACTGCTAGCAGCGATCTCTTGGGCGGCCCAGCAAGGCTGGACGCCCGCCACGGGCGGTAATTTTTCTGCCCGTGTGCCGCAAGGTTATCTGGTCACCGCCTCGGGCCGTGATAAAACACGCATTCAAGCCGATGACTTATTGCTTTGCGACCTTGAAGGGCGCGTACTTGAAGGCAACGGCAAACCCAGTGCGGAAAGTGACCTTCACGCGGCACTTTATCGGATGGACGAACAGATTGGCTGCGTACTGCACACCCACACCGTGGCAAGCACCGTCCTTTCGCGTCGTTTTCCTGAAGGCATTGCGCTAAGCGGCTTTGAAATGCAAAAGGCGCTACAGGGTAATAGCACGCATGACGCCACCATTCACTTGCCGGTGGTACCCAACTCCCAGGATATGAGCGAGCTGGCCGACCACGTACGGGCAGGTTGGCCGATGCCTTGGGGCTTTCTAGTCGCGGGCCACGGTATTTATGCCGTGGGCAGCAGCATTGCCGAGTGTCGCCGCCATTTGGAAGCCATTGAGTTTTTACTTGCCTGTGTCCTTGAAGAGAGCCGGTGGTCCAAATGATCAATCATCCAGATGTTAATAAGCCAGATCTTGATAACACCAGCATTCGCGCCGTGGTCACCGATATCGAAGGCACCACCACCGATATCAGCTTTGTGCATAAGGTGCTGTTCCCCTACGCTCATGATCAGTTGCCCGAGTACGTGTACACCCACTCGGCCCAACCTGATGTGGAAGAGCAGATAGCCGCAGTGCGCGATGAGCTCAAGGAGCCGGACGCCTCGCTGGATAAAGTGATCGAAACGCTGCTCTACTGGATCGAAACTGACCAAAAAGTCACACCGCTCAAAGCGCTTCAGGGCATGATGTGGGCTGATGGCTACCAGCGTGGCGCCTTTAAAGGGCATCTGTATGGCGATGTTGCCCCGCGTCTTCGTCAGTGGGCAGAAGCCGGCAAGCAGCTTTACGTCTACTCGTCAGGCTCCGTGCAGGCGCAAAAGCTGCTGTTTGGCTACAGCACAGAGGGCGATTTAACGCCGCTGTTCAGCGGCTATTTCGATACGCATATCGGTCATAAGCGCGAAGCCTTGGCGTATCAGCACATCGTCAGCAAGCTACAGCTTCCCGCCGACGAAATCCTGTTCCTATCCGATGTGGTAGAAGAGCTTGATGCCGCCAAGCAGGCGGGAATGCAAACGCTACAACTGGTGCGTGAAGGTACTCAGGCTGGTACGCAGCACGCTTGCGTGACAAGCTTCGATGAGATCAATCTCTAACAACTTAGCCTTTAACAGTTCAAGTATTAGCTAGCGGAGAGCGCCTCAATGTCACAACTTAAAGTATTTGCCGATCAAGACCCGAACAACGCGCTGGTCGATATTACCGACGGAGAGCAGATCAAGGCCGAACTCAACCGTGTAGGCGTGCTATTTGAGCGCTGGGCAACGCCGGGCGAGATCGCCGACGACGCTACCCAGGACGATATTCTGGCGCTCTACCAGGACGACATCGAACGCTTGAAAACCCAAGGCGGCTACCAGACGGTGGATGTGCTGCACATGGTGCCTACGCATCCTGAAAAGGGTGCCATGCGCCAAAAGTTTTTAAACGAGCACCGCCACTTTGAGGACGAAGTGCGCTTTTTCGTGAAAGGCCAAGGGCTTTTCTGCCTGCATATCGACGACAAGGTGTACCAGGTGCTGTGCACCCGCAACGACCTGATCAGCGTACCCGCCAATACACCGCACTGGTTCGATATGGGCCCGGCACCTGAATTTACCGCGCTGCGTTTCTTCGACAACGTGGAAGGCTGGGTACCCCACTGGACCGAGAGCAATATCGCCGGCAAGTTTGACCGGATTGATCAGCTGTAAATATCGGCAGTAACAAAAAGGACGCGGGTTCAATTCCCGCGTCCTTTTTGGCGCTGGCCTCAGGCTTTTTGTGCTTACCACATCCCCTGCCACGGCGATTGACTTTCCAACCCCCTTTACCGATGATCTTGCGCCCTTCACAGCGTATGCCTACCAAGGAGAAACGTCTTGCAAGCGAGCGTGCTTGATATCCAGGGGATTCATAAATCCTTTGGCAACAATCAGGTCTTGCGTGGCATTGATATGCGTATCAGTGCTGGCGAAGTCGTCGTATTGATGGGCGCCAATGGGGCGGGCAAGTCAACTCTGGTCAAGGTGCTTAGCGGCTACCACGCGGCCGACCACGGCCAGATGCGGCTTGCCGATGCGCCCTACTGCCCACGCGATGCGCGTGAGGCGATCCACCAGGGCGTGGTGACCGTACATCAATCCATCGATGACGGCGTCATCCCCGACCTGGACGTAGCCAACAACCTGATGCTGGATAGACTAGCCTCCGGTGCGCACGGCTTATGGGTCAGCGCTAAAAAGCTCCGCCAGCAGGCAAGCGAAGTCGCCGATGCCATGGGTCTTGACATCGATCTGAACGCTCGCGTTGCCGACCTTTCGGTGGCCGACCGGCAGATGATCAGCATCGCCAGAGCCATGGCCCACGCCCCCAGACTTTTGATTCTGGATGAGCCGACCTCGTCACTCTCCGCTACCGAAGCCGAGCGCTTGTTTACGGTGATCGACCGTTTGCGCGCCCAGGGCGTGGCGATTGTGTATATATCGCACCGCATGTCCGATATCAGGCGCTTGGCGGATCGCATCATCTGCTTGCGCGATGGGCAGATATCCGGCGTATTTGATCAAGCGCCGCTGGATCTCACCGCCGCCGTGCATGCCATGCTGGGTCAGGCGATCAATAATGCCGATATTGAGCCGGCAACACCGGGCGCGCCTATCCTGACGCTACAAAATGTCGAACTGACTCAAGGCGCGGCGCCGGTCAGTTTGAACGTGGGTGATGGCGAAGTTGTCGCGTTTACCGGCCTGCTGGGCAGCGGGATGTCGGCGCTTGTCGAGACCCTGTTTGGGCTGAGCTCTTTAAGCAGCGGCACCATGCAGGTCGATGGTCAGCCCTATGCGCCCGCCAATGTACGCGAAGCACTTGCCCAGGGCGTGTTCATGTCGGTAAAAGACAGAGCGACCAACGGCGTGATTGGGGATTTCAATATCGCCGACAATATGACGCTGCCGTTTTTAAAAGCCTTTACCCGTGGGGCGTTTCTGAGTGCCCGCCAGCAGCGCGCCAGCACAGAGCAAATGATTGCCCAGTTGGGGATTGTCTGCCAATCCCACGCAGATGCGATTGGCACGCTTTCCGGAGGCAATCAGCAAAAGGTCATGATCGGGCGCTGGCTTCAATCTCCCAGCCGCGTGTTACTGCTGGATGAGCCCTTTCAAGGCGTGGATATCGGGGCACGGCAGGATATAGGCCGCCATATCCGGGCAACCGCCAAAGGTCGCGCAACGCTGGTGTTTGTTTCTGAACTAGACGAGGCGATTGAAATCGCTGACCGAATTATTGTGTTACATGAAGGAGCCATTGCTGGTGAGCAATCCAACCGAGATATCGACCTCAACGTCCTCGTCGCCCAGGCCTCCGGAAAAGCCTAATGCTAGCGCCGCGAAAGCTCGCTGCCTGGAGCTAGCCATTCGCTACGGTTTCTTGCTTCTGCTGGTAGCGCTGGTGGTTTACTTCAGCCTGGCGGCCTCTGGCTTTGCGAACCCGCGTTCGGCGGTATTTGTACTTCAGTCTGTGGCGATTACCGGTATTCTGGCGCTGGGCGTGACCACCACGCTAGTGGTGGGCGGGTTTGATCTATCCATTGGTGCCGTGGCCACCACGTCGTTGATGCTGGCCGCGTACTGTATGGTCGTCCTCGAACAGCCCGCCTATGTGGCCGTGGCTGTGTGTCTTTTGATGGGGGCTTTCATCGGGCTTATTAACGGTCTTCTGATCGTCAAGTTCCGCATCCCTGACCTGCTGGCCACCCTGGGCATGATGTTTTTGCTGATTGGCCTTCAGCGCATTCCTACCCAGGGCAACTCTATCGCCACCGGTATGTCGCTGGCCGATGGTTCCACCGCAGAAGGCACGTTCTCGGCGGCGTTTCTGTGGCTAGGCAGGCACCGGTTTGACCTTATTCTGGAGCGTTTGATTCCGGTGCCGGTGGTGGTGTTTGTTCTGATTGCGGTCGCTATTTGGCTGTTTCTGGGCTTTACCCGTCACGGCAGGCTGATGTATGCCATTGGCTCCAATGAGCGTGCGACCGCTCTGGTGGGCGCGCCGGTGGAGCGTTACAAGATCACGGCGTACATGATTTCTGGTGTTACCGCCTCGATTGGCGGTATTTTGCTGGCAGCCCGTTTAGGCCGGGGCGATATTGCCAGCGGCAATAACCTGCTGCTGGATAGCGTGGCCGCTGCGCTGATTGGCTTTGCCGTACTGGGTGCTGCACGCCCCAACGCGTTTGGCACCGCCATGGGCGCGCTTTTTGTGGGGATTCTTCTTCAAGGCATGACGATGATGAATGCGCCCTACTACACGCAGGATTTTGTTAAAGGCGCGGTACTGGTGGTGGCACTCATGTTCACCTTTTACCTCTCCTCACGGCGTGGCCAATCAGGCCGTCATTAATAACGCTTCAACGCTAAAAATGTTAACAACCGGGACACCGCTATGCTTAAGCACCTTGCACTTAAACACCTTGTACTTAAACACCTTGTACTTAAAAACCTTGCACTTAAAAACTTTGCACTTAAACACCGTATGCTCAAACGTTTTGCTGTCAGTTTTACCGCCGCCATGGCGCTACTGGGAACGAGCCTTGCAATGGCCGAAGAGCGCCCGGCACCCTTCGATGCGCCGGAAGATGTCACCATCGCGCTTATCCGCTATATCTCCACGGGCGACTTCTTCCAAGCCTATCTGTCGGGTGTAGAGGCGCAAGCCGCTGCGCTGGGCGTGAACCTGCGCGTGCTGGATAGCCGCCAAGATGCGGCCCTGCAGGCAGATATGGTGGACCAGGCTATCGCGCTCGGCGTAGATGGCATCATCATTCAGCACGGGCTGCCGGAGTCCATGAAAGATGCCGCTCAGCGCGCCGTAGAGGCGGGCATTGATGTCGTCGCATTCGATGTGGAAGTGGATAACCCCGCCATCCCGCAAGTCGAGCAGTCCGATTATCTACTGGGCGAGTTGGTGCTTAACCAAGCGCTACAGGATAACGGTGACAGCTTTACCGCAGGCTATGTTTACGTGCCTGGTATCGCGCCGCTTGATCGCCGCAACGCCGCTTGGGAAGATTTTAAAGAAGCTCACCCAGGTGTGACCGAAGCCGCCGTATTCGGCACGCTGGATAACCCCATCGCCAACTCGGTTGCCAATCAGGCCCGCGCGGTGATTCAGGCCAATCCGATGATTGATGTGTTCTTCGCGCCCTACAATGAGTTTGCAGCGGGCGTGAAAATAGCCGTGGATGAAATGGGCCTGGGTGAGGATATCGCTATTTATTCCGCCGATATCTCCACCTCCGACATTGCCGCCATGCGTGAACCCGGCTCGCCCTGGGCCGCAACGGTTGCCACCAACCCAACCGTGGTGGGCGAAGTCTCGGTACGTACGCTAGCGCTATTAATGGCCGGTGAAGAGCCCAGCCAGCAGGTTATCGTGCCGCCCACGCTGATTACCCAAGACTTCCTGAACGATAACGCCATCACCAACATGGAGACGCTGGGTGAAAATATGCCGCAGTTCTCCCATGCTGAGGTAGTACTGGCTGATTGGCTGACCCTGCCTGAGCGTTAATCCTGGACAGTGGCAAACCAGCCATTCAAAAGCTATGCAACGTTGGAACTGGTAGCGGGCTTTTTTATGGTTACACGGAGGCGGGTTCAATCAGAACCCGCCTACCTTCTAAGCGTACATGTTCAGCTTGAAACAATCTTGCCTGCCAGTCCTTCCGGTTGCATCGTCTCCTTGGGCTGGAAATGGATGACCGAACGGATCGATTTGCCCGCGTGCAGCAAGTCGAAGGCGGTGTTGATCTGATCGTGCGTCATATTGTGGGTAATGTAGGGGTCGACATCGAAGTCGCCGCGTAACCATTCATCTACCATCCCCGGCAGCTGACTGCGCCCTAGCACACCGCCAAATGCAGAGCCACGCCATACACGCCCGGTCACCAGTTGAAAGGGTCGCGTAGAAATTTCTTCTCCCGCGCCCGCCACGCCGATCACCGTACACTCACCCCATCCTTTGTGGCAGCACTCCAGTGCCGCACGCATTACGTTGACATTGCCAATGCATTCAAAGGAGTAATCTGCGCCGCCATTGGTCATTTCGACGATGACTTCCTGGATGGGCTGCCTGAAGTCGGCGGGATTAACGCACTCCGTTACGCCCATGTCCCGTGCCAGCGGGAACTTGTTGGGGTTGGTATCGATACCGATAATACGGCCAGCGCCGACCATTTTGGCGCCTTGAATTACCGCCATGCCCACCGCGCCTAAGCCAAAAACCACGACGGTCGCTCCAGGTGTGACCCTAGCAGTATTGCGCACCGCCCCCATCCCGGTCGGCACCGCGCAGCCCATAACACTTGCCTTGGCAAGTGGCGCCTCTTTAGCAATTTTTGCGACCGCAATTTCAGGCAGTACCGTGTATTCGCTGAAAGTGCTGGTCCCCATATAGTGATGGATCATCTTCCCTTTGTAAGAGAACCGCGAGGTGCCGTCAGGCATCACGCCGCGCCCTTGTGTCTCGCGAATCGTCTGGCAAAGATTGGTTTTACCCGACTTGATATAGGGGCAGTTGGGGTCTTCGGGCGTGTAGAGAGGAATCACATGATCCCCGGGCTTAACCGATGCAACGCCACGGCCCACTTCCTCGACGACCCCTACGCCTTCGTGACCGAGCACGGCAGGGAATAGCCCTTCGGGGTCGCGCCCTGAAAGCGTGAACATATCCGTATGGCAGAGGCTGGTGGTAACAATGCGGACCAGCACTTCACCGTCTTTGGGGCCTTCCAGGTCGATTTCTTCAATTTCCAGTG
Organism: Halomonas citrativorans; assembly: GCF_900163645.1. Lineage (GTDB taxonomy): Bacteria > Pseudomonadota > Gammaproteobacteria > Pseudomonadales > Halomonadaceae > Vreelandella > Vreelandella citrativorans. Next base: position 491,497 of record NZ_FUKM01000057.1, on the reverse strand, counting down.
GGCGGTTCGGCTCCCATGCAATCGCGGCGCGCGTTTTCATTTTCTCTCCTTTTACTTGAGCTAAAATGATACGTTATAACGTTTTGTTAAATTACCCCAGCGAGTACTCCGGTCAAATCAAGACAGAGTTCACGGTAATCAGGCCTCGAAAGAGTAATACCCATGAAAAATGACAAAGCCAATAACATCCCAGGGATCACAGCAGCCGAAAACAGCGACCGTGTACATCTCATCATTTATCCAGGGTTTAAAATCATGGAGACCATCGGACCGCTCAGCGTATTCACCCACGCCAACAAACGCTTGGCCGAGCGAGGCGATCCGCGACGTTACAAGGTGACACTGGCCGCCCCACAGCCTGGAGTGATTGCGTCGGAGACGATGGTGCCACTTCAAGCACAGAGCGGGCTGCCTGAAAATGGCCCGCTTTCAACCGTAATGGTGGCAGGCGCTGCCGATATCGAAAAAGCACTCACCAGCCAACCCGCACTTATCGATTGGTGTCGCCGTCGGGCAGATGATGTTCAGCGCTTCGCCGCGCTATGCACCGGGTCATTTTTTCTCGCTGAAGCGGGGCTTCTTAACCGCCGTCGTGCGGCAACGCACTGGCACTATGCGGCCCTGCTACAGCAGCGTTTTCCCGCGTTGCAGGTAGATGCCGATGCGATTTTTGTGCAGGACGGTCGTTTCTGGACTTCCGCCGGGGTGACGGCCGCGATTGATCTGACACTGGCATTTGTCGAGCAGGATTTTGGACGCGATCTGGCGCTGGGCGTAGCGCGCGATCTGGTGGTTTATCTCAAACGCCCGGGTGGCCAGTCGCAATTTAGCGCCGCACTCACCAGCCAAATGACGGGTTCGCCCAGTATGCGCGAGTTACAGAGTTGGCTTATCACTCATCTTGATAAGCCTTTAAAACTGGCGGATATGGCCGCCAAGGCGGGTATAAGCCCCCGCCATTTCAGCCGCACGTTTCTTGACGAGTTTGGCATGACGCCATCGGCCTGGCTTGAAAACGCCCGTTGTGAACGCGCCAAGTCGCTGTTGCTCGACACGACGCTGCCCATGAAAAGCATTGCCTGGCGCGTAGGATTCAGCTCCGACGAACAGATGCGCAAGGTATTTTCTCGTCGTTACGCACTGACGCCTACCGCCTATCGGGCACGCTTTCAAACCGCCCGCACGCCCCTATCGCTTCATTGATTACGATCATCGCATCACCACTGCCATTCGCTGCGTGCGACGGCGTTGTGAGCATGCAGGCTCTCTGCATGCACGACCTTGAGTTGAAATCCCGCGACCCAAGGCATTTTGCGCAGCGTGCTATCCACACGCTTGGCGGCATCTTCACAAAACATCAGGTTTTGGCCATTGGCGAGGGCGAAGGCCTGTTCATCGATACGCTTCACCGCCGTCTGCAGCGCGGTGCCCAGGGCGTTCTCGACCCGGTCGATGGTAGCTTCCAGCGGCAGTGTGTCGCCACTTTCTGGTGACAGACGCAACGAGCAGGTGACGTCACTTCGCTGACTATGGGGAGTTGCCAGTATGCCCTCTTCACTACCGAGCCAAGCCAATACCGCTGACCTGGTCAGTGGTATTTCTTCGAAGTCTTCTTCAAAAGCTTGCTGAATGAGCTGTCGGGCTAACGCCGCCGAGCAGGGGCAAGTCGATGAGTAGCCTATTTTAATATCCAACTGCGCTTGGAAACCCGCGGGGGTCAACTGGCAATGTAACGAGAACGGGTAGTTTTTCCATCCTGCGAGCGGGCTAATTAACGCGCTGCGCTTAAGAGGCATATTGCCCTCAACACTGAGATACGCATGCTGGGACAGTCCGCCCTGGCCCTTTACAAATGCGTTCAATACCGTGTGAACGACAGGCAGTGTCAATGTCTCATTCTCTAGAGCATCCAGCGCTAGATATAAGCGCGACATATGGATCCCCCGGGCGCCCGGCTCATCAAGGCTGACGCCCGCATTTACCGTCACGTTAAGCGTCATATCGTTTAAGCGAATGGGCAGCGCGATACCCTCCATCCCTACCCATGATAAAGCGCCTGATAGCGTCGGCCTTTGGCGTGCAATATCGGGTAACGTCACAGCGGTCATTAGGCACTCTCTTTAGAGGTTTGAAAAAAGCGGTACATCTCAGCCACGCTCTCCGGCGACACATTCTGCGTGATGAAAACAAATCGGGAAACTCGGTCACTCACGCTGCCTGCGGGCAGCTCTGCAGGCGGGTGAAAAATATGTTGTACGCCGTGTAACGCCAGCGGTGTATCCCTGTCGGTAAGATGCACTACCGCTTTGATACGCAACATTTTATCGCCCATCAGCGACATCAAGATATCCAGCCAGCTCTCTAACGTGTCGGGGTGGATTGGCTCTTCAACGCTAAAGCAAAAGGCATTGATACTGTCGCCGTGCGATGTGCTGTCGGGCTGGGTCGCGTTCAACAATGAATGCTTACTCAGCGAAAAAGTAGCGCCGGCGTGTTGATCGGCGGGCTGGACCGTATAGCTGCCCGCCTTTAGCCACTGGTCAACCTGATAACCTGCATGTTCACTTCGATAAAGCCCTGCGCCGACCAGGAGGCTGGCGGAAAGCTCGCCGTTAATTACCTGCCACTGCTCGGCCGTAGGGTTAATTCTCGCGAGCTGGTTGGCCAGGGTAGATACCACGTTTTGCTCGGCCAAGTCAGTTTTGGTGAGTAACAGCTTATCGGCGATGGCTACTTGCTGCTGCGACTCGCTATGGGCTGTAAGCGTTGCTGCGCCATTGACTGCATCAACACAGCACACCACGCTATCAAGTTTAAAACGATGCGCTAGCCAGTGATCGGTCATCAGCAGCTGCAGTATGGAAGTGGGCGCTGCCAGGCCCGTGGTTTCGATCACCACGCGTGAGGGAAAAGGCTTATCTTGTGCCTGAATATCTTCCAACGCTTGCTGTAGCGTACGACTAAGATCGCCGCGCAGCGTACAGCATAGGCAGCCGCTGCTCATTTCGATAACGGCTTGCTCATCGCTATGGGTGATGAGCAGGTGGTCCAGCCCAATATCACCAAACTCATTGATAACCACCAATGTATTACGCATTGACAATTGGTGTACCCAACGATTGAGCAGCGTGGTTTTGCCGCTTCCGAAAAAACCGGTAAGCACGTTAATGGGAATGAGCGAGGGTGTCGTCATAACGGGTTACTCCCACCTTGCTTTGCGGTAATGATTTTCCTGGCTTTCCTGACGCTCTTTCGCCTCAATACATAGCCGCGCAGTGGGTCGGAACAGCAAGCGGGCAATACCAATAGGCTCGCCAGTCTCGTCACAATAGCCATAGTCGCCGTTATCGATCCGTCGTAAAGCCGCATCGATATTGTTCACCAGGCGGCTTTCCCGGTCGGCCTGACGTAGTGATAGACGTAGCTCCTCTTCAAACGAGGCCTGATCGGCTTCATCGCTGTCACGTTCGTGAGAAGCGATTGCCTCTTTCATTTCCTTTAAATGCGCTTGAATTTCTAAGCGCTCATCCAGCAACCGCTGGCGAAAAAAAGCCAGCTGCTCGTCATTCATATAGTCACAGGCTGGCATGTCCCGGACATTGGCCTCTCGCGCCTTATCCGGCAACTCGCGATGCGTTGATACCGTGGTAGTCGGCTTATTCATACATATACCTTGCGCCATAAATTACGTTATAACATAACAAATAAAGGCAAAAAATTTAACGTTAATAGCGACCTGACTCACCAGCTAAGCGTAACAGCGTGCCCTTAATCGTTTTATACGAGCGTAAAATCGCTACTGCCTAAAACTCATTATGGATAGCCTTATAACCCTGCACCAAATCATTGTTGGTACGAGCGACATCCTCGGAAAACGCACTGGCTTCGCTAGGCACCTGCTTTAAAAGCGCCACATCCGTATCGGGGCCAATTCGCTCAGTAGAAGGAACATAAAAGTTCGCGGGCAGTTGGCAACCATCGACCACCGCGTTGTAGCGCACTACGCAGCCATCGCCAATCTGGCAATTGAAAAGTACGCTGTTAAAACCGATAAATACGCCGCTACCCACTGTGCAAGGGCCATGCACAATAGCGCGATGGGCAATCGAGGTGCGCTCGCCTATCGTCACGCTGGCGCCCGACTTGGAATGGATCACGACGCCATCCTGAATATTGGAGTGTGCGCCGATTACAATCGGGTCGATATGACCGTGTACATCCATTTCATCGGCTCTGATCACGGCGTAGGGTCCGATGAATACATTCTCTTCCACGATGACCAATCCACAAATGATAGCCGTGGGATCAATAAAAGCACTGGGATGAATCGTTGGCAGGTCACCACGTGGATTTTTCCTAATCATTGGTCACTTATCCTTATTTATCATAAAGCAGGGGAAGTGTTGAGGCAGACCAGATGGGGCTTACGGACTACAGCAAGGGGACTCAAATATGCTGAAACCAATCTCAGCCAAAACGCTTATTGTTATAGTATAACATACCAGATAAATATAACGAATGCTCTCAATCGTAACGTTACCGGGACAGGGATATGTACTGGGCAGGCTGCGCAATCAGCAACTTGAACGTCTCGTCGTACGCCTTCCTTATAAAAACACCCCCTGTGTTAGAGGGTTGTCCAACGCTAGGGGGCAGCTCATCGGGCGATTGCGGCTTTTTTAAAGCATGTCTTTTATAGAATGCCGTTTATAGAACATCCTGACGGTTATAGGCCTGAGCCAGTTCAATAAGCGCAGGTACCTCACGAGCCGCGTCAGGGTTCATTATAAGCGCCTGGCCCATCAACACATTACGGGCTTCTAGCCGGGCGCGCAGGGCAGTATCTTCGATCTCTTCGAAGTCGGCGTTATGGGCCAGTGACAGCACCCGGCGGTGCATCTCGATACCGCAGTAGGCCAGCGCATCCAGGCGAATCTCATCCAACAGCGCATCGCAGGCGTCGTCCGCACTGTTGCCCTGCTCTTCAAACAGCGCCCTGGGGAACAGAATGCCGGTGCGCTCGGTTTGCCATAAGCGGCAGAACTCGGTATCAAAGCTTGTGAAGCATGCCTCGATGACGTCGAGAATCCACGCCTGATAAGCGTCCAGGTCGTCATCCTGGCGATGGGCGGGCTGACTAAAGTACGCCATCAGGAAGTTGGCCACGGCCATTCCCAGATCAAACGCCATCGGCCCGTATTGAGAAAACTCAGGGTCGATCACACGCACGTCGGTATCGGTCGCCATGATCGAGCCCGAGTGCAAATCACCGTGGAGCATGGTTTCAGTGTTGGCAGTGAACTTCATCAATAGCCGCTGAACCTTGGCTTTTAAGCGCACATTGCGGCGCAGCTCGTCCACCACTGGCGAAAGTTCCGGCGTGTGGTGGTTCATCTCGGCGCCGTAATAAGGGTCGGTGAACACCAATGATTCGGTAATCGCAGGAATCGCCACGTTACCCGAAAACAGCCCCACATCCTGCTTCTTCTCTGGGCTTGGCAGAGAAAGCTCCGAGCCACGAAACGCCGTGCGTGCGCAGAACTGGCCGATGGTTTCCCCCAAGCGAGCCACGCGTTCACCTTTAATCAGCTTACGGCGCAAGATCGTGTGCGGGTAAAGATACTCCATCACAAACAGGGCCTGGGGCTTATCGAAATAAAACACCTCCGGCGCAATGCTTGGGGCACGCTTGGCCTGGCGCACCAGGGCGTAATACTCAAAATGGGCGCGGTAAAGCGGCAGCGGCCAGCTTTCGCCCACCATACGAACGTAGGGCAGCGCCTGCTTGACCACCACGCTACCTGCTGTGCCCGTCACGATAAACACCAGGTTCAGGTTGCCATCGCCCACCTCACGAATTTCCCAGCTCTCGGGCTCGCCGCCTACCCGGCTGGCTACTTCGTGTACATCACCCAGCCGCGTTGCCAGCGTATCTACGGATAACGCTTCATAACGCAAGGCCGCTTCTGATTGACCGTTTTCCACAGCGTGCTCCTCAAGCAAATTTTTTGGGTATTTGTCATCACCTGAGAGCCAATGTCAAATAGATACCAGCGCCTATCGGCTGCGGCTACCTCGCCGACCACCTTAATACCTGCTCATATCAAACTGTTCATATCAAAAACCTAACGCCCTGTGCGGCAAGAGGGCTGCGCAATCGGTCGGGGAGCGCCACGTCGGTAATCACCGCGTCATAATCGGCTAGTTGCCCCGCCGCACAGCGCAGCGGTAAATCAAACTTGGTGCTATCCAGCACCAGAACGCGAAAGGCTGCATTAGCCAACAGCGCTTCACGGGCCATAACCTCATCGTCGTTGTAATCGAAAAGGTTGCCGTGAGCATCCATGCCGCCTACCGAGACAATGCCTACATCCGCCCGGTAGCGTTGAAAAAAGCGCCACGCGTCGCCACCAATTACGTCCTGGTCCCGGCGACGTACCCGGCCACCCGCCACTACCATCTCACACTCCATAGCGGATAGTTTGATAAGCGCATGAAGGTTATTGGTCATGATATGCAGGCCCTTTTTATCGTGCAGCGCGTCGGCGAGCTGCTCAACGGTGGTGCCGGTACCTAGAAAAAGCGACTGATGGTGCTGAATCAGCGAAGCGGCCTGGCGCGCAATATGGCGTTTTCCGGTTTCGTTAACGATCTGGCGCTGGTCGTAGCCGATATTTTCACGGTCGGGAAACGGCAGCACCTCGCCGTGGCGACGCAGCACCATCCCCTTCTCGGCAAGAAAGCGAATATCGCCGCGCAGCGTTTGTACTGACACCCCAAACTGACCGGCCAGCGCCTCCAGCGAATGGCGCCCCTCCTGGCGCACCCGATCAAGCAGCGCTTGGCGACGCTCGTTTAAGCCTTTCATTCCGCACTCATCTCCCTCTTTTTTATTAACGAAAGGCTTTCCGGTGTTTACGAAAGCTTTCCCCCTTCAAACGAAAGGGTACTGTCACGATGTTGTAAGGTGATGACAGTAGTGTGAGCAGGGTCAACTCACTGGAGACTTTCTGATGCTTAAGCGCTCACTCTGCACCGCCATTGCTCTTACCACCACGATGGCAAGTTTGGCTCTTTCGGCAAACGCCGTTGCCGACGACAAGCTCGTGCTCTACACCAGCCAGCCCAACAGCGATGCCCAGCAAACGGTCGATGCCTTCCAGGCAGCCTATCCGGATATCGAAGTGGAGTGGGTACGCGACGGCACCACGCGGTTGATGACCCGCCTGCGCTCCGAGCTTTCCGCCGGGGTCAGTAACCCGGATGTGCTGCTGATCGCCGACAGCATGACCATGGAGTCGTTAAAGCAGGAAGACCAGCTTCAGGCGTATTTGAGCCCTCATCGTGAAGCCTTTGATGCCGAGCTTTTTGACCCCGAAGGCTTCTACTACGGCACCAAGCTGATCACCACCGGTATCGTGTATAACACCGGCGCTGACGAGCAGCCGCAAAGCTGGCAAGACCTACTCAAGCCCGAATATGAAGGCTTAGTGACCATGCCAAGCCCGCTTTACTCGGGCGCGGCACTGATCCACATGGCGGCGATTAGTGAAAACCCTGACTTGGGTGAAAGCTATTACGATGCACTACATGACAACCGCACCGAGGCACAGGGTGGCAACGGCGGTGTGTTCAACGCAGTGGCGGCGGGCACTAAGCCTTACGGCATCGTGGTGGATTTCCTACCCATCCGCGAAGCGGCCAAAGGCTCGCCGGTCGAGTTTGTCTTCCCTGAAGAGGGTGTAAGCGCGGTCACCGAGCCCGTCGCTATTATGGCAGGCGCCAAGAACGTTGATGCGGCACAGAAGTTTGTCGACTTCGTACTCTCGGAAGAGGGCCAGCAGTTGGTCAGCGAGCAGGGGTATCTGCCTGCCCACCCCGGTGTTACGCCGCCAGAAGGCTTCCCCGCCCGCGACACCATCGAGCTGATGCCTGTTGATATCGCCCAAGCGCTTGAGCAGGAAGAAGCCCTGAAGCAGCGTTTTAGCGACCTGTTCGGCGGCTGATCATGTCACCGAGTCTTACCCAAGGCAGCCAGCACCGCTGGCTGCTTACCCTTTTGACGCTTACCGTCGTCCTGCTGAGTCTGGCGCCTAGCCTACGTCTTTTAGTAGAAGCGTTAAGCGATCTGACTCAAGGGGGCGATGCGCCACTATGGCGTGTGCTCCAATCAACGAGTACCTGGCGAGCGCTGTGGCACAGCCTGTATACCTCGGGGCTAGGCATGCTGATCGCCCTTGCACTAGGCAGCCTGTTTGCGTTCGTGATCACCCTCACCGACATTCGCGGCAAGGCGTGGCTGGTGTTCTGCTTTATGCTGCCGATGATGATTCCACCCCAAGTCACGGCACTTAGCTGGCTTCAGCTATTTGGCCCGGCAAGCCCGTTACTCAAAAGCATCGGCATGGCGCCGCCGTTGGGCAGCCCGCAGCCGCTCTACTCGGCGGAAGGCATCGCGCTGCTGTTAGGTATTCAAAGTGCCCCGCTGGTGTTTCTAGCGCTGCGCACCTCGCTACTTTCTCTGCCCCGCGAGCTGGTCGAAGCCGCCCGCATCAGTGGCGCCCGGCAAAACCAGGTATGGCGGCATATCGTGCTGCCCGTGACGAGAAGCGGCCTAGTCGCAGGTGCCGCCATGGCGTTTATCTCCAGCCTGGGTAACTTTGGCATCCCGGCCATGCTGGGCATTCCTGCGGGCTACTATGTACTGCCTACGCTGATCTATCAGCGCATGGCCAGTTTTGGCACCGGCGTACTGGCTGAGATGGCGGCCCTTTCGCTGCTGATTGGCGTGCTGGCGCTGGTGGGTGTGGCGCTTCAACAACATTGGATGGGCCGCAGCCGTTTCGGGCTGGTAGGGCATAGCGGGCGCGCCCATGATTTCTCACTCGGCCGCTTTCGTGCGCTGGTCACGGTGCTGCTGGTCATCGTGTTGCTGGTCATTCTTGTCGCTCCGCTGGTGGCGCTGGTAGTCAGCTCGCTGGTGCCAGCCATGGGCGTACCGCTTAATGCCGATACCGCCACTCTAAACGCCTACCATGAAGTGATTGGCCGCCAGGGCGCTACGTGGCGCGCCATGCGCAATAGCTTTTGGCTTGCCGGTGGCGCAGCCGTGGTGCTCATGCTGTGCAGCCTGCCGCTGGCCTACCGCCTCCAGCGGCTTCCAGCGCGCCTGCAAAACCTGACGCTGAGTATTATCGAACTGCCTTACGCCCTGCCCGGCGTGGTACTCGCAATTGCCTGCATTCTGCTGTTCGTGCGGCCATTGCCTATTATCAACGTCGCACTATACGGCACGCTGGGGCTGATCTTCGTGGCTTATCTGGCGCGTTTTCTGGTGGTGTGCCTAAAGCCGGTCAGCGCCAGCCTCGCCCAGCTTGACCCTTCGCTTGAAGAAGCCGCTCAGCTCGCCGGTGCCGGCCCTTGGCGCCGCCTTGCCACTATCGTAATGCCGCTGATTGCGCCCGCGCTGTTTGCCGGTGGACTGTTGGTATTTCTGCTGGCCGTCAACGAGCTGACCGTCTCGGCGCTTCTATGGAGTGCGGGCAACGAAACCCTGGGCGTGCTGATTTTCAACCTCGATGAAGGTGGCGAAAGCGTTCTGGCCTCGGCGGTGTCCGTGCTGGTCGTACTGATGGTCGCCTCACTCATGCTCTCGCTTAGCCTTCTGGCCCCGCGTTTACCCAAAGGAGTCGTGCCATGGCAGGGCTAACCCTCAAGCAAGTCACCAAGCAGTTTGGCGAACACAACGCCGTGGATGGGCTTTCATTAACGGTTGAGCCGGGTGAGTTCGTCGCCCTGCTCGGCCCCAGCGGCTGCGGAAAAACCACCATGCTGCGTATGCTGGCCGGGTTCGAGCAGGTCAGCGGCGGTGAAATCCATCTGGGCAACCAGCTTCTAGCGAGCGAGCAGCACCACGTGCTCCCCGAGCAGCGCAATATGGCCATGGTGTTCCAATCCTACGCGCTGTGGCCGCATATGAGCGTGGCCGATAACGTCGGCTACCCGCTCAAAGTGCGCGGCGTGCGCGGGGCGGATTATCAACGCCGCGTTGAGCAGGCGCTTGCCCTAGTGGCGCTTGAGCCCTACGCCCAGCGCACGCCGCAGGATTTAAGCGGCGGCCAGCGCCAGCGCGTGGCACTCGCCCGCTGCCTGGTCACCGACCCGTCAGTAGTGCTTTTGGATGAGCCCCTAGCGAACCTGGACCGTCACCTGCGCGCATCCATGGAGCATAGCTTTGCAGATTTTCACCGCCGCACCGAGGCCACCATGGTCTACGTCACGCATGATCAAAGCGAAGCCATGGCGCTGGCCGACCGTATCGCGGTGATGCAGGCGGGCAAGCTGGTGCAGTGGGCCACGCCCGAAACGCTCTACCGCGAGCCGCGTACGTCCTGGGTGGCAAGCTTTATCGGCCAGGGCAGCCAATTGATGATAAGCACCGGCGCACCGGGCAGGCGCCTTGGTGGCAATGAGCTGATGCAGGGGCTGGCGTCTCCCGCTGCCCAGCGCCATCAGGCGGTGCTGGTGCGCCCGGAACATATTCAGGTGCATACTGAGGCGCCCAGCCAGCAGGACTTAACCGCCCGCGTTGAGCGCCAGACCTTTCGTGGCGAACGCTATGAGATTCACCTGCGCATGAGGGATGGCGCAACGCTGCTCGCCTATCATCCTCACGCGCTGAAAGAGGGCCAGCAGGTGGCGCTAACGCTCCTGGAAGGCTGGTGTCTGGAGCCCGACCAATGAACGCCAGCATCAACATATTAAGCGGCCTGGGCGATAAAGGCCCTGCAGCCATTGTGGTGGAGGCCAACGGCAAGCGGCTTCTGCTGGATGCTGGCGGCGCGCTGCACCCAGGCGAGCCAATTACCTGGGCACGCGGGCTTGATGTCGATGCGGTGATTATCAGTCACGACCATATCGATCATATTGGCGGCGTCAGCGAGCTGCCCGCTACGCTGCCGCTTTACTGCACGCCGCTGGTTGCTCAGGCACTTCCCAACGGACGCGCCTGGCAGCCGTTGCCCGAGCGCGGCACCTGCCAAATTGCCGGTATTACGGTGACCACCGGGCAGGCGGGCCATTCGTTGGGCGGGGTATGGATTCATCTGGATGTCGAGGGCGGCATTTTCTACAGCGGCGACGCCTGCTTTGAGTCCCGGCTATTTCCGTTTGATACGCCGCCACCGGCGCGTATAGCACTGCTTGATGCGTCCTACGGCACCTACGATCAGCCCCAGCAGGCATGTGTGGACGCCATCAGCGAACACTTGTGCCGCCCGCTGGTTTTCCCGGTCCCTGAATCGGGCCGGGCGCTTGAGATGGCGCTCTGGCTAGCCGAAGAGGCGGATGCTCGCGGGCTTTCGCTCGCCATTGATCCGATTATTCGCACCAATCTGCAAACCCTGCTGGCACTCCCCGCGACGCTTCGCCGCTCAAACGCGGATAACAGGATTCAAACACTTCTGGCGCGCCCCGATGCTTCCCAGCCAAGCCTCAACCTGATCAGCGACCGGGGTGATACAGCGGCCATGTGGCCAGGTTTTCACCTGCTGCACACCGGTTATCTGACGCCTTCGCGCTGCGCCGAGCTTACCGCTGGCGACATCCTCTGGCAGCGCTGGAATGTGCACCTACGCGCCTCGCACCTGGTTGCGCTTGCCGATCAAGTAAACGCCGAACGTGTGGTGCCGCTGTTTACCCACTTATCCGAACCGACTCTTAGCGCCTGGCGCGCGTTACTCGGTGCGCGCCTCGCCACGCAAAAGATGCTGTTTTTAAATACTTACGTCTTGAATAACAGGAGCCTTGCATGACCCACGCCGTGATTGTCGATGTTGACGGTACGTTAGCTGAATTTCACCCCACGAAAGTACACGAATGGGTGTTAGGCCCTGCCAAGCAGTGGGACCCCTTCTTTGCGTTTATGGCCGAAGCGCCAGTGATCGAACCGGTCGCCCGGCTGGTGAAACTATTGAAAGCCCAGGGCCAGCAGATCATCATTTGCAGCGGCCGCCCGGACACTCACCGCGAACATACCCACGAATGGCTGACGCGCAACGCCATCCCGTTTGACGCCATGTACCTGCGCCCGGATGGCCATGACCACGTGGACGATGAAGCCGTCAAAGAAGCCCTGCTCAGCATCATGCGTGAAGACGGTTTCGATCCCTGGCTGGTGCTGGACGACCGCGATGCGGTAGTCGCCCAGTGGCGCGCTTTGGGGCTTACCTGCCTGCAATGCGCCCCGGGTGATTTTTAACCAGGCGCGCTAAGCCTGCAGCTACATTACTAAAACGCCTCTGCTGCTTTATCCTGATCGTTTAATATCCCAATCTGACTCCTTCTGCTTTCTCCGCTACCCAGCACTTGGCTCTGGGTAGCGGCACGGGCGTTGCTTTTCAAGCATCTAAATATGTTATAACATAACAATAAAGAAAAACGCCGTCTCTTTTCCCTCCCATTTGGCTAAAGGCGACGTTTACGTTGGTGGAACAACTTATTTGGGAATTTTCATGAACCTCATTCGCTCAATGCTGGTGGCGGTATCCGGCCTGTCAGCCGGCTATGCCATTGCTGACACGACAGCTGATACGACGGGCTATCCGCTAACGCTGGATAACTGCGGCAAGCAGATTAGCTTCTCAGCGGCGCCCAACGGTACGGTCACCATTGGTCAGGCGGCGGCCGAAATTCTGTATGCCATGGGGATGGGCGATCAAGTGTTGGCCACGTCCGTATGGTTTACGCCGGTGTTGCCTCCGTTTAGCGAGCTGAACGCCTCCGTTGAACGCATCGCCGATAACGACCCGAGTTTTGAGTCAGTGGTCAATAAGCGCCCCGAGCTTGTCGCTGTTCAGTACGAATGGCATGTCGGTGCCACGGGCAGCGTGGGAACACGTGAGCAGTTCGACGATCTGGGGATCGCCACATACATTATGCCCGCCGACTGCGATACCAAAGACAACACTACCGGAGGCGACGGCATGCGTACCGCGGCCTTTTCGCCTGATCACGTCTACAAGGGCATTGCCGAGCTTGCCGAAATCTTCGATGTGCAACCGGCTGGGGAAGCGCTGATTGAAAGCCTTGAAACCCGTGAAGCCGACGCGGTGGCCACCGCCGCCCAGCTTGATCTACCGGACGATCTTTCCGCCGTGTTCTGGTTCTCCTCGCCGGATACCGGCGTTGCTCCCTTTGTCGCAGGTCAGCTGGGCGCACCCGGCTATATGATGAAGACGCTGGGAATACGCAACGTCATCCAGTCGGATGAGGAGTGGCCCACCGTCGATTGGGAAACCATTGCCCGCGCCAACCCGGACGTGATCGTCATTGCGCACATGGACCGGCGCCGCTATCCCTCTGATGATGTCGTCGCCAAGCGTGCATTTCTTCGAAGCGACCCCGTGACGCGTGAAATGCAGGCGGTTCAAAACGGCCATATCATCGAGATGGATGCCCACGCCATGAGCGCAACGATGCGCACCATTTTCGGTCTCGAAACGTTAGCGGATGCCCTGTCGGGAATGTCCTTCGAACGATGAGTACGGCATCTGCGCTAACCATACGGCCACGCTTTCAGGTTCGTGGCCACTGGTTCTGGCTGGCACCACTGATTCTTTTCTCGGCGCTAATCGCCGGAACCGCGATTGGCGAGACGTCGATACCTGTGGAAACGGTGCTCAAGGTGCTCGCTAACCGGCTGTTGGGGGCAAGCTATCCTGTCGACCGAATCGATGCCGGAATTATCTGGAGCTACCGGCTTAGCCGCGCGGTCGTCGCCGCGTGCTGTGGTGCCGGGTTGGCGCTGTCCGGGGTCGTGCTTCAGGCGCTGCTGCGCAATCCGCTGGCCGACCCTTACCTGATGGGGATTTCCGCAGGTGCGTCGACCGGCGCTGTCTTGGTTGCCGTTGCCGGGTTTGGTTCTGGCGTCGTTACTCTCTCGGCAGGGGCCATGGTCGGGGCCATCGCGGCGTTTGGGATGGTGGTTATACTCGCCTACGCAGCGTCGGATAGCCGGGGCAGCGGAACACAGGCATCCAGCGCAATCATTCTGGCCGGTATTGCCGGGTCGAGCCTGTTTAATGCGTTGACGGCGTTTATCATCGCCAAATCAGCCAGCGCCGAGCAGGCACGTGGCATCATGTTCTGGCTGATGGGGAATCTTTCCGGCGTTCGCTGGGACAACGCCCTTCTTGCCGTACCCACCGCGCTTGTCGGCCTGCTGATCTGCCTCTGGTATCGACGAACCCTGGACGCCTTTACCTTCGGCACCGACAGCGCGGCGTCCATGGGCATTCCCGTGCGCCGTGTGCGGGGCATTCTGATCGCCACCGTCGCGCTGATGACCGCCGTGATGGTTTCCATGGTAGGTGCCATCGGCTTTGTGGGGCTGGTCATTCCTCATGCCATGCGTTTTCTAACGGGGAGCCGCCATACCCGCTTGGTGCCCGCATCTGCCTTGGCGGGCGCGGTATTTTTGATCGGCGCTGATGTGGTGTCCCGCGTGCTGGTTGCCGGGCAGGTACTGCCCATTGGGGTCGTCACGGCACTGGTCGGCGCACCGGTTTTCGCTTTGATACTAATTCGCGGGGCAAGATCACGATGAAACTCGCTGCCGAACATGTGAGCTGGAAAGTTCAGGGGCGTACGTTGCTGGAGGATGTCAGCTTTGAAATTGCCGCTGGTGAAACCTTTGGGCTAATCGGGCCGAACGGTTCAGGAAAAACGACGCTGTTACGCCTGTTTGCCGGTCTTCAAAAACCCAAAGCAGGACGTATCCGGGTCGGCGAGCAGGATATGGGCCGTATGCGCCAGCGCGACATCGCACGCTCGGTGGCCCTGGTCGAGCAACAGGCCAACACAGCCGAGCGCATCAGTGTTCATCAGGCCGTATCGCTCGGCCGGACGCCCTTTCTTTCGTCGTTTCATCCGTGGTCCGAGGAGGATGAGGCGATCGTCTCACACGCGCTGGCGGATGTGGGTATGCAGTCAATGGCTGAGCGTCTCTGGCATACGCTTTCCGGCGGTGAGCGCCAGCGCGCCCACATCGCCAGAGCCCTGGCCCAGCAGCCTAGCGTATTACTCCTGGATGAGCCCACCAACCATCTGGATATCCGTCACCAGCTCTCGATTCTTCAACTGGTCAGGCAGCTCCCCATCACGGTGGTGATTGCTCTGCACGACCTCAATCAAGCCATGGACTGCGACCGTATTGGAGTGATCGAAGGCGGGCGACTGGTCGATCTGGGGTCACCTCGGCAAGTGCTAACGTGTCGTCGGCTACGCCAAACCTTCGGCGTGCATGCCGACATTTTTGAAGACCCCATGGGGCAGGGGCAAATCATGCGCTTTCGCCAAGCCGTTTAAAGCACGCTATTTGCTGAGCTTCTTGCACCGCTGCTCGGCCCGTTTAATGGTGGCGATTTTTTCGGGCCGCTTCATGGATTTCCAGTGGCGGATCTCCTCTATGCTTCGCCCACAGCCGGTGCACATGCCGCCCTTCAACTGACAGGCGGATATGCAGGGGCTATCGATTTTCTTGGCCATCAGTGCCTCACACTTCGCGCGCGCAGACGGCGCTGCCAGTCACCACCATGGGCGCGCTGGCACGCCTGTTCACTATCGAAGTCGATGTGCGGCGTGATGCTATCCAGCACCACACCCGCCTCGGCCAAAGCGCTAGCCGTGAAATCATGCAGGCGCTGTTTGGCATCGCCCTTTAGCGCTGAGGCTAAATGGGCATCGGTATCAAATACCCAGATAACCACCAGGCTTTCGGGGAAGTGCTGGTAGTCCACGCAGTGAGTTAACCAGACGAACCCAACCACCTCGACCTTGGCCTGCTCACAGACTTCAGTCAGCGAAGCAACAAGCTGGCGCTCCAGCTTGCCGCGTTCCCGTTTAGCAATCATTCAACCACCTGACGTAACAAATAGAATAATATAACTATGTTATAACATTTTAAGAAAGAAGAGGCGCGTTTGGCCGCCGCTGCCATGCCAGCAGCACCATAGGCAGTAACGAAACAGGAATCAGCAGCGCATTGAGCGTTGCCCAGCCCAGGGTGTTAACCAACGGCCCCGCCAGTAGCGCCGTCAAGGCCGCCGTACCGAATACCAGAAACTCGTTGGCCGCCTGAGTGCGTGCCTTATCTGCCGGTTGATAGCTTTGCGTCAACAACCCGGTGGCGGGCAGGAAGGTGAAATTCCAGCCAAGCCCCAGCAGGATCAACGCAGCGTTAAAGCCCGCTAGCCCGGCATCAAACTGTGCGGCAATTGCGCTTGCCACCAGCAGTAAGCAGCCAGCGCTAATCATGCGTGGGGCACCAAAACGAGCCGTCAAATGGCCGGTAAAAAATGAGGGCAAGAACATGGCAACCACATGCCACTGAATAGTAGTGGCGACATGGTTAAAGTTGTGCCCGGCCCCTTCCATCGCCAGCGGTGTTGCGGTCATGGCCAGATTCATCACGCCGTAGCCAATGGCTGCCGCGCTAACGGCCAATAGAAAACCGGGCTGGCGCAGGATAGCCGACAAGGGCTTTTTCTCCCCCTCTACTGCCTGCACAAAAGCGACCGGCAACCGCGTACAAAGCAATATGCCAAGTGCCAACACGTAGAGCACGCCCAGCCCGACAAAGCTGCCCAAAAACGGCGTCTCGCTCAGCTCGCGGCTAAAGCGGGCAAGCCAAGGGCCTGCAAATGCCGCCAACACCCCACCGCCCATCACTAAACCAAGCGCTTTATCACGCAGTGCCGTGGGGGCTGCCTCAAGGGCCGCAAAGCGGTAGAGCTGCCCAAAGCCAATGCCGATGCCAATCAGCCACGTCGCCAGCAGGAACAGCCCAAAGCTTTGCTGGCGTAGCGCTGCAATGGCCACGGCTGTACCTATCAAGCCGATAAGATTGCCCAGCACAAACCCACGTTTACGCCCCAGCCGCCCCATGATCAGCGAGGCGGGAATGGTGGCGCACATCAGCCCCAGCCACTGGCTGGCCACCGGCACAGTGGCCCAGTTGGCGGTAGGTGCCAGCGAGGCGCCAATGAGGGGCGACACGGCGATCAGCAGGATATTACCGCTGACCAACAGCGCCTGACACAGCGATAACAACGTAACGGTTAATGGCATGGCGATGGCTCCAAAGGCGTAGGCACAAGAGTAGGCGTGAGGGTAGAGGTAGACTTAGCAGCCGCGCCGAAGCGCTGACGATACACAGAAGGGGAAACACCGTAGTACCGTTGAAACTGGCGGCGCAACTGCTCGGCGCCGCCCAAGCGCCAGCGCTCGGCTAATCGCTCAAGCGATACCGTTTGATGCTCATCCAGCAGCGCCAGACGCGCCTGCTCCAGGCGTAGCCGGGTCAAGTAAGTAACCGGCGTCGTGGTTAAGTGACGCTTGAATAGGCGAGTAAGATGACGTGGTGATACGGCCATTAAGGCCGCCATACTTTCCAGCGAATGTGCTCCGCCAGGGTCGGCATGCAGATGATCCAGCAAGCGACGCAACGGGCCAGCATCTTGCTGGCAGCGTAGAAGTTCGCTGAACTGCGACTGCCCGCCGGGGCGATGCAAAAACATCACCAGTTCTCGTGCTACCTGCCCGGCAAGGGCAGCGCCGTGGTCGGCTTCTACCAGCGAAAGCGCTAGATCGATACCGGCCGTTATCCCGGCGCTGGTGTAGCGATCACCGCTTTGGATATACAGCGCATCAGGCTCAACATTAAGCGCGGGGTACTCCTCGGCAAGCTGGTCGGCGTGGCGCCAATGGGTAGTGACGCGCTGGCCATCTAAAAGCCCGGCGGCAGCAAGCAAGAAAGCCCCTGAGCAGATAGAGCCTAACCGGCGCACTTGAGGCGCCATCTCACGTAAAAGAGCTAGCACGTGCGGGTCTTGGCGTAACGCCATCACACCGCTGCCGCCTGCAATGAGTAACGTATCCAAAGGCAGCCGTTGGGGAAGTTCGGCATAGGTGTGGCTGGCGTACACTGCCAGGCCGCCGTTGGTCATTACCGGCCCAGGTGCATCGGCGACCAAGGTTAAGCGGTACAAGGGTTCCGGGCTTAGCGCGTTGGCGCTGGCAAACACCTGCCAGGGGCCGCTGACATCCAGCAATTGGCAATCGGGGTAAGCCAATAAGGCAATATGGCGCGTCACGTTCTCTCTCCAGATCGTTAATAGGGAGAGTTTCCGCCGCGCGCGACGTGTCGGCAAGGACCATTACCCCACCGATACGGACATTACCTACCCCGGCTGGCTGACCGGCGCTTCCATACGGCGCACGCTGGCCACAAAGTCGCTGAATCGCTCGCCCTGAATCAGCACGTGGTCGCATAGCGCCTGCTCAGCCAGTACGGCATCGCCTTGGGTAATGGCATCGACAATGGTCTGGTGCTCGCTCAAGGAGTTATGCATGCGCTGGCGAACCTGCAATTGCAGGCGACGATAGGGCTTTAAGCGCTGTTTTAACTGACGAGCTTCGCTGGCTAGAAACGTATTGTGGCTCGCCGCATAGATGCAGTCATGAAACGCTTCGTTTTCGTAGTAGTACTCATCAGTATCGCCCGCGTGTGCCGCTGCTTCACAGCGTTTATGGGCCGCCTGAAGCTCTGCCAGCTCCGGGTCACTAATGCGTCGGGCCGCCAGGCGCCCGCACATGCCCTCAAGCTCGGCCATGACTTCAAACATCTCGATTAACTGGTCGATGCCGACCTTGGCCACAAACGTGCCTTTTTTCGGTGATACGGTGACCAAACCGCTAGCCACCAGTTGCTGGAAAGCTTCACGCACGGGCGTGCGAGAAACATTAAACGTTCGCCCTAGCTCGTCCGGGTCGAGCCGTTCACCTGGCACCCGCCGCCCATTAATAATGTCATCTTCCAACGAGTCCCTAAGCCGTTGAGCGTTGGAACGTTTGCTCTCAGCCATCTGTTCCCCCTTAAATAAGCAGCGTACTTACCGATTTTTATTGTGATGTTCAATTGACATTAGCACAATTAACGGTTATTGAAATATATATCAGATATTCTGATGAACACCTAACGATCTTCCAAACACACAACAACAAATGTTGGAGACGTAATATGAAACGCTATGTATTTTCTACCCTGACCGCATTGAGCCTCGCAATTCCCGCAAGCTATGCAAGCGCCGATACCGTGCTGCGTGCCTCTCACCAATTCCCGGGTGGGCAGGGCGATGTTCGCGATGAAATGGTGCAAATGATGGCTCGCCACGTGGCTGAGGCGGATGTCGGACTGACCATCGAAGTCTACCCCGGCCAGTCGCTTTTCAAAGCCCGTGAACAGTGGGGCGCGCTTACCCGTGGGCGCTTGGACATTACCTCGCTGCCGCTTGATTACGCGAGCGGCCGCCACCCTGAATTTTCCGCTACCCTGATGCCCGGCCTGGTGCGTACCCAGGCGCACGCCCAGCGGCTTAACGACTCGGAATACATGGAATTAATTGAAGCTGTCATTCTGGATGGGGGTGCCCGCGTTCTGTCCCATGCTTGGCTTTCGGGCGGTTTCGCGTCCAGCGAGCAGTGTATTACCTCCCCCGACAGCGTATCCGGCCAGAACATTCGCGCCGCGGGCCCGGCATTTGAAGAGATGCTGGAAGCCGCTGGCGCCTCCATTGCCTCCATGCCCTCCTCTGAAATTTACACCGCCATGCAGACCGGTGTACTCGACGCCGCCAATACCTCTTCCATGTCGTTTATCTCGTTTCGGCTTTACGAGCAGGTTGATTGCATAACCCAGCCAGGCGACTTCGCACTGTGGTTCATGTACGAGCCGATCCTGATTTCCGAGCAGGTGTGGCAAGGCCTGAATGAAGAGCAGCAAACAGCTCTGATGGAAGCGGGCAAAGCGGCCGAGCAGTTCTTTGCCGAAGAAGCGGCAGCCATTGATCAGGAGATGGTCAATGTTTACGAAGAGAACGGCGTAGAAGTGGTCAGTATGAGCGAGGAGGACTACAACGCGTGGCTCGCTATCGCCCGTGAAACCTCTTACAAGAATTTTGCCAATAACGTCCCTAATGGCCAGGCCATCATCGATGCGGCGCTAGCCGTCGAGTAAGCACTTACCTTCAGCAATCTGTGGCCATTTGCCTGTATTGGGCGAATGGTCCGGTTCGATTGACGCCTGCTTAGCTTGATGAGGGAACTATGGCAACTTCAACCACGCATCCCCCTGCCGCTCGCGGTGGGGCTCTCGGCAGCTACATACGGCTGATGGACAGGCTGTCACGCCTGTTTGCCTATCTGGCCTGCGCCCTGTTTGTTGCGGGCGTACTGGTGATTTGCCAGATGGTCTTTATTCGCTACGTACTGGGCATGAGCACCAGTTGGCAAACCGAGTTCACCGTATTCTCAGTGACCGGCGCCATGCTGATGGGCAGCCCCTACGTACTCATGACCGGCGGCCATGTCGCCATCACTATTGTCCCCGATGCGCTGGGCGGTATCGCCCAGAAAGCCATGCGCCTGGTGGCCTCGCTTTTTGGCCTGGCCTTTTGTGCAGCGCTTGCCTACGCCTCCTGGGTGTATGTACTGGAAGCCATACATGGCAACTGGACCACCGGCTCGGTCTGGAACCCGCCGCTCTGGCCGGCGCTTATGCCCATGGCATTAGGCGCTTCGCTATTGGTATTGCAATACGTGGCTGAAATTCTGCGCGGGGAGCACTGAGCATGGACCCAATTACCTTAGGCATTATTGTAGCCATCGCGCTGATTGCGCTCATGGCCATTGGCACCCCTATCGCCTTTGCACTGGGCGGTGTGTCGCTGCTGGCGCTGCTTTATGATCGCGGGCTTTCCGAAATCACCTACTTTGGCGAAACGTTTTTTGACCGTATTGCGGAGTTTGGCTTTGTGGCGATTCCGATGTTCATTTTGATGGGCGCGGCTGTCGCCTCATCACCGACCGGACGCGACCTTTATCGCTCGCTCGACTTATGGATGGGCCGCTTACCCGGTGGTCTGGCGGTCTCCAACATTGGTGCCTGTTCCATCTTTGCCGCCCTTTCGGGCTCGTCTCCGGCCACCTGTGCGGCAATTGGTAAAATGGGCATTCCTGAGATGCGCGTGCGCGGCTATCCGGATGGCGTAGCGGCAGGATGTATTGCCGCGGGCGGCACTCTGGGCATTCTGATTCCGCCATCGGTCACCATGATTATCTACGGTATCTCCACCGAGACCTCTATCGGTCGGCTGTTTATCGCTGGTGTAGTGCCAGGCTTTATGCTCGCGGGGCTGTTCATGATCTGGACAATAATCGCCTGCAAAATGGCCGGCGGCTATAGCAACCCATTGGCGGAGTCTGCCGAGCGCCTGAAGCAGACGGTTAAACACAACGTCGATAGCAACTTGAAGGCGTTAGTGCGTGTTCTGCCTTTTCTAGGCGTGGTGGCGGGTATTTTATTCGCGCTGTATGGCGGGGTAGCGACCCCCTCGGAAGCGGCGGGCGTAGGTGCCTTCTTATGCTTGGCGCTGGCCATTTTAATCTATCGCATGTGGCAGCTGGGCCCGATCAAACTGATCATGCGCGACTCGCTGCGCGAAAGCGTGATGATCATGCTGGTGATCGCCACCGCCGAAGTCTTCGCCTACGCACTTTCCTCAATGTTTATTACCCAAACCGTGGCCGCCGCCATTGCCGACATGGAAGTCAACCGATGGGTGTTGATGGGGATAATCAATCTGTTCCTGCTGGTGGCCGGTTTCTTCTTGCCGCCCGTAGCCGTGATCGTGATGACTGCGCCGATTCTGCTGCCGATTATCATTGCTGCCGATTTTGACCCCTACTGGTTCGCAGTAATCCTGACCATCAACCTGGAAATTGGCCTGATCACCCCACCCGTAGGGTTGAACCTGTTCATCATCAAAGGTATCGCGCCGGATATCTCGTTGCGTGACATTCTAATGGGCAGCCTGCCCTACGCGCTATGCATGGTGTTGGGCATCTTGCTGCTGTGTCTCTTCCCAGGCATCGCGCTGTGGTTACCTAACTTGATAATGGGTTAAGGAGTTGAACCATGAACATGATGTTTTTGCAGGAGCTTTTCAACAATATCACCCAGCGTGATGCGCTATTAAGGCGCCGTAACCCAGAAGCGCTTACCCCGGATCATGGTCATCTGGTGAGCGCCTGCCAGGCACTTTTAGCAAGCGACGGGGAGGCCTCCAGCATTGCCTTGGCAAGCCGGGCATTAGCTATCTACCAACGCTTATCATCCGCTGAAAAAGCCAGCTTTTTTGCGCGCCTGGCAAGCGACTTTGCCGCCGACGCCGCGCAAATCGACGAAGCCTACGCGGCCTATGCTGAAGCACGCGACAATGATACGTTACAGACTCTGTTTAACGCCTGCGAGCCACGCCGCCAAGAGCTTTTTCGGCGCTTAAACCTGGCCCGCGACGGCACCTATGAGCTGGTCAAGATGCGTGAAGACTTGCTGGAATTGCTGCGCGAGCAGCCCGAGC
Source organism: Halomonas citrativorans (assembly GCF_900163645.1). GTDB lineage: Bacteria > Pseudomonadota > Gammaproteobacteria > Pseudomonadales > Halomonadaceae > Vreelandella > Vreelandella citrativorans. The sequence goes on along the minus strand of NZ_FUKM01000057.1, from coordinate 469,019 downwards.
TGGGGCCTATCGACGACGACTTTGTGCACCTTTTTAGCTCCTGGTTTAACCGCGGTTTTCTGATGCTTAAGCGGATTGACTGGAATACCCCGGCCTCCGTGCTAGAGAAGATCATTCGCTATGAAGCGGTGCATGAGATACAGGACTGGAACGATCTACGCCGACGGCTGGATGCCCGCGACCGGCGCTGCTTTGCATTCTTTCACCCGGCGATTGGCGACGAGCCACTGATCTTTGTCGAAGTGGCCCTGCATAAAGGGCTGCCGAGCCGTATTCAGCCTATTTTGGTGGGCGAAGAAAGCGGCGATGACCCCGAAGACGACGATACAGCCGCTTTCTTTGGGATCAGCAACTGTCAAACCGGCCTGCGCGGCATTTCGTTTGGTAACTTTCTAATCAAGCAGGTGGTACAGGAGCTTTCGCAGGAACTCCCTCAGCTCAAATACTTCGTAACGCTGTCACCGGTCCCTGGGTTTGCCCAGTGGCTTACCGAACAGCGCAAGGATGAGCAGTGGCCGGAAACCCTGCGTAATACGCTCGGTGAACTTGAAACGCCCGACTGGCACCACGATGCGGTACGCGAAGAGCGCTTGAAGGCCGGTATTCGCCCCTTGGCCGCCCGTTATCTGGTCGAAGCCAAAAATGCTAAAGGCTTGCCTCTCAATCCCGTCGCCCGCTTTCACTTGGGTAACGGCGCTGAGCTGCATCGCATTAACTGGCTGGGTGATATCTCGTCCAAAGGCGTTAAGCAAGCGGCGGGGCTAATGGTCAACTATCTGTATGTGCTTGATGACATTGAACGCAATCACGAAAACTATACCGCCAAAGGCACCGTTGCCTGCTCAAATGAAGTGCGTGACCTTGCGCGTCGCGCTCGTAAGCTGGCCAAGGGAGAGACCGCCAAATGAACCACAACCTGTTTGAAACCTTTGCCACCAAGATGCGCGAGCGCGCCGACGCTGACTTTATTACCACTCGCGAAGGCCGCCACTATAGTTATACCGATGCGCTGAACATTAGCGCTCAGCTCGCCGGTGCCTTGATCGAGCTGGGCGTGATACAAGGCGACCGCGTTGCCGTCCAGGTAGATAAAAGCCCTGAGGCAATATTGCTGTACTTGGCCTGCCTGCGTATTGGCGGCGTATATCTGCCATTGAACACCGGCTATACCGGCGATGAAATTCGCTACTTTTTAAACGACGCCGAACCCGCGCTATTTGTTTGCCGCCCCAAGCTCGAAGATGAGGCGCGAGTGCTTGCCGCTGAAACCGGCTGCCCAGCCGTGGCAACGCTGGGCAGTGCCGCCGACGGCAGCCTGATGGAAACATCCCGTCGCGCGATGCCTTGTGAGGAGATCGTCACGTTGGGCGAAAACGATCTGGCGGCAATTTTATATACTTCCGGCACCACCGGGCGCTCTAAAGGCGCCATGCTGACCCACCGCAACCTCGCATCCAATGCTGAAACCCTGGTAAAAACCTGGCACTTCAGCGCCAATGATCGGCTGATTCATGCGCTGCCTATTTTTCATACGCACGGGCTGTTTGTGGCATGTAATGTCGTCTTGATGGCTGGCGCCAGCATGCTATTTCTGCCCAAGTTTGATGCCGACATTATCTTTGAAGAGTTACCCCACGGCAGCGTAATGATGGGCGTGCCCACGTTCTATACCCGGCTGGTTCAGGACGCACGCTTAACGCCAAAGGCGGCGGAAAACATGCGCCTATTTATTTCAGGCTCGGCACCGCTGACCTCTGAAACCCACGAAGCGTTTGAAGCCAAAACCGGCCATGCGATCCTTGAGCGCTACGGCATGACCGAGACCAACATGAATATCTCCAACCCCTATCAGGGGGAGCGCCGTGCGGGCACCGTGGGAGTACCACTGCCCGGTGTGGATATTCGCATTATTGATCGTGAGTCAGGCGCAGAAGTCGCCGAAGGCGACATCGGCATTCTTCAAGTTCGCGGGCCCAACGTGTTTATCGGCTACTGGCGCATGCCCGAGAAAACCCGTGAAGAATTACTCGATGACGGCTTTTTTATCACCGGCGATTTGGCCATGCGTGATGCCCAGGGCTATGTGCATATAGTGGGCCGTGATAAAGATCTGGTGATTTCCGGGGGCTACAATGTTTATCCCAAAGAGGTGGAGCAGCTTATCGATGAGCTGGAGCAGGTGGTTGAGTCGGCGGTGATTGGTTTGCCGCACCCAGACTTTGGTGAAGGGGTAACGGCGGTTGTGGTTTGCCAAGCGGGCGCCTCGCTCGATGAAACCACCATTTTTGACCACTTGGCAGGACGCTTGGCCAAATATAAGCAGCCCAAGCGGGTCTTTTTTGTCGAGGAGCTGCCGCGCAATACCATGGGTAAGGTGCAGAAAAACGAGCTGCGCAAGCGCTTTGCGGATGCATATCAAGCGCCTTAAGCATACTCTTTAACAAGCAGCGCGCGGGCATTTAAGCCGCGCCCTTCACCTTGTCAATTAACGCGGCCCGCGCTTCACTGGTCTGATGCTGCTGGCTTATATGCAGCCCTTTTAATATTAACGCCAGCCCTAGGCTCGCCACGACGGTGGCGGCGGCGCCACAACACCCTGGCATAGGGTTGTGAGCAAGCGCATCCCGAAAGTGGCTCAAGCGCTGCTGCCATATCGCGGTGTTGGGCGGTTGACTATCCTTATCCATGTTCTCAACTCTTTTTATCGTACGCTTAACGGAGAACTCCTCTCCTGCCTGTGGGTCTTAAATGGGTTCTCTCAAGAAGCGCTGTTGATAGTGAAACATCCAGGCGCGCAGCGTGTTAGCGTAGCCTTTTATTCAAACGCGATAGTGCGTTATTAGAAGATGATGAATTGTCAGTGCTAACATAACCTTCATTTTGCATAAGGAGCTTGCTGCTTTGATTACTCACAATGAAACGGGCGCTTTCTCGGCAGCCGAACTCTATCGCGTTATTAACGATGCCTCCGCTCAGGAAGAAGCCGCTGAACTGGAGTGGCCAGCCGCCAATGTTAGTTTAGATGAAGCCAACCAAACGTTGATTTGGGAGCTTCACGATTACGGCAATTTAACGTTAACGCTTTCGCGCAGTGACAATGAGTGGATTGCCATGACCGCCATTGCCCCACTGGACAGCGTTTCCAATCCGGCTGAACTTAACGACGTGTTACTGCGCCAAGGCCTTGCGCTTCCGCTTGCCTCTATCGGTATCGTTTCAATTGATGAGCGCGACTTTTACGTGGCTTACGGGCAGCTGTTTGGCGATTCAAAGCTGGTGTCTATTTGTGCTGAATTACATGCCACAGCCAGCGCTGCCATGGAAGTCGCCGATTTAATTCAAGATCACTTTTCTTAATACGCGTTTAGGAGCAACCCTTATGTTAAGCAAAATCATGACGGCGTTACGTGGCAAAGCGAATGAGACCGGCCAGACCGTCGTAGACTCTCAAGCGCTACGTATTTTGGACCAGGAAATTCGTGATTCTGAAAATCACCTGAAACAGTCCAAAACCGAACTTGCGCGCTTAATGGGTCAACGCCAGTTGAACAGTAACAAGGCAGATACCCTAGAAGGCAAAATTACCGAGCTTGAGCAAAGTGCTGAAGCCGCGCTGGACAAAGGCGAAGAAGCGTTGGCGGTCGAAGTTGCCGAGCGTATGGTCAGTATGCAAGATGACTTGGACGCCGAGCGCAGCATCGTTAGCGAGTACGACGCTAGCATTGAAAGCCTGCGTGGGGCCATTCGCAATACGGAAAACCAGCTGCGCCAGCTAAAACAGCAGGTGAGCGTGGTAAAAGCGACAGAATCTGCACAGAAGGCTCAGTCTGCAGTAGCAGCGCGCCATTCCGGCCAAAATAGCGCCATGGGCAGTGCAATGGAGTCTCTTGAGCGCATCCGTGAGCGCCAGCAGCTTAACTCTGCCCAGATGGAGGCAGCTGATCAAATGGCTGCCGAAGAGAGCGGTTCATCACTGGATGCTCGTTTGAAAGCGGCGGGTATTGGTGCCAATGAGCGCAAAGCCGAAGATGTACTGGCACGCCTAAAAGCCAAGAAAAACACCCCGCAAGCATAATGTGACACAGCGCCCGCCCACCGGCGGGCCTGCACGTCACTGGGCCACTATTTATTCAGCACCCATCTGTCCGCTCTACTTGCTTGCCCTTTGGAGACCTCTCGAATGTTTAAGACACTAAAGGCCCTGTTCGGCACTTCCAATGTGGCGGCGAACCCTTCGGCAGAAAGTCCATCTACCTTTACCGCGGGCCTGCCCACCGGCATGTCGCAAGAAGATTTCGCAGGGCTGCGCCTGGACGGACGCGTCAACATTCAGCTGGCTGAGCTCAGCGCCTATTCCGACGCACTCTTTGGGTGGGACAGCGCGCCCTATCATCATGTTGCGGCTGTCGGGCATGTCGACCTTGGCCAAGGCGCCCACCTGGTACGCTTTTATCTGGATAACGATACGTGGCTGCAAGCCAACGTCGAAAACCAGCGCGTGGTTGAGTACAAGCTGTTTGATTTTTACCGTGTGACGCATTTGTCGGATACCGAGTTCGATGCACTGATCAACGCAATCGATAAAAAGGCAGGCCAGCTGGGCGCACAAACGATGACTGTCGAGTCAACCGATGCTTCCGAGCGCACCTGCCTGTTTCAACGCGTGTGGGGCGATGAAGCGAGCCTTTGGTCACCGCCCGTCGTACTTGAAGAGCAGGTAATGACCACCGAAAGCGTCATGACGCGCAGCGTTACCCATCATGCCATGCTGTACGAGCGTCCTATCGAAGACTCCGAGCGTATGGAGTACGTATTGCTCAATGCGGAAGATGACGGCGAGGGTGGGTTTATGCTGGTACAAAATCTCGGTGTTGATGTTACATCGGTCGATATTGATGCTATTTAAACGCGGCTAGCCCCAACACTCTCCATCATCACAACGTTGACTCTCAACCAAGGAAAATCCTACACATGCAGTATTTACAAGGCTTACCCCACTTTTTGGGCTATCTGATCGGCGCACTCGTGCTTCTCGTTGCGTTTATGTACTGTTATAGCCGTATCACGCCCCACCACGAGTGGACGTTAATTCGTGAGGGTAATGCAGCGGCGGCCACGGCCTATGCGGGTTCTATCGTCGGCTTTACGCTGCCGCTCTACAGCGCTATGGCCAACTCCATCAGTTTCATCGATTTCATCTTATGGGGCATCATCGCGTTTGGTGTTCAGTTGGCGACTTTCTTTGGCCTGAAGATGGTGCTGAAAAATCAGGGAGAAAGCTTGTCACTGCATATCACTGAAGGTCATATGGCCTACGGTATTCTGGTGGGTAGTGTCTCCATTGCAGTCGGCCTGATTAATGCCGCCTCGATGACGTGGTAAGGAGTTTAACGATGGCACATAACGATCAGACCCCACACTTGCCGCGACGCAAACGCAGCGCCCGTCTCTCACTTGCGATGATGGGTGCCAGCGCATTCGGGCTTACGGCGTGTGGTCAGCCAGAGCAAACGACCGATGTAAGCTTTGATAGCCCACGCAGCTACCAGAGTGTTGATGAGTGCGTGGCCGCCGATGTGTATACCCGCAGCGCCTGTGAAGATGCCTACGAGGCGTCCGTTCAGGAAGTCCCCCGCTTCAATACGCTTGAAGAGTGTGAGGCTGAACACGGCGAAGGAGCCTGCACGGCCCCCACCGAACAGCAGTCGCAGGCGGCCACCGGCAGCAGCGGCGGTGGCTGGTTTATGCCAGCCATGATGGGTTACATGGTGGGCAACATGATGTCGCGCACCAGCCACGGTGCGACCAACCGGGGAGTGTATCAAGAACCGGTTTACCGCAATCGTCAGAACCAGGGCAACTGGAACACCGCCACCAACCAGGCAACCCAGCGTGTCAATCAGCGTCACCAGGCCCTGCGTACCACGGCGACCCAGAACCGCCAGGCCACGCAACGTCGCGGCTTCGGTTCTCGCTCATCCGCCCGCGGCGGCTGGGGCTCGTGATGTACCTCGGAAATCCCTATGCTTAGAGTTGATGTTGCAGAACGCGCCAACTGGAAAACCCTGGCCCACGAGCTGGGGTTTCATTTTCATACCATCGGCGGCGAACCCTACTGGAAAGAGAGCGCCTACTACCAGTTCTCGCTGGATCAAATAGAGCGGGATATTGAGACGCCTACCGAAGAGCTGCATGAAATGTGCATGGAGCTTGTTGACCGTGTCTGTCACTCCAATGCGCTGATGCAACGCCTGGCGCTGCCGGAGTTCATGTGGGACACCATTCACGACTCCTGGGTGTCTGGCCAGCCACACCTTTATGGGCGAATGGACTTTGCTTATTCAGGCCAAGGCCACGCCAAGCTGCTTGAGCTTAACTACGACACCCCCACCTCGCTTTATGAAGCGGGCTTCTTTCAGTGGGTATGGCTGGAGCAGGCCATCCAACAAGGCATCATTCCGCGCCACGCCGATCAATATAACTCCATTCAGGAGCGGCTGATCAACGCGATAGCGCATATTGGCGACCGGCTAGGCAGCGCTGAGATGTACTTTTCATGTATCAAGGATAATGACGAAGAGCGCGCGACCGTACACTACCTGCAGGATGTAGCCGTTCAGGCCGGTTTAAAGGCGCCCTTCATTTATACCGAAGATATAGGCTACCAGCGCGACGGCGACTACTTTGTTGACTTGGATAATCAGCCCATTCAGGCACTGTTTAAACTCTACCCTTGGGAAGAGTTGGCCGACGATGCGTTTGGCGAAAAGATTCCCCAGTTGCACACCCACTGGTTTGAACCACCGTGGAAGGCGATTCTTTCTAACAAGGGCATTCTGCCCCTGCTGTGGGAACACTTTAAGGGCCACCCTAATCTGCTACCTGCCTATTTTGAAGAGCGCTCGCCTTCACCGCTGCCGCCCGGCTGGGTACGCAAGCCCTTCTTTTCACGCGAAGGCAGCAATATTGAGCTGTTAACGCCAGAGGGTCAGCGTGAGGCAGTGGATGGCCCCTATACGGACAGCCCCTGGATTCGCCAGGCCTACCACCCCATGCCGCGCTTTGGCGAACATCACGCGTTAATCGGCAGCTGGGTGGTGGGTGATCGTGCTTGCGGGATCGGCGTGCGGGAAGACGTAGGGCGAATTACCAAGGACTCATCCTGCTTTGTGCCCCACGCCATTGTTTAACGGTCAGGAGAACGCGCCTGCTTACTCCACCAGCCATAAGCAGCTAACAGTATCGCCGGGCGTTACCTGATAATGGGGAGGAATAACCGCCAAGGCATCGGCCTCAATACACGACGACAATACGCCGGAATTCTGGTCAGCAAAGGCCTGGGCCGTTATACCGGAAGGTGAAAAATTAAGCGTTACGCGCATATAGTGCTGGCGCGGCCCGGTCGAGGTCCCAAAACTCGCCGTTGCTGTTAACGTTGGTAATGCTTTCAGTGCTGGGCAGGCCAACAACGCCCCCATGAGCGGGCGCAAAAATAGCCAGGCCCCCACAAACCCCGAAACCGGATTACCCGGCAGACCCACAAACCTTGCCTCACTGCCGTCAGCGCGAGGCAAGCGGCCTAGCGCCAAGGGCTTGCCTGGGCGTATGGCCAAGCGCCATAAATCCAGCTCGCCCAAAGCATCAAGCGCGGCCTTAACGTGGTCTTCTTCCCCAACACTGACACCGCCAGTGCTTACCACGACATCGGCGTCAGCGGCGGCCTGGGTTAATAGCGCCACCGTTTGAGCGTAGTCATCCGGCACACTAACGACCTGCACCACATCAGCGCCAAAGCGCTCAAGCAGGCGCTTTAACATGGGTCGGTTGGAATTATAAATTTGCCCCGGTGTCAGCGGCGTGCCGGGGTCGACGATTTCATCGCCGGTCGAGAGCAGGGCAACCTTAGGACGGCGGCGTACGCTCACCTGGGTAATGCCCTGCCCCGCTAAATGCCCCAGCGCGGCCGCTTCTAAGCGCAGCCCTTTGTTGAGCAAACAGTCGCCCAAACGCACATCCCGCCCTTGGCGGCGCACGTTGTCGTCAGGCGGAATATTGTCCGGTATCAAGGCCTTGCCTGCCTCAACGCTAACGCGCTCCTGCATGACGACGCAGTCCGCGCCTGCTGGCAACTCGCCACCGGTAAAGATGCGTGCACAGCTACCGGGTGCCAGCGGCGCTACCTGTGTTCCCGCCGCAATGCGCTGGCTGATGGGCAGCCACCGGCCCGCATCGCTTGTGCGCAACGCATAGCCATCCATCGCACTGTTATCAAAGGGCGGGACGTTCAGCGCTGCCATCACGTTGTCAGCCAGCACCCGCCCGCCAGCGGCGTCCAAGGCGGCTTCTTCCGCACTGACGGGACTCACGCCAGCCAGCAGCGCTTCAAGCGCGGCGCTTACTGGTTGCAAATCAGCCATGCTGACCTCGCCCGGGGATCACCAGGTTGGCAAAGTTGCACGGTTTGTGACGGCTATCGAGCTGCTCTTTCAAAATGCCTTCCCAGCCCGTACGGCAAGCGCCGGTTGAGCCTGGCAGGCAGAAGATGACCGTGGCATTCGCCAAGCCACCCAGGCAGCGGCTTTGAATGGTGGAACTGCCAATCTCCTCGCCACTTAGCTGACGAAAACGCTCGCCAAATCCTTCGATGTGCTTATCCAGCAGCACCGAAATGGCTTCCGGTGTGGAATCACGGCCGGTAAAGCCGGTGCCGCCGGTAGTAATAATCACCTGCACCCCGGCGTCGGCAATCCATTGGGCCACGATAGCGCGAATCTGGTAGATATCGTCAGCCACAATACGCTTATCGGCGAGCCGATGGCCGGCGGCGTTCAAACTCTCGACCAATTGCTGACCAGAGCGATCACTCTCTTCGGTACGCGTATCTGAAATCGTCAGTATGGCTATATTGAGGGCAACCATCGGCTCCATAATGCTACTCCTGATTGTTTTTCTTGGCTTGGCGAGCGTCCAACGCCGCCAACTGTTCAGGCGTTGCAGTGCCCTGATAGTGCGCTTTCCACTCGCTGTAGGGCATTTTGTAGACGTACTCGCGCGCGGCTTCGTAATCAAGCCGCTCACCTCGCTCTTCGGCTGCGCTCACCAGCCATTTGGAAAGGCAGTTACGGCAAAAGTCCGCCAGGATCATTAGGTCGATATTCTGTACGTCCTTGTTATCGTCCAGGTGGCTCAGCAAACGCCGAAAGGCAGCTGCCTCAAGCTCAGTGCGAGTAGCCTGATCAAACTCGTTAAAATCTGACATTAGCGTTTCCCTCATAAAAAGTGACTGTCGTGCAGCATACCAAAAGACACCGTCTATCGGTGCTGTTCACCCAGATAACGTAGGCAGGCGAACCCACTGATTGATATGGGTCATAGTGCTTATCATCAAGCACCTAACGTATAGACAAGCGCATAGACAAGCATGGCCCCTGGCCGCCATCATAGTGATAAGGGATCTACACTTGAAAATGGCAAGGCTGGTCGGCCAGGCTTGTTACTGCTCGCCCGTTGCTACAGGAGACATGCCTATGATCACGACCCAAGCATTAACCGGCATGGTGCTCGCTGGTGGTGAAGGCCGCCGCATGGGCGGGCGCGATAAGGGGCTGGAGCCCTTTGCTGGGCTACCTCTGTTTGCCCACACAGCGGCCAAGCTTGAAGGGCAGATTGCTGAACTGCTGATTAGCGCTAACCGTAACCTTGACGCCTACCGCCTGTTTGGGCGTGTGATCAGTGATGTGGAATCAGGCTTCCAAGGTCCTTTAATGGGCATTTATAGTGGGCTGCGCGCATCAAACACGCCGTGGCTATTGATAGCTCCTTGCGATACGCCGCATCTCCCGGATAACCTGGTCGCACAAATGCTGGCAGGCATACAAAGCGCCGATATCGCCGTGGCGTTTGATGGTCAGCATCTGCATCCTACGGTGGCCTTGATACGCACCGCACTGGCGGATGATCTTCAGGCGGCCTTGAAAAGCGGCGAGCGTAAAATTCAGCGCTGGTACGCACGTCATAATATGCGCCGTGTGGATATGTCCGACTGTCCCGACGCCTTCACCAATCTCAATACCGCCGAAGAGAAAAGCCGCTTGGAAGCGCAATGCCTATCCGCCAGGGAAGTACCATGACGCTCTCCTGCTTTGAGCTTGGCGACCAGATGCTGAGCGTGGAAGAAGCCCGCCAGGCGCTGACAACGCTTATTGAAAGACCGCTGGCCCATGAAGTAATCGATCTGCATCGCGCCCATGGCCGCCGCCTGGCGCACGATATTATGGCGCCGATCAACGTACCGCCCAGCACCAACGCCGCGATGGACGGAATTGCTCTCGCCTGGCCAGACACACAGTCATCCCAATGGCCGCTTATCGGTCATGCATTGGCAGGGCATGGTTTTCATGGCGCCGTGCCGCCAGACGCTTGCGTGCGGATTACCACGGGTGCCCCGCTACCGGAGGGCACCGATACGGTCATTATGCAGGAGCAGTTAACAACGCACGGCGAGCACCTCCACATCGCAAACCCTGAGCGCGTTAAGCGTGGCCAGAACGTACGCCTGGCCGGGGAAGATATTCTCAAGGGCAACCTGGCGCTTTCAAAAGGAACGCGTTTGGATGCCGCTAGTATGGGGCTACTTGCATCGCTCGGCGTGGCACAGGTTTGCGTGGCCCGGCCACCGACGGTTGCACTGTTTTCCACCGGCGATGAAGTGACAGCGCCTGGCGAGCCGCTGGAGAATGCCCGCATTTATGATGCCAACCGGTTTACCTTGATGGGTTTATTAACCGAACACGGCGCTGAGGTGATTGATCTGGGTATTCTTCCCGATGATCAGCAGGCGATACGTAAGGCGTTATCCCACGCTGCCCAAGTGAGCGACCTGGTGCTCACCAGCGGCGGTGTATCGGCGGGGCAAGCTGACTTTACACGGCCTGCCCTTGAACAACTGGGCCAACTAACGTTTTGGCGCGTTGCGTTACGCCCAGGGCGGCCACTGGCCTGCGGCTGGCTGGGAGAGTCGCGTACGCCCTTTGTGGGCTTGCCCGGCAACCCTGTCGCTGTCATGGTAACCTTTTCACAGTTTGTCGTGCCGTTGCTCCATCACTTGCAGGCATTCGCCATGACTCCGCCACCCAGGCTTTACGCTGTCGCGGATGAAGTGCTTAACAGCCGCTATCAGCGTACCGACTTTTTGCGCGGCATTTACCATAGCGATACGCAAGGTGTGCTCCACGTACGTACGACCGGTGCTCAAGGGTCTGGCATGTTAAGTTCGATGGTCGCGGCTAACTGTCTGATCGAGCTACCCGAAGACCAGGACGGTGCACAAGCTGGCGAGGTAGTCTGCATTCAACCACTTGTGAGATGGCCATGACTAAGCAACTAATAGATGACTTTGGTCGCCGAGTTAGCTATGTCCGCATCTCGGTGACCGACCGCTGTGACTTCCGCTGTGTGTACTGCATGAGCGAGGAAATGACGTTTCTTCCGCGTGCCCAAGTGCTGACCCTTGAAGAGATCAGCATGGTCGCCCAGGCCTTTACCGAACTGGGTGTTGAAAAAATTCGCCTGACCGGTGGTGAGCCCCTGGTGCGCCGGGACATAGAACAGCTGGTAGATGACATTGGCCAGTTGCCCGGGCTTAGCGATTTCACCATGACCACCAATGGCGCCAGCCTGCGTAAACATGCCCAAAGGCTTTATGCAGGTGGCCTGCGCCGTCTCAATATCAGCCTGGATTCACTGGACCCGGAGCGCTTTAAAAAGCTCACCCGCACCGGCGATTTAACACGCGTTATTGACGGCATCCATGCTGCAAAAGAGGCCGGATTTACCCGCATCAAGTTAAATGCGGTCATTTTAAAAGGTCGTAATGATGATGAGGTGCTGGACCTTGTCGACTTTGCGCGTGACGAAGGGCTGGATATCAGCTTTATTGAAGAGATGCCTCTGGGCGATGTGTCCGATCACTCACGCGCAGAAACCTTCTACTCAAGTGATGATGTACAGGCCCTGATTGAAAAGCGCTATACGCTAACCCCGACCACCGAAACCACGCCAGGCCCGTCGCGCTACTTTAGAATGGCCGACAGTGAAAGCCGGGTTGGCTTTATATCGCCGCACAGCCACAACTTCTGCGACACCTGTAATCGCGTGCGGGTCACGGTAGAAGGCCGTTTATTGCTCTGTTTGGGTAACGAACATTCGGTCGACTTGCGCGCCGTGCTGCGCCGCTATCCCGGTGATATGCCGCGCCTTAAAGAGGCGATTGTGAATGCACTACCGCTCAAACCAGAGCGGCACCATTTCACGACCGACGGCGACATTCAGGTTGTTCGCTTTATGAATATGACAGGGGGTTAACTCGTGGCAGCGTTGGCAAAAGTGCCGGTTCATATCATCACCGGCTTTTTGGGAAGTGGTAAAACCACCCTCATTCACCGTCTGATTGAACAAAAGCCTGCGCATGAAACGTGGGCCATTTTAGTGAATGAGTTCGGTCAAATTGGTATCGACCAGGCGATGTTTGAGCAACGTGACGATATCGTTATTAAAGGCTTGCCTGGCGGCTGTTTGTGCTGCCAGCTCGCCTTTGTGATGCAGGCAGCGCTTATTAACCTGCTGGCACGCAGTAAGCCAGACCGCGTGATTATTGAACCCTCTGGACTTGGCCACCCCGCCGGTTTACTGGACCTGCTGCGCGGCGAGGCCTTTCACGATGTCGTTGATGTACGCGATATTATTGCCACGCTGGACCCACGCCGTCTGGATGATCCGCGTGCGCTCAATCATGAAACGTTTCAGGATCAGTTGGCGATCGCCGATGCGGTAGCCATCACCTTATGGGACCAGGCCACCGATCAACAGCAGCAGGCAGCGCAGCAATTTGCCAATGCCTTATGGCCGCCGCGTAAATGGGTCGAGCCGGTTACCAATGGCGAACTGGCACTTGAACGATTAACGCACAGTGGCCAAAGCCCTGCCCACGACCTGGCCGTTCCGGAAGCACACCGCACATTAACCGCGCCCCCTGGTTTGGAGGGCGGATTTTTTGACTTTCCGCCAGCCAAAGGCGCACCACAGCAGGAAACCGGTGTGGCACTGGGCTACGTGAGCCTAGGATTACGCTGGCACCCTGACGAGCACTTTGACCTGGACAGCCTGGCGCAATGTTTAGGTGAATTACCCCGTGATGCCCGTATTAAAGGCGTGTTTCATACTACCAGCGGCTGGCAGCAGCTTAACCGCGCTGATGGTGCGCTAAACGTAGAAAGTAGCGCCTGGCGACAGGACTCACGGCTGGAAATCATTATCCCTGAAGCGCTGGCGAGTACGGTGCCGGATATAACGGCACTTGCGTCAATGCTCTCCCCCGCGCCATTTCATCAAAACGGCTGACCTCAAGAAACATCAAGCTCCGCTTCCAACGCGCCGATGGTGACCGGACGCCCAAACAGATAACCTTGATAGGCGTGGCAGCCATGGGCGAATAACCACGCCTGCTGCGCCTGCGTTTCGACTCCCTCGGCAATCACCTCCAGGTTCAGGCTTTTTGCCAGCGCAATGGTACTCTCGACAATCGCCGCATTCGCGCTACTGGTCAGCACCTGGCGCACAAAACTCTGGTCTATTTTCAGCTGGTCCAAGGGTAGCTGGGCCAGGTAGGCAAGGGATGAATAACCGGTACCAAAATCATCCAGTGAGAGGCGAACACCCAGCGCTTTTAGGAACAACATTTTATCGCGTGCGCTGTCGTGAGCATCCACAAACAGCGACTCTGTCACTTCAAGCTTTAAGCGGTCAAGCGGTGCTTGGGTACGTTCAAAGATAGCCGTGATACGCGGTATAAACTCAGCATCGTGAAACTGCAGGGGGCTAATATTTACCGACATCGTCAAGTGGCAGAACCGGTCATGCTGTGCCCAGCTCGCCAACTGGTAGCAGGCTTTCTCCAGCACCCATGCACCTACTTCAATAATCAGGCCGGTACTCTCTAACAGCGGTATAAAGTCCCCGGGAGATACAAGACCCCGCTCGGGATGCTGCCAGCGCAAAAGCGCCTCGACCCCGGTCGTCTTTCCATTTACTTCCACCTGGGGCTGGTAATAAAGCTGCCACTGGTCAAGCGCCTGTGCCTGCCGCAAATCACGTTCCAGATGCGTTGAGGCTAACAGCGTTGCCTGCATATCGGGGTCAAAAAAGCACAGCGTGTCACGGCCTCTCGCCTTGGCTTGAAATAGCGCCATATCCGCCTGCTGAAGATACTCATTTTGCTCGTCGGTCGAATAGTTCAGGAGGGTGATACCGATGCTGGCCGTCACGCTGACCGAGTGCTCAATGAGTGAACTGGTACGGCGTATGGCAACCATCAACTTATGGGCGATGAGTTCAGCCAACTGAGCCGCTTTAGTCGCATCGGTATCCAACGACTGAATGAGTATAGCGAACTCATCACCGCCTAAACGTGCCAAGGTATCGCTTTCCCGCAGCTGTTGATGAAGCAGACGCGCAACGCCCTGAAGCAAGCGGTCACCAATAGGGTGCCCAAACACATCGTTAACCTGTTTGAAATGATCGATATCGATCAGCAGAAGCGCACCATAAGAGCGATGTCGGCGCGCCTCTTTAAGCGCTGCGCCCAAGCGGTCCATAAAGAGACGGCGATTCGCCAGCCCCGTCACCGAATCATAAAACGCCAGTTGGTGGATTTCCTGTTCAGCGGCTTTGCGTTCGCTAATATCGACAACGGTGGCCACGTAATGGGTTAGCTGCTGGTCAGCATTACGGATTGAGCTAATAACGACCCACTCGGGAAAGATATCGCCGTTCTTGCGCTGGTTCCAAACTTCGCCTTCCCAGCGGCCCTGCTGTTTGACGCTGCGCCATAAACGGCGATAGAAACCAGGATCGTGGCGGTTCGAATTAAACATCTTTGCGTCACGGCCAATCACTTCGGCTTCGCTATAGCCGGTAATCTGAGTAAACATGGGATTGGCTTTCAGTATTTTCCCTTCGGCATCCGCGATGATGATGCCCAGGTGTGCCTGAAAAGCGGCGGCCGCGATATTAAGCTCCGCTTCACTCTGTTTGGCTTCGGTAATATCGCGCGCGACCAGTAACGTGCCGGAAAAGCGGCCATCAGGATGCACCAGGGGGCTTGCTACGGTCTGAAAAAAGTGTTCTCCCCTGGGCACCCTCAACTGATATTCAAGCGTAACTGCTTGGCGATGCTGCCTTACCTGCTCAAAGACAGTATCAAAGCGCTTGGATAAACCAGGGGGCATTACCTCGTTATAATGTTTACCTAACAGACTATCTTTGCCTTTCAGCAACATTCCTTCATCCAGGGCATGCATATAGGTCATTTGATTGTTTTGGTCGAAAACGATGATCAAATCCTGGATAGAGTTAATAAGCGTTCTGAGCTGGGCTTCTCCTGTCTGGGCCTGGGTACGCGCCTGATCAAGCTCTTTAAGGCGATGTTGTAATAACTGGGCTAACCTTATCCGCTTAAGGTAATGACGAACTCCCCATGCGCCCAACAAAACAATAGCGATAAAGATACCGATGGTAATCCCGGCGCGCTGACGCCACCCCGCTAACACCTCATCCAAATCCATACCGACAGCCACCCATATCGGATAGTTTTCGATGCGCTGTACCCAAAAAATTCGCTCACGTTGATCCAGAGAAGACCACATCACGTCCGACCACGGGGTCTGGCCGCTGTCCAGAACGCGTTGTACGGTCACTCCCTCCACTTGTCCCCCGGTTTGCGTGCGCTCGTCACCAGGATTGCGGGCGATTAATTTAAGCGTGGCGTCTACCAGGGCGATGCTTTCACCCTGGCGAATCTGCATTTGGTTAACCATGTCGGCAAATGCTTGTGATGCCACACGTGCTGATGCCATGCCCGCAAAGGCACCTGATGAATCTGTCAGACGTAACGCGTGTATCAGAGAGTAGGTTTGTTCCTCACTGGACCAGTAAAGCGGCGTAACGATGTCCTCCATGGGATAGTCAGGGTCGCTCAAGACTTTATAAAAATCCTGGTCACTAAAATCCGCTCCCTGATAGTGGTTATCTCCACTACTGGCAATCATGATTCCTTGGCTATCCAACAGAACCACTCGTTGAACCAAGGGGGCATAGCGATGACGATCGCTTAACATCCGAGACATTTGCGTGGCGCTGACCACATCAGGCATGTTCTGAAGGTCAGCGACACTGACCAGCACGTGGTACGTTTGAGAGAAGATGCTTTCTACCCACTCCCCAATCAGGCTGGCACGCGCATCGCTCTGCGCCTCAGCAGAGGCTATCTCCTGTTCACGCTGCTCCTTTAAAAACCAGCCGAACAGGCTGAACAGCAGCAGTAAAGCAATAACGTATAACGCGTAGACATTGCGACGTTGGTGGCGAAAGGCGTTATCGGCATGCTTTTCGCTCTCTTTGTTCTGATCCTTTCTCATCAATATATCTACAACAGGCATAGCGCATCGTCCTTGGCCAGAAAATAAAAGAGAACGCATAAATTGATGTGACGATGTACTACGTAAACGTCGTCAGCATTACTCTTTATCCTGCCAACAGTTAGATAGAATAACGGTAAACAATTTATTCATTCCATCAATTTAGAATGCCTTAGTAGCGCGATTTATCGTATTACAAACATAAACCGCTTTTCACTGGTGCATGGAGTCAGCAGATAAAAATATTACGCTCAATTTCACACAACTATTCTCACGATTACCTGGCTTTATTACCGCTGTGTGCCAAGGGAAAACGGCATTTCCAGGCTTTGTACGAAAACTGCTTCAATCAATCAGCGGCAGGTTAATGCTGGCAACGGTGATGTAATGAATATGCGTAGCGTCAGCCAATCTGCAATAATACGCCATCGGTTACCTAACCTTTCGCTGTTTGGATCAAGGAGAGAATGACATGCGTCTGTTACTCGCCCTACTACTGCCGTGGCTTCAGTTCTTTACGATCGGCCGTCCGTTTGCCGGGCTTATCTGCCTGATACTCCAGATTACTATCATTGGCTGGATACCCGCAGCGATCTGGTCTGTCTATGCTTTGAGCCAATATCAAACCGATAAGAAGATTCGTAACGCTTCCGGCAGATAGTCGTCCTGCCAAGCACCTTAACTACCCCGCCCAGAAGGCGGGGTAGTTCTTTATGGCACCCACACACGCGCTACCCTTTCTCTCCTGACAATTCCAAACCTCGAAAGTCCCCCTCAAAACGAAAAAATGCAACGTCCTGTTCCATAACGGGGTAACGACAGCGCATCATTTTTTTGCCAATATGAGAAGAAATCTCATATAAAACTTTTTCTCATAAAAGGAATACCCATGAAGCCCACGATTCTCGTCACGACACTGCTTGTCACAGCGGTTAGCTCCGTTGCTCATGCCCAGGAACGTATTGCCACCTTTGATTTAGGCAGCCTGGACACACTGGATGCGCTGGGTGTTAGTGACCAAATCGTGGGTATTCCCAAACAGATTCTGCCCGACTACCTGTCAACCTATAACGATGACGCTTATACCGACCTTGGCGGGTTACGCTCTCCTGACCTTGAAGCCATCGCCGAAAGCGAGCCCAGCCTTATCCTTTACACCGGCCGTCAAGGTGAGTGGGAATCTGAGTTCGAAGAGATCGCCCCGGTGCTCAATACCAGCCTACAAGGCGATGATTACCTGGTAGTCTTTGACGACAACGTGCGACAGCTAGCCAGTCATGTCGGTGTTGAAGAGCGTGCTGAAGAGGCACTAAAAGAGCTGCATGCCGATATTGAAAGCCACCGCCAAGCGCTGGATGAAGCGTTGCGCGTACTGGTAGTTACCTCCAACGACGGCAACCTGGGGTTGAACACCCATCCGGTCGTACACGACGTACTGGGTATCAAAACGTTAGAAATGCCGGATAGCGTTACCAGCATAACGCGCGGTAGCCGCACCTTTACGCCGCTGACGATGGACGCCATTGGTGAGATCCAACCCGACGTATTGCTGGTGGTTGACCGCAGCGCCGCCATTGGTAACGACGCCGCTGATACCAATGCGCTAGAGCGAGCGCTAGCAGACGCGGGCACGCCGGATACACGCCTGGTCGTACTTACCCCGGCCCTTTGGTACTTATCAGGCGGTGGCCTGCAGAGTCTGAAACTGCAAATTGATGAGGTAGTTGAAGCACTGTAAGCGTCTACCACGATGCTTGACCAAGCCCCCGTGTCGCTATCGACCGGGGGTTTTTCATTTGGTGTCAACGCCTAATGTATAAAATGGAGTTCACCAGTCACCCGATAGGCGGCGTATGTCCGTTGGTTTGGCGACCAACGTGCCCGTTTATTGTGATGAGTCGCTTTTGGCGTATAACGAAGTACTGCCCGCCGCAGGCTCCTCCAATAGTGCCGTGCGCCTTTGTCCCAAACGGCTCGCCGAACTGTTAAATGCTGACTGGGTCGATTAAGCAGCGCTCTCGATAAGGTTTTACTTGGCCTCTAGCTGCGCATTCACAATCGGCGTAAGATAGGTAGGCTGCTATGCAGCAATGTTCTCAGGGCGGGGTGAAAGTCCCCACCGGCGGTGATGGTACCTTTCCTAACGAAAGCGGCCTAAGCCCGCGAGCGCTCTCACTGGTCTGCCCGTGAGAGGTCAGCAGATTCGGTGAGAAACCGAAGCCGACGGTGATAGTCCGGATGAAAGAGAACGGTATCCACTCAACGGCGTTATTCCACGGTGAAAGCCCCTTGGAGGCGTACGTTATGCCTATTGGCGGATGCCGAATGCCCTGATTCTGGTAACACTTATCCAAGAGAATGACCATGAATCAGACCTTTCCTTTAACACTCTCCTCACATACCACGTCCCAGCGCATTGCGTTTATCCAGGGCCATTGGCACAACGATATCGTCGGCCAGGCCTACCAGGCATTTATTGAGGAAGTGGAGCGCAACGGTTTATCTGCAGACCAGGTGGATACATTTACCGTTTCAGGCGCCTATGAAATTCCGCTGCAAGCCAAGGTACTGGCCGAAAGCGGCCGCTATGGCGCGATTGTCGGTGCTGGCTTTGTGGTAGATGGCGGCATCTATCGCCACGACTTCGTCGCCCATGCGGTGATCGACGGCATGATGCGCGTTCAGCTTGATACCCAAGTGCCGGTGATTTCGGTGGTGCTCACGCCGCACCATTTCCACGAGCACAGCACTCATCACGACTTCTACTTCCAGCACTTCCTGGCCAAAGGTAAGGAAGCCGCCAGTGCGTGTCTGAACACCATGGAAAACCTGCACCGCGCACGCAAACTTAGCGACGCGTGATCGTTATCCTGGCCCGGCGAATGCCGGGCCAGGAGCCCCATCAGCGAACATGATTCTCTGCTTGATTCTCCTACTCTACTCACGCTGGTTCACATCCAGCAGATAGCTATAAAACGCCGTATTGCGCTGCCAGCCAAGTGCTTCATACAGACGCTGCGCGCGCTTGTTCTCCACCTGCGTCATCAATACCAGCCTTGTAACACCGTGGTCTTGGGCCAAATCGGCGGCAGCGCTCATTAGCGCCCGGCCTACGCCTTGGCTGCGATACTCAGGCAGCACGTAAAGATCGTTCAACGTCCACCGTGCACTCATGCCTACCGTAGATAAACCGGGAAAAAGCTGCACAAACCCGCTGATTTTTCCCTGCGCCTCTTCACTCACTAGAATGAACGAGTCGCCCAACCCAAAGCGTTGGCTTAAAAAGTAGCGAGCGCCCTTTAGGTCGCTTTGTTGCTGATAAAACTGGCGATAGTCATCCAGCAGTACGCTAAGCGCGTCCAAGTCATCAAGTACGGCAGCCCGAACGTTATTCACAGTGGCGCTCCTTAAAAAGAGGTGGGAATAGGCAAGTCTCTCGTTATAGTGGCTCTTGGTGAAGAACCAGTTTATTAAATAGCGAGGGAACCAGTGAAGCAGCGAACGCCGTCGAGTGAATGGCTTATTGATGCCTTGGCGCTACAGATGGGTACCCAAGGAACAACTACGCTGGTACATCAGCTTTACAGCGCGTTGCGCCGCTGGATTCAACACGGCGAACTGGCCGCCGGGAGTCATTTGCCCTCTTCACGGCACCTGGCTCACGGCTTGGGTATCAGCCGTAATACCGTGCTGGCGGCGATGGATCGGCTGTTAGCCGAGGGGTTGATCATCTCTCGGCGAGGCGCAGGGATGTACGTGGCCAACCTGCCTAATCTACCGGCTCCACCCAAGCCACTTTTGGAAGCGGCGTTTAGCTACTCAACACGCGGGCAGGCGCTGATTGGCCGCTGCGGTACGCTAAGCCAACACTATCAAGCGTTTGCGCCGGGCGTGCCGGGGCTGGATCTGTTCCCCCATGCTCAGTGGCAGCGCCTGTTAAGGCGCCACTATCGCCAGGCCGATACGGCATGGCTTTCCTATCAAACGCATGGCGGCTTGCCCGCGCTTAAAGAGGCATTGGGTGATTACCTGACGCTTTCCCGCGCAGTGCGTTGTCGCCCTGAGCAGATTGTGATCACGCAAGGCGCGCAGCAGGCGTTCGAACTGGTGGCCCAGTTGCTGACCGATAGCGGCGACTCAGTGTGGATGGAAGAGCCCGGCTACGGCGGCGCACAAACCTGCTTTTTGGCAGCGGGACTGAACATTATCCCTGTGCCGGTCGATGAGGACGGGCTGAACCCGGTGTGTTGTCCGGCTAATACGCCTTCGCCGCGCTTGATCTACGTGACGCCCTCCCATCAATACCCGAGTGGCGTTACCATGCCGGTTCCACGACGTTTGGCCTTACTGGAATACGCAGCCAGGCACGGCGCCTGGGTCATTGAGGATGACTACGACAGCGAGTTTCGCTACGACACACCGCCCACGCCGTCGCTTCAAGGTTTATCGGAACAGGCATCCGTCATCTATATCGGCACGTTCAGCAAGGTGCTCTACCCGGGCCTTAGGCTGGGTTATATCGTGCTGCCCGAGGCGTTGACCGATACGTTCCGGTTGGCTCACGCCCGCCTGCACCGCGAAGGCAACTATCCCATTCAGTCGGCGCTTGCTGAGTTCATTGCCAAAGGTGACTTTTCACGCCATATCGCCCGAATGCGCATTGGCTATCGTCAGCGTCAAGCCTGCCTGCGCCGTGCGCTGGCTCCTGCTACCGAAGCTGGTTTAAAGCTCTCCTCCGGCCATGCAGGGATGCATCTGGTCGCCGAGTTGGATACTTTAAATCAGGAAGCGCGCTTGGTTGAACTGGCCCAACAGGCACACATTACGCTCTCCCCGCTATCTCGGTACTATCTGGGGCAGCCCCAGCGCGCAGGCCTTGTGCTGGGCTATGCGGGTGCGACGGAGGATGAGCTACTACGTGCGGGCCGCTGGCTCAGCCACGCATGGCTAAATCTAACATCGTTATAAATCCTGACATTTTTATAACTAAAACAGGGGAATCACTATGGCGAACGAATTTATCGCCCCCGATGGCCAATCGCGCTGCTACTGGTGCGGCGGTGCACCGGAGTTTCTGCCCTACCACGATAATGAGTGGGGCTTTCCCGTTGATAACGATCAGCGCCTGTTTGAAAAGCTCTGCCTGGAAAGCTTTCAGTCGGGCTTAAGCTGGCGGACGATTCTCAACAAGCGCGAGAACTTTCGCGCGGCCTTTCACCACTTCGATTTTCATCAGGTCGCGTGTTTTGATGAGCGTGATGTGCAGCGCTTACTGCAAGACGCGGGCATTATTCGCCATCGCGGCAAAATTGAGGCGGCGGTCAACAACGCGCAACGGGCACAGGAATTAGTTGTACAGGAAGGTTCGCTGGCAGCGTTTTTCTGGCGCTTCGAGCCTACGCATGATGCGTTAAAAGCGCCGCAAACCCAGACCGTGTCGCCTGAATCCATCGCTCTCTCCAAAGCATTAAAGAAGCGCGGCTGGACGTTTATTGGCCCCACAACGGCCTTTGCGTTGATGCAGGCGATGGGGCTAATCAATGATCACTCGCTGACCTGCGTAACACGTGAGCGCGCAGAGCAGGCGCGCTTTCAGTTCCAGCGGCCCGTTTAAGGCTTCTACATACGTTAGGACTCCGACAATCGCCTGGCGGACGGCGCCAGAAACGGCCATGCTTAGAGCAGTTCAACGGCCTGCGTATTCTCGGTGTGCCTTCTTGTAGTAGTGTATTGACTGACACGCTTATCTATACACCAAACAGCAGCAGAACATGACGTTCTCAACGGGGTTTAATGTGGTTCAACCGCTCTCTTCGCAAGCAGATTCCCACGCATCGCGATGCAAAGCATGGAGCGTACATGCACTTACTGCTAGCGGCGTACTGCTGGGCGTCATGGCGCTATTGGCCCTGATCGACGATAACCCGGTGGCTTGTCTGCTCTGGCTGGGGGCGGCGATGATGGTAGATGGCTTCGACGGCACGTTGGCGCGTAAGTATGAAGTGAAGACCATCCTGCCGCACTTCGATGGCTCAACGCTGGATATGGTCATTGATTATCTCACTTGGGCGTTTATTCCCGCCCTGTTTATCTACTACTTTATCGATTTGCCGACCGGTTTTTCACTGCTGGCGGTGTTTATTATCCTGCTTTCGTCGATGTTCTGTTTCTGCAACACCAATATGAAAAGCCAGGATAACTATTTTGTTGGCTTTCCGGCCGCCTGGAATATCGCTGCAGCCTATTTCTATATTCTCGACTTCCCGCCTTGGCTTACCTTTGCCGCCATCATCGTCCTGGCCATTCTCACCGTCACTCGCATGAAGTTCCTGCACCCCTTCCGGGTGCGCAAATTTATGCCGCTTAATATCGCCGTTACGTTGTTGTGGTGCCTCTGTGCAACGCTTCTTATCCTCCCAAGCACTGAGCATGCTGTTTGGGCACTATGGGGATGGGGCGTCGCCTCGGTCTACTTTTTTGGCATGTGCTTATGGCGGACAGCCCAAGAGTGGTTCGTCTGAACCCGACATTGGTTAACAAAGAGGTAGAACGATGTCACTAACGCCAACTCAGGAGAAGAAATTCAGAGCCTTGGCGGCAGACATCGAAGGGATTGATGTCGAGGTCTACGAACGTTTTGAACGCGATCCATTGGCGCCGATCATCGGCCTTGGCAAGCCGAACCTGCGCATCGGCTTTTTTGGCCGCGACCCAGGCCGCGACGAGGTGCGTCACGGCGAGCCGTTTATCGGTGCTGGTGGCCAGTTGGTCAGAAAAGCGCTTTATGAGCAGCTTTACGGCGAGACGATGCCGGACTTTACAGCATCAAAAGCCGTGGGCGAGCACTTTTTCTGGATCAATACCGTGCCCTACAAGCCCGTAGGCAACAAGGCGTGGTCGATGAAGGTTAAACGTCACTTTCACGGTTTAATGAACGAAGTGCTGATATCGCGCTGGGAAGGACGAACGCTGATTACGCTGGGGCGTGAAGCTTTCCTGTGGTTCGGTATTGGCCGTTCAAAAGAGGAACGCGACAGGCTGGAAGCCTTCTGGAAGCAAGAGGACCGCTTTGAAAGTAGCATCGAGGTGACACTAGAAGATGACAAGGGCGCAGCGCAAACCTTTACACTCTACCCGCTGCCGCACCCCTCCCCGCTCAATCAGACCTGGTATGCACGCTTTCCAGGGCTATTGAAACAGCGTCTGGAGCAGTTAGAGGTACGTAAGGACAATCTGACCCTGTGACAGCGGCCTATTTAAAACAACGTCTAAAGGGCACCGCTATGAAACCCAAGATCAGCCTGATTACCCTCGGCGTGCATGACCTGAAGCGCGCCATCCAGTTCTATCGGGACGGCCTGGAGTTGCCAGAACATGAGACAGACAGCGATGAGGTGGCCTTTTTCAAAATGGAAGGCGCTTGGCTATCGCTGTTTCCCAGAGCATCATTGGCTAACGACATTGGCATTGCCGATGACTCAAAAGGTGGTTTCAGCGGTATCACGCTGGCCCACAACGTCGCCAGCCAAGAGGCCGTTGATCAAGTGCTTCAACAAGCAGTTGTCGCAGGCGCCGAGCTAATCAAACCAGCAGAAGAGGTATTCTGGGGCGGTTATTCCGGTTATTTTCGCGACCAGGAAGGCCACTACTGGGAAGTCGCCTACAACCCCTTTATGGATCTGACGTAAGTCACTAGCCAAGAGGTTCATCCCCGCGCCTGCGGGGAGTGGATAAAAGATAAATTCAACATTATTGTCCTTATCTTGAGTTTTCGCACGGGCAAACTCGTGTGCCATTTCAAAGCAATCGCGAGCGAATCGACGGGCGAGTTGGTTGAACAATTTTGCCGTGTTGGACCAGCAGTCGCTCCGAGGGCGGTGATGCTACAGCGGCTGCAGCATTGAGTGCGTCCACAATCACGAAACTCGCCTCGTCACCGATCGCGAATCCCGGTAGCGCACGACCAATCGCCCTTGCGGAGTCCACCGAGATCATGTCAAGAGCGACACCCAGTTGTTCGTCGGTATAAAGACCGGAGCGGTAGCCGATCAGCATCGCGCGTTCAAGCAAATCACCATTGCCGTAAGGCCACCACGCATCGCGAATATTATCATTGCCCGCGAATACATGAACGCCTTCCGCGCGTAGTACATCAATCGGTGGGAAGGGATGATCTCCCGGCGCATTGGTTAGTATAGACACGCCCGCTTCGGCGAGGATCGCCGACACACGACGTGCCTCATCACGGCTCACATCGCCAAGTGCGTAAGCATGGCTAATGGTAACGAGGCCCGACATACCGGCTGCTGCCGCTCGTGCGGCAATACGCTCAATCTGCTTGATACCGCCTGCGCCGTGCTCATGCAAGTGGATGTCGATTTTCGCACCGTGGCGCTCGGCCGTGCCAAACACCACATCAAGATGCGCATCTGCATCACCGTCAAACTCGGTAGGATCAAGCCCGCCTACCACTGTCGCGCCTTCACGCATGGCGGCATCGAGCAGATCCGCTGTACCGGGACTAGACACAATGCCAGCCTGCGGAAAAGCAACGAGTTCTACGTCGACCCGGCCCTTCCACATCTCGCAGGCAGCAACGACGGCATTCAGATTATCGAGTCCGAGCACTGGGTCGATATCAACGTGACTGCGCATTGCTACCGTGCCAAAAGAGTGAGCCTGCGCGAGCAGTGCCTCAGCGCGTTCAACAACCGGCAATGCGCTGGATAGAAGGCGCTTTTCAACGTCAAGCCGCTCACGAAGGGAGCCAACCGGACGATGAGGAAACCAACCGTCGCCAACAAAGCTCTTATCTAGATGAATATGGCCCTCCACAAAAACGGGAAGGACAGTCAGTCCATCAAGATCGATTTTTTTGGCGTCGGTTGAGACAGTATCGATAGGAACGAAGCACCCATCGCGCGTGGCGAGATCACTTTTGTTGCCATCAGGGGTCAAAGCGTTGGCGTAAATGCATTCATTCATATCAGTGTGTTTCCAATTCTGGTTTTGGAGTCATACGACTAAGCTCTGCTCAGGAGGAACTGCTCGTGCCTCCGATAGAATCAGGACAGTGCCATTTTCCTCGAAGAGGTAAATCAACGATCCAATCGATAAAATGCCAAGTGGCTGCGACAGCTCGGCTGATCACTTTGCCATCCGTGACCAGCACGGCACCGAATGGACGCCCTCCATTGGCAACATTCTTGTG
The DNA here is from genome assembly GCF_900163645.1 of Halomonas citrativorans. GTDB lineage: Bacteria > Pseudomonadota > Gammaproteobacteria > Pseudomonadales > Halomonadaceae > Vreelandella > Vreelandella citrativorans. The sequence continues at coordinate 443,336 of NZ_FUKM01000057.1, read as the reverse complement.
GGCAAGATTGATCGCCTCGTCCAGATACGCCTTGTCATTCATTTCGCACCCGCCTGTTCTAGCAAACCAGCGATGTCAGCATATCCGCGTTGTCGCGCATGTTTCAGCGGCGTGATCCCTTCCCTATCAGCCAGGTTCACGTCCGCGTTGGCGTCGACCAGCAGCCCCACAATCTCTCCGTATCGCGGTCCGCCATCGCCGAGGATGATAGCCTCCAGCAACGCCGTCCAGCCGAGGTTGTTGACATGATCAATATCCGTGCCGGCCTCTATTAGGGTTCGAACAGTCTCCACATGCCCCCGTTCCGCCGCAGGAATCAGCGCCGTACCTCCATAGCGGTTGACACTCGCCAAATCAGCGCCATGGGATAGCGTCATCTGCAGTATTTCCAGATGTCCGCGCGCGCCCGCATAGAGGTAGGGGCTATCTTCGATGTCGTCTTTAGCGTTCACATCAGCCCCGGCGCTAATAAGTAGACGAGCGGTCTCAACTCGGTTCGCATGGGTTGCAGCGAGTAATGCTGTCCGCCCACGACTATCCCGCGCGTCGAGCGGTATATCGCTGGCGATCATTTCTCGAACACCAGCGATATCATCGTTTTCAGCAGCGGAGATCAGCAAAGGATTAGCCTGAGCGACAGGGACTCCGCCAAAAGCAACGGAATCAATCATGGTTATACATCCTACGAGGAGAGTGAAGGCGAAAGTGGCCTGTAAGCGGCTGCGCATAAAAGTCCCTTCTTGCTGATAAAAATCATAGACAAAAATATAGTGGACAAAAAAGTCATTTGGAAATTAAATATCTGAATGAAAACCAGTGACAAATCGAATAAGCCGTTCAACTCCGACCTGTTGCGCAGTTTCGTGGCGGTGGTCGACACGCGCAGCTTTACAGCCGCAGCACGGCAATTGAACTCGACTCAATCAACGGTCAGCCAGAAGATAATGAGGCTGGAAGAGGTGGCAGGCGGGCTTTTGATTGATCGCGGACGCAATAGCATCACACCCACCGAGGCGGGCGAGCGACTGCTGGGTTATGCACGTCGTATCCTGGCACTGAACGCGGAAGCTGCCGCCGTCGTGTCTGGAGTAGCGCGTCATATTACCCTTCGGCTCGGTCTGCCCGAGGATTTCGCTTCGGGCCGGGTGACACAAGTACTTGCGGCGCTTGTCCGGCAGCATCCGAACTTGAAGCTGGAAGTTACCAGTGGTCTGAGCCGCAATCTATACGGTGCCTATAATCGAGGGGAGCTGGATCTAGTTCTGGTCAAACAGCATCGCGGCGAGGCCCGCGGAGTAATGCATTGGCCCGAGCCGCTGTCCTGGTATCAAAGCAAAAATCATGCGCTGGCCGATTGCGACCCGCTGCCGCTTGTTGCCTTTCCTTCGGATGGATTGTATCGCGCCCAAATGATTACTGCCCTCGATAACGTCAGGCGCGGATGGCATCTTGTTTACACGAGTTCCAGCCTCGCCGGCCTGCTGAGCGCGGTCAATGCCGGTCTCGGGATTAGTCTTCTTCCAAGGCGCGTGGTCAATTCTGGCATGCAAGAAGTTCCGACCTTGCCTGCTGTTGACGCCATGGAAATCGCAATCCACCAAGCGGACCAGGACAGTCCTTTCGTATCCGAGATCATTCAGATACTTGCGGATGAGGTTGAGCGATAGGCCTCTTAGGGATGGTGGTGCCATCGGACGTCGACAATATAGAAGACTCATTCATCTGAACTGACCCCAAAAACCTGGACAGTAAAACACTAAGCGGATAAGGCCTGAATTCGGTACTGCACCGGGCTCAGGCCTTTTAGTTTGGACTTGATGCGCTCGTGGTTATAGTAATGGATGTAGTGTCGGATGCCCGCCTATAATTGCTCAATCGTGTCAAAGCGGTTCAGGTAAAAATATTCTGACTTCAGCGTTCCAAAGAAGCTCTCCATCGCGGCATTATCTAAACAATTCCCCTTGCGTGACATGCTCTGGGTCACGCCCTGCTCGGCGAGCTGTCGCGAATCCTCAAGCGGCTGTACTCGCTCGCGCAGGTAGTCACGGATGCGCTTGGCCTCAACATGACCCAACTTCTTCAACTGCTTGTGGGCGGCCCCGTCAGCTCAATTTTCCAGCCCAAGATCACGCTCCACGTCATCCAGGGAGTGCGTGGTTTCCTCGCCACGACGCAGACGCTCCAGGGTCTGCTCGGCTAGGTAAACGTCCTCGAGGTCATCGAGGTGCTTGAGAATAGCTTCACGGGCGTAATAGGTCTTGGTGCGGCCGGAGGCCTTGGCCAAGGCCTCCAGGCGCGCTTCGATGTCGCTGGGCAGTCGTATTGCCAACATGATGGTCTCTCCTGGAGATTTGATATACACGTATAGCATACGCCGCGATCAGCGTTTCAATCAGCATCAAAACCCATCATTTTCAGTGATTTCCGTCTTATCTTGAGTTTGGTTCATCCCCACGCCAGTGAGGAACGTATCTCCATGAGCCATTAGGACGTCCAGGACTTGAGTTCATCCCCGCGCCTGCGGGGAACGGTATGTCGCCATTAAAATCAGTTGTTTTATCGACGGTTCATCCCCGCGCCTGCGGGGAACGGATCAACATTCGCCGCCTCAGCCGCTGCAATCGCGGTTCATCCCCGCGCCTGCGGGGAACGGCATCAATTCGCCGTTGCCTTGATGATATTTAACGGTTCATCCCCGCGCCTGTGGGGAACGGCTTGCGGCAAGGTGAAAGGCAAGGCCCCCAACCGGTTCATCCCCACGCCTGTGGGGAACGGCGAATCATCCGCGACCCCGCAGGCGACATAGTGCGGTTCATCCCCACGCCTGTGGGGAACGGCGGCAGCATGTAGTTTCCGAAGCGTCGCCAGCCGGTTCATCCCCACGCCTGTGGGGAACGGATCATTGGCTGCCAAGCCCTCGCCAGACAGCACGGTTCATCCCCACGCCTGTGGGGAACGGTCTAATTGTAGATGACTGTTCTGCAAGATAAAAATAGGCAGTAGAAAATCCACCAGCGATTTAGGTCAATTTTTGATCAGAAAGATATTCTTAAAGAACAGTAAAATCAGAACGTTGCAGGAATCTATAAAAATCGCACCAAGCCTCGGTCAAAGGTATAAGTATGCATCGTTTTTATGAAGAGCGACCTCTCTTATGGCATATACATTCACCAACGGCGGGTTACTCGTGAAGGGCGCTCGTTAGTAGTGCGTATTGGCTGATTCATTGGCTCAGCTACGCTCTCAAATATGCGCCCACCGCGAGCGTCGCCGCAGCCGCCGCCAGTTGCTGATACTTGATGACCGGCTGCTAAGAGATATTGGCATCACCCGTGCCCAGGCACAAAAGGAGGGCCGTAAATCCTTTTGGAAACACAACCTGAAGAGACCAGTATGAAAATCGCTGAATATTACTTACTCGATGTATTTACTCATCAGCCTTTCGCGGGCAATCAGCTGGCGGTATTTTTAAACACCGACGGGCTGACAACAGCCACCATGCAGGCAATCGCCAATGAGCTTAATCTTGCCGAAACGGTGTTCTTAAGTGCGCCCATTGAGCCAAACCACTACCCGATGCGGATCTTTACGCCCACCCAAGAGCTACCATTTGCCGGCCACCCGACCGTCGGCACCGCGCAGCTTCTAGCCGAGCTTGGCTTGATTAGCCGTACGCAAACGCTGGTGCTTCACCCACCTGTAGGAGAGCTAACCGTTCGCTACTCAGGTGATAAAGCCGTGTTTACGACCGCAAGGCCCGCCAGCATTACGCCAAGCACGCTGGACCAGCAATCGGCGGCGGCACTGCTCGGCTTGCAACCCCATCAGGTTATCGGCACGCCGGTTATCTCATCCTGCGGGCTGGCGTTTCATCTGATCGAGCTGAGCGACCCCGCAGCCCTAAAAAACATACACATTTCAGCAACCATATGGGCAGAGACCGTTGCCCCGAGCGGTGCGGAGCAAATATATCTTTACGCAACAGAAGCGGCTGACTGCTCAAAAGCTACGCTTCGGAGCCGCATGTTCTCCAGAGAACATGGCCTTTGCGAAGACCCCGCAACCGGCAGTGCCGCAGCGGCATTAACCGGGTATTTGGCAACCCTTAACGAAACGACGCACTGGACACTCTATCAAGGCGTTGAAATGGGCCGCGCCAGCGTTATTGAAACCACCCTGTATAACGGCCTGGTTCAGGTAGGCGGCAGTGCTGTGCTGGTGGGCAAGGGGGAGCTTTATCTAAGAGATTAAAAAAGCGGCTTAAACACTCTCTAACAACCAGCGCTTTTACCTTGAAGCACCATGACTCTGCCTAGCCGCTTTTCGGCCAGCGAGCAATAATCGCCGTCACCATAATGGCAAAGAGCAGCCGCGCCCATAAAATACCGACGATATCGGCACCCAGCATTAAGATCAGCAGCGTATCCTCTATAACGCTATGGCAGAGGCCCAAAAAGCACAGCGCAAGCGTGCTATCACGTCTGTTAAGCACGCCGTTTTGTACATCACGGATCAGCAACCCTGCGCCATAGCTTAACCCTAACGTGAAGCCAATGACCGTCACATTAGCGGCAGAACGGCCAATACCCAGCAAGCTGAGTAGCGGTAACAGCCCAAGATGCAGCCAGCGCTCCAGGCCAAGCACGTGCAAAAGTTTCAGCAACACAATTAGCGCTAAAATAATCACAAAAATCAGCGCCAATGTTTCAAGCTGTGCAACGGCCCAACCGCTTGGCGTCGATACTGATTCAAGACTGGGCTGCCATATCCACTCCGCCGGTGCCTGTAGTAACCCAAAAAATGAGTAAAATCGGTGTAATAGCCAGGCAAACAGCACAGCCCCGCCTACCCTCAGCAATAACGTAGCCCACCAAGGCACACCTGCTCGCTTGGCCACCGCACCTTCAACCGGCAACGAGTGCCCTACCAGCATCAATGCGCCCAGCACCGTTACTTGCTCAACACTCAAGTGCGTATCACCCGCTACCTGAAAAAATACCGCCATGCCGGTGTACAAGTTGGTAGAAAGCGCTGCCGCCCATACAACCCCCATTTGCTCGGGCAACCCCAGCATATTCATTAACGGGGCTAGCACCACTCCAAGCCAGCCGACAAACCCGAGTAGCTCCAACCCTTTAACGATGAGCAATGCCGGAATAAGAATTTTGAGCAGCGTTATGTAAACCCGCAGCGCATCTTTGATAACGCTACCTAAACCATCAATCAGGTAGTGAGTAATTACATGCATCCAGCCCTCCATTGCTAACGCTTTAACAGGCGTTATGATAAGAGGGATAACGCAGAATCTTCTTTTCTATTGAGCATCTACAAGCACTATTCATTCTTTATAACCACAGAAAGAGCATTTTATTTCATGGATGCCATCGACCAACGAATTCTTGAACAGCTTCAACGGGACGCTAGCCTAACCAACCAGGCATTAGCAGATACGATAGGGCTTTCACCCTCTGCCTGTTTAAAACGAGTGAATCGGTTACACAACGCAGGGATTATTGAGCGGGAAGTAGCGCTACTTAACCCTGACGCACTCGCCCAATGCCTGCATATGGTGGTGGAAGTGACGATGGAGCGAGATAACAAATCGCTTTATCAGCGGTTCTTGCAATCAGCGCTGAGCGCACCGGAGGTGAAGCAGTGTTACCAAGTGACCGGCGAGTGTGATTTTGTATTGATTGTGACCGTGGCAGATTTAGATGCGTATGACCGCTTCTGCGATCAGGTGCTTTATGCCGATGACAATATGCGCAAGTTCCGCACGTTGCTAGCGGCATAAGTTTGATACGTCGGTACCGCTCATCGGCCAGCGTCGCGAGTAGCTCCACGGCCAAGACGGTGTGGCTTCAATAGCAGCACCAACGCCACGCAGCACAGCAGCGCTACGATGAGATCAAACGTTAGCGCGGTGATTTGTTGGCCGGCTACTATCCCCAGTAGGCCGATACCGACGACGGGCAGCGAGATCGCCACATAGGCAACAACGAAAAAAGACGATACCGTTGCCGCTTTGTGCTGAGGGGAGCTGGCCGCCGATATCGCGCCCATGCCCGCCCGGAAGGTAATGCCCTGACCAATGCCCGCAACAATGGCGCCCAGTATGAAACCCAGCAGTTGCTCGTAAGCAATCCCCCACGCAATGATGAGCACACCGACAAGCAGCACAGCACACCCAATCGGCAATCTTCCAGGCTCAGGCAGCCGCCCCTGACACATTTGCCCAACGGTCGAGGCGATAAACGGCAGCCCTGCCACACACCCTATCAGTGCATGATTGGTGTAGCCCATTTGCTGGCCCAGGAAGGCGGGGGTTGCTGCGGTATAAAAACCGAACACCATAAAACCAGCAAACGCTGCGATAGCCGCGGGTATAAAAACGCTGCGCACCTCAGAAGGGATTTTAGGTGTTTGAACGCGAAGCTTGATATTCGTTGGGCGCGTAACCGTTTCAGGCGCTCGCCAGATACACACCACCGCTAACAGCGCTAACGCGAAGTGAATAGCAAACGGCAGCACCAACGGTGCCGCAAACAGCACGGCCAGCGCCCCCGCAAGTATCGGCCCGACACCTAACCCGACCATATTGGCGGCGGTAGCAACCAACGTGCTGGAGCGCCCCCAGGAACGTGGTGCCAGCTCCATGACAGCCACGGTGGCAGTACCCGTAAAGATACCCGCCGAAAGCCCCGAAAGTACGCGGCCGGTAAGCAACATGCCTAACCCATCGGCTTGCCAAAATACGATATCGCTTACCGCTGACAGGAAAAGCCCGGCAAGCAGCAGCGGCTTACGCCCTAGCTGATCAGACCATTGCCCGGTAATCAATAACGCTGAAATGACCCCCACCGCATACGCCGCAAAGATGACAGTAATCATCAGATCCGAAAAACCAAATTCATGCTGATAGATCGGATAAAGTGGCGTGGGCAGCGTGGTGCCCACCATGGTGATCATGAAAGCAAGCGCCGCCCCTAAAAATACGCCTGCGCGCCGCGTATCCGACGCTTGAGAAGAGCTCATAAATGTCCTTATCAAAAATAAAGAGATCCACCTTCTCAGAAGGCGAGTCGAGAATGGAAACTCACATAGCCAATGAACGTTAATGGATGCGTTTTATATCACCGCCAACTGCTCTTGGGCCAGTTTGGCAAAGTGCGTGCGTGAGGGCTTTAGCCCTTTCACCGAGGGCCACGCCAACCATGCATCGGGCACCATAAAGCCCGGCAGCGCCTCGCGCACCCAGCGGGCCAGGGCCTGATCTTCGCCGCTTTGCGCCTGCCAATCAATAAAGGCAACGGGGCGCTCACCCCACTCGGGGTGTGGCACAGCAACCACCAGCGCTTGGGCGACGCTAGGGTGGTCCACCAACCGCTGTTCGATGCTTTCCGGCTGAATGTTCTCACCGCCGGAGATAAAGCCGTTATCCAGCCGCCCTTCAACCACCAGTTCCCCCGCAGAATTGAAATACCCCTTGTCCCGCGTGGCAAACCAACCCTCATCATTTAGGGTTGGGTCCAGCGCACCGTTATTTAAATAGCCGCTAAACAGGGTATCGCCCCGCACCTGTATTTCATTGTTGATGATCCGAACATCGCGCCCCGGAAGTGGCTTGCCGACAACACCTGGTGCCGAGGGAGTGCCGGTACAGACCTGGCTTGCCATTTCAGATAGCCCATAACTAACTTTTGGCGCCAGCCCCAGCGAGGTCATGTGTGCCACCAGCGGTGCGGGGATTGCCGCGCCGCCCAACAGCAGTTCGCGCAGCTGTGTTCTGGCGGGGTCAAAGCCCGCTTGTAACAAGCGCCAGAGCTGAGTGGGTACCAGTGAAAGGTGCGTAATAGGCTGTTGTTCCAGGCGTGCAGCCAGCGGCGCATCACCATCATCCAGAATGACCCGGCCACCTTCGAGAAATACGCGAAAGGGAATCGCGTAGCCGCCAATATGAAACAGCGGTAGCGACAAGAGCCAGCCGCTCTGTTGGTCAACAGGAATTAAGGCTGCCGAACCATTAGCCGAGGCCAGATGATTCCCCAGCCGGTGCAGTACCGCTTTAGGCATGCCGCTGGAACCCGAGGTAAAAATCGTGTTACAGCGCTGATCGGTATTCAGTTGCACCGCTTGTTCGGTAATTAGTTCTTCGGAAAAATCGAGGGTAATCGGCGCTGGAGCAGATGACGTTACCTGCGCGTCGCCCTGCTCACCTTCCGTATAACAAATGCGGCTGGCCTGCAGGCGCTGGGCAAGCGCGTGCTGCTGGGCGCTTGGAAAGGCCGGGTTTAGCGGACAGAAAACCACCCCGACACGCAGACAAGCCCAGGCCAATAATAACGAGGCCAATGCGCCTTTGGCCGGGGCCATTAATGTGTCCCCAGGCTGAAACCCCTTTTGCGCCAGCTGTCGCGACAGCGCGGCGATACGCCTGTCGAGCATTCGATAAGTAAGCGTCACTGAGCCACTGTGTAGCGCAATATGCTGCGGAGTTTCGGTGGCCCAATAGTTAATGGGGCAAGGCTGCATCACTCGGCACGCTCCTGGTTATTCCTGCATAGCTTGATAGAGACACGTCGCTTGATAGAGGCACGTTAAGCGCCCGGCAACGACATCACCTGCCGTGGTGGTTACCCGTTCAGCCAGCCAGTTTCCGGTATCCAGCCCCGGTGGTTCTTCGGGCGCCCATTGGCAGGCCAGCCGAGCCAGCAAGCCCAGGCCAAGGTCAGACTCGAAACTTGAGGAAATAACCACCCGCAGATTATCTGCCCGCGCCCGCTGTACAAGTGCCTCGCAGGCGCTTAATGCGCCTATCAATGTAGGCTTAATCACCAGGGCGGCAATATGAGGATGGGAATACCAGGGCGCGTTACGTGACAACGTTTCATCCAGCGCAATCTTCACGCCCGCTGCATCGGCCACGGCAATGGCGTCAGCAAACGTGGAGCAAGGCTCTTCCAGGTAGTCGATCTGTTCACGCGGTAGCTGTCGACAAAATCGCGTGGCCTCCTCACGTGTCCAGCCGCCGTTGGCATCCAGAATCAGTTGGGTAGCGGGCAGCTTTTCAGCCAGATTGGCGATCAGCGCTAGCTCGTCGCTCATTGCGTAACGCGCTACCTTGAGTTTGAGGCGCGAAGGTGGCGGCTGCCCGCCCTTGCGTATGTTGTCTAACGCGCTATCCAGCATCGCGATCAGCGATACGGGTTCGCCTTGTAATAGTGGGTAAGGCGCTAACGCGGCGGGACAGTGTTGGGGCCAAACGTGCTGTGCACAGCCGAACCCGAACTGTACCGAAGGGAGCGTGGGCACTGCTTTTTCACCGCGCGTCAAGGCGGTTAGGCAGGCCCTGCTTTCAGTCTCGGCATCGGTTAAGGTTTCAACTGAAAAGCCGGGCAGTGGCGCAATGTCACCCCACTGCCCGTTAACCGACACCAACAGCCCTTCACGCTGCGTGATCCACTGGCCGTTAAGCAGCAGCGGCTGGCGAAGTGGCAGCGCGTAGCGGTAAAGCGCTAATGGCATTAAGGGTTACGCGGATAGCGTGAGAAATCCGGGGGCCGCTTCTCATTAAACGCGTTACGCCCCTCTTGGCCTTCATCGGTCATGTAATAGAGCATAGTGGCGTTACCCGCTAGCTCCTGCAGCCCGGCCTGGCCATCGCAGTCGGCATTCAGTGCCGCTTTCAAGCAGCGTAACGCCATGGGGCTGTGCTGCAGCATCTCCCGGCACCAGCGCACGCTCTCTTTTTCAAGCTCATCCAGCGGCACCACGTGGTTGACCAAGCCCATCTCCAGCGCTTGTGCAGCGCTGTACTGACGGCACAAAAACCAGATTTCGCGAGCTTTCTTCTGGCCCACAATGCGCGCCATATACGAGGCACCGTAGCCGCCGTCGAAAGAGCCTACCTTGGGGCCGGTCTGGCCAAAAACCGCATTATCCGCCGCAATGGTCAGATCGCACATAAGATGCAACACATGCCCACCACCAATCGCGTAGCCTGCCACCATGGCAACAACCGGCTTGGGACAGGTACGAATATCGCGCTGAAAATCCAGCACGTTCAGGTGATGAGTGCCCTGCTCATCCTGGTAGCCGCCATAGTCACCGCGAATGCGCTGATCACCGCCGGAGCAGAACGCTTTATCGCCTTCGCCGGTGAGCAAAATCGCGCCGACGCTACTATCGTGACGTGCGCGACCAAGCGCCTGAATCATTTCGCTAACCGTTAAGGGGCGAAAGGCGTTACGCACCTCTGGGCGGTTGATGGTAATGCGCGCAATGCCCTCTTTGGAGATATGATACCGAATATCCTGGTAGTCGCCGGAGTGGTCCTGCCACTCAACCGGTTGATAGAGTTCCGCTTCTGTAAGTCCGTGGATCATTCAAAGTTCCCTGATTCATTAGGTATTGGCGTCTTTCGGGCTTAGCGAAACATACCTGCCACGACCAGCCCTAGTGCCAGAAGGCTTAACAGCGCCGCAGCGCCATACATCAGCTTTTTATTGGTAGTGTCGCGGCCCAAAATAAGGTCAAACATTCCGTGGCGCAGGCGATGGGCGGCATGAAACAGCGGCAAACAGACCGCCGCGCCCACAAACAGAAAGCCTGGCACGCTGAATAGCAGTCGCGATGCCCGCTCATGGCTGAGTGCGTCGGCAGGTAGCCAGCCCAAGGGAAGCAGCACGGCAAAAAACAGGATGGCAGAGGGCAGCAGCACAGCAAAACAGACGCCGCCTGCACTGAATAGCCCCCACCACAGCGACTCATCGTAGGCCTGGTGGTGGGGAGGCTGGTTCGTACGCTGACTGTCCGTGCTTGGCGTATTCATGGTTGGTTTAGTCATACGGACGCCCTCCCAAACAGCCAGATGAACAGCAGCAGTACGGCCAGCACGCCCGCCCACTGTCCCGCCACAATCGCCTTATCCGGTAGTTGGTAGTTACCGATGCGCAGCGGCATAACGCGAGGAAACAGCACAAAAAAGGTCGCCGCGTGAAACAGGCTGGCGGCTAGCGCCAAAAGGTTGAGCAGCAAAACGATGGGAGATCCCATAAAGGCGATCCATCGTTGCCAACTCTCTGGGCCCTGGAGCAGCGCGACCATGCCCGCCAGTATGCAGAGCAGGAAAAAAACCAGCGGTAACACCGTCGCTTCACGCAGCATATAGAGTTTAAAAAAGCGGAGTTTCAGCCACCAGTTACGTTTTAACGGCACAAAGCGTTGAGATGTCGACTTATCCATACCCTTTCTCCTAGCCCTTAAACAGCGCAATTAGCGTGTGCTTAGCGGACGCCACTTTGCTCTGATTGATAGCCGCCGCTGGGTCAACGTGCTTGGGACACACCTTTGAGCAAAAGCCCACAAAGGTGCAGCTCCACACACCTTCATGGCGGTTCAATTCGGCCATTCGCTGCGTGCTGCCATGGTCCCGGCTGTCCAGGTTATAGCGGTGCCCCAGTGCAATGGCTCCTGGGCCAATAAACTCAGGATTAAGCCCAAACTGCGGGCAAGCGGAGTAGCAAAGCCCACAGTTGATACAGTTAGCGAACTGCTTGTAACGGGCAAGCTGTCTGGGCGACTGTCGATAGGTTTCTGGCGCCTTCGGATCAAAGGGCTTTACCGGATTGTCGTCTATCAGATAGGGCTTAACGGCGGCCAGGTGATCGAGGAATATCTCCATATCAACCACCAGGTCGCGCTGCACGGGAAAGTGCGCCAATGGTTCAATGCGGATCTCATCGTCGAAGTCGCGCAGGAAGGTCTTACAGCCAAGCTTGGGGACGCCATTCACCATAACGCCACAGGAGCCACAGATCGCCATGCGACACGACCAGCGGTAGCTCAGAGTGCTGTCGAGCTGCTCTTTGATGTGATTCAGCGCATCCAGCAATGAGGTGCTGTCGTCGACTGGCAGCTCATACTCCTGCCAATAGGGCTCGGTAGAATTGTCGGGTAAATAGCGTTTGACGCTGATGCGCCGGGTGGATACCTGCTGAGCACTCATGCCTTGCCTCCCTTGGACGCATCCCCATAGGTACGTTCTGCGGGCGCGGAAAAACGCACGTCAACTTCCTGCCATGCCAACCGAGCGTGTGCATCGCCCTGATAAAACACCTGGCTGTGCTTGAGGTAGTTAACGTCATCGCGCTTTTGCATGCCTTCATCCAAGCGCTGGTGAGCGCCGCGGGACTCACGCCGTTCCAGTGCACCAAGGCAAGATGCCTCGGCAATATCCAGCCCATAGCCAAGTTCAATGCACTCAAGCAACTCTGTGTTGAATATTTTGCTGGTGTCGTTGACACGAATCTTCTGGTAGCGCGCCCGCAGTTCACGAATCGTCTCCAACGACTGCCGCATACCCTCTTCGGTACGATAAATACCGCAGCCACTCTCCATGGCCTGCACCATGGCATGCTTAAGCGTCACCCAAGTCTCGCCGCTGCCCTCACCATCACAAAGATGCGCTAGCTTTGCCTGCTGATGGGCAGCCTGGGTTTCCAAAAGGTTCATGTCTGCCCACTCGGTTTGCGCCGCGCGCTGGCTTGCCTGCTCCCCCGCTAAACGACCAAACACCAGTAGTTCGGTGAGCGAATTTGAGCCTAAGCGATTAGCACCATGTAAACCAACAGAGGCGCATTCGCCCGCCGCATAAAGCCCGGCAACCGACGTTTCACAGTGGGGATTGGTTTTGATACCGCCCATGGTGTAGTGCACCGCTGGGCGAATAGGGATCGGCTCTTTGACCGGGTCAACGTTAATGTAGGATTTGGCCAGCTCGCAGATAAAGGGCAGGCGCTCCAGAAGGTAGGCTTCGCCCAAGTGGCGCAGGTCTAGATAGACCACATCGCTATCGCCAAAGGTGCCGGTGCGGCCCGCCTGCTGCTCCTGCCAAAAGGCCTGTGAGAGCTTATCGCGAGGGCCCAGCTCCATGTACTTGTTTTCAGGCTTGCCCAGTGGGGTTTCCGGGCCCAGCCCGTAATCCTGAAGGTAGCGATAGCCATCTTTGTTAAGCAAGATACCGCCTTCACCACGACACGCTTCGGTAATTAAAATGCCGGAGCCGGGAAGGCCCGTGGGGTGATACTGAACAAACTCCATGTCCCTGAGCGCCACGCCGTGGCGATAGGCTATCGCCATCCCGTCGCCGGTCACGATCCCTGCGTTGGTATTAAAGCGAAACAGGCGCCCGGCACCTCCTGTTGCCAATACCACGGCTTTGGCGCGCAGCAGAATAAGCTCACCGGTGGCCACTTGAAGAGCAATGACGCCAATGACAGCCCCTTCGTGCACGGCAAGATCAAGGACGAAATACTCATCGAAGCGCTCAATCTGGGAGTATTTGAGCGAGGTTTGAAACAAGGTATGCAGCATGTGAAAGCCGGTTTTATCGGCGGCAAACCAGGTACGTGCGGTTTTCATGCCGCCAAAGCGGCGTACCTGCACATTACCATCCTCCTTGCGGCTCCAGGGGCAGCCCCAGCGCTCCATCTGCACCAGCTCCTGGTAGGCATGATGCACAAAATAATCCACCACGCCTTGCTCAACCAGCCAGTCGCCACCCGACACAGTGTCGTCAAAATGTGCCTGATGCGTATCCTCCTCGCTGGTTACCGCCGCCGCACCACCCTCAGCAGCAACGGTATGGGAGCGCATAGGATAGACCTTGGAAATCAGTGCGATGCTTTGAGAAATGCCCTGTGCCTTGGCGCTTTCTGCCGCGGCGATAGCGGCACGCAAGCCTGCGCCGCCTCCACCCACAATCACGATATCGAAATCTCGATGCTGCATGATGCTCCCTTTCTGTAGCCAGGCCAAAGGCGGTAGTGACGACACGCTTCGATGCGGTGTCTTTGAACTTATCACACTCCAGGTACGTGCTATCCCCGCATGCCAGGCTCTATTGACGCATATCAAGAAATGCACCTTTAAGACAGGCGATGCTTTAACAAGAGTAGTTAAGTTTAATTTCTCATTTATTAATTTTAATAAAGAATTCCAACTACAATTTTTAACTATTAGTCGCTATCGCCATTCTCTGCAATGTATGTAACCGCAAGCAGATGAAAATCAACAGCGTTAGCAGTGAAGAGATTCGGCTGCTTTCGCAGCCAATAAGAGGGGGGCAGCTGGATATGAACAGTAGCGTGCAATCGGCATTTGACTGGAAGTTGTTGGCGCCGCTTGTAGTGGCCATTATCGTTGCGTTGATACCCACGCCTGAGGGGGTTGCCCCTCACGCTTGGTACTTCTTCGCTATTTTCCTGGGCTGTGTGGTTGGGCTGATTTTTGAACCCTTGCCAGGCGCGGTCATTGGGTTAATCGGCGTGACTCTGGTTGCACTGCTCTCCCGCTGGGTGCTGTTTTCACCCGAACAGCTAGCGACCGAAGGCTTTAATGCTGCCAACCAGGCCTTTTCATGGGCAGTTTCGGGGTTCACCAACTCGACTGTATGGCTAATTTTTGGCGCGTTTATGTTCGCGCTGGGGTATGAAAAAACCGGCCTTGGCAGGCGCATATCACTTTGGCTGGTCAAAGCCATGGGCAAGCGCACATTAACGCTGGGCTACGCGGTAATGATCGCCGATGCGGTGCTGGCGCCTTTTACACCTTCCAACACGGCACGTAGCGGGGGCACCATTTATCCAGTCATTCGCAATCTACCACCACTTTACGACTCCCAGCCCAATGACCCCAGCATGAAACGCATGGGCAGTTTTCTGATGTGGACAGCGATCACCTCTACTTGTGTGACCAGCTCACTGTTTCTAACCGCGCTTGCCCCCAACCTGTTGGCCATTGCTCTGACAGAAAGCGCTACCGGTATCCATATTAACTGGGGGCAATGGTTTATCGCCGTAGCGCCCGCTGGCATTCTGCTGCTGTTGCTGGTCCCACTGCTCTGTTACTGGCTATGCGCGCCAGAAGTGAAAGCCGGTGAAGAAGTGTCCAACTGGGCGCGGGATGAGCTGAACAAACTGGGTGCGCTTACTCGCAACGAGATACTGTTGGTCATCATGGTTGTCACTGCGCTACTGCTGTGGATTTTTGCGGGCGATGTTGTGTCCGCATCCCTGGTAGGCCTGGTGGTGATTTGCTGCATGCTGCTGACCGGCATCGTGAGCTGGAACGATATCCTCGACAATCGAGCTGCCTGGAATACCTTTGTGTGGTTTGCAACACTGGTGGCGCTGGCAGGCGGGCTAAGCCAGGTCGGGTTCGTCAATTGGTTTGGTGGCATGGTGGGTGAACAAATCAGTCACTTTAACCCCGTAATGGCGATGGTGGCGCTCACGGTGATTTTCTATCTCCTGCACTACCTGTTTGCCAGCGTCACGGCCCACGTTACCGCCCTATTGCCGGTGATGCTGGCGGCGGCTTCCGGTATTGCAGGGTTGGATATGCAGATGTTTATCCTCCTGCTGCTCCCCACACTGGGCTTTATGGGCATTATTACCCCCTACGGCACCGGCCCAAGCCCGGTTTACTATGGCAGCGGTTATCTGCCAAGCGCCCTTTATTGGCGGCTAGGGGCTATTTTTGGTCTGCTGTTCTTAGTGGCCTGGCTGGCTATCGGTTTGCCGTGGCTGCTGTTGATTAACTGAATCCAGGTGAGCGAGCCGTTTAGCCGAGGCGTTGATACCATCGGCTAATCGGTTCGGCGATGCTTTTCGCTTGCTCTGTATGCAGGTTATGCCCACCTTCCAGCGCTATAAGGTGCACACGAGGGG
The DNA here is from genome assembly GCF_900163645.1 of Halomonas citrativorans. Classification (GTDB taxonomy): domain Bacteria; phylum Pseudomonadota; class Gammaproteobacteria; order Pseudomonadales; family Halomonadaceae; genus Vreelandella; species Vreelandella citrativorans. The sequence goes on along the minus strand of NZ_FUKM01000057.1, from coordinate 427,605 downwards.
CTACGTTAGCCAAGCGGTCGGCAAGTGCATGAAATTTAGTATCCTGCCGACCTGAAAAGTAACCAATGGGAAGTGACGTTTCAGCCAGCCACGGCCACTGAGATGACTGCCTGCCGAGCGACGTGCTTCGCAGCATTGTCGCCACGGACGGGCCATGATTGGCCAGCCGTCGTTCAATCTGCCGCGCTCGCTGCGTATGCGTAAGGTCAGCAAAGACGGATTGCCGATACCAGTCGGTAAGCACGCGTTCAAGAGGTTCCAGTGCAAAACGTTGTGCCCAGCGTGCATCATGAGTAATACGCTCATCGCGCTCGCTTTCCGGCAAGCCTGGATGAGCGCTCTCCAGCCAAAGCGCCTCAAGCCCCGCAGGTTGGCGGCTGGCGTGATCAAGCGCCAAACGCCCTCCCAGCGAGTAGCCCAGCAAGCAATAGCGGTGAATATCCTGCGCGGCCAACGTATCGGTTAGCCAGTGATGAAAAGCGGAGAAAGAGTTGACCGCCACCTGGTGATTTTGGCCGTGGCCCGGTAAATCCAACGCCAGGCACGGCACATCTTTCAACGCGGCGATGACCTCCGCCCAATCGTAGCGATCACCTAACAAGCCGTGCAGCATAACCAGCGTTGGGAGTGGCTGGGCGTGCTCTTCATGTTCAGTCTTCATGGTTATCGAGCCTACCCAGCGTTGCCGCCAGCGCCACAAGATCGTCTGCAACTTGCTGATGCGGCACGTTAATCTCAATCAGTGTAACGCCACTTTCCAAGGCTCGGGCATAGGCCGCATCGAAACTTTCCAGCGAGCCAGGTGCAGCGTAGGCAAGCCCAAACATTTGCGCCACGTACTCAAAGTTCAAACCGTGTGGCTGACGGAAATAATGCTCAAGTAGCTCACCTTCATTAGGCACTGGCAGCATATGAAAGATGCTGCCGCCGTCATTGTTGAGGATGATCACCACCAGCGGTTGAACGGCCTGTTTCAGCAGCGCCAAGCTATTAAGATCATGCAGCGCGCTGATATCACCCACGATCAGTGTGGTGGGCTGGTCACTGGTAGCACTGGCGCCGTAGGCCGTGGCGATCAGCCCATCGATACCGGAAGCCCCGCGGTTGGTAAATACCCGCAAAGGCGCTGTGCGGTACGTGCCCAGCATGTTCATCAGCCTTGCGGGCATACTGTTACCGACAAACAGCTGCCCGGCTGCCTGCTGCAACAGCCGATGACAAATGCCCAGCTCTGAAAAGGTGTTACAGCGTTGATTCACGATATCGCTGATGCGCTGTTGGCACTGGTTAAGCCGGTGCCAAGGCGTGCGCTCAGCACCTGTCCCAGTCTCACGCTCATGTTTATTTTCAGGTTCAAGCGCGGCCACCACGGCCTCGGGCGGGCAAACGAAGCGGCGCTTAACGCTGTAATCAGGGTCGAGCCGCTGGGGGCGCGAGTCCACCAGCCAAACATCCTGCCAGGGATGACGAGCAATAAACTGCGTCAGGCGCTTGGAGATAAGACGCCCGCCAAATTGCAGCAACACATCGGCCCGCTCCAACTCCTCGACAAAATGAGGATCGTGCAGCGCCAGGTCAAAATGGATCACGTTTTGACGGTCAAAACGTACCTGGCTTTGTAGATCCGCCAACAGTGGCCAGCCTAATCGACGTGATAACGTCACCACCTGCTGCGCCTGGTGCGGGTCATCTATACATCCCGCCACGATAACGCCTCTCTGACACGAAAAATCTGCCCACTCGGTAGAAAACACGGGCGCTTGCGTACTGGGTACCCACTGGCTCCACGGCACTGAAGAGGCCAACCAGCTTCCGAGAGGCGCCAGATAATCCGAGGCATCCTCTCTCTGGTGGCCGGGGTAAAGAGGCTCGCGGTAGCGGCAGTTAAAATGCACAGGGCCTGGCGTACGCTGCTGTTGATCAATGGACTGATCAATAGTGCTGAGTAGAAACGCGGCGCTCAGTTCAGGGCCTGGGGGCGGAAGGTCGTGATGCACCACGGTATGACGAGCAAAGATATCGCGCTGGTCGATAGCCTGATTACTGCCGTTATCCAGTAATTCAATAGGACGGTCGGCTGAGAGCACTACCAGCGGCACACCCATTAGCTTAGCTTCCACAACGGCAGGATACAGATTGGCAACCGCCGTGCCCGAGGTGGTGATAACCGCTACCGGGCGGCCGCTTCCGCGCGCAAGACCCAGTGCCATAAAGGCCAGGCCACGCTCGTCAAAATGGCAGTGGCAGCGAAGTCCCGCATGCTCGCTGGCCGCCATGGTGAGCGGCGACGAGCGCGAGCCAGGCGCCAGCACAATGTCGCGCATGCCCAAGCGGTAAAGCTCCTCAAGCAGCAGCGCGGCCCACACATGGTTAAAGGTAGCGTGCTGAAGCGGAAAGCCACGCGGCATGGCGTTCGCGGTCATTGGTATTACCCCATGTTGAGCAGCGACATAATGTCGGCAATTTTGTTATCCAGCTCGCGCCACTCTGCATCAGGCTGAGAGCCCGCGACAATGCCCGCACCGGCATAAAGGCGAATTTCATTAGCGCCGATATGAGCACACCGGATCGCCACCGCAAGCTCCGTACTGGCCAGGCTCACCCGGCCAAACACACCGGCGTACCAGCCCCGCTGGTGGCGTTCGTGCTGTCGAATAAACGCCAGCGCCAATGCGCGAGGAACACCGCCTACCGCTGGAGTAGGCGGCAAACTGGCAAGCAGCGCCTGGTCCGTCACCGTGTGGTGCAACTCAGCATGAATAAGGCGGCGGATATGCTGCACAGAGTGCAGCTTGAGAACATGGGCCTCCCCGGTTTGAACAACGTGAGACAAGGGCTCAAGCCGGGCAAGAATATCCTCATAAACGCACTGGTTCTCCAGGCTATTTTTCGTATCTGCCAGCAGTGCCTCGGCAAGGTATTGGTCCTGCTGTGCATCAGCGCCACGATGAGTGGTACCTGCTAGCGCCTCGGTTACCAGCTGCGTACCTTCTCGCTGATAAAGGCGCTCCGGTGGGCAACCGATAAAGGCGGTCTCTGAATTCCACTGAATGCCCAGTTGAAAGCACGCCGCCGCCTCTGCCTGCCAGCGGCCCAGCAGTGCCCAGGGCGAGGGTGTTTTCGATGCGTCGTCCGCGATGACCAAGCGTGTCTCTCGTGATAACACCACTTTGGGCGTATGGCACAGCTGATCAGCGTGGGTCACCTGGGACACCCATGCTGACCACGCCTGCTGGGCAGGGGCGTCATAACGTAAATAGGCATGCGGACGCAGAGGGGGTAGCGGTTGTTCTTGCTGGAGACTGGCTAAAAAGGCGCGGGCTTCGGCTATTTCGTGATCGCCGCAGCGGTCGTCAAAACGCAGATTGAGCGTCAATAGCGTCCCCTGTTGTGAGCGCTTGAGCTCAACACGCGGCAATATAAAACAGCAGTTTTTGAAATGCGCCCAGCCGGGTGATGTAGCATCAAACGCCATACCGCCGAAATAGTCCGGCTGCTCACCTGGCAAGGTCGCGAGTTTGGCAAGGTCGGCCTGCAGCATCTCAAGCGAGTCGGCCGCGCTGACCACACCTAACGTAGCGTACTCAGGTGCACCGGCGTCACGCGCTTTCCAGTAGCCGCGCGGAAAAACCGTTTGCGCTTCCAACCATCCCATCAGGCTATCAACGCGGTAAGGCACGCTCAGACGTATAACACCCTGAAGGGACGACACAGACAATGCATCAAGCCGGTCCATAAGCTCAGCGACAGCGCTTTGGCTGTTCATATGCGCCAACCCGTAAGCGACGCTGCTGCCTGTTACCCAGCGCATATGTTCAGACAATCAGTGGCCCCGCGTCTCAGGTAAACCGGATGCGGCGCGCAATGCCCAGCCTCTGCTTGATATAGGGCAGAACCCAACGGTCCCCCCCAAAATGGCCAGCGTTCGCGCCCGCTACCAGTAAGAAAAAGGTTAACGCAATCATCCATGGGTTGGTGGAGACCGTACCCGCCATCAGAAACGACATATTCATTACAATAGCGAAGAAGCCTGCAAAGGAGGTCAGCACCCCCACGATCAAGCCCAACCCCACGAGTATTTCGCCCAGTGGGATCACCACATTAAACATACCCGCATAGGGCAGCGCAAAATGCTCCAAAAAAGCAACGTAGTTGGGATACACCATGCTCCCTTCCCGCATCACAGGATTCGCCACCGCGTTACTCAGGAACCCTTGCGCATCAAAACCGCCCGTCAGTTTGCCGATTCCCAAACTGAGCCAAGTAATCCCAAGATAAAGCCGGAAGGCTAGCCAAACAAGCGCTGCATATTTGCTTTGTCTAAATAAGTCGCCGATCATCAAATTAACTCCTGTTAAGAGGGATTAACAATAGTTTGCGATAAGACACCGCTGCTTCTTTTGACGCAGGTCTGCTTTTTAGCACTTAATAATACAGTGACACGCACGCCCTTTTAGTCATTTAACGTCATCACGACTAGGACACCGAAGCAATGGATCAACCCGACAAGCACCGCCCGTTCCAGGTTTGGTTATTAGCGGCCCGGCCTCGTACGCTTCCCTTGGCATGCGCCTCTATCCTACTTGGTTCAGGCCTTGCGGCGCACGCACAGGGGTTTAATCCGAGCGTGCTACTACTTGCCCTGCTAACGGCGATTGCCCTGCAAGTGCTTTCAAACCTGGCGAATGATTACGGCGACGCGGCGACGGGAGCGGATGATCACCAGCGCATAGGCCCTGTTCGCGCTGTCTCGTCAGGATTACTGAGCCCTCGCGCTATGCGCGGTGGAATGGTGGTGATGGCAGTCGTTGCCGCCCTGTGTGGGCTGTTGCTACTGCTGACGGCTTTTGGCAATCAGTGGACGTCCATTCTCATCTTTATTCTTCTGGGTGCTGCCGCGCTGCTGGCCGCGGTCACGTATACCGTAGGGCTGGGCGGTACGCCGTATGGCTATCGTGGACTGGGAGATATTGCGGTCTTTATCTTCTTCGGCTTGTTAGGGGTACTCGGCACGTACTACCTGCATGCACAACAACTGGACGGGCTTACACTACTGCCCGCGGCCGCTTGCGGGTTACTGGCAACCGCTGTATTGAACGTGAATAACGTGCGCGATATCGAAAGCGACGCGCGCAACGGCAAGATCACCCTGGCGGTGCGCTTGGGCCGCGCTAACGCCATTACCTACCACTGGATATTGCTGGCAATGGCGCTGCTGCTCACCGTGATTTATCTGGTCGCACTGCCCGCCCCCTGGCTTAGCTGGAGCTGCCTACTGGTTGCCAAACCGTTAGCAGACGCTGCCAGAACGCTACACCACACCACCGACGGTGAAACGCTTACCGGCATGCTGAAAAAAACCGCGCTATCGACGCTGATTTACAGTGTACTGCTATCACTCGGTCTGGCGCTCTATTAAAGAGGCCAAGCCGCTGGCCCCGTGCTTAAAGCACGACCTCATACCCTTCAAATTTGGGCGGGCCCAGATAGATACCTTCCGGTGACTTGGCGCCCGCATGGGCCTTACGAAACGCCTCTGACTGGGTCCAGGCGCGGAAAGCCGCTTCCGACTCCCATACGCTATGGGAAATAAACACGGTGTGCTCGTCCTGGCTTGCGCCCTGCAACATCTTGAACTGCTTGAAGCCGGGTACCTCATTCAAGTGCGAATCACGCTTACGCCACACCTCTAGAAAATCCTCTTCGCGGCCTGGGGCAATCTGAAAACGGTTCATTGCGATATACATGACAACTCTCCTGCTGGGTTGATCCTGCCAAGTTAGTTACGCGGCGACAACTTGATGGTAACGTCACCATCAAGTAACGAACAGCTTAGGCTTTTGAAGAAAGCTGCTTGCGCTGCTGATAGTGCCCACGCTCTATTATCTGCCAACACCAGCAGATGCCAACAAGCCTGAAGTGCTGGATTAACCTTCTCGTTGCCTGATCGTCAGGCGGCAGCCAGTGGTTTGGCTGTCGCTTGTTGATGCCCTAGCCCGTCCCCCAGCAAGCGAATGCTGTTGGCGGGGGCAGGCTATAGATACCTAACGCGGCGTATTAGCTAAGCGCTTCCAGCGACTGCTCGATAATGCTTAAGCCTTCTTCCAGCACCTCGGACGACACGGTCAACGGCACCAGAATACGGATGCTGTTGCCATAGAAGCCGCAGGAAAGCAGGATCAGGCCTTTCTCGCGTGCTTTCGCGCAAACTTGTTGAGTCATGGCAGTGTCGGGCTTGCCGTTACTATCTAGAAGCTCGAATGCTGCCATGGCGCCCAGCTGGCGGCCATGAGCAACCGAGGGGAAGCGCTCTTCCCATACGCCAAAACGTTCCGCCAACAGGCGGCCCATCTGCGCGCTGCGCTCAAGGATATTTTCTTCCTCGATCACGTCAATGACCGCCAGCGCCGCCGCGCAGGAAAGCGGGTTGCCGCTGTAGGTGCCGCCCAGTGAGTTGGGGCCGGAGGCATCCATTACCGCGGCCGAACCCACGACAGCAGACAGCGGCATGCCGTTGGCCAAGCTCTTGGCGGTCGTCAGAATATCCGCCTCGATGCCGCTGTATTCCAGCGCAAACAGCTTGCCGGTACGCGCAAAGCCGGACTGCACTTCGTCAGCAATCAGCAGAATACCGTGCTCGTCGCACAGCGCGCGCAGCGCTTTCAGGTAATCCGGTGAGGCGATATAGAAGCCGCCTTCGCCCTGTACCGGCTCGATCACAATCGCCGCTGTGCGGTGCGGGGCGATGTCGGTCTTGAACAGCGTACGAATGGCATCGAGCGAAGCTTCTTCGCTGATACCATGCAGCGGATTGGGGAACGGTGCGCGGAAGACATCGCCCGGCATGGGGCCGAAGTCGTTCTTGTAGGGCAGCACCTTGCCGGTCATGGCCAACGTCATCATCGTGCGGCCGTGAAAGGCACCGTCAAAGGTGATAATGCCGGTGCGGCCGGTGGCGGCACGGGCAATCTTCACGGCGTTTTCCAGCGCCTCGGCACCGGTATTAACCAGCATCGCCTTGCGCTCGGGGCCGCGTACCGGGGTCAGTTCACACAGTTTCTGACACAACTGAACATAAGGCGCGTAGGAGATTACCGCGGCGCTGGTATGCATGACCTTGTGTAGCTGCGCTTCTACCGCTGCAACGATTTTCGGGTGGCGATGGCCCAGGTTGAGCACACCGATACCGCCCGCGAAATCGATCCAACGGTTGCCATCGGCATCCCACAACTCGGCGTTCTCAGCGCGCTCGGCAAAGGCCGTATTTGGAGTCGCTGCACCGTTGGCTACATAACGGTTTTTCAGTTCGTTCAATTCGTGATTGGTCATGTTCATTCCCCTTATAAGCCGCCGACGCAGACGTATTTCAATTCAGTAAATTCATCGAGACCGTGGTGAGAGCCTTCGCGGCCCAAGCCGGACTCTTTTACACCGCCAAACGGCGCAAGCTCAGTCGAGATCAGCCCTTCATTGACGCCGACCATGCCGTATTCAAGCGCTTCCATGGTGCGCCAGATACGGCGGTAATCCGTGGCGTAGAAGTAGGCCGCCAAGCCGAACGGCGTATCGTTAACCATCTGGATGGCCTCTTCATCGCGCGTAAACCGGAACACCGGCGCGACGGGGCCAAACGTTTCTTCATCAGCCACGGCCATGGCGGTCGTCACATCGGCGAGTACCGTAGGCGTAAAGAAGCGAGCACCGGCTGCGTGGTGCTCGCCGCCGCACATCAGGCGCGCACCTTGGTTCATGGCGTCGTCCACGTGGCGCTGCACTTTATCGACTGCGGCCTGATTAATCAGCGGGCCAATGACGCTGCCGTCTGCCAGGCCATCACCTACTTTCAGCGCTTTTACCCGTTCGGTGAGCTTGCTGACGAACGTATCGTAAATGCCATCCTGGACCAGAAAGCGGTTGGTGCAAACGCAGGTCTGCCCGGCGTTACGAAATTTGGAGGCGATCGCACCATCGACAGCGGCATCTACATCAGCGTCGTCAAACACGATAAACGGCGCGTTGCCGCCTAGCTCCATGGCGGTTTTCTTGACGGTGCTGGCGCACTGGGCCAGCAGGCGCTTGCCCACCGGCGTGGAGCCAGTGAACGAGACCTTGCGTACCCGCGGGTCGGTGGTCAGCACTTCGCCTACCGCTGCCGGTTTTGAGGCGGTTACCACGTTGATAGTGCCCGTAGGCAGGCCCGCTTCCAGCGCCAGATAGGCCGCGGCCAGCGCTGTTAAAGGCGTGGCTTCAGCAGGTTTGATCACCACGGTGCAGCCGGCCGCAAGTGCCGGGGCGCACTTGCGGGTAATCATTGCCAGCGGGAAGTTCCACGGGGTAATCGCGGCGACCACGCCTACCGGCTCGCGCAGAACTAACAGGCGCTTGTCAGCGCCGTGGCTGGGCAGGGTTTCGCCCGCCATGCGCTTGGCTTCTTCAGCGAAAAACTCGATAAACGAGGCGCCGTAAGTCACTTCGCCCCCGGCTTCCACCAGCGGCTTGCCTTGCTCAAGCGTCATCAACCGCGCAAGATCGTCCGCGTGTTCGATGATTAGTTCAAACCAGCGGCGCAGCAGCGCTGAGCGCTGTTTGACCGGGGTAGCGCGCCAGGCGGCACCGGTTTCATAAGCGGCAGCGACGGCATCACGGGTATCTTCCGCGCCAAGCTCTGCGACACGGGCAATCGTCTCACCGGTGGCGGGGTTATCCACGGCAAAGGCTTCTTTTCCGGTGCGCCATTCGCTACCGATCAGAGCGGGAACGGCGTCGTGCAACCACTGTTCGATAAAACTCATACAATGCTCCTCTATCTCAGGTTCATGGGCTCAGGTTCATAGCCTCGTAGGGCGCTTATAGATCCGCCATCATGTGCTGGTCGCTATAGGCGCGGCCGTAGGTGAACAGCGCGTGGATATACAGCGCGATGCCCAGTACCGACCAGCCGGCAAAAATGCTCCACTCAGCAGCGCTCAGCGCCGCTGGGCTGCCGGGCAAGTAGAGGCAGGCCATGCCAAAGGAAAGAACGATAGCCAGGGTGCCGCATAGTTTGCCGTGGCGGATGCGGAACGGGCGCGGCATATCCGGCTCGCGCACACGCAATACCACAAAGGAGATCGCCACAAACAGATAGGCGATCACGATACCCAGGCCGCCAGCGTTAACGATCCACACCAGCGCCGGGCGGCCAAAGAACGGCGCGATGCAGGAAAGAAAGCCCATCAGGAAGATAGCGTTGGTAGGCGTTTTATAGCGCGGGTGCAGCTTGCCAAAGGGGGCCGGCAGCATGCCGGCTTTAGCCAGGGCATAGATGGCCCGCGAGCCGCCAATGTAGAACGCGTTCCAACTGGTAATGATGCCCGCGATACCGGCCATGACCATCAGATTACTGGCCCAGGGAGCGTTAAACAGCGCGCCCATGGCGTCCGGTACACTTAAGGAGCTTGCGGCAAGCTCAGAACTGTCAAGCGCAAGACTGGTCGCCAGAATGATCAGCGCATACCACACGACCGCCAGAATGACCGAGAGCATCAGCACCTTGCCGATGGCCTTATAAGGCAGATTGATCTCTTCTGCGGCCTGGGGAATCACGTCAAAACCCACAAACAGAAAGGGCACCATGACCAGCACTGCAATGATTCCGGCTACGGTACCGTTATCGCCATGGGCAAAAAGCGGCAGCATGTTGATGGTTTCGCCTTCAAACAAGGCACCGGTCACAAACATCACGCCTGCCAGGAGAATCATGCCGGTAACGACTTTCTGTACCAGCGAGGCGGTAGTAACGCCAAAGTAGTTGATCAGCATCATGGCAAGCGAGCCACCCACACCTACGGCCACCCAGGTGGCTTTTACTTCCCAGCCGGCAATCGTCCACAGGTGCCCGACGGCGTAGTTAGGCGCTAAGTGTTCGATAACCGTGGGCAGTGCGACGGCTTCAAACGCCACCACGCTTAAGTAGCCAAGAATGATCGCCCAGGTGCATAAAAAGGAGGGCAAATGACCCAGAGCGCGATAGCTATAAACGTGCTCGCCGCCCACTTTGGGCATGGCGGAGGCGAGTTCGGCGTAGGTCAGGCCCACGAGTACAATGGCTAAACCGCCCACGATAAAGGCTAGAATAGCGCCCAAGCTGCCAGCCGATTGAATCGCCGTGCCGGTAAGAACGATCCAGCCCCAGCCAATCATGGCTCCAAAGGCGAGTGCCAATACATCGCCACGGGCGAGTACCCGTACGAGCTTATCCTGTTCAGAAGAGGGAGTGTTCATGGCAAGATTCCTGCAGGTTATTGGATGTTGTCGTTGGCGCTCTATGGCGCAGTATCCTGATGCCGTTTCAACGGTATCTAAACACGCTAGCAGGCTGGACGCAGAACGCGTACACACCACTTTCGTGTTTGACTAGACCACTTTTCACGCGCACCAGCTTGGTGCGCAATTGACTCGCGTTAATCGTTTGAAAGCTTGCGCTATTAGGGCTTTTGGAGGAGGTAAAGGAGCTTTTCATGGAGCGTGAACAGGTCGTGCACCAACTTGTGCATCTTTATGCACTCCAGCCCGAACGGCTAAGCAAGCAGGTGCGTATCGAACAGACACTGCGCTATGCGATTACCCAGGAGTGGCCTGCGGGGATGCGCTTACCGGCTCACCGCAAGCTAGCGGAAGGCCTAGGTGTCGCCCGTCAGACACTGGCATTAGCGATCAATACGCTACTTAACGAAGCCTTGCTTAAAACGGCCCACGGCCAAGGCACCTGGTCCCGCAAACCAGCAACCAAACCTGCTGTTTTTACTCAGGAGCGTCCACTTTCCCAACGCGCACAGAAAGTGCTCCAAGGCCCAGGGGCCAGCCTTATCCAAAGCGGGGCTTTTGTGCCCGGCATCCCGGATATCGCCCAGTTCCCCATGCGTAAGTGGCGCCAGCTGTATGCCAGCGTGACCGTGCCGCAAAACGCTTTGCTGCTCTCCTACTCGACCGGCGGCTATGGGCCGTTAAAGCGTGCGATACGTGATTTTCTGGAACGCTGGCGCAATATTCGCTGCGACATTGATCAAATTATTATTACCGATGGTACGCACAACGGTATTGAACTGTGCGCCATGGCCTTGGCGGATGTTGGGGATACCGTGGTAATGGAATCGCCCTGCTACTGGGGGGCACGCAACGTATTTACCGCCGCGGGTTTAAACATTGAAATGTTGCCGTGGCAGCCCGGCCAAGGCCATAGCCTGCCCGCAACGTCTGGCCCTGTGCAGCTTACTTATCTCACCGGCTCCCACCACTATCCGCTCAGTGTGCCTACCAGTGCCCACGACAAGCAGCGCCTATGCGATGCGTTAGCGCCTGCGTACATCATTGAAGATGACTACGAGTTCAGCCGCGACGACCATACCAATCTGCTGTTTGATCCACAGTCTGAGCGTCACTTTTTGGTTGGCTCTTTTTCCAAAATGATGTTCCCCGGACTACGGCTGGGCTATTTGGTAGTACCGCGTCAACTATCCGAACCCATGAATCGTCTGCGTAGCGAGCTGTTTCGTGAGGGGCGCATGCTGGACCAGGCGGTGCTTGCCCAGTTTATCTTCGATGGTGATCTTGACGCTTGGTGCCGCCGTATTCAGCGCGACTACCTAGGCCGCCAACAGGTGATGCATGATCAACTGCGTACCTTGCCGCAAGTGAAGCGTATTTCACCGCCCAGTAGTGCCATCAGCCTGTGTGTAGAATTTGAACCGCCTATTGATGACGTACAGCTTGCCCAAGCGCTGCTTAAGGAGCATTTGATCGTGCGTCCTTTAAGTCCGGTATGCGCCGCGAATGATTCACGCGCTGGCTTGGTAATGGGAGTGGGTATGCTTTCAGGTGAAACGCTGGCCCGCGAGGCGCAGCGGCTGCGCCGCTGTCTGGAAAACCTGTTACCCTAGCCGCTTATAAAAGCCTGATATTAATAATCATAAAAAGTCAGTGACGACAATATTATCCACAAGGAACTCATCATGCTGCGCCCTGTTGATAGTTTTTCCGCTGCGACTTTATCTTGGTGCATAATATTACGCACCTGGGGACTGGTAGGCATCGTTCTGCTGCTCTCTGGGTGTGCGACCTTTGCCCCCAACCCACCACAAGACCAGAGCAATATTTGCGAAATTTTCCGCGAACAGCCCACTTGGTACGACTACGCACGCGACTCTCAGGAGAAGTGGGGAACGTCCATTGCGACGCAAATGGCGTTTATTCAGCAGGAGTCTTCCTTTAAAAGCCACATTCGTCCTGACCGCAAGTATTACCTGGGCTTTATCCCCGGCCCCCGCCCCTCTTCGGCAAAAGGTTATGCCCAAGCGCAAGACCCGGTATGGGGAGAGTACCGGGAGCAGGCAGGTAGCTTGTTTGCGCGGCGCACCAGCATGAAGCACGCCACTGACTTCATCGGCTGGTACAACCGCCGATCTCAGCAGCAAGCAGGCATTTCATTAACCAATCCTGAGCATCTCTATTACGCCTACCACGAGGGCGCAGGCGGGTATCGACGTGGCACGTACCGAAATAAGCCTCAGGTTATCAACGCAGCACGGCAAATCGTCACTCGCACAAACCGTTATCAATCCCAGCTCAATGCCTGTGAAGCCGAGTTTCAATGCCGCCGCTTTTATCAAGTCTGGCCCTTTTGCCGTAGCTAAGAAGTTTTATTATGTCCCTACTCATCGGTTCGTTCTTTGTTTTTGTAGTTTTTTTTACCTCGATGTTATCGGGTATCTTCGGCATGGCGGGCGGGCTGGTACTGATGTGGTTTCTGCTGCTCGCGTTCCCAGCGGCCAGTGCCATGGCCGTGCATGGGGCCATTCAACTGACCGCTAACGGGTCGCGGGCATGGTTATCGCGGCGGTTTATTGTCTGGCGAACGGTCGCGTTTATGACGCTAGGCGTAATAAGCGCCGCCGGGCTACTGATGCTGCTCGGCTATAGCGCTAATGCCGCCACGGTGTCACTGTTAATTGGCTTGATGCCCATTCTGGTGTGGATGCCCAAACGTTGGTTCCATCTCAACGCCAACCGAACGAGCCACGCACTGCTTTGCGGCATGGCATCGGGTGGGTTAACCATTGCCGCTGGGGTGTCCGGACCACTGATCGATATCTTCTTTGTACGCTCTCGAATGGACCGTCGTGAAGTGGTGGCCACTAAAGCAATGATTCAGGTGGTCGCGCATAGTATTAAAATTCTCTTCTACCTGAGTGCTGCGTTGGCACTGGGCGCTGGGGATTGGGGCATGGTATTGCTGGCTGCGCCGTTGGCTATCCTGGGCACTCAAGTAGGTACACATGTGTTACATCGCCTTACCGATGCCAACTTCCGTACATGGACACGCTGGATTGTGACCGGTATTGGCATTTTCTATTTTTCCCAAGGGGCGTATTTGCTGAGTCAGTAAATTGACCGTTCCGGGGTGAGTACATTAAGGCGCATACCATTTATTGACACCTCCATTAACTGGCGCTATCGTCTCGATAGATGAAAATGAGAAACACTCTCTTTCTCTTATCGACGACTTGTTGACGAAGTGCAGGCAAATGACATGACCAGTGAGCAGCGACAGCTTCGCCAAACTCTTGGGTTCTTACGAACCTCGTTCGAGGCGATTCAACACTCAATTGCAGGCCGCCTAAACGACCCGCTGCCCTGCTGGCTGGATACTGGAATGCTTTCGATGCTGTCCGGAGAACTTAACCGCTGCTGCAAAGAGGCCAAACCGCTATTTGCCCCTCAGGTAGTTGAGCAAATTTTTCTCGCCGCCCAACAGTGCGAGCTACTGCTGAAACAGTGCCCCGGTGTACTCAATAGCGCTATCTGTCACCGGCAGTTAGCCGCGATTATGCTCCCGCTCAACAATGCCCTTCAGCTAATCGTCATGCCTCCTAAACGGCGCTGGCCTTGGCAACGAGATTGAGTACACCGTACTCAGGTACATCGCTACTCAGACACGTCATTAATCCGCTACGCTGTTAATCGACGGCGCCATCAATGAGTCATTCAAACCCCATCTTTATCAAGGTGGGGTTTTGTTTTATGCCTGTCGGCCTCATAACCAACCACATGGAAGAGTGGTTGGCGCTTACTAGTAAACTGGTCTATTGTGTCATCACTTTAAAGCAGTGCACGCAACAGGAGTTAGCTGAATGGCATTTGAAACGCTTTTTACCCCGACCCAACTCGGTAGTCTGTCGATTCCTAACCGCGTCATCATGGCACCGCTCACACGCGCACGCACACCGGATAGCGTGCCAGGCAAACTGCAGCAAGCCTATTATGGGCAGCGGGCTGGTTCAGGCCTGATTATTAGTGAAGCAACCAATATCTCTCCCACTGCCCGTGGTTACGTCTACACCCCAGGCATTTGGACCGATGAGCAGGAAGCGGGCTGGAAGGAGGTCGTCAACACGGTGCATGCCAAAGGTGGCCGAATTGCTCTGCAACTTTGGCACGTTGGGCGTGTTTCCCACGAGATGGTGCAACCCAATGGCGAACAGCCGGTCGCGCCCAGTGCGCTTAAAGGTGAAGGCGCCCAGTGTTTTGTTGAGTTTGAAGACGGTAGCGCAGGCCAGCACCCCACCAGCACACCGCGCGCGCTGGAAACCGACGAGATCCCCGGCATTGTGGATGACTACCGCCAAGCGGCGGTGCGTGCCAAGCGTGCGGGTTTCGACATGGTCGAAGTGCACGCGGCCAATGCGTATTTGCTGAATCAGTTCCTGGCCACCGGCACTAACCAGCGTACCGACCAATACGGTGGCTCGCTGGAAAACCGTGCGCGCTTCCCGCTGGAAGTGGTCGATGCCGTTGTTGGCGTATTTGGCGCTGACCGAGTTGGCATTCGTATGACGCCGTTTATCGAGCTGTTTGGATTAACCGACGACGAGCCTGAAGCGATGGCGCTCTATATGGCGGATCAGCTTTCCAAGCGTGGCCTTGCCTATTTGCATCTTAACGAGCCTAACTGGGCCGGTGGCGACATTCAGTTCCCTGACGGTTTTCGCGAGCAGATGCGTGAGCGCTTTAGCGGCAGCCTGATCTACTGCGGTAACTATAACGCCGAACGTGCCGAGGCCCTGCTCGATTCAGGCAATGCTGAGGCCGCTGCCTTTGGCCGTCCGTATATCGCCAATCCCGACCTGGCTGAGCGTTTTTATAAGAACGCACCATTGAATGAGCCTGATCACGCCACCTTCTACGGTGGCGACGAGAAAGGCTATACCGATTACCCATTTATGGATAACGGTTATGATCGTATTGGTTAATATGCCGACGTAAATTGCGTGTTCATAACAGCAAAAAGCACCACTTGTGTGGTGCTTTTTGCATATATCTTAGTGCTAGAACGCTGTTAATATACAAATTCTGGTTACCAGTTCACTTAAACGTCATAACTACCGCTGCTTTTTAAACAGGTTTGAATGCCGATGGATAATAATAACACCACTGTATTACTACTTTCTGTGGCCTCATTGCTACTGGCTGGCATTGCTACCGCTATTTTTATCTACATTGTGGTGCCTTGGCATAAGCGTCGGCGCGCCCGCGCTATCGCACGCAAAATAGCGGCTAAAGCCGCCGCAACCCCGCCAACGCCTGAACCTGTCGTTGAGCCAGAAGCAGCGGCCAAGCCCGCCCAAACGTTTAAACAGCATTCGCTGTTTATTCTTTTTGATCAGCCGGGAGAGAGCACTGACCAGCGTTTGGCCGAGTGGCTGAAAAGTCATGATGCCCAGTACGATTCGCTCAAGCACGTGTTTTTGATTAGTGGCCAACAGCCTGCCAACCCCATCACCGTCACGAATGCTTTTTTGCCTGGTGAGCTGCCCGACTTGTACCGGGATGAGCAAGGCACTGAAGCGGTGCGGGGTATCAGCTTGATCGTTAAACCACCGCTGCACAAACGCCGTAATCAGCAGATGCACGTGTATGTGGAGCTTGCCAAAGAAGTAGGCAGCCTTTTAAACGCGGATGTATTGGATATCCACCACCAGCCGGTAACGGAAGCGACCTACGCCACCATTATCGGCTGATGAGTTCACGCTCAATGCCTTAGCCGTTGATGATTGCGCTGTTTACACCACGCCTTGGCTGCGCAGATAATCGTCATAGCTGCCGCTGAAGTCGACAATGCCGTCTGGCTGCATATCGATAATACGTGTGGCGAGCGACGACACGAACTCGCGGTCGTGGCTGACAAACATCAGCGTACCAGGATAGTTTTCCAGCGCCAGGTTTAGCGCCTCAATGGACTCCATATCCAGGTGGTTGGTCGGCTCATCCATCAGCAGTACATTGGGGTTGGTCAGGGTTAACTTGCCAAACAGCATGCGCCCCTGCTCACCGCCGGAAATGACCTTGATGGACTTTCCAATATCGTCGCTTGAGAACAGCATGCGCCCCAGCGCACCGCGTACGACCTGCTCGCCACCCTGGGTCCACTGTCCCATCCACTCGAAGAGTGTCATATCGACGGCAAAGTCGTCGGCATGATCCTGGGCAAAGACGCCTACTTCGGCCGCATCGGTCCACTTCACTTCGCCTTTATCGGGGCGCAGATCACCTGCCAGGGTTTTCAGCAGGGTCGTTTTGCCGATACCGTTGGGGCCGATGATCGCAATACGCTCACCGGCTTCGACGGTCATGGAGAAGCGCTCAAACAGCGGCGTACCGTCATCGTAACCTTTGGTGATCGCATCCACGTTGACCGCATTACGGTGAATTTTCTTGTTCTGGTCAAAGCGAATAAAAGGGCTGACGCGACTCGAGGGCTTGATGTCCTCAAGCTTGATCTTGTCGATCTGGCGCGCCCGCGAGGTGGCCTGCTTGGCTTTTGAGGCGTTCGCCGAAAAGCGGCTAACAAACTGCTGAAGCTCAGCAATCTGGGCTTTTTTCTTGGCGTTATCCGAATGTTGACGCTCACGCGCAGCGGTTGCCGCGGTCATGTAGTCGTCATAATTACCCGGGAACAGGGTAATCTCACCGTAATCCAGGTCCGCCATGTGCGTACATACGCTGTTCAGGAAGTGGCGGTCGTGAGAAATGATGACCATGGTGCTGTTACGCGCTGTCAGAATATCTTCCAGCCAACGGATCGTGTTGATATCCAGATGGTTGGTAGGCTCGTCGAGCAGCAGTACATCAGGGTCAGAAAAGAGCGCTTGGGCAAGCAGCACGCGCAGCTTCCAGCCGGGAGCCACTTCACTCATTGGGCCGGTATGCTGCTCAATGGAAATTCCCAGGCCCAGAAGCAGTTCACCGGCGCGGGATTCGGCAGTGTAGCCATCCAGCTCAGCGAAGCGTACTTCCAGGTCGGCTACGGCCATACCGTCTTCTTCGCTCATTTCCGGCAGGCTGTAAATGCGTTCGCGTTCCGCTGCAACCTTCCAAAGCTCGGTATTGCCCATGATCACGGTGTCGATGACCCGCTCATTCTCATAGGCGAACTGGTCCTGGCGCAGCTTGCCCAGCCGCGTGCTGTTATCCAGCATGACCTGACCAGAGGATGGCTCAAGCTCGCCACCCAGAATTTTCATAAAGGTCGACTTGCCGCAACCGTTGGCGCCAATCAGACCGTAGCGATTGCCGTTGTTGAATTTGACGGAGACGTTCTCGAACAGAGGCTTGGCCCCGAACTGCATGGTGATATTGGCGGTTGCGATCAAGATGGTGACCCTGGTTAGCGGAGTAATTGCGCGTACAAAGGCTCGCGATTCTACGCGCTCTTGGGCAACGTTACACCCTTCGCCTAACGCAGCGTGTTATCGGGCGCGGGTAGTTCCAGCAGAAAGCGTTGCCCATCAAGCGCTTGGCATAGCCGAGAGTGCAAAATTTCGACAATACCGGAATGTTCACCGACCAGCCTTGTGGTCGCAACACTAAGCGTAGGGTGACGCTGCTGAGCGTCCTGGCAAATCTCGGCAATATCACCTTCTTCCCCAGCATGCCTGCCCGGCGAGAGAAACAGCATCGCCAGAACGACCGGCCTATCGTGAAAACCGGGGTTATCCAGCAGGTTTTCCAACAACGGCTCGTTAAAGCGATACGCCTCACCCTCACGCCGTTCCATGGACGCCGCGGCCACGCAGGCAACCTCATCCGCTAACAGCACACTCAACTGCCCAGCCAGCCGATTGCGCACGGCGGTCACTTCAGGAATAGGGCTGCCGTGGTCGACAAGCGCAACCCGGGGGCGCGTACCGTTAAGATGCTCGCGTACGTTGTCAGCCAACAGCCTGGCCAGCCGCAAGTCGTTATCACCCTGCTCGTCCACCAAAGGCTGGGCAACTCGCACACTCACGTTAGGAAAGCGCGCTTGTAGGGTCGCCATACGTTCGGGTAGATAGCCGGTCAAGGCCTTGCTTGGCCCAAAAAAGAACGGCAAAACGATGATCTCGGTAGCCCCTTGCTCCGCGCTGCGCTCGGCGGCTGGCCCAAGGGTAAGTGCGGGAGTACCCTCCAGCTCATTCGCCGGGATTTTATGGGAGTGGAGCAGTGACGCGGCGTGCACCGTCTCGCCTGTTTGTTGGCTGAGCAAGGCCGCTATACGGCGTAAATTGCGGGTGGCGGCCGGGCGTAATGAGCCATTATCGACCAGAAAAATAGCGCGCATGATTACTCCAGAGGAGAGTGCCCGGTCATGTTACCATGGCATTTTAAACGACATTTTTATAACCATGTAGAGTTTGTTGGGCCCATGTTGATCGATACCACTGCCATCAACCAGCAGCGCCACCGCTTCGATGAAGATGCGGAAATCTGGATTTTCGGGTACGGATCGCTGATCTGGAAAGCGGATTTTCCCTTCCTGGAAAAACGCAGTGCTTATATTACCGGTTGGGAGCGCCGCTTCTGGCAGGGTTCGCATGATCACCGTGGCACGCTGGAAGCGCCTGGTCGCGTTGTCACCCTCACGCCTGTCCCAGGGGCTATTTGCCACGGCATGGCCTACCGCATTACTCCCGAGACATTAGCACCGTTGGATCATCGTGAGAAAAATGGCTACTTGCGCGAGTTAACGCCCCTGTTTTTTACGGACAATTTTACAGATGACGATTCAAGCACTAACGAGGGTGATCAAACGCAAGGGCTGGTGTATTTGGCAACCGACGATAATCCCGCCTTTCTAGGCCCAGCGCCGCTTGATGATATGGCCCGCCAGATTGCTCACGCGTCTGGCCCTAGCGGCCCCAACCGTGACTACCTGGTTAACCTGGCCCAGGCACTGCGGCATTTAAACGTCGATGATGCGCATATTTTCGCGTTGGAGCAGCAGTTAAACCGCCTTTAGTTACACTATCAATCGTACGGACACTACCAATAGCGCGGATAGCGGCGATGGCGTGCCAGGTTATTAACCAAAATTGCGATCGCCAGCATCACCACGCTGCCCATACCAATAGGGAGCAGCGGGTACCACCAGCCCAGATTATGCACACTGGCACCGCCACCTACCGCAATAAGCGCCGCCGCAGCGCCGGGCGGATGCACCGTATGGGTTAATTGCATAATCAGAATGGAAAGCGATACCGAAAGCGCCATGGAAAGAGGCGTTGCGCCCAAGAGCTGGTAACAGCCCACGCCAATACACGCTGACAGGACACTGCCAAACAGCACATGGCTGGGCTGCGCAAACGGGCTTTCCGGTGCGGCATAGATCAGTACCGACGTTGCCCCAAACGAACCCACAATCAGCAGTTGCTGGGAAAGCCATGCCGAGCTTAACCAGCAAATCACCGCCATACCGGTAAATGCGCCCACCCATGACCATACAGCATCCTGCCAACCTACCCGATTGCGCTGAATACGTTCGCCCCGCATTTTGCCAAGATACGTTTTCATCTCGCTCTCATTGCACTAAAGAAGTGCGAAATGATGGCAAATTGCACCAAATAGGCAAATGATAAATGGTCATAGCGTTATGAATGCGTTTCAAAACATTATCGGGCGGACTGATTAACGCCATCAATACAGATACTTAGCAAGCTTACTTGCATCATCGTTATGATGACGCTAATCACATAATGAGCCAAGAAAGAATAAATAGCGCCAGTAAAATCCGTACAATGGCGCCAAACAGCGATCCGCGTAACAGCGCTCGCACACCACCCCACAATAGATAAAGCCCTATGATTAACACCAGAAGGCTAAAAAATGACGCGTTGATCCCCAGCGAACGACTGAGCCCATCGACAAACTCTTCAAGGGCACCGAAGAAGTTGGTAAAAATAGCCAATAGGAACTCAACCACTGTACGAATTACATCGCCGATGGTTTCCCCCACCCTGTCAAAAAAACCGTTTGCCTGCATGCAATATCCCCAAACGTAACCATCGTGTTGGTTGGCATTGTCAGCTAAAACCCTGCAACGGGCAAAATAATGCGCTCGGCACGTGCACATGCCAACGACGTTGAGCCGCTGACAGCGCTCTTATCTGACGCGAAGATACAAAGCAAAATAGCCATCAGGCCACCATTAAGCCTTCAAGAAGCCAAGCAAAACAGGCTACATTAGGGCTGAATCTATTGTGTCCGCCCAATAAAGGAGTCTTCGCAATGCCCAGCGTTTTAATTACCGGTGCAACGTCCGGCTTTGGTAAGGCCGCCGCCCAGCGTTTTGCAAAAGCAGGCTGGTCATTGATTTTGACTGGCCGCCGGGAAGAGCGCTTGAAAGCGCTTGAGAGCGAGCTTTCACAACAGGTGCCGGTATTAACCCTGACACTTGATGTACGCGATAGCGACGCGGTCACCAACGCTATCAGCAATTTACCCGAGCGTTTTTTGCCGCTCACCTGCTTGATCAATAATGCAGGCCTGGCACTGGCGCCCGAGCCTGCGCAGAAGGTCGACCTCAACGACTGGCATACCATGATTGATACCAACATCACGGGGCTGGTCAACGTCACTCACGCCGCGATGCCACTGCTACTGGCGCATGGTAAAGGCGCCAGCATCTTGAATCTTGGTTCTGTAGCAGGCCAGTGGCCTTACCCTGGCGGCCATGTATACGGCGCCTCCAAAGCGTTTGTTCAGCAGTTTAGCTACAACCTGCGCTGCGATTTATTAGGCACTGGCGTACGGGTTACCGACCTTGCCCCGGGCCTGGCGGAAACCGAATTCACCCTGGTGCGCACGAAAGGCAATCAGGAAGCCTCCGATGCACTGTATCGCGGTACTACGCCGCTTCAGGCCGAAGACATTGCCGAGCAGCTCTACTATCTCGCCACGCTGCCCGCGCATATTAATATTAACCGCCTGGAAATCATGCCCGTGCGCCAGGCATGGTCGCCGCTTAATGTTGACCGCGACCCTGTATAACATCGCAATCCACTAACACGCGTCTGCTTTTTATGCTGCTGCACGGGTGATACAACGCTTCTCCTTCACCAGTATTCACTCGTACAGCAGCCCTTTATTAGGCTTCTCTGCCTGTCCTTTTTTGCTGGCTAACCCGCTATTCTCACGCGCTTTTCTCCAAGCCTTCACCTTATGTCTACCCCTGCCATGCTTGACCTAAATATTTTAAACCTCTATTTGTTATATATAACAAGGCGCCTAATAAATTTCTCTACGCCGTCAAGCGTGCCCTGCCAAGGGACCGCCCATCCAGAGGTCGATGTGCATGAATGTGAACATGACGTTTCTTCAAGGGCTACTCTCCAATATCAGTACGCGTACACGTCTCTTGGGTAACGCGTCTAACACCGCACAAAGCAGTGGTGCGCACTTGCAAGCTCTCTCATCAGCCTGTGCAACGCTGATGGAGCGTGGCGGTGAAGCCTCCCAGATAATGACCGCCCAGCGTGCGCTCACTCATTATCAGCAGTTGGCGCCTGAAGAGAGACTGGCGTTCTTTTCGCTACTGGCCAGCGACTATGCCGCTGAGCCTAGCGCCATCCATAGCGCCTATAAAGCGTACTGTGCGTCGGAGGATAACGCCGCGCTGGAACAACTGTTTAACGCTTGTGAACCGCGTCGTCAGGATTTATTGCGCCGTTTGAACCTTTGCCCAGGCGGCACCTTCGAGCTGGTCAAGATGCGTGCCGACCTGCTCAAGCAATTGCGTCATACCCCAGAGCTTGCCGCGCTCAACAGCGACTTCTCGCATCTGTTTAATTCCTGGTTTAACCGGGGGTTTCTGGTGCTGGAAAGCATCGACTGGAATACGCCCGCCGCCGTGTTGGAAAAGCTCATTCAATACGAGGCGGTGCATGCCATCAGCGACTGGCGCGACCTACGCCGCCGCCTTGATCCAGATGACCGTCGCTGTTACGCCTTTTTCCACCCGGCCACCGGCGACGAGCCGCTTATTTTTGTGGAAGTGGCGCTTTGTAAAGGTATCCCCGACAACGTTCAGCGTATTTTGGAACATGGCGAAGAAGTGCCGCTGGAGGTAGCCGACACTGCGGTGTTCTACAGCATCAGCAACTGTCAGGCAGGACTTAAAGGGGTGTCGTTCGGCAACTTTTTGATCAAGCAAGTCGTACAGGAGCTTAGCCGCGAGCTGCCGCAGTTGAAGAACTTTGTCACGCTTTCGCCGGTACCCGGTTTCGCCGACTGGCTCGCCGAGCAGCGTGCCTCGCAGTCACTGGTACTGTCAGAGACGCTAAGCACCTTTTTACAGGACCATGAAGCAACCGAGCTGCCCGCCGCCGCGCATAAAGAGTTCATGCGCCTGGCCGCCTATTACTTAACCGAGGCCAAGCACCGGAGTGGCCAACCGCTCAATCCGGTCGCGCGTTTTCATTTAGGCAATGGCGCCAGCCTTCATCGGCTGAATTGGCTGGGTGACACCTCATCCAAAGGGCTGCAACAGGCCCACGGTCTGATGGTTAACTACCTCTATCAGTTGGAGCGTATTGAGCAAAACCACGAAGCCTATACCCGCAACCATAGCGTGGTATGTGCCAATGACATTCGCCGTTTAGCCAATCAGGCAGGCCAGTATTTCAACAGTGAAGCGAGCGCCTAACGGCGAGCGCTTTGGATAATAAAAAGGACCCTTTCATGAACCACAATCTTTATCTCAAGTTCTATCCGCATTTTGAACGTCAGCCCAATAAGGTGCTGATGGATACGCTCAACGGCAAGCGCTACCGGTACAGCGATGTTCTCGCTACCAGTCGAAAAATGGCCAGCACCCTGCTTGAACTGGGCGTTTCACCGGGCGACCGAGTGGCCGTACAGGTCGACAAAAGCCCTGAGATCGTGATGCTGTATCTTGCCTGCCTTCAGGTTGGCGCGGTGTATTTGCCACTGAATACCGCCTATACCGACAGCGAAATCGCCTACTTTCTGGAAGATGCCGAGCCACACGTTTATGTTTGCCGCCCAGAGGTGCTGCAACATGCCCGCGCTATCGCCAGCGGCGTTGCCCATGTAGAAAGCCTGGGCACCAACGCCGACGGCAGCCTGATGGAGAAGGTCGACAAGGCCTCCGAAACCGAGCAGGTGTGCGAGGTATCGGCCGACGACCTGGCGGCCATCCTGTACACCTCGGGGACCACCGGGCGCTCCAAGGGCGCCATGCTAAGCCACCAGAACCTGGCCTCCAACAGCCAGGCGTTGAGCGAGGCGTGGCACTATTCCGAACACGATCATCTGATCCATGCCCTACCGATTTTCCATACCCATGGGCTTTTTGTAGCGTGCAACATTACGCTAATCAACGGCGCGTCAATGACGTTCCTACCCAAGCTGGACGTGGATGAGCTGCTTGATCTGATGCCCCATGCCAGCGTGCTAATGGGCGTACCCACTTTCTATACCCGCCTGCTCGCTTCGCCGCGTTTAAACCGCGATATCGTTGCCAATATGCGCCTGTTTATTTCGGGCTCGGCGCCGCTGCTGGCGGAAACCCATGAAGCGTTTGCAGCACGTACCGGCCACGCCATTCTTGAGCGTTACGGCATGACCGAAACCAACATGAACACCTCCAACCCCTACAATGGGAAGCGTCGGCCAGGCACCGTGGGCAAGCCCTTGCCGGGCGTAGAAGTACGGATTGCCGACCGCGAAAGTGGCGCCGCACTTGCCCAAGGGGAAACCGGCATGGTCGAGCTACGCGGGCCTAACGTTTTTCAGGGCTATTGGCGCATGCCCGAAAAGACCAAGGCGGAGTTTCGTGATGACGGCTTTTTCATTACCGGCGATTTAGGCCTGATGGATGACCAGGGCTACCTGAATATCGTGGGCCGCGATAAGGACCTGGTGATCTCCGGCGGCTACAACGTCTACCCGAAAGAGATTGAGCAGTTAATTGATGACCTGCCCGGCGTAATGGAGTCGGCCGTTATTGGTGTGCCTCATAGCGACCTTGGCGAAGGGGTCGTCGCCGTGGTGGTCCCCAGTGCTTCAGACGCCATTAGCGAAGCACTGGTACTGGCCGCGCTGAAGGACCAGGTAGCACGCTACAAACAGCCCAAGCGGGTTTTCTTTGCCGATGCGCTCCCTCGCAACGTTATGGGCAAAGTGCAGAAGAATCAGTTGCGTAACACCTACGCTGACACCTTTAAAAAGGAGCACACCGCCGCTAACGCTTGATGCTGGATCCCGCGCCGCAGGGGAAGGGCTAAGCCCTGACTGCGGTTAAAGAAAGCTTCATACAACAACGATAAAACAGGAAGATTGCCATGGTGATTTACGGAGTTGCCCTGCTCGCAGGGTGTATGTTGGTTGGTCTATGGGCTGGTGATGTGCTGGGTATGCTGCTTGGCGTCAATTCCAACGTAGGCGGCGTCGGTATTGCCATGCTGATGCTGATTTTTCTGGGCGGCTACCTGATGGACAAGGGAAAAATGCCCAGCGGTACCGAAAGCGGCATCACCTTCTGGAACGGCATGTATATCCCCATTGTGGTGGCCATGGCGGCGAGTCAAGATGTTGCCGCTGCCTTCGATGGTGGGATGATCGCGCTCCTGGCAAGCCTGGTGGCCGTTGCCGCAAGCTTTGCATTGGTGCCCTTTCTCACTCGTCTCGGTCATCCGAAATCCTCATCCACGACAGCGGTTGCGTCTGCTTCAAGCGCCAGTAAGGCCAGTAAGTCTCGGGTCAAAACCTCTTCATCTTCTCCGGCGTCTGCGCGCACGCGCACGGCCCGCTAACCTGAGGCTATCGTTATGATTGAATCGTTCGTCACTCAGCTCGAAAAACAGCATCTAATCGCCGCCTTTGCGCTGGTAGGCGGTGCGATGTATATCTCTTATCTGGTCAGCGACAAGCTGACCAAGGGCCGCGTTCACGGCTCAGCCATTGCGATTATGGTGGGCCTGGCACTCGCTTACTTTGGCGGCATTCATACCGGTGGTAGCCGTGGGCTTGCCGATATCAGCCTGTTTGCAGGGCTTGGGCTAATGGGTGGCGGCATGCTGCGCGACCTGGCCATCATCGCCACAGCTTACGGGGTGCGCTTTCAGGAAATTCGCGCAGCGGGAATCAGCGGTATCATCGCACTGTTTTTGGGCGTTATTGTGTCCTTCGTAGCGGGTGTTGCCGTGGCTTACGCATTTGGCTATCGGGACCCGGTCTCGCTCACCACCATTGGTGCCGGTACCGTCACCTACATTGTTGGCCCCATTGCCGGCGCCTCCATTGGCGCCTCTTCCGACATTATTGCGCTTTCGATTGCAGCAGGCCTTTTCAAATCGATTCTGGTTATGGTGCTGACCCCCATCGCAGCCCGCCATATCGGTCTGGACAACCCGCGCTCTGCGATGATCTTTGGTGGCTTGATGGGTACCACTAGTGGCGTAGCAGCGGGTTTAGCTGCCACCGACCCGAAACTGGTGCCTTACGGCGCGATGACGGCCACTTTCTATACCGGGCTAGGCGCACTGCTTGCCCCTTCGGTGCTGTACCTTGCTGTGCGCGCCGTTTTTTAAAGGCGTATCTAGCTGGCGATGGGCAACCGTTTGCGGCTGAAGGCCGTTAGCCCGACCAATAGCGCCGTGGTGGTAAAAATCGCCACGGCGCTCATCGCCATTCCCACTCCCGGTGAGCCCTGCTCGAATTGTCCAAATACGAATGTCGATACGGTGCTCATGCCTGCCGGCGCCACCATCAGTGATGCCACCAGCTCTCTGGAAGCGATGGCAAACACCAGCAGCATGGATACCAGAAGACTCGGCGCCAGCGCCGGCAGCAAGATACGCCGAAATGTCGTGACAAACCCGGCACCACACACTCTGGCAGCTGCTTCCAGGCTCTCCCCCATCTGCCGGAAAGCCGCACTGGCATAGCGCACAGGGTAAGGAAGCAGCAGGCACGCATACGCCAGCAGCAGCATCGCCCCGGTGTTGTACACCTGAATGGGCCAATGGCTCTGGTTCCACGCCAGAATCAAACCTACTGCGACAACGACCCCAGGCAGGGTGTTGGGCAGCAACGACAGTAAATCGAGCATCCCTTTGCCACGTACTTGAGCGCGCACCACCATATAGCCAACCAGGGCTCCCAATACACCTGTGAGCAAAGCGGCACCAACGGCCAGGCTCAAGCTCGTTCCCAATGCCTGCATGGCACCGCCACGATTGGCAAACAGCGCCTCGAAGTGGCGTAGCGACAGGTTATCCAGCGTAAGCCCGCCCGACAGCGTTCCCGTCAGCGCTGTCGCCAATACGGCCAGCAGGGGGACGGCAACCGAGATAAACGCCACGGCTGAAAAAAGCACTAAGGTCGGCCATTTCCATTTTCCAAGCTCGGCGCGCTCCCCCGTCGCTGGCTTGCCGGTCTGGCTGATAAACGAACGCCGCGTTACCAGCCAGTGCTGGACGTAGAAGGCGGCCATCGCCAGCATCACAAGCAACAGTGACAGCACGGCAGCGCCGGGGATATCGATTGGCCAGTCGGAAAAGCGCTGATGAATCCCGGTCACCAAAACGTGATAGCCCGCCTGAGCGCCCAGCGTGGCTGGCGTGCCGAACTCCTCAATCGTGAGTGCAAAAACCAGCAGTAGGCTGGCCGCAATACCGGGCGTCGAGAGTGGCAGCGTGACGCGCCAAAGCGCCTGCCACTTGCCTGCCCCACAAACGCGGGCGGCCGACGCGTAGCGCCCACCCACACTCATCATAGTGCGCGAAACGGCAAAATAGACCACGGGAAAGACGTTCAGAACCATCACGAACACAATGCCGTAGAAAGAGAATAGAAAATGGCTCGCTTCGATACCCATTAACTGCTGCGCATAGCCACGCGGCTGAAGCGTCAACATCCAGGAGAGCGCTGCGATATACGGTGGAATCATAAACGGAATCAGAAAAATCAGATCCCAAATAGCGCCGCCCGGCACACGGGTAAGCGCCCGCAGCGCGCCAAGCGGTATGGCCAGCACGGCACAGGCCAAGACCACGGCAAGGCCCAGCCGCAGCGTATTGCCCAGCAGTTTAAGCAGTGCAGGGTCGACAAGCGTTGGCACGAACAGTGTAAAAGCACCAGAGAGATCACCGCGCGACCATAGCGGAAAAATGGCCTGCAAAACGATATACAGTAGCGGCAAGCCCACCAATAAAAGCAGTATCAGCACCGTGAGCAACAGCACGATGCCTGCCCCGTCCAAACGGGGCAGGTTGAGGGCTTTGATCGACTTCATCACCCGCCCGTCAGCCCACGAAAGCGTTCCAGAATGACGTCACGCTGCTCGTTCATTGCTTCGCTATCGATATCAATCAGCGTCAGCTCATTCAGCGTCGGGCGCTGTGCTTCGATATCGTTACGTGCTGGCATCAGGTAGCTTTCAGCAACCCGCTGCTGGCCTTGATCAGAGAGCACAAAATCGATGAACTGCTCGGCCTCATGTTGCATAGCGCTGGACTCAAGAATCATCATCGGGCGCGGCGCGATAACCGTACCACTTTCGGGGAAAATGACTTCAATCGCCTCGCCGCTTTCCTGTTGGGTAAGCGCAATATAGTCGACGGCGCCAAACACAACAGACTTGGCGCCCTGCAATACGGGGTTAAGCGCGCGCGCATTAGGCCCGGGCACCACCATACCGTTGTCCATCAGTGCCTCCAGCAACGACCACGTTGCGTCTTCTCCCGTCGCCGTCAAAAGGCCGGCCACCAGCTCAAAAGCAGCTCCCGACTGAGCGGGATCAGGCATAGTTACCTGGTCGGCGTAAGCCGGGTCAGTCAGATCAGACCAGTCGCTGGGTGGCGGCGTATCACTATTTTGGTTCCAGACCAGCGACAGCGCCGAAACGCCTTGGGCGACGTAGTCATCCGCCTGCAGGAAATCAGGCACAGTGGCCGCATTAGAAGATCGATAAGCGTGCAAGAGACCATCTTCCGAAAGCGACGTAGCGCTATCCCAAGAGGCAGAAATGACGACATCTGCCAACGGATTGGCACGCTCGGCTTCCAACCGGGCCATTACCTGGCCTGTCGTACTTTGAAACACATTCACATCGATATTGGTTTGCTCGGTAAAATCGGCCGCCAGACGTTCAATCAGCGAGTTCGGCCCTGCCGAGTAGATCGTCAACGCCTGAGCATGAGCTTGACTACCCAGACTAAAAATTGCGGCGCCCGTAAGCGACACCAGCGCAGAGCGGGAAAGCAATCGAGAAAGCATGCGACATTCCTTATAGTGGGATAAATGTGTTAGCAAAGCTCCGCAGCATGCAGAGGGGAACAGGAAAGCGCCTCGCCAGTGGGTAGCCAGGCGCGTAGTGATGCGACGTCTACCGTCAGGCCAACGGATTCCGGTGGCACCAGCGTGCCATGTACGCGCAGTTTTATATGGGTATGTTGATTAAGCGACAGCGTTAGTGCGGTGTGGTCGCCCTGAAACAGCCGACCTTTTACCTTGGCAATCACGTCAGCCTGAGTTGGCGACGTCAGTGTAAGTGCCCGGCGAGGTAGCAGAAGGCGTGCCAGGCCGGTGTAATCACGGTGAGCCATGACACGTAACGTTTGGCCAGCAACATGAAAGCCATCTGCATCGAAGTGTCCATCAAGCACCGCACCGGCATCGATAAACGCGGCAATCGAGGGGGTAGCGGGCGCTTGATAAAGCGCTTCCGGGGAGGCTACCTGTTGCAAACGCCCCTCTTGCAACACTGCCACCTCATCGGCCAGGGCAAAGGCTTCGTGCTGATCGTGGGTGACGAAAACGGCCGTCAGGGCGAGTTCTTCAATCAGGGCTCGGATTTCCAACGCCAGATTGTCGCGAAGCCCTTTATCCAGATTGGAGAGCGGCTCATCCATTAGCAAAAGCTTGGGCTTGGCCACGATGGCGCGTGCCAGAGCAACGCGCTGCTGCTGCCCACCGGAGAGCGACCCCGGCTGGCGGTCGGCATAGTCGCCAAGGCCAATCAGCGACAGCGCCCAGGCCACCTGCTCTTTGCGCGTTTTGGGGTTAACACCTTGCATTTCCAGAGGAAACGCGACGTTTTGCGCCACGCTCATATGCGGCCAGAGCGCATAATCCTGAAAGACCATGCCGAGCTTTCGATCGTTGGGGCTCAAATGACGCTGAGGCTGAGCCACAAGCTGCCCATTCAGGGAAATATGCCCGCTATCGATGCCGGTTAGCCCAGCGATACAGCGCAGTAATGTCGTTTTACCACAGCCGGAGGGACCTAGTAGGGCCAGCACTTTGCCGCTCGATAGGTGAAGGTCGATACCATCCAGCGCTTTTTTATCACCAAACGATTTATGCAAACCTTCAATAGCAAGCGCAGGAATGGGCATAGGGTTAGCACCGTCATCAAAGGAAACTATCCTAACCAAAAATGATGACAGTCGTTTGACAGCGCTAGTGATTATAAAATCGGCACCAGCGCCTCTTTTGCTTCACGGTAAAGGTGGTGCGTTAACCCGGTTAGCAGGCGACCTCCACTGCGCCAATAGTGCCAATAAAGGGGAACCTTAATGGCGCGCCCCGGCATCAGTTCCACCAGTGTACCTTTGGTCAATTCATCACGTATCTGAAGCTCTGGCACCATCCCCCAGCCGAGCCCGCTCTCCATTAGCCGTACAAAGCCCTCTGAAGAGGGGCACAGGTGATAATCAAACCCTCCCGTTACGCCAAGTTCCGTCAAAAATCGATGCTGTAGCTGATCATCGGTTCCAAACACGATTGCCGGTGCGCGGGCCAACGCCTGGGCATTGATGCCTTCTGCCAAGTAGCGGTGGACAAAGGCCGGGCTTGCCACGGCAAGATAAGGCATGGCACCTAACGCTACGCTATTGGCACCCGCAACCGGGCGTTCGGCGGCACAGACACACCCCGCTACTTCACCAGCACGCATGCGCTTTAGTCCTACCTCTTGGTCCTCCACCACCAGTTCCAGCAGCACGTTTTGGTTAGCACAAAAATCCCCCACCGCTGATGCCCACCACGTCGCCAGGCTATCGGCATTAATCGCCAAGCGCAGGCGTTCCGGCGTAGCCTCGCTTAATATCGGCACCAGGCCCTTTAAGTCGCGTTCAAGTAAGCGTACCTGCTGCACATGGTTAAGCAGTTGGCGTCCTATCTCCGTTGGCGCAGGCGGCGTGGCGCGAACCAGCACGGGCTGACCAATACGAGCTTCAAGCAGTTTGATCCGCTGGGAAATAGCCGACTGCGATAACCCCAGCACCTGCGCGCCTCGCTCAAAACCACCCTGCTCTATTACGGCGGCCAGCGCCGCCAATAATTTGTAATCCAGCAATCAGTTTTCCTAATGAGATATCAGCATTATTCGTTTTTCTTATACAGGTAATCTCCGCACACTGGCCAGCGATATTCACTGCAATATTCATAACGATATTCATAACAGGAAAGAGAGCATGTGGCAGAGTTACAGCAACGGCCTGCTGGTCGGGATTGGATTAATCATGGCGATTGGCGCTCAAAATGCGTTTGTGCTTTCGCAAAGCCTGCGCCGCGAGCACCATATTCCGGCCGCCCTGCTATGCATTGTTTGCGATGCCGTGCTGGTGACTGCTGGCGTGTTTGGTTTGGCGAACCTGCTGGCTCAGAATCCCCTACTATTGACCATTGCTCGCTGGGGTGGGACTGCGTTTCTACTTTGGTACGCAAGCCAAGCACTACGCCGTGCCTGGCGCCCTAACGGACTTGAGGCAGGCGGTACATCGCCACGCTCTCTTACTGCGGTCATACTGGCGACACTCGCGGTAACGCTGCTCAACCCGCATGTTTATATTGATACCATATTGCTGATCGGCTCACTCGGTGCTCAGCAACCTATTCCCGGTGCCTATGCCATGGGGGCTGCCAGTGGTTCAGCACTCTGGTTTAGTGCCCTCGCGCTGGGTGCTGCTTGGCTGGCGCCTTGGCTCTCACGCCCCTTTACCTGGCGGCTAATCGATATCGGGGTTGCGATGATGATGTTTACGATTGCCTTCCAATTGATGATGGGTGGGTTGTAACCCATCCATAGTATGAGGGTCTTTTAGTTTTTAACGTGGGTTAATACTACTTTCTAAAATAAAACATTTCGCCACGCGCCGAGCGTTAACCCGTTCTTAATACGGCGTAGTATGCTTAGCGTATCCACCTATTAGTGGGTCATCGCCTGACCTGGCGCATCGCCAAGCCCTGTTATCCATGAGAAGCTGGATAAATGAACGAGAAACCACCCGTAAGCTCACCGCCAAAGCACCAATCAAAAGAGCCTCTAACGCTAGTACGCGCCTTATGGGTAGGCCTTGCTGCGCTGAGTTTTGGGGTTGGTGTTATCGGTATTTTCCTGCCCTTGCTGCCCACTACCGAGTTTATGCTAGGAGCCATTTATTGCGCTTCCAAAGGCTCACCGCGCTTTGAAGCGTGGATCCGTTCACGACGTTATGTTGGACCTCTGATTAAAAACTGGGAGCGTGAGCGCGCCATCTCCAGACGTGCTAAATACATCGCGGTAAGCAGTATTTTTGCCAGCGCAATGATCCTGCTCTGGCATTTAGGCGAAGGCTGGTTACGCTGGGCTATCGTTGCGCTGCTGGCGTGCATCGCCTGCTGGCTCGCGACGCGACCTGAACCGAGTACACGTGACTAAACCCGCAAGGCGTAATCCCTAAATGGGTACCTTATGGGTTGATACTGCTTCGCGAAGTCCCATAGTTTCTTGCCTTCCTGCTCCGTTACGACTGAACTTTTAAACTTCAACCCACTGGCCAGCCTGATGCGATGCTTCGATGGCATCGATCAAGCGGTTCACACGCACGGCTTCGCGAAAATCAGGATAAAGCGGGCGGTCGTTAATAATACCTTCCACCAGATCGCGCACCTCGATAATTTTCTGATCGTTATAGCCTAGGCCATGGCCGGGCGCAGGGCTGAAGGCGGCATAGTCAGGGTGTTCAGGGCCGGTCAGCAGTGTGGTAAACCCGCGTCGACCGCTATTCGATTCGTGGCGGTAGAGTTGCAGCTCACTCATACGCTCCTGATCAAAGACAATCGCCCCTTTGGTGCCCGTCAGCGTATAGGCAAGCCCCATCTTTCTTCCTGCCGCTACTCGTGAGGTTTCAATATTTCCGATCAAGCCACTGTTAAAGCGCAGCATTGCCTGGGCCTGGTCATCATTTTCAACATTTGCCATACCCGTACCATCCGCTGTGGGGCGCATGGCAATCACCGTTTGTAGCTGGCCACATACCGAGGTGATGTGTTGCCCGGTCAGGAACTCGGCCATATTGAGAATATGCGACCCTACATCACCCAAAGCGCCAGCACCTGCGGTGGCTCGCTGGGTATGCCAATCGTGAGGCTTTTGTGGATCAAGCAGGTAGTCCTCATTATGCCGCCCCCGAAAATGAATCAACTCGCCAATTTCGCCGCTTGCCACAATATCGCGCGCCAGCTGTGTGGCTGAATTGCGAATGTAGTTAAATCCGACCAGTGTTTTGACGCCTGCCTGTTCGGCAGCCATGGCCATCTCCTGCGCATCAGCCGTGCTGAGCGCCAACGGCTTTTCGGCATAAACATGCTTACCCGCCTCAATGGCTGCCAACGCCATTTCTTTATGCAAAAAATTGGGTGCGCAAATATCCACGACGTCGATGGCGCTATCCGCCACCAGTGCGCGCCAATCGTGAGTAGCGCGAGCAAACCCCCAGGCATTTGCCCGGCTTTGCGCTACTTCAAGATTCACATCCGCCAGCAGTTCACAAACAGGTTTTGCAGGCAAATCAAAGACACTGGGTGCTGCGTTAAACGCAATGGCATGGGCTTTGCCCATAAAGCCTGTTCCGATTAAACCAATAGTGAGCGTTTTCATTGTCATTATCCCTGTGAACAAGGCAGGTCTTAAGCAAACGCCGAGCAGCGCTCGGCGTTAGTTTTACCCTTCGTTAGCCATTACATAGTGGGCATTGAAAAGTGGTTGGTCTCTTCACGAATACCGCTCGGCCAGCGCTGGGTAATCGTCTTCATACGTGTATTGAAGCGCACGCCGTCGGGGCCATGCATATGCAAGGGACCAAACAGAGAACGCTTCCAGCCGCCAAAGCTGTGAAACGCCATCGGCACGGGAATAGGAACATTGACGCCCACCATGCCGACCTGGATCTGCTCACAGAATTGACGTGCGGCGTCACCATCGCGGGTAAAAATCGCCGTGCCATTGCCGTACTCATGCGCATTAATCATCGCCACGGCATCGTCAAAACTTGCAGCACGGGCAATGGATAGAACGGGCCCAAAGATCTCCTCAGCATGAATGCGCATGGCTGGCGTTACATGGTCGAAAAGCGTTCCCCCAATAAAATAGCCATTTCCCGCACTCTCGATAGCGGCCTGGCGGCCATCAATCACTAGCTCGGCCCCTTCATCAACGCCGACCTGGATATAGTCAGCGACCTTATCGCGATGCTCGCGGGAGATCAGTGGGCCCATATCGTTGTCGGGGCCATCGACCAGGCCCGGCCCGACGGTCAAATTAGCAAGTTCAGCGACCAGTTTCTCTCTTAGCCGGTTTGCCGTGTCTTCGCCAACTGGAACCGAGACGGAAATAGCCATGCAGCGCTCGCCAGCAGAACCATAGGCGGCTCCCATTAGCGCGCTAACCGCCTGATCAAGGTCCGCATCGGGCATAATCACCATATGGTTTTTAGCCCCACCCAGCGCCTGAACGCGTTTGCCATGGGCCGATGCGGTCGCGTAAATGTACTCGGCAATCGGCGTGGAGCCGACAAAACTGACCGCCTGGACACGTTCATCGGTGAGCAGCACATCAACCGACTCTTTGTCGCCATTGACGACGTTAAACACGCCATCGGGCAGGCCCGCTTCTGACAACAGTTCCGCCAAGCGCAGTGGCGTTGAAGGGTCCTTTTCAGAGGGCTTCATGACAAAGGTATTACCACAGGCCAACGCAATGGGGAACATCCACATGGGGACCATGGCGGGGAAGTTAAACGGCGAGATACCCGCACAGACGCCCAGCGGCTGCATCATCGAGTAGCTGTCCACCCCGGTGCCCACGTTCATGGAGTGCTCGCCCTTTTGCAGGTGCGGAATACCGCAGGCAAACTCGACCACCTCAAGCCCCCGGGTCACTTCGCCTTTGGCATCCGAAAACACCTTGCCGTGTTCGCTGGAAATCATCCGGGCCAGTTCATCGGTGTGCTCTTCAACCAACGCCTTGAACTTGAACAGAATGCGAGCACGCTTAAGCGGCGGTGTTTTTGACCATTCCGTGAAGGCTTCATCAGCGATGCGCACGGCTTCACGCGTTTCATCGGCGGTCGCCAACATGACCTGGGCACTCTGCTCTCCGGTCGCTGGGTTATACACCGGTGCATAGCGTTCGCTGCTACCAGATGTAAGCTGGCCGTTAAGATAATGGGATAACGTCTTCATGCAAGCTCCTGTTTAACGGATAGTCCTGGCACTGACTAATGAGTGGCATTGGCAACATCGAAGCCTGCCTGCTCGGCAAGATCGTGCAAATTACGGTAGCCCAAGCGGGCATACGTCAATGGGTGAGCAACTTCGGGGTCTTGCTCTGCCTCCACAACAAGCCAGCCCTGATAGCCCTGTTCACACAGGTGCGTTAACGCCGGTAAAAAATCCACATCGCCATCACCAGGCACGGTAAAAAGACCATCCAGCACGCCATTTAAAAAGCTTTTATCGCGGTTACGCACAGCCTCAAGTACAGCGAAGCGTAGGTCCTTGCAGTGCACATGATGAATACGTGTGCTGTAACGCTGGGCGATAATTAATGGGTCGCCCCCTGCGCCACGCAAATGTCCAAAATCAAGCAGTAACCCTACGCCTTCTCCGGTGCTATCCATCAAACGTTCAACGTCTGTCTGGCTTTCAATCACCGTGCCTAAATGGTGGTGATATACCAGCTGAATGCCTTGTGACTTAAGGTAATCTCCAACGATATCCAGACCGCTGCATAAACGCTGCCAATCGTTTTCAGAAAGATGTGGGCGCTGAGAAAGAGGGCGCTGTTGGTCACCGTGCACACACCGAGATACTTCACAGAACACCATTACGCTGGCCCCACACTGCTTGAGCAGGTTCAAATGATCCTGAACGGCCGCAATCTCTTCCTCAGGGCTCCTTTCCAACAGATGGGCGGAGTACCAGCCGGATACCAGAGCCAGTTCATGATCCTTTAACACCTTACCCAAGGCATCCGGTGTTCGCGGGAACTTGTTGCCTAGTTCGAACCCTGTAAAGCCCGCTTCGCGACCTTCCTGCAAACAGGTTTCCAATGGTGTCGAAGTACCCAAACTGGGTAAGTCATCGTTGGTCCAAGTGAGTGGATTGATCCCCAGCGTAACGGTTGGCATAGCATGTATCCTTATCGTTATTGGATGATTAAACAGGCTCAGCGCGCTTGATGCTGCTTGGCATCGCGGTAGCCTTGATAAGCGGATGTGACCCGCTCTCGGGAAGAGACCTCGGGCACGGCCACTTCCCACCAGGCGCCGCCTTCCTCGGTGCTGGGGATCGGGTCCGTGTCCAGGGTAATCACATAGGTAGTAGCCGCTTGACGGGCGCGCACTAGCGCTTGCTCCAGCTCGGCAATCCCCGTAACTGATTCAGCCTGACAACCCAGTGCTTTCGCATGGGCCGCAAAATCGGTTTTGGGTGCGCCCACCTCGACACTGCGGCAATCCTTAAGCAAGTTATTGAACCCTTCTCCTCCCGTTGCGTGCTGAAGCCTGTTAATGCATCCATAGCCGCGATTATCCAATACAACGACGATCAACTTATGACCCAACATTACCGAGGTGGCGAGCTCTGAGTTATGCATCAGGTAACTACCGTCACCAACCATGACGACCACTTCGCGCTCAGGCTTGGCCATTTTGACGCCCAAGCCGCCGGCAATCTCATACCCCATGCACGAGAAGCCGTACTCCACGTGATAGCTTCCAGGGCCCGAACACTGCCATAGCTTATGCAGTTCCCCCGGCAACCCGCCAGCCGCACACACCACGGTTACGTCGTCCCCTGCCTGGCGGTTAACAGCGCCGATTACCTGAGCATCGGTGGGTAATGGAAGGCCTTTATCTGCCGTCACCCGTTTAACCACGTCAGCCCATTCACGCTTTAGCGCTACTGCCTTCTCTCGCCAGCTATCCGATGCACGCCATTCACCCAGCTCACCGTCAAGCTGCTGTAAGCCAACGCGCGCATCGCTGATAAACGGTATCGCGTGATGTTTGAGGCTATCAAAACGACCAACGTTAAGGGCGATAAGCGTTTTTTCACGACGTTCAAACAGCGCCCGGGATCCAGTCGTAAAATCCTGCAAGCGAGTTCCAATTGCTAAAATAACATCCGCCTGTTCAGCCAAACGGTTGGCGGCGGCGCTACCGGTGACACCAATCGCTCCTACGGCGAGCGGATGGCTATCCGCTAACGCGCCTTTCCCCGCCTGTGACTCGGCGACAGGGATACCGTGCGCTTGTGCAAAGTTCGCCAGCATTTCGCAGGCATCGGCGTAATGCACCCCGCCCCCAGCAATGATTAGCGGCCGCTTTGCCTGCTTAAGTGCGGCAGCAGCTTGCTGTAACTCGTCAAGCGCAGGTGGCGAGCGGCGAATGCGGTGTACTTTGGGAGTAAAAAAAGCGTCTGGATAATCGTAGGCAAATGTTTGCACATCCTGCGGCAGGGCAAGCGTTGCCGGGCCACAGTGTTCAGGGTCAAGTAGTGTGGCAATTGCCTGAGGCAGGCTAGTGAGCAGCTGCTCAGGGCGGCTGATGCGATCAAAATAGCGTGACACGGGACGAAAACAGTCGTTAACACTAATCGTCGGGTCACCAAAATGCTCGACCTGCTGAAGCACCGGGTCAGGAGCACGCGTGGCAAACGTGTCGCCCGGTAATAACAAAACAGGAAGGCGATTGGCATGAGCAAGTGCTGCCGCCGTCACCATATTGGTCGCGCCTGGCCCAATGGAACTGGTCGCGGCCATCAGGCGTTTTCGCCCGTTCGCTTTGGCAAAGGCAATCGCCGCATGAGCCATGGTTTGCTCGTTATGGGCACGATACGTCGGCAGCGTTTCCTTGACGTGATAAAGCGCTTCGCCCAAACCGGCTACATTGCCATGGCCAAAAATCGCAAATACACCTTCAAACAACGGCACATCGATGCCATTTATATCAATACGCTGAGCTGCCAGATATTTGACTAACGCCTGGGCCATGGTGAGTCGGATCGTTCTCATCTCATGCCTCCTCCGTATAGGGCAGCGTTTGCGGCTGGCTATTTCGTAACTGCCGCCACGCGTGAATCAATTCGGCATAATTGCTGGCCACCTCCTGGACCAAACTGACGTTATCAAGGCGGCCTGCCAACCATTCGCGACTTGCATGCGCAAACAGCGTGCGTCCTACCGTAAAGCCCTTGCAGCAAGGGTGCCTGGCCGCTTCCATAAAACCCTGCTTCATTTCCGCCATAGGCGCGTCCAACCCCAGCAGGACAACACCACGACAGTAAGCGTCTTCACGGTTAATAATTTCGCCAACGGCTTTCCATGCAGCGCCAGACATCATGGGTAGCTTCCACCAGTCGGGGCGAATCCCTAGGTTGTAAAGCCGTTGCAGGCTACGCGGCAGCGTTGTGTCATCACAGGTCATATCGGCCGGCGGGATGACCTCAATCAACAGCTCCAGACCTTGTGAACAGGCTGATTGATAAAGCTGGCGAAGGCGTTCTTCCTGTTCCAAGCGCAGGGGTAAGGCATCGTCCGGGTGGTAGAAAACGAGGCACTTGATAATCTGCTCGCGGGGCCAATGGCGCAGGCATGAGCCCAAGTCATCGCCATGCTGAAAACGTAGCGGGCGTGAGCCGGGTAGCTCAACGGGGCGGCCAATCCACCAGCCCTGTCCACTTGCCTGATTGAGGGCATCCTGGCCAAGTACATCGTCGACCAGAATCGCTGGCGTGGCGAGGCCACCGCGTTTTGCGCCCTCCTCGGCGGCCGTTACCAGGAGTTTTTTAAGCTTGGGTAATTGGGTGACCTCCGCTTGCTCATCACGCGCCATATCAGTGAGCTGGCGACGATGATCAAAGGCCAAACCAAGCACTTCAGGCCATTGAGCAGGCACACGCGTTGTTACACGGTGCAGGTGATTTAAACGTTTATCTACATCCGGCCGAGGTACATCATCACGGCGTGCCAGATAATCAAACAGTTCATCCTCGGTTGGCATAGCGGGCGCGCATCCATGGCGAGACACCACCAGCGCACCGCACGCGTTGGCGTACTGAGCACTGGTTTGCCAAGGCTCATCACGCAGCCAGCCACGCAGCAGGCCGCTCATAAAGGCATCGCCCGCGCCCAGTACGTTGAGCACCTCTACCTGTACCCCTTCGATCAAAATGCCGTCTTCAATACGTGGCGGAATATCCCCTTCAAATACCACGCAACCTAATGGGCCCAGTTTGCACACCAACGTGGCCGCACTTACCTGGCGTACGTTGCGTAAGGCTTCCAGGGTATCCGTACTGCCGCCCGCAATGTGAAACTCCTCTTCCGTGCCGACAATCAGATCAAAATCAACCAGCCATTGCTGCAGGTCCGTGGTCACTTT
Source organism: Halomonas citrativorans (assembly GCF_900163645.1). Taxonomy (GTDB): domain Bacteria; phylum Pseudomonadota; class Gammaproteobacteria; order Pseudomonadales; family Halomonadaceae; genus Vreelandella; species Vreelandella citrativorans. Next base: position 388,582 of record NZ_FUKM01000057.1, on the reverse strand, counting down.
GTCATCAGCAATAAAACGGGTTTCACCATCGCCGGGGTGGGTCAGCCCCCACAGTACGGGGCGATAGTCGATATCCAGCACACGCTTAACATTCGCGCGGGCCGCTGCGTCCAGTGCCTTTCGGCATGCTTTTCGGGTGGTTTCGGTTGAAAGGTGAGTACCGGTAATCGCAAGCGCCTTGGCCCTCGCAATAAAGTCAGGGTCAATGGCTGCAGCATCGATAGCCATATCTGCACAATCGCGACGGTAAAACAGCAGCGGAAAGCTTTCACGGTCTTTCAAGGCCAGCAGTACCAAGCCCGTATGGCGCTCAGGATCGGTTTGTAGCGCGGAAGTATCCACTCCTGCTCGCGAAAGCTCTTCACGCACAAAGTGGCCCATTTGCTCGTTGCCCACCCGTGAAAGCATGGCCGACTTCAGCCCCAAGCGGGCAGTCCCGTAGGCGACATTGCCGGAACTCCCGCCCAGGTACTTGGCAAAACTCGCCACATCCTCCAAGCGGCTACCAATTTGCTCGGCATAAAGATCAACGGCCACACGTCCCAAACAAATCAGATCAAGTGGCTGTTGTTGTCCATTATTATTCAGCATAAACGTCTCCCCACGTCACTCGTGGTGGTACTGAGTATCAAGTACTAGGTCCCGGGTTTATAGAAGTGCTTTGGGCAGTTGCCGATAGATACTTATCCAGAAGGCATACAGTGGCGTTTAAAGTGAAAAGACCGTTCGGAATCTTTCAAGCGCAAGCTCATCATCACCCGATGCCCAGCCCTCTAGCCCCACCGTGCCGCGGTAGCCTATGTCGTTCAGCGCGCTGGCTATGGCTGCGTAGTTAATCTCGCCAGTTCCCGGTTCACAGCGCCCCGGCACATCGGCTACCTGCACTTCTCCAATGTAGGGAGCACAGCGATGAATCAGCTCAATAAGGTTACCTTCGCCAATTTGGGCGTGATAAACGTCCAACATGATGCGCAGGCTGGGGCGATCAACACTTTCTACAAGCGCCAGCACATCCGCCAAACGGGCAAACGGCACGCCGGGGTGGTCAATGTCGGTATTGAGATTTTCCAGCACAAAAGTGACACCGTGCTGTTCACCTAAATCCGCCAGTCGGCTCAAGGTTTCCCGCGCTTTGAGCCACATGGCTCCGGTCAACTGGTAGCAAGGTGTTACGGGAAGGCCTTCAGCATTCAATCCAGTGCCGTGCAGGTTAAGGCGTGGAATACCAAGTCGCTTGGCTACCTCGACCGACGCAGCCGCCGTGTGCAGTAGCTCATCCGCGCCAGCATCATCTGCCAGAGTGCCAGAGACGTAACCGGTCATGGATGAGAACACTGCGCCACTATTGGCCAGCGCTTCAATGTCACGCCGAGTCCAGTCCCAAATTTCTACGTTGAAACCTAGCTCGTCGATGCGCTTAACGCGCTCAATCATTGGCTGATCGCAGAAGACCATTTCAGCGCAAACGGCCAGCGTAAATGGCGACGATGAAGTGGATATGCTCATCATGGCTCCTTAGTAGCCGCCTGCCAGATGTTCCTTGACGGGGTCATCAGCACTTCTTCCACCGGCTGTAGAGCCGGGCTGGCTTTGGGCATCACTACTAGCTTTCTTTTCGCGGTCACAGCGTTGAAACTCAGCGAGCTCAGCATCCAGGCTCTCAAGTTCAGCCCCACCGGCCATCATATTGAGCACTTCTTCGCGGGTAACGTCTTCTTTACGATAGGATCCCAGGCTGCCGCCACGTGATAACAAGGTAAACGCATCGGCTACGGGGTAAGCGTGATGGACGTTATGAGTGATAAAGATAACCGCCAGCCCATCCGCACGTGCCTTAGCGATATAACGCAAGACCACCGAGGCCTGTTTGACACCAAGCGCTGATGTGGGCTCATCCAGAATCAGCACTTTGGCCCCAAAATAAACCGCTCGAGCAATGGCGACACATTGGCGCTCGCCACCGGAAAGGGTACCGACGGGCTGGCTGGGGTCACGTACATCAATACCGATCTTTGACATCTCCTCTTTGGCGATCCGGTCGGCGTATTTCCAGTTAATGCGCTTTAACGGTCCCCAGCCTACGGTGGGTTCACGCCCCATAAAAAAGTTACGGGTAATCGACATCAGTGGCACCATCGCCAGATCCTGGAAAACCGTCGCAATACCGGCATCCAGCGCATAAGCAGGTGATTTAAAATGCACCGGCTCGCCCCCCAGCAGCATTTCACCCTGGGTAGGTTGATGAACACCGGAAAGCGTTTTGATCAGCGTGGATTTTCCGGCACCGTTGTCTCCGAGCAGGCACATTACCTCACCGGAATACACCTGCATGGAAATGTCACTTAAGGCGATGACACTGCCAAAGTGCTTACTGACACTGCGCATTTCGATCATTGGAGTACGTGTTGTCATATTACTTGGCCTCCATTGCTTTCTTGCGCATGTAATTGTTGAACAGCACAGCCACTAGCAGCATGACGCCAAGGAAAACCTGGAACCAGTCGGTGTTAACACCGGTGTAAAAGATGCCCATCTGCACCATGCCGAAGATCAGTGCACCCAGCGCCGCTCCAATGGCAGAGCCGTAGCCACCGGTCAGCAAAGCCCCACCAATCACCACGGCAATAATGGCCTCAAGCTCCTTCAACATGCCGCGAATAGTGTCCGCTGAGCCGGTATCCATCACCTGGATGCAGGCAAAAATAGTGGCGGAGAAGGCGGTAAACATGAACAGCGAGATTTTAACCCGGTGCACCGGCACGCCCGAGTTACGTGCCGCGTTAGCGTCACCGCCGCTGGCGAAGATCCAGTTACCGTAAGGAGTACACAACAGCACCCAGGTTGCCAAGGCAGTTAAGCCCAGCCACCAGACGATTGAGACGGGAATTCCCGAGACCACGGGGTTGCCCGCAAAGTTGGTCGCTATCCAACCATTAGTGGCCATCCAACTGAAGAGTCCGGTCGCGACTTCACCCGAAAAGAGCGCTGCAAACCAGTCGCCGGGGATATGTTCGTGCACCCCGCCCACTTGGGTCCGCCCGGTGAGTAAACGGCTGACACCGATCGCCAGGCCACGCAAAATAAACAGGAACCCCAGCGTTACAATGAAGGAAGGCAGCCCAGTGCGATTAACCAGGTTGCCGTTAATCCAACCGACCAGGCCCGCACAGCTAAACGCCAACAAGATAGCGGCCCACAGCGGCCAGCCATACTCCACTGCGGGGATAGCGATCAGAATGCCCGCCAACCCAATCATTGAGCCAATCGACAAGTCAAATTCGCCGCCAATCATTAGTAGCGCCGCAGCGGTGGCGATAATGCCGAGCTGAGCGGCTACTTCAAGAAAATTAATGATCCCCGCAGGCGTAAACATGCCGGTGCCACTTGAGACAACGATAAAGAAAGAGAGAACCAAAACAGCACCCGCCAAGGCTCCCAGTTCCGGCCGGTTTAGCGCTTTCTTCCAAAACGAGACTCTCTGGATACGTTCGTCCTGGGGAACATCCGCTGGCGTAGCAGGCTGTTTGACTTCATTGGAATTCATGGCGATCGACTCCCAAGGCTCGACACCGTCGAGCCTTTTGAATAGGTAATATTCAGCGAATACCCTGACTGCTCAGCTCAACGACCTGTGCGGCGTTTTCCTGGGTTACAAAACCGGGGCCGGTAGCTACGTCACCTGCCGGTAGCAGGCCGTTCTTAACGAACTGATCCAGGAACATGACGGGCAAGTAACCCTGCATGTATTGCTGTTGGTCGATCGCAAAATCCAGCTCGCCCGCTTCAAGGGCTTCCAGGATGCCGGGAGAAAGGTCAAAGGTGCCAAGCGTGAACATATCGGTTGCCTCTTGATCACGCATGGCGCGGATCATCGGTTCGGCGGAAAGCGGTCCAAGCGTTAGTACACCGCGAACATCTTCGTTCTGATTCAGGTAAGCGATGATGGCATTGCGAATACTGGTAGGGTCATACGTTGTCGCGAGCTGCTCGGCATTACCGTTAAAACCGTCAACAAAACCATCACAGCGCTGATCAAGTCCCTGGTTGCCCTGCTCATGGTTGATGCAGACGCCTTTTTCAACACCCATTTCCTGCATGCGCTCAGCCGCTTGCTTACCCGCCTCGTATTCACTTTGTCCTACATGAAGCCGGGCGCCATAATTGCGCGCCACGTCGCCACCCGAGTTGATCGTAATCACAGGGATGCCGTTATCAACCGCGCTTTGGACAACGCCGCCCAAGGCATTTTCGTCGGTGAAAGACAGAATCAAGCCATCTGGGTCAGAGGCTATCGCCGCTTGCACGAGTTGCTGCATCTGGGCCATATCAAACGTAGAAGGTGCTCGGTATTCAAGCGTTGCACCCACCGTTTCAGCCGCCGCTTCCGCGCCATTTTTTACAATGGACCAGAAGGGATCAGACGGGACACCGTGCGTTACCATGACAAAGCGACTGCTTTCTGCATACGCGGCAGAACTCATCAAACCAGCAGCGGCGGCAGCCGATAGCCATCGCGCTACACCACAAGATAGACGTGCCATAATTAATTCCTCTTAGCATTATCATTGTTGGTTGGGAAGTGGCATTAAATGCCTTGGCGCTATGAAATATAGATTCTGAAAACAAAAAGTAGCAAATTATTTATTCTAAACTTTGGTAGTAATGGAATATTTATTTCAATCAACTAGACTGCATTTTAGCTCGCCACTGGGCATGGTTGACCGGTGGCCTACGATTAAACGCTGAGGAACGTTCATGCAGCAGCCACCACAAAGTTATCGTGAGCTGGAAGTGCTACTCACTGCCGAGTATGGATCGCTAAGCAAACGACTCCAGCAAACTGCACGCTTCATGCTTGATCATCCTCAAGAGGTGGCGCTAGCCACTGTGGCTAAAATTGCCGAACAGGCGGACGTCACGCCCTCTACGCTGATTCGCCTGGCCAACAGTTTAGGTTTTAAGGGCTTTTCCGAAATGCAGCAGCTGTTTCGTAGCCGCTTAGTGAATGAGCTACCCAATTACACTGAACGTATTCGTGCAGTGCGTAGCGCGACGGGAGAAACGCCGAATAGCACACAGTTGCTATGGGAATTTTCGGATGCCAATCGCGACGTCCTAGAGCAGCTACCGAGCCGTATTGACCCTGCAAGCCTCGAAGAAGCACTGGATATCTTTGAAAAAGCACATGCGATTCACGTTATGGGTGCCAGGCGTAGCTTTGTGGTTGCAAGCTATATGACCTATGCCTTGGCCCATGTGGATAAACCCGCCTTACTGGTGGGTGGCTTGGGAGGCATGTACCGGGAGCAGCTGCGTGCCATGAGCCAGCACGACGCCCTGCTAACGATTAGCTTTGCGCCCTATGCTGAGGAGGCCCAGCAAGCGTGCGAATACGCTAAGCAGCGTAACCTGCCCATTATCGTGATTACCGACTCAAGCTTAAGCCCACTCGCCCGTTTGGCGGACGTTGTCTTTGTGGTGCAGGAGGCAGAAGTGAAGAGTTTTCGCGGTTTGACCGCCTCACTATGTTTGACCCAAGCCTTGGCGATTTCTTTGGGTGTACGCCAGGACAAGGCACGCGAAAAGAGCGCTACAGCAGCACCGATATAGATATAAAAGACATAGACATAGAAAAAGACACGTCATACCCAGCAATCCAACACACCTGAATGCCAAGAATAAAACAGGAGGGATTATGAAACTCGCACTCATCGGCGCTGGGCGCATCGGTAAGGTGCATGCCCAAGCTATCGACTTACACCCCGACATTACCCTCGCCGCAGTGGCCGATTTCCATCCGCCCGCTGCCGAAGCGCTGGCCACGCAGTACGGTAGCCTCGCCGTTGATGTCGATGCAATTTTTGCAGACGCTACCATTGATGCCGTTTTGATCGCCTCAAGCACCCCAACGCACGCGGAGTACCTGGAGCGGGCGGCACGCTCAGGTAAAGCGATTCTCTGCGAGAAGCCCATCGCGCTTGACCTGGCGCGCACTCGGGACGCGCTACAAGTGCTTAGTGAACATCCGGTTACCTGCGCGCTCGGCTTTAACCGCCGTCACGACCCTCAATTTGCAGCGCTTAAAGAAGCGATTGCTCAGGGGCGTATTGGCGCGTTGGAAACCTTGACGATCATCAGCCGTGACCCTTCACCGCCACCTGCTGAGTACGTGGGTGACTCGGGCGGGCTATTTCGCGACATGATGATTCATGATCTGGATATGGCGCGCTGGCTCCTTGATGAGCCGATCGAAAGCATCTTTGCTGTAGGCAGCTGCTTGATCGACCCCGCCATTGGCGAAGCAGGCGATATCGACACTGCCATGGTCACGCTCACCACTGCGAGCGGAAAGCTCTGCCAAATCAGCAACTCCCGACGCGCCTGCTATGGTTATGATCAGCGTATTGAGGCCTTTGGAAGCGAAGGCATGCTGCAGGCGCAAAACGAGAGCGACACACGGCTGCGCTTTACAGGCGCTTCTGGCCAAGTGGAAGAAAAGCCTAAGTGGTTTTTCCTGGAGCGCTATGCGCTAGCCTACCGGTTAGAGATCGGTGATTTTGTGGATGCTTGGAAAGAGCAGCGCGCACCGCTAGCAGGTGCTCAGGACGGCTTGGAAGCCCTGCGTTTAGCTGATGCGGCGGAGCGTTCACTGCGAGAGGGGCGCAAAATACTGCTGGAGGCAGCAGTTTAAACATCCGCTCAATTTTTTCTTGCTCACCTCTTACCTACTCAAAACGTCTAGCAGCGCTCAAAGCGCTAGCTTTTAGAAGGAGCGATATATGGCTTCACTACTGGTACGCCCCACCGCCCCTGATGAACAGGGCACTATCATCAACGTGACTCCCACCTCAGCGGGCTGGGAACACGTTGGCTTTCGGGTCCACACGCTTGCCAAGGGGGCACGAATTGAAGCCAGCACGGGCGACCAGGAGGTCTGCCTGGTATTGCTAACCGGGCGTGCCAATGTCGTCAGCGGCGAGCACCGCTTTGACGATATCGGCGAACGGATGGATATCTTTGAACAGATTCCACCCTACGCCGTTTATTTGCCCAATGGCGCAAGCTATCAGGTAGAAGCCACCACCGACCTGGAACTTGCGGTATGTGCAGCGCCCGGGCGGGGCAACCATGCACCGCGCTTGATCGCTCCGGATAGCATCAAAAAAAGCACCCGTGGGCAGGGCAGTAACGTTCGTCATGTGCACGATATTTTGCCGGAAAACGAACCCGCCGATAGCCTACTGGTGGTGGAGGTGTTTACGCCTGAGGGTAACTGGTCGAGCTATCCGCCACACAAACACGATGTGGATAACTTGCCTCACGAGTCATTATTGGAAGAGACTTACTATCACCGCATCAATCCCTCCCAGGGCTTTGCCTTTCAGCGTGTGTATACCGACGACCGCTCGCTTGATGAAACCATGGCCGTGGAAAACGGCTGCTGTGTGCTGGTACCCAAAGGCTATCATCCAGTGGGCGCGCCTCATGGCTACTCGCTCTACTATTTGAACGTGATGGCAGGGCCTAAACGCGCCTGGCAATTTCACAATGACCCCGACCATGAGTGGTTGATTAACCGCTAAATCGGCCTGCTCTGTGCCTGGCAACGTTCACCAGATGCTATCCTTCCATGCCCCGCCTGCGCGGGGTTTTCGCGTTAAGCGTTTCGACTTCAGGCTTTTAAGGGATTGCCATGCTGCCGGACTACTCCATTATCGCTTGGCTATTGATCGGATTTTCGGTGTATCTGACGGGCGTCTCAAAAGGCGGCTTTGCTGGTGGTTTTGGCACGCTTTCGGTGCCGCTGATGGCACTGGTGATTAGCCCCACGCAGGCCGCAGGCCTATTGCTGCCGCTACTGCTGGTAATGGACGTATTGGCAGTGAAAGCATGGTGGGGCAAGCATGACATGGCCGAAGTATGGCGATTTTTGCCAGGGCTCTTCGTCGGTGTTGCGGTGGGCACGCTGCTCTTTGGCAGCCTGAGCGAACAGGGCGTTCGCCTGGTGCTGGGGGGTATCTCGGTAGTGTTTGCTGCGTATATGCTGTTAAAGCCATTGGCCGCCAAGCCTATCTCAACGCGTTGGGCGCTGCCTGCCGCCAGCGTGTGTGGCTTCACAAGCTTTATTGCCCATGCAGGCGCCCCACCACTCAATCTTTACCTACTGCCACGAAAACTGCCTAAAGAGACCTTTATCGCCACCTGCGTTGTCACCTTTACCGCGGTTAACGTGATTAAACTAGGCCCGTACTTGTGGCTTGGTGAAATCAATATGACCAGTGCTTGGGCATCGCTACTCTTGGTGCCGGTCGCTTGGGTAGGCGTGCGCAGCGGCCTTTGGCTACAGAGCCGGGTTAATGAGCAGTTGTTTTATCGCCTGGTAATACTGGCCATGTTCCTGGTAGGTATTAATTTGATTTGGCAGGCGTTGGCGCCTTAAGAGATGAACGCCTCCCAATACAATGTTTGCGTAGGGTGTCTTTACAACGGAAAACCTGGTAGCGGCTAGGTTCGCCAGTCCAGTCTCTGCCACCCTTCAAGACTCGCGACCTCAGCCAGTACAGGGTCGGGATTAACCACCACGGGGCAATCGACATATTGCAGAAGCGGTAAATCGTTGCGGGAGTCCGAGTAGAACATGGTGTGGCTGGGGGTAATCTGATGCTCCATTAGCCACTGCTGTAAGCGCAGCACTTTACCGCCGCGGTAAGAGAAAATGCCCTCACTCTCACCGGTATAACGCGCTTCTTCTGCCTCTTTATCAATACTTAGATCCACCGCCAGCACGTGGGCAATTCCCAGCATCTTGGCAATAGGCGCGACCAAGTGGCGCGACGAGGCAGAAATCAACACTAACGTATCGCCCGCCTGACGATGATCAGCCAGGCAGGCCAAGGCTTGAGCAAATATACGCGGCTGGATATGCGTCGCAACAAAACGCTCTACCTCTTTTTCTACCTCAGTAACGAGCCTGTTCTTAAGCGGCGCCAGCGTCATCGCCAGATACTCTTCCAACTTTAATTGACCCGCATGATAAGCCTGCTGCATCTGCTCAGCCCGGGCGAGAAAGGCTTCGGCACCGCTGATCCAACCCTGCTCGAACATCCATAAATTCCAACGGTCGCTGCAATCTCCATCCAAGAGAGTATCATCAAGGTCAAACAAGGCCAGCCGCATAAAGCACTCCTATCGTCGCGGATTGACGGCGCGTAGGGTATGCCACGAATCATGGCAAAAAGATGACAACCGCAAGCCATTCGTTGTTACTCACCCACCGTACAAGCGCGTTTCATTGCATCAGCATGGAAGACGTCGACGCCTACGGGGTATATGATTGACGAAAGTACTGACAGCCGCTGCCCGCTACGCTGACAACACACAAGGAGATTATCCCATGACGGGCCCTTTAGTATCAGTCGATACGCTCTACATAACACTGACTGATGAACTGCCAGCGTTTTTGAGCCAATCACTTTTACAGTGCAAGAGCCTACCAACGCTACCGTCTGTAGCGCTTAAAGTGCTTGATATAGCCCGTTCATCAAGTTCAACCTTGAGCGATTACGCCAAAGCGATTGAACACGATCCGGCGTTAACACTGCGCCTCATTGCGCTCGCGAATAGCGCCTATTACACGCGCTCAGCGCCACCTGTTCAAACCTGTATTGAAGCCATGCAGCGTCTTGGTATAAACGCAACGCTGCCCGTTATATTAGGGTTTAGTTTGTTTCAAGAAGCGCCTAATCGTCATCAGGCTTGGCAACGCACCATCACTGCGGCCCTGGTGGCCCGCTATTTGGCTGAGCAGCTATGCCCTGACAAAAGTGGCAGCATATTTACACAGGCGCTACTACAGGATATTGGCATATTAGCGTTACAGGCAGCCTACCCTGAAGAAGCCGACAAACTCTATACCGATACTTCCTTATCGCATACTGAGATAACGCAAGCAGAGCAACGCTGCTTTGGCTGCGACCATACACTGGTTGGCGCTTGGCTAGCCTCTAAATGGGGAATGTCCAATCACGCGGCGATGGCTATACGCCAAAGCCATGAAAGCTTTTTAGTCAGTGATAAAGCACTCCTCTGCCTTCGCTTGTCAGGGCCCATTGCCGATGCCTGGCTATCCAATAACCCAGCATCTCAACTGGCAGCTTTGTTATATCAACTCAAGACCGTTAGCTATGCCGACACGCTGCAGCTAGACGAAGTGCTTTATAATGTTCAACATCAGACTAACCTGATTGCCAATGTGATGAACATGAACGCGCCCATAGAAGTCGATAGCACGGCCCTGTTGGCGGAAGCTCAGCAGCTACTCTTTCAACACACCTTGGCACTGGGCACTCAGCTGGATAACCAGAAACAGGCTTTGACCTCGCTACGTTATCCTGATGCCTTACAAAAGAAAGAGCAGAGTCTGCGCGATGCGGCCGTAGCCATTCGCCATTCAGGGTTAACACGCAGGAATAAAAAAACGGATTAAGCAGTGCACAGGTTAACGCTAAAAACAGGCCGCGCGATCGCAGCCTGTCAGGTTAACTATTCATCGCATAAGGCAGATAAAGCGCTATCACGGGGAAAACATGCATCAAGGCAATCGCCAGCAGCATCAGTAGGAAGAAAGGCAGCGTCGCGCGGGTGATAGTTAAAATATCCTTGCCGGTCAGCCCCTGAATGACAAACAGGTTAAAGCCTACCGGCGGGGTGATTTGCGACATTTCCACCACGACCACCAGATAAATACCAAACCAGATAAGGTCGAACCCAGCAGCGCTGACCACCGGCATGATAATCGCGGTTACCAGTAGAATCAGCGAGATACCGTCTAAAAAGCAGCCCATGATCAGCAAGAGTGCTGTCAGAGCAATAAGCAGCATGGTGGGTGATAACCCCATCTCGCTAATCGCGCGCGCCAACTGCATGGGGACTTGGGTAAAGCCCATCGCCGAGGTAAGAAACGAGGCGCCGGCAATAATAAACGCGATCATGCACGCCGTACGAATGGCCGCGAATAGAGAGCTTTTAAATATCTGAATGGTGAAGTGGCCGTTCCAGCGGGCAATGGCCATGGATAGTACCACTCCTACCGCTGCGGCTTCCGTAGGTGACGCCAGCCCGCCGTAGATCGAGGTGATGATACCGCCAATCAACAGCAGAATTGGCATTAATGCCCAGGTATTACGTAGCTTCTCAGCGAAGCTCATGTCTGACTCATCTTCGCCGGTAAGGCCTTCCCGATTACCTTTAATAAGTGCCCAAAGTATGAGGTAGACCATAAACATCGCCAGAATCATTAGGCCTGGGCCGACGCCTGCCATGAATAGCCGTGAAATGGATTGCTCGGTCACCACACCGTAAACAATCAGCATGATGGAGGGTGGAATTAACAAACCTAGCGTTGAGGCACTAGCCAACGTACCGATAGCCATATTGCTGTCATAGCCGCGGCGTTCAAGCTCCGGCAGAGTCATTTTACCCACGGTGGCGCAGGTAGCGGCTGATGAACCACACACCGCTGCAAACATACCGCTGCCGATAATATTGGTATGCAGCAAACGCCCAGGTAGGCGGTTGAGCCAGGGCGAAAGACCGCGAAACATATTGTCCGCAAGCCCAGAGCGGAACAGGATCTCGCCCATCCAGATAAACATCGGCAGCGCCGTTAAATCCCATCCATAGCTCGCTCCCCAAAAATCAGAGGCAAGAATCGGCCCTGGGTCAAACGGGCTAAAGAATGCCAATACCACCCACGCGGTACCGATTAGGGCAAAAGCGATCCATACGCCCCCGCCCAGCAAAAGCAATAATGTAAAAATCGTTGCCAAACTGAGTGTTAACACGAGGTCTTCTCCAACATAACGAGGCCAAGCAGCGCTGGCAGAGAGTTAGTGCATTTCGCTGTCATCAGTGGATGTCGCTTCGCGAAAACTGGACGGGTCACGCTTTGCTATCCGCAGTGCGATAATCAGCGCCTCAATCAAGGCAAGGCTGAGTAGCCCTACGCTGATGACCAGGACGCTTTGGGGTATCCACAGCGGTATGGATAAAAACCCCGATGACACATCGTTGTATTGAAGGCTTTCTCTTGCCAACCCAATCAGGCCATAACCGAGTATCAAGCTAATCGCTAAAGCAATCAGCAGGCCGACCACTTCAAACCACACTCGAATGGCCGAAGGTAGTCGTGAAATCAACAGCGTCACGCGAATATGGGCGTGATGCACGAAGGTATACGCCAAGCCAAGGAAGGTGGCGCCCACCAGTAAATAGGCCGCCATCTCGGAAACACCTGTGATACTGATGCCCAGGCGGTTGAGCCCCACCAGTATCAACAGCGCATCGATGGCACGAAAAGCCACCTGCAGTGCAATGAGTGCACAAATCGCGATCATACACACCGCGGCACCCCAAGCACCTAAACGGTAGAGTCTGTCGAATTTAAACGTCATGTTCGTTATCTCACCGAGCGCGTGGGTGAAAAGAGGCGGCCAGTGCCGCCTCCAGAAAGGTCTTATGCCGTTTAGTTGCCTTGCTGCTCCCGGTAACCTTCCAAGGCAGCTTCCGCTTCGTCATCAGCACGGCTTAGCCAGTCCTGAAAGAGCTTATCGCCCGCTTCCTGAAGGGCCGCGGCGACCTCTTCATTCGGAGTCGATACAGTGATGCCGTTTTCTTCAAGCGCGGCGAGGCTCGCGTCGTTATCGTCACGGCTCATCTGCCAGCCACGCTCTTCAGCGCGTTCAGCCGCTTCCATCAAGGCCTCCTGAGTCGCCTCATCCAGGCGGTCAAAACTGCGCTGGCTGATAAACACGATGTTTTTCGGAAGCCATAAGTTGGCATCGGTGTAATAGGACACGTAGTCCCATGCCGTCATGGAGTTACCGGTAGAGCTTGAAGTAATCATGGCGTCTACACGGCCGGTACTGAACGCGGTGGGGATGTCCGACTCTTCAGTTTCGGTGGGGCTACCGCCGAGGTTATCCACAAACCGCTGGGTATTGATATTCGGGGCTCGCACCCGTAAACCTTCAAACTGCGCAGGATCTGTCAGCTCATTGGCGGTATAAATCCCCTGCGCCGGCCACGCGACGGCGTAAAGCGGAATCAAGCCTTCATCGGCAAATAGTTCAGTAATCATGGGCTTGGTGGCTTGCCATAACGCGTACGCATCATCGTAGCTACCGGCCACGCCGGGCAGCGTATCCACTTCAAAAATCGGGTCATCGTTGGATAGCACCGACATGAACACTTCACCAGCATCAATCGTGCCGCGGCGTACCGACGGTTTGATTTCGCCGTGGGAGACGAGCGAGCCACCGCTATGCACGGTGATGGTCAGTTCACCATCAGTCGCTTCAGCAACATCTTCAGCAAACTGCTTGGTATTTTTGGTGTGGAAGCTAGCGTCACCGTAAGGTGTCGCCATATTCCATTCAGCCGCTTGGACAGAGGCTGTCGCTGCCAGGCCATAGGCTGTGGCAAACAGTAGGGGGGTCGCAATGCGCATACGCATGGGGTAAGTCCTCTTATTCATATTAGTGGAGGTGTTGCGCTAAGGGTGGTAACGAGGGGGCCTGGTTGAACCCAGTGCCCTGGAAATAACGCATTGGTCATCTCGACACGGCGTTCCTGCGCGTAGGCACAGGCCGTTTTTTGGGCTAAACGGCCAACGCCTCTACAAAAGCGGGGATGATTGGCGTGACGCCATATCACATCATAGTTCATCGCCGGTAGCGGTACCGGTAATGCCAAGCGAAAGAGCTCGCCACGCCGCCATTCATCAAGCACCGTGGCAACCGGCAGCGCACCGATACCCAAACCTTCCATCGTCATGCGCACAATCGTCATCAGGGTGCTAACGCTATGGATACGCGGGCTGGTAACGCCCTGCTCGGCCAGGTACTGAACCAGCTCTTCATAAGGGCGGGCCAGTTTGCCAAACGAAATAAACGGCAGCTTCTTACACCAGGCTTCGTCGCTTTCATTGAGCATCCCTGCATGCTGGGGAGATACGAACATGCCCATTTCATACGGGCTTAACGCTTCATATTCGATCTGCTTAGGCGGCAGGTAGCCATTCATGGCCAGTAAGATATCCAGCTCGTTACTCATCAGCCGCTCGTTGAGCGCCGGCGAGTAATCCACCACGAGCTCAATGGTTAAACGCGGGTAACGTTCGGTGAGTTGGCGCATGAATTCGGGGAACCAGCTGTGAGCAATGGTTTCGATAGTGCCCAGCCTGAGAGGTGCCGAGTAGTCCTCTTCGCTGTCGAAGAGTTTCATGGCTTCATCGCGCTGGCTGAGCATACGTTCAGCATGCAAGAAAAACTCACGCCCACGCATCGTGGGCTGCACCGGGCGGGCCGAGCGCTCCAGCAGCAGCTCGCCTACCGTCGCTTCTAAGCGCGAAATGCGTTCTGAGACTGATGGCTGGGTCAAATGCAGGCGTACGGCCGCCTTGCGAAAGGACCCCAACTTGACGGCCCAAACAAAGGCTTCAAGTTCTTTGAAATCGAGCATAATGTTGCCTAATCCACGCGTGGAATGACCAAAAGGTATCGGCGCTGCCTATCGAAGCGCGTCGACTCACAGAGCAGCGGTTTGGCCCACAGAGCAAGCGATCACTGCAATGTAATTTCAAGTCCAACGGTGGCAATAAAACGCCCCGTTGATGATGCGTGGCTGGCAAGTACATGATTCACTCCGGAAAACGCTTTTTTATCGACCCATTTATTGTGAGTAGCTTGAGTCAAATACGCGTTTTTCTTTATTTTTTATCGAGTGCTTTATTTAGTTGATAATCGTATTACTTCCTATCGTCAACTATTTTTATAAGAAATAACAATACGATAGAAGCTGCCGATATTAAGTATCGTGAAAAACGATTGGTAAATGAAAGAGCCTCTCCCCTATATTAGTTTGGGTTTAATAACGCATCCCAAATAACCTCTGTAATAATAATTGGAGTCGTTATGGTCATTCCCCTACTCAACTGCGACATGGGCGAAAGCTTTGGTAACTGGACACTTGGGCTGGATGCTGAGGTCATGCCTTTTGTTGACTGCGCCAATATCGCCTGTGGCTACCACGCCTCCGACCCCCACGTAATGCGTCGTACTGTGGCATTGGCTATTCAGCATGGGGTGCGGATCGGCGCGCACCCAGGCTATCCGGATTTAATCGGCTTTGGGCGGCGCTCCATGGCCTGCTCGGCGGCAGAAGTTGAAGATATGATGCTCTACCAGGTCGGTGCACTGGCCGGTATTTGCCGCGCGGAAGGCGCTGAGCTTTCCTACATCAAGCCCCACGGGGCGATGTATAACGACATAGCCGCCAACCCTGAATTGCTGGAAGGTGCAATGCGCGCCGTTCGGGCCTTTGATGCCCGCCTGCCGCTAGTGGTCATGGCAACGGCCGCGCCCGAGCCGTTTTGTGAACTGGCCGCCAGTATGGGCGTGACGCTGTGGTTTGAGACATTTGCCGACCGCGCCTATGAGCCCAGCGGCCACCTGACATCGCGGCGTCTGCCGGGTGCCGTTCACCACGACCAATCGACTATCGTGGCCCAGGCCGTTGCACTGGCCAAGGGCGAAGCCCTGACCGCCCGTGACGGCTCAGCGCTGCGGCTTCCTTGCGACACGCTCTGTGTTCATGGTGACAACCCCGAGTCGATTGCCGCCGTACGTGCGATCCGTGAAGCCTTCAAGGTGTTGGGGTCCGCGTGAAACTGCGTCTTGAAACCGCTGCCATGGACGCCCTCACGGTACGTCTTTTTGATGAGATTGATGAGCGCAATATGGGCTGGATCATGGCCGCAGACACTGCCCTGCGCCACGCCTTTAACGATGCGCTGATTGATCTTATTCCCTCTTATACGACCCTGCTCGTTCACTACGACTGCCAACGCATGACCTTCGTTGAGGCAACGTCACGGGTCCGTGAAGCTCTCAAGGGCCTTCAGCCTGCCGATACACAGCAGGGCCAGCTACATGAGATCCCGGTGTGGTATGACGCAAGCGTGGGGCCTGAACTACCGGCAGTGGCCCAAGGCGCCGGGTTAAGTATTGAGCAGTTGATTGCGCGCCATTGCGGTCACGACTACTGCGTTTTTGCGCTTGGTTTTGCGCCGGGTTATGGCTTTATGGGGCTGGTGGATGAAGACCTGGCCACACCTCGCCTGAAAACCCCGCGACGCCGGGTGGCGGCCGGAAGCGTAGGCATCGCCGAGCGCCAAACGGCGATTTACCCTCTGCTTTCGCCTGGTGGCTGGAATATTCTCGGCCGCACGGCGGTGCCGCTTTTTGAGTACGCAAAACGTGGCGAACCGCTGTTGCGACCCGGCGATAAGGTACGCTTCAAGGCCATCTCTCAAGCCGAATTTGAAGCTGCCGGTGGTGATACGACCCCGCTGGAGGAGCGCGTATGAGGCAAGCCAGCATAACCGTAAAGCAGGCAGGCCCCCTTGCGCTTATTCAGGATGCAGGGCGCTTCGGCGTCGGCCACCTGGGCGTTACCCAAAGCGGCGCCGCGGACTGGATCTCGTTTCGCTGGGCCAACTGGCTGCTGGGCAATCCGCTTGAGAGCGCCGCGCTAGAGATTGTGATGGGCGGCAACCTGACATTGGAAACCGACGCAACCGTGTATTTGGCACTGGCCGGGGCCGACCTTGACGCGCGCCTTGATGATAAGCCGCTGGCGGTTAACGCGCCCTTCACCTTACGCCCGGGGCAAGCACTCACTTTTCGCCAGCCACGTGCCGGGCTACGTGCCTACCTCGCCTTCCCCGGTGGGCTTGAGGCGCCAGTGGTATTGGGTAGCCGCGCCTGCACGACCCGTGAGCAGCTTGGCGGGCTTTATGAGAATGGCAAACCCTTACAGCTCAACGACCGCCTGTACTGGCAGGGCGCGTCAGTGACGCCACGCCGGCTTCCAGCAAGCGCTCAACTGCCTATCCCTAACGGTCGCTGTCTGCTGCCAATGGTATTAGGTGCCCAGGCGGCCCACTTTGCGGGCCGCAGCCTCTATCAATTATTTAATCAACCCTGGCGCGTTGATCAGCGCGCTGACCGGATGGGCATTCGACTTACTGGGCAAGCGCTTGAAAGTAAAGTAAGCGGGGTGATCTCAGAAGGCATCCCGCTGGGAGCTGTACAGGTACCGCCCGATGGCCAGCCGATCATTTTGATGAATGATCGCCAGACCATTGGTGGCTACCCACGCATGGGCGCGATTACCCCCAGCGCCTGTGCCCTGCTCTCACAATGCTTGCCCGGCACCGAGGTGTGGCTACAGCCGGTTAGCGCTACTCAGGCTCAGGTGAGCCATCGCCTGCAGTTGGCAGAATGGCGTTAATTACCGGGCTCACACCTGGGCAGGTACTTTCAAGCCGAGGATGCGTCAATCTTCACACGCTTATTGCGCTCCAGCACTTCTGTGATTGCCGCCAAAAAAGCATCCCTTGAAGCGGCATGAGGTGTGGTGGTGAGGCTTACGCTAACAAAAAGCGCCGCCGCTACCACGATGCCCCAAATACCGGCCGGCAAACCCAGCAGCGAATTACCGGTGGCATACATCACCAGCACGAACACACTGGTCCCCACGATACTTGCCAACGACCCCGCCGCGGTGCCTCGCTTCCAGTAAAAAGCACCGATAATCGCGGGCACCATGGCGACCAACCCTGACGAAGCTGCCACGGAAAGCACAGCAATTAAATCCAGCTGCAGCTCAGCAAATCCAAGCGCCAGCAGGGCAATAACCGGCACAACGATCTTACCCACCAGCAGTTGGCGCTTTTCATTTACGCCTGGCTTGGCGTTGGCGTAGACATCCCGAGAGAACATGGCGGCCAGAGTTAACATGATTGAATCAATCGTTGAGACCGCTGCCGCCATAATACCCACCATCACGATCACTCCCAGCACGGGGGGTACAAAGCCAGAGGCCAGCAGTGTGGGTGTAGCGAGATCAGCCCGCGCAAGATCGGGAAACGCTGCCAATGCCGAGAACCCCCACAGCACGGACACCAGCGTATAGATAAAGCCAAACACCAAAAAGCCAATCAGCATTTGGCGCATGGCGCGCAACGACGCAGGCATAAACAGACGTTGGCTGACCTGTGGGTTGGAAAGGCTAAAAAAGAACCAGGGAATACTCAGCCCCAAAAAGGTCACCAGGCTAAAAAGCCCCGTGCCAGGAACGGTGAGGGCCGCAGGATGCTCCGCCTCAAGCGTACCAAACAGGCCGCTGAAACCGCCCAGCCCCTGGATCACCAGCAATGCGACCAGCGTTGAGGCAACAATCATCATTAGCGCCTGTAACGAGTCGGTCCACATCACCGAACGAATACCGGCAATATAGGAAAAGAAAACGGCGATTAACGTCGCCATTACCACCCCGGTGGTAAACGTGATGGCGCCATCTGTCATGCCTTCCAGCAGATAGCCCACTCCGGCCAGCTGCACAGCAGAGTAAGGGATCAGAAAGATACAGCTGGTGATAGCAACGGCCATGGCGACAGGCTTACTGTTATAACGATGCCCCAGCATCTCGCTGGGAGTAACAAAGCCAAATTTTTTGCCGACAGCCCAAAAACGCGGACCGAAAACAGCCACCAAAGAGACACCCGCAAAATAGATAATTTCAAAGCCCAGCGCACCGACGCCGCCAGCATAGGTAAGCCCGGCCAGACCCACCATCATAAAAGCACTATAGGTGGTTGCGCTATAGCTCAACGCCGAGACAAACCCATTCATCTGCCGGTTACCCAGAAAATAGCCCGACATACTGTTCGCAGCCCCCTGCCGCGAGAGAACCGCAATCCCGACCGCTACCAGTAGGTAAAGGGCAATGGCCCCCCAGATCATCGCCTCAGTCACGATCGTGTTCCTTAAAATCCTGGGTAATAAAGATATTAAGTGCAATCACCACGAGTCCAGCGCAAGTCCAGAAAAGAAAGCTGCCGTACCAAGCGGCGGTATTTGTCAGAAGGGTGTAAGGCACTACGCAGCTGAGCAGCACCACTAGCCAAACGGCCACTATCCACTTGCCTCGTTTCACGGTTCACCTTGGGTTGTCAAAGCTGGGAGAAGGCGTATGCAGTGCCACTATGGTTTCTAAACCACACCAACGCGCTGCCCGGGTTTGCCAGAGTAGCGATTTGCCTGCGTCTTGTGTACGTCTACTGAAGATTAATTGCATCGTTAATGCTTTCTCAGGCAATAAAAAAGCCCGCATCTTTTGATGCGGGCAAGACTGGATACACCCATAATAGTTACTGCTCACGCGCCCCTTATGGGGCGCGTGGCGTTACGCTAAATCAAACCGATCAGCGTTCATCACTTTTGTCCAAGCGGCAATAAAGTCGCTGACAAACTTCTCGACGTGATCATCCTGAGCGTAGATTTCGGCATAGGCGCGCAGAATCGAGTTGGAGCCAAACACCAGATCAACGCGGCTGGCTGTCCACTTCACTTGACCCGTTTGGCGATCACGAATCTCATAATGGTCGCCCGCCGGATGCCAGGTATTGGCCATATCCACCAGGTTCACGAAGAAATCGTTAGTCAATGCGCCTTCGCGCTCGGTGAACACGCCATGTTGGGTGCCTGCGTGGTTGGTGCCTAATACGCGCATGCCGCCGATCAGTACGGTCATTTCCGCTGCGGTCAGGCCAAGCAGTTGGGTGCGGTCCAGCAGCATCTCTTCGGGGCTGACCACGTAGGCGTCTTTCTGCCAGTTGCGGAAGCCATCCGCCAAGGGCTCAAGCACCTCGAACGACTCGGCATCGGTCATTTCATCCGTTGCATCACCACGGCCGGGGGCAAAGGGCACCGTGGCGCTTAAGCCAGCGGCTTTTATTGCCTGTTCGATACCTACGTTACCCGCCAGCACGATGGCATCGGCAAGGCTTGCGCCTCTTTCTTCAGCAATCGGCGTAAGCACTGCCAGCACGCGGGCCAAGCGCTCGGGCTCATTACCTTCCCATTGATTCTGGGGCGCCAGACGAATGCGTGCGCCGTTGGCGCCACCGCGCATGTCAGAGCCACGATAAGTGCGTGCGCTGTCCCAGGCGGTGTTAACCATGTCGCTGATACTCAAACCGCTAGCGGCGATACGCGCTTTCAGAGCGTCAACGTCGTAATCGGCCGGCCCTGCGGGCACTGGGTCTTGCCAGATCAGGTCTTCCTGAGGCACATCTGGGCCTGCGTAGCGCACTTTCGGGCCCATGTCGCGGTGGGTCAGCTTGAACCAGGCGCGGGCGAAGACATCATCAAAGTACGCCGGGTCTGCCATAAAGCGCTGGCAGATGGCGTTGTAAATTGGGTCGACCTTCATGGCCATATCGGCATCGGTCATGATCGGCATGCAGCGGATGGAAGGGTCTTCCACGTCCACCGGCATGTTCTCTTCCTTAATGTCGACAGGTTCCCACTGCCAAGCGCCGGCAGGGGATTTCTTCAATTCCCATTCGTGGCCAAACAGCATCTCGAAGTAGCCCATGTCCCACTGCGTCGGGTTCTTGGTCCAGGCGCCTTCAATACCGCTTACCAGGGTGTCACGGCCAATACCACGACCCTTGGTTTTCATCCAGCCAAGGCCTTGAAGCTCGGGGCCAGCCGCTTCGGGTTCCGGGCTTAGATCGCTGGGTGTGCCGTTACCATGGCACTTGCCGATAGTGTGGCCACCCGCCGTCAGGGCAACCGTCTCTTCATCGTTCATCGCCATGCGTTTGAAGGTTTCACGCACCTGGGCGGCGGTCTTGAGCGGGTCAGGCTGGCCATTCACGCCTTCCGGGTTCACGTAGATCAGGCCCATCTGCACGGCGGCCAGCGGGTTATGCATAGTGTCGGGCTTTGCCACGTCGCCGTAACGGCCGTCGGAAGGTGCCAGCCACTCTTTTTCAGCGCCCCAGTAGGTGTCCTTTTCCGGGTGCCAGATATCCTCGCGACCGAACGCGAAGCCGAAGGTTTTCAAACCCGCGACTTCATAGGCCATGGTACCGGAGAGAATCATCAAATCGGCCCAGGAAATCTTGTTGCCGTACTTCTTCTTGATCGGCCACAGCAGGCGGCGGCCTTTATCGGTATTGGCGTTATCCGGCCAGGAATTCAGTGGTGCAAAACGCTGGTTGCCGGTACCACCGCCGCCACGGCCATCCGCCAGGCGATAAGAACCTGCTGCATGCCAGGCAACCCGGGCAAACATGCCTACGTAGCTGCCCCAGTCCGCTGGCCACCATTCCTGGCTCTGGGTAATCAGTTCGCGAAGGTCCGCTTTCAGTGCCTCTACATCCAACGTTTCAAGCGCTTTGCGATAGTTAAAATCTTCACCCAGCGGGTTCGTTTTTGTATCGTGCTGGTGCAGGATGTCCAGGTTCAGGGCGTTAGGCCACCAGTCGGTGTTGGACTTGCTGGCGGCTGTGTTACCGCCGTGCATTACCGGGCATTTACCACTCATGTGTTCATCTCCCTTTATTGCTCTTACCCCCTGGCGTAACCAGAGGAACACCCAATGACGTCTCTCAGCATGATGCCTTCAAAACGCGCGAGCGGGTGACTCATTGACATGAGACTGTTTTAAAGCACATTAGCTATAGCTACAATTCGCATTTATCGAATAACTTGATAGTAATTTTTAATTCACAAGCAACAAGGTTGTTTCCCGGTAACCATGACAGTGAGCGAGACGTGCCGATTAAACGCGAACAGGGCGCCCTTGGGCGCCCTGTTCGTTGGGTTGCACTGCGTTGTGGAGCGTTAATCGACCAGTGGCAGCAATGCGTTCAGGCTATCGCGGGCATCACCGTAGAACATCCGGCTGTTCTCCTTGAAGAACAGCGGGTTTTCGATACCCGAGTAGCCAGTGCCTTGGCCGCGCTTGGAGATAAACACTTGCTTGGCCTCCCAGACCCTCAGCACTGGCATACCGGCGATGGGGCTGTTGGGGTCTTCTTCGGCGGCCGGGTTGACGATGTCATTGGAGCCAATCACGATCACCACGTCGGTGCTGGCGAAATCGTCATTGATTTCATCCATCTCCAACACGATATCGTAAGGCACCTTGGCCTCGGCCAGCAGCACGTTCATATGACCCGGCAAACGCCCCGCCACGGGGTGAATACCAAAGCGGACGGTCTTGCCTGCCGCACGCAGCTTGCGCACCAAATCGCTGACGGCGCTTTGAGCTTGCGCTACCGCCATGCCGTAACCGGGCACGATGATCACGCTATCAGCATCGTTCAAGGCACTGGCCACACCGCCGGCATCAATCGCCACCTGCTCGCCTTCGATCTCCGCTGCGGGCCCAGTACTTCCGCCAAAGCCCCCCAGAATCACGTTAACGAAGTTGCGGTTCATCGCTTTACACATGATGTAGGAGAGAATCGCACCGGAGGAGCCCACCAGCGCCCCGGTCACGATCAACAGATCGTTGGAGAGCGTGAAGCCGATAGCCGCCGCCGCCCAGCCCGAATAGCTGTTGAGCATCGACACCACCACCGGCATATCGGCGCCGCCAATCCCCATAATCAAGTGGTAGCCGATAAAGAACGACAGGGCCGCCAATACAATCAACGTCCAGAAGCCAGCGCCGTTAAGGTACAAAATCGCTAATAGCAGTGACAGCACCGCCGCGCCGGCGTTAAGTATATGCCCACCGGGCAGTTGGCGAGGTTTGCCGTCCACTTTACCAGCCAGCTTACCGAACGCTACCACCGAACCGGTGAAAGTCACTGCACCGATAAAGATAGCGAACACCACTTCAATCTGCAGAAAAGTGAGTTCGTCAGGCGCCTTGGTGGCTACCAGCGCGGCAAAGGCAGAAAACTCCTGCATAACGCCATCGGCCGCTTGTGCCGCCAGTACTCGGCGGCGCTCTAAATCCGCGCTCCAGGCGACAAACACCGCGGCCAAGCCGACAAAACTGTGCAACGCTGCCACTAGTTGCGGCATTTCGGTCATCTCGACCTTGCCCGCCACATAGACACCGATGCCAGCACCAATCACCATCATCGGAATTAACCACCAGTAGCCGCCAATCCCCGGCCCTAGGGCGGTAAAAAACACTGCCAACCCCATACCCACGATGCCGTACCACACGGCTCGCTTGGCTTTTTCTTGGTTACTCAAGCCGCCTAGCGACAGAATAAACAGTACGCTTGCCGCGATCGCCGCGGCAGATACGAATCCTTGACCTAACATATCGTCTCTCCGCCGCTTAGGATTTCTGGAACATGGCCAGCATCCGGCGTGTCACCAGGAAGCCACCCACGATATTGATGGTTGCGATGAGTACCGAGATCGCCGCCAACACGCCCACTACGGCGCTGCCGGAGCCAATCTGCAGAATCGCCCCCAAAATAATGATGCCCGAGATCGCGTTGGTCACCGCCATCAGCGGTGTATGCAGCGAGTGACTTACGTTCCAGATCACTTGGAAGCCGATAAAACACGCCAACACGAAGACAATAAAGTGCTGCATAAAGGACGCGGGCGCAATCTGGCCGAGCAGCAGCATCAGCGCTCCGCCGATGGCCAATATGCCGACCTGGCGCTTGGTCTGGGCCTTAAACGCTGATGCTTCTGCAGCTTTTTTCTCCTCGGGCGTCGGCTGTTTTTCTTTCTTCTTCGGTTTGGCCGCAGCAATCGCTTTTACTTTGGGCGGGGGCGGCGGAAAGGTCACTTCGCTCTGGTAAGTCACTGTCGCGCCACGAATCACGTCATCATCCATATTGTGATTGATCACGCCATCTTTCTCAGGCGTTAAATCGGTCAGCATATGGCGAATATTGGTGGCATACAGCAAGGATGACTGGGTTGCCATGCGTGAGGGGAAGTCGGTATAGCCGACCACAATCACGCCGTTATCGGAGACGATACGCTCATCGGGCTGGGTTAAATCGCAGTTACCGCCTTTTTCAGCCGCCAGATCAACAATCACCGAGCCGGGTTTCATGGCCGCGACCATATCCTCAAGCCACAGCTTGGGCGCCGGGCGCCCGGGGATCAGCGCAGTGGTAATAACGATGTCCACATCGGGCGCCTGTTCGCGGAAACAAGCCAGCTGCTTTTCGCGAAACTCGGGGCTTGAGGGCGAGGCATAGCCGCCGCTTGCCGAGCCATCCTGACTATCTTCGCTGTCTTCGCTGTTTTCAAAATCCAGGAACAGGAACTCAGCGCCCATCGACTCGATCTGCTCGGAGACTTCCGGACGCACATCAAAGGCACGCACCACAGCACCCAGACTGGTGGCGGTACCAATGGCCGCAAGCCCGGCAACGCCTGCGCCAATTACCAGCACCTTAGCCGGAGGCACTTTGCCCGCAGCAGTTACCTGGCCGGTAAAGAAGCGGCCAAAATTATTGCCTGCCTCTATTACCGCGCGGTAACCGGCGATATTGGCCATGGAGGAGAGCGCGTCCATCTTCTGGGCACGGGAAATGCGCGGCACCATATCCATCGCAATCACGGTGGCGCCTTGTGCACGGCACTTCTCAAGCAGCGCTTCGTTTTGAGCGGGCCAGAAAAACGCAATCAGCGTTTGTCCTTCTCGTAGTCGTGCCGCTTCTTCATCAGAAGGCTCACGGACTTTAATGACCACCTCAGCGCCCTGCCAAAGAGCGTCAGCACTATCCACTACGGTAACGCCAGCATCACGATAAGCGTTGTCATTAAAGCCCGCCGCAAGACCAGCGCCTGTTTCAATCAGACACTCGTGGCCCAGCTTTTGGATCTGCTTTGCGCTTTCAGGGGTAAGCGCCACACGTGCTTCTCCCCGACTCGTTTCCTTAGGTGCGCCTATTCTCACACGGGTACTCCCTACGGTTTGAAAGCCGACAATAAGCTGTCATGGTTTGTTTTGATGCCAAGTACAGCCCGCTTGACGGCGGTTGATTTCGACCACCACATCTTTATAAAACGTTACAGGTTCTCATGTTGCGTTTTAATAAAGCCATTCAACCTTTGATGCATGCATGGCATGAGCTTTTCCAAACATCGTCACTGGCAGGAGCAGTATGCGCAAAAATCAAGTGGCATAATTACCTCAATGCGACCTGATCGTAAGCTGTACAAGACCGGCAACCAGTGGCCTGCCACTTACATGCCCGCTGCTATCCTGCTTGTCAGCTACCAATGCTTGCCCTAAGGGCAATGCATCAATCAACACCGGTGCTACTTTAGGCATGATCGCTGGCTATTCTGAAGGCACTCGGTAATTCATAAGCGCCCACTGCTCGATAGTTTTTTTGTGTAAAAAAACGTCAACATCGTGTTTATTAGAAACTTTAAATATTTTCGCCAGCGAACAACACCATTCCAAGCACAATAATAAGCAATAACAGTGTTTCCAATACCATTAATATCACTGGCTTCCATCCTACGACTGCAAGTTTCTGGAAAGAGGTTTTAATACCCAACGCTGCAATGGCTATAACAAGGCACCAGCGTGACATCGTTGACATTCCGTCATTAACTATCTCTGGAATTAAGCCCAGGCTATTAATTATCACAAGAACGACAAAGCCCACTAGAAAACCTGGTAGCATTGGAATCCTTGTAGCCCCCCCTTCGCCCTGACGTGACGAGCGAAACATCCACATAAAAATCACAACAGTGGGTACCAACATGGCAACACGTACTAGCTTCACGAGTGTTGAGGTATCTCCGGTTTCCTCCGATATCATATAACCAGCACCAACCACTTGGGCAACATCATGGATAGTCCCTCCCAAGAAAATTCCTGCCTGTGTGTTAGCAAGGTTCAGAACCCCTGCAATCAATGGATAAATCACCATAGCAACGGTTGAAAGCGTGGTTACCCCAACTACTGTAAGAATAGTATTACGCTCACTATTTTCATGACGCGGCATGACTGCCGAAAGCGCTAATGCTGCCGATGCGCCACAAATAGCAACAGAGCCCCCCGTTAACAGGCCAAGATCTTTCGGCAGCCCGAGCACCCTGGCTAAAATTGCTCCCATAATAATAACGATAGCAACAGACCCGATAACAGTAAGCACAGGCACTATGCCAAGCTCACCTACTTGCTCAAATGTCATTCTTGCTCCCAACAATGCGACCCCCACCCTAAGAACAGTACGAGACGCGAACTCAACTCCTTGGCGACAACGCTCTTCATCACTCAGAAAGTGCAGTGACATACCAAAAAGGAGCGCATAAAGAAGCGTTGGCCCACCATAATGATCAGCAATAAAAGTTGTCGCTAATGCTATCGTTACACATACTAATAGCCCCCGACCAATATTTCGGAAACTACTTATCCAACGCATTAAGCGAGTAAAACTATTTTCTTCAGACGGCACGAACATAGGCAATCTCATCCACCTGTTCTCCTAATACACATATGTCTATTCAAGGCATATAACTGATGTAAGCTGCGCATTTAAAACATCACAAAATAGCCTCGCAAGAAACTCTATTATCTTTCTGATCTTAATAACTTCTTAAAGCTACGATATAACGCACTAAAATTGAAAACAATCACTTATACCAACCAAGGTCATAAGCAACCTCATCTCAAAACATTAGCCAAATATACTTATTCGCAAAAAGCATTCAGCACACAACATATACTCGAGAACAAAGAAGGCATCCAACTAACTATAACCATCTTTACTTTAGCTAAGATACTTTCTCATAGAGTTACTCGTAAATTCCGAGCAAAGTATTTTATTAGAACCATGCCAAACATTATGCTCTTAAGAATCGAACCATTGGCACAAGAACACTGGTTATTAATTTGCCTGTGCATGGTTTTCAAGATCGTGTAATAAAGAAGTGGCTATCGTTATATTTTCACCTCTTTCGCGTCGTTGCTGAAAGCGACGTTCGCCGGGGACTCGGACACCGGGCTGGTCTAGCATAGCGGCAAATAACGTTTCAGCATGTTCAACGAACCCCGGCGAGAAACGCTGAGGGTCTATCAGTAGAATCAGTTGGGCAATGCCGGGTGGTTTACCTTCTGCATCAAAAAAGGAGCTTGCCTGAAAACCAAAGTTACTTCCCGTAAGACCAGCGGTGAGTAATTCAACCATCAGTGCCAAGGCCGCTCCTTTAGCATCACCAGCAGGCGTCATACTGCCTGCAATTGCTTTATCGGGATCAGTTGTTGGTTGTCCATCGGTATCCAATGCCCAGCCTTCCGGGATCGGCTCCCCCTTTATCTTTGCCAACATCACTTTTCCACGTGCTACTTTTGATAACGATAAATCAATCAAAAGCGGATCACCGGCACGACGAGGGCACGCGAATGCGATGGGATTAGTGCCAAATAAGGGTTGTTTGCCACCCCAGGGCGCCATTGCAGAAGGGGCATTACTGAAAGCCAAGGCCAAGTAACCTCGCCGTGCTGCAGCTTCTACCGGCACACCGGCTACGCCGAAATGATGAGAGCGAGCGATGGATACTGCCGCAATGCCTGATTTCGTAACACATGTATAGCCAGCTTCCAGACCACGCTCCACAGCAGGAAACGCCAGTCCGTATTTAGCGTCAACAAGTACCACGGCGCCATTGACCTCGACAGCAGGTGTTGCTGATGCATCAACTTTGCCACTTGCGGCTTGGTCCAGATAGAAAGGTAACCGCGAAAGGCCATGTGATGGTAAACCATCGTGCTCAGCAGCCAGCAAGGCCGTCACTGTAGCAGTAGCCTCAACCTCACCAAAGCCGCGCCCCCGCATAGCAGCCATAGCTAATTCACGGACCTGCGCCACGTTTAGCTCAATGTTATCACTCATACATTCACGCCCTCTTTGTCCAAGACTGTACGAACATTGTCTGCTGTCATCTGGCTAATACGAGCATTGGACTCATCAGTAACACCAGCGATATGAGGAGTCACGATCAGATTAGGAATATCTTCAAGCACCGAACCTTGCATCAATGGCTCCTGCTCAAACACATCAAGAAGAGCGCCGGCCAACCGGCCTTCACGCAATGCTGTTGCTAATGCGCCTTCATCAACGATGCCGCCTCGTGCCGCGTTGATCAAAATGGCGCTGTTTTTCATTCGCTGAAGAGCAGCAGCATCAATAAGGTGTCGAGTATTCTCGGTCAGGGGGACATGAAGACTGACTGCGTCAGCTGCCTCCAGTAGGGAGGAGAGACTTTCATAGCGTTCAATACCGGTCCACTCCGATGCATCAGCTGCCAAGTGGGGGTCGAAAGCAATGACTCGCATGTCCAAAGCAAGTGCTCGTTTTGCCGTTTCCCGGGCAATGGCGCCAAAACCGACCAACCCCAGCGTGCAGCCGCTCGCTTCACGACCAATCAATGCTTGGCGAGGCCACTCTCCTGCCAGCATTTCGCGGTTCGAAAAATAAGCCTGGCGGCGTAATAGCAAAATACCCGTCAGCACATATTCGGCGACTGAGCTTCCATTGCCTCCGTGCGCCGGTTTGACTACGACGTCTTGCGACTCGCATGCTTTTAGATCGATGTTGTCAAGCCCCACGCCTAAACGCCCCACCACCTTAAGTTTCGGAGCTGCTGCTAATAATTCGGCATCAACCTGAGTGCGGTTTCGCACAATAATAGCGTCAGCATCGGTGACTGCTTTAAGCAAGGCACGACGGTCTTCAACCAGCTCTGTATCAAAGACCACCTCAAATAATTCTCTAAGGTGCGCGACCACCTTTTCATCCATGAATTCAGAAATCACTATCTTAAACATAGATACTCCAGTTTTATTACCGGGCTAAACCCAGCATGAATTGTTGTATATCACCACAAAGCCGCTCTGCTACACCCACCACCGCCCTAGTGGTAACGGCACATTGAGCAATAAAGCAAAAAGCGCGTAGAAAAATGCAACCAGTACGACACCTGTAAGTAGATGCCCCATTAAACGCCTTGGCGTCCATGCCTCGTACTGAGCAATCATCATCAAGCTGACAAAACTTGCCAGTCCCGTCAGCAGAAAACCCGCCCACGGCATCACTAATGCCCAGGCTGTCATCACGACCACTAGCAGCGCCCGCCTAGGGGTAGACCCCTTGTCACGTTCTGTATTGCTTAACACCCCGCGCACTACTAACTGAGCAAGCCGCAGTAACCCCGCGATGATAACCACGATAGCAATGGTGACGGGAAAGATAGCCCCCAGCTGGCTCATGTCCTGGCTTTGCCATAGGAAAACACCGCCAATGCCGATGAACAGCAGCGGCATCAGCAATTCTGAGCGTGCTGAGCACGATGCCTGGAGCTTGGGAAGTGCTTTGCTCATGATGAAACCTCCTGGCGGGAATCATCCGCATCGTTCGTGTGACGCCGCTGGGCTCGACGCGCTTTGATCACTGGGTAGAAGACACTGAGGATCGATAAGGCGATGATCGTCAACGAAATCGGCCCACCAAAGAACGTCACTGCGTAGGAGCCGCTTGCACGCCCCATTAAGAAGCCCTGAACAAACCCCTGCTCGGCAATGGGCCCTAAAATCAATCCCAATACGATAGGTGAGGGCTTAAAGCCGTAGCGGTTGAGCACCCAGCCGATTATCCCAAGTGTCAACATGATGATGACGTCGCTAACACTATTACGTATCGCATAGGTCCCAATCACCGTCATAAAAGCGATGGTGGGCACCAACAATGCCTTCGGAATGCTAATAATTGATTTAAATGCGTAGCGACCGATGAGTAAGCCAAGAGGCAGTAATAAGCATGTAGCGATAAACAGGCCCCCAACAAAGGTGTACGTTATGTTGGCATTGGTCGTAAAAAGCTCTGGGCCAGTACGAAAGCCCTGCACCAAAAGAGCACCCAGGATTACAGCGTCCGGTGGCGTACCCGGAATCCCCAGTACTAATGTTGGGATAAATCCTCCGCCCACCGTAGCGTTATTGGCCGCTTCGGTCGCCAGCACTCCTTGAGGGTTACCCTTACCAAAAGAACTAGAGTCTTTTGCAGCACGCCTGGCTTCCGAATAAGACACCAAACTTGCAATTGAGCCCCCAGCGCCAGGCAAAATGGCAACCCCTGTGCCAATAGTGGCTGAACGTAATAGATTAAACTTACCGATCCATGCATGCATAAGGCCTTCACGCAAACGGATTCCACGCTGTTTTTCATCAACTTTAAGATGGGATTCAGGGGAAGCCACAAGATCAATAAGCACCGGAATGCAGTACAAACCTATTAACGCCGACACTATCTCGATTCCACCCAGCAGCACTTGAGAGCCAAAGGTGTAGCGGATATCGCCTCCTACGACGGCGATGCCTATAGTCGATAACAACAGACCGAAACCTGCCCCCATAAACCCTTTCAGGGTAGAGCCTTCAGAAAGAGCAGAAATCAGTGTCAGCCCAAAAATGGCTAGCCAAAAGTACTCAACGGGACCGAAACTCAGCGCTACCTGAGCTAAAAGGGGGGCCACCGTCAACAAGGCAAATACACCAACCAATCCACCTACCACCGAGGCCAAGGTGGAGAGGGTAACCGCGAGATCGCCATCGCCACGTTTGGCCATCGGGAAACCATCAAAGGTCGTCGCTATCGCTGATGGCGTTCCAGGTGTATTGACCAAGATGGCGGAATAAGACCCCCCATAAATGGCACCCGTATAAATAGCGCCCAGCATGATGAGCGCTGACTCCGGCGTCATCCCAAAGGTCACCGGGACGAGCACCGCTACAGCCATCGTGGCTGAAAGCCCCGGCAGTGCCCCGATGATAATCCCCGAGGCAACACCAAGCAGCGCCAGCCCTAGGTTCAGGGGTGACAGGGCGCCTAATGCATGACTGAGAATATCCATACGACTTCTCCCTTAGAGGTCAGTCGATTAAGCCGAGTTCACGTGCAGAAGCCTCGTAAACATCCATTTGATCGCTCATGAATGTATCCATTTCTCCCATCGGCACATCTATCAATACAAAGCCAAGGTCCTGCATTTCCTGCTGGAACTGCGGATTTTGATTAATCTGCTGGAAGATATCGGAGAGTTTCTGCTGAATTTCTTGGGGAGTTCCCTCAGGCACGGCCATACCACGATAGGCACCACCTACCATGTCATAGCCTAACTCCTGGAAAGTAGGTACATCGGGGAACATGGGATGACGCTCTTCAGAGGCTACCGCCAACATGCGAACCTTATCGTTATGGTTAGCTGCGATCGTGGTATACCCCCACTCCGCCTCTACCACTCCGCCAAGTAACGCCGTAACAGCCGCTCCAGACCCACCAAAGGGAATATACGTTGTGGTTACATCCGCCAACTGTTGAAAACGCGTGTTGGCGACATCATTCGCGCTGTAGGTGCCACTGCCAGAAAAAGTGACAGCGCCCGGGGCTTCCTGAGCAGCCTGAATTAGATCATCAAGTGTCTGATAGGGGCTTTCGTTGCGGACCAGGATCGCATCGGGGGAATAGTGAAAATAAAAGAAATTATTAATGTCTTCAGTTTGAAAACCAACATCCTGCCCCATGGGTTTGAGGATAATATGAGGCAAATTGGATCCCATAATCGCATAACCATCGGTCGGCATATCGGACAGTTGAGACCAGCCAACAGCGCCACCTCCACCAGGCATGTATTGCACAATCAGCTGCTTACCGGTTATTTCTTCAAAGTATTTCTGCTGAAGACGAGCACTAATATCAGATTCACCGCCTGGGCCAAAAGGCATAACGTACTGAATGTTCTTCGCAGGAAAGTCGTCCGCTATAGCGACTGTCGTAAACGCACTGGCGAGGGATAAACCGAGGCCGGCGGCTAAACCGATGGATAGAGAGATTCGCATAATTTTTCTCCAAGTATCTTCGTTGTCATTGTTAACTTGCGAGCAAGTGCACCGGAGTTACGATAAATTACGGCGCGTTTTTAGAAGGCGCGACTCTTACAATCTTTACTTTATTACCAGGTAACTACTCCTGAAAAAGTCCCAAGACGACGCCCTAACAAACGTCAGGGCGCCACAATTTCGTTAAGCACTTTCGTAGAGACGAGTCATTACAAATTCACGATGACCTAACGCCTCAGCAGCTGTATGGCGGCCATTGGCAGTACGTAGAGTCATTTCCAGCAATGCATCCCCCGCCTGATCCATATCCATCTCACGCCTAAGGATGTGGGTTACATCAACATCAATATGTTCGCTCATGGTACGCATGGTGCGTGGATTAGCGCAGACCTTAATAACCGGTAAGATGGGGTTGCCAATCACATTGCCTTGGCCTGTCGGAAAGTAATGCACAACATAACCAGCAGCTGCGCATAGCGTCACCATCTCGGCGGCTGCTGATGAGGAATCCATAAACCAAAGCCCTGCGCCAGTAGGTGCTTCGGCCTTGTCGAGCACGCCATCTACCTGGCAGCGCTTACCAATCTTCTGGATATTACCTAGCGCTTTTTCTTCAATGGTGGTTAGGCCCCCTTCGATATTGCCTTTGGTCGGCTGGGATTCAGATAAGTCACTGGTCTTGTAGCGATCAATCATATCGCTGTAGCGATCGAACATTGCCTGAAACTGTTCACGCACTTTAGGTGTAGCGCATCGCTCGGCAACGAGATGCTCACCACCCGTCAATTCGGAAGTTTCACCGAATACCAGCGTACAGCCCGCATCGTAGAGCTTATCAAAGGCGTTACCTGTTGTTGGGCAAGAAGCCAAACCTGAAGTGGTATCAGACTCACCGCACTTGGTAGAAACCCATAGCTCATTAATATCGCACTCTTCACGCTGCAGTTCACTGGCGTGCTGTACGAACTCCTTGGCCTTCTTGGAAGCCGCGCAAATAGTGTTGTGGTCACCATTTTGCTCAATCCAGAAGCCTTCCACCGGCTTACCTGTCGCCTTAATGCCATCAACCACTTTATTGGTCCAACCTGGCTCGATACCAATTACGATGACAGCGGCAACGTTCGGGTTAGAACCGATACCGATCAGAGTACGGAAGTGTAGATCCAGGTCAGCGCCAAACTGCAACCGGCCGTAGGCATGCGGCAACGCCATAGTGCCTTTGATGTTATTAGCAACTGCCTCGGCGGCGGCGTTAGAAATGTCATCAACCGGTAGAACGATAACGTGATTGCGGACACCAACACGCCCATTTTCGCGGCGATAGCCCAGAAACTTGCGACCTTTGATTTCCATTTTTACCACCTCTTGGTTTTAACGTTGTGAACGTGCAGATGTTCGCCCTTCTCGATCGGTTTGATGGCGCGACCGATATCGACGCTGTATTTCATGACAGCGTCATCTTCCGCCAGATCACGAATTGCCAACTTGTGCCCAATAGGAATGGAGTCGCTTACTGTAAAAGTGATAGTTCGGTCACCTTGCATGACCCATCCAGTCAGCTCTTGGCCAGCCTGGATGCCTTCGACCACCGCGACGCCGACACTATCGTCGGCATCATGTACTACGAAGTCGATGCTCATGATGTCTTCTCTCTACTAGGTTGTTGATATTGTTTCTGTTATTAAATCAAGGATGCTAGGTGGAACCGGCTTAACTAAATCGCATCCTGTATCATATATATGATATATAATATAAGAGATCAAGTCATCTATATCTTTTTTTGATATTATTATCTTGAATAAGAGCGGCTATGACTGAAAATAGCTAACATCAGGGCTTTTGTGTTCGCTGTTATCTGCATTGAAGCACTAACGTCCTCTAGCGAATGGCGTACAAGCAACACGTCAAGGAACCGGATATGAACGACCACCCAGCACCTTCTTATCGCCCTCTATATCAGCAAATAAAAGAAGCGCTATTGTCACACATCGTTTCGAGTATTTGGCCGCCAGGAACCTTCATTCCTAGCGAGTCGGCTCTTTCTCAAGAGTACGGGGTTAGTGTTGGGACTATACGCAAGGCGGTGGATGCACTGGCTAAGGACCACGTGGTCATTCGCTATCAAGGCAAAGGCACCGTCGTCGCAACGCATGACAGCGATCGCTCATTGTTTCAATTTTTTAACTTCATGCGTTTGGATGGCACTCGATCACTGCCTGTGTCTCGTGTTCTGCTACGCGAACGCCGACGCGCCAGCACTGAAGAGTCGAGAGTGCTAGGACTTGAAAGAAAAGCCATGGTAGTGCATATCCAGCGAGTCAGAGTTCTGGATGAGGTCCCAGCGTTACTAGAAGACCTGATAGTCGATGCAACGCGCTTTCCGAAGCTCGAAAGCATTCCTGAAACATTGCCAAATACGCTGTATCAGCTCTACCAGCAGCAATTTAAGCAAAGTGTTTCAAAAGCAGAAGAGCAGTTGTTCGCTGTTGCGGCAGGCACCCAAGAACAAAAACATTTGGGTGTAGAATTAGGTTCTCCACTTATCGAAGTTCGCAGAGTTGCCAGAGGGCTTCAAGATGAAGCTATTGAATATCGTGTTTCGCGATGTGTTACGCAACAACATTGCTACTGGAATATTCTTTGAAAGCCTTAAAACAATATGTCGAAGGCTTTTAGGTGTTTAATTAGTTTTACTGACCACGTTCTGTTGCCAAGCTTTCCAGCACATTCTGAAAGGCTTGGCATATAAAATTCTTTTTAAATTCTTTCTCTCCATACATGCATCGCCTCGATAACACCTCGGATGTATGCATGGCATGACTTTCCAAACATCGTCACCGGCAGGAGCAGTATGCGCAAAAATCAAGCGGCATAATTACCTCAATGCGACCTGATCGTAAGCTGTACAAGACGGGCAACCAGTGGCCGTACTACCAAAATGCACACAAAGGCGCTGGGCATGGCTACCCGATAGGCGTGCCAGACTTGGCTGAAATAGTGGTCACTCACCCCCGCACTAACCGCGGTAATAACCAGGGTCATTAAGAATGCCATAATCGTCGACATGTATAATGCAAATATGATCGGCGTAAAACGTGGGTGCAGCTTGCGCGCTGCAAGCAGGCGCTGTCCTGGGTAGCGGCGGATTGTCATGGGTTAATTACCTTATCTATCAAACGTGTTTGTGCACTCTACAGTGGCTTGGAAAAATTCAGAAGCACGCTCACGATAAGTACAGCCGTAAGTTAATGTTACGAATATCGCTAAAGATTAAGGTATGGCTTATGGTTGCGTTACGTGGCATCGAGAGCTTTGTGAAAGGAGTTGGAGCACGGCTGCCTGATATTTCGGTTTCCTTTGGATGGGCGCTATCTCGGCTGGGGCGCAATACGCAACGGCATACGTTTCGATGCGCCGGTGAAGGCACGTATGATCAGCGACGACATTGATGCACTGGCCCAGATGGCTATTGAAGGTGGCGGCATCACACGGTTAGCGGCGTTTATTGCAGAACCGTTAATGGCGCAGGGCAAGCTTGTTGCACTGTTTACGCCGCCGTTTGCGGCTGATGAGCCCCTAGAGGTTGACCCACTGGAGTTTTATCTTTGTGTCCG
Organism: Halomonas citrativorans; assembly: GCF_900163645.1. Lineage (GTDB taxonomy): Bacteria > Pseudomonadota > Gammaproteobacteria > Pseudomonadales > Halomonadaceae > Vreelandella > Vreelandella citrativorans. The sequence goes on along the minus strand of NZ_FUKM01000057.1, from coordinate 353,207 downwards.
GCATCGGCGTGAATTAACGCCCAAGGTTCTGGCGTTTCAGCAGTTTCTAACCGAGACTCTCCCTGCCCACTGGCAAGCCTAGGCCGACATAACGCTTTGCAGCATCCCTTCTGCTTCCGTTTCGCTCACCCCCAGCATTAACAAAATCTGGCGCTGGGTCGCCAATAACACATGCTGACGTTCTTCCTCACCGGGTAGGCTTTTGGCAATGGCCACTGCCCCCACCAACGCTGCCAAAATAACCCGCGACTTATCGGCAATCACCTCTCGGTCGTGGGCAAAGGGGATCTTTTTAAGCTTACTCAAGGCAAGCAAGCGCATTTCAAGCATCTTCTTCATCCGCAGGTAAGACGCCTCAAACATGGTACGAATCTCGGCTTTCTCGCTGCCTATTTCATTAAACAGCACCGCTTCCGGCCCTGGCTGTTGCTTACGCTCAAGCTCCTGGAGATTCCAGTAGTTAGAGACCAGTTCCGTTAGGTGCTGTAAGGAGAGCGGCCCTTTTACCAAGCGTGCGGCACGGCTGCCATCCAGCGTTTTACGCACCGAAGCGTCATACAACGCCTCTTTGGAGGCGAAGTGGGAATAAAAAGCCCCGTGGGTCATTCTGGCAAGCTTCATGACCTGACCGATGGAGACTTTATTAAAGCCGTATCGGCTGAACAGTTCAGTGGCTGATGCCAGGATACGCTCTCGGGTTTTCGCCTTATGGCTTTTGGGATAAGGCATGTTGACCTCGTTTTGCACTACTAAATCGTTCGGCTAAATTGTTTGGCTAAATAATCCTGCTAAATATTATCTTGATCATATAATGCGTACTGCTAGCGTAGCCGTATTTAAAGCACTGAGGAGCCGCTATGCACTCACCTATTGTTATCACCGGCACGGGTATGGTCAGCCCGCTGGGATGCAACGTCAAGACAAGTTGGGACGCTCTACTGCAAGGCCGCTCAGGGATTCGCCAGATTACCCGCTTTGATACCGCTCAAACGCCTATCAAGATTGCCGGCGCGGTTGCCCATTCAACCGATGACCCGCAGGCGGGGCTTTGCCTGGATGATATCGCGGATGCCAAAGAGCGTCGCAAGCTGGGCCTGTTCAGCCTTTACGCCATGGCGGCGGCAAAAGAAGCTCTTGAGCAGGCTGGCTGGCAACCAACGGACGAAGCACAACGCCGAGCCACGGCGACCATTATCGGTTCCGGTATTGGCGGGTTCCCAACGATTACCGAGGCCCAACAAACGCTACAACAAAAAGGTTACCGTCGGGTGTCGCCATTTACCGTACCCGCGTTTCTGGCCAATATGGCGGCGGGCAATCTGTCGATTCGCTACGGATTTCAGGGCCCGCTGGGCTGCCCGGTGACAGCGTGTGCGGCGGGTCTGCAGGCGATTGGCGATGGCATGCGTTTGATTCGCAGCGGTGAAGCTGACGTAGCGTTAGTGGGCGGCGCCGAGGCGTGCATTGATCCGCTATCATTAGCAAGCTTCAACGCACTCAAAGCACTTTCCACCGAGCACGAGCAGCCTGAAAGCGCATCCCGCCCCTTCGACAGTACCCGTAACGGTTTCATCATGGGCGAAGGTGCGGGCCTGCTGGTGATTGAAACACTGGCGCATGCACAAGCCCGTGGCGCCACGCCGCTGGCCGTCATTAGCGGCTATGGCACCAGTGCCGACGCTCACCATATTACCGCCGGGCCAGAGGATGGTAACGGCGCCGCCGCCGCCATTCATTCGGCGCTGAAAATGGCGGGGCTTAATGCGGATGAGATTGGCTATATCAATGCCCACGCCACCTCAACCCCAGTGGGCGACCGGGCAGAAATTGCCGCCTTACGGCGCGTGTTTGGTAGCACTCTGCCACACATTCCGATCTCTTCCACCAAGTCGGCAACGGGCCATTTGCTGGGTGCGGCGGGTGGCGTTGAGAGCATTTTTTCAGCGCTTTCTGCCACTACGGGCCAGCTGCCGCCCACGCTTAATCTGACGCACTGCGATGAAGATATGCGGGACCTGGACTTCATCCCGTTAACAACGCGCACCCAGCCCACTCAACATGTGCTATGCAACGGGTTTGGGTTTGGCGGCGTCAACGCGGCGCTGATTATCAGTCAGATGTAGCGCCTGGCCGTCGGCTTTTAACCGCCGTTCGCGTATCCTCTTGGCCTGCTTTTAGCGGTGGAAGAACATGAAACGCTACGAACGCTTTGCCGAGGAAATATCCGAACTGATCCGCAGTGGTGTGCTGGCGCCAGGGGAGCGTGTACCCTCAGTTCGCCAGGCCAGCCGCCACTACGCCATTAGCCCATCGACGGTGTTTCAGGCGTACTACCTGATGGAGAAGCAGGGGCTAATCGTGTCGCGGCCACGCTCGGGCTACTTTGTCCGCGAACAGGCGCAGCAGTTTCTCAACGAGCCCGAAATGACCCAAGGCCACCCTGAAACGGCCGACATTGCGGTAAGTGAACTGGTTTTTTCGGTGCTGGGGTCGCTTCAAAATGTCGATACGGTGCCTTTTGGCTCGGCCTTTCCAAGCCCTGAGCTGTTTCCGCTTCCCCGCTTGGCGCGCAGCATGGCCAAAGGGCTACGCGAGCTTTCTCCCAACGCCATCATCACAGATATGACCGCAGGCGATACGGCACTGCGCCGCCAGATCGCTCTGCGTTACCGGTTGGCTGGCGTGCACCTACCGCCCCAGGAACTGGTGATTACCAATGGCGCCATGGAAGCCCTGAACCTGGGATTTCAGTGCGTGACCGAACCTGGTGATCTTGTCGCCATCGAGTCACCGGCCTTTTACGCAAGCCTTCAGGTATTGGAGCGTTTGAAGTTAAGGGCAGTCGAGATTCCTGTTCATCCGCGGGAAGGAATCGACCTGGACAAGCTGGCAGACAGCCTTGCCAAGTACCCGATTAAAGCCTGTTGGCTGATGAGCCATTTGCAAAACCCGCTTGGGGCGAGCTTGAGTACGGCCAAAAAGCAGGCGCTGTATGGGCTGTTGAAGCAGCATCAGGTGCCGCTGATCGAAGATGATGTGTATGCCGAGCTCTATTTTGGCTCCAAGCCCCCCGTACCCGTTAAGCACTTTGATGATGAAGGATTGGTGATTCACTGCGGGTCGTTTTCAAAGTGCCTGGCGCCCGGTTATCGGGTCGGCTGGGTAGCCGGAGGGCGCTACGCCGAAAGCATTTCCCGGCTGAAACTGATGACGACAATTTCACCCTCGGTGCCCGCTCAGGTAGCCATTGCAGATTACCTTCAGCACGGCGGCTACGACCGCCATTTGCGCAAACTGCGCCTGGCACTGGAATTTCAGCAAACCCGTATGCTCTCGGCGGCGGCACGCTACTTTCCCAAGGATACCCGCGCAACACGCCCGGCTGGCGGATACTTTCTGTGGTTTGAATTTCCCAAGCCGGTGGACTCGCTGCGCCTGTTTCAAATAGCCCTGGCGCAAGGGATCAGCATTGCACCTGGGCCTATCTTCTCTGCCACGCAGGGGTATCAAAACTGCGCCCGCTTAAGCTATGGCCACCCATGGACACCGCGCAGCGAAGAGGCCATGGCGTTTTTGGGCGAGCAGCTAAGAGCAATGCTGGCATCTTGTTAAGCGCTGCTTTTCAGGTGTTCATTTTCAGGCGCTCGTTTTAGCGACTTACGCCTTTTGGCTATGCAGATGACGGTTGTCTGCCGATGTTAACCGGGCAAGCTTTCCAATTTGATACAGGTCGTGCAGATACATATCAAGCCGGAAAATGCCGTGAGAGATGGCGATCAACACGAAGGTTAATAGCATCAGCACCGGGGGTTCATTCAGCCAGGTAAAGGCGGCCGATGAAAAGGGGTATAGCAGCGTATAGATGCTCATTCCACCCAGGAACTGCGCCAGCATGCTGTTCACAATCACCAGTGAAATCATCAGCACGCGGGCATCCCATGTTGGCAGCCGGGTTTTACAGAATGACAAATGCCGCACGCGCAATTCGCCGCTGACATCAAGCTGCCCCCTGCGGCGTAGAAGAGGAATGGCATAGGTGCCCGCTTTTTCCTCAGTAAACGCCAGGAGCGCCATATGAGGATTCATCTGAGGCCCAAATGTGTGGGCGACCGCTTGGTCAAAATCGGCTGACCCGCCTGTTTGCTTCGCCAACAATGCTTTATGCGAAAGCTCGCTTAAGCGCTCTTTATCGGCATTTGAGAGCTTCAAGTCATTGGCAAAATTAATATTATAATTAACCTCATACACCTGATATAAAGCGGCGGTGACACCCACAAAAATCATAAAATAAATGAAAACAGTTAGCATAGTAGCGCGCCTCTTAAACGTTTTATTACCCTAACAGCCTGACGTCTGGTTAACGAATGCCCTGCTCGCCATCTGTGCATTTTTGAATTCTGCCTTGCACTGCCGTTTTAGTACAGACTCAGAACGTTACGATAAATACATATCAGCTTAAAGGCTGACCCAGCGCAAGCAAACCCGGCTAGCGTGACACCTTCGCCATTTAGCCAGCCTTAATGATTTTGCTATACGTGAGTAACGTCATACAGCGCATAGCGCATGAAAGCCATCAAAGACTGAGCTAACATAGCGGCCCGCGATCAGAATCGCTTAAAACAACAATGAAACTTCAATAAAACCTCGCTCACAAGGAACCCACCATGCCCCCTCAAGAATCCAGCACGCTGGCGGCTTCTCCCTCGGCCAAGTCCATGTATGCCAAATACCTGGCCGCGCTTGGTCCTGGGTTTTTATTTGCGGGTGCAGCCATTGGCACGTCTCACGTTGTTCAATCAACACGTGCTGGGGCGGAGTATGGCATCGGCTTGCTGGGCTTTATTTTACTTGCCGTACTGCTTAAGTATCCGTCTTTCTTCTTCGGACCATTTTATGTCAGTGTCACAGGCAAGTCGCTGGTTGAAGGCTACCGCCAGACCTTTGGTAAATCCGTGGTGGCGCTGTTTGCGCTGGTCCAAATACCTGTCTCGGCGATTATTATTGCCGCCATTGCGATTACCACGGCAGGTCTTGCCGGCAGTATCGTGCCTATGACGTTAAGCCCACCAACCATCGCCGTGATACTGATTGCCCTGTGCTGCGTGCTGACATTCGCAGGCGGTTACAAGCTGCTTGATTGGGTCAATAAAGTCTTTATTGTCATCTTAAGCGTCACCACCCTGTTGGCTGCTCTGGTTGCCGTGCCCCTGGTCGACTGGACCTTCTACCCCGCGACAGCTGTCTCTCCTCTTTTTAGTACAGCCACCTTTATTACCCTGGTAGCGGTGCTTGGCTTGATGCCGTCTGATATTACGCTCGCGGTGATGAACTCACTGTGGTCAGAGGCGCGTAATAAAAATCAGGGAGTGCGCAGCGGCACTGCCGCCGAAAAAATCGACTTCAATATCGGCTATATCGGCGCGGCCGTTCTGGCGGCCTGTTTTGTCGTAATGGGCGCTGGCGTGATGCACAGCCAGGCAATAACGCCCGCCGATGGCGCCGTCGCTTTTGCAAGCCAAGTGATTGGCCTTTATACCAACACCTTGGGCGAGTGGAGCGGCGTGGTCGTGGGTATTTCCGCGTTTACCGTCATGCTCACCACATTGCTGACCGTGCTGGATGGCTTTCCGCGCATGATCACGGCCTCTTACTATACGTTTACACGCCCGGAAGGTGCCACGGAAGAGAGCCGTACGATTGAGGGCAGCCGCGCGTTTTTTATATGCATGGTGGGCTTATCACTACTGGCCGTGGTGATTCTGTATACCTTGATGGGCAGCTTCCGGCTGTTTATGGACTTTGTCATGGTCGTGGCGTTTTTGATAAGCCCGGTGCTGGCTACCCTCAACCACCTGACGGCAAACGGCTCAACCGTGCCGGTGTCCCAGCGCCCTTCACGTCTGATTAATGCCTGGAGCTGGCTAGCGATCGCTACCCTGGCGCTTCTGTCACTGGGCTATATTTACGTACGCTTTATCTACTAACCAGTAAGTACTCGCTAGTCAGTACTCTCTAATCAGTGCTCGCCAGTACGTTATTCAAAACACGCGCGTTTACGGAGCGAAACTCTTTTAGGTTTGGTGACTAAACGCGTTAGCAAAGGTAATGAGCTGTTGATGCAACCACACTGTTGACGGCTCATTGGCATACAGCCCATGCTGAATGAGCGTCATATTAAGCGCAGGAAGCTCATTGGGTGGCTCCACCATACGTACCGGCAGCATGGCACTAAAGTGCTCAGCCATCTGCCGGGGCAGCGTCATAATCGCCTCGGTCAGCGCGACCACTCTGGCCGCAGCAATATAATTAAGATTTTTTGAAATCACCCGCCGGGTCAAGCGATGCTGCGCTAGGCAATTATCAATATTGCTCGGCCCCAGCCCGTTGATATCGGCAAGCTCGACATGCAACGCCTCCGCAAACTGTGCAATCGTCAGCGCATCGCCAATCTGCGTGTTGCTCGCTGCCACCAGGCACACCAACTCCTCCTGCATCCAGGGCGTTTTCAACACACCGCCGGGCAGTTCGACCTGGCTGTCCAGCCCCACCACCATATCGATATGACGCTGCTCCAGCCCTTCTCCCAGAGCCTCAGGCGTAATTAGCTCGATAGAGAAGCTGATGCCAGGCGCACGGGTTAATAGCTGGCTGAGAAACGCCGGATACATGACCTCTTCAAAATAGTCCGTTGTGGCCAGTGTAAAGCGCCGCGAGCTGCTTTCAGGCAAAAAAGCTGCCGGAGGCGCCAGGCCCTCTTGCAGTATGGCTAATGCCTGCTGAACCACCGGCAACAAGGCAAGCGCTCTCGGTGTGGGCTGCATGCCCCGGTCTGTGCGCACCAGTAACGGGTCACTCAGCGCCTCGCGAAGCCGCTTCAGTGCATGACTAAGTGCTGGCTGGCTTAAGTGAAGCTTTTCGGCCGCGCGGGTAACGTGGCGCTCATGCATTAACGTCACAAACACCAGCAAAAGGTTGAGGTCAAACTGGCGAAGCAGGCGCATAGCAGCTCACTATTCACAGGGCGAATGGTTTTATTCTAAACATTCATTATATTCATCGCCTAAAACATTTTATTGTCGCCGCCTTTCCTACTCCCTATTGGAGACAAACGCCGGTGACCCACCCACAAACGATGCCCAGCCTGTTTGGTGACGTTATTTCGACCTTTATGGGTGTGCCCAAAGCGACCGACCCCAAGACAACCGATGCCGAAGTGGTGGTCAGCGGCGTACCGTTCGACCTTGCATGCTCCGGCCGCGCGGGCACTCGCATGGGTCCGAATGCTATCCGCCAAAGCACCGCCAACCTGATCTGGGAAGGCAAGCGTTGGCCCTGGGATTTTTCCCTGGAAGAGCGTTTACGCGTGTGCGATGCAGGTAACCTGGACTATGCCTATGGCGAACCAGAAAGCCTGGTCGACAACCTCGAAAACCATGCCAACCGCTGGCTCAGCGCGGGTAAAAAGATGCTGACGCTGGGCGGTGACCACTACATCAGTCTACCGCTTTTACGCGCCCATGCCCGCGAGCATGGGCCGCTTGCATTGATCCATTTTGATGCCCATACCGATACCTACGAGCAAGGCACACGCTTTGATCACGGCACCATTTTTCATCACGCTCTAAAAGAAGGATTGGTCGTGCCCAAGCTCTCGCTGCAAATCGGCATCCGCACCAGCTATGACCGTCATAACCATCCTTATGCAGTGCTGGATGCCGATTGGGTAAATGATAATGGCCCTAAAGCAGTACTCGAAAAAATCCGTGCTCGCGTGGGCCACCACCCCGCCTACGTCAGCCTGGATATTGATGGGCTCGACCCTGCGTTTGCACCTGGCACCGGCACACCGGTATGTGGAGGCATGTCGACCAATTTACTGCTAAAGGTTGTTCGTGGCTTGGTGGGTATGAATTTAGTAGGCATGGATGTCGTAGAGGTCAACCCGGCTTACGATCACGGTGATATTACCTCGCTTGCCGCAGCGACCCTGGGGCTTGAGTTTTTGTATGTGCTGGCGGCGTCCAAGCGCATTTAACATCACGGCACTTACCGAAAAACTCATCGAACGCGGCTTATGCGGCGTTCGGCTTTTTAAATAGCCCCTCACGCCACCAAGCAATAGATGGAAATAGATAGTCACACGCGACTTGTGGCACGTAGCACCCTCTCATGCACATTCATTTTTTGAAGGCTTCGTTTTTCCTTTCGTAAACTCTTTGCAAAAAATGACCAAAGCAATCAACTAGGACTTTCCACCTAGTAACTATGTTTTTCAGTCACATAGATCAACATTCAGCCTATAAACGATCTCATTCCTAGCCGACTAGACGATGGTATAGCTTGCCAAATATGAACGTTTCGATCATTTTAGCCCTAAGAACTATCGAATCAGTCACACATATATTTCTGGAGACATCATGAGCATTTTTGAGTTTCGCGGCATCGTCCCCGCTTTGATCACTCCCATGGATGAACACGAGGAAGTCGATGAGAAGGGGCTTCGAGAACTGACTGAAACATTGATTAAAAAGGGTGTTCATGGCCTCTTCGCACTGGGTACCAACGGAGAGTTCTTCTCACTGTCGGACGACGAAAAAGTGCGCGTGGCAACCATCGTCAAGGACCAAGCGGCGGGCCGCGTTCCCGTATATGCCGGTACCGGTGGCTACACCACGCGCGGCGTTATCGAGCTGAACCGCCGCATGGAAGAGGTCGGCGTCGACGGTCTTTCGATCATCACCCCCTACTTCAACGGTGCAACTCAAGCGGAACTCATCCTGCATTACCAACGCATCGCCGAAGCTACACCGCTTCCGATTCTGCTCTACACCATTCCCGCTAAGGCTGGCGTAACCCTAACTGTCGAAAGCATCGCGAAGCTCTCCGAGATTCCCAACATTCGTGCGATCAAGGACAGCGGCGGTGATTTTGACCGCCTGGTCCAGTTGATCCGTCTGCGCCGTGACGACTTCGCCGTCTTCACCGGCACCGACTCAATGATCCTGTGGACGCTAATGGCCGGCGGTGACGGAGCCGTGGCCGCGACCACCAACGCTGTGCCTGACGTGGTTATGACCATCTGGAACGCTTGGCAGGCCGGCGACTTCGAAACCGCCCGCGAAGCTCAGGAAAAACTGCGTCCGCTGCGCAGCGCCTTTGCCCTCGGCACCATGCCTAGCGTACTGAAAACCGCCGCGACCCTTCTTGGTATGCCCGCAGGCCCAGCGCGTTCGCCGGTACAGGCACTTACCCCTGAAGCACTGGAAAAACTCAAGCAGGCGCTCAAGGTCTACGACCGTGTCGAGCGCTGATTCGAGCCGCGTCCAGTTATTGATCGTGGCCGATGACCTGACCGGCACGGCCGACTCAGCGATAGGTTGTGCCCGCGCGGGGCTCACCACCGCCGTAGTGCTTGGCGCGGATCACATCGAATGCGCCGACGCAGTGGCCATTGATCTGGACTCACGTGGAGAGAGCGCCGCCGAGGCAGCTCGTCGCCATCGCCAAGCGCTTTTCACCTGGCAGGGGCGCTTTCACTTTCTCTACAAAAAGGTCGATTCGACCCTGAGGGGCAACGCTGCTGCCGAGGTCGCAAGCCTTGTCGCGATTGGCGGCATGGCGATCGTCGCCCCAGCCTACCCCGCCACCGGTCGCACCACGCATGGTGGTCGGCAGTATCTCGACGGCATACCCATCGAGGAGACGGAGGTCTGGACTAATGAAGGCATTCAGGGCCGAGCGGACCTAGTCGAGATGTTTAACGCCGCAGCGCTCAAGACCGCAACCTTCAATCTCGCTGCACTTGGTCAAGACGATGACAATGTCGTTGCCGCACTGATTGCGCACCGCGAATCCGGTGTCCAAACGCTGGTGTGCGACGCCGAAAGCGACGCCGACCTGGCTCGACTAGCAGCGCTGAGCACACGCCTCGACGGCGTTTTCTGGGTAGGCTCGGCGGGTCTCGGTGACCATCTTCCTGCTGCGCTCGGTCTGGTAGGCACCCGAGAACCCATCCCCACGCTGGCAGCTGCACCTCACACCCTGATCGTCATCGGCAGTATGAGCGCCATCTCCCATCAGCAAGCCGACCGGCTTCTGGAAAGCATAGAGGCGCTCACGCTCATTGAAATAGACGCCATCGATCTGCGTGCAGATGCCCATGAAAGCGCCTTTCAAACACTCGAGATGCGCATCGACGAGGCGCTCGAACAAAAGCGCGACGTCATGGTACGCCTTCGCCAAGGCAATGATCGTAACGCCGCCGAAGGTCCAGCGCTCAGCCTAGCGCTGGCGCGCCTCCTCTCGCCACGCCTTGAGCGCGTTGAACGTCTTATCGCCACTGGCGGGGCTACGGCGCGAGCGCTTCTGGTCGGCGCGGACGTTACTCAGTTGACACTACTTGATGCTCCCGATACGGGCATGGCACGGCTACTTGCCGAAACGAGCACAGGCAGGTTGGAAGTCATTACCAAAGCCGGAGGGTTCGGCGATAGCAGCGCCTTTGAACGTATTTGGCACGGCCAGACACGTAACCACTGATTTTTTTATTCAGAAGGAATTTTCATGAGCGATCGTCCCGTTATCGGTATTACCATGGGCGATGCCGCTGGCATCGGTCCTGAAGTCATCGTCCGGGCACTGGCCCACGACGATGTTCACGATATTTGTCGCCCGCTGGTCATCGGCGATGCAGGGCGCCTACGCAAAGCGATGGACGTGGTCGGCTCTACCCTTGAAATGCATGTCGTTGAGACTCCCGCTGAGGCGCGTTTTCAGCGCGGCGTGGTCGAGTGCATCGATCTAGGCCTGATTCCCGATGACCTACCCTGGGGCCAGGTTTCGAGCGTGGCGGGCGACGCTGCCTATCGCTATATTGCCAAGACAGTGGAACTGATCGAAGCCGGTGAGCTCGACGCCATCTGTACCGCGCCCTTGAACAAGGAAGCACTGCACGCCGGTGGTCACGTATTCCCCGGCCACACGGAGCTTTTGGCGCATCTGACCGGCACCGAAGAGGTCTCGATGATGCTGGTGACTCCGAAGATGAAGGTCATCCACGTCACCACCCACCTGGGGATCATCGACGCCATCGCGCGAATTAACCCGGGGCTAGTGACACGCACCATCGAGCGCGCCCACGAAACGCTCGCCCGCGCCGGTAACAACAACCCGCGCATCGCCGTTTGCGGCATCAACCCACATGCTGGCGAAAACGGCTTGTTTGGCTACGGCGAAGAGGAAGAGAAGATCGTTCCGGCCATTGAGGCGCTGCGTGCACGGGGCTGGGACGTTGAAGGCCCACTCCCGGCGGATACTCTGTTCTTCCGCGCAGGTCGGGGCGATTTCGACTGCGTTGTTGCCATGTACCACGATCAGGGTCACGGCCCGGTAAAGGTGATGGGGCTTGAGGCGGGCGTCAACGTCACCGTCGGGCTACCCGTAGTACGCACCTCCGTCGACCACGGCACAGCCTTTGACATCGCAGGCAAGGGCATCGCCGACGAGCGCAGCCTCATTGAGGCGCTCAGTCAAGCTGTCGAGCTTGCCAGTCGGCATATCCAAGCGGCCTGATCCTGCGGGAAAGCACACGACACTCAAATAAAGCAATCTTCTAGACACTATTTGGCGGACAGGCGCTTAACAAGCCTGCCCGCCACAGCCACTTAAGGAGAGCGTCATGGAACGTATCGGTTTTATCGGACTCGGGCTGATGGGAGGATATATGGCCTCCAACATTCTTTCAGCAGGCTACTCACTCAAGGTGTTCGATCCCAAGCAGTCAGCGGTAGATGCCCTCGTCGCCAAGGGTGCGGATAGTGCCCAGAGCGCCGCAGACATGGGCGGAAGCTGCAGCATTGTATTCGTCTGCGTGCCCACGTCCGAGCATGTTGAAGAGGTGATCAATGCCGCCAACGGTCTACGCGCAGGCGCCAAGACGGCCGACAACAGACTGATCATCGTTGACTGTTCCACTTCTCAGCCTACCGTAACTCGCCGTTTGGCCGAGTCTTTGAAAGAAGACAGCATCACCCTGGTAGATGCAGCGCTCGGCGGTACACCCACCCAAGCTGAATCCGGCCAGCTACAAGCCATCGTGGGCAGCGACGACGAGACGCTTGCGCGCATTCGTCCAGTACTTGAAGCCTGGGCTGGCAAAATTTTGCACTGTGGCGGCGTGGGTACCGGCCACACCATGAAACTGCTCAACCAATTTCTGGCCATGAGCTACGGCGCGGTCTTTTCCGAGGCGCTGACCATTGGCGCGAAGGCTGGCATTTCACCTCAGGTATTCGATAGCGTGATTCGCGGTTCGCGTATGGATAGCGGCTTCTATCAAACCTTCTTCCAATACGTGCTTGAGCGTGACCGTAACGCGCATCGATTCACCTTGGCCAATGCTGGCAAAGACATCCGTTACGTTGCGGCGCTTGCCGATGACCTGGAAGTAAAGGCCGAAGTTGCTCATGCGGTAAGCGATCTATACGCCAGCGCGCTGGCACAGGGCGAGGGCGAAAAATTCGTTCCCGAGCTTTCCGACATTGTTGCCAACCGCCATCAGCTCAGCTTGTTTTAAGGAGCCTTCGTGAAAATTGTTTGCACCTCCCCGTCCTTCGCCAAGTACTCCAAGCGCCCCTATGAGTTACTCGAGGCGGCGGGCGTAACATTCGAGAGTCTACCCGCTGACATCAGTGAGGCAGACTTTATCGCCCGCGCCGCCGATGCCGACGCTGCCATTGTGGCTTTCAACCCAATGACGGCGGCTGTCTTTAGCGCACTGCCTAACCTTAAGGTCGTTACCAAGCACGGCGTGGGCGTCGACAATATTGACGTAGCTGCCGCTGAGCGCCAAGGCGTACGCGTAACCAATGTGCCCGCTGCTAACCGCCACGCGGTAGCCGACTTTACCTTCGCACTGCTGCTGTCGCTTGCCCGCGATCTCCCGCGCGTGGATGCAGCCACCCGTGCTGGTGAGTGGCCGCGCTGCTTTGGTCGCGACGTGCACGGAATGACGCTGGGCATCGTTGGTATAGGCAGTATCGGCCAAGCGGTTGCCAAACGCGCCGCTGGGTTTGAAATGCGCGTTATAGCTTTTGACCCCTTCGCAAATCCTGATGCGGTTGCAGCGCTAGGCGTGGAGCTTGTCGACTTAAATACACTCTGTCAGGAAGCGGATTTCCTCACCTTGCACGTCGGGCTATCGGAGCAAACACGCCACCTGATCAATGCTGAACGCTTGGCAATGATGAAGCCCACGGCCATGGTAATCAACGCCGCCCGCGGTGGCATTATTGATGAGAAGGCACTTTTTGAGGCACTTGATCAGAAGCGCTTGGCAGGAGCTGCAATAGACGCCTTCGAACAAGAACCTCTGACTCAAAGCCCTCTCTACTCGCTGAACAATGTGATCGTCAGCGCCCACATCGCCGGCTACACCGAAAATTCCCTGACCACACTAAGCACCACCTGCGTAGAGGACGTACTCGCCGTGCTGCAAGGCCAAGCGCCCAAGCACCCGATCACCCGATCACCGTCTAATGTTTCTTTATTTAAAGACCGACGCGAAAGCCCCGTCAGCGATTGAACAGCCGCCAATAGTTGGACGGCTGGTTTCTCTAACCGGCGGCCATGGCCTGAGTCCTGTATTGTACGGGGCTCAGGCCTTTTGGTTTTTGCTTGCGCTGGTGATTATAGTAGTGGATATAGCTTTAACCCGGTTCAGGTGGAAGTAATCCGCTTTCAGTGTGCCGAGAAGCTCTCCATGGCGGCATTGTCCAGACAATTTCCTTTCCTGGACATGCTGCGCAGTATCCTTTTCTCCACCACCATGCGGCGGTAACCAGGGTAGCTATAATGCCACCCTCGATCCGAGTACAGCAGAGGTCGGTCGCCTGGCTTTAGACGCTCGAAGGCACTCTTTAGCATGCGCTTGACTAGACCGAATACCGGTCGTGTAGCGGTCTGAAAGGCGATGATTTCACCGTTATACAGATCCATGACCGGTGACAGGTAAAGCTTCTGGTCATTGATCCTGAATTCGGTAACGTCTGTCACCTATCGCTGATTAGACTCTGAGGCCTGAAACCGACGTTGTAGCGTATTGAGGGCAGCGTAACCTACGGCCCCACGATAGGCTCGATATCGTCTGGGGCGAACAAGCGGCTTCAGGCCCAGTCGCTGCATTAGCCGTTGGACGGCCTTGTGATTGATCACCTCGCCTGCTTGTCGCAATACAGCGGTGATACGACGATAGCCATAACGCCCTTTATGGTGATCGCAGATCGTCTGGATCCGCGCCTTCAGTTACGCAGATGGATCGCGTAAATACTGACGCACAATCAGCAGATTGAAATCCTCGTCGTATTGCTTGCTCATAAAAACACCCCGAAGGTTGGATGGGATGTCCAACTTTCGGGGTGCAGTTCAGATGCTGGCGGGGGCTCTTTTTGGCGATGCGATGTGCCTTTGCTCTAACGCCTACTCTGCTAATTTTGCCACTTGACGTTGCTGGCGCCAGTTACGCAGTAGCGGTAGCAAGAGCGACATCGCGGCCAATCCTAGGAATAGCAGCGTAATCGGCCCTGACAGGAAGACACCAAGATCATCACGGGCACTCATAAGGCCAAGACGCAGGTTGGACTCGGCCATCGGCCCAAGGATCAAAGCGATACATAGCGCCGCTTGGGAAAAGCCGTACTTCTGCATGAAGAACCCCAGAACACCGAAACCGACCATGGTATAGAGATCAACAACGTTGAGGTTGATGGCCCAAGAACCGACAAAGCAGAACACCACGATTGAAAGCGTCAGGACACGCCGCGGCACGCGTAATATCTGGGTAAAGAAGCGAATGCCCAAAAGCCCAAACACAAGCATGAAAATCGTGGCAACGAACACCCCGGTAAAAATACCGGTCACCACCTCCGGGCTCTGCTGGAATAACATTGGTCCCGGCGCGAGGCCCTGTATCATCAGCCCCCCCATCAACACCGCTGTCACTACATCACCAGGAATTCCCAGCGCCAGTAGTGGAATCAACGCAGCCGCACAGACCGCATTGTTGGCACTTTCCGTTGCAGCAACGCCAGGAATATGGCCGGTGCCGAACTTCTCTGGGGTTTTGGATGTGCGCCGCGCCTCGTTATAGCTGATCCAAGCGGCCGTACCCGACCCCGTGCCCGGTATAATACCGATAAAGGTGCCAATTAATGAACCGCGCAGCATGGGCATACCGCTCTCTTTCACCTCTTGGCGGTTTGGCCAGATACCTCCGACTTTCATCCGCTCGATACGATCACTCAATATTTTTTCGATCTGAACGAACACCTCTGATAGTGCAAACAAACCGATCAGAGCAGGCGTAAAGGAAAAACCCGATGCGAAGCCCGATGCGCCAAAGGTGTAGCGCGAGATGCCGCTGATCGGATCGGCACCGACGCAACCGATCAACACGCCTAACAGACCCGCGATCGCGCCCTTGAGGATATCCCCGGAAAGGCTGGCGATAATCGTCAGGCCAAATACCGCCAAAGCGAAATACTCTGCTGGGCCAAACTTTAACGCTAGCGTCGCCAACTGGGGGGCGAGTGCAGCCAGCACTACCGCTGCGATGATCCCCCCAACAAAGGAGGCGATAGTCGCCATACCTAACGCCTTGCCAGCCTCACCCTTTTGAGCAAGCGGGTAACCATCGAGTACCGTAGCTGCCGAAGAAGGCGTTCCCGGCGTGCGCAGCAAAATAGCGGAAATACATCCTCCGTAGATACCGCCGATATAAATGCCGATGAGCATATTCAGACCCATGACGGGTGCCATCCCAAAGGTCAAGGGTATGAGTAAGGCTACCCCCATCGTGGCTGTTAGCCCCGGGAGAGCGCCAATAACCATTCCCCCCAGCGTACCTAGTGCGATGACCCAGAGAATACTGGGATCAAAGACGGCCAACACATACGATGAAATTTCCATAGCGACCTGCTCAAGCAAAAACAGTCAAAAAACACTTCCCCTCGCCATGGCGAGGGGAAGCCTTTTACGGGATTATTGGTTAACGCCGTACATGTTCAGTTGGCGGATAATCTCTTCAGCAGTGGCGGAATCGCTTTCAGCCAGCTCGCGGAACTCATCAGCCGAGCGGTAGTCGACAAACTCCCCCATTTCCTCCATACGCGCCAGGAACTCTTCATCCTGGAACGTTTCACGCAGTGCCTCGGAAAGAGTTTCTTTTACATCATCCGGAAGACCTTTGGGCGCAATCACGCCCTTCCAAGCAGACCATGTAAAATCCACACCCAGCTCTTCAGGCACCGGTGTATCAGGTAGTGCATCAATACGCTCCTCCTCCATTACCAGAAGCGCCGGGATACTTCCGGATTCGATGTGCGGTAACACTTCAGCAGGATGAGCAATGACGGCATCAATATGACCACCCACGCAGGCCGTTACTGCCGCCGAAGCACCGCCAAAGGGCATGCTGTTAAACTCGATACCGGCAGCACTGCCGAACCCTTCGATCGCGATATGGTTAGCACCACCCGCACCCGAGTTGCCTACGCGAACTTCACCGGGATGCTCCCGTGCGTAGTCGATGAAGCTTTCAGCATCCTCGAAGGGCGCGCCTTGGCATCCCGCTACCACCATCAGATTGCGTCCCATCAGGGCAAGAAATTCGACATCATCAAGACTGTAGCCCACACCACCGTAATGAGGCAGCATCGCCAAAGGCCCTTGAGCTCCCATACCCAAGGTGTAGCCATCAGTACGAGCATGGAGCGCTGCACTGGTACCTATGGAGCCGCCGCCGCCGGGCTGGTTACGTACCACGAGCGACTTACCCAGATATTTTTTCATAGTATCGGCCATAATACGTGCCGAGAGATCGGTACCGCCGCCCGCCGAGTAAGGAACGATAACTTGAACCGGGCGAACAGGGTAGTCGGCGGCATTTGCGCTAACCGCGGTCAAGAGTACACCGCAGCTTAAAGTGGCAAGAGTTGGGAGCAGTTTCATGTGCGTTCTCCAATGGTTTTAGTGTTTATTGTCAGTTTGGGCGGGTTGGGGTCTCTATTTGAAGAAGTCTCCCCTAGGGCAAGTAAACATCAAGCAGATGCGTAAAGCCGAAATAGACGCAGGCAACGATCACCGCGGGTACGAGCAGAAATTGAAGAGGCCGCCGCTCACGTAAAAGCAACATGCCAATAACGAATGTCGCCAACGTGCTGGGCAAATAACCAATTCGCTCAAATGAGATGGCGTAAGCGGTCATCAGGATGATAAATAACACCAGTACTACCGTTGCGTAGGATATCTTCGAGCTTTCAGCCGAGGACTTCTCGGAGACCTGTACGGGTGTGCGGACTCCTCGAATGAGCAAACCTACAGAAAGCAGCGCAATACCGATAATTGCAATCCAAGGGAGGAAGTCAGGTCCAGCTTGACTACCCGCCCCCGAGGAAGGCACCAACGTCGTCCGCCACGCTGCAAAAGCGCAGAAAGCCAACAGTAAAATCGCCAATCCGCAATCGGTTTTCTTAAGTGCCATGTTGCCCTACCCTTTAATTCGCTCTGCCTATATCGATACACCCTAGCTCCACCAAGGCGACCAAACCAATCAAAAACTTCACACCCTGCCGACAAAATGATCTTTTCGATCCTTTTTAGCAACCTGTCTATATTTATACATCAAGAAATAAAAACCAAAAAACAAAATCAAGTTACTGAAAATAATGCATTTTAATAAAACATCCACAAGATAGGCGCTATACTAATGTCTAAAGCAAACATGATCATAACAATCACAAATAGCGACTTTAGCCGTGGTGCAAGTAGCTCTCTTGGCTGGCATACTCACTGCCAATAAAATTAGCCGAGCTAACTTGCCATGAAAGTAGTTAAACGCCGTAAGGCCATGCTTGAAGCCGTGCGTTCGGGCATATGCAGTATCGAAGCACTATGTCACTACTTCAGTATTTCCGAAGCAACCGTGCGGCGTGATTTGGGTGCGCTATCGCGTGATGGTTTGCTTGTGCGGACTTATGGCGGTGCCGCTACGTCAATTGGCCAACGTGAGCCTGAGCTGACTCTTGAGCAGCGCCGCACACGGCAAGGCAATATCAAGATGCGCCTTGCAGAGTGCGCTTTAGACTGCATCGAAGATGGGGACACCCTGCTTCTAGATGGTGGCACAACCACTGCTGCTCTTGCCGCTCGTTTACATGAGCGCAAAGGTTTGCATGTTGTCACCAATAACATGGCGGCACTTCCGCTGCTCACCCATCTCCCCGAAGGACGTACAACAGTGCTAGGTGGCGACTTGCGTACGCCAAGCATGACGGTCTACGGCCCGCTTGCATTCGAGACACTGTCACGACTCACGGTCGACCGCCTCTTTCTCAGTGCTGACGGCGTCACCGAGCAGGGGTTATGCGAGGCAAGCCCTGACCAAGCTTGGCTAAAGGAAGCGATGATCGCACGCGCCGCCGAGGTATATGTTATGGCCGACGCCACCAAAATTGGTCGCGCCAGTCAGCAGCACTGGACCCCCTTGCCAGCACGCTGGACTTTGATCACCGATGGAGATGAGGATTTAACATCCATTTTCGCTCAGAGAAGACCAACTATTCTGCGACCGCGTTGAAAATCTCAATAATGGTGACTTGTAATATAAAAGAAAATCGGCACTGCGCAGGAAGCCAATGCTTGCATTAAGATGTAGTTAACACAGCGGGCGTTAAAAAAGCACTACTGCAAACATCAGCTATAGCTCTTAAACGCTCGTCTTGGGCTTAGCGCTAGCGCTCTCCAACACCCCCTCACGCCGCTCAACGGGCGTGCGCAACCAAAGCGTTAACAACACCACGGCCAGCAGCACTTCCGCCAGGTCGCCGCCGTAATACATCCATTGGGCGGCGGCCTGTACTTCCTCAAGCGAATGGCCAGTACCACGAGGCCAACCGTAGCCGTACATCAGCTTGCCCAACAGGCTATGAGTGGCAATAGACGCAAACAGTACGCCCATCCGAAAAAGCAGGCTCAGCCGATGGGGCGACACATCAGGCTCGGCCAGAATCGTCCAGCAGAACAGGTACCCGGCCAAAAGAAAGTGCAGGTGTATGACAACATGCACTATCGGGTGATGGAGAGATAGCGCATAAAGCGGCGTTAAATAGAGCACGTACATACCGCCGATATTGAGCACAAGTGCGCTAACCGGGTGTGAAACAAAGCGCACAAACCGGCTGTGTAGCAAAGCGACGACTCGTCTTCCGCCCGCCTGAGGCAAGGCGCGTAGCAGTAACGTAACAGGGGCCGCCAGTACCCAAGCGAGCGGTGCAAACATACCAATTAATAGATGCAAAACCATGTGGCCCACTAGATCATGGTGCGCCCAAGCCATTAAAGGGGGCGCCACGGCGATAGCTATCAGCAGACTACCCAGGCTAAAAAAGATACTTCGCCAAACGCTCCATCCGGCTGTTTGTTGCCGCTGGGCATAAGCGGCCAGAAGATACGCCAGCGTAAGTAGAACGATCAGTGCCACGGGCAGCCAATCAAGCATCGACCCATGAGCGGCGTGATCGTGAGCCTGCATGCTTAACGACGCGCCAAATGCTTGGCGCGAAAAAGCAGCCAGACGCCTACCAACAATAATCCTATCGCCGCGCCATTCCACACCACGTCATACATCAGCGGATCAACCCCATAGCGAATCTGGTGCAGGCGTAAAATCTTGTGGTTAATAACACCATCGAAAAGCTGAAACCCGCCCATCCCCAGAAAGAAGCCCGCTTGAGCCCATGGGATCGACAACCGTTTGCGCTGGGAAAGATCAAGCAGCATAAACACCCCAACCACGATGGCAAGGAGTTCAAAGGCATGCAGCAAACCGTCCGAGAGGATCCCAAACGCAGGTGTGGAGAAATCGAAAAAATGGTGCCATTGAAGCAGTTGGTGGAAGACGATTTCATCGACAGCGGCCATGACACCAATTCCCATCAGAATGGCTGCCCACAGCGAGCGTTGGGTATCAAATACTGATGAGGCGGGGTAGCTAGCCATGGCATCCTTGCTCCTGGAAGTTTCCCCTCAAGTTAGGTACGCCACGCGCTTATCGCAACCAGAAAGAGGTGATCCCAGGCTAATTTTAACCATGTTAAGCCTCATCGTTACCCCCTAGAATAGCCACGTCGGTGTTCTTTCGAGAACCTAATAGAGAATCCGCCGTGGCCTGGCCGCGAAACGGAACTGCCCCCGCAACTGTAGGCGGCGAGCGATGCTCGACAATGCCACTGGACGCTATGTCTGGGAAGGTGAGCTAGCGACGACCCGTCAGTCAGGAGACCTGCCGACACCCTAACCTTCATCGAGCGGGTCGGCTCGGCTGGCTACTTAGCCAGCTACACGCCAGCGGCCTGCTCATCATGCACGGGAGTGTACATGATGTTGAGATTAACCACGGCGGCTGTCGCCAGCCTTTGGCTTGGGCAAACCGCCAATGCCGCCACCGATTACCCCTTGACGCTTGAAAGCTGCGGGCACGAGATCACACTAGAATCGCCCCCTGAGCGGGTAGTGAGTATCGGCCAAGCGCCCACCGAGATCCTTTACATGCTGGGCCTTGAAGATACGGTTGCTGGCACCGCACTCTGGATTAACCCGGTACTGGAGGAGTTTGCTGACATTGACGCTAATGTCGAACGGTTGGCGGATGATGCACCAAGCTACGAAAGCGTGGTGGCTACCAAGCCCGACCTGGTGATATCTGCCTATGAGTGGATGATTGGACCCGCAGGCGTGGTCGGTACGCCTGAGATGTTTGCCGATGTGGGCATTCCCAGCTGGACCATGCCCACGGAGTGTATTGGCAAAAGCAACCACCAGAGCATGGACGGCGCCCGCACAACGCTGTTTGATACCGAACTGCTTTACAACAGCATCGCGACGCTTGCGCAGATGTTTGATGTTGCCGAACGCGGTGACGAGCTGATAACCGAACTGAAGGCGCGTGAAGCTGCGGCCATCGAAAAAGCGGCGGCTCTTGATTTACCGGACGATACTACCGGCGTGTTTTGGTACTCCTCCGCCGACCTGGGCATCGACCCTTACGTGGCAGGTGTTAATAGCGTGCCCGGCTGGATGATGTCGAAGCTGGGCATCGCTAACGTCGTGACATCAGAAGAGGAGTGGCCCACCGTCGGTTGGGAAACCATTGTTAGAAGTGATCCCACGTTTATTGCTGCCGCCAGAATGGATCGCCGTCGGTTCCCAGCCGACGACATTGCCGCCAAGCGGGCGTATCTTGCGTCAGACCCTGTCACCAGCATGACCGAAGCCGTGCAACAAGGCCGCATTATTGAGATTGATGCCCATGCGATGGACCCCTCGGTTCGAGCGATCTTTGCGCTGGAAGCACTCGCCAACCAGTTAGCGGAATTTGACCTATCACCGTGAGGCATTGCGCCGCCACATTGAGCGTGCCCCAAGGGCGCGCTTCTTACTCATTAATGTATGGGCTTACTCACTATGAAAATGATGCAACGACTTATTGTTCTGCTTGGTCTGCTACCGCTGGCGGCTCTAGCCAACACACATACCGTTGAGATGCTGAACCGCAATGATACCGGGCCAATGCCTTTCGCACCGGACTATCTTATTGTTCAACCTGGCGATACGGTGAAATTTCTAGCCACCGCCCCGGGGCATAATGCGGCCACCATTGACGGCATGATCCCCGAAGGCGGCGAGGCATTTGTAGGCAATATTAACGAAGAGATTGAGGTAACACTGAATGCCGAGGGCATTTGGGGCATTAAGTGCTCGCCACATTACACCATGGGCATGGTGATGCTGATTCAAGTCGGCGATACCACCGCGACGGAAGAGGATCTGCCCGACAACCTGCCTGCACCGGCACGCCAGCGTTTTGTTGAAATCCTGTCACGGCAGGCAAACAATTAACTATATTACTTTATCTATTAGGGCGGCTTGCCACATCAAACCGCCTTTCAAGATCAGCATTTATTTATCACCTCGCGAGTTTTGGTCACTTTTGATATGAAGAAGCTCTCTGGGTGAACTATCTAACATGTAATGTTGATCTTCTTTGCTCTCTATCCACTCAGATAACCAAGTGAGCAGACATTAAACATACGACGTTAACACCCACCAACATGCCACTTAGATCGCACATCGCCCCACCATCTCCTTTACGACACCTTGCTATCTAACAGCGACGCCACCATTAAAAAAAGAAACAACTGATAAGAAAAAATAAAAATCACTTTAAACACATCAACTATAGACTTCAAAAAAGTCATAAAAACTTACCGTCAAGATAGACAAGTCTGATTTTTAACTAAATTTGACTTAGATCAAGCCTAAAATCATCTTCTCCCCTCATGGCTTCAGCTATAACGCTCATTGCCGATAAAAGTAAGCAAGCCATTAATGCACAGGCACACGCGCAGGTTATGGTCAGCTTTTCAACGTCGTTGTCATAAATTATCCTTTTCATGTGAGAAAACATAATGCTGAAGGTATTACACCGTATTACTATAGGCCGTAAGTTTATTCTGGTTCTCGCCTTGCCATTGCTAGCCATGACCTGGCTAGCAGTGTCAGGTATTTTAGAACGTAAAGCGATTGTGTCTGAAATGAATCATCTTCAGGAGATGACGGTACTGAGCCAGTATGCCGGTGACCTGGTTCATGAACTTCAGCGCGAGCGTGGTATGACAGCCGCCTTTTTAGGCAGCCGCGGGCAAAACTTTCGCACTGAGCTGCCTAGCCAGCGCAAGGTGACCGATGGACAGATTGAGAAGTTCAATCTTTATACCGAAAATCTTATCTTTTCTGAAGATGACACAAGCGTTCAAGAGCAGGTAGTTCAAGCTAAACAAATTTTGCATGAGATAAACACAATCCGTTTGCGCGCCGACAGGCTGGAAATACCAGGCGATCAATCCAACCGTTATTATACGGACATTAATGATTTTTTAATCAACATTGTCAGCCAACTTACCTTTAGCGTTGAGCGCGGAGAAATTGTTCGACAGCTCAATGCTTATTACAATTTGTTAAACATAAAAGAACTAGCGGGTATTGAGCGGGCCATGTTAACAACCGCTTTTAGTGCAGACGCCATGTCTTCTACCGCGTTCGCCAATTTGCTGTCGATCACAGGCCGATCAGAAGCATACCTTAAAACGTTTAATCAGCTTTCCAATGCCAGCCTGCAGAGCGAGCTGGCAGCTATACTGGAAAGTGATCTTGCTAAAACGCTTGCTGACATGCGACGTACCGCGGTGGAGCAAGGCACGGCTGGAGATTTCAATATCAATCACCAGCAGTGGTTTGACCAACAAACCATGCTGATTGACAGCCAGGCGGAAGTAGGACGAGAAGCGGCCGATCTTCTGCTTGAAACAGCCCAGAGCTTGCGTGACAACGCGGTCAGCGAGCTGGCGTATTATCTGGCGTGCTCCTTAGCGGCGGCTCTGTTAGCGGTTCTGCTTTCTGTGCTCATTGTCCGCAGTATTGTACGCCCGCTAAAAATAGCGCTTGAAAACATCCAGACACGTGGAGGAGATCTGACTCAGCGCTTGGCGATTCCAGGAAGCGATGAGTTGTCACAGCTTTATCAGGCGTTCAACGAATCAACGGCTAAAACGGAAGAGCTGGTGGCCAGCATCAAGCAGGGTGCTCAGTCTGTCGAAGTTGCCAGCAAGGAGATTGCCAAGGGGAATGCAGACCTTGCCCAGCGCACCGAAGAGCAATCTGCGTCGCTTGTGGAAACGGCATCCAGCATGGAGCAGATTACGGCCACCGTGAAGCAAAGTGCAGATACGGCTCAGGAAGCACGTCGTTCTACACAGGACATGGCAAGCCAGGCAAATTCCGCTAACGATATAGCCGAACGGGCGCGTATGGCGATGGAGCAGATCCATGAAGCCAATCAGCAAGTCACCGCGATAGTGGAAGCCATTGATAACATCGCTTTCCAGACCAATATCCTAGCCTTGAATGCCTCCGTAGAAGCCGCAAGAGCCGGGGAGCAAGGGCGTGGATTTGCAGTGGTAGCCTCAGAGGTACGTAACCTGGCAAGCCGAAGTGCAGAAGAAGCCAAGCAGATTCGAAAGCTGATCGACAATAACGTTAAAAGTATAGAAGACGGGGAAGAGCTTGTTACCTCAACAAGCGATACGCTAAAAAACATTGCAGAACGCGCTCAGCATACGGCTGCTTTGGTGTCAGAAATATCCGCAGCAACCACCGAACAGTCATCAGGCATTGAGCAAATTAATCAGGCGTTAACCCAGTTGGAAGAAGTCACTCAGCAGAATGCTGCGCTGGTCGAGCAGGTCGCCACAGCGAGCCGCTCACTGGACGACCAAGCAGGCGACATGGCCAGCATGGTAGGTCGCTTTAAGGTCACCGAGGAAAGTAATACATTCGCATTAGCGCATCACAGCTACTGAGACCCTTTCATGAAACGCCCGCCGACGAAACATGGCGGGGCGTTTCATGAATGACGTGCCAATAATGAATGGCCTATCCAGCGCTCATTTGCCTGCAAGATCAGCTCAGAGTGAGTCATGTGCAAATATCTCCCTGAGCCTGCTAACAGGCATGCCTGCCCTCATGGTATTCGGTGCGCTCGCACTGGTGCACTTCATTGTTCATCTGCGCTTTTTTCCTACATATTGGCTAGGCTAAATCGCACCGGGACGCTCTAAAGCGTATCCTCTTCACCACACTGATCGTGCTTATCATCGTGGCCGGTACGATCTGGATGCTATGGGACCAACATGCCCGCATGATGGGATAGTTCGCAACGAGCCATACTTATGACCAACGTCGCCATCTTTATTGATACACAAAACGTCTACTACACCACGCGGGATGCATATCGGAGAAACTTTGATTACAACCGGTTTTGGGCGCAAGCCACCGCCAACAGAGACGTGGTGGGTGCGTTTTGCTATGCCATTGATAAAGGCGATAAGAAACAGCGCGAGTTTCAAAATATACTCAGAGCCATTGGTTTTGAGGTGAAGCTAAAGCCCTTTATTCAACGCGCCGATGGTTCTGCCAAGGGCGATTGGGATGTGGGTATTGCGCTGGATGCCATCGAGTACGCAGAGCACGCCGACGTTATCGTACTGGTAACGGGTGATGGCGATTTTGACCTGCTGGTGAATAAAATTCGCGTCAAGTATGGGAAAAAAGTAGAGGTATATGGCGTCCCCCAGCTCACCGCTGCGTCACTAATGAACGAAGCGAGCGCGTTTATTCCCATTAAGGAAGACCTGCTGCTGCGCTAATTCTTACGCTTGCCCCGCTCATCTCAAGCCCTATCCCCGCGCCGAAGCCACACGCATCAAGAGGCGCTTTCCCTTGACGTGTCAGCACAGGCGGGTAGCGCCATTACAACACGTAGCCCGCCACCGGTTCGGTTTTTGAGCGCCAATCTGCCGCGATGCGCCATGACGATACTGCGCACAAGTGATCACTCAAGTCAGCACGAAAACGGCGTGGTAACCCCTACGCGGGCGTGGTGTATGACCTCACGGACAATCACTCGCTATATGCAAGCTACACCAGCACATTCACGCCGCAAACCCGTGAAACCACCAGCGGCGCCACGGTTAAACCCATCGTGGGCGACAGCTATGAAACCGATGGCATCGACCTGGAGATCGCCGGCTCTTTGACGCCCAACTGGAATGTTTACGGTGGCTACACTTACCTGCACTTCCGCCGTGTGGACTCGGATGGCAGCAGCGACCCATCGCATCTGTTCAAGCTTTCCACTACGTATGAACCGTCCGGTTTCTTGAACCGCATGACCTTCGGCGGCGGTGTGTACGCGCAAAGCAACACCCATGCGATATCAGGCCCGGCAGGCCAACCTACAAACGGCGTCAGCACAGGTTCCACTGCCGTCAACTGGCCCGGCTACGCCATCGTTAACGCCATGGCAAAATACGATATCAACGATGAAACCAGCGTAACGCTTAACGTCGACAACCTGCTCGACCAACGCTACTACAACCGCTACGGCTTACGGCGCCCCACGTAGTGCCTCGCTTACGTTGAGGACTGAGTTTTAAGGGGTTTAGAGTAAATGAGGCAGCCGCGCGATTGCGCGGCTTTTTATTGAGCTACATAACTTCTAAATCTTGCACTAAAACCATGGATCTAATTTAAATGTTGCTCAAAAAGCAACAAAGATAACGTTCCTGCTTCTCCTTTCCACCCGTGAAGTCACTTAGGGTTAGTCTTCCTAATAACGTTGCCAATAGGCACATCAATAACGGCAAGGACAGGCAATGTTTACCGATAAGCAAATACAAGATGCAATCGTTCTGCGACAAACTCTCCACAAGCAGCCTGAGCTTAAATACCAAGAAACCCAAACCGCCAAGCTAGCCGCCGAACGATTACGCGCGCTTGGCTACAAGGTAACTGAGGGTATTGCGACAACAGGGATCCTGGCGGAACTGGATACCGGCCGCGAAGGTCCTGTGATCGCGTTTCGTGCTGATATGGACGCGCTTCCTATTCACGAAGCCAATACGTTTGGCCATCGTTCGCAGAATGAAGGTCTTATGCACGCCTGCGGACATGACGGACACACCGCCACGCTACTACTCGCCGCCGAAGTCATCATGGAAAAGCGTGATGAACTGTGTGGGCATCTCAAGTTGCTTTTTCAACCAGCGGAAGAAGGCGGCAACGGTGCGGATGCGATGGTCAAGGCTGGGGTGCTTGAAAACCCTAGAGTGGAAGCCGTATTTGGCTACCACAATCGCCCCGGCTTTCCTGAAGGCCAACTGTTCGTAAAGCCCGGTCCGGCTATGGGTGGCAACGACACGTTCAAAGTCATCATCGAGGGCGTCTCTGGCCATGCGGCCATGCCTCACTTGGCCATTGATCCGATCTACGTTGGCGCCTCGCTAGTACAACAATTGCAAGGGTTGGTGGCCCGTCACAAATCACCCTTGGAATCCGGTGTGATTACCGTAGCGTCCTTTCATGCAGGCGATGCAGCCAACGTAATCCCCGGCGCCGCAGAGCTCGTGGTGAATATTAGAAGTGACCGCCCCTCATCCCGCGATGCGCTGGCTGGCAAGCTTGAGCAGGTCACTAAAGGCGTGTGTGATGCCCATGGCGCCAGCTTCAAACTTGAACACATTCACCAGATTCCACCACTATCCAATGATCCCGAATGGTCTGAACGGGTGTTAGCACTCGCCTCCAAATATGTAGTCAGTAACGACATTCAGCAGTTGGATTACATGCCCACCATGGGTGCCGAAGACTTTGCGTTCTACCTACAGGAAGTGCCTGGCTGCTTTTTCTTCGTCGGTAACGGCGACAGCGCTTATCTTCACAACGAACACTACGACTTTAACGACAACATATTACAGGTAGCAGGTGGCATGTTTGTTGCTTTAGCAAAAGGGCTACTGTTACGCAGCTGACAACCTTTTTACAACCAAAAAATTTCTAAAAACAAGGGTTAACACTATGCAGTCTGTACTCGCTTCTATTGAACGCGTAGGTAACAAACTTCCTCATCCGTTCATCCTATTTACCATCCTCGCCGTAGTGGTTGTAGTTATCTCAGCCATGCTCGCCACGTTTGGCGTCTCGGCGATCAACCCACAAACCGGCGACACCGTCTATGTCCAAAGCCTGCTATCAGGCGATGGTTTAGAATTCATGCTGACCAGTGTGGTCAGTAACTTCGTCAATTTCCCACCGCTTGGGCTTATTTTGGTGGTGATGTTCGGTATTGGCTTGGCCGATAAGGTCGGCCTGATGTCGACGCTGATGCAGGTAAGCGTCGCCAAAGCCCCGCCCTCACTGCTAACCTTCTGCGTATTTTTGGCGGGCATCTGCGGCAGTATTGCTTCTGATGCCAACTACCTGATTTTGATACCGCTGGCCGCCATGCTGTATCACTCGGTGGGCCGTCACCCTATTGCGGGCGCTGCCGCAGCCTACGCCGCCGCCGGTGCAGGTTTTGATGCCAGCCTGTTTATTACTGTCGGGGACGCGCTGTTTGCCGGCATCACTACCGAAGCAGCACGGTTGGTCGATCCTGATGCCTATATTTCGCCAGTTGATAACTACTATTTTGTGGCCTGCTCAGTATTCGTGCTTGCCATTGCGGGTACGCTGATTATCGATAAGGTGGTTGAACCGCGGCTCACGCGCACGCTGCCGATGAGCAAGGATTTTAAGACGGATATCGTCAAGCCGGAGTTAACACCGGAAGAGAAGTTAGGCCTTAAGCGGGTCGGCTTCGCCACCTTGATCTATCTGGCGCTGATCCTGATTGCCGTTATTCCTGAAGCATCCCCGCTGCGTAACGAAGAGGGCGGGCTAATTCCGTCACCTTTCCTACGCTCGCTGGTGCCACTCATGTTTGGCTATTTCGTGACCATCGGCCTAGTGTACGGCATTACCACCGGCAAGATAACGACCAGCCGCGACGTCCCCCAGCGCATGGCCGAATCAGCAAGCGACTTGGCGCCCACGCTGGTGCTGTTCTTCGCCATTGCACAGTTCATCGCCTACTTCCGCTGGTCGGAGCTTGGTCAGTACATTGCCATCGAGGGTTCGAACATTCTGCAGAGCACCGGCTTTACCGGCCTGCCGCTGGTGGGGGCATTCATTGCCATGAGTGCGGTACTCAACGTGTTCATGACCAGCGGCTCGGCCCAGTGGGCGCTGATGGCCCCAGTATTCGTGCCGATGCTGATGATGATCGATTTCGACCCCGCTTTCGTACTGGCCATGTTCCGCATCGGTGATTCCAGCACCAATATCATTTCCCCCATGAGCCCGTACTTCTCGGTTGCCCTGGTGTACATGCAGCGCTACAAGCCGGACATGGGGCTGGGCACGCTGATAGCCACCATGCTGCCGCTAGCGGTTACCTTCCTGCTCGCCTGGTCCGCCTTTTTGATGTTCTGGCTAGCCATGGGGTGGCCGATCGGCCCCGGCGTTTACATGATGGCGAACTGATTACTGCATCGTCAGCATCAGCTTCCATAAATAGTCGGCAGCGGGTGAAAGCCTTCTGCCGACTCTTCTTACCAGATTGCCCTGACTGCTGGCTGCCAGTGGGTGCGCCACGGGAATTGCTCTGAGCTGCCCTTCGTCCACCTCATTGCGTGCAGCCGCCGCGGTCATGAACGACACCCCAATACCGGCACTCGCCATGCGCCGTGAAACAGAATGCAGGTTGCAACGGTAGGCGGGCGTGGCGGGTTGCCCGGCGGCGCTAAACAACGCATTTACAAACTGCTGCGACCCCGATACATCGGGCAGAAAAATAAGCTTGTGCTGCAAAAGCTCTGCTACCGTAACACTCTCCTGCCGGGCCAGCGGATGAAAAGGTGCCACCAGGGCACATAGCGGGCCGCGCTCAAAGGAGTGTACCACCAGCCTCGGATCCGAGATTGGCCCATAGGTAATCGCAATATCCACCTCGTCGTTGGCCACCATCTCGTGGGGCTCACGGGGGTAGTAGATGCCCGTTTTGATCTCGATCAGCACGTCCGGGTAATGTTCGGAGACGCGCTTCATCACGTAGTTGATAAAGCTATCCACAAACCCATCGCCCACCGAAACCACGACCTTCCCCGCCTGTAGATTGCGCAACCGGGAAAGCGTATCCCCCAGCTCCGAGTTGAGCCGCCGCTGGGCAAGAAAGCTATCCACCACCAGCAGCCCCGCCTCGGTTAACATCATATGGCGCCCCTGCCGCTCTAATAGCGCCATTCCCAGCTCTCGCTCAAGGCTGCGAACCTGCCGACTCACCACGGAGGGGTTAATATGCAAATGCTCAGCCGCCGCGCGAATACCGCCGCAACTGCTTACTTCCAGCAGGTAGAAGGCGCGTTTATCGAGTATGTTCATTGGTAACTCGTATAGGCTGAGAGATTATAAAATGTGCTAATGAGTTAGCATCTGGCATCGTATCGTTCTCAATGCAACGAAGCGATATCGGTGATAGGAGCAGGCGGTGATAACGCCAGACTCAATTTCATAGCGCGCACCTCCTCTGCAGGTGGCTGACCAAATAGCCGCTTGAACTCCCTGCTGAACTGGGAAGGGCTTTCATAGCCTACCCGGCTCGCCGCAGCAGCGGCGGTCAATCCATCACGAATCATCAACAGCCGCGCATGGTGCAAGCGCGTCGATTTGATGTACTGGATAGGCGAGGTTTGAGTGACGGATTTGAAGTGCGCATGAAACGCCGGAGCGCTCATTCCCACCTCATGGGCGAGCGTGCCCACTTCCAGCGGAGCGGCGTAATGTACATGGATGCGGCGTAGCGCCTTGGCTATCTTCCCGAACTGCCCATAGTGGGATAACGCCGAGCGAACGCTTCCGCCCTGCTCGCCGGTCAGTACCCGGTAGCAAATCTCTCTCACGATGGACGGTGCTAGAATGCGTGCATCCGCAGGCGTTGCCAGCGCATCCAGCAAGCGTAGCGTTGCACCGGCAAGCGATTGATCAAGCGGTGTGGAAAGCATGCCGCGGGGTGGGGTTGGCTGAACATCGACCGTTTCATCCAGCTGGGTGACAAGCTCTGCAATGACCGCTGTATCAAGGCGGATCGCAATCCCCAGCATCGGTACGTCAGGGCTCGCCTCTGTCTCTGAAATAAACGGCAGAGGTACCGCTAGCACCAGATAGTGATGCGCATCATAAAGATACACTTCGCTGCCCAGATAGCCCCGCTTACGCCCCTGGCAGATGATGACGATGCTCGGCTCATATAGCACCGGGGTGTTTTTGAGCGTCCGGTTTGAGCGCATCAGGCGCACCTCATCCACCAGCGACTGGGTATATCCCTCGCGCGGGGCGAGTTGATATAACCGTTCGATTATCCGGCGCTGCACTACCGCATCGCTACTCGCTACCATGAGCAACCTCGTTCAATGCTCTCACTATTCGCCCTCGTTGATCGCCACTGAGACTGCCAGTGTCTGAGCCAACATAAGAGTAATAGTATAGGCTGTTGGGTCAGTTTCCTGCCTCCAGCCCGCCAATTAATAGCTTTAGGCAAGCATGCAAGAGGATCGTCTATATTGCCGTTCGTGGGCATCCCCTACGCTTTCCCTGTACTTTCCCACAACAGGAAAAACGCATGACCAGCCTATCGAACGTCCCCTCTAAAGTTGTTTTATTGACCGGCGCCAGCAGCGGTATTGGTGAAGCCACGGCCCGCGAACTGGCCAAGCAAGGCCATCGCCTAATTATTGGTGCGCGACGTACCGACCGACTGGAAGCACTGGCGCGCGAATTGTGTGCCAACGGCAGCACAGTTGATTACCAGGCCCTGGATGTCACTAGCCGTGAAGATATGCAGGCGTTTGCCGAGTTTGCGATCACCACCCATGGCCGCATCGATGTCATCATCAATAATGCAGGCGTTATGCCACTTTCCCCGCTGGCAGCGCTCAAGGTAGATGAGTGGAACCGCATGATCGATGTGAACATTCGTGGCGTACTAAACGGAATCGCGGCGGTTCTTCCCACCATGCAGGCGCAACAGGCGGGGCAGGTTATCAACATCTCCTCCATCGGCGGGCTGAGTGTCGTGCCCACCGCCGCCGTGTACTGCGCGACCAAATACGCCGTGCGCGCCATTTCTGACGGCCTGCGCCAGGAAACCAACTGCCTGCGCGTCACCTGCGTTTATCCCGGCGTTGTGGAGTCGGAGTTGGCCAACACCATCACCGACAAGGAAGCCGCCGAGGCCATGGAAGCTTACCGCCAGATTGCCCTTAAACCCGAGGCCATTGCTGCCGCCATCGCCCATGCTATCAACCAGCCTGACGACGTCGACACCAGCGATATTGTGGTGCGGCCTACTGCTAGTCAGTAGTTTTTTAGTGGTGAAACGTGCCTGGGTATCGGGCTGAGGTGGTAATCAGGCACGTCCTTGGTGAGCGTTAAGGCACTTTCCGAGGGTGTAATTACTGTATCTAGAGAATTAGCATCAAGCTGGAGAACGAACATCTAACGGCCACATCTGCTTAAGCCGATTAACCGTATGCGACCACTTAGGCGCGGTAGGCTTGCACACCGTATTTTGATTACCAAACAGCCCCACTTCGCTGAACGCCTGCGCACGCTCGACGGTATAGAGCCAGCGCACCGGCACCAGGTACTCAGCGTTGTCTTCCTCGTCATTAAGCTCTTGATACAAGTGCGGGTAATCATCTGGACGCACTATATCGAGTAACGTTTTGGGGCCGTTTTCCGTTTCAAACGGGTATTCCGTGGCCTGGCTGCGCTCGCCGATAACCTCTCCAACGCCCACGTAACCTGTTTTAGGGATATTGACCCACACCCGGTCGCCTTCTGAAAGCATTGCCAGCGTTTTGGAATACCACGTAGCACCGCCACCGGCGATAAAACCCAAGCGCCGAGCAAGCTCCCACGGCCGGTCGTCACCAAATGAGGCGTAGAACTCGCCGTTCCACGGTTCTTTATTGGCTTTACGTGCTACCGGCTTAGGCGGCTCATCAGGGTCAATCATCCAGGCGCGGCTGAGATAGCGATTGCCGTTATCTTCAAACGCGGAGAAGAACATGGCATTGATGGACAGCTGGGCGTGTTCGTTCAGGTAGTTGATAATGCGCTCGCTGCTGGCATCCAACTGCGTAGCGACCACGACCAGTTGATGGCTCTCGTTGAGTGTCACACTATCCAGCGCCATACCAAACTTGGCCTCAAAGGCTTCGCCCAAAGTGACAAGCGTACGCCCATAGCACTCGGCAAACTGCTGGTAAATATCAATCAACTGGTAATCGGCAAGTGTCACCACCCAAGAGGCGTAGTCGATAGCCTGAGCGACGACATCACGCGGGGTTTTATCGCGCTTTAGCTCTATCACAATTACCGTGCCGTTGGCGTCTACGGCCAGTAGATCGATCAGCTTACCAAAGCCGGTACGCACCTGACGGCCGATCAGCAGCCAGTCCCGATTCAGAATTGAGACATCCTGCATAATCTGCTCTTCCAGCAGGCTTTCATCCGCCAGCCCCGTTGGTAGCAGCTTTTGTGGAAGCGCGCCAGGAGTGTTCGCGAGCTTCCAGATTCCTTGCTCAATGGCCATAGTAATTTGCCACCCTACAGGTGTTAAAAAGTGTTGCCTTTCGAAACGTGGGCGCCTAGTATTTACGCCAACACGGCCCCTATCGGTGAAACTGCCACGCAGTAGCATTGCTTAGGGGTTTTTTATTGCCTTGCTTCCCATTCCCACTGCTCCCAGCCTTCTATAATTCCCATGCCTTTTAGATTTAGCCCTGCTTCGCGCAAATCTGGGAAACTGCTTAACAACTCTGATAAGCGGGCCCACCAAGTGCTCGTCGGGTTAACCGTCATCAATAGGTACTGAACAATACAGAACAGTAGGAAAGGACGCGCCTGAACATGGGAGTTTTGCCAGCCCAGGGAAAATAGAGAGGCCTCACTATGGGCGGGCTTACGCGGCTGGTCCGTCATATTGCGATTCCACAACCGACTATGATGGGCACATACATTGCGTAAATAATTCAAGCTGCGCAGCCATGCGTCCGGCAACCGTACTCATCGGAGCCAACAAAGGTAGGCCGCCCTGACGGTCGGTGATGGTCTCGTAGGCGATGCAGGTGGCACAACTTTCGATAAGGCCCCGG
Source organism: Halomonas citrativorans (assembly GCF_900163645.1). Classification (GTDB taxonomy): domain Bacteria; phylum Pseudomonadota; class Gammaproteobacteria; order Pseudomonadales; family Halomonadaceae; genus Vreelandella; species Vreelandella citrativorans. Next base: position 319,503 of record NZ_FUKM01000057.1, on the reverse strand, counting down.
GTCAAGGCTTCCTCGGCGGCCAAGAGGAGGTAAGTGAACAGCGTTTGGCCCCCCTTGAGGCGTTTGATTTCTTCGGACTGCGGCTCCTTAACCTTGAGTATAAGCTCAGCACTGCCCCACACCTTAGCCACATCAGCCTCGGTGCGGACGCCTGCGGCTTCATAGGTAGCACCCGCGAAACCAACGCCCTCTCCTGCCCCGGCCTGCACGGTGACGGTGTGACCACGGCTGACCAGCTCGCGGGCGCCGGCGAGGGTCAAGGCGACACGATATTCGTGGTTTTGATTTCCTTGGAAATAGCAATCTGCATGATCATTATCTCTTTTTGTTAGGAGGCCGAGCGCATGACCCTCCGGTCATGCGCTGATATTGGTAGACCCGGCTCGATCAGGAGGGGAAAGAGAACTGTGCGCCCTCACGAACCCCGGCCGACGGCCAGCGCTGGGTGATCGTCTTGCGCCGCGTGTAGAAACGTACCGCATCGGGGCCATAGGCGGAAAGGTCGCCAAACAACGAACGCTTCCAACCGCCGAAGCTGTGGTAGGAGACCGGCACCGGTAGCGGCACGTTGATGCCCACCATGCCAACCTGAATACGGTCGCTAAAATAACGTGCCGCTTCCCCATCGCGGGTATAGATGCAAGTGCCGTTGCCATACTCGTGATCGTCGATCAGTTTCATCGCCTCATCCATGGAACCGGCGCGCACCACCAGTAGTACCGGGCCGAATATCTCCTCTTGGTAACAGGTCATCTCGGGTGTCACCCGATCGATCAGGGTGCCGCCCACGTAAAAGCCATTATCGTGCCCCGGCACCTGAACACCGCGCCCATCGACCACGATGGTGGCGCCCTGCTGTTCGGCACTGTCGATATAGCCGCAGACCTTCTCCTGGTGCGCCTTAGTGATCACCGGGCCGAAATCGTTGCTCTTGTCGGAGAAGGGGCCGACCTTGAGCGACTTCATCTGCTCCTGCATCTTGGCGATCAGCGTATCGGCGGCTTCGTCGCCCACGGCCACCGCAACGGAAAGCGCCATGCAGCGCTCGCCCGACGAACCGAAGGCCGCCCCGTTCAAGGAGTTGACCACGTTGTCCATGTCGGCGTCGGGCATGACGATGGCGTGGTTCTTGGCGCCGCCCAAGGCCTGGCAACGCTTGCCGCTAGCGCTTGCCCGGGAGTAGATGTATTCAGCGATCGGAGTGGAGCCGACGAAGCTGACGGCCTGCACGCGCGGGTCGTCGAGCAGAGTGTCGACGGCTTCTTTGTCACCGTTGACCACATTGATCACGCCGGCGGGCAGCCCCGCCTCTTGGGCCAGCTCGGCAATGTAGAGTGCCGAGCTGGGGTCACGCTCGGAGGGCTTGAGAACAAAAGTGTTGCCGCAGGCGATGGCCATGGGATACATCCACAGCGGCACCATCGCCGGGAAGTTGAACGGCGTGATGCCAGCCACCACGCCCAAGGGTTGGAACTCGCTCCAGGAGTCGATGCTGGGGCCGGTATTCTTGCTGTGCTCGCCCTTGAGCAGCTCCGGGGCGTAGCAGGCGTACTCCACATTCTCGATACCCCGGGCGAGTTCGCCCCGCGCATCATGCACTATCTTGCCGTGCTCTTGGCCGACCAGGCGGACGATTTCGTCGGCATGCTCTTCCAGCAGTTGCTTGAAGCGGAACATGATCCGGGCGCGCTTGGCGGCCGGGGTGTCACGCCAGGCCGGATAGGCGGCCTCGGCAGCGGCAATGGCCTCCTCGACGGTAGCTTTGCTCGCCAAGCTCACCTGGCCGGCAACCTCGCCGACGGAGGGGTTGAAGATATCCTGGGTACGCTCTTCGCGGTCGACACGCACACCGTTGATCAGATGGCCGAGTGTTGTCATGAGTTGCCTCTTGTTGGGTCTGTCGGTTTAGTCTGCAGAAGTAAGAGCTTCAGTTCAGTTCGCTGATGGCATCGCCTATCACATTGACGACGCGGTCGATCTCCTCACGCTCGACGATAAAGGGCAAGCCGAGCTGAATGGTGTCACCGCCGTAGCGCACGTAGAAGCCTTTTTCCCAGCACTTCATAGCGATCTCGTAGGGTCGGCGGGCCGGCTCACCAGGGTAGGGTTCGATCTGCAAGGCGCCAGCGAGTCCATAGTTACGGATATCGCTGATATAACGCGTGCCCTTAAGCCCGTGAAGCGCTTCTTCGAAGACTGGGCTCATCTCGCGCACGCGGTCGATCAGGCATTCCTGCTCGAGCACGTCCAGAGCCGATAGGGCTGCGGCACAGGCCACCGGGTGCCCGGAATAGGTGTAGCCATGGGGCAGCTCAAGCATGTAGTCGGCACCACCCTGCTCCATGAAGGTGTGATAAATCTCACTTTGAACGATCACGCCGCCCATGGGGACCGCACCGTTGGTCAGTTGCTTGGCGAAATTCATTATATCGGGAGTGACGCCGAACTCCTCGGCACCGGTCATAGATCCCATGCGCCCAAAGGCGGTGATCACCTCGTCGAAGATCAGCAGGATATCGTGTTGGTCGCAGATCTCGCGCAGCCGCTGCAAGTACCCCTTCGGCGGCGGGATTACCCCTGCGGAACCAGCCAGTGGCTCGACGATCACCGCGGCGATATTGGAAGCGTCGTGCAGCGCGATCAACTCAAGCAGCTCGTCGGCCTTCTCGGCACCGCGATCGGGCATGCCACGGGTGAAGGCGTTCTCAGCAATCAGGGTGTGGGGCAGGTGGTCAGCATCGACGCCCTGCCCATAAAGCGCCCGATTGGCACCAATACCGCCCACACTGAAACCACCGAAATTGACGCCGTGATAGCCCTTGGCACGCCCGATCAGCTTGGTCTTGGTGGGTTTTCCTTTCTTACGCCAGTAGGCGCGGGCAATCTTCAAGGACGTATCGGCGCTCTCGGAACCCGAGCCGGTGAAAAAGGTGTAATCCAGACCTTTAGGTGTCAGCTCACGCAGACGATGAGCAAGTTCAAACGCCTTGGGATGCCCGAACTGGAAAGCAGGTGCATAGTCCAGCTCGCGCAACTGCTTGCTTACCGCGTCGGCGATTTCTGGGCGAGAGTGCCCAGCGCCACACGTCCACAATCCGGAGAGGCCGTCAAAAACCTGGCGACCCTGGGCATCGGTGAGATAACTGCCCTTGGCACCGGTGATGATACGCGGGTCGCGTTTGAACTGACGGTTGCCGGTGTAAGGCATCCAGTATGCGTCGAGTTGCTCGACGCTGAGCCCGGCAGTAGGGGAAAACTCTTGAGCTGACATATCTATTACCCTCTATAGAGTCTTGTCATTAATGGGGTTTAGAAAACCAGCCTAGAACGCCTCTTTGATAAGTTAAATAAACAACTAGTTTATTTCAAATAACTACTTACTTAACTTTTAAGCACGATGACGCTACGATGGGGGTTACATAAATCTCACTGTGTAGGTAAGGAGCAAGAAAAATATGGCACTTCGGAAAGTAGCGCCAATGGGGCAACCAAGCGACTCTGACCTTCGGCTCCTCAGAATTTATCGAAAAGTCGTGGAATGCGGGGGTTTCTCAGCGGCTGAAGTCGAATTAAGCATTAGCCGTGCTGCCATTAGCATGGCAATGAATGACTTGGAAACACGACTTGGCCTCCGCCTTTGTCAACGTGGCCGTAGTGGCTTTGCCCTAACGAATGAAGGCTCTGAAGTTTACCAATTGTCTCTACAGCTTTTAGCGGCAGTTGAGGGATTTCGCACTCAAGTCAACGGCTTGCATGCCCAGCTCAAAGGTGAGCTCAACATTGGTATTACCGATAACCTAGTAACCATGCCCGAAATGCATATAACTCATGCGCTTAATGCACTCAAAGAGAAAGGCCCCGATGTTCGTATCAACATTCGCATGATTCCGCCTAGTGATATTGAGCTAGCCGTTCTTGATGGACGCTTACATACCGGCGTTATTCCTAATCTCAAAACTCTACCAGGGCTTGACTACCTGACACTGTACGAAGAAACCTCAAGACTTTACTGCTCGACTGAACACCCACTATTTCACGCGAACAATATTACGGAAGAAGACTTACCACATTACGACGCTGTTGTACCCGCTTATGCCCAAACACCAGAAATAAAGGCAATGCATGAACCGCTTAAAGCATCAGCGTCAGCGACCGACCGCGAGGGCGTTGCTTTTCTTATACTGTCTGGGAGCTATATCGGATACCTACCCACTCATTATGCTGAGCGATGGGTACGCGACGGGCAGATGAAAGCACTGCCACCCAATAAATGGCATTACTTCACAGGTTACAGCGCCATCACCCGTAAAGGAGGGTTTTCTAATTTAGTTTTGGAAACATATTTTGATGAGTTGAATAAACTGATCAGCACCTCTCCAAACACTAATACTTAAGCATAATAGAGACGGGGTAATTACGTGCCAAAAACCAACTATGTTAAACAAAACCTTACGTTAGATTAATCAAATACTTATTTAAAATAAAAATTATTTACCCTAGCCTGAACTTCGCAATGTCAAGTTATTTGAAGAGCTTGATATAAATCAAAAAAACCTATTAGTGACAGGAGGGGTAAATCTATTTTTGATTAACTAGAAGTTGATCAAAGGTGGCTTTAATCTTTATCTAGATCTAGAAAACATAAACAGCAATAGCGGATAATTTTCAAGAACTAAAAACCATGCACTAAAGCTCAACACCCAGTCTATTAAGCTAATATATACTATAAAACTCTTCTTAATAAACAAAGTACAAGAAAGGAGTAGTAGAGATGCCGAAAAGATTACCGCTTACGAAGATTCGCACAAGCGTAGCGATTGCAGCCGTTGCTATGGCGAGCGTGGGCATTACGTCCCAAGCGCAAGCTAATGAGCGCTTCATATTGGCACATGCCATGCCAAGCGATCATATCTTCCACGCTATTTCTGAGCGTTTTATCGACGAGATTCAGGAAAGTGAGGAGTTTCAGATTGCCTACCACCAAGGTGGTGATTTAGGAGACTGGACGTCTCTATTTGAGCAATCCATGCAAGGCGTTGTGCCGATGACGCTGACTTGGGGTGCCTCGGAATTTGACGAACGCCTCGACCTCTCATGGCTTGGTTATGTTGTTTCGAACTGGGAAGACGCTCGGGATGTCTATGGGCCTAATGGCGAAATGCTAGAAGTCTATAACAGCATATTTCATGATCTCGACCTGCATACTATCGGCATTATCCCTACCGATTTTGGCTCCCTTGTTATCCGCAAAGGCGTAGGAGAAGTCCCTGTCAACTTCCCCGAAGATGGCAACAATATTAAGGTCCGTGTACCACCTGTCCCTATCGCCATTGACCGCTTCCGTAACCTTGGCTTCGCATCAGTACCTATTCCACTCTCAGAGGTCTATACCGCCCTACAGCTAGGTACAGTCGATGCCCGAGCCTTTTCGACTGCAGTAGAAACTTACCAGCAGCGAGATGTTCTGGAAACGAACATTCTTACCAATGACTACTTTGAAACTGCTTTCTGGCTAGTGAATAAAGACTGGTGGGAAGGACTTTCTGAGGAGAACCGCGACTTACTACAGAGCGCTGCCGACGACACTGTGCTGTGGTCTTGGGATGAGGCTCAGAGCTTGAGTGAAGAATTCCTGGATAAAGTGCGAGATTCAGGCATTGATGTCGTCGAACTCAGTGATGAGCAGATTGCCACTGCTGCACAAATTGTTCATGAAACAGAATGGCCTGAAATGGAGAAGCTGGTCGGCTCCGAAATTATGGCAAAACTGAGACAAGCCGCTGGTATTGAGTAAGACCCAAGGCCCGCGTTTAGTGGGCCTTTCTCTTTGGAGTAAAGTGATGCCAATACAAGAAAAGGAAAAAGACTTTTCCCCTGCGGATGAAAGCCATCAGGTAAGCCAGGTGGCAGAAGTGACTGCCGTGCCAAACTTTCCTGTTAGCCCACTCTATTCAGTTTTTTTAAAGTGTGAAGCCGCTTATGCAATGCTTCTCAAAAGTTCGCTGGCAATATTTAGCATTCTTTTGGGTGGCTTGATGTTTGGTCAAGTGCTAATGCGCTACGTCTTTAACTCCCCATTTCTAGGCATTGAAGAGATTGCGCTGCTGCTAGGAGCATGGATTTATTTTCCGGCTATTGCCTATACCACTAGAGAGGGCGAGCATATACGCGGCGGCATATTAGATCTTATTGTTAAATCTCGTAGCAAGACCCAAATCATCAATCTCTGCATGTCCCTACTGAGCATAGCTGTCTGCGTGGTGTTTGGTTACTTTGCCATTAAGTACGCCATGTTTGATTTCGATCGAGGTCGCTTGAGCTCCTATATGCGCTGGCCTAGGTGGTTGTGGTCTGCCTCATTAGTAGTGGGCTTTTTAGGCACTATATTAGCGTTGCTCATGCAAACGATTAACCAGTTCCTTGACCTTCGTCGCATACAAAAAGAAGAGAGGCAACGATGCTGATTTTTTCCCTAGCTCTCGGGATTATTGTAGCTTTATTACTCTTGGGAATGCCGATAGCCTTCGCCTTTGGTCTTGGTGCTCTTGTCTATTTGCTCAGCACTGGTGCTGATATCTCATTCCTTATTCCTTATGCATTTCAAACGACAACCAGTTTTGCGTTATTAGCGCTACCTCTTTTCGTATTAGCGGGCGTGGTAATGGCCCAAGCGGGGATATCCACACACTTACTCAACTTCATCAATGCCTTCGTAGGAAGAGTTAAGGGCGGCCTGGGAGCTGTTACCGTTATAACGTGTGCTCTTTTTGGAGCCATTTCTGGCTCATCTTCTGCCGCCATCGCAGCGATTGGCCAGATTATGATTCCGCGAATGGTTCGAGAGGGCTATCCTGTTGGCCATGCAACCGCCTTGGTAGCATGCTCTTCGGTACTTGCACTGCTCATCCCACCTTCGGTACCGATGATCGTCTTCGCGATAACGGGTGGGCTTTCCGTTAGCGCTGCCTTTCTTTCCACCGTCATTCCCGGCGTATTACTGATGATTATCTACGTCGGGTTGAATTTCTTTTTCCTGCGCAACAACCCCAACATACAAGTTGATGAAAAACTGCCTGTACGACAGGCTGGCATTAAGATCCTGAAAAGCGGTAAAAGCGCAATTTGGGCACTTCTAATGCCTATCATCATCCTGGGCACCATTTATGGAGGCATAGCGACGCCTACTGAGGCAGCAGCCATAGCCTTCGTATACGCCACCTTTGCTGGATTTGTGCTCTACCGCACTCTTAGCGTCAAGGCATTCTGGAATGGCTTGATTCAAGCCACATTGACGATTGGGTCAATCATTGCCGTGCTTTTCTTTCTCTTCATGATGAGCCGCGCCATGATCCTTCAACAGGTGCCGAGCCAAGTGACAGGCTTTCTACTGGGACTATCAGACAGCCCACTCGTCATTCTATTGCTTATAAATCTCGTTCTGCTTTTAATCGGCATGATTGTCGATGACATTTCCGGCAGCATCTTAGCTGCAGTTGTGCTGCTGCCATTAGCCACTGCTATTGGCGTACATCCTATTCATTTTGCCGCTATTGTTGGCGTCAATTTAGGGTTAGGTAATGTCTCACCACCATGCGCACCTATGCTTTATATGGCTGCAGGCGTTAGTAAAATATCTCTCGATAAGTACTTTGGGGTCACAATGAAGTTTTTGCTCTTTGGCCACCTTCCAATGGTACTGATAGTGACCTTCATACCTGAGTTATCACTGGCCCTACCTAGGTTTATTTTGGGCATTACCTAACAGGTATGCCCTATCGAGTGAGATAAGACGTAAGCTTACTTTTAGTAAAATATGATTCACCGAAACTAAACGTTACCGACCCGGGTCGGGGCAGATCAACAAGATGAAAAGTGGTCTTGTTTCGATCCAGTGCCAAATAGGCTGCAAGAAAAGAGCTAATCACTGCCAAGAAGGTTGTCCCAATTGTTGTGCCAGACTATGCCAAAACCGACGCGCGTTTACAAATGGTCATAGACAAAACAAAAGGGCTTACGAATAAACGTAAGCCCTTGATATGTCTGGCGCGCCCGGCAGGATTTGAACCTGCGACCCTCGGCTTCGGAGGCCGATACTCTATCCAACTGAGCTACGGGCGCATTGGGTGCGTATCGTACCTGTGCGGGCGTGCTGTGTCTAGCCGCGCGGCGGCTTTACTGTTCGCTTAATTGACCGTTTTGCTTCGTGTGATGCATGCTTTGCAGGCACTTTCCTTTATTACACATCCGGAACCTATAAAAATGAAAACATTCGCACAACATGCGCTGGCACTCTCTGTTTCCTTGGCGCTTTGCAGCTCAGCCTACGCGGCTAATTTTGACGATATGGACCCCGTGACTCTGCGCTTGGCGCACGTGGTCAACGAGCAGGATGGCTTTCATATCGCTGCTACCAAGTTTGAGGAGTTGGTGGAAGAGCGCACCGACGGCAAGGTGATCATTGATATCTACCCCAATGCTTCATTAGGCGATGAGCGTACGTTGTTGGAAGGCATGCAGATTGGCACCGTGGATATGGGATTGATTACCAATGGTCCGGTGGCCAACTTTGTCGAAGAGATGGCAGTGTTTGAGCTGCCCTTCCTGTTCCCGTCCCCTGAGGCGGCTTATGGGGTTTTGGACGGCGAAATCGGCCAGGAGCTTTTAGATAAGCTTTCCGACGTTAACCTGAAAGGCCTGGCCTACGCCGAACGCGGCTTTCGCAACCTGACCAATAGCGAGCGCGCAGTGAACACGCCGGCCGATATGGACGGCCTGCGCATTCGTGTGATGGAAAACCCCGTTTACACCGATACCTTCCGCGAGCTGGGCGCCAACGCCATTCCGATGGCCTGGACCGAAGCACTCACGGCGATGCAGCAGGGCACCATCGACGGTCAGGAAAACCCGGTAAACGTGGTCTACTCCTTTAAGCTGGGCGAAACGCAGAACTACATGACGCTCTCGCGCCATACCTATGCCCCGGCTATTTTTGTGATGGGCATGTCGGCCTGGAACCAACTGCCGGAAGAAGCACAGGCCGTTTTGGAAGAGGCTGCCCAGGAAGCCGCCGAGTATGAGCGTCAGGTTAATGCCGATATGGAAGCCGAACAGCTAGCCGCTCTGCAGGAAGCCGGTATGGAGATTAATGACTCGCCTGATATTGAGGCCTTCCAAGCTGCGGTGGTGCCGGTGTACGAGAAGTACGGCCAGCAGTTTGGCGACTATCTGCCACGCATCCAAGAAGCACTGGCGGAGTAAGCCACGCCTCACCAGTTGATTGATTGATGCACCCAACAGGCTACCTCACGGCGGCCTGTTGGCTGAATGCGATGACTAACCAAGTGCTCAGGCCAGAATTTTTCCGGGGTTAAGCAGCCCTTTAGGATCCATTGCCTGTTTCAGGCGCATCATCAGGGCGATCTCTTCTGGTGAGCGTGAAAGTGTCAGGTAGTCGCGCTTTTCCAGGCCCACCCCGTGTTCAGCGGAGATCGAGCCGTTGTATTTCACCAGCGAGCCGTACACCAACTCTTCGACCTGACGCCGGGCGTCCTGGCTGGCGTCACGCACCGTGACGATGATGTGCAGGTTGCCATCGCCCAGATGGCCAAACACTACCAGCTCGCAGGTTTCTGGCCATTGCACCTTCAGCTTGCCTTCTAGCGCCGTTACGTACTCATCCATGTGGGTGATCGGCAGGCTAACGTCGTAGGAGAACATCGGGTCAAGCGCGTGCACCAGGGTTTCGATATCCTCGCGCACGGCCCAGATACCTTCGCGCTGGCTGCTGGAGCTGGCCAGCACGGCATCCGTGATCAGCTCTGCTTCGAGGGCTTTTTCCAGTACACTCGCAAACGCTTCGGCATCTTTCTCATCGTCCGAGCCAAGCGTTTCAATAATGGCGTAGAACGGCGAGTCGTTGGCCAGCAATGCGGTATGTTTGGTCGTTGCGGAAGTCATCAACGCGTAGTGGTTGTTCCATAGCGCTTCGAAGGCACTCAGGCTGTTGGCAAGCTCTTTGGAGGCCATGTTTAACAGCGATGTCAGCGCGTCGAATGAGGGCACCGCGACGAACGCGGTCTGCTCGCTGGGCATATTCGGATGCAGGCGCAGCACGGCCCGGGTAACAATTCCCAGGGTGCCTTCGCTACCCATAAACATCTGCTTTAAATCGTAACCGGCGTTGTTTTTCAGCATGGTGTTCATGGAACTGACCACGGTGCCATCGCTGAGAACCACTTCCAGCCCTAACACCTGTTGGCGCATCATGCCGTAGCGAATCACCCGAATGCCGCCCGCGTTAGTGGCGATGTTACCGCCAATGGTGCAGGAACCGCGCGCGCCCAGGTCCAGCGCAAACTGCATGTCGATCTCTTGAGCGGCTTCCTGAACGTGCTGAAGCGTCACGCCCGCCTGTACCTGCATCGTGGAACCCACGGCATCGATATGCTCGATCTGGTTCATTAGCTCCAGCGACACCACGAGTTCGTCAGGGCTGGCAACGGCGCCATGCACGACGCCGGTTAATCCACCGTGGGTGACCACCGGCTGATTGGCCTCATAACAAAGCGTCATGACCTGGCTGAGCTGTTCAGTGGATTGCGGTCGAATAATTGCTTTTGCCTGACAAGACGCTTTGGTGAACCAGTCGACACTGCGCTGGGCAACATCATCACCCAGCAGTACGCCTGTTTTTCCTACGATGTCGGTAAGACTATTAATCAGCGTGTCCATTCTCTGTTCCTGTCAGGGCCGGTCGGTGCGGCGTGAAGCCTGGCTATGTATTTATACGTAGGTAGAGAGGCTATCGCCAACCGTGTATTTGCTCAAGGTTACGATCTAAAACGTTTTTTATTGCCAGCGTGGTTTCCCGGCAGGCTCTACGACGAATGGCGGGATTACAATCAATTATTTGTTCGCTAAAACCAATATGGTATAGATGACGCGCTGATTAAGCCCCTCCCCCTCTACACTATAAAAAAACAGATCATTCCAAGGAGATAACGTGGATAACGTCCCCTCTTCCCACATGCCCCGCCATTTACTTAAACGCGCCACACGGGCGATTGCCTGCATAATGAATAGCGATGACAGCGCCCCAAGTGCGGCGGCATACCAAGAGCTACTTGGCGAACAGTTCAGTAACCGCCTTCCTCGCATCCAGGAGGCACTGCTGTAACGTGGCCACTTTCTCTCAACCTTTATTGGCACTATTAAGAGGCATAGAGCGCGGTCTAGATACGGTTCTCCAGCCAGTGGTCTTTGCGGGCATGGCGGCCTTGATCGGCGTGATTACGCTGCAAATTGTCTCTCGAGTGTTTTTCACCGCCTTTGGCTGGACCGAAGAGGTCGCCCGTTTTCTGCTCATCTGGATTACCTTTCTAGCCGGCACGCTGGCTTTTCAGCGCGGCCATCATATCGCCGTTACCTTTGCCGTCGACGCGCTTCCCGCTCGTTTACGCCAAATAGCGCGAATACTGGCGGTGATGGTGGTTATCGCTTTTATGATCACGCTGGTAGTGATCGGCTATCGCTACATGCAGGTACAGAGCTTTCAGAAATCCGCCTCGCTGCGCGTGCCGATGTCGTACGTGTATGCCGTAATGCCGATCAGTGCAGCCATCATGGCCTGGTATGCGTTGGTCGATCTGCTTGAACTGGTGCTTGAAGGCAAACCCTCGCAACCCACTGGAGAACAGACACCATGACCATGCTGCTATTTGGCCTGTTCTTCCTGTTTATGCTAATGGGCGTACCAATTGCCTTTGCGATTGGCGCAAGCACTCTGTTTGCCCTGTATCAGTCGGGCGTGCCGCTGATGGTGGTGACCCAGCAGATGTTCCAGGGCATCAACTCCTTCGCGCTGGTGGCGATTCCCATGTTCATTCTTGCCGGTGACTTAATGGCCCAGGGCAAGGTGAGCGAGCGGTTGGTGAGTTTTGCCGATTCGCTGGTGGGCTTTATGCGTGGCGGGCTTTCGGTCGTATCGGTCATGGCGGGCATGTTCTTTGCCGCTATTTCGGGTTCGGGGGCAGCCACCACGGCGGCGGTCGGTTCAAGCCTGGTGCCGGAGCTTAAGCGAAAGGGCTACGACCCCGCATCGGCGGCCAGCCTGATTGCCGCCAGTGGCACGATTGGCGTGGTCATTCCGCCCTCGGTGCCCATGATTATCTATGCGGTGATTGCCCAGCAGTCGGTATCCAAGCTGTTTTTGAGCGGTTTTTTACCTGGTTTGGCAATGGGTTTGGGATTAATGGCGATTGCTATTACCCAAGCCTATAAACGCCAGTACCCCAAGGGGACACCGCTGTCCATCACCACCATCTTGCGCACGTTCAAGGCGGCAAGCTGGGGCTTGATGACGCCGGTGATTATTCTGGGCGGTATCTTCACGGGGATCTTTACGCCCTCTGAAGCGGCGGTGGTAGCCGTCAACTATGCGCTACTGGTATCGCTATTCATCTATCGTGATTTAACCCTGCCCCAGGTGTATCGGCTGCTGATCCGCTCAGCCATCACCACTGCAGTGATCATGCTAGTGATTGCCATGTCGGCGGTGCTGAGTTGGACGCTATCTAGCTGGCAGGTGCCTGGTGCTATCGCGCAATCGGTGTTGTCGCTCTCCACCAACCCGCTGATTATCATGCTGCTGGTGGTCGCCGTCATCCTGCTGACCGGTGTGTTTATCGAAACGGCAAGCGCGCTGATTATCTTAACGCCGGTGCTGCTACCGCTGGTGCTGCAGCTGGGTATCGATCCGATCCACTTCGGTCTGATTATCGTGGTAGGGCTCTCGATAGGCATGATCACGCCGCCAGTGGCGATCAACCTGTACGTTGCATCTTCAGTGACACAGCTACCGCTTGAGCGTATTACACGCGCCATCGTGCCTTATCTGCTGGGGCTAATCGGCGTGCTGCTGCTAGTGGTCTATGTCCCCATATTCATGGGGTGGTCGGGAACTTAATATCGTCCAGATATGCTCTTCAAGGGAGCCTGCCCGGCTCCCTTTGAACCCCGTATTTATCAGTACGCCGCCATTCATGCACAAGGTCACAGGAAACGGCTACCCTTTTGAAACGACTTTCTAAACTGGCCAGGGGACACGCCAAACAGTTGATAAAAGCAGTTTCTAAAGTGCGAAATACTCACAAACCCTGTTGCTACGGTCACCTCTGCTATCGGTTTATTTGTTTGCTGCAATAGCTGCCGCGCCCGTGTTAAACGCAACTCCATGTAATACCGAGAAGGGCTAGCGACAATATAGTGACAGAACAATCGCTCTAGCTGGCGCCGTGAAATACCCACCCAATTGGCTATTTCAACAATAGATAACGGCTCTTCAATATTGTTTTTCATCAACTGAAGGGCTGTTTTAAGTGTTTCTGGTAACGTATGGTTTTGATCAACGTTAATCGTTGAAATGTCTGGCAGTTCTATTTCCTTGTCACAGCCGAGCATTTCCTCAACCGCACTGGCTACCTGGTCACCACAATCAGCTCTCACCACTTCTAGCATGAGACTTAGGGAGCTGCTCGCGCCCGCGCAGCTTAATCTCTTTCTATCCACAACGTAGCTTCGAGCAGAGATAGTAACGTCTTGAAACTCCTCAGCCATCATGGCGCGTCCGTCGGGATGGTACGCGCACTGATAGCCACTCAACAGGCCTGCGTCTGCAAGAAAGTAGGCGCCATTCCATAAACCACCCAATACAACGCCGTGACTGTCTGCCTTTCTTAGCTTATTACGCACAAGCGCTGAGGATTGCGCTTTAACTCTCAAGCCACCACACACTATCAATACATCTACTTTTTCGTTGAAAAGATCAAAATCCGCGAGAGATGCATCCGCGTTAATTTCAATCCCCAAGTCTGATAGCACAGCGGCGCTGCCATGACCGACAACCCTTATGTTGTATGTGGTCGTTGAGTTCATCAAATTCGTTGTTACCAGCGCATCGACAGCACCTGTAAATGCCATCATGGAAAAATTTTCCATCAACAAAAAAACGACTGTTTTCACTTTTGCAGGCACTGCCAGCGTTTGTTCTGGTGGTAAATAGGCCATATTTTTATTTTTCAACAAGCTACAAAACTTATCTTTCATATATTCCCTCAACCTGACCACGACGACGGTGCAAAAGGGGGCGTTTTCAAGATACCAACATAACCTGAAAGGTAATCAATTGGCATCGCATCACTGCTGGCCAGGATAAGTGTGCAAGGAATTGTTAGCTATCCTATGGTCGCCCATCGCCATTCATGAATATAAAACTGTGCATGAAGCGTCAATAAGGGTGCTTTAAACATGCTTCTATCATGTTTGCCGCGATTGGCAGCTGATGATTGTTATCATTTATATCGTACCGGGTTGCTTCTTTGATGGCATAACACTACTGCTAATGACGCTGCCTATTACGTTTCCCATGATCACAAGCCTGGGGTTTGATCCCATCTGGTTTGGCATCATTTTATGGATTACCAGCTACTAAACGTTCCTCCATCCAACGCTCCAGGGTGAGCAAACGGCCCGCTCTTGCGTTGAGGGCGGGCCGTTGATTGGGTTATTGATCGCTGGATAAGCGAAGTTCTGCTTTTCTGTCTCCTGGTGTTTAACAGAGCACTCATTTCTTTGCCGTGAGTACATCCTCGGGCCGCATCACCTCACCACACTGGCTTGGGCTATAACCCGGCAAGCGCTTGACCGCTTCCTGAAAGGGCTCACCCTGCAATGCCTTCAGAAAGGCACATAGCCGTGGTTCTTCTAACGAACGGTGATGGCAGGCCAAAAGATAGTCTTCGATAGCCAGCGGTAAAAAATCAAGCCCAAACTTTTGAGCGGCAGCCTCGACACCAAAGCCGCAATCAGCCATGCCAGCGGCGACGTAAGCAGCTACCGCAGAGTGGGTAAACTCCTCTATTTCAAACCCACGAATCTTTTTGCTGGAAACCGCCGCCTCTTTTAACAGGCAGTCCAGCAGCGAGCGCGTGCCTGACGAAGCCTGGCGGTTGACGAACCGCACGGACTTATCAGCCAGCGATGCGACCCCCGTGATACCAAGCGGATTACCCGGCGCCACCATCAGCCCCTGAGTCCTAGCGATAAAGCCAATCACTCGGTGCTGACGCGGCTTTAAAAGCCCTTGGTAAGTATCGCGTACGCGCTCACCGACCTTGCCACGCGGCAGATGAAAACCCGCCACATCGCAACTGCCCCGATGAAGGGCCGGCAGCGACTCTTGCGGGCTGCAGTACTGTAAGTCCAGGGGTATTTCGTGCAGGTATTTGGGAAGTAGCTCGACAGCAAAACCATGGCTGGCGTGCAGCCGCAACACCGATAGCGCCCCTTGCTGCTGCTGTTGAATCGCCAGGTTCAGTTCAGACCCCAGGCTTTCCAGCTGCGGCCCCAGGCGGGCAATCGCACGCTGCTCGGCCCACAACAACTTTTCACCTAGCAGTGAAAGCCGTGCGCCGCGCCCACGCTGCATCTCTACCAGCGGTACGCCAAAGAACTCCCCACTCTGGCGCAAAAGGTTCCAAGCATGGCGATACGAGATGCCGACATCGCTTGCGGCGAGCGTGAGTTTTCCCCGCCGATAAACCGCTTCAAGCAAGCGAAGTAGATGTATATCAAGCTGATTACCCTCCTCATCGCGAAAGCACCAAGAGGGGATAACGCTGATTTTTTGCATGGCTTTTTTCATAGGCATAATCTTTCATATTTTGTACTTATAGCGTTGATGCTAGCGTTGCACTGACCGTGGTGCACGCTCTTTTTAACACATCGCTTAAAATAGGCAGAGCTGTGCATGTTTACTAAATAATAAATCAGCACCAGGAGAGACATGATGAATGAGTCTCGAGAATGGTCGTCGCAGTCGATTCAGGCCGAGATCAATGCGCTACGCCACAAACCAGGCGCGTTGCTGCCGATTCTTCATGCCCTCCAGGACCGCTTCGGCTTTATTCCTCCGGATGCCGTGCCTCTCATCGCCGAGTCATTACAGCTGACCAGCGCTGAAGTACACGGGGTCATTAGCTTTTATCACCACTTTCGGACCGCACCGCCGGGTCGCCACGTGGTGCAGATCTGTCGCGCCGAGGCATGCCAGGCCGTCGGCGCGCGCCAGCTTGAGGCTCACGCCAAAGCGCGCCTGGGCATCGATTACCACCAGACCACCAGCGACCGCGACATCACCCTTGAGGCCGTTTACTGTCTGGGCAACTGCGCCTGTGGCCCCTCCGTTCGCGTGGATAATGGCGTGCGCGGTCGGGTAACGCCTGAAGCTTTCGATGCATTATTGGATGAGCTGCAAACCAGGCCGCTGGAGGTAATCGCATGAGCATTCGTGTTTTCGTACCCCGAGATACCACCGCGCTGGCGCTGGGCGCCGATGCCATCGCCAACCGGCTGGCACGAGAAGCCGCTGCCCGTGGTGAATCCATTACGCTGGTGCGCAACGGCTCACGCGGGCTGGCCTGGCTTGAGCCGCTGGTTGAGGTGGAAACACCCACCGGCCGCTTTGCCTATGGCCCGGTGGCACTTGCCGATATCCCCGCGCTGCTGGACAGCGGCATGCTGCAGGGCAGCGTCACCCATTCATTGGCCCTGGGGCCAACCGAAGAGATCGATTACCTCGCTCGCCAGCAGCGCCTGACGTTCGCCCGCATTGGTATTACCGACCCACTCTCGATTGAAGATTACCGGGCGCATAGTGGGTTTCGCGGCCTGGAGGCAGCGCTGCAAAGCGCGCCACCGGACATTGTTGAGGAAGTAAAAGCCTCAGGGCTGCGCGGGCGCGGTGGGGCGGCGTTTCCTACTGGCATCAAGTGGCAGACGGTGCTGGACACACCGGCCGATCAAAAGTATATCGTCTGCAACGCTGATGAAGGCGACTCCGGTACCTTCGCCGACCGGTTGGTGATGGAGTGCGACCCCTACCTGCTGATTGAGGGCATGACGATTGCCGGGCTTGCGGTAGGCGCAACCCAAGGATACATCTACCTACGCTCAGAATACCCGCTGGCCAAGGAGATTCTTGACGAGGCCATCGCCCATGCCGAACAGGCCGGTTATCTGGGTGAGAATCTGTGTGGCAGTGGCCGCGTTTTTCATTTGGAAGTGCGCTTGGGCGCTGGGGCATACATTTGTGGTGAAGAAACCTCGCTGCTCGAAAGCCTGGAAGGCAAGCGCGGCCTGGTACGCTTCAAGCCGCCGCTGCCCGCTATTGAAGGACTATTCGGCCTTCCTACCGTGGTTAACAACGTGCTTTCGTTGGCAGCAGTGCCGTTTATTCTTGCCGAAGGCGCCGAGGCCTACGCCACCCACGGCATGGGCCGCTCCCGGGGCACTCTGGCGCTTCAACTGGCGGGCAACGTCAAACGTGGCGGGCTAGTAGAGCTAGCCTTCGGTACCACGCTGCGCACCCTGATGGAGGAGTTCGGTGGCGGCACGTTAAGTGACAAACCGCTGCGTGCTGTGCAGGTGGGAGGCCCGCTGGGCGCCTACCTGCCGGAATCCCAATGGGACTTACCGCTGGACTACGAAGCCTTTGCCGCCGAGAGCGCGGTGCTAGGTCACGGCGGTGTGGTGATGTTTGATGAGAGCGTGGATATGGCCGAACAAGCGCGCTTCTCGATGGAATTCTGCAAGGTGGAGTCCTGCGGCAAGTGTACGCCATGCCGTATCGGCTCAACCCGTGGCGTGGAAGTGATTGATCGTATCCGCGCCGACCAAAACCGCGAGGCCAACCTCGCCCTGCTCCATGACCTCTGCGAAACGATGGTGGATGGTTCGCTCTGTGCCATGGGGGGCATGACCCCCTTCCCAGTGCAAAGCGCCCTGAACCACTTCCCTGACGATTTTCAGCGGGCCGCGAACGGAGACAGATCATGATCGGACACTTTGACCCCAAACAGTACGCCAGAAGCGCCGCCCACGATAAAGACCTGGGCACGCCTTTCCCAACGGGTACGGCGCTGGTGAACCTGGAAATTGATGGTATTACCATCACGGTGCCGGAAGGCACTTCGGTACTGCGTGCAGCGGCGCTGGCCGATATTAATATTCCCAAATTATGTGCCACCGACAGCCTGGAGCCGTTCGGCTCTTGCCGGTTATGCGCCGTACAGGTAGAGGGCCGCCGTGGGCTGCCAGCCTCCTGCACCACCCCCGTGGTGGAAGGCATGCAGGTGACCACCCAGAACGAGCGACTCGCCAAACTGCGCCGCAACGTGATGGAGCTGTACATCTCCGACCATCCGCTGGACTGTTTGACCTGCCCGGCCAATGGCGACTGCGAGCTACAAGACATGGCGGGCAGCGTTGGTCTTCGCGAAGTACGCTATGGGTTTGACGGTGAGAACCATCTTCAGGCCACCAAAGATACCTCCAACCCCTACTTCAGCTTCGACCCCAGCAAGTGCATCGTCTGCTCCCGCTGCGTGCGCGCCTGCGAGGAAGTGCAGGGCACCTTCGCCTTGACCATCGACGGTCGCGGGTTTGATTCCAAAGTGGCCGCGGGGCAAGACGAAGCGTTTATGGATTCAGACTGCGTTTCGTGTGGCGCCTGTGTACAGGCCTGCCCGACCGCCACGCTGATGGAAAACAGCGTCATTGATCACGGCGTGCCGGACCGCAGCGTAGTCACGACCTGCGCCTATTGTGGTGTGGGCTGCTCGTTTGAAGCGCAAATGAAAGGTGACAAGCTGGTGCGCATGGTGCCCTACAAGGGCGGCGACGCTAACCACGGCCACTCGTGTGTGAAGGGGCGCTTTGCGTTCGGCTACTCCTCTCACCCCGACCGCCTGACCACGCCGATGATCCGCGACAGCATCGACCAGCCCTGGCGCGAGGCCAGCTGGGAAGAAGCCATTGGGTTTGCCGCTAATCGCCTAAAAGCGATTCAGGCCGAGCATGGCCGCGAGAGCATTGGTGGTATCACCTCATCGCGCTGCACCAACGAAGAGACCTACCTGGTGCAGAAGCTGATTCGCGCAGCGTTTGGCAATAATAATACCGACACCTGTGCACGGGTCTGCCACTCGCCCACCGGCTACGGCCTGAAAACCACGCTGGGCGAATCTGCCGGCACCCAGACCTTTGACTCGGTAATGAAAGCCGACGCGATTATCGTGATTGGCGCCAACCCCACCGATGCCCACCCGGTATTTGGCTCGTTGATGCGCAAGCGCCTGCGACAGGGCGCGAAGCTAATCGTCGCTGACCCACGCTCTATCGATCTGCTCAAAACGCCTCACCTGAGCGACGCCCAGCATTTGCCGCTGCGCCCTGGTACCAACGTCGCGCTGATCAACGCGCTTGGGCATGTGGTGGTCACTGAAGGTCTTGAAGACAAGGCGTTCGTGGCTAGCCGCTGCGACACCGAAGCGTACCAAAGCTGGCGCACGTTTATCGCCGACCCGCGCCACTCTCCGGAAGCCAGCGAAGCGATTACCAGCGTGCCCGCCGAGGCTGTGCGACAGGCAGCGCGCACTTACGCCACTGCTGGCAACGGCGCCATTTACTACGGCTTGGGCGTGACCGAGCACAGCCAAGGCTCCACTATGGTGATGGGAATTGCCAACCTGGCCCTGGCCACCGGCAATATTGGCCGTGAAGGCGTGGGCGTGAACCCGCTGCGCGGCCAGAATAACGTGCAAGGCTCCTGCGATATGGGCTCCTTCCCGCATGAGCTGCCGGGCTACCAGCACGTGGCCGACCCGATTGCCCGTGGCCGCTTTGAAAGCGTCTGGGGCGTCAAGCTCGACGATGAACCGGGGCTGCGCATTCCCAACATGTTCGATGCCGCCATCGAAGGAACTTTCAAGGCGCTTTACGTGCAGGGCGAAGATATCGCCCAGTCTGACCCCAACACGCAGCACGTTGAGGCTGCGCTGCGTTCGCTGGACTGCCTGATTGTTCAGGATATCTTCTTGAACGAGACGGCCAAATTCGCCCATGTACTTCTACCGGGTTCCAGCTTTTTGGAGAAGAACGGCACCTTCACCAACGCCGAACGACGTATCAACCGAGTACGCAAGGTCATGCCACCGCTAGCCGGTAAGCAGGATTGGGAAATCACCCAGGACCTGGCCAACGCGCTGGGCTACCCGATGCGCTACGCGCATCCTTCTGAAATCATGGACGAGATCGCTCAACTAACGCCGAGCTTTGCCGGGGTGAGCTACGAAAAGCTGGAAGTCTATGGCAGCCTACAGTGGCCGTGTAATGCCGAGTATCCTGAGGGAATGCCGACCATGCACGAAATCAACTTCCCCATTGGCCTCGGGCGCTTTGCGATTACCGAATACGTGCCCACCGAGGAGCGCGCCACCCGCCGCTTCCCACTGCTGCTCACCACCGGGCGGATTCTTAGCCAATACAACGTGGGTGCCCAAACCCGTCGCACCGACAACCAACACTGGCACGATGAGGACATATTAGAGTTGCACCCAAGCGACGCCGAGCTACGTGGCGTGCGCGACGGCGACTGGCTCGGCATTACCAGCCGATCAGGCCATACGGTGCTCCGTGCGCGGCTGAGCGAGCGAATGCAGCCGGGGGTGGTCTACACTACGTTCCATCATCCCGGTAGTGGCGCCAACGTGATTACTACCGATAATTCGGACTGGGCCACCAACTGCCCCGAATACAAGGTTACCGCCGTGCAAGTAGAAAAAGTCAGCCAGCCCTCCGCTTGGCAGCAGCGTTTCTCCTCCTTTGACAAGGCCCAGCGTGGCCACTTGGCCAAGGCGCAGCAGGAGGCGTCATGAGTGCAGTGCGTGAACGCGACGCACCCGCGCAACCGGCTGACGCCTTGGCGCGCCAGTCGGTTGAAGTCCACAGTAGCGCGGCCAATTGGCGCGCTACTGTGCAGGAGGACGCGCTAGCGCTAGAAGTGCCGGTAGCGATGGTCTACAACGGCATTTCCCATGCGGTCATGATGGCAAGTCCTTCGCATCTTGAAGATCTGGCCCTGGGGTTCAGTCTTTCTGAAGGCATCCTGGCCCACTCTCACGAGTGCTACGACCTTGAGCTTCATGAAGAGGCTCAAGGCCTGGCGGTTCACCTAAGCATTGCCAGCCAGCGGCTGGCCGAGCTTAAACAACGCCGCCGTAGCACAACCGGGCGTACCGGCTGTGGGCTGTGCGGTACAGAAGCCCTGGAGCAGGCCATTCGGCCCATCCCTACGGTGAGTGCACCACACCTTGACGACACAGCCATTCAGCATGCGCTTTGTACGCTAGATGACCATCAGCCTCTAAAGGAAGCAACAGGCGCCGTGCATGGCGCGGCCTGGTGTGATCTGCAGGGGCGTATACAAAGAGTGCGTGAAGACGTGGGTCGTCACAACGCACTGGATAAACTGATCGGTTCGCTGGCACGCGATGACGTACCACTCCAGGAGGGCTTTGTACTAGTTTCCAGCCGAGCCAGCTATGAAATGGTACACAAGTGCGCAAGCGTGGGGATCGGCGCGCTGGTTGCCGTCTCGGCAGCTACCGCCCTGGCCGTTGAACAGGCGCAGGCAGCAGGTCTTCTGTTAGCCGGTTTTGCACGCCCAGGCCGTCATGTAATTTATCACCGCCCTGTCACTGCCAAGGGCTGAGCCCTTTACCGCGTTGAGGAGAGACCCTATGTCAAACAACAACGATGCCAATTTGGTCCGTATGACTAACCAGATCGCCACCAACCTGGGCAGCGGTCGTGATGAAGAGGCAGCAGCAGCGGCTATCTGCCGTCACCTGGAAACCTTTTGGGCACGCTCAATGAAGCAGCGCCTTGTTGCCAGCCTGGCACTTGAGAGCGTGGAGTTTTCCCCCTTGGCACGCCGCGCTGCAACACTGCTGGCTACCCGGCTATCAGAACAGCAAGTCTCTCGTTAGCACATCACAATAAAAGCTCAATAACATTAGCTTTTAGTCTTGCCACAGCGACTTACACGAGAAGCTCAATGGTTTTAGCAAAAGTTAATAAAAATCATTATTTCCGTTAAAAATCGGACATTTCGAGTCTACTAGTTGCTATTTTAGAATATAAACCTGTTTCCATAACCCAAGTTAAGGTGTTTACCGAGCATAAGGTGCACTGTGTGGATGTGGTGGCCAAGGATGGCCCGTTTTTGGCAAAGATGCCGACCTACAGTTTAGCTGCCATGACCTTGTACCGCCTGGTCATGGCAGCTTTTTATTGCACTGCATTTTACTTTTTAACGTCACGTTACTTTGGCAGCCATGTCTCAATAGCGGCTGTCCCGCAGCGGATTTTCAACAGCGAACGTTCAAAGACAGCGTTTCAACCACTACGCCAGCGCTGCCTGAGGGCGCCGCTCATCCAGCATTCCTTTATCAAGAATAAAGCGAACAATCTCTTCAAGCCCTACGCCATCGTAAAGGTTGGTAAATACAAAGGGCCGCTCGCCGCGCATTTTCTTTGAATCACGCTCCATTACCTCTAACGACGCGTGCACCTGCTCGGCGATATCGATCTTGTTGATAATTAGTAGATCCGACTTGGTAATCCCCGGCCCACCCTTACGCGGAATTTTGTCTCCCGCCGAGACATCAATCACATAAAGCGTGAGGTCAGAAAGCTCGGGACTAAACGTCGCAGAAAGGTTATCTCCCCCAGACTCTACCAATACCAGCTCAAGCTTAGGATGGCGCGCCTGTAATTCATCGATAGCCGCCAGGTTCATCGAGGCGTCTTCACGAATCGCCGTATGCGGACACCCCCCGGTTTCGACGCCCAGAATGCGATCAGCGGCCAAGGCGTCATGCTTAAGCAGAAAGTCAGCGTCTTCGCGGGTATAAATATCGTTCGTCACCACCGCGATATCGTAATAGTCGCGCAGCGCCAGACAGAGCTGCTTGAGTAGCGCCGTTTTACCCGAACCAACGGGGCCGCCCACACCAATACGTAAACAGTGAGTCATGGTAAGTATCTCCTAACTTCTAAATAGGCGTGAATATTGAGTTTCGTGTAGGGCACTGGCTAGCGCCAGCCCCGGCAATATGGGGCCAAGGTCGTGATCGTCGAGCGTTAATGCTTCATCTACCGCGCTAACCAGCGGCGATCGCAGCTGTTCGATAATCCGCTGAGCGGCCGTATGCCCAAGAGGTAGCGCTTTACAGGCCACCGCCAGCTGGTTTTCAAGCCATGCCCAGGCAAACCCGATCAGCGCCTGACGAATGCTTACGCCTCGCGCATGGGCGGTAAACGCAAACAGCGTGACATAGCCCGGCTGAACCGGTAACAAGGACGGTAGTAAGCCCTCACTGGGTAGCAGGCCAAGGCTACCCAACAGCCGCTTGAGAGAGGCTCCCAAGCGACTGTCTTCAGCGGCAAGCTCGGCGGTTTCCCGCGTGGCACTCAGCCAACCATCCCACTGGGCAATCGCCGCGCTGTCGTGCTGCGTAAACGCCGTATATAAGCGGACAATTACCGGTAGTTCACAGCGGGTCAGGCCATCTTCCAGCACGCCGGAAAGCCACTCGGCCAACGTCTGCTCATCGTGAACCCAGCCAAGTTCAAAGGCACTTTCCAGCCCTTGAGAAAACGCAAAGGCCCCGATGGGCAGTGCCGGGCTGACTAGCTGCATCAGCCCGAGCAGGGCTAGATCAGGCTGGCTGCCCAACGCTGCGGATTCAGTGGGCATGGTGATGGCTGTGGTCGTGGTCGTGGTCGTGGTCGTGGTCGTGGTCGTGAGCATGCGAGTGCCTGTGTGAATGACCATGTCCACCCACCTGGTTATAGGCGCCCGGCTCTGGATCAAACGTGGCCGCGTGACGTTCAAGCGTTGCGCCCAGCAGTTCAGCCAGCTCCTCCAGCACGTGATCGGGCGGAAAGCGTACCCAGCCGCCGCGCTCGTCTTCGCCCAGCGCCAACTGCACATGACGGTTGCCCAAGTGGTAGGCCAACCGCGCCAGGGGTAAGCCAGCACTTACTCGTGCGGTCACTACCGGTTCAATGGCGGCGCATACGCGAATGACCTCGCCGCTTTCCGCTTTTAACCCTTCACCACTGCGCAGTACGGGGCCACGGTCTAAAAATAGCCCCAGCGCCTGGCCATTGTCGCTTTCGGCTTTTAGGCGCCCACGGATGCGCAGTTCAAAGGGAAGTGTGAGCGTATCGCTGGCTGCGCTTTCATCCACCGGGCCTAAACGTTCTATCAGTTTCAGCATCATTAACCTCTTAATCGCCCAATACATTGAACCTTTCCAATCAGCCTACGCCCTGCAGGAGCAGCTCCAGCTAGCGATGCAGTGCGCAGCGCTGCCGGGTTGGTGGCTAACACCATGTACCGCGCCATGCCAACCAAGGGCGGCTGCGCCGCCATCGCCGAGTGAACTCAGCTCCTACCGGTTAAAGTGCATGCATCCCCTGTAGGAGTAGCTTCAGCTAGCGATGCAGTGCGCAGCGCTGCCAAGGCTGGTGGCTAACACCATGCACCGCGCCCCGTCACCCAAGGGCGGCTGCGCCGCCATCGCCGAGTGGAACTCAGCTCCTACCGGTTAAAGTGCATGCCCCCCTGTAGGAGTAGCTTCAGCTAGCGATGCAGTGCGCAGCGCTGCCGGGGTTGCATCTAGAACAAATGATAACGCTGAGCCAACGGCAGCTCTGTGGCGGGCTCGCAGGTTAACAGCTCGCCATCGCAGCGCACTTCATAAGTCTGCGGATCCACGGTCAGCTCGGGGCAGGCATCGTTGAGCTTCATATCCTTCTTACGCACCCCGCGTACGTTCTTGCACGCGGCAAGCGTGCTCTGAAGCCCCAAGCGCTCCTTGAGGCCTGCATCAATCGCCGCCTGGCTGACAAAATTGAGCCGGGTCTGGCTGGCCGCGCGGCCAAAAGCGCCGAACATGCGTCGATAATGAACCGGCTGGGGCGTGGGGATTGAAGCGTTAGGGTCGCCCATGGGTGCTGCCGCGATCATGCCGCCTTTTAAAATCAGCGACGGCTTAACGCCGAAGAAAGCCGGTTTCCAGAGCACCAGATCGGCAAGCTTGCCTACCTCAATAGAGCCCACCTCGTGAGCGATACCGTGGGTGATCGCCGGGTTGATGGTGTACTTGGCGATATAGCGCTTGGCACGCAGATTATCGGCACCAAGCGCTTCATCTTCAGGCAGCAAGCCACGCTGTACTTTCATTTTGTGCGCGGTTTGCCATGTGCGGCAGACCACCTCGCCTACCCGCCCCATGGCTTGAGAGTCGGAGGCGATCATTGAGATCACGCCCAAATCGTGCAGGATATCTTCGGCAGCAATGGTTTCACGGCGAATGCGTGAGTCGGCAAACGCCACGTCTTCGGGAATGTTGGGGTCCAGGTGGTGGCAAACCATGAGCATATCCAGATGCTCATCAATGGTGTTCACCGTGTAGGGCCGCGTGGGGTTAGTCGATGACGGCAGTACGTACTCTTTGGAACACGCAGTGAGGATATCCGGCGCGTGTCCGCCGCCCGCGCCTTCAGTGTGGTAGGTGTGAATGCCACGCTCTTTAAACGCCGCCAAAGTATCTTCCACAAAGCCCGATTCGTTAAGCGTATCGGTGTGAATGGCGATCTGCACGTCATAGCGCTCGGCCACGCTCAGGCAGGTATCAATTGATGCGGGCGTTGTGCCCCAGTCTTCGTGAAGCTTGAGGCCCATGGCGCCCGCTTCCAGCTGGGCCTCCAAGGCTTCCGGCAGGCTGGCATTACCTTTAAGCAGGCCGATATTCATGGGCAGGTCATCCACCGCCTGAAGCATTTTGCCAATGTGCCACGCGCCCGGCGTACAGGTGGTGGCATTCGACCCGGTGGCCGGGCCGGTGCCGCCGCCCAGCATGGTAGTGACACCGCTCATCAGCGCTTCGTCTACCTGCTGGGGGCAGATAAAGTGGATATGCGCGTCGATGCCGCCCGCGGTCAGGATCTTGCCTTCGCCCGAGATAATTTCCGTACCGGGGCCAATCACGATATCCACATCGGGCTGCACGTCTGGGTTGCCCGCTTTGCCAATCGCAGCAATACGTCCGTTCTGTAGCCCCACATCGGCTTTGACGATGCCCCACCAATCGAGAATCAGCGCGTTAGTGATGACGGTGTCCATGACGGTTTCATCGTTACGTTGGCTCTGACCCATGCCATCGCGGATCACCTTGCCGCCGCCGAATTTGACCTCGTCGCCATAGTGGGTGGCGTCTTTTTCGACCTCAATCCACAGCTCGGTATCGCCCAGGCGCACCCGGTCGCCTACCGTGGGGCCGTACATATCGGCGTAGGCCTGCCGACTAATCTTGTTACCCGGTTTCATTGTTTATCTCCGTCCAGCGGTCCCATCACCTCGCCACGAAAGCCGTAGATCTCTCGCTTACCCACAAACGGAATCAGCGTGACTTCACGGGTCTGGCCAGGTTCAAAGCGGATTGCTGTGCCTGCGGCCACATCGAGGCGAAAACCGCGGGTCTTGTCGCGATCAAACACCAGCGCGGGATTGGCCTCAGCAAAGTGGTAGTGGGAGCCGAGCTGAATCGGCCGGTCACCGGTGTTCGCCACGTCCACCGTGATGCGCTCACGCCCCACGCATAGCTCAATATCATCTTCTTTTAACTGATACTCACCGGGAATCATCTACTTACTCCTTGTTTTGTTGTGAGGAGTAAGATGTGAGGAGTAATACCGCTTACCCCTAACCATTCACTCCTCACCCCTCACACAATAGGCGTGTGAACCGTCACGAGCTTGGTACCATCCGGAAAAGTGGCTTCGACCTGGACTTCGTCGACCATCTCGGCCACGCCTTCCATCACGTCATCACGGCTCAGAATCTCGCGCCCGTAGCTCATCAAATCCGCCACACTGCGACCGTCCCGAGCACCTTCGATAATCTCGAAACTGATCAGCGCGACCGCTTCGGGATAGTTAGGTTTTGTACGAAAAGTGATATCTGCTAAGTTTTCCCATGCAATAGAAGCATAGGGGGAAATGAATTATGGTTGGCCGGTACGAGATATCCAATGAGAACTGGGCGCAGATTACAGATATTGTGTCGCCAACTCAGGTGATGGGCAGGCCCCGGCGGGATGACCGGCAGGTCCTCAATGGTATTTTCTGGGTGCTCTGTTCTGGTGCCAAATGGCGAGATCTACCCGAGCGGTATGGTCCCTGGTCAACTGCCTATGAGCGCTTTCGAAAATGGCGGGATGATGGCACGTTTGAAGCTATCCTTTCTCGCTTACAGCTCAGGCTGCGTGAAGATGGACTGATGGATCTGGATACGTGGATGATTGATTCGACCTCGATACGTGCCACCCGCGCTGCCGCAGGAGGCGGCAAAAAGGGGGCTCAGAAGAACCGGTAGATCACGCATTGGGGCGTAGTCGTGGTGGTTTAACGACAAAAATCCACCTGGTATGTGATTCCCATGGTTGGCCGCTGGCATTTACCCTGTCTCCAGGACAGCAGGCTGATTCTCGACATTTCATCTCGACGCTGGAGAGTGTTTATCTACCAGGCCGTGTTGGAAGGCCTCGCAAACGTAGCCGCTACGTGGTCGCTGATAAAGGATATGACAGTGATGAACTGCGCCGTTACTGTGACAGGCACGGTATAAAACCCGTTATTGCGCAACGTCAAATGCATCGCAAGACACGCCCTGGTTTGCCGAGGCGTTTTGATCAGCACAGATACCGCCAGAGAAACGCGGTAGAACGCTGCTTTGGATGGCTTAAAGAGTTACGTCGATTTGCAACGCGCTACGAAAAATTAGCGAGCAGTTTCAGAGCGATGGTATGCGTAGCCTGCATAGAGCGTTGCTTGCGAGCCAACTTTTCGTACAAAGCCTAAGCTTCAACCCTCGCGCTTTGCGCCGCTCGGCAAGCTGGGCGGCGGAAAACAGCAGCAGCTTGTCTTTATCTCTTGGGGTTAATTCCATAGGGCGCCTCCATCAGAATCGATTAAGTTAACCAAATACGTGGAATATGGGCCTCGCGCTCAATCCAGCGCGGGCGCAGCAATTGCCAGGCCTGTTCGCACAGCGCCCAGGCTTCATTTCGTGAGTCACCCAGATAGCGCAGCAATAAAACGTCCTGGCGCACCGTTACCGCCCAGCGTGGGTTATCCGGCAGGGCATTACGCAGCTCCTCAATCGCCGCTGGCGCATCACTCATTCCCACCGCCCAAAGCGTGGCCTGCACCGTAGCGCCGCCCTGCCCCCAGCGCCCCATAAAGCGCGGGTGTAACGGGTCTAACGGCTGGCGTTCTAGCCACAGCGGCTTGCCATCCAGCGTCAAACGAAAATACTGCTCAATGCGTCCTGATAAGTATGGCAACTCGCTCGCCGGGCGGCCCAAGGCCATGACTTCCCAGCCTAAACAGCGAGCACTGCCGTGAAGATCAATATGGGTACGCTGTTCGCCTTTAGAGCCATCAAAGGCAATGGTTTCCTGAGGTAGCCACTCAAGCGTTGCGCCATCGGCGACCTCAAGTTCAGTGCGCTGGCTCCAGGCCACGCCTTGGCTATCGGCCTTATAAAGCTTATTCGCCGCCGGGGTGGTCAACAGGGCATGTGCGCCCTGCTCGACGTGAGCCTTGATGGTGAGCGCGTCGCCGCTGACCAATCCGCCGGGTGGGTGCAGTACGTAGATATGGCACGCCTCCTGGCTGCCTTCAGGATAAAACGGCCGCTGGACCCGAAGTGGCCCTTGGTGGCGTGCCTGGATTAACCGCGTGGCGCCATCGCGCTTGGCAAAACGCAGCGCCAGTGAGGCCGCCCAGTGGCGTTCCTGGTCAAAGCGGTGGCCGGAGCCCGCAAGCGGTGGGGCGAGTTCGCGCAAGGTCATGGAAGACAGTCGCATCCTTTTGAATAGGTCATAGCCTTTCAAATGCAAGGAATGCGCCAAAATGGGGAAAAGTGGACTTTTACTATCGCTGCAAAGTTTTAGCCGTCATAACCCATCAGCACTAACGGCTTTTTGCACCAAAAAAGATCATTAAAAGGGTCGGCCGCACCAAAAATAACAAGTAGTTAACCGCCCCTTGTGTGGCAAAAGACCACACGCCCAACACTTCTTATTTGGGAACTTTCCGATACTATTGGGCCATCCTCCGTCAACAGCTTGTCTGTTGCCCACCAAGGTAGATGGCTTCGTGCAGTTACAATGCTCAGCAAACAAGCTCTGGTATCGCATTGCGCTTTGTATGGCGTTTGTGGCGATGCAGCTGCTGTTAGTTGGGCCGCTGATTTCACAGTATCAGTCCGATGGGCAACATCACGCGCATCACGAAGCTAGTCATCACTCTAGCCATCAAGGCGGCGGTCATCATCAACATACTGCCCCTCAAGCAAGCCACCATCATCATGCGGGCCATGCTGAAGAAGTAGAACCGATATTCAACTGGTTCCACCAATGTGGTTACTGTGCCATCTGGCAACAGTTTCCAACGGCGCATACCTCTCTCCCTCCGATCAGCTTGCAAGCGTTTATTACGCATGACCAGCTGCTGACGCAACCGACACAGGCTATAAAGTCCTGTGATAACTACCCCCACGCGCTAACGCGCGCCCCGCCCTTTTTTCGGATCGTATAACGCCACATCGTCAGCCTTTTTAGCCTGAAGTTTGCTTCTGGCTGGCGGCTGTCTACACCAAAAAAAGGGATCATCATGCCGCATCTAACTATTGGGCATGGCGTCGTTACGCCTGCCCGCTTAAAAAACCGTTTTCAACGACACGTACTGACATTAAGCGTCGCTGCCGCATCGAGCGTTGTTGCTCAAGGCGTATGGGCACAGGCGCCTGCCGCTCACCACGAGCATCATCATGCGTTAAACACGATGGTCGTGACCGCTGTACCGCTAAGCTCACCGCTCACGGTGGAAACCGACCCGCGTATACCGCGGCAACCGGCCCCTGCCAGCGACGGCGCCGACTACCTTCAGACCATCCCCGGGTTCTCTGCCATTCGTAACGGTGGCACCAACGGTGATCCGGTGTTCCGTGGCATGTTTGGCTCACGTCTTCGCGTGCTGACCAATGGCAGCCAAATGCTAGGCGCCTGCCCGGCAAGAATGGATGCGCCTACGTCTTATATCTCACCTGAAAATTACGACAGCCTCACCGTCACCAAAGGGCCGCAGTCCGTTCTGTGGGGCCCCGGCGCTTCAGCGGCAACGGTGCGCTTTGACCGCGGCCCGGAGGAGTTCGATGAAGCCGGTGTGCGAGTGGATGGCAGCGTCATGCTGGGTACCTATGGGCGCTTTGATCGCCGCATTGATGCCGCTTTAGGCAATAAAGACGGCTACCTGCGCATTACCGGCAATCAATCCGAAGCTAATGACTATCAGGATGGCGATGGCAACGCCGTGCCCTCGTTATGGGATAAGTGGAACGGTGACATAGCGCTTGGATGGACACCCGACAACGATACCTGGCTTGAAGTCACCGCAGGCCGAGGAAACGGCGAAGCGCGCTATGCCGGGCGAGGTATGGATGGCAGCAAATTTCTGCGCGAAACCGTGGGCATCCGTTTTCAGCGCGAGAATTTAGGTGAACACTGGAAACGTCTGGAAATGCAGGCCAACTATGCCTATGCCGACCATATTATGGATAACTTCACGCTGCGCTCACCGGGCAGCATGGACATGGGTGGTGGCATGGACATGGGCAGCGGCATGGACATGGGTGGTGGCATGGACATGGGCGGCGGCATGGACATGGGCAGCGGCATGGATATGGATGGCGGTATGGACATGAGTGACGGCATGGCCATGCGGCTAGACCGTCGCACCCGCAGCGCGCGCGTCGCATCAACGTGGGAGTGGGAAAACACCACGTGGACGGCCGGTGTCGATGTCGAGCATCAGGTACATCGCAATCTGGATGGCGAACACTGGCAGCCCGACTACGAGCAGACCCAGTTTGGCGCCTTCAGCGAAGTCACCCGTTTTATCGATGAACGTGACCGTCTTATTGGCGGCGCCCGCGTAGACCGCTACCGCGTCAGTGACGAAAGCCTGGACACAGCTACCACAGGCCTCACCCGCCGCGACACTCTGCCCAGCGCTTTTATCCGCTATGAGCAGGATTTAGCCTCAGCACCGGTCACCTGGTATGCCGGGGTCGGGCATGTGGAGCGCTTTCCCGATTACTGGGAATTGAGCTCTAGTCAGGCAGGCCCGGCCGGTAGTTTGAATGCCTTTGACGGTGTTCAACCCGAAAAAACCACCCAGTTGGATATAGGCGCGCAGTATAACGACCAGCGCTTAAGCGCATGGGTGTCCGGGTATGCAGGATACGTTAACGATTTCATCTTGTTTGATTACAACACCGCGGGCATGGGCGGTACTCAGATCGATAACATTGATGCTCAGATTGCGGGTGCCGAAGTGGGCGCTAGCTATCAACTAACCGACAACTGGGTAAGCAATGCCTCGCTGGCCTATGCCTGGGGGCGAAATGCCAACGACGATGAGGCATTACCACAGATCCCACCGCTGGAAGCCAAGGTCGGCCTGACCTATGCACACGATGACTACTCTGTGGGTGGCCTATGGCGTGGTGTTGCGGCACAAAACCGTATTGCGCTCGAAAAAGGCAATGTCGTCGGCCAGGATCTGGAATCGTCGTCAGGCTTCGGGGTGTTCTCGCTTAACGGTGCCTATCAAGCAAGCAACCACCTAACGCTAAGTGTGGGGGTGGATAACGTTTTCGATACCACCTACACCGAACACTTGAATCTGGCGGGTAATGCAGCCTTTGGCTATCCCGCTGATTTGGATCGCGGCATTAATGAGCCTGGCCGCATGGTGTGGGCACGGGCCGACTTCAGCTTCTGATTCATTCAGGTGCTCAGTAGAGCACCTGTTTACCCTTACCGCTTAAAACCACCAGGCTAGATGCCTGGTGGTCTGGAGAGACTTCATGTCGACCACGTCACCCCCACAAGAAGGTAAACGCAAGACCTTCGACCTGTATCGCGCCGTTTGGCGCTGGCACTTTTACGCCGGCCTTTTGGTTCTGCCGTTCATGATCACCCTGGCAATTACTGGGGGCCTTTATCTTTTCAAGGACGAACTGGATGCACTCATACACGCTGATGTGAAGCGCGTAGCCGTTCAAGAGGCGACGCTCCCTCCCTCTACGCTGGTAAGCGCAGCCCTTACGGCTCACCCTGGCACTGCCGTAAAATTCACCGACCCCGCCACGCCGAAAAGCTCGGCGGAGATCACAGTGAATACTGCCTCGGGCGAGCGGTTAGCCGTTTACGTCAATCCGTATACTGCCAATGTGCTGGGGGCGCTGGATGACCGCGGCACGGTGATGTGGACCGTTCGCTATCTGCACAGTTTGAAATACTTTGGACCTACAGCGCGCAAACTGATTGAAATAGCCGGCGGCTGGGCAACCCTGCTAGTGCTCACCGGCATTTACCTCTGGTGGCCACGGCGTAAAGGCAAAGGCGGCGTGATTAGCGTGCGCGGCAAGCCAAAAAGCCGCGTGTTCTGGCGTGATCTGCATGCCGTGCTGGGTATTTTTGTCGGTGGGTTTATCGTCTTTCTGGCGATCACCGGAATGCCTTGGTCGGGCGTGTGGGGCGCGCAGGTTAATCAGTGGGCTAACGGTAACAATTTCGGCTACCCCTCTGGTGTGCGCGTTGAAGTGCCCATGTCGGAAGCGCGTTTAAACGCGCAAAGCCCGACAAACTGGTCACTCGAACAGGCACAAATTCCAGAATCCACACAGGGACCAGGCCAGGCAACGAGCATTGGCCTTGACGGCGCTGTCGCCATCTTCGATGAGCTGGGATTGCATCATGGCTATGCGGTCAGCCTGCCCACCACAGAGACCGGCGTGTACACCGGATCAGTCTATCCTAATGACCTTAGCCAACAGCGCGTGGTGCATCTTGATCAGTACAGCGGCGAGCGCTTGATCGACATGAGCTACTCCGATTACGGGCCCCTGGGTCGCTGGTTGGAATTTGGTATCAACGTGCATATGGGCCAGCAGTTTGGTCTGGCCAACCAACTGCTCTTTTTGACCGTGTGCGTGGCGATTATCCTGCTGGCGGTATCGGCCGCAGTAATGTGGTGGAAGCGCCGCCCCTCACGCGCAATGGGCGTACCGCCACTACCGGCAGACAAACGCGTTTTCCGGGGTCTGATTGCCATTCTGGCGATAGGCGGATTGATTTTCCCGCTGGTAGGCGCGTCGTTGATCGTCATGCTGCTGCTTGATTGGCTGATTGTGCGCCCGCTCCAGGAGCGGAGGCTGGTTAACCAGCCAAGGTAACACCTCAGTTTCTATCACTCCCTCTTTCTGGCCCCCTTGGGGCCAGAAGCTCAGGTTTATCTAAATCTCAATTTACGCCTCTCGCTCTATCTTTCCCGCTACTCACACGCGCCACAGAATAGCCACTATCGGTATGCCTTCAAGTATCGAACGATGCCAGCGCAAGACCCGTTGATGCCTTGGCCAACTAAAGCGATACATTAATAGCGCATTTGCGCTTATTGCCTCATAAACTCATGCCTATTTCAGTCTACCTCAGCACGTTTATCCGCTTGACATTAAATTATTTGCGCCACAAACTTAGCCGAGGCTATACTTGTTTCCACAGCGCAAAATGATTACACGGAGTAACACTGCTTCGTCTACTATCTACCTCATGTCGAGTCTGGAGCTTAATAATGGCAACAAAACATGCTGTGATTCTATTGGGAATGCTGCCTTTCAGTACCTTGGCAGCGGCTGATGAAACGCCCCTCAACGTGGTGGCAACCATT
Source organism: Halomonas citrativorans (assembly GCF_900163645.1). GTDB lineage: Bacteria > Pseudomonadota > Gammaproteobacteria > Pseudomonadales > Halomonadaceae > Vreelandella > Vreelandella citrativorans. Next base: position 285,735 of record NZ_FUKM01000057.1, on the reverse strand, counting down.
GGCATGATTGCCGATGTGGCACAGGAGGTAGGCGGCGAATGCGTTAGCGTCCAGGCCATGATGGGCCCCGGGATCGACCCGCATCTTTTCCAGGCCAGCGCCAGCGATGTTTCGCTGTTGCGCGGCGCCGAACAGATTCTTTACTCGGGCTACGCCCTGGAAGGCCAGCTGGGTTCGGTGCTGGAAAATTTCTCTTCGCGCACCCCGACGCTTGCTGTCGCGCCCTCTTCGATCGACCCTTCATCGCTGATTACCGCGCAGGATATCTACGGCATCGATCCGCACCTGTGGATGGATGTTTCGCTTTGGGCGCAAACGCTGCCGACGCTAAGCGATACCTTTATTGAAGCGCGCCCCGACTGCGCGGATACTATTGAGGCCAACACCGAACGATACCAGACCGAACTGTTGGCGCTCCACAAGTGGGTCAAGGAGAGTATCGCGACCATTCCCGAGAGTCAGCGCGTGCTGGTGACCGCCCACGATGCGTTTAGCTACTATGGGCGCGCCTACGATATCGACGTTGAAGGTATTCAAGGCATCAGCACCGAAACCGAAACCGGCATTGCCGATATCCGCAACATGGCGACGAGTGTGGTAGAGCGCGACGTACCGGCGGTGTTCGTTGAAAGCACCATCAATCCGCGCACCGTCCAGGCGGTGATCGACGCGGCCAAGCAGCGTGGCCATGACGTTGTGGTTGGCGGCGAGCTTTATTCCGACGCCATGGGCGATGACGGTACCGTCGACGGCACCTATATGGGTATGATCTACCGTAATACCCAGCATATCGTTAACGCACTCGGCGGCACACTTTCCCCACTGCCCGATGAGCTCAACGACTGGGCAAGCGAGTGGCAGCTCGACCAACAGGGATAAAAGGGCATACTCTCGATGGTAACATCTGCAAGTGCCGAGCCCGCTCTCAGCATCAACAATTTGACCGTGAGCTATCACAACCAGCCCGTGCTTTGGGATATCAATCTCGATATCCCGGCGGGCGTGATGGCGGGAATTGTCGGCCCCAACGGCGCAGGCAAAAGCACGCTGATCAAAAGCCTTTTAGGGCTGGTGCCATCGCTTTCCGGCGAGGTGCTGGTGCACGGCAAGCCTTATGCCGCCCAGCGCAAGCGAGTGGGCTACGTGCCCCAGCGCTCGAGCGTGGATTGGGACTTTCCCACCACCGCGCTCGATGTGGTGACCATGGGCCTTTACGGGCGCCTTGGCTGGTTCAAGCGCCCCGGGCGCCGAGAACGTAAAGAGGCGATGGACGCGCTCGACATGGTCAGCATGAGCGAGCTTGCCCACCGCCAGATCAGCCAGCTTTCCGGCGGCCAGCAACAACGCGTGTTTCTGGCCCGCGCACTGGTGCAACAGGCCGACGTTTACTTTCTGGACGAACCCATGGCCGGGGTCGATGCCACCACCGAACGGGCGATCATCGATATACTGCGCCGCCTGCGTGATGCGGGAAAGACGCTTATCGTCGTCCACCACGATCTGCAAACTGTCGGTACCTACTTCGACTGGCTATTGCTACTGAACGTGCGCGTGATTGCCAGTGGCGACGCCAAAGACGTTTTCAAGATCGACAACCTCCGCCAGGCCTACGGCGGCCAGATCGCGCTGCTGGGTGACCACGAGTCATTAACGTTTCCCGCCTCAAAAGTGACCTGACCCATGCAGTGGCTCGAACTTCTATCGGATTATACCTTTCAAAACGTGGTGATCGGCGCCTCGCTTCTGGGCCTGATCAGCGGCCCCTTGGGCTGCTTTGCGGTGCTGCGCCGTCAAAGCCTGCTGGGCGACGCCATCTCCCACGCGGCTCTTCCGGGAATATGCCTGAGCTTCATCATTACCGGCAGCCGCGATATTGGCGGCATCATGATCGGCTCGCTTGCTACCGGCTCTCTTGCCGCGCTGATCATGCTGCTGCTCACCCGCAAAAGCCGCCTGAAAACCGATGCGGGGCTAGGCGTTTGCCTGAGCCTCTTCTTTGCCGTTGGTATCGTGCTGCTCACCTACATTCAAGGCACCAGCAACGCCGCCCAGGGCGGGCTTGAGGCCTTTTTATTCGGCCAGGCCGCCGCCACGCTGCGCTCGGATCTGTGGGTGATGGGTGGCGTGACGCTGGTAACGCTTTCGCTGCTCGCCGCCTTCTGGAAGCAGGCCAAGCTGGTCACGTTCGACGCCGAGTACGCCCGAACGCTTGGCATGCCCGCCACGGCCATCGAGGCGACACTGACCGCCATGGTCGCACTGGCGGTGGTGGTCGGCTTGCAGATGGTCGGCGTCATTTTGATGGCGGCGATGATCGTTGCCCCGGCGGCGGCCGCGCGCCAGTGGAGCCGCCACCTGGGCACCATGCTTGCCATCGCGGCGGGCGTGGGTATCGTCAGCGGAGTCTCCGGCGCGACGATCAGCACGCTGTCGCGCGGGCTTGCTACCGGCCCGCTGATCGTACTAACCGCCACGGCCATCGTGCTGCTGTCGCTGGCGCTGGCGCCAGGGCGCGGGCTTTTATGGGGCATCATGAAACACTACCTCCAGAAAGCCGAGCTTCAAAAACGCCAGCTTCTCTACACGCTATATAAACACCCGGCCCGGCCTGCATCACGGCGTTTATCGCTGAGCGCACGGCTCACCCTTGCCCTGTTAAAACGCCAAGGCTACCTGACCCGCTCACAAGGTGAAGCGGACTGGGGGCTGACGACAACAGGGCAGGCAAAAGCGCGCCAGGTGGTCGCCACGTTCGAGGAGGTCGCGCCATGATCGCAGAGCTTCTCAACAGTACCGCGCTTCCCATCATTCTGGTCGGCGCCATGGTGGGTATCGCCTCATCAGCGGTGGGCACGTTTTTGGTGCTGCGCGGCAACAGCATGCTGTCGGATGCCATCAGCCATTCGATCGTGTTCGGCATCGTGATCGTCTGGATACTGACCAAGCAGCAGAGCGGGCCGGTGCAGCTCATCGGCGCCGCGCTGACCGGGCTTTTGACAGTATTTCTCACCGAGGCGCTGGCCAATACCAAGCGGGTGAAGCAGGACGCCGCCATCGGACTGGTGTTCCCAGCACTCTTCTCCATTGGCGTGTTACTACTCAATATCTACGCCCACGACGTGCATATCGACACCCACACCGTGCTGTTGGGTGAAATCGGGTTTGTCTGGCTGGATACCGTCGAGCTTTTCGGCCTGCCGATTCCCCAGGCGCTGGTCTCGATGAGCGTAATGACGCTGCTCAACTACGCGTTTATCGGGCTCTTCTATAAAGAGCTGAAGCTCGCCACCTTCGATCCCGCGCTGGCCAAAACCTTTGGCTTCATGCCGACGATCCTGTTCTATGTACTTTTGATGCTGACCAGCTCCACCGCCGTGGCGGCCTTCGACGCCGTGGGGGCGGTGCTGTTCATCGCCTTTGCCATTGTTCCCGCCTCCGCCGCCTATTTGCTGACTGACCGCCTGTGGATGATGTTCATTTTCGGCGCGCTGATCTCGATCGCCTCGAGCATTTCCGGCTATTTCCTCGCGGTGCATTTCAACGTCTCCATCGGTGGCATGATGGCGGTAATGACCGGCGTATTTCTGATACTGGCCTTTTTGGGCGGGCCGCGCTACGGGCTGATTACCCAAATGCTGAAGCGCCGCCGGGCGCGGCAGGCGCCGATGGAGCCGCCTTCATTGTTTTGAAAGGCTAAACGCCAGACCAGGGCGCCACTTGCAACGACGAAGACGCACGCTTTTATAAAGGCCCTATCCACGTGAGCGCTCGTTCAGTATTACTAGCGCACCAGTAATAAGCGCTCGCATACCTTCCTCTAATTCCGCCTCCATTTCGGCCTCCTCCAGGCCGCGGCTCGCCCCCTCGACAGGCTCTTTCCCCACTACCGAATAAATCGTATCGGCGACGGAAAAGCATTGAAAAGCTATAGTCGCCAGAAGCCAGCGAGCTTGCTCCTGGGAGATATCATAAACCTCAGCAATATGGTTTTGATGTGCACGAATTTTTTCAATCATGGGCTGAGTGGCAGCCAAGCGACGGATCACATAGGGCGTTAATCCTGGGTGAGCTTTGACAAACTCGCTTATCGATGCGGCAAAAGTGGATAGATACTCTTTCAATTCCCCGGGCGCATCATTGGAAGCTCGTGGAATATTCCAACGTTGAAATATTTCTTCGGCCACTAAGCATTTCAGCGCCTTTAAATTGGGCACATGCTTATAAAGCGCCATATGGCTGATGCCTAGCGCGCTGGCCACCCCGACAAAGGTGATGTTGGGTAGGCCGATTTCGATACCCGCATTCGCAATACGCTCAAGCGTGATGGTAGGCGGCCGCCCGCGTGCTTTAACTGGCTGTTGCGTGGTCATATTGCATCCTTAATCGCTGACGTTCCTTATCTAGCCACTCACTCACTTTAGGGTCAATTAGTTGATTGGCATGCAATTATATTAATTAGTTTATTGCCATGAAACTAATTATCTATTAGCCTATTTAAACGCGACTAATTCTCGTTACAAACTACTGCTATGCAGGTTCGATAATCCCCTATGGCCGAGTCATAACGCTTCATGAGCACGCACGATACATCGAGATCCCAAGGTAAGAGCCCCATCAGCCAAGTGTTGGCCCCTATACGCACACGGCTTTTTGCCGCGGCAATGCTGGCGGGCATCGGCACGATATTAACGATGGTGCCGCTTGCCGGTATGGCACATATCGCCAAGATTCTTGTGTCTGATCCAGGCGCCGCCTGGGAGTTATCAACCGCCAGCATGCGTGAAATCGGCTGGGTGGTAGCAGCCAGCATCGTGAGCCTCTTTGTCGGCATGGGGTGCATGTTTCTCGGCGAGCTGGTAGCGCACCTGGCGGATAACAAACTCACCTACCAGCTACGCTTGGCTGTTATGCGACGCTTGTCCCAAGCACCGCTTGGCTGGTTTACCAGCCGCGCATCCGGCGACGTAAAACAGGCGATGCAAGACGATATTGCGACGCTGCACAGCCTGACCGCGCACTTTTACACGGCGGTAGGACGCGCGTTTGGCGCCTTACTGATCTCGGTGGTCTACCTGATCATGCTGGATTGGAAAATCGCCGTTATTACGTTACTGCCTCTTCCCGGTTTCTTTCTTTTCCTGCGCCGACTCATGCAAGCCAGCAAAGCCAATATGGGTGAGTTTATTGCCCAGCTTGAGCGCATGAATAACGCCATTAATGAATTTGTCTGCGGCATTCCCGTCGTCAAGGCCTTCGGTACGACCGGACAAGCCTATCGTGGCTACCAAGCAGCAGTGGATAGCTTTGCCCATGCATTTGAGCAATTTACCCGCCCTCTGGTCGCTTCTATGGCACATGTTCATGCGATGGTGACAACGGTGACGATATTGGGACTGGCGCTCACGGTTGGCATATTTTGCGTCGCCAACGGCTGGTCAGAACCGGTCGATCTGTTGCCATTCATTCTAGTAGCCCCCGGTATCTGTGCTCCGTTACTGCTGCTGCATACCTTGCTGCACGACTTAGGCAGTGCCGTTGGCGCCGCCCAACGCGTCATGGCACTGCTTGAAACGCCGGTATTGCCATCAATCCCCTCCAGTGAGTGCCAGCTCCCCAACGATCATGAAGTTCGCTTTGAAAATGTCAGTTACGTCTATAACAATGCCCAAAACGGGCTATCGAACCTGCACTTTACTCTTGCACCTGGCAGCGTTACGGCGATTGTTGGCCCTTCGGGGGCAGGCAAATCCACCCTGGCACGCCTGATGCTGCGCTTTTTTGACCCCACCCATGGGCGCATTACGTTAGGCGGGGTGGATCTGCGCCATCTTGAGATGTCAACGCTCTACCAGCGGATTGGTTTTGTTCTGCAGGACGTGCGTCTGATCCATGCCAGCATTCGAGACAACATTGCGTTGGGCCGCCCTTCGGCCAGCCAACAGGAAATCGAGGATGCCGCTCGCGCGGCGAATATTCACGAACGTATCGCCGCACTCCCTAACGGCTATCGATCGATGGTTGGCGAGGATATTCAACTGTCAGGTGGCGAGCAACAGCGCGTCAGTATTGCCCGCGCCATGTTACTTGATCCGCCTCTATTGGTGCTGGACGAGCCGACAGCAGCGGTTGACGCCAGCAATGAGCTGGCCATCCAGCAGGCTCTGTCGCGTTTAACCCGGGGGCGGACGCTTGTGATTATTTCGCATCACCTAAAGTCGATCATCCACGCCGACCATATTCTGGTACTCGATGGCGGCACGGTTGCTGAGCAAGGCAATCACGACCAGCTACTGGCCAGCAATGACCTTTATGCTCGCCTTTGGGCACTGGAAGAGAAAACAAACTCACTGGAATCGAAGGTGGCAGCGTGCTGAAAATGCTCAATCAACTGCTTGGCGAAGACACCGCGCTCTTGCGTCGCTATCTCGGTCTGGTCACTGTCTATGGTGTGCTAAGCGGTCTGACCATCTTGGCCCTTATCCCTCTTCTCTATTACCTCCTGATTGGCCAACTCAGTGTGGCCACCACATGGCTAGTAGTGCTGCTTTTCGGCATCCTAATCTGTTGGGGAGTGCGATGGCACGTGGAGCAGGCAGGCGTCCGTGTCGGCGTCGCCATCTTGCAGTCGGGCCGCCATCGCCTTGGCGAACACGTGATCCATCTGCCGGTTGGCTGGTTTACCGCGACAAATACCGCGCGCCTTAGCCATGTAACCACGCAGGGTATGATGGCGGTGGCCCAGCTTCCTGCTCACGTCTTTACACCGGTGATCAGCGGGCTTGTCACGCCTATCGTTCTCCTTGCCGCGCTATTGGTGTTGCATGCACCGCTGGGCATTGCGGCGCTGGTCGCGCTGCCGCTACTTTTGGGGGTTTTATTACTCACCGCCAAGCTTGCCCAGCATGCCGACAGGGCCTTCCAGCAACACTTTTCTGATACCAGTCAGCGCATGGTCGAGTTCGCCAGTGCCCAGACAGTCTTACGCGCCTTTAGTGGGAACAACCACAGCACACGCTTCTTAGAACAGGCCATGGAACAACAGCACCGCTCGGGAACAAGGCTGGCTTGCCTATCGGCACTTTCGGCGCTGCTCAATGCCTGGGCAGTGCAGACAGTCTTTGCCGTGCTGCTGATCGTCACAACCCTGTGGATCAATACGCTTTTGGAAGGATCACTGACGGCAGCGAGCATTATAAGCGTCATCATTGCGCTGGTACTGGTAAGCCGGTTCGTCGAACCGCTGCTGGACATCGCTCAACACAGCGACATTTTGCGTAGTGCAAGGGGGCAACTCGAAGAGATCCAGGCGATTTTCGACGCTGCCCCCCTAACCGAGCCAACGGTCCCTCAGCCACCGCGCGATGCCTCCATCGAATTGAGAGCCGTCCGCTTTCGCTATGCGCCGCATGAGCCCGACGTGCTCAACGGGGTTAGCCTATCTATCACGCCCGGTAGCATGACCGCATTGATCGGTGAGTCAGGTTCAGGCAAGACCACTCTGGCGCGCCTGGTCGCGAGATTTTTCGATGCAGATCACGGTAGTGTGCTCGTCGGCGGCGTGGACGTCCGCGATATGTCTAGTACCCAGCTGGCGGATCACGTCAGCCAGATCTTCCAGGAGAGCTACCTGTTTGCCGGCAGCATTGCTGACAATATTCGCTTTGGCCATCCCGACGCCAGCGATGCCGACCTGATGGACGCCGTGCGTCTGGCCGGTGTCATCGAGATCGTCGAACGCCTGCCCCAAGGATTGGACACACCAGTGGGCGAGGGAGGCGCCCGCCTTTCCGGCGGCGAACGGCAGCGTATCGCCATCGCCCGAGCACTCATTAAGAATGCGCCCATTCTGCTGGTGGATGAAGCGACTGCCGCACTGGATGCGGAAAATCAAGCCATCATTACCCAGGCGCTGGTGCGACTGAGAGGCCAACGTACGCTATTGGTGATCGCCCACCAACTCTCTACGGTGAGCATGGCTGATCAGATCATCGTGCTAGATGACGGACGCATCATTGAGCAAGGCGCGCCCGATGAACTGCTCGCTCAGCAGGGGCGATACGCCACGTTTCTTGACCAACGCCAAACCACCAAAGGGTGGCGCATCACCCCGGATAAAACGGGAGAAACCTCACAGTGATGCGCGTGTATCTGCCTCTCCTGTTTGTATTGCTGTGCGGGATGTCATTACTGACAGGCGCGCGGCAGATAAGCGGGTACCAACTTATCACCCTGTCAGATGATGCTTGGTTGACGTTGACGGCCAGCCGACTGCCGCGCCTGATCACGGTGTCCTTGACCGGAGTGGGCCTCGCGATTTGCGGTGTGATTTTGCAGCATATCGTGCGCAATAAGTTCGTGGAGCCCGCCACCTCGGGTGGGCTTGATGCCGCCAAACTGGGCATTCTCGTATCGCTGTCTCTAATGCCTACGGCTGGCGCTGGATCACGAATGCTTGCAGCCCTGCTCTTCTGCTTCGCTGCGAATGTTGTCTTTATCGCTATCGTTCGCCGCATCAAGTTCACCAACACGGTACTGGTTCCCGTCATCGGTTTGATGTACGGCGGCGTGCTAAGCGCCCTAGCCGAGTTCTACGCCTACCGCCATAACATCCTGCAAAGCATGCAGGGCTGGCTGCTGGGAGATTTTTCAAAGATCGTCCAGGGCCATTACGAAATCATCTACCTAATCCTGCCGGTCGTTGTGCTCGCCTACGTCTACGCTCATCGCTTCACGGTGCTGGGCATGGGCGAAGACATGGCGACGAGTTTAGGCGTGAACTATCTCGTCACCTCCGCCATTGGGCTGATGCTGGTGGCCATTACTGTCTCGGTCACGGTCATCGCGGTGGGCGCCATCCCCTTTGTCGGATTAGTGGTTCCCAATCTGGTAGCGCTCTACTACGGCGATAACCTGGCTCGCACCCTACCCGCCGTAGCACTGTCGGGGGCAACACTGCTGCTGGTCTGCGACATTGCGGGACGCCTGCTGATCTATCCCTTTGAAGTGCCCATCGGCTTAACGTCGGCTTGTGTCGGAGGCGTGCTGTTTCTGATCCTGATTGTCAGGAGGGCACAGTGATGACTATCAAAGCTCGCCACACCGTTTGGGCGGCCGTGATCGCTCTTGCGCTCGCTTTTGTCTTTGTACGCTCCGGTTTCGACTTCGAGTATGTGATACCGAAACGACTTGAGCGCTTGGCCACCATGGTGATCGGTGGCATTTGTGTCGCCTGGTCCGCCATTACGTTTCAGAGCCTTACCGGTAACCGGATATTAACGCCTGCCATCATGGGCTATGAGGCCGTCTATCTGCTGTTTCAGGCCCTGTTGATGCTGGTGCTGGGCACCCACAGTCTGATGGTGCTCGGCGAGCATGGCAACGCCGCACTCTCGGTCCTGCTGATGCTTGGCTACTCCTGGACGCTGCATCGATGGCTGTTTAGAGACGGCAGAGACAATGTCTATTTCCTGCTGCTGGTAGGACTGGTACTGACAATGGTCATTACCACTTTCACACAGTTCGTTCAGCTCAAAATGAGTCCAGGCGAGTTTTCCATTCTGATGGGTTACAGCCAAGCCGCTTTCGGTAACGCCAGCACCACACAACTGCTATACGCCACACTGATCGTGGCCGCGATTTGTCTGGTGGGACTGAAAAGCCTCCCAATGCTAGATGTGCTCTTGCTGGGCAGAGAGCAGGCCATGTCACTTGGCATCGATTATCGACGCTGCGTGCAACACCAGCTCTTTCTGATCGCCTCGCTGGTGGCTGTATCGACCAGCCTGCTTGGCCCCACGGCGTTCATGGGCATTTTCGTGGCCAATACGGCCTATGCGCTTGCAGGCACTTACCGTCATCGGGTCACGCTACCGGTGGGTTGTGCCCTCGCCATCGCCCTTTTCATCCTCGCCCAACTGCTGGTCGAACATCTCTTCAACTACACAACCACCGTCGGCATCCTCGTCAACCTCGTATGTGGGGCTTACTTCCTGTCGCTGATGGTGCGTACGCGAGGCGCAGCATGATCACGGTTCAAGACCTTCATAAAACCTACGGCGACCGTTCGGTGCTATCGGCGATCAATCTCTGCTTTCCATCAGGTCAGTTGACGTCCCTGGTGGGCCCCAACGGCGCGGGTAAGACGACGCTTCTGATGATGCTCGCGAGACTACTTAAGCCCTCTCGGGGGGATATTCGACTCGACGGCTCCCAGGTAACGCGCATTCCCATCAGCGAGTATGCCAGGCAGGTGGCCACGCTACGCCAGACGCCTGAGTTCAACCTACGCCTGACCGTCGAGGAGTTGGTCGCCTTTGGCCGCTTTCCCTATAGCCGTGGCACACTCACTCGGCACGACCATCGTGTGATTGACGACGCCCTGTCGTTTCTATCGCTGACGGCACTACGCGGTGCTTATCTGAACGAGCTCAGCGGCGGCCAACGCCAGATGGCGTTCCTGGCCATGACCATTGCACAGCAAACCGATTACCTGCTGCTCGACGAGCCACTGAATAACCTCGATATCAAACATGCCGTTCAGATCATGCAGGCTCTTCGCCGTCTCTGCGACGAGCATGGACGAACGGTCATCCTGGTCGTTCATGACATCAACTTTGCCGCCAACTACTCCGATTACATCGTCGCCATGAAGGATGGGGAAGTGCACTGCGATGGCAACGTCACCGACGTCATCACCGAACGGCGCTTGAGTGAGCTTTACGGACTGAAGTTCGACATCGCCCATAACGAACGCGGTTATCTATGTAATTACTTCAAGCCCTCAGGAAACCTGGAATGAAACGATCTCTAAACAACCGCTTGGCACGCCTTCTCCCACTCGCCTTGGTGGCGTTGCTACAAGGGTGCGATCAGCCCTCAGCCAACAATATGTCCGCACAGGAGGCCATAACACCGATCACGATTCACCACGCGCTGGGAAGCACCGTGATCGATCACCGTCCACACCGGGTAGCGGCATTAGACATGAATGAAGTCGATTTTCTGGATCAGTTGGACGTTCCGGTGGTGGGCATGCCAAAGGACTTTATTCCCCATTTTCTGGAGAAGTATCGAGACGACCCGACGATTGAAGATCTGGGCGCTATCGTACGCCCTAACCTTGAGCGAGTGCATCGCGCTAACCCTGACCTCATTCTTATGACGTCGTTACAGGCCAACGACTATAACGAGCTGACTCAGATCGCACCCACGCTGCACTTTGACGTGGATTACCGCAACAGTCAGACCAACCACATTGACTTTGTCATGGATCATCTCATGGATCTTGGGCAGATCTTTGGCAAACAGAAATTGGCCCGTCAGCGGGCAGCCGAGCTGGTTCATACCGTCGAGGAGGTCCGGCGTGTTACCCAAGGCCGCCCTGAGAAAGCCCTTATCCTGCTGCATAATAATGGGGCCTTCCACTCCTTTGGCGTGCAGTCACGCTACGGCTTCATCTTCACTGAATTCGGCGTTGCCCCCGCCGCTCCCGACATCGATACCGGCCTGCACGGCCAGCCGGTTTCTAGCGAATTCATCCAGCAGGCCGACCCCGACATCATCTATGTCGTGGATCGTACTGCCGTAATGGAGCACCGGCCCACCATGAGTACCGACAGCCTGGCCAACCCCCTATTACGCCAAACTAACGCCTGGCGAAATGACCGGGTGGTCTTTGTCGACCCCGAAGCCTGGTATGTCACCGCCGCCAGCGTCAGCGCTCTGGCGATCATCGCGGATGACATTATCGACGGCTACCGGCACTAGCAGACCATAGCACTAAAGCACTAAAGCACCTAAAAAAACGCTTTCATCGACTGCTTCAATGCGCCTTTTAACAGGCGCTCAATTGAAGCGGTGTAGTTCCTCTGTGTTTAAAAATGGAGATCGACATGCCCTTACATTGCCACCACCGTCCCCTACAGCCGACGAGAGCACTACATTGCGCCTCTTGCTCAAACCCTTTATCGCTCGTCAGGAGCGCATTTCTGCTCGCTCTGAGCGCGAGTGCTGTCATGCTGCTGTCTTCACAAGCTCTCGCACAGGCCCAGGAGACCGAGACCCGCAGTACTACTGCCCTAGCACCCATCACCGTACACGGAGAAGCGACATCCGTTAACGATACGTATGCCGGCGGCCAAGTCACCTACAGCAACCGGGCGGGCTTCCTGGGGAAAAGAGACTTCATGGAGACGCCTTTCAATGCCATCAGCTATACGGATCGCTTTATCCAGGATCAACAAGCTCAGAGTATTACCGATGTAATTGCAGCGACGGATCCGAGTGTCTTCAGCAACGGCGTCACCAGTGCCTGGAGCGAAACCTATTCGATCCGTGGTTTTGACGCCAGCACACGTGACGTCACGTTCGGTGGTCTGGCCGGGATGGCCCCCTACTACCGTACGTCTCCAGAAATGTTCGAGCGTATCGAGGTGCTCAAGGGGCCTTCGGCACTACTCAACGGGATGCCGCCAGGTGGCTCCGTTGGCGGTGCCATTAACCTGGTTCCCAAACGGGCTGGCGATGAACCGTTGACGCGTTTCACCACCACGTATATGTCCGACGCCCAGATTGGCGGGCACCTTGATGTCGGCCGACGCCTGGGTGACGACCAGCAGTTTGGCGTTCGCGTTAACGGCGTATACCGCGACGGCGAGGGGGCTGTGGATAACCAGACACCAAAGGTTCAAATGGGCTCTCTGGGGTTGGACTGGCGCGGTGATCACGCTCGACTATCAGCCGACTTGTACAGTGCGGACGACCATATTGATGGACCCGCTCGAGGTATCAACCTGGCCCCCGGCCTGGCAGTTCCGACGCCTCCCGCCCCCGATACACTGATCAACCCGGACTGGGCCTTTGCCGACACGCGCGACAAGGGGGCCATATTGCGTGGCGAATTCGACTTTACCGACGAGATCATGGGGTACGCGTCAATAGGTCAAAGCGAAACCAATTACACCTACAACGGTGCCATGTCAGCCCAGGTGCTTGATGATCAAGGCAACTATCGCACAAGCGTTGGTCAGCTTGCCTTCGATGTCGAAAAAACATCGGCGGAAGTCGGGGTTCGCGGTCACTTCCAGACCGGCGCTGTCAGTCACGACATCAGCGTCAATGCCACCCATTATGAGCACGAGCAGCACGATTACGGGCGCAGAAGCGTTCCCGATGCGGACTGGATCACCAACCTATACAATCCGCAATGGGGCCCCGCCGCTGATTTCATTACACCGCACATCATGCATACAGAGCTACGCTTGAACAGCTACGGTTTGGCAGACACGCTCTCGTTTGCCGATGATCGCATACAGCTGACGCTCGGCGCCCGACGCCAGGAAGTGGTGAGCGACACCTACAGCGTGATGACCGGCACACGTATCTCCCGCTATGATGAAAGCGCGGTCACACCCGCCGCAGCACTACTTTTCAAAGCGACCGACCAGGTATCGCTCTACGCCAACTATATCGAGGGGCTCAGCCAGGGGGCCACGGCACCTATGACTGCCGCCAACGCTGGTGAGGTGTTCGAGCCTTACAAGACCAAACAGAGCGAGGTTGGCGTGAAACTTGATCTGGGTGATTTTTCACACACGCTTAGCCTGTATGAAATAAAGCGGCCCAGCAGCTACACCGACCTGGCAACCAATATCTTCTCGGTTGGGGGCGAGCAGCGGAACCGAGGAGTGGAGTGGAGTTTCTTCGGCAGTCCTCTCAGCAACCTGCGCCTGATGGGGGGCATCGCTTATGTAAACCCAGAAATCACGCGCGCCGCGAGCGATGAAGAACAAGGCAATCAGGCAACCGGCGTACCAGACCTGCAAGCCAAGCTAGGCACTGAATGGGATCTATCCGTAGCACCAGGGCTGACACTGACCGCTAATGCCACCGCGATGTCAGAGCAGTACATTAATAGTGACAACTCCCTATCAGTACCCGGACACACTATTTATGACGTTGGAGCACGCTACGCCTCTAACCTTTCCGGCTATCCACTCACACTGCGTGCCACTGTTAACAATGTGACCGATAAAACGTACTGGGCAATGCCACAACTCTCAAGCCTCGCATTAGGCGCCCCCCGCACCTTTATGTTTTCGGCCTCACTGGACTTCTAGACGACTGTAACAAGCGGTGCTAATGCCATAACACCGAATATTTTTCACTACTAACTCCGTAAAACCTCCCCACCTACGCTCGCCGAGCGGGCGTAGGTGTGGATAACTTAAACCGTTAGGTGCTGCTTGATCAGCTCGTTGGAAAGCTCGCTGATATCACCTTTGGCCACCGGGCGGCCGCGGTCCATTATCACAAAGCGGTCGGCGTATTTGCGCGCAAAGGGCAGCTTCTGCTCGACCAGCAGCACCGTTAGGGCGTCTTCGGCAATCAGCTGGCGAATCACCTGGCCAATTTGCGCGACGATATTGGGCTGAATGCCCTCCCCCGGCTCATCCAGAATCAAGAGTTTGGGCTCGATTACCAGCGCTCGGCCAATGGCAAGCTGCTGCTGTTGCCCGCCGGATAAGTCACCGCCGCGGCGGTGCTTCATCTCCTTGAGCACTGGAAACAGTTCATAGATACGCTCGGGGATTTTTTTCAGCTTGTCACTGCGTGCAGCAAGGCCGGTACGCAGATTCTCTTCTACGGTGAGTAGCGGGAAAATCTGCCGCCCTTGCGGTACAAAGCCAATGCCCAGCCGTGAACGTGCTTCCACGGCTTTTTGGGTTAACTCAACCGCTTCGCTGCTCGACTGGTAGCGCAACTGGCCACTTTTTACCGCCACTTCACCCATGATGGCTTTCATCAGCGTGGTTTTACCCACTCCGTTGCGGCCCATCACGCAGGTGCACTGGCCAGCGGGTACGTCCAGGTCCAGATCCCAAAGTGTATGGCTTTCCCCATAAAACTGGTTGAGCTTTTCAATTGCCAGCATCAGGCAGCCTCCTCATCGTCAGCACCCAGGTACACTTCGACTACGTTGGGGTCGCTTGAGACCTGATCCATGCTGCCTTCGGCCAACACACTGCCTTGGTGAAGCACGGTCACTTTGCGGGCAATTGAGCGCACAAAGCCCATATCGTGTTCCACGACGACCACCGACTGCTTACCCGCCAAACCGGTCAGCAGTTCGGCTGTACGCTCCATTTCCTGCTCGGTCATACCGGCGACCGGCTCATCCACCAGCAGTAACCGTGGGCGCTGCATTAACAGCATGCCGATTTCCAACCACTGTTTCTGACCATGAGAGAGAATGCCCGCAGGCTGAAAGCGCAACTGAGTCAAACCAATGGTCTCCAGCACTTCGTCGATGCGGTCTTTGATCTCACCGGTCATACGCGCAGTCAGGGTGGGAAAGATCCGTTTGTCGGCGGCCATGGCCAGCTCCAGGTTTTCGAACACGCTCAGTACTTCAAACACCGTGGGCTTTTGAAACTTGCGCCCGATCCCGAGGCTGGCAATTTCCGGCTCGTTCATATTGAGCAGGTTATGACGGCTGCCAAACCATACGCTGCCCTCAGTGGGCCGCGTCTTGCCGGTGATAATATCCATCATGGTGGTCTTTCCCGCCCCGTTGGGGCCAATAATGCAACGCAGCTCGCCGTCGTCGATGGTCAAATTCAGCTTGTTGATCGCTTTAAAGCCATCAAAGCTCACCGTGACGTCTTCCATATACAGAATCGGGCCGTGGCGTACGTCCACCGGGGAGGCGGCTGGCGCTATAAAGTCAAATACCCGGTCGCGGGTTTTGAATGACTGCAGCAAGCTCATGCAATAGCCTCCTTGGTGCCTGCGTTATCGGATTCAACAGCGCGACGGCGCTTGCGCAACAGCCCCGCCACGCCCTTGGGCAGCAGTACCGTGACGAGTACAAACATTGCGCCCAAAGCAAACAGCCACGCATCAGGCATGACACCGGTGAAAATAGTTTTGGCATAGTTGACTAGAATTGCGCCGATCACCGCGCCGTACAGCGTGGCCCGACCACCCAGCGCCACCCATAGCACGATCTCAATCGAGAACAGCGGCGAGAATTCGCTAGGGTTGATGATGCCCACCTGAGGTACGTAAAGCGCGCCTGCCAGGCCCGCGAGCATCGCGGACACCACAAACACGAAGAGTTGAAAGCGCTCTACCCGGTAGCCGATAAAGCGCGTGCGCGCCTCGGCGTCGCGAGTGGCCACGCACACACGCCCCAGCTTGCTGGTCACGATCGCCCGACAGAGGATATAACCCAGCGCCAGCGCCACGCCGGTGGCCAGAAAAAGTCCCAGACGAGTATCGTTGCTGCGCAGGTTGAAGCCCAAAAGTTCGCGGAAGTCGGTCAGCCCGTTATTGCCGCCAAAGCCCATCTCATTGCGGAAAAATGCCAGCATCAGCGCAAAGGTCAACGCCTGGGTAATGATCGAGAGATAAACCCCCGTCACCCGCGAGCGAAACGCCAAAAAGCCGAACACCAGCGCCAGCATACCCGGCGCCAGCAGCACCATGGCAAAGGCGAACCAAGCCATATCAAAGCCCTGCCAGTACCAGGGCAGACTTTCCCAGTTTAGGAACACCATGAAGTCCGGCAGCACCGGGTGGCCGTAAGTGCCCCGGTCACCAATCTGGCGCATCAGGTACATGCCCATGGCGTAACCGCCAATCGCAAAAAACGCCCCGTGGCCCAGGCTAAGAATGCCGAGATATCCCCACACCAGATCA
Organism: Halomonas citrativorans; assembly: GCF_900163645.1. Taxonomy (GTDB): domain Bacteria; phylum Pseudomonadota; class Gammaproteobacteria; order Pseudomonadales; family Halomonadaceae; genus Vreelandella; species Vreelandella citrativorans. Next base: position 269,034 of record NZ_FUKM01000057.1, on the reverse strand, counting down.
ACCGCCACGGCCAGCAGCGCGTAGCTTAGGTACTTGCCAAACAGGTTCACCGTGTAGGCGTTCACATGCAGCGGGCTGCCTTGAGGCAGTGCCACGTGGAGTACCGTCACGACCAGCAGCGCGGTGAACAGTACTCCTAAAAAGACCTGTGTGGCACGCTCACCAAACGGGCGGGTTAGCCAAAACTGGCTTGAAGGTAGTTGTGACATCATGGGTTAGCCCTCCGCAGCCCGGCCCTTCTGCGGGAAGAGTCCACGCGGGCGTTTTTGAATAAACAGAATGATAAAGACCAGCACGATAATCTTGGCGAGTACCGCGCCCGCCCAGGGTTCCAGCACCTGATTGATCACCCCCAATGACAGCCCGGCCACGAGCGTCCCCCAGAGATTGCCCACACCGCCGAACACCACCACCATGAACGAGTCGATGATGTAGTTCTGGCCGAGGTTCGGGCCGACATTGGTAAGCTGGGAAAGCGCCACGCCGGCAAGGCCGGCTACACCAGAGCCGAGTGCAAAGGTCAGGATATCCACACGGGTCGCGCGAATTCCCATGGAGCGTGCCATAGCGCGGTTCTGGGTCACGGCACGTACTTCAAGGCCCAGGCGGGTGCGGCGCATGATCAGCATCAAACCGGCAAACACCACCAGCGCAAAACCCAGTACCACCATGCGGTTTATGGTCAGCGACAGCGCGTCATTGATAATGAGCGACCCGCTCATCCACTCCGGAGTAATTACCGTGCGGTTGAGCGGCGAGATCACCGTACGCACCAGCTGCTGCAGGATCAGACTGATACCGAAGGTGGCGAGGAGCGTCTCCAGCGGGCGGCCTTTCAAAAACTGAATCACGCTGCGCTCAATGGCAACCCCCACCAATGCGGCGACCAGAAAACCTGCCGGAATAGAGAGAATCAACGCCAGCCCCGGCTGGCCGGGCAACAGCTGTTGCATCATCCAGGTAGTGTAGGCGCCCAGCATCATCAGCTCACCGTGGGCCATGTTGATGACGCCCATCACGCCAAAGGTAATCGCAAGACCAATGGCGGCCAGTACCAGCACTGACCCCAGGCTCAAGCCAAAGTAGAGCGTTTCAACCCCACGGTTGATTTTCAGGTTCTGTTCCACGCTGGCAAGCGCGGCGCGGGCGGCATCCGCAGCTACGGTGTCGTCGCCATTGGCCGCACGACTTAGCGCAACTCTAGCGCGTGGATGAAGGCTTCCGGTTAGCGCTTCGATACCCGCCATTTCACCCTGCTCAGCACGGTAAATGGCGACCGCTTGGCTCAGCCGATAACGTACCTGGCTATCCTTTTCTTCCAGAATGAGCGCATTGATGGGTTCAAGCAGCTCACCATCGACTTCACCCAGCAAACGTTCGGCAGAGATACGGCGGCGATCCAGATTGGGCGAGTAAAGGTCCACCACAGCAATCGCGCTGCGCAGCTGGTTTCGCAGGGCGTTATTGATGCCCACGCGGTCCAGGTCGCGGCGTGACATCTCACCCAGCGGTTCATTCGTCAAGGCGTCGGCCACCGGCCACTCTCGGCCACTGTTATCGAGTACGACAACAAACTGACCATCGTCGGCACGCTGCAAGCGGCCATCCAGCAGAGCCTGCAGCCAATCACGGGCGCGCTCGTCGTCGCTTTGCAATATGGCGGTAATCGCCTCGCCTTTATCGCGGTAGGAATCGACATCCAGCGCCTCAAGAAGCTCAAGCGCGGCGTCATTATCAGAAGTATCGGGGCCTGTCTGTGCCTGTACGTTGAGTGTTATGCCCAACAACACAGCGCACAAAAACCCCCAGGAAAGGAAACGCCTCATGGGGTTGTTCCTTTGGTGGTCAAGGTGGAGAGTTAGCGTGCTCCCTTGCCGCCCGATCAGGCGGGCGGCAAGGGGTGGCCAGTATTATTCGGCGAGCGCCGCTTCGGCTTCTTCAGTAGCGGTGCTGCCACCGCATGAGCCGTTCACAACGTTGAAGTTGCCGCACTCCATGGGCTTGCGCCAATCGGCAATCAGGTCGCGCGAGCCGGGCAAGTAGTCGGACCAGGCATCGCCGGCAACGGTTGAGGGCGTTTGCCAGACGATATCGAACTGGCCATTGTCCTGCACTTCGCCAATCAGTACCGGCTTAGTGATGTGGTGGTTGGGCATCATCGCCGCATAGCCACCCGAGAGATTGGGCACACTCACGCCGATAATGGCATCCTTCACCGCGCCTACATCGGTGGTACCCGCTTTACGCACCGCCTCGGCCCACATGTTGAAACCGATGTAATGGGCTTCCATTGGGTCGTTGGTGACCGCTTCTTCATTACCGGTGTGCTCAATCCAGGCGTCGATAAAGTCGTAGTTGTCATCGGTATCCACGCTCATGAAGTAGTTCCAGGCAGCCAGATGGCCAACGAGCGGCGCAGTGTCGATACCGGAAAGCTCCTGCTCACCTACCGAAAACGCAATCACTGGAATATCAGCGGCATCAATACCCTGGTTGGCAAGCTCGCGGTAGAACGGCACGTTGGCGTCGCCGTTGATGGTCGAGATCACCGCGGTAGACTTGCCCTCTTCACCGAAGCGACGAATCTCGGAGACGATGTTCTGCCAGTCGGAGTGGCCGAAGGGCGTGTAGTTGACCATGATGTCGTCGCCTGCCACGCCGTGCTCATCTTTCAGAAACGCTTCGAGAATGCGGTTGGTGGTGCGCGGATAGACATAGTCGGTACCCACCAGAGCAAAGCGCTCAATGCCGACTTCGTTAATCAAATACTCGACAGCGGGAATCGCCTGTTGGTTGGGCGCGGCACCGGTATAGAAGACGTTTGCAGACGACTCTTCTCCCTCGTACTGCACCGGGTAGAACAACAGACCATTGAGTTCTTCAAACACCGGCAGCACCGCTTTACGTGATACCGATGTCCAGTTGCCGAACACCACGTCTACCTCATACTGGGCCAGCAGCTCGCGGGCGCGTTCGGCAAACAGCGGCCAGTTGGAGGCCGGGTCCACTACCACGGCTTCCAGCTGACGACCCAGCAGACCACCGGCTTCGTTCTGCTGCTGGATCAGCATTTCAACAGTGTCTTTTAACGTCGACTCACTGATAGCCATGGTGCCAGAAAGGGAGTGAAGGATACCCACTTTGATAGGGTCATCATTGGCTGACGCATGAAACGATACCGAAAGGGCCAGTGCAGAAAGACCCAGCAGTGCCTGTTTTTTCAAGTTCATGTTTCGCATCCCCAAGCTGCAAGCGGGCAGCTAGATATTTGTCATTAATCAGGTGTACTCAATTGCCTGAAAGCGCCTGTAACTCGTCCTGCACATTGCACGATGCGTTCCACACTTTAAAAAAACATAAAAAATTCAACCATATAAAAAGTATACAAGTTGTTTTACAGGAGTTTTCCATCTTTGATTCAGGGTCTTAAAGCACTTCATTGGTGCTAAAGCGGTCTGATTCGCACGATAAAAGTGCATAAAAACTGTCCATTTTTATCCTTTTATCGCCAAGCTTCTGTTTTTAAAACATTTAGCATTTTCTTGGCCTGTGGTTTGCAAAATGACTTGTATACAAGACCATGGATAACCAAGGGCCAAACATGATGACCACACGCGGCTGGACACTCGAACAATGGCGGCAGGCATATAACGAGGGCGCAACCCCGGGAGCCTTACTCGGTGAATTGATCACGCAACTGGCCAAACTTGATAGTGCCGACAATACCTGGATTTCACTTCTCGACCAGGAGGGGCTGGCTCATGCCCTGGCAGCACTTCAAACACGTCTGGACGAGGCAGACGGCAAGATAGACAAGTTGCCGCTTTACGGCATTCCGTTTGCGGCGAAAGACAACATTGATGCCACCGGGTTTGCCACCACGGCGGGCTGCCCGGCCTACGCCTATCAACCCACCCGTGACGCTGCTCTGATTGACAAGCTGCGCGCCGCGGGCGCAGTACTCATCGGCAAGACCAATCTGGATCAGTTTGCCACCGGCCTGGTGGGTACCCGCTCGCCGTTTGGTGCCGTGGCCAATAGCTTCAATCCTGAAGTGGTGAGCGGCGGCTCGAGTTCTGGGTCGGCGTCCGTGGTGGCACGCGGGCTAGTGCCATTCTCACTGGGTACCGACACGGCAGGCTCCGGTCGCGTGCCCGCTGGCTTAAATAACCTGGTCGGGCTTAAACCCACCAAAGGCCTGTTCAGCATTGATGGTGTAGTACCGGCGTGCCGCTCGCTGGACTGCGTCTCCATCTTCTCGTTGACTGTCAATGATGCCGGGCAGATCGCCGAGCTAATGGCCGGCTTCGAGCCTGCCGACGCTTTCTCACGCAAGGCGCCAAGCGCCCTCCCCCTGGATGCCCCGGCCATACGCCGTCCTGGCCCGCTAGCCAGGCTTGCCATTCCCCAGTCGCCCCAGTTCTTCGGCGACGTGGTGGCTGAAAAGGCATGGCAAACGGCCGTGGAAAAATGGCAAAAGCTTGAAGGGGTAACGCTCGTCGAACTTGATTTTGCCCCCATGCTTGAACTGGCCGCCCTGCTTTATGAAGGGCCGTGGGTAGCAGAGCGCCACGCCGCCGTGGAAACCTTCATGGCCGAACATGCCCAGAACATGAATGACGTGGTGCGCGGCATTATTAGTAACGCGGGTAAATACAGCGCCACCGATACGTTCAAGGCGCAATACCGCAAGGAAGAGCTGGTTAGGGTGATCGATAATCTTTTGGATGATATCGATGGCCTGTTAGTCCCCACCGCCCCTACCGCGCCCACTATCGAAGCGGTTAATGCTGACCCGTTAACGCTCAATAGCCAGCTCGGCACCTATACCAACTTCGTTAACCTGGCCGATTTTTGCGCATTGGCGGTACCCGCCGGGTTCCGCGACGATGGACTGCCTTTTGGCGTTACCCTGGTGAGCGGCGCCTGGAAGGATCGGGAACTGCAGACCCTGGCCAGCCGCTGGCTAAATGCCCACCCGACGCCGCTGGGTGCCACTGACCAGGCACGCCCGCCGGAAACCGTTCATACCACCCTTGCCGTCCCCACCGTTCAGGTCGCTGTGGTAGGCGCTCATCTTTCCGGCATGCCGCTGAATACCCAACTGACCGAGCGCCATGCCTGGCGCGTGGCGTCCACGACAACGTCCGCCAATTACCGCTTGTTTGCCCTGCCCAACACCGTACCGCCCAAGCCCGGCCTGCAGCGCGTTCACGAAAACGGTGCCGCCATCATTGTTGAAGTATGGGAAATGGCCGCGTCGGAATTTGGCTCGTTTGTCGACCTGATCCCCGCGCCGCTGGGTATCGGCAGTGTCGAGCTTGCCGACGGCCGCTGGATCAACGGCTTTATCTGCGAAGGGCATGGAATCACAGATGCTCAGGATGTCACCGAGTTTGGTGGCTGGCGTGCCTACATCAAGGCGCAAACCTCCCACGCATAACGAGGCTACGACCCATGTTCAATAAAGTATTAGTTGCCAATCGCGGTGAAATCGCCGTACGTACCAACCGCACCTTAAAGGCGCTCAGTGTCGGCAGCGTTGCTGTCTATTCCCATGAAGACCGCCACAGCCTGCATGTGGAAAGCGCCAGCGAAGCCGTGACCCTTACAGGCAATGGCGCCAGCGAAACTTACCTGGATAAACGCCAGATTCTGGATGCCGCCCGAAAGACCGGTGCGCAGGCCATTATCCCCGGCTACGGCTTTCTGTCTGAAAATGCCGACTTCGCCGAAACCTGTGAGCGTGAGGGCATCGTCTTTATCGGCCCCACGCCCACACAGATGCGCGAGTTCGGGTTAAAGCACCGTGCCCGTGAGCTGGCCGAAGCAGCAGGCGTGCCGCTAGCCCCAGGCAGTGGGCTGCTCGACAGCGTGGAAGAGGCACTGACCACCGCTGAACGCCTGGGTTACCCGGTCATGCTCAAAAGCACCGCAGGCGGCGGCGGAATCGGACTGACCCGCTGCAATAGTGCCAAAGAGCTGCAAGACGCCTTTGAAACCGTTCAACGCCAGGGCAAAAATTTCTTTAACGACAGCGGCGTCTTTCTTGAGCGCTTTATCGCCCGTGCCCGCCACGTGGAAGTCCAGATTATCGGCGATGGCCACGGCAACGTAGTGGCATTAGGTGAGCGTGACTGCTCACTGCAACGCCGCAATCAGAAAGTCGTGGAAGAGACGCCGGCCCCCAGCCTGCCCACGGCCACCCGTCAAAGGATGCTGGATGCGGCCGTGGCGCTGGGTGAATCGGTCAACTACCGTTCAGCGGGTACCGTTGAGTACATCTACGACGCCGAGCGTGATGAGTTCTACTTTCTGGAGGTCAACACCCGACTGCAGGTAGAGCACCCAATCACCGAAGCCGTGACCGGCCTTGACCTGATCGAATGGATGCTCAAGATCGCCGCGGGCGACCACCTGGACCTGGCTAATTTTACGCTCAGCTTGAGCGGTGCGGCCATGGAAGTGCGCATCTATGCCGAAAACCCGTTAAAGGATTTTCAGCCCTCGCCCGGTGAATTAACCGACGTACACTGGCCCGGTGATGGCGTGCGTATCGACACCTGGGTCGAAAATGGCAGCCAGGTATCCGCTCACTACGACCCCATGATCGCCAAGCTGATCGTGCATGGTAACGACCGCGCGGATGCTCTGGCCAAGCTGCGTAAAGCACTGGATGAAACCCGCCTGATGGGTATTGCCACCAACCTTGACTACTTGCGTCAGGTGGTCGCCCAAGCGAGTTTTGCCGAAGGCAAGGTCTCGACCCGCGCTTTGGAAAGCTTTCACTTTCAACCCTGCGTTGCCGAGGTAGTCTATCCAGGTACTTACACCACGGTGCAAGACTTCCCGGGACGGGTCGGCTACTGGAACATCGGCGTGCCGCCCAGCGGCCCGATGGATGACTTCGCCTTTCGCATCGCCAACCGGATTGTCGGCAACCACCCAGAGGCTGCCGGGCTGGAAGCCACGCTGATAGGTCCAAGCCTTACGTTTCATCAGGCGACCGTCGTGGCGCTGACCGGCGCCGTCACCGACGCCACACTCGACGATACTCCGGTGGATTTCTGGACGCCTATCCACGTCACCGCCGGCCAAACGCTCGTGGTGGGCAAAGCCAACCGAGGGTGTCGCACTTACCTTGCTGTGCGTGGTGGATTTGATGTACCAGTGTATCTTGGCAGCCGCGCTACCTTTGCCCTTGGCCAGTTTGGCGGTCACGGCGGGCGACCGCTGCGCCCAGGCGATCTGCTCGGCATCAGCCAGCCGGGGTTACCTGCCTGCACCACGCCAGCGCCCACCCACGACCCTGCCCCCGTTGACCCGGCGCTCATCCCGAATTACCCGAGCCACTGGGAAATAGGCGTGCTCTACGGCCCGCACGGCGCGCCCGACTTCTTTACCGAAGACTCCATCGAGCACTTCTTTCAACAGGACTGGGAAGTCCATTACAACTCCAACCGGTTGGGCATTCGCCTGAATGGCCCTAAACCTGAATTCAGCCGGGCAGATGGCGGTGAAGCGGGGCTACACCCTTCAAATATTCATGACTGCGAATATGCGATCGGCTCGATTAACTTCACGGGTGATATGCCAGTTATTCTGACCCGAGATGGCCCCAGCTTGGGTGGGTTTGTCTGCCCGGTTACCATCGCCAAGGCCGAGCTGTGGAAAGTGGGTCAGGTCAAACCCGGCGATACTATCCGCTTTGTCGCCATCGACAACGCCACCGCCGTCAAGCTCGCAGAACGCCAGGAGCTGGCCGTCAAGTACCTGTCCGCGCCACCTGCCGTGACCCTAAACAGCGCCGACCTGGCGCCGTTCAACGGCCTCTCCGCCACTGTGTTGGCCCACCTTGAGGCGATGCAGGAGCGCCCGGAAGTTACCTACCGTCAGGCAGGCGATCAGTACATTTTGCTGGAATACGGTCCTAATGTGCTGGATTTAGGCGCGCGTATGCGCCTCCACGCACTGATGGAGGCGATTGCCGATATCCAGCCGCGTGGTCTGCTTGAGCTTTCCCCCGGCGTGCGTTCGCTTCAACTGCGCTACGACCCGCTGACGCTGACCCAGCAGGCATTGATGACCTACCTGCTCGACCTGGAAGCCACCCTGCCACCGACCGACGAGCTGAAGGTGCGCAGCCGGGTGATTCATCTTCCCATGGCGTTTGAAGATAGCGCGACGCTGGAAGCGGTGGAAAAGTATCGTCAATCGGTGCGCGACACCGCCCCTTGGCTGCCTAACAACGTCGATTTCATGCAGCGCATCAATGGCCTCGCCAACCGTGACGAGGTCAAGGATGTGCTCTATTCGGCGCGTTATTTAGTGTTGGGGCTAGGCGATGTGTATTTGGGAGCGCCCTGCGCCGTGCCCTTGGACCCTCGACATCGGCTGCTGACCTCCAAATACAACCCGGCGCGCACCTATACTGCCGAAGGCACCGTCGGCATCGGCGGCATTTATATGTGTATTTACGGCATGGACTCGCCCGGTGGCTATCAGCTGGTGGGGCGCACTCTGCCCATCTGGAACAAGCATCTAAAAAACAAACAGTTTTCAGAAGGCGCTCCCTGGCTACTGCGCTTTTTCGATCAAGTGTGCTACTACCCGGTCAGCGAGGATGAACTGGATAACCTGCGCGATCAGTTTAGGGCGGGTAAGCTAGCTATCGAGATCGAGGAAGATACGTTTGACCTGAAATCACACCAGGCATTTTTAGATGTCAACCAGCAGGCCATCGCCGAATTTCGCGCCCTTCAACAGGATGCCTACGCGAAAGAGGTGGCGCTATGGCGTGAAAGCGAAGAGAAGGCTCTGGACCGTTTGGCCAAAGCACCGCCCCCCGCAGAGGCGGATGACCTGGCTGGCTATGGCGAGCTGATCAGTGCCGAGATTGCGGGCAATATCTGGAAGTGCCTTGTGCAACCCGGCGATAACGTCATCAAAGGCGATCCGTTAGTGATTGTTGAAGCCATGAAGATGGAATTTGAAGTCATGGCGACACACTCTGGCACAATAAGCGCTATGCACGTCACCACGGGCCGAGCGGTAACGCCAGGGGAGCCGCTGCTGAGTATTGAAGTTTAAGGCATTCACATTGCTGCTGGCGTGCCGCCGCATCATGCGGCGGCCTCTCTCAATAAGGCCTATTGCCATGGCGTTGCGTAAATCATCCATCGCTGACCGTGTCTACGATGCGTTGAAAGACGATATTTTCGAGTTTCGCCTTCTTCCCGGCGATAAATTTAGCGAAGGCGATATCGGTGACCGGCTGGAGGCAAGCCGAACCCCGGTGCGCCAAGCGCTTTTTCAGCTCCAGCGAGAGGGGTATGTCGATGTGCTCTTTCGCAGCGGCTGGCAGGTGAAGCCGCTGGACTTCCAGAAGATCGCTGAACTCTACGACCTACGCATTACTCTGGAACAGGCGGCCGTTCACAAGCTTTGTGCCCTGCCTGAAAAGCCGCTGGTGCTGCGAACTTTACGCGATATCTGGAATCCCGCCAGCCACGCTGATCGGGCGGTGGGCAGTACGGTTCGTGCACTGGATGAAAGTTTCCATGGCGATTTAGTGGTGGCCGCTGGCAATCAGGAGATGAGCCGTATTCATCGTGAAATTACCGAGCGCCTGCGCGTCATTCGACGCTTGGACTTCACCCGCGATGACCGGGTTGATGCCACCTATCGCGAACACGCCGCCATTCTGACGGCTCTTGACGAAAACGATGCTCAGCTCGCCGCCCAACGCCTGGGGTCGCATATCCGAAGCAGCCATGGCGCCGTTCAGGAAATCACCATGGAGCGCCTTCGTGAAGCTGCCGAAGAGCAGCGCCAACGCAGCGCTAGCGCTTAAAAAAAGCGCCCTAGGTTAACCCAGGGCGCTTATCAGCCACGCGTCCAATGTTGAGACGATACCGTCTACTCGGCAATAGCGCGCTTGCGACGCTTCTTCAGCAGCGGCAGACCCAGCGACAGCAGGGCAATCAGCAGCAGAGAGAGCGAGATTGGCTTATCAATAAACGTCATCCAGTCACCGCCAGAGATCTGCAGCGCACGGCGCATGGATTCTTCCATGATATTGCCCAGAATCAACGCCAGGATCAGCGGCGCCGCCGGGAAGCCAAACAGACGCATGCCCAAGCCCAACAGGCCAAAGCCCAACAGCAGCAACAGATCAAACACGCTAAAGCTCATGCCATACACGCCGATCATGCAGAAAATCAGAATCAGTGAGAGCAGCAGCGGCTTGGGCAGGTCGAGGATTTTGGCAATCAGCGGGATCAGCGGCAGGTTCAAGACCAGCAGGAAGATGTTGCCGATATACATACTGGCTACCACACCCCAGAACACATCCGGGCGTTGCTCAAGCATCATCGGGCCTGGTGTAACGCCCATCACCAGTAGCGCACCCAGCAGTACCGCCGTGGTGCCCGAGCCCGGTACACCCAAGGTTAAAAGCGGTACAAACGAGCCGGTACACGCCGCGTTGTTGGCTGCTTCCGGCGCCGCAACGCCTTTAATATTACCCTTACCGAAGGTGTCACCGTCTTTGGCAAGACGCTTTTCCATGCTGTAGCCCAGAAACGAGCCAATCGTCGCCCCCGCGCCCGGCAGTACGCCAGTAAAGAACCCAAGTACAGAGCTACGGCTGACAGGGCCTGCAATCTCTTTTACTTCACTTCGAGTGAGTTTTAACGAACCAATGGCATTACGCGGGGCTTCTTTACCGCCACCGCCGCGCAGCAGCATGTAGAACACTTCGGCTAACGCAAAGATACCCAATGCCACGACCAGGAAGTCGATGCCATCCAGCAGTTGAATAGAGCCAAAGGTAAAGCGCTCGGTACCGGTTTGCAGGTCGATGCCCACAATCGAGATGATCACCCCGACCACAGCGGCGATGAGGCCTTTGATCAGCGACTTATCCGACAATGAGACCACGGCGGTTAAGCCCAGCACCATTAATGCAAAGTACTCAGCAGGGCCAAAGCTGACCGCTACCTTGGAGAGCAAGGGCGCGACCAGCATCAAGAAGATAACCGAGATGGTCCCCCCCACAAACGAGGAGTAGGCGGCAATGGCCAGCGCTTTACCCGCCATGCCTTTTTTGGCCATTGGGTAGCCATCAAAAGACGTGGCGACCGTACCTGCAACGCCCGGGGCATTGAGCAGGATAGAGGAGGTGGAACCACCGAAAATGGCGCCATAGTACACCCCTGCCATTAGGATCAAGCCGGATGAAGGCTCCATGGCAAAGGTGATAGGAATCATTAAAGCCAGCGCGCTGATCGGCCCAAGGCCGGGCAGCATGCCGATAATCGTACCGGCAAACACACCGGCAAATACGTAAGCGATATTGATAGGCTCAAGCGCGATGCCGAAGCCGTACATCAAATTATTTAAGGCATCCATGGGATCTACTCTCTTAAAAACTAGCTTAAAAACCAGCTTAAAAACCAGCCCAGAAACGGCGCAGGAGGCATTAGCAAGTCGGCGTTAGAAAGGGATAACACCGGTCGGCAAGTAAACGTCCATCACCTGTGTCATCGTCAGATACAGCGCCAGCACCACCCCTAGCGATGTCACCAGATTGACCACATGACGACGATAGCCGTAGTAAGCCGTTAACCCCGTGCACAAAAGCGTTGAGGCCAGTACAAACCCCAATGGCACCAGCAGTAGCGCATACGCGGCAATGGCCAGTGACGTAACAATCACGCGTCCCCATGGCGTCATCAGCAGCGGGCCTTGTTGCGCGTCGTGATCAATCTCATCGGCACCGGCAAGCGGTGAGGGTTTCTCGAAAAACAGAAACACGGAGAGAATCAGCAGCGAAAAGCCGAGCACTTTAGGGAACAGGTCAGAGTCGACCGGCCGCGGCAAGGGAAAGGTAGGGATTTGCCATGCCATGGCGATATACGCAGCCGCCACTAATGCCAACACCAGCGCTAACCACTGATTGGTATTTAATTTCGTCATTGGAGTTTCTCCGAGGAGCACGTACCTAATCGTCACGAACAGGCATTCCCGGCGGCACAACGAGGCCACCGGGATAACACGCTATAGCACTATAGGTTATTTATTGACGCAGTAGGCCCAATTCGCTTAACACGCCGCTGAACTGCGCTTGCTGCTCATCAAGGAAGACACCGGACTCTTCACTGTTCTGGTAGGCATCGATCCAGCCCAACTGGTCGCGAGCTTCCTGCCAACCATCAGTTTCGAGCATTTCGGCAAACAGGTCCTGATAGTAGGTCACTGCTTCTTCCGGCATATCCGGGGTGCCCATTATGCCGCGCCAAATATCGAAAGTGTAATCCACACCCTGCTCTTGATAAGTCGGCACTTCGGCCAGACCGCCACCCAGGCGCTCCGGTGAAGAGACACCTAGCGCACGGATCTGGCTGCCTTCACCCAGCTGCCCCACCGACTCACCGGCACCGGTAATCACCGCTTCAATATGACCGCCCATCAGGTTGGTCATGGCATCGCCGCCGCCGGAGAACGGAATGTAGTTGACACTTGAAGCCTCAAGGCCCGCTGCGGATGCCAGACCCGCAATAGAGATATGGTCCATGGAGCCAGGCGCACTGCCGCCGCCTACACTTAAGCCAGGATTTTCCTTGAGTGCATCAAACAGGTCGTTGATCGTCTCGTACTCAGAGTCTGCCGACACCAGTACAATGGAGTAGTCAGTAATCAGGCGAGCAACCGGCGTGAAATCAGTGTGGTCATAGCGTGAGGCACCGGCCAGAGGCACCAGAATGATCGGCGGGCTGGTGGCAAACAGCTTGTGCGGATTGCCGCTATCACGAGCGATTTGCGCCCAAGCCACGGCACCGCCGCCGCCTGGTACGTTGATAGCAGCATAGTTCTCGTCAGCAAGCCCTTCTTGCTGAATAACGCGCGATACAGTGCGTACCAGCGTATCCCAGCCGCCACCCGGATTGGCGGGTGCCACGAACTCAACCGATTTGCTCGGTGTCCACTCTTGTGCCTGAACAGAGGTCGTCATGCCTGCCAGGGCAGCCATCGGTAGAGCGATCACGGCTAAGCGCTTCAAGGAAAGTACGGTCATTTGGCGTTCTCCACATATAAATGTTGTTGTGTGGTCCACTGTTATTATGTCGTGGTTACGCCGCGAACGTTAGAAGCGCCGGGCCTTTACGACAAGCTTGTGAACATAAAAAACAAAATGTTCTTTGTGGGCATTTTGTTCATTTTGTTCACAGAGCACGCCAACCAGCTAACCTAAAGCGACTTGAGCCAGCTATGGGCTGCCTCAAGCAGTTGATAGCGCCGCTCTGGCCGCCCCACATCGCCGTAGCCAAGTTCAGCACTGACTCTTTGTTCAGCCACCAAAAACTCCAGGTAACGTCGAGCGGTTGAGCGGCTAGCACCCATAATGCGGGCAACCTGCATGGCGGTTAGCGGCGCCGCCTCGGCGGCCATGGCCTCCCCCACTCGGCGCAGCGTTAGCCGGTCGATGCCTTTGGGCAGCGCGCTGGACGTCGGGCGCGGCGCCTCGCCTGGCTGCAGTCTTTTAAACACGTGATCCAGCTCGTCCTGGTTCATCTCATTACGCCCTGAAAGCGCCTCGCGCTCACGACGAAAACGCGCCAGCATCTGCCCCATGCGGGCAGCTTCAATCGGTTTGATCAGATAATCAAATACGCCCCCACGCAGCGCCTCGCTGATGGTTTCTACCTCACGGGCAGCGGTGACCATCACAATATCCACATGGGTATAGTCACGCCTGATCGCCCATAGAAGCTCCAGCCCTTCCACATCAGGCAGATAGGCGTCCAGCAATACCAGGTGGATAGCGGCAGCCTGTTCCGCCATTAACGCCTTGGCTTCGCTACCGTTACGGGCAACGCCTGCGATATAAAAGCCTTCGTCCTGTTCAACAAACGCTTTATGAATATCGGCAATGCGAAAATCATCTTCGACAATCAGAATGCCGTATTGAGCTGCAGGCATGCTCACTCCTCTTACGGTCGTCATTATTATGGTGAGTCGTGCGTATCAGGTTCAGCGCATAGCGAGCGGTCCAGCACCGCAATAAAGCAGGCTCCGCCCAGTTCGCTCTCCTCAAGCGTGATGGCTCCGCCATGCTGGCGACACAACCTTGCCACCAGCGCCAGGCCGATACCGCTGTGCTTGCCCGTTTTGGTAGAAAAGCCTTCCTCGAATATCGATTCAGCATGTTCAGGGAGCACGCCTGGGCCATTATCCTCTACTTCGAGCAGCAATTGCTCCCCCAGGTCGGTGAAAAACAGCCGCACGCTGGGCATACTGCTATTGGGGCCATTAAGCGCGGCATGGCAGGCATTATCCAGTAGATTACCGACCACGCTCATCATGACTTCTTGTCCAGTGGGCGTTAGTGGGCAGGAGAGCGAGCTCTGCTCGTCGATCTCAAGCGTTACGCCCAGCTCGCGCGCCCTGGTAAGCTTACCCAGCAACGTGCCGCTGAGCACTGTGTCGGCAACATGGCGCATCAAAAAACTCATTTGCGCCTGAGTCCGCTCGGTTTCCTGATGAATCAGCGCCAGCGCTTCATCGATGCGCTCAAGCTGGAGAAGCCCTGAAATGGTATAGAGCTTATTGGAGAACTCATGCGCCTGGGCGCGCAGCATATCCACATCGCGGCTTGCCTGGGTAAGCGCTTGGGAAAGGTCGACAATTTCGCGGCGGCTACGAAACGTGGCCACTGCTCCTTCAATTTCACCCTCATGCAGAATGGGCACCCGATTGACGATGGCCGGGTGATCGCCCAGCCACATCTGCTGGTCAAACTCCTGCTCACCGTGCTTCAGCACTTCCAGTAAACGGGTGTTAGGCACCACGTCCTGAATCGGCAGCCCCAGTATGACGTGCTCATCGGGCAGGTTAAGAAAGCGTTTGGCCTGCTGGTTGACCAGCGTGATGTGGCCATCCCGATTAACCGCCAGAATACCCTCGTGAATGGACTGCAGAATCGCTTCTTTTTCCATCGCCAAGCGGGCGATTTCATAAGGCTCCAGCCCCAAAATGACCTTTTTAAGGTGCTGGGAAAGCCAGTATGCCCCGGCAAACCCCAGCACAATCATCAGCCCGACCAGTGCCCAACCAAAGCTTGTGTAACGGGCAACATCCATCTCGACCCGATCCATCATAAAGCCGACGGAAACGAGCCCGATAATATTGCCCTCTTCATCCCAAACGGGCGTTTTTCCGCGCATGGCGGTGCCTAACGTGCCGGTCGCCTCGGACACGTAGGACTGCCCATAAATCAGCGCCTGGTCGTTATCGCCGCCCACCATCGCCTCGCCAAGGCGCTCAGGCACGGGGTGTGAATAGCGGATCGACTGCGCATTACCCACGACCACATAGCGCGCTCCGGTTTCTATACGCACCCGTTCTGCCAGTGGCTGAATAATCATCGCCGGCTCGGGAGTCGCGAAGGCGCTAACGATTTGGGGCATACCGGCCACTGTTTTCGCCACCGCCAACGCCCGCTCACCCATTTGATGGTTGATGATATCGGCCTTACGATGATTGAGATATGCCCCCTGAGCCAGTAGCATGCCGGCCAGCAGCAACCCCACCAACAACATCACTTGCAAACGGAAACTGCGTTTATACCAACGCCGTTTAGTACGCGTACGGCGCCAGCGCTGTAATTCAGCTAAGGTACGGGGGCGGGAATTAGTCATGGTGGAACTCAAAGTGCGTGACAGCGTCATTATGACATGCGCGGTAAGGGGGCGTTAATCGCCATCTTTTATGTCATTAGGGAGGCGCTGGGTGTTCAGCATATTTAAACGCGTTATTTCGTCGAGCAGTTACCTGTTTGCCAGTACTGCTTTTTTAAGCGTTGTGCTTGTCAGCCCCGCGGTCGCTAACCCTTTTTATGCACCTCCGCCGCCTACCGACGACGCGCCGGTTTTTAGTGGCGATGCTGAACTTGGCTTTACGCACCTTTCCGGCAACACCAATAGCCAGACGCTAATTGGCAAAACCCGCCTGACCTGGCTAACCGGCAATTTTATTCACTCGCTGCGCGGCGAGGTGCGCAACGTGAGCAAGGATGGCGAAACCAGCGCCGAACAATATTTGCTCGCTGCCCGCGAGCGCTACGATTTTAAAGGCCCGCACTATGTCTTTGGATTCGCCCGCTGGGAGAAAGATCGCTTTGCGGGCTACGACCAACAGCTTTCCGTGATTGGCGGGTATGGGCGTCAGCTGTTAGAAGGCTCGCGCCATTCACTCTCGCTTGAGGCCGGTCCTGGTTACCGTAATGACCGCTTGCGGGAAGCTGAGAATGAACAGCTCGCGGTTGCCTATACCGCTCTGGTCTATCACTGGGGGTTTTCGGATTACGCCGATATTGATCAGGAAATGTCGGTGGAATATACCGATAAAAACACCACAGGCAGATCGCTAACCGCGCTCACCGCACGGCTCAACTCTCGCATGTCGTTACGCTTGTCGCATGAGGTTAAGCACAACTCTCAACCGCCGGATGATGCCAGCGAACGTACCGATAACACCACCAGCGCCTCGTTGCTGTACCACTGGTAGCAAAAGCGGCGATGGGTGCGAATGGCCCGCCAGTAGAAGCACTGTCGCTGTTTTCGCAGTGCTTCAATAGGGAGCATTGGCCTGTTTTCCAGCCTTCATTTTAAGCCTCCCCTTTAATCGCGTTCGACTTTGGTCTAGTGGCACGATATACTAGCGCCAGTTTCCTGTCCTCGCGCCATTCAATGAATGGCGCTTTTTTTTTGCTGCGCTTTCCGCATTTGCGCTGTTTCCTCATGTTCCACCCAAGGTGTTCTTATTGATGAACCAACCAACCTCCGGTGCTGAAAGCCCTAAGCACCCATCGCTTGGCGATCCCATCGTACTCACGCTAAGCATCGGATTTATCGTGCTTTTTCTATCACTTTCCTTTTACGACCTGGACCTTGTCGCCGACTCGATCAGCCAGGGTTTTGCCTGGAGCGCGCTGACCTTCGGCACCTACTTCCAGTTTCTGATGCTGTTGACGTTCTTTATCGCCATCGGACTTGTGCTGACCCCAGCCGGCAACGCCAAGATCGGCAACCTGGATAAACCGGAGCTGAGTACCTTCAAGTGGCT
Source organism: Halomonas citrativorans (assembly GCF_900163645.1). Taxonomy (GTDB): domain Bacteria; phylum Pseudomonadota; class Gammaproteobacteria; order Pseudomonadales; family Halomonadaceae; genus Vreelandella; species Vreelandella citrativorans. The sequence goes on along the minus strand of NZ_FUKM01000057.1, from coordinate 251,907 downwards.
TTCGATTATCCTGTGTACGCTACTGGGCGGTGGGGGCGTCTTTTTCGCCGCCGGTGAGCCGATCTATCACTTCGTGAACGTACCGCCTACCTTCGACACCGACCCGGGCGTGGCCGCCGCGGTGCCCGGGGCACTGGCGCAGTCGTTCACTCACTGGGGCTTCGTCGGCTGGGCGATACTGGGTTCGCTCACCGCGATTGTGCTGGCCCACGCCCACTACGTGAAAGGCCAGCCACTGCAACCGCGCACCCTGCTCTACCCGTTATTCGGCGAGCGCGTGATGCGTGGTCCGTTGGGTGGCGTGGTGGATACCTGCTGCGTACTGGCGGTAGTAGCGGGCACCGTCGGGCCGGTCGGTTTTCTGGCTACCCAGGTCAGCCATGGCCTCGAGGTGCTGTTTGGGCTGCCCAACACCTTCGTTACCCGGCTTTTGGTTCTGGCGACCCTGGGCATGGTGTACGTGCTTTCCGCGGTCAGCGGTGTGCACAAGGGCATGCAGCTCTTGAGCCGCTTCAATGTCATGCTGGCGCTGGGCATCGGCGCGGTCATCTTTTTGTTCGGGCCGACACTGTTTCTGTTCAACAGCTACTTTGCCGGCATGGGCACGTATCTGGACGACTTCTTCAAGATGGTCACCACCACCGCGGAAACCGCACCGGCGGATTGGATGCAGTGGTGGATCGTGTTCTTCTACGCCTGGTTCATCGCCTTTGCGCCCTTGATGGCGATCTTCGTGGCGCGTATCTCCCGCGGGCGCACCATTCGCGAGATGATTCTGGCCGTGGCGGTCATCGCCCCCATCGCCACCACGGTCTGGTTCACGCTGCTGGGCGGCTCGGGTATTTACTACCAATTGACCGGCGCGATAGATCTGACCGATGCGCTGACGAACTTTCAGTTCGACATCGCCACGCTTACCTTGGCCCAGGCGTTGCCCGGCGGCACTTGGATGGCGCTGGCTATCCTGCTGCTGACGACCATCTTCGTGGCCACCACCGGCGACTCCATGAGTTACTCCATTGCCATGGTCGGTGCCGGCCACGACGAGCCCAGCCCCTTTCTACGCGCCTTCTGGGGCGTGATCATGACGATCATGGCTGCGGTGCTGCTGGCCATGCGTGAAGGACAGATCGCCGCGCTGCAGCAATTCATCGTGATTACCGCCGTGCCGGTATCTTTGATTCTGCTGCCCTCCCTTTGGGATGGCCCGAAAGCAGCGTTTGCCATGGCGCGTGAGCAGGGGATTATTGACTAACCGTTAGCCCAGCACCTGCTGCGTATGAGGCGAATCTGCTTGCCTCATACGCTATGATCACCATGATGAACAGGTGATCAGGAGCATCCCCTTGGCCTCACGCAACCTTCCTTCAACCGCCGCCATGCAGTGCTTTGAGGCGGCAGCACGTCATATGAGCTTTACCCGGGCGGCCGATGAGCTGAGCCTGACCCAAAGTGCTGTCAGCAAGCAGGTCGCCCACCTTGAATCAGCATTGCAACATAAGCTGTTTCGCCGCGTAAGACGCACGCTTGTGCTCACGCCGGAGGGCGCCATCTTTTTAAGTGATGTACGTAAGGTACTCACCCAGATTGAGATGTCGACCCACGCCATCATGACCTATAGCGGCAACAGTGAAGTACTTAAAGTAGCCACCCTGCCAAGCTTTGGCAGCCGCTGGCTAGCGGACAAGCTTCCCCCCTTTTTAGCCGCCAATCCGGGCATTAGTCTGGAATTTCACGATCGGGTGGAAGACTTTGATCTTGAGCAGCAGGATATTGATATTGCGTTGTTTTACGGTCACGGTAGTTGGCCTAACCTTGCCTGCCATAAGCTGGTGAATGAGGAGATGGTCGCGGTTGCCGCCCCATCGCTTCTGGCTCGGTACCCCATCCATACTGCGAGCGACTTGGCCCAGTTGCCACTACTTCACCTGTCTACCCGCCCGGATGCCTGGCACCACTGGTTTGCAGGTCAAGAGATCGCCACTGATCGCAGCTACCACGGCACCCGCTTTGAAACCTTTCCCATGCTGGTACGCACCGCCATGGCCGGCGGCGGCGTTGCCTTAGTGCCTCACTTTACCGTGGATGAAGAGTTGGCCGCCGGGCAGTTAATCCTCGCTTGGCCGCACCGGCTACGCAGCGACAGCGCGTATTATCTTGTCTACCCTGAGCACCTGGGTGAGCTGGGTAAAGTACGCCGGTTTGTGGAGCATATAACGGCGAGTGCCGAATGCTGTGTATCAACCACTCAGACCACCGATTAGGCAGCCTGAGCATCACCGCATACTGAAAAGCGGATTAAATCGTTAATGACGCCAACACGCGCTGTTTGGAAGCCTGTTCCCGCTCGGCATAAAGCGCCAGTTCATCAGTCACAGGCGCGCCTAACGCCTCTTCAAACGCGTCACGATTGGCATTGCCAGCATAGGCTGCGTTTTCGCCGCCACCCAGGTTTGACTGAAAAATGCCCGCCGCACTGACCGGCAAGAAGTCTTCATAGGTAATCGGCTGTGCTTCCACCAGACCTTTGGCAATTAGGGCGTCTATATCGGTGCGGGCCTCCCTAGCATCGCCTACAAAGCGGATCGATTCCTCTAACACCTGAAAGCTTGTCTTGCATAGCAAACCGGGAGGTTCATGGCACGGAGGTCCTCCGATTACCGCCGAATAATCCGTACCGATAATTGGCGTGCGGCTCTGCATTTCGTCGACATCTAATACGTATCAATTTAACCAGCTGATATTATTGATTTTTATAAAAATAATACTTAAGTCTAAGTTGTCAGTCATCATATGAGTTGTTAGTCTCTTCAAAGTACACAGCATCAAGCCGGAATTTATTTAAAAACAATATTCAAAGGCTACTTAAAATGAACTCACTATTAAATATTGGCCTAAAGACCATGCGCTATTTCTTAGTAGCCTGCATGGCTTTGATAACACTTCTTGTATTTTCAAATGTTGTAATGAGATACATATTTAGCAGTAGTATCTACATTGCAGAAGGATTCTCCTCATTATTATTTGTATGGCTAACGTTTGTCGGGGCCGCACTAGTTTTATATGAAAGAGGACTAATTGCTGTTGACATTCTGACACGAAGACTTTCTAGCTTTAATAGAGCCATCCTCGATATTCTCGTTGACTGTCTTATGCTCGCTGTTGCAATACTATTTCTCAAGGGAAGTTGGCATCAAACAATTTTAAACATGAACGTTATATCTAGTTCGACATTACTTCCATCATCTCTTCTCTATGCAGCTGGCATATTCTTCTCCATAGCAAGTGGAGCATTCCTTACTTTACAAATAATTAAAACGCTAATTTCTATTGTTGGAAGTAAGTCCTCCGCATTGAAATATTGACAACCAAAAAAACAAATGGGGTTGATATGACTGTCTTTTACTTTGGCGCATCGTTACTTGCATTTCTTGCACTAGGAACACCTATTGCGTATGCGTTAATTATTAGCGGCATTGTTTTAATGTGGCAAATAGGGCTGTTTGATGGGCAAATAATTGCTCAAAATATGCTTAATGCTGCTAATAGTTTTCCGATGTTAGCCATCCCTCTATTTATTTTAGCTGGCGAAGCTATGAATGCAGGCGGCCTGTCTAAGCGCATCATTCATTTAGCTCAGACATTAGTAGGACATAGAAAAGGAGGGCTAGGTTATGTCGTTATTTTTGCAGGAGTTCTTTTATCAAGTCTTTCTGGCTCTGCTTTAGCCGATGCAGCATCTTTATCAGCCTTACTGCTTCCAATGATGATAAACTCTGGATATAACAAACCTACATCCGGCGGATTGATTGCTTCGGCATCAATTATTGGTCCAATCATTCCTCCAAGTATCGGCTTTATCGTATTTGGTGTCTCAACAAACCTTTCTATAAGTAAGCTTTTTTTAGCTGGTATAGTTCCGGGTATATTAATTGCAATCTCCCTGTGTATTGCCTGGAATATCATTGCACGCAACAATGATCTCGAGGTGCAAGAACCAGCCTCTTGGGCCGAAAGGGGGAAAGCATTAATTGATAGCTTTTGGGCTTTAATGCTACCTATAATTATATTAGTCGGGCTCCGTTTTGGCATTATGACGCCGACCGAGGCAGCAGCTGTAGCGGCCGTATACTCAATTATCATTTCCTGCTTAGTGTACCGAGAGCTATCTCTTCCACAATTATCAGATATTGCCTTTAGTGCTGCAAAGACATCCGCAGGCGTTATGTTTCTTGTGGCTGCAGCGGCTATTCCAGCTTGGATGATTTCGATTGCGGATATTCCTGGACAGATTATAAGTCTGATTGAACCAGTGATGGATCATCCAAAACTCCTAGTTGCTGCTGTTATCATTGTTATTTTGGTAATTGGTACTGCTATGGATCTTACGCCGACGATTCTACTTCTCGGCCCTATCTTAGTTCCTATTGTTACACATGCAGGTGTAGATCCTATCTACTTTGGTGTCATTTTTATGATCACTGGGGCTATAGGGTTAATAACACCTCCGGTGGGCACTGTTTTAAATGTAGTTTGCGCGGTTGGGAAGCTTGAGTTCGGCGCCCTAGCGCGAGGCGTAATGCCATTCTTAATCGCCGAACTCATCGTACTTGCATTAATGGTAATAATACCGGAAATCGTACTAATACCTGCAGCATGGTTCTCTGGTTCATAACGAATCAATCGCAATTCAATTATAAAGAAAAGGTGATTTATGAAAAAGTTATTAATCGGCCTGTTAATTGCTGGCGCAATGACAAGTGCTCATGCACAAGAGTATCGCAGCCATACGATAAAATTTGCCGCTACCGGACAAGAAGGAACGCCCCCAGTCCAAGGGATGCACATCTTTGCAGAGAAATTAAGGGAACGGAGTGATGGAGCACTTAACGCTCGAGTTTTTGCAAACGGCACCCTAGGTGGAGATGTACAAGTACTATCTTCACTTAAAGGTGGTGTTATCGAAATGATGGTATGGAATGCTGGAAATATGATCAACGAAGTCCAGGACTTTGGAATTCTGGACTTGCCTTTTATTTATCAAGATCCGGAAATAATGGATCAGCTTTTAGATGGCGATGTTGGTAACCAACTATTAGATCAGTTACCCGAGCATAATGTAATTGGACTAGCTTTCTGGGAACAAGGGTTTCGTTTACTGACAAACAATAAGCGTGAAGTTGAAAGCCTGGAAGATATTAAAGGCCTTAAAATTCGCGTTCAGCAAAACCCATTACTTGTAGATATGTGGGAGGCGTTAGGAGCTAATGCGACGCCGATGCCTGTCACCGAGCTCTACACTGCTATGGAGACAGGGGCTGTTGATGGTCAAGAAACCACCGCCCCCTTTATATTAGGATCTAAGTACTTTGAAGTACAAAAATATGTGACGTTAACTCGTCATAATTACAATCCCCAAATTGTTCTGATTGGCAAGCCATTCTGGGATCGTCTTAACGAAGATGAACAGTCATTAATTATTGAAGTTGCACAAGAAACAGCACTGGAACAACGAGAAATTTCGCGTATAGCACAGTCTGAAGCACTCGACCAAATTCGCGAAGCGGGTAATACTGTAACCGACATTACAGATGAGCAGCGTCAGCTAATGCTAGATGCAGAGTCTGATGTAATTCATCAATACGTACAAACATTTGACCCTGATCTCGTGAAAGAAGTTTTTGAAGCAGTCGGCTATCAACTCGATTAATAAATATTTATCACTTATCACTTATCAAAATGAGTTTTATATTATGTTACTTTCGTTTGCACAGTTTTGTCCTAAGCATGGCAACACAGCAGAAACAATTACACTCGTTTCTGAAAAGGCGCGCGAGGCTGCAAATAATAATGCAAAGCTAATTGCATTTCCTGAGTGTTTTTTAACAGGTGGATCTTTCGAGTCTCGAAAGGCCCTTGAAGCATCAGCAGTAGATATTGATCGAGGAGATCTAGATCCCATTCTTCATACTGCTAAAGAATTTTCGATCTATATCGTTGTTGGTTTTTACCAAAAAAAAGAAAATCAAGTATTCAATACAGCAGCTTTAATTGGTCCAGAGGGAATTATTGGCTTGCATCATAAGATGCATCTTCCTTTTATGATTGGCGACCGTTTCACCGATATTCCCGGCACTTATCAACCCTCTGTATTCGACACTGCCATTGGAAAGATAGGTCTTGCTATTTGCTATGAGATTCGCTTTCCAGAAGTTTTCCGCACACTGGCGTTAGCTGGAGCCGAGTTGATTATTTTGCCTGCCGCATGGCCGGAAGCAGCTCGACTCTTACCGGATATTTTCAGCAAAGTGCGCGCTGCAGAAAACTTTACTTATTTTCTGTCATCGAATCGCAACGATCTTGATGATGGGATGCAATTCATGGGAGAAAGCCATTTGATTGGGCCCAATGGCGCGGAGCTTATCAACGCGGGTATGCAGGATGGCATTTTCTACTATGATGCAGACCTTACTTTAGCTAAAAATAAATCCATTATTCGGGATCCAGGTATATACGAAGTACACCCCTTTCAAGACCGTCGTCCACAAGACTACGGTTCATTAGCAGAGGCAAAATAAGTATGTATCTCGATAAATTGTTGAATCTCGATCATGATGTATTCGGTATCAACGTTTACTCCGCGTCACCGGCGATCATTGAAATTGCTGCCAACTGGGGGCTCGACTTCGTATTTATCGATACAGAACATAGTGTCACGGGTATTGATTCAACAGCCGAAAAATTAATATTGGCAGCGCGGGCTGCCAATATATCGCCACTTGTTCGCGTCCCGAGCAGTAATAGCGTTGAGCTTCGCAAAACAGTAGAAATGGGCGCTGACGGTGTAATTGTACCTCAGATAAGCTCTGCATCGCAGGTCGCTAAAATTATTGATGCCGTAAAGTTCCCTCCTCTTGGCAAACGAGGAGGTGATAGCTCTGTCAGAAGTGCAATCTATGGCAGTCATAATTTTAACTGGGCCGACTACACTCAAAAAGAAAACCAGCGTTGCAAAGTCATACCAATGGCAGAAAATATCGCGTTTTTTGATAATATCGATGATATTTTTGCCATTAAAGGAATTGATGCTATTCATTTTGGTCCTGCAGATTTTGCACTATCTATCGGGTGCGAAGTTGATTATTCCATGAAAGTTCCTGAGATTCGTGAAGCTGTGGAACTTTTGGCAGCAAAATGTAAAGAATATAATGTTCGAATCATGCTGGGCTGTTCGCCTGTCAGCTATTTTCAACTAGAAGAACTTAAGCTATTAGGCGCAACTATGTTTTTAGTGGGAAATGACATGGCTTTTATTAATCAAGGATGCTCCAGGTCTCATGAACTTATACAAAGGCTAAAGGAGAAAAACGATGGATAGTTATTTCCCGATGAAATCAGAAGGTAAGACAGCAGCTCTACTAGAGGCACTTTCTAAGGTTCAGCCTTCATCTTTAGGCCATTATCTTGAAGCCGCGCTCCCCAGCGATATAAAGGCTTTAACTCCCTTTTCTCACTGCTTAGGTACAGCAATCACCGTATATCAGCCCACTTCTGATTCCACACCTGTACATTTGGCACTAGAGCTCATTAGCCCTGGCGATGTACTCCTTATTGATCGAGGGGGAGATAGCAGAATAGCATGTGTCGGCGAAATGGTCGCTACAGCAGCTCAGCAAAGAGGCGCGAAAGCCATTATTGTGAATGGTGCAGTGACTGATATAGAAGAAATTTCGGCACTCGGCATGCCTATATATGCAAAAGGAACGAGTGTCATTACAACTCGCCCCTTATATTCGCCAGGAGCACGACTGTGTTCCGAAATAGTTTTGGACGATATTGTTATTAGAACTGGTGACATAATTTTTGGTAACATCAATGGCCTATTGTCTATCGACCCGTGTGACAAAAATATTTGGAATATAATTGAGAAAGCAATTGTTGATGAAGAAAAAGAGATCAAGTGGAAACGACAGCTAGAACAAGGAATTTCTTTAGCATCATTAAACAAGGTTGATAAAGAAATGTTCCAACAATATGTCTGCCGCATTCCACAGATATAGAGACTGCCTTCAAAACAGGGTAAGATTAAAGCCGACAACATTAAAACTTACGATTAAACTAAATGTAAATAAGGCGCATAGTAAGGTCATGAGGAAACGCAGCAGTAATTTATCGTCTTTAGTCGCTCTTGGTATCACTGAAAAGATATCATCAGGGGAGTATTCGGTAGGAGATCAAATTCCTGTCGAATCAAAATTAATGGAGTCTTATAACGTAAGTCGTAGCATTGTCAGAGAAGCCATTGCACTTTTACGCTCGGAAGGACTGTTACTGTCTAGGCAAGGAAAAGGTGTTTTCGTCGCTAGTAAAGAGCGATCTGTTCTCAAGATAAGTGCTGATAAGCTAGGAGAGCTTTCTGAGATATTAGATATTTTAGAACTACGTTTAGGTGTAGAAGTAGAGGCGGCTGGGCTGGCAGCCGCCCGACAAGATTCCTCTGCAATAGCTAATCTTTTCAATACATTGGAAGAGGCCGAGGACATTGATAATTTCATGCGTAATCCCCGTCAACTTGACTTCGATTTCCATATGGCGATTGCAATAGCGAGTGGAAATAGCTATATGCCAAAATTTCTAGACTTCATAGGCGCGGTTATCATACCACCTAGCCAACTGATTCATGATTGGCAGCCGAAACTATCGAGAGACTACCTTAAGAAAATGTACAATGAGCATAAAGAAATAGCTAATGCAATAAAAAGAAAAGATATTGAAGCGAGCAAAACCGCCATGAGACTGCATCTTACTGAAAGTATCGAGCGATATAGAGCTATTATACCAAGGGCTTAAAAAATCAACGTTTCAAGACATGCAAACTAGAAAATTGATGATTAATTAATCATATCCAGTTTCATTCAATTAACTCACAGCAGTAACTCTATATCCAAGGGTGTCTTCTGTTTTCTTTACATACTGATTAATATTTATGCTTGGAAGCCAGAAGAACACCCTACTACATTAGTTTTTAACTTTGCTACTGATATAAAAACCTATTTGTTTATTAGCAGATTCAATATCGCATATTTTGAATTCTCCTCCCGCTCGGCATAAAGCGCCAGTTCATCAGTCACAGGCGCGCCTAACGCCTCTTCAAACGCGTCACGATTGGCATTGCCCGCATAGGCTTCGTTTTCGCCGCCGCCCAGGTTTGACTGAAAAATGCCCGCCGCACTGACCGGTAAGAAATCTTCATAGGTAATCGGCTGTGCTTCCACCAGACCTTTGGCAATTAGGGCGTCTATATCGGTACTGGCATCACCTGTAGCAGCTTTTCCGGCTTCTGTGAGGTGATAGTGGAAGTAGGCCAGACCTTCGCGGCGCATTGCCTCATCGCTGTCCGGCATGGTGGTAAAGACCTTATCCATAACGGCTTGGTGAGCGTTGTTATCCAGCCCGATGGCTTGCTTGCGGCCTTCGTTAAGCAGCTGATCATAAAGCGCGCGCCCTTTCGGCGTTAATGCCATACCGCGCTGCTCAATTTCACCAAAGCGGGCGGTATGTGTACCTTGGGTATCGCCTGCAAAGCGGATCGACTCCTCTAACGCTTTAAAGCTTGTCTGACGCAGCAAAATGGGCGCTTCACGGCGCGGCGGGCCTTCGATGACGGCCTTCGGGTTCATACCGACGCTTGGCATGCGGCGCTGCACTTCATCGATATCCAACGTGCGCGGCGTTAAATGGTTGATATGCGGTCCACGAAAACACACCACATCGGCGATCAGGCGGTGTTCATCGCTCAGCGCTTGATAAGTATCCAGATCGACCGTGGCATCCTGGTGCCAACGAAACGTTTCCAAGGCCTCGGTAACAAACTGATCTGCTTCCTCTGAGGTTAACCCGCCTTGTGACTCAAAGCGTTCAATCAGCTCACGCACTTTGGGGGTAAAAATATTTCGTTGAGCGAGGATTTCCTCAGCACGCTGGCGCAGCAGCTCACTATCGATAAGTTCCAGGCGCAGCAGCGAGGTAAAAATACGAAACGGGTTACAGGCCAGCGCATCATCCTCAATAGGGCGAAACGCGGTGGAGTGAACCGGTACCCCTGCTTCAGAAAGATCGTAATAGCCCACCGGATACATGCCCATCACGGCAAATAAGCGGCGCAGCATGGATAGCTCTTCAGCTGAACCCACGCGAATCGCTCCGTGGCGTTCTACGCTCAGGCGCGCAAGCTCGCCCTGGGCCTCCAGGCGGCGACGTAACTCTGGCTGCTGGCTAAGCGTCTCCTGATTCACCTGCTCAACCAACGTTAGTAGCGTGCCGTATTGGGGGACTTCCGTTTGGTACATGGTCGACATGGCGCTGGAGAAGCGGTCACGGATAACATTGGTAGCTAAAAGCGAGGTCTGAGTCATTTGACGGCTCTCTGTGGCATCCGATTCAGTGTAGAACCCATGGCCGACAAGGGAAGATCCATTGCCGTGTTTTTCCTGCCATTCAGGGTGGAATAGACACTATCAAAGCAAATTACCAGACAAGACTACAAACGAAAAAAAACGCTTAACGCATGCCAAATTGGAATGTATAAGCAGAGAAGCATGCACTCTAAAAAGTAATATCGAAAGGCAGGTCAAAAAAAGGAATGGATAACGTTTATAAAATGGCAGAGCAACGCTACAAGCTTTCTAGCAAACGCAGGATCATCTGCGGCTGCTGGTTGGCCTGAGCGAGAATCGCCATGCCCGCCTGCTGGAGAATTTGTGCGCGGATCAAGTTGGAAACTTCCCGAGCGTAATCCGCATCCTGAATGCGCGACTGGGCCGCTGATAGATTGACGATATTGTTGTTGAGCCCGTCGATGACGCTTTCAAAGCGGTTTTGCACCGCGCCAAAGTAGCTACGCTGACGATCCACCCGCTTAATGGCGTCGTCCATCGCCTCCATCGGGTTGGGCGTTGCGGTGTCATCCGAAAGCACGCTGAAGTCACTCAGCCCCAAGGCATTACGGCCCATGCCTTCCATACGAATGCTGATGGTATTGCCTGAATTAGCCCCCACCTGGATAGTGAGATCGCGCTTCTCGAACAGATCAATACCGTTGAAGTTACTTTGCCCGGCGACACGGTCAATTTCGTCCAGGAGTCCGTCGATCTCGCCTTGAATGGAAACGAGATCATCATTGCTATTAGTGCCGTTAGCGGCCTGCACGCTCAGCTCACGAATGCGCTGCAAATTATCATTGATCTGATTCAGCGCGCCTTCGGCCGTTTGCACCAGCGAAATTCCGTCATTGGTATTACGAATGGCCTGATTCATGCCGCGGATTTGCGCGTTCATACGATTGGCAATCGCCTGCCCGGCCGGATCGTCCTTGGCGCTATTAATACGCAAGCCCGACGATAGCCGCTGCATAGAGGTCTGAATCGCTTGCTGGCTACTGCGCAAATTGCTCTGCACCCGTAGCGAGGTCACATTGGTATTTAGTCTGAACAATTCAGGCCCTCATTAAGTGCAACGCGCAATACGCAGGTCTGGCTTGCCAATAACAACGACAGTGACGTATTTATCGGCCTGAACGGGTAAAGCATTAATTATTTTTACCACTCATGCTTTATTGTTAATGAGCGCCCACTAGCGGCCAACACTTCATCAATAGGGAGCCTAACGTAATCATACTCAAGGTATCCCTGATCCATTAACTCGCCATTCCACGCCACAATATCCAGATCCATTGTTCGTGGGCCTGATTTATTCAGACCACGCACGCGACCCAAGCGGTTCTCGACCGCTTTTAAATACAGCCGAAACGCTTCATAGGTAAGCGGCGTGCGCACCAATAGCGCGGCATTGAGAAAATCGGCCTGCGGTAAAAAGCCAACAGGGGAGGTACGGATTGGCTGAGAGTGCGTGACCAGGTCGCATTCGCTGTTTAAAAGAGACAATGCTCGCGTGACATTCATCTCAGGATCAATATTCGAGCCTATCGAGATTAGGCATTCATGAAGCCGTGTATCTTGCCCTGCTCGTAACGCCGTTGTTGACATAACGATCACTCAACTAGAGAGAAGCCGAAATATTATTAAACACTGTAATGATCATACCTCAGACTAGCGCTATGCTCTAAGTGTGCAAGCAACCAGACAGTTAATAACAAACGCAAGATAAACGAAGCACGCCATATAATTATTAAAGATAGGGATAACAATGACGACTAAAGCAGCATTAGTGACCGGGGGCGCTACCCGTTTGGGACGGCATTTTTCAGAAGCGTTAGCAGAAGCGGGATACGATATTGCGCTCCACGTTAATAGCTCACGAGATGAAGCTGAAGAGGTAGCACGCACTATCCGCAGTAAAGGGCGCGAGTGCGAAATACTACCCTGTGATTTTTTGCACGATCCGCTGGATACACTGATTGAAGCCGCCATACGGCGCTTTCCGCATTTAGATGTGCTGGTTAATAGCGCCTCCACTTACCAAGCCGCACCCATTGCTCAAACGGACATGGCACTCCTGGAGACGCAGTTTCGCGTCAACCTATTTACCCCGCTGTTGTTAATTCAACATTTTGCTAACGCGGTGTCTAACGGCTGTGTGGTGAATATCATTGACAATAAAGTGGCCTATCATCAATACCCTTATGCGGCGTATTTGTTGTCTAAAAAGGGGTTGAAAGAGATGACCCAAATGGCCGCACTCGAATTCGCACCGCGTATCCGGGTCAATGGTATTTCTCCCGGCGTAGTACTGCCCACTTCCCAGCGTAGCCACGACTATATTGCATGGCGTCTGGAAGGCATCCCCCTTAACCGGCAGGGAACGCCCGCCCACTTAACAAAGGCGCTGTACTACCTGCTGGAAAACGATTTTGTTACCGGCCAAGTGTTATGTGTCGATGGAGGTGAGTCGATCTACCTGGAAGGCAGGCATTCGGAGAACTATCTAGAGTAACAACCAAATTAACAGCCGTTCCAAGAACATTTCTAACAACGTAGAACGCAGTGGGGCCGCCCAAAGGCGGCCCCAAAACGCAAAGTAGGTGTGCTAACGCCTAAGCATTAGACATCGTCACCCGTGGGTAGATTTTGCTCAGTCGTCTCACTAGACTTATCTTTCCGGCGAGGTGAAAAACGGTCATCTACCTCACTTTCACCTGCCTTTGGCTGCCCAGCAGGACTACCATCGATAGTGAAATCCTGTTGCATAATACGCAGGTTGGCAGGCGGCGCTGAACCGGACTTGTCCTGACCGAAGTACATCGTGGTATGCGGGAACGGTATCTCAATGCCCGCCTGATCAAAGCGCAGCTTGACCAGACGATTATACGCCCGACCAACACCCCACTGATCGCCCGGCGTGGTTTTGATAACCACACGAATATTGACGGCGCTGTCGCCCAGGCTTATAACACCGGCGACCGTCAGATCAGCAAGGATCTTGTAGCCATACTCTTCACTGGTTTTCAGGTCATTAAAGGCAAGCTGGAGCTGCTCAATCGCATCATCAATGCTCTCACGATAAGCAATGCCGTACTCACCGACATGGTTACCGTAGTCGCGCATATAGTTGGAAACGGTGTCAACGCTTGAGAAGGGAATGATGTGATAGGTGCCCGAAAGGTCCCGAATGCCTACCGAACGAATGCTTAATCGCTCCGCAGTCCCGGTGATGCCACCCAGCGTTACCACATCGCCTGTATTCATGGCATTCTCGATCTGAATGAAAACGCCCGTAATAACGTCCTGTACCAGCTTCTGCGCACCGAAACCAATAGCCAAACCCAGTACCCCGGCACCGGCAATCAGCGGGCCGATATTAATGCCAATTTCGGACAGCAGGATCATCCCGGTAATCGTGAGCATGGCGATAGCCAGCGCGTTGCGGAACAGGCTCAGTAGCGTTTTGGCTCGAGGAGAGGGCTCACCACCGCCGGTTTCCGGGTTGAGCTTATGCTCAATCAGGCTCGCAAGCCCTAACCACATGCCCAGCGCAACAATCAGAATCAAGGCAATGCTGACCAGTCGCCCTACCAGCATCGTTCCGCGTTCAGAAGCGTACCAATTGGCTAAATTGAACGCACCCCAGGCATCCAGCACCACCATGATAACGACGATCATGATGATGGTGCGTAGCACACGCAGCGCGTTGGGAACGTAGCTGTTAAGACGCGGCTCAAGCAGCGGCAGCTTACGACGCAAATCGTCCGACAAGCGAATGCGATGCCCAATCGTTTGGGTCAGGAAGGTCGATACCAGAAGCCCTACAACCACCGCAGCCAATGTTTTTAATGTTGCAAAAAGCACGAAAGGCAGTGCATCGCCAGGACGCGTCAGTGTCAAAACGAAGACCATTAAGAAGTAGATCAGCGCAAAAAAGTGCCAGGTACGTGCAAAGAGCTGAAGCGATACACGGCTTGCCACCATCGACGTATTGGCAGCTGCGCCATTCAGATGCCCTCGGATACGAATACGGTTCTTGAGCACCACACTGACCGCATAAACAAAGGCCACAATCATAATTAATGTGCCAACCGCTTGGCCTACGCTGGCAGCCAGGTAGAAATTGATCAGCGGCACGGCAACCATTAGTCCGTAACCGACCATGCCGATAAGACGTGCTATCCAACGGTTCCAGTAGGAGGCTTCACCGGCTGAAATTGGCAACAATCGCAGGCCTTCGTAGTGTGAGGAAAACAGCATCCGTATCACTGCTTTCATCAACTCAATGACCAGAAAGGCATTGAGAAACAGCGAAGCCCTCGTGGAAAGCTCGCCCGTTTCACCAATCGCGAACGTGGCCACCAGGTTACCGCCCACGTACGCAAGCCCCACCAATATAAAGTCAATAAGTGCCGCAATAATGACGCAGCAAATCAAGCGCAGCACTGGCGTCATTCCGGCGCCATTGAGCGACCATTTGCTCACCCGCGTAAAGGCAGACCTGGCTATCCGACGTAGTGCGAAGAAAATCACGAAGGTCGCAACGATCACGAGGCCCAGATTAATCGCGGCCTGGACGAAAGCTGACGAATCAAAAGCACTCGCGCCTTGCCCGGTAAACAGGTTACCCATGATGGAAAAAGCTTGCTCAATCTGCAGGCCAATATTACTGACAACATCGCTTGTCAGCTCCGCCAACTGGCGCGGCAATGAGACATCCTCTGGAGCCAAATCGCTTCCTTGAGCGGCGGCCTCAGGGGATAACTCAGCCTCTAAACCGGCGGGCAACGCGGATGCCTGTTGACGTAATACATCAATTAGCTCTTGGCGCGACTGCTCATTTTCGAGGAGATCAGCAAGTGCTTCATAAGAAGCGGGCACTTCCGCTGGAGGCGATGCACGATCACTTTCGACCGTCGTCGTTTGGGCTAATACTGGCGTGGCAAAAAACACAAGCAGTGTCATTAGCCAAATACCTAGCCAGGGAAATATACGTATTGACGTCACGCCTGTACCTCCATTAGAGAAATGCTTTCTTAAATTTAATTGCTAGCCTGCTTTATGCAACTACAAATGCACGCACCAAGCAGGCTGATAACGTATAAAGCGTACAGCGTAACATGGGAACATAATAAGGTCTGGCCGCTAACTTGACGCAACTAACCCGTGATCGCGTGACGTTTAATTCTGACAAAGCGGTAACAGCCACTGATTTGCAAGGCCCAGCACCACGCCATAGCGTACGCCCTTGGCAACCACAATCCACAAAAAAGCACGCCACCAGGGAAGCCGAAACAATCCGGCCAGTACCGTCAGTGGGTCGCCCACCACCGGCAGCCAGGAAAGCAGTAGGCTGGCCTCGCCAAGCTTGTGATACCAGCGCTCGGCCTGGGCAAGGCGTTTAGGCGATGCAGGGAACCACCGGCGATCCTGAAACTGACGTGCATAGCGGCCCATCGCCACATTGACCAGACTGCCCAGCGTATTACCAGTGGTCGCTACCACCCAGAGTAAAATAGCTGGCTCACCCAGACACCAAAGCCTGGCAAGCCATACTTCAGAGCCGCCAGGCAGCAGAGTCGCACTAACAAACGCAACAAGGAAAAGACTCAGCATGTAACGGGTAGCCGAACGTTAATGCGGCACCTGGCCCCCCAGTTGAGCGGTAATTTCATCGGCTACCTGGCGCACCAGCTTACCCAGCGCCAGCAGGCGCGCTTCAGGGATACGCGCCATGGGGCCTGAAACAGAAATAGCCGCTAGCGGCGTGGCGTGCTCGTCGAAGATACAGGCCGCGACGCAATGCAGGCCAATGGCGTGCTCCTCGCGGTCGCAGGCAAAGCCTTGATCACACACCTGGTGCATTTCGGCGGTCAGTGCGTCTGGACTGCACAGCGTATTGTCGGTAACGCGGGCGAGTTCACGGTTATCCAACAAGCGAGCGCGTTCGTCAGTGGGCATCCATGCCAACAGCGCTTTACCCACGCCAGAGGCATGCAGCGGGGCGCGTGAGCCCAAGCGGGTAATCATGCGCATCATTTGAGGCGATTCGTGCTGGGCCAGAAAAACGGCTGTGTCGCCATCGCGGATCCCCAAATTGGCGGTCTCGCCGGTTTCAGCGGTTAAGCGGCGTAGAAAGGGGCGGCTTGATGCCACCACATCGCGAGCTTCTAAAAAGCTGTTACCGATACGGAAGGTTTTGACGTCAATACGCCATAACCCCTGCTCGTTCTCTTGGCGAACAAACCCCTGGCTTTGCAGAGCCTGGAGCAAGCGGTGGGTGGTAGAAGGGGCTAACTCGGCTTTTTCAGCCACGTCTGACAGCGCAAGCCCCAGTGGGCTTGCCGCTAAAAACTCCAATAACGTTAAGCCGCGTACCAGCGACTGGCTATGCCCGCCACTCGCTTTAGCGGCATTTGCCGGACGCCCGACCGTCCTACGCTTGGCTTCACTCACCCTGCTCTCTCCTAAAGACGCAAAGAGCAACAGGATAACGTGCCGCAAAGGCCGCTGTCGCGTTTACGGAAACGAATTCCACTAATATAGGAAGCCGACGGATGGCTGAACACCGCTAGACAAGGCGGCCACGGGCGTGGCCGCCAGCATTACGCTAGTCTTGGGCGTCGATATCAGGCCTTCTCGCGGTGGTTATAACCCAGCGGATGGGGCTGGCCACGCTCTTTGGCAAGATCAATTTGGCGCTGACGCTCACGGGCAGCGGCGCGAGTTTTCTCGGGCAGTGAGTCAATGCAGTGTGGGCAGCTAATCCCAGGCTCGTAGGCCGACGACTGCATGTCGTCTTCGGAAATCGGCATACGACAGGCGTGGCACTGCTCGAACAGGCCTTCACTCAGGTCGTGACGCACGGTGACGCGGTTATCGAACACAAAGCACTCGCCACGCCATAACGACTGCTCTTCCGGGACTTTCTCCAGGTAGTTCAAAACACCGCCCTTGAGGTGGTAGACCTCGTCAAACCCCTCTTTGAGCATAAAGCTGGAGGCTTTCTCACAGCGAATACCGCCGGTGCAGAACATGGCGACTTTTTTGTGCTTCTCCGGGTCGTAATGCTCGCGCACGTAGTCGGGGAACTCACGGAACGTGGTGGTTTTTGGGTCAACCGCGCCTTCGAAGCTACCAATCGACACTTCGTAATCATTGCGAGTGTCGATCACCAGCACTTCGGGGTCTGAAATCACGTCGTTCCAGTTTTCAGGCTCAACGTAGGTACCAACGGTGTCGTTAGGATCAATGCCCGGTACGCCGAGGGTCACGATCTCTTTTTTGAGCTTAACCTTGGTGCGATAGAACGGGGTTTCGTCGCAGTAAGACTCTTTATGGTCGATATCGGTCAAGCGCGGATCAGCGGTCAGCCAGCCAAGCAGTGCATCAATACCTTCGCGAGTCCCCGCGACGGTGCCATTGATACCCTCTTTAGCGAGCAGCAGCGTGCCTTTAACATCATGGTCGACCATGGTTTGGCGCAGCGGCTCACGCAGCGCTTCAAAGTCATTTAACGTAACGAATTTATACAACGCCGCCACGACAATACGCGGCGTATCGCCAGTTTCAGAAACAGGTGCAGACATAACAAGCTCCAGTAGTCACCCTCGTAAAGGGCGGACCGGGTTAATAAACGCGCATAGTCTAGCGTAAACAGCGCTGCGCTTGAATCCTGCCAGATTGACGCAGGTCACTCGCGGTTTAAAAATTCGTCAATTTAATCGACGTTATCATGCAGAAACCTTCACCCCACGCCGTGCGATTTCAGGCGTATATTGAACGCATTCCTTCAACAGTTATTCCTTCAACACAGCGGGGAGCACAACATGAAAATTCGTCGCGCGGATGAGCGGGGCTATGCAGACCACGGCTGGCTGCGTTCTTACCATACGTTCTCGTTTGCCAATTACCATGATCCCAAGCATATGGGCTTTCGCGCCCTACGGGTGATCAACGAAGACCGCGTTGCCGGTGGTCATGGTTTTGGTGCCCACCCGCACCGCGATATGGAGATTATCTCCTACGTGCTGGAAGGCGAAATGGAGCACAAGGACAACATGGGCAATGGCGAGGTCATGCGCCCGGGCGATGTACAGCGCATGTCAGCTGGCACCGGCGTTGTGCACAGCGAATTCAACCACTCCAAGGAGAACGGGCTGCACTTCCTGCAGATCTGGATTGAGCCCAAAGCGCTTGGCATTAAGCCCAGCTACGAGCAGAAAGCATTTCCAGTCGCAGACCGCCAAAGCCAGTGGCGCCTGGTAGCATCACAGGAAGGCCGTGAAGGCTCAGTGAGCCTGAACCAGGACGTTAATCTTTATGCAGGCTCGTTTGATGCAGGCGACAGCGTGGAGACGCCGGCTACCCGCTATGCCTGGCTGCACGTGGTAAAGGGCGCGGTCGAGGTCAATGGCGAACAACTCAGCACCGGCGATGCCGCTGCATTCCAGCCAGGCGACGCCATTAGCGTGACCGGCAAGGATGCAAGTGACGTGCTGCTGTTTGACCTTGCTTAGCCCTCTTGCTTAGGCTCTTTTGCTTAGAGCCATCTGCCTTAACAACCAAAACGGCCCCCTTTCGGGAGCCGTTTTTTTACGCCATCAGCCAAGCATTTTGCGTTGTCACCAAGCCTCGCTGCTGCCCAACCTAGCTATTGTGCGCTGAGTAAAGCGCACGGATTTTCAGCGTGTGCTCTACCTGCCTCAATGCTTCCAGCGCTTGCGGGCCGTAGGCTTTGTCTACATCAATAACCACATAGCCGACCTTATCGTTGGTCTGCAGGTACTGGCCCGAGATGTTAATGCCGTTTTCGGACAGCACGCGGTTAATTTCCGACAGCACGCCCGGCACGTTGTCATGAATATGCAGCAAGCGGTGCTTATCGGGGTGGGCAGGCAGCGCCACTTCGGGGAAGTTGACCGAGGTGATCGTGGTGCCGTTATCCGAGTAGGTCGTCAGCTTTTCGGCAACTTCAATACCGATATTTTCCTGGGCTTCGAGCGTAGAACCACCCACATGCGGGGTCAGGATCACATTTTCCAAACCACGTAACGGGCTTTCAAACTCTTCATCGTTACCCTTGGGCTCCACCGGGAACACATCCACCGCAGCGCCGTTGAGATGGCCTGCTTTGATGGCATCCGCCAAGGGTTCAATTTCCACGACACTGCCGCGTGAGGCATTGATGAAGATGGCGCCTGGTTTCATCGCAGCAATCTCTTTCGCGCCCATCATCCAGCGGGTAGAGGGCAAGTCCGGTACGTGCAAGCTCACCACATCCGAGCGGTTTAACAGCTCTTCAAGGCTGGCGACCTGGCTTGCATTACCCATGCCGAGTTTGGTGATGATATCGTAGTAGATAACGTTAAAGCCCAGCGACTCGGCAAGCACAGAAAGCTGCGCGCCGATGCTGCCGTAGCCAACAATACCCAGCGTTTTACCACGTGCTTCGTGCGAGTTTTTGGCTGATTTCAGCCAGCCACCCTGATGAGCACGGGCATTTTTTTCAGGGATACCACGCAACAGCATGATAGCTTCTGCCAATACCAGCTCAGCGACCGAACGGGTGTTGGAGTACGGCGCGTTGAACACGGCAATACCACGTTTTAGCGCCGCATTCAGGTCCACCTGGTTGGTTCCGATACAGAAGCAGCCAACGCCGACCAGCTTCTCTGCCGCTGCAAATACTCGCTCATTAAGCTGGGTACGCGAGCGAATACCGATGAAATGTACATCACGGATCTTTTCGATCAACGATGCTTCATCTAGCGATGTCGGCAGATGCTCGATATTTTCATATCCGGCATTTTGAAAATTGTCCACCGCACTTTGGTGGACGCCCTCGAGTAGCAGGATCTTGATCTTGCTCTTTTCCAGGGACGTTTTAGCCATGGCTGAATCAACCTCTATGGTCGGCGGCGTGCGCCGTGTATCGGTTCACGGAAAGGCCGTATAGTAGCACACTGCACACTCATCAGGCCGATTCGAACTGATGAAATGTGTGCGTTATCAAGATGAAAACAGTGCAAGTCATACGCACAAAGCGGCCTGGGGCAGACGCCACCCCCTGGCCTCGGTGTATACTGTGCATTTGTCATGGCAGGCACACGCGCAGCCTTTTTGATGGGGCGCCAGAAAACAGTAGGCATTGACCAATGAGCGATACCACACCTTCACCGCAGGATTTTGCGACCACGGTTGACCAGCTGGAAACCATCGTAGAACGTCTGGAGTCAGGCGAGCTCTCATTGGAAGATGCGCTGGGCGCCTTTGAGCAGGGCGTACGGTTGACGCGCGATGCCCAGCAACGCCTGGATACCGCCGAGCTAAAAGTCCGCGCGCTGAGCGAAGATAGCGAAGGCCGTTTAAACGTCACGCCGTTTGCTGATATTGAATCGCCCAAGGATGACACTGACGAGGGTAAGGAGACGCCCCCATGGTAGCGACCAACGCCCCCTCATTGACCGCCTTACGTCAGGCCAGCAATGCCCGGGTAGATGCCACCCTAAACGCGCTTTTTGACGAACGCGCCGTGGTACCGCGGCTTGATAACGCCATGCGACACGGTCTTTTAGTGGGCGGCAAGCGCTTGCGCCCGCTGCTTGTTTATCTTGCTGGGCAGGCGCTGGGGGCACGCAATAAAGACCTCGACGCCCCGGCCGCTGCCATTGAACTCATCCACGCCTACTCATTGATTCATGACGACTTGCCCGCCATGGATGACGACGATCTGCGCCGCGGCCAGCCCACCGTGCATATCGCCTATGACGAAGCGACCGCGATTCTGGCAGGCGACGCGCTACAAACGCTGGCCTTTGACGTGCTGGCACGCACCGCTCACCCGCGGCTTGGCAGCCTGATCACTACGCTTGCCACGGCGTCTGGCCGAGAGGGCATGGTGGCAGGCCAAGCACTGGATCTGGCCGCTATCGGCGGCCACCCTGACGTGGATGCCCTAGCGTACATGCACGCTCATAAAACCGGTGCGCTGATTGTGGCGGCAGTGCGCATGGGCGGGCTGATTGCCGTTGACGAGAGCGACCCGCGTTTAAACGCCCTGACTCGCTACGCGCGCGCCATTGGTCTAGCCTTCCAGATTCATGATGATGTCCTTGATGTGACGGGTGACACCGTGACACTCGGCAAAACATCCGGCGCTGACGCTGCACGCGCCAAGCCGACGTATCCCAGCCTGTTGGGGTTGGAAGGCGCGCAACAAAAAGCGCGCACCCTGATTGACGAGGCCATTGCCGCTCTCGCCCCATTAGGCGAGCAAGCCGCCCCCTTGGCCGAATTAGCCCACTATATGATCGAGCGCGACCACTAGATGCCCATGAAGCTGTTCGACGAGATTCCCCGCGAGCGTCCGGCAACGCCGCTGCTCGACTCTTTTGATCACCCCGCTGCGCTGCGGGCCATGAATACCCAGCAGCTTGCCCAACTGGCTGACGAGCTGCGTGCCTACCTGCTTTATAGCGTGGGCGTTTCCGGCGGCCACTTTGGCGCAGGCTTGGGGGTAGTAGAGCTGAGCGTGGCCCTGCACCACGCCTTTCATACGCCCAAGGACCGCCTGGTGTGGGACGTGGGCCATCAGGCCTATCCGCACAAAATTCTTACCGGCCGCCGTGAAGCGATGCTCAGCATTCGCCAGCACGGCGGCCTGGCGGCATTTCCGCGCCGCGCTGAATCCGAATACGACACCTTTGGCGTGGGCCACTCCAGCACCTCTATTTCCGCGGCACTCGGCATGGCACTGGCCGCCCAGGCCAAAGGCGACAACCGCCGCGTCTGCGCGATTATTGGTGATGGCGCACTCACGGCGGGCATGGCCTTTGAAGCATTGGCCCACGCGGGCCACGTCAACGCTAATATGCTGGTCGTGCTCAACGACAACGAGATGTCGATCTCGGAAAATGTCGGTGGCCTGGCAACGTACCTCGCCCGGATGATGGCAAGCAAGCCCTACCTGAAAATGCGCGAAGAGGGCAAAAAAGTGCTCTCTCATCTGCCCGGCGCATTGGAAATTGCCAAGCGCACAGAAGAGCACATGAAAGGCATGGTCAGCCCCGCCACGCTGTTCGAAGAAATGGGCTTTCACTACATCGGCCCGATTGACGGGCACGACCTTGAGACGCTGACCGAAACACTGCGTAACCTGCGCGAACTGGATGGCCCGCAGTTTCTGCATATCAAAACCTGCAAAGGCAAAGGCTTTTTACCCGCCGAGGCGGATCAGATTGGCTACCACGCCATCACTAAACTTGAAAAAGCCAGCGTGGCACCCACGCCGCCGCCCAAAGTGCCGTCCGCCCCCAAGAGAAAATACTGCAACGTATTCGGCGACTGGCTGTGTGATATGGCCGCAAGCGATTCACGCCTGATAGGGATTACCCCCGCCATGCGCGAAGGCTCCGACCTGATTCGTTTCTCCAAGGAGTACCCGACGCGCTACTTTGACGTGGCGATTGCCGAACAGCACGCTGTGACGCTCGCGGCGGGCATGGCCTGTGAAGGCATGAAGCCGGTGGTGGCGATCTACTCAACATTTTTGCAGCGCGGCTATGACCAGCTAATTCATGACGTAGCGGTGCAGAACCTGGACGTTACCTTTGCCATCGACCGGGCGGGCCTTGTGGGTGAAGACGGCCCCACTCACCACGGCAGCATGGATTTGTCCTTTTTACGCTGCGTGCCCGGCATGGTCATCCTGGCACCTGCCGATGAAGCCGAGTGTCGCGCCATGTTGAGTGCGGCCTATCATCATCCCGGCCCTGCGGCAGTGCGTTACCCGCGCGGCACCGGCCCCGGCGTGGAAATTCCTGAGCACCTGGAATCGCTTTCGATTGGCAAGGCGGAGGTACGCCGTCAGTCACAAAGCGATGGCATGCGCATTGCGCTACTCGCGTTTGGCAGCCTGAACACCGCCGCCGCTGAAGTTGCCGAAAAGCTCAACACCACGCATATCAATATGCGCTCTATCAAGCCGCTGGACCGCGACGCGGTCCTCCACGCGGCCGACGAGCATGAGCTTCTAATAACGCTTGAAGAGAACGTCGTTGCGGGTGGCGCGGGAAGCGCTGTTAACGAACTACTCAACGCTGAAGGTGTGCAGGTAGAAGTGCTCAATCTCGGCTTGCCCGACGCATTTGTAGAGCACGGCACGCCGGATGAATTGCTGCGGGACTGTGGTCTGGATGCGGAGGGCATAGAAGCTGCCATTCGCCAGCGGCTGCCTTCACTTTCAAGTTAAAAGCAACATCGTGACTGATCGACAAGCACCCTCAATAACGAGATAAGCGCCGCCCTATTACGGGCGGCCATCGCAAAGCAAGTGCCAGACAATGGGCGCCAGGTCACCGGGAAAGAGATGCTGGTTTAAAAGCCGAGTTCATCCAGCAAATCATCTACCTGGTCTTGCCCTGACACGGCATCCATCTTGCCTTCACTTACCTGCGGGCCATTGCGCAGTTTGGCATGCTCATCGCGATTATCATCAATGTTCACCCCATCGGTGACGTTAGGAACATTGTCGACCAACACTTGAACAAGCTGCTCTTCAATTAGCTGGATGACCTCCATCATCTTCTTGATCACCTGACCGGTGAGATCCTGGAAGTCCTGGGCCATCATGATTTCAAGCAGCTCTTTTTGCGTGGACCCGGTGGCGGTCGGGAGCGAATCACTCAAATAGAGCTGCGTGTCCTTGATAAGCGATGGGTCGCTTTCTACAACGGCTAGTGCCGCCGCTGCCTGCCAGCGCGTATTAAGCGCGGCGCCCTCCTCCTCAAGCTTGTCTTGCACGGGTTGCGCGCGTTCAACGGCATTCAATGCCCGCTCAGCCGCCTGTTCCGTCATTGAGGCCACATAGTTAAGCCGGTCATTGGCATCGGGTATCGCCCGCGCCGCTTGGCTAATCTGTTGATCCAAGCCCAGCTCTTTCATGCTGTCCCGCAGCAGGCGGGTCAAGTGGCCTATACGATGCACCATCTCATCATTACTGTCTTTTTTACCCAGCACCGACGGCATGGTCGTGTCGTGGGCGTTGTTAACAGTGCTCATGACAATCCTCTTGTGGAAAAATCTTGTTGAATGCCGCTGTTGATGATCCGGTCGCCATCAATATACGTATCCGCTATGGTTTTCAGACAGACAAGCGTTAAAGCCCGTTAACTATCTTCGGCGTACCCTCCTAAAACTTGAGCGTTTGCTTTATTTGAAAGTCCCTGTCTGGCGCTTTTAGACCTATTCAACGGATGAGATCACTCACGCAGTACCAGCACGCGCCACCCAGCTTGGGAAGAAGTACCGTTATGCAGCATCTCAAGCGGCTTTTACCCCGTTCTCGCAGAACTCAAACGAGGAGTCATATTCAGGGTCGCCCTATGTGCATCCGGGGCAATCGAACCCATCGGGCTGGTTGAGTTTAAACAGTGAACGGGCGTTGGCCGCCTGCCGAGTTGTGATACTCAAAAACCCTGAGATCGTGTACCGTAGAGCTTTTTGGGGCACTCGGGTGAAACGAGGGCATTGCGCTTCTCCAAACAAACGGACAGAAAGCCTGGCAACAAAAGTTAGCACGCTTTCTTTTACCGCCTTACGTTCAGCGAAAAACACCGTTTGGTCAAGCGACAATAGCTGAAAATGCCCGTCCCCAGCTGCAAACCCACGACTTCTGACGCTTAGAGAGAGCCATGTTACTTCTGATTATATTTTTTGCCCTGGTGGGTTATGCCATCGGCGGCGCCACTGGCCTGTTAATTGGCGGTGTGCTGGGCTGGTGGCTGGCACGACGCCTCGCCAAGCGGTTAAGAGAGGCGCGCATGCGCCTTCAGGAAGGCTTTTTAGAGTCGATTTTTTCCGTTATGGGCTGCCTTTGCCAGGCCGATGGCAAAGTGACCGAAGGCGAGCTTAGCGTTGCCGAAAAGCTGTTTGACCAGATGCATTTGCAGGGGGCGCAGCGGGCCAAGGCACGCGCTGCCTTTGAGCGAGGCCGTGCGGATAACTTTGATCTGGACGCTGAGCTTGCCAACGTCGGGCGCCTAACCCGCCATCAACCGGTTATGCGCCAGGTATTTTTACAGGTTCAGCTGTCGGCTATCGCCGCTGACGGTGTCTTGCATCCTGAAGAGCATGAAATGATCGTGCGGGTAGCGCGTGGCATTGGCTGTAGTGAAGCGGAAGTACAGCAGATTGAAGCCATGCTGCATGGCGCAGCCGCCAACTCCCAAGGAGCCAGTGAAGAGGCGCTTAAGGACGCCTACCGCGTGTTGGGTGTGGGTGAAGAGGCAAGCGATGCCGAGATCAAAAAAGCCTACCGTCGCTTAATGAGCCAAAACCATCCGGATAAGCTGGCCGGTAAAGGCTTGCCTGAAAGCATGCGTGAAGTGGCCCAGGCGCGCACCAGTGAAATCGGCAATGCCTACGAGCGCATTCGCAAGGCGCGCGATAACCAAGCGTAAGCTGCTTATAAGAAGGGGTCAGGCCGAACACGCGGCCCCGCAAAGGCCGCGTCCATCACCCTGCCAATATCGACATCCTGACACCAGGCCGCTAAATTGGAAGTGTCTTCTTTTCGCCAGCCTCGGCTGGCACCTTGTCAGGAGCGCGCCATGATCACGCTATACACTTATCCTCGCTCACGCTCGCTACGTGCCGCCTGGACGCTTGAAGAGCTGGGCCTTGAATACCAGTGTCAGCATGTTGCGCTGGATAAAGGGGAAGGCCAAACCTCGGCGTATCTGGCACATCATCCGGCTGGCAAAGTACCGGTACTGGAGGATGGCGAACTTACCCTGTTTGAATCGTCGGCCATTTGCCGCTACCTGGCCGAGCACTACGGTAACGGCAAACTGCTGCCGACTAACGCCGCCGAGCGTGCCCTGGTCGACCAGTGGTTAAGCTTTATCGTGACCGAAGTCGAACAGCCGCTCTGGACCCAAGCCAAGCACACCTTTGCGCTACCTGAAGACAAACGCGTACCGGCCGTGATTCCTACCGCAGAGTGGGAGTTTCAGCGCGCATTGGGCGCTCTTGAACGCCGTTTTCAGGGCCAGGAAACGCTACTTGGCGGCGACTTCACCTTGGCCGACCTGTTTCTCACCCATACGCTTTCCTGGGCCATCGGCATGAAGCATCGCCTGCCCGAGCCGTTCTTGATCTACCACAAACGCCATACGCAGCGTCCGGGCTTGGCAAAAGCCGGTGAGCGCGAGCAAGCCGCCGCTCAGTAAGCCAGCACCGCGTTTTACACCGTATGAGGCAGTACCGTTGCCACTACTGCAAAGTAGTGGCAGATGCTTCCTCCCACCACAAAGAGGTGCCAAATAGCGTGATTGTAGGGAATCGCACGCACGGCATAGAAGATTACGCCCACCGTATACGTAATGCCGCCCGCGGCCAGTAAGGCGATGCCGGTCACCGAGAGCTTCGCCGCCATTTCTTCTGATGCCAGCAGTATCATCCACCCCATCAGCAAATAAATAACCACGCGAAAAATCGACAGCCGCTGCGGCCACAGCAGCTTGCAGGTAATGCCTATCAGCGCCAGCGACCACACGGCGGCAAACAGTGCCCAGCCCGTTGGGCCGCGCATATTCACCAGTAAGAAAGGCGTATAGGTGCCTGCAATCAGCAAGTAAATCGCGCAGTGGTCCAACAGTTGAAAGCGCTGCTTCCAAAGCCGATGCGGGATACCGTGATAAAGCGTAGAGGCGGTATATAGCAATACCAGCGTCATGCCGTACAAGCCAAGGCTTGTCAGTTTCCATGGGTCTACCTGAGCGGCAATACTCGCCATGACCAGCAGTACCACTGCCCCAACAACGCTTAACAATGCGCCCACCCCATGGCTGATGCTATGTAAGCGCTCTTCTAATGCACTGAACTCTTCAGACTTGACGCTGGCTGTGTGGCTCATATCCCCTCCACCGTGTGTTAACGGTCATGAGTAGCAGCGAACGACGCGGCTAACCTGGATAATAGAGTTCTGGATAATAGAGCCATCACCATAGCGCTGAAACATGACAAAACCCAAACACGGAAGATACAGCGCTTGGGTTTTGTTTGGATGTTGATGAGCGCCGTGAATAGGCGGTTAAATGGGTGGATTAAATAGGTGGATAGGGCAGCGCGTTTTCTATTCCAAGGGGCGCTTCAAATCCTGCGGCGGCTGTAATCCGGCGTGATACCCGCCTGTAGGCGTGCCGCTTGGTTAAAGCTTGAGCCCAGCAGATATCCACGGCGGTCATCATGCCGGGCATAATGTGATCGTAAAGATGAAGGTAGGAGCCGCAGATGGCACAACTGCTTACGTTGATAATCGCATCACGGGGATGCTCTATTTCGGGATCGGGAACCGTATCGTAGCGCACGTCGTTTTTGCCGTGCCAGCAACGTGCTTTCGTGGTTGCTCCTCCTTACTCTTTTGCAGATAATTAGCATCCTGCTATGTATCAGTGTCGGCCTGTATCAACGATGGTCTGCATCAACTTTGTTCTGTATCGACACCGGCCTTTATCAACATAGCTCAGACGTTAGGCAAAAAAGTTTAAGGAAAAGCAATTTTTCGAGGTTTTAGCAGCAATAAAGCGTTATTTCAGCCCTTTCGCTCAATATCGACATCGCTTGCCTGAGTAAAATCTCCCAGCGCCATCATATGGCCAAGCTTGCCCGCCTTGGTGGCAAGGTACTGTTCATTGTGCGGATTTAAACCGGTGGTGATGGGTAGCCGTTCGACCACATTAACGCCATCCCGAGTCAGCGCATCAACTTTACGGGGATTGTTGGTCATCAGCTTAAGCGCGGTAACGCCTAGATGATTGAGCATTGGCACGCATAGGTCATAACGGCGCATATCGGCGCCAAACCCGAGCTGTTCGTTGGCTTCTACCGTATCCGCCCCTTGGTCTTGCAGGTGATAGGCGCGAATCTTGTTTAGAAGCCCGATGCCGCGGCCTTCCTGGCGCAGGTAAAGCAGTACGCCGCGGCCCTCTTCCGCAATACGCTTAAGCGCTTCCTGCAGTTGATAGCCACAGTCGCAACGCATGGAGAACAGCGCATCGCCGGTCAGGCATTCGGAATGAACGCGCCCCAGTACCGGCGCGTCACCCGTGAGGTCGCCCAGCGTCAGGGCGATATGATCCTTACCGGTCGCGTTGTCTTCGAAACCGTGCATGGTGAACGTGGCCCAGGGAGTGGGCAGTCGGGAAGCAGCAATGAAGCGAATGGTCACAGGTTACCTCGCAGATTAACCAAACCAGTTAACCACAACAGTATGGGCAAAGTGGGCGGGTAGTTTATCAGGAAGCGAGCCATGCCTCACGGCTGTTACTCGCTAAAATTAAAGCAGAGAAGAGTGAGCGTGGTTCACCCTGTTCTAGCATATACATTTACCGTGCGTGGATTAAGATAATGCAACGCCCTCATGCACGCAGGTTTTACGACGTAAAACCATATAGGGTTGCAATAATGCAACAACGCGGGTGCTTCACAAGCTCGCTTAATTAACAGTCAGACCATTTACCCGCAGCGTGATAACCGCTGAGACAACCGAATTTTCACCATCTGACGGAACATTATGCTGCTACTTATACTTATCACAGCGCCTTTTATCGCCAGTATGATGGCCGCATTAATGCCCGCCAATGCCCGTAATCGGGAAGCATGGCTGGCGGGCGGCGTAACGCTTTTGGGGCTGCTGATTACCGGTTTTCTCTATACCCAGGTAGGCGCCGGGGAGATTGTTCGGAGTGAATTTGGCTGGCTTCCCAGTGCCGGTCTAAACGTCGTATTACGTATGGATGGCCTGGCCTGGTTATTTGCCATGCTCATTCAGGGCATCGGCCTACTGGTCATTATTTATGCCCGCTACTACATGTCGCCTGCTGATCCCGTGCCTCGCTTTTTTTCGTTTCTGCTCGCGTTTATGGGTTCAATGCTGGGGGTGGTGTTATCAGGCAACCTCATACAGCTGGTGCTGTTCTGGGAGTTAACCAGCATTACCTCGTTTTTGTTGATTGGCTATTGGCATCATCGCGCCGACGCCCGCCGCGGCGCACGCATGGCGTTCACCGTGACAGCAACCGGGGGGCTTTGTCTGCTGGTCGGTGTCTTGATGCTTGGCCATATGGTAGGCAGCTACTCGCTTGATGTTGTGTTGGCCTCGGGTGATCTCATCCGTAATCACGCGCTTTATCGCCCCATGCTGGTATTGGTGGCGTTAGGGGCGCTGACCAAAAGCGCGCAGTTCCCTTTTCACTTTTGGTTGCCGCATGCTATGGCAGCGCCGACACCGGTATCGGCTTTTTTGCACTCCGCCACCATGGTCAAGGCGGGCCTTTTTTTGCTCATGCGGCTTTGGCCGTCGCTGTCGGGAACGCCTGAGTGGAGCTGGATCATCATGGGGGCGGGGGTATGCACCATGTTGATTGGTGCCTTCACCGCTATTTTCCAGCACGATTTAAAAGGCCTGCTGGCCTACTCAACCATCAGCCACCTGGGATTGATTACGGTACTGCTGGGCATTGGCACCCCCTTGGCCCTGGTGGCCGCGATTTTCCATACCGTTAACCATGCCACGTTTAAAGCCTCGCTTTTCATGGCCGCAGGCATTATTGACCATGAGACGGGTACCCGGGATATGCGCCACCTGCGCGGCCTTTATAAAGCGCTACCCTATACGTCCACGCTGGCGATTGTCGCCAGTGCGGCGATGGCCGGCGTCCCGTTTCTTAACGGGTTTATTTCCAAGGAGATGTTCTTTGCCGAAGCGCTGAGCGTTGGCTCCGCGCAAAACTGGGGGATGTCCATTGCGGCCGTGTTGATGGGGGTCTTTGGCGTTACGTATTCGCTTCGCTTTACCTACGTTTTTTTCGGCAAGCTGCCCGATGACTTGCCTCGCCAACCGCATGAGCCACCGCGCTGGATGCGCTTCCCTGTCGAGTTTTTGGTGCTTTGCTGCCTGGTGGTGGGCATTATTCCAGGCCTGAGTATCGGCCCCTTCCTGCACGCTGCCGTCACCTCTGTATTGGGCGAGGCAACGCCCTACTACAGCCTTGCCGTTTGGCACGGCTTCAATCTGCCCTTGGCAATGAGTTTCGTCGCGTTAATCGGCGGTGTGGCGTTCTATATTTGGCTACGTGTCCGCTATGGGCTAATCCAAGCCACCCATGTTCCGTTGTTAGGACGCTTTAACGGCAAGCAAGCCTACGAAAACACCATGCTGCGGATCTCATCCATCGCCTCTTTGCTGGAAAAAATACTCAGCACACGGCGCCTACAGCCTCAGCTCTTGCTCATGGTGGTGATGCTCCTGGCGGCGCCCATTTTGCTGATACGCCCCATCTCGCTGCTTGCTCTGCCTGCCAATGGGGAATTTTCCTGGCTCTTTGCCGGGCTATGGCTGATGGGGGCGATTTGCGCCGTCGCGGCGGCCTGGCAGGCAAAATATCATCGCTTGGCAGCGCTTAGCCTGGTAGGCGGCGTAGGCATTATTACCAGTCTGTCGTTTTTGTGGCTATCGGCGCCCGACCTGGCCCTTACCCAACTAATGGTGGAAACCATTACCACGGTGCTGATCCTGTTGGGTCTACGCTGGCTTCCCCCGCGTATCGCGCCGCGGGAATTGAACATTACCACCACCCACCGCGCACTATTTCGTCGCTCACGCGATATCGTCATTGCGGTGTGTGCGGGGCTGGCAATGGCGTTGGTCAGCTATACGGCACTGCTACGCACACCTTCAGAAGGTGGTATTTCTGACTTTTTCCTTACCCATGCCTTAAGTGAAGGCGGGGGAAGTAACGTGGTCAATGTGCTACTGGTCGATTTCCGTAATTTCGATACGTTGGGCGAGATTGCGGTGCTGGCCATAGTGGCCTTGACCGTTTACGCACTGCTGCGGCGCTTTCGCCCCGCGCCTGAAAGCCTGCCCATTCCCGCTCAGCAGACCAACAGCGTTGACCCGGCGGCAGGGCAAACACCTGTCCAGCAAGTGGCAACAGGCTATCTCAGGATCCCCAGCGTTTATTTACGCTTGCTGCTGCCCGTTATGGGAGTGATGGCGGCCTACTTCTTTATTCGAGGCCATAACCTGCCCGGCGGCGGTTTCGTTGCTGGTTTGATCTTTGCGGTTGCGATTATTGTTCAATACATGCTGGCAGGCACGCAGTGGGTTGAAACGCATCTACGGCTTCGTCCTCATCGCTGGATTGCGTTTGGCTTACTGACGGCCTGCGCAACGGGTTTGGGCGCTTGGCTATTGGGTTATCCTTTCCTGACCACTCATACCGCACACTTCACGCTTCCTGTGCTTGGCGAGGTGCACTTGCCGAGTGCGTTTATATTTGATTTAGGTGTGTTTGGCGTGGTCGTTGGCTCCTCGATACTCATTCTTGTGGCGCTGGCACACCAATCCGTACGCAGCCACCGCCTACCCGCTACCACGGCGCCAGCGCCTCTCAACCCTCAACAGGAGACCCACTAATGGAAGCTGTTATGGCCATTGCAATGGGCGTCATGTTCGGCTCCGGGGTGTGGCTGCTGCTGCGTCCACGTACCTTTCAGGTCATTACTGGCTTATTGCTTATTTCGTATGCCGTTAATCTGTTCATCTTCATCATGGGGCGTCTCACCATCAATCAGCCCCCCCTAACGCTTGCCGAGGGCACTATTGACCCTGCCCTATACGCCGACCCCATGCCCCAGGCGCTGGTCTTAACGGCTATCGTGATCGGCTTTGCCACAACAGCCCTTTATCTGGTGGTGATGATTGGCGCTCGCGGCCTTACAGGCACCGACCACGTTGATGGCAAGGAGCCCCATTGATGAGTCTTCCCTGGCTGCACCATTTAATGCTGGCTCCTGTTTTGCTGCCCTTGATATTCGGGGCGGGGCTGATATTGGTGAATGAGCGCCATCACCAAAAAAAGTTTTTTATTAACCTGGCCAGTACGCTGGCGATGCTGGCGACTTCGGTAGCACTGCTTTTGCTGGCAGACAATGAATACTGGCCCGATGGCATTGGCCTCTACCTTTCTGCTAACTGGACAGCTCCCTTTGGCATTGTCTTGTTGGTTGACCGGCTAACAGCAGTGATGCTGCTGCTTGCATCAATATTGGCAAGCGCTTCTCTGATCTTTGCCATGATCCGTTGGAGCCGCATTGGCGTGCACTTTCACTCGTTATTCCAGTTTTTGCTAATGGGCATTAACGGGGCCTTTCTTACCAATGACTTGTTCAATCTGTTTGTGTTCTTCGAGGTCATGTTGGCGGCCTCGTATGGCTTGATACTGCACGGCTATAACAGCGTGCGCATCCGAGCAGGCATGCAGTACATTGTGGTGAATTTGTTAGCGTCGTTTTTCTTCCTGATTGGCGTGGCCCTTATTTACGCGACAACCGGCACGCTTAACATGACCGACCTGGCGATGCGCTTGAGCATGCTATCGCCGGAAGACCTCATGTTGTTAAAAATTGGCGTGGTTATTCTGGCGTTAGCCTTTCTCACCAAGAGCGCCATGTGGCCACTGGGGTTCTGGCTGCCCACGACGTACTCAGCGGCCTCGCCGCCGGTGGCTGCCATGATGGTGCTGATGACCAAAGTTGGCGTGTACGTGCTGATTCGGCTGTGGTTACTGCTGTTCTCGGAAGGTCCTGCCGCCGGTTTCGGCTTTGACCTGCTGCTCTGGGGAGGGCTTGTTACGCTTGCTTTCGGCACCATCGGGATCCTTGCAAGCCAGGAACCTGGCCGCATGGCAGGCTATGCAGCGGTCATCTCATCAGGCACGCTGCTGGCCGCCGTTGGTTACGGCCAACCGGCGCTTATCAACGTGGCGCTGTTTTACTTGATCAGCTCGACACTGGCAGTTGCCGCGTTTTTGCTGCTGATAGAGTTAATTGAGCGTATCCGCACACCGGGAGCCGCGATGCTGGCATTAACCATGGAGGCTTTCGCGGTGGAGGATAAGCCCGAGGAGCCCGTCGGCAAGGCGATTCCTGGCGCGCTGGCCTTTTTGGGGCTGGCCTTCGCCTGCTGCGCCCTGATTATTACCGGGTTGCCGCCGCTGTCAGGGTTTATCGCCAAATTCAGTCTTTTTCATATGCTGTTGAATCCTACCGACATGCTGATCGAGAGAGGGATAGTCACTTGGGTCGTCATTGCGCTGGTCGTGCTTTCCGGGTTGGCAGGCATTATTTCGTTAATGCGTTTTGGGGTACGGACCTTCTGGGCCGTCCAGAATCCGGTCGCGCCTCATCTGCAGCGTTCCGAAGTCATGCCTGTCATCACCCTGCTACTGGCCTGCCTGCTGCTCACCGTTCAAGCAGGCCCGACGATGGCGTATCTGGAGCGCAGCACAGAAGCACTCAACCAGCCTGATGTCTATTTGAACCGTCTGGGCTCAACCGCTGCGGTGGGCGGTACGTTCGGGGAGTCGGCCCAATGACACTACGCTGGCTTCCCTCTCCTGCCTTATCGGGCGCCTTGTTAATCATGTGGCTACTGCTGAATCAAAGCATTGCGCCTGCTCAGATGTTACTGGGCAGTGTCTTGGCCATTGCCGCACCGCTGCTCGCCAGGCCACTGCGCCCACTCGCCCCGGCACCACTGCGTAAACCGCTGGTGCTGGCACGCCTGCTGTTTATGTCGATGATAGAAATCGTGCGCTCTTGCTTTAACGTCAGCCGCATCATCTTGTTCAATGCCAAGGGCGTGCAATCGCAGTTCATCCAAGTGCCGCTGGATCTTAAAGACCCGTACGGCTTGGCGTTGCTTTCGTGCCTGATCAATTCAACTCCCGGCACCGTGTGGGTAGAACAGCTGCCAGACTCCAATGATTTGGCGCTGCATGTGTTTGACCTTCACGATGAACAGTGGTGGATCGACACGATTAAAACGCGCTACGAACAGCCATTAATTGAGATCTTTGAACATGAATAAAGAGCGTTCTGTATGACCACACTGCTCTCTCTGGCAATTAATATCACGCTACTTAGCGTCCTATTAGCCATGCTGCTGTGTACGGTGCGCTTACTGCGTGGGCCAACCGCACAAGACCGTGTACTGGCACTCGATACGCTATGGATGTGCGCCATGTTGTTTGCCCTAGCGCTGGGCATCCGGTTTGGCAGCGTGATCTATTTTGAAGCAGCGATGCTGATTGCGCTCACGGGCTTTGTATCGACCATCGCGCTTACCAAATTTCTGATGCGTGGCGAGGTGATTGAATGAACCCACAGCTGGAGTCACTGCCACTATGGGCCAGCCTGCCCATTACCCTGTTATTGCTACTTGGAAGCGCGATTGTACTGATCGGTGCATTGGGCCTTGTTAGGCTGCCTCACTTCTTCCAGCGCATTCACGGCCCCGCCATTACCATTACGCTAGGCACCGGCTCTATTCTGATTGCCTCCATGATCTACTTCTCGGCACTACAGTCACGGCTGGTCATTCATGAGCTATTGATCACTGTTTTTGTGATGCTCACCGCACCGGTGGTGGCCATGCTGCTGATGCGCACCGCTGTTTATCGTGACCTGCGTGCTCGTGACCGCCGCCCAATCGTTAGCGCGAACAAGAGCAAGACAACGACCGAGGTTTATCCCTTTTCATCAAAGGAAGAGCCGTAGCTTCGTGACGCTCTGGCCTGTTCGTAGAAGATGGCTGGGGCACGTTTTGACGTCGGCATGCCGCTTACGGGGGCGTTCTCAAGTACACTCTCACCTCTGCCTTAAGGTTTAGAGACCTGAGCCAAGCGCCTTCTCAATCATGTTTCAAGTAAAGTGTCAGCACTGGTTTGTATACCGTTTAAAATACACTACAGGTAAATTTCCCAAGGGCACGTGTTTATGACTTCCACACCGTTGCAAAATGATCGTTTTCTCCGCGCCCTGGCGCGCCAGCCCGTTGACCGCACGCCGGTATGGATGATGCGTCAAGCAGGCCGCTATCTGCCTGAGTATCGTGAGCGCCGCGCCGATGCGGGCAGTTTTATGGACCTGTGCCGCAACCATGACTTGGCCTGCGAAGTAACGCTCCAGCCGCTGGAACGTTACCCGCTGGATGCGGCGATTCTGTTTTCAGATATTTTGACGATCCCTGATGCCATGGGCCTGGGGCTCTATTTTGAAACCGGCGAAGGCCCCAAGTTTCGTAAGACCGTGCGCACTCCAGAAGAAGTAGCCGCGCTAAGCGTGCCCAACGCCGAGCGCGACCTGGACTACGTCATGCGTGCGGTATCGACCATTCGCCGTGAGCTGAACGGGCGCATGCCGCTGATCGGCTTTTCAGGCAGCCCCTGGACGCTGGCGACCTACATGGTGGAGGGCGGCTCCAGCAAAGACTTCCGCCACCTGAAAACCATGCTTTACGATACGCCGGACACCATGCACCAACTGCTGGATACCCTAGCGCAGTCGGTGACCGATTACCTGAACGCGCAGATTCGCGCAGGCGCCCAAGCGGTGCAGATCTTCGACACCTGGGGCGGCGCGCTTTCCACCCCCGCGTACCTGGAGTTCTCGCTGCGCTATATGGAGCAGATCGTCTCCGGGCTGATCCGCGAGCACGACGGGCGCCGCGTACCAGTGATTCTGTTCACCAAAAACGGCGGCCAGTGGCTTGAACATATCGCCTGCGCCGGTGCTGATGCACTCGGTATCGACTGGTCGACCGAGCTTTCCAACGCCCGCGCTCGTGTAGGCCATAAAGTTGCGCTTCAGGGCAACCTCGACCCCAACGTGCTGTTTGCTCGCCCGTCTGCGATTCGTGCCGAAGTCGCCCGCGTGCTGGAAAGCTACGGCCACGGCCCAGGGCATGTTTTCAACCTGGGCCACGGCATTAGCCAGTTTACCAATCCGGATAACGTCACCGCCTTTATGGAAGCGCTGCACGAACTAAGCCCGCAATATCACCGGGGTATTCCGGCCCAATCCAACCCATCACAACCAGGAGCCAATTGATGAGCGAATTACGCGACGACCAGTGGTTTACCGAAGTGTTTGATAGCCACGGCAGCGCCTTCTCGCTGAAGATCTCTGAAAAGCTGTTGGATGTGCAGAGTGAGTACCAGCACCTGGAAGTGTACGCCACCGAGACCTACGGCAACCTAATGGTGCTGGACGGCTGCGTGATGCTCACAGACCGTGACAACTTCCTGTATCACGAAATGATCGCTCACCCGGCGCTGTTTACTCACCCGGCGCCCAAGCGTGTGGTGATTATCGGCGGCGGCGACTGCGGCACACTGAAAGAAGTGCTGCGTCACCCGGGCGTTGAAAAAGTCACCCAGATCGATATCGATGAAGAAGTCACCAAGGCCGCAGAGCGCTTCTTCCCGGCACTGGTGGAAGCCAACGACGACCCGCGTGCCGAGCTTTTGTTTGCTGATGGTGTCAAGTGGGTGGATGACGCTGCCGATGAAAGCATCGACGTGCTGATTATCGACTCTACCGACCCGGTCGGCCCCGCCGAAGGGTTGTTCAAGACTGACTTCCTTAAGCGCTGCCACCGCATTTTGAAAGCCGATGGCGTGATGGTACAGCAGAGTGAATCACCGCTTTATCACAGTGGCTCGATTATTCGTGAGCTGCGCCATGACATGCGCGAAGCGGGCTTTGCCAGTGTCGCCACGCTGCCCTTCCCCCAGCCGGTTTATCCTTCCGGCTGGTGGAGCGTGACACTGGCCGGTAAAGGCACCAACGTGGAAAGCTTCCGCGAAGAGGCTGCCGCTAGCCACGAAATGCCGCTACAGTACTACACAGTGGATGCCCACCGGGGCGCCCTGGCGCTGCCACCGTTCATGCGTAAAGCGTTCAGTTGACGTTTATTTGAATAGCGCGCCAGCAAGCGATGAGGCCGGGCACTGCTCGGCCTTTTTTGTGTCACCACGTTAAGGAACCAACAATGAAAACCCTTAAATGGATAAGCATTGGCGCGTGCGCCCTGGCCCCGACGGTTGCCTTGGGCACCACATTAGAAACCGTTCAATCCCGCGATAGCGTACGCTGCGGGGTGAATGCCGCCCAGCCCGGCTTCTCCTCACTGGACGATAACGATACGTATCGCGGCCTGGACACCGATGTCTGCCGCGCGATTGCCGCAGCGGCATTGGGCGATGCCAGCAAGGTTGATTTCGTACCGCTCGACTCGGTGGAGCGCTTTACCGCCCTGCAGTCCGGCGAAGTGGATCTGCTCTCGCGCACGACGACCTGGACCTCTAGCCGCGATACCACCCAAGGTATGCACTTTACTGGGGTGAGCTATTACGATGGCCAAGCATTCATGGTGGCAAGCGACCTGGGCGTGCAAAGTGCCGAAGACCTGGACGGCGCGGCGGTGTGCACGCAATCAGGCACGACCAGCGAGCTGAACCTTTCAGACTATTTCCGTGTTAACGACATGCACTATGACGCAGTGGTGTTTGATTCTCCCGAACAGTCGATTGCCGGTTTTGAAGCCGGGCGCTGCGACGTCCTAAGCTCCGATGCTTCTCAGTTGTATGCCCAACGCATGCAGCTTGCCAACCCCGACATGGCGGTAGTGCTGCCAGAGATTATTTCCAAGGAACCGCTTGGTCCCGCCGTACGCCAAGGCGATGACCAGTGGTTCAATATCGTTAAATGGTCGCTGTTTGCCATGCTCAATGCTGAAGAACTGGGTGTCTCAAGCACCAATATTGATGAACACGCTGATTCCGACAACCCGGACGTTGCCCGCCTGCTGGGCCAGGACGGCAATTTTGGTGAAGGCATGGGACTCAATGACGACTGGGCTTATCAGATCGTCAAGCAGGTGGGCAACTACGCCGAAATGTATGATCGCAACGTGGGCATAGACTCTAACTTCAATATTACCCGTGGCTTAAATGCCCTATGGCGCGATGGCGGCATTCAGTACGCCCCGCCCATTCGCTGACATCTTCTGGCATTGGCCACCCCAAGGGCGGCCAATGCCATTTAGCAATGTGAAAGGTGCTGGCCATCGTGGTCTGAGAACTACTCTTGAACTTC
The DNA here is from genome assembly GCF_900163645.1 of Halomonas citrativorans. Classification (GTDB taxonomy): domain Bacteria; phylum Pseudomonadota; class Gammaproteobacteria; order Pseudomonadales; family Halomonadaceae; genus Vreelandella; species Vreelandella citrativorans. The sequence continues at coordinate 213,460 of NZ_FUKM01000057.1, read as the reverse complement.
GTTAGAAAGGGAGGATTACCCAAGAAGCCGAAAAAAACAAAATATAATTAATGATTTGATTCCTACCGCCGATTATTATTCTAAGCATCAAACAATAGTAAGCATCCAAGACACTACCATCGGCCACATATTGATGGCAGCTAAACAAAGCGGCAAGGAGGTCTCGCAATGACAATGGGTATCGGGCCATCTACTCCGGTGGTTTCTCAAACAACGTCTGATAGCCGTACTCAAGGCGTGTCAGCGACTAAAGCCGTGCAGGGGCAGAACACAGCACCTTCTTCTAGCTCATCAAAGCCATCAAGCCAACTTTCCACGTTGGCCCAGCAGTTAAGTGACAGCGCCCTGCGTGCGGAAGAGCGTGATGCCAGCCTGGATCGTAAAGCGTTAGGGCAAAAAGCCGATGCACTGCTCAGCCAATCGTTCGGGACTTTCATCTTCACCGGGCAAAATATGATGCTGAAGTACCTGACACCGATGATCCCGAACTACTGGAAAGAGCAAAACAAGCCACCTCATTTGTCAGCGGCAGAGGTAGCAACCCCTTTAGCGGCCACTAGCATTGGTTATTTATGATGATAGCGGCACATTTACGGCCAATGAGCGACGGGCGGCTTGGCTAGAGGGACGTGCACAAGAAACCGCATGGAAACAGGCGGTTGTTGCTCGAGGCCAGCTGGAGTACAGCCAAACTGGCAAGATGACCGAATTTTTCAAAGAAGTGCTGGGGAATTACAACGAGCTGCCCCCTATCATGCAGGCACAATACCCCGATTTCTATGCCCCACGCCTTGAACACCTGATCGAGATGGATTTCAACTTTATGACCCACCGCGCCGAAGGCAAAGGGGCTCCTGAAGATATTTTTGAAATATTAATGTCCAGTGAAGACTTCGCTAACCTTGGTAAACGCTTTGCAAACTCAACGATTAGTTGAAAAGAGATAATAGTAAATGCGAGGCAAGCCACACGAGCCTTCATGCCCATGCCTACCGGTAAATATAGATATCGGATTGAAGATAATACAGTGCGAAATTGGTCTATGACTGGGAGTATTCCTACTATTAGCTTTTTTCCTATCCGATGAGCCTTAAGTTATTAATGAAAAGCACCAAACAGATATACTGTTAACCTAGGAAAACAACCATGATCTCAAATACATCGGCTGTTGCCTCAATGCTCAGCAATTTGAATGCGAGCATGAGTCGTGGAACGTTGCTTGACCCTGCAAGATATGAAAACTTCACCATCAAGGTAGGTGAAAAAACAGGGGATGAAGGTTTACTGGGCGGCGTGCTTAGCCAAAAAGATTATGACACTTTCATGGGTATCGTGAAGGATCTCAACGTCAAGGATGCCAGTATTAGCGAGATGTCGACCATGAGTCGTCGCTTGCGTGAGGCTGGCTTAGAGACTCCACAGGGAGTGATTGGTACAAGCCTTGGGCCAGCGGAGTTCTCCTCTCCAATCGGAGGCAATGAAATCAACCGCGACGTTAAGTACAACCAACTTGAGTATCAGCGGCAAACACTACCCAAATATGCTGATTTACCTGCAACGCGGCATATCGCGATTGGCGCAATGAAGCTGGTGGCAGCTATCGCTAATGCTTCCCCCATCACCGGCGAAACTGTCTCTTCCCAAGTCTTTGCACAACAGGATTTGGATAGGGCCGTTGCAAAGGGGGATAGCCAAAGCTTTCATGTCGAACTTTCTGAACTTGCCAAGCAACTGTCAGGGCGGGAAGAGAAAGAGATTGAGTTGCCCGAAGAGCTGAAACTGGCCCTTCTTCTTCAAGAATTGGAAGATGCTGAAAAAGCCAAGCGGATTAGTGATAACGGCGAGATAGACAATGCTTGAAGAAGCTAACCCGCCAAATTCATCTGGAACAATTAATAACTTCAATAACCGGCGATTTGGCAATGGTGCTAAAGTAACTATTTCTCATCAAGTTAATGGTGGAAGAAATGTTATACAACCTGCAGACAAAATTATAGCCAGCTTCCATTATGCTTATTAAGAACTCATACCAGTCTCCCCGAATACGGAGAGGTTGCATGCCAGAGAGATTGAACGATGAAAGTCGAAGTCTCGATTTCTACATACAATCAAGGAGCTAAGCAAGTATCCAACACCCAGGATGGTATCGGTGTCGTTAACAGTAGCAAGCGTACCAATGACGTTAGGATGCCCCAGCCTAGCGAAAGCACTAGCGTCTCCCTAAGTGGAAAAGCCTTATTATTGTCACGGCTTTTTCTTACTGAAGACATCACTAGTGAACCACCTGTGCTGCCGGGCTCTAAGGGTATGAATGAGTTCGGCATGATGCTCCCTCATAATTTCCTGACTCAGGATGATCGAAATCTACTGGCAGACATGTATGAGTTTTCTCAGGAGCAAGGGGCAGACCTAAAACACGTGGACAGGCTAGCAATGGACCTTGGGCAGTACCGGAAACGTAATGATGGCGCAGCGGTAACAAACTTTAATAACGGTAGTAGTTATGATCTAGAAGGTCGAGTAAGAACCGCCAGCTTTACCGATGAAGATGCGGCTACTGTAGAACGCATTCAAAGCAGCGGCGATATTAGCTCTACAAGGTTAGACAAAGGTTTTCTGAATTACATTCTTGATCCAGGCTATGGCTTTACTCACAGCAGCGATTTTGAGTTTCTTGAGCAAATGGTTTCTAGATTTTCAACCAAGGGCAACGACACCATCCCACTCGACCCGAAGTTCTCCACCTTTGCTTATAACGAAAACAACTACATCATGCATACAGCGGATGAGGTGACGCTCAATATTCCCCGAGACACTTCCAATGCGGTGAAAGATACGTCACGCGAAGCACTCGTAGCCGATGCCAAAGCACTCCCTCAGCAGCTTAATCAAAGTCTGCTTGAGGCTTTTATTGGCAAGAACGATGAAAAACCCACTGAACGCAGCCTTATAATGAAATTATTTGATTGGCTGAAACCTCCAGCGACTAAATAGCTGTAACTACTAACTCTTAAATAGCTTATGAAGGAAACGGTTGAGAAAGAATGGAAGGCAACGGAGATATTGCAGAAGCGCGTTTTAAAACCAGGCCTGCCATCGATTACAGTAAATGAGCGAGCAGCAGCTACCTATGTGAAACGTTCACAGGCGCTAATATTGGATGCGGGAAATTAAAATAAAATTAGCGGTAGCCAATAAAAAATTGCAATATTTACTTAATTTTATAGCTTGCCTGCCGATACTTTATGTAGGCATCAAGAAATAGTCGACGTCTTGATCGCTCAACGAGCCGTTTAGTATTGGTGAAAGAAAAATACTTTGGAAAACCAGCGCAACGTGTTTTACCGCGCTAAAGTAGCTCCAATAGAGTGGGAGGCGGCTCTAGTTGCACAGATAGACTGAGTAGGGAAACATGGTCTGAGCCTTACCAATATAACGCAACGTTTACGGTCTACTGATAACCGACTGCCCTCGGCTTAGTAAAGCCGAGGGCACTATTCGTCGTTAATTTTTAAGCGAAAACAAATTATGAAAACACTCTCTTATACCTATGCCAGCAGCCTTTTGAATACCAATAACCATTACAACGAAAAAGTGCTAGGGCGCGGCATCATGAGCGCCAGCCACATCAATTCACCAAGTTATTATGGATTACAGGCTGGCGATTCTCCTTTGGTACAAGGTTCATCCAGGATTAGCAACAGCCTTTCTCTGACCAAGGGTGAAGAAAAAAGCGCCGTGGTCAATCTTTCCTCCCTGGCGACGGAGATGTCCAGGCTCCTTTCAAAGGAGAATGCAGCAACCGTCTCGCCCGCCGAATTTGACGCTTTCCTGGAAGAAATACATGGGCAACTTCAGGAAATGGTCGAGCAGGAAGCGGGCAATATAGCGGAGATACTGTTGGAGCGCCCGAACAGCGTCGACACAACTCGGCGTTCTATCGCCGAGCAGGCGGCAAACCACTTGATGTCGAAATTTTATAATAGCGAAGAGCCGTACCCGCAAGCATCTTCCGAAAACCCTTTTGCCACACTGGATAGACACTCGCTCTCCACAATCGCCTTTGATGACTCGGGCGATTTTACGTCGGCAGAGCGCTATCTGGCGTTTTTACAGATGACGGAAAACGATACTGATTTCAGAAACCAGGCGTTTGAATTGCGTGACAACGCCTATGTAGCGGAAGATAGCCACGCTGGCGCCGACCCTAGTCACATGGCCAAGCGAGTAGATGCCAAATTGGTTTCTGGCATGACAGAGGCGGAGAGAGCCTGGCGCGGCGTATCGGCTGCTTACGAAGAGGCTACGCTTGCCCAAGCAGCTAATGGGAATCTTGCTGAATTACCGGCCTATACGAATGGCGTTAAAACATCGCCGGACAGTGTTTTCGTCGTCATGGGCGATGAGGACGGGGGCGTGTTGCGCAGTATCGATATCCAAACGCTGATTAAAAACGAAGAAGAAGGCATGAGCCTGTTAAAGATGGCGCTGCGTAATCTTGAGCAGAAAGACTCGCAAGAGCGTTAGTAAGATAAAGCAGCCACCATCTATAAAAAAGAAAACAAATAACATGGCGCGCACCAAAACAGCGCAGGCGGCAACCGTTTCTATTTTTTTGCACCTAAACTTTCGTAGAAGCTGGGCCACTTTGCGTTGAAAAGCGCTGAATTTGGCGTTGTACCCATGTTGGCATCTTCCTTGCTAGCTTTATATGTCATGCCTTCGCATGCATAACAATATTAATCGAGGAAGGGAATTACCATGTTGAATAAGAAACACTGGGTATTACTGGCCTCTGCAGGCGCCATCACACTGACAGGCGCCACTAACGCTAACGCAGCAACACTTGAAGAAACCATTGAGCGTGGAGCCGTGCAGTGTGGCGTCAGCGACGGTTTGCCAGGCTTTTCGGCACCCGATGGTGATGGCAACTGGCAAGGGCTGGATGTCGATGTTTGCCGTGCGGTCGCCGCTGCCGTGCTGGGTGATGCGGATGCCGTCAACTACATCTCTCTCAACGCCGTTGAGCGTTTCACTGCGCTGCAGTCTGGCGAAGTCGATTTGCTTTCTCGTAACACGACCTGGACCACCACGCGCGATACCACGCTGGGTCTGAACTTCGCAGGCGTCAACTTCTACGACGGTATCGGCTTTATGGTTAGCCGTGACCTGGGCATCAGCGGCGCTGATGAGCTGGACGGCGCGGCGATCTGTATCCAAACGGGCACTACCACCGAACTTAACGTGGCCGATTACTTCCGGGCCAACGATATGGAATTTGATCCTATCGTGTTTGATACCTCAGAGCAGACCGTGGGCGGCTTCCAGGCTGGCCGCTGTGACGTTCTAACCTCGGATACTTCTCAACTGGCGGCGCTGCGCATTCAGTTAGATGACCCGGATGGCGCCGTCATCCTGCCCGATATCATTTCCAAGGAGCCGCTGGGCCCGGTGGTTCGCCAAGGCGATGACACCTGGTTCAATATCGTGAAATGGTCACTGTTTTCCATGCTGAATGCTGAAGAGTACGGCGTGACCAGCGAAAATGTGGACGAAATGGTGAACTCTGAAAATCCTGACATCGCCCGCCTGCTTGGCCAGGACGGTAACTACGGTGAAGGTATGGGGCTTGACGCTGACTGGGCTTACAACATTATTAGCCAGGTCGGTAACTACTCCGAAAGCTTTGAGCGCAACGTTGGCATGGACTCACCGCTTGAGATTGAACGCGGTGCCAACGCGTTATGGAACCAGGGTGGTTTCCAATACGCACCGCCGATTCGCTAAGCGTCTCGCTTGACCCGGCCCGTCGCGCTTATCAGATGAGTGCAGGCGGGCCATTTGATTGACCTTCCGTGTAGCGGAGACGCCACCCATGTCCATAAGACCAAACACTCGCCCCGCTGGCCACAAGCCACCGTTTTGGCGAGACCGTGCCAAGCGCGCACTTGTTTTTCAGCTGCTTTTAACGGCAGCCGTTGTCGTATTTTTGCTGTATATCGTCGGCAATACTCAGGACAACCTATCCGCCCGGGGTATCACCACCGGTTTTGGCTTTTTAAATAACACCGCAGGCTTTGGTATCGTACAAAGCCTGATTGATTACTCCTCTCAGGATACTTACGGCCGCACCTTTTTGGTGGGCTTGCTCAATACGCTATTGGTAGGCGCTTTTGGAGTGGTGGCCGCGACGCTGATTGGCTTTATTGTCGGTATTTCACGCCTGTCGCCCAACTGGCTACTGGCACGCCTGGCCACCGCCTATATCGAAACTTTCCGCAATATCCCGTTACTGCTACAGATTTTTTTCTGGTACTTCGCCGTGCTGCGCACGCTACCCAGTGCAAGGGACAGCCTCTCGTTTGGCGAGGTTATTTTTCTTAACGTGCGCGGTCTGTATCTGCCTGAGCCGCTTTTTGAGTCAGGCTTTGGGATGATTCCAGCGACCTTTATCGTCGCGATTATCGCCAGTATTGCGCTGTGTGTCTGGAACAAGCGCCGCCAAGAGGCAACCGGTAAACGAGTCCCTGCCGGGTGGATATCGCTGGTACTGATTCTGGGTCTGCCACTGCTGATTACGGTCGCCACCGGCGTACCGATCACCTGGGATATTCCGGAACTGCGCGGCTTCAACTTCCGCGGTGGCTTTACCGTGATCCCGGAATTTCTGGCTTTGTGGCTGGCGCTCTCCATCTATACCGCCGCGTTCATTGCTGAAATTGTTCGTTCGGGCATTCAGGCCATTTCCCACGGCCAGACTGAAGCCGCCCAAGCGCTGAGCCTGCCGCGTAACCTGGTGTTGCGCCTGGTAGTCATTCCACAGGCACTGCGGGTCATTATCCCACCACTCACCAGCCAGTACCTGAACCTGATCAAGAACTCTTCGCTTGCCACGGCCATCGGCTACCCCGACCTGGTATCCGTATTTGCGGGCACCACGCTTAATCAAACGGGACAGGCCATTGAGGTGATCGCCATGACCATGGCGGTGTATCTGACGATCAGCCTGCTGGTTTCCATGTTCATGAACTGGTTCAACGCCCGCGTAGCGTTGGTTGAGCGCTAGGCGCCGGTGAGGATAGCTTTATGATTCATAACCAAACAATGATTGACCAGCGGCCTGCCCCCAGCAATACATTGGGGCCCGTGGCCTGGCTGCGCACCAACCTGTTCAGCAGCCCACTCAATACGCTGTTTACGCTGGTGGGGCTGTACGTTCTGTATCTGCTCTTGGTACCGACCATTCAGTGGGCGTTCATCAACGCCGACTGGGTAGGCACCACCCGTGACGACTGCTCACGAGAGGGCGCCTGTTGGGTGTTCGTTAATGCGCGCTTTACGCAGTTCATCTATGGACTTTACCCGCGAGAGGAAATCTGGCGCGCCAATATTGTGTTTGGCGGCTTTTTTACCCTGATCGCCTGGCTTGCCATTCCGCGCCTGCCGCTCAAGCGCTGGGTAGCCGTGTTTGCCTTGGTGGGCTTTCCCATCGCGGCCTACGTACTGCTTCACGGCGGCTACTTTGACCTGCCACGCGTGCCCACCCACCGCTGGGGCGGCTTGATGCTGACCCTGCTACTGGCGTCGGTGGGCATGATCGGGGCGCTGCCGATTGGCATCGTACTGGCTCTAGGGCGGCGCTCTAACATGCCCATCGTGAAGAGCTTCTGCGTCATCTTCATCGAGTTCTGGCGCGGTGTACCGTTGATTACCGTGCTATTCATGGCCTCGGTGATGCTGCCGCTGTTTCTTCCCTCTGGTATTAGCGTTGACCGCCTGGTGCGGGCGCTGATTGGCCTAACGCTGTTTCAAAGTGCCTACATGGCCGAGGTCATCCGCGGCGGGCTTCAGGCAATCCCCAAGGGCCAGGAGGAGGCCGCCGCCGCACTGGGCATGACCTACTGGAAGCGCATGGGCCTGATCGTTTTGCCCCAGGCGCTGAAGATGATGATTCCAGGCATAGTGAATACGTTTATCTCGCTATTTAAAGACACCACGCTGGTCATGATCATTGGGCTGTTTGACCTGCTGGGAATCGTGCAGGCGGCGCTTTCCGACTCCAACTGGCTGGGCTTTTCGCTGGAAGGCTATGTGTTTGCCGCGTTTGTGTTCTGGATTTTCTGTTTCAGCATGTCGCGCTATAGCCAGTATCTGGAACGCAAGTTGAACACCGGCCACAAGCGCTAACGCCGCTTTTTCAAGAATTTGAGCAGGATTTAATCATGACACAAGCAGCCACCAACCCCTCTGGCAACAGCATGTCTAAAAGTACGTCTGACCTGATGGTCGAAATGCGCGGCGTTAACAAGTGGTACGGCGACTTTCACGTACTGCGCGATATTGATTTCGAAGTAAAACGCGGCGAGCGGATCGTTATCTGCGGCCCGTCCGGCTCGGGTAAATCAACGCTGATTCGCTGCATTAATCACCTGGAAGAGCACCAGCAGGGCGATATCGTGGTCGGCGGGGTGCCGCTGACCCAAGACGTAAAACGCATCGAGCAGATACGCCGCAGCGTGGGCATGGTGTTTCAGCACTTCAACCTGTTCCCCCACCTGACAGTGCTGGAGAACTGCTGCATCGCGCCCATGTGGGTGCAGAAGAAGCCACGCCGGGAAGCCGAAGAGCAGGCCATGCGTTATCTCGAACGCGTGCGTATCGCCGAGCAGGCGAAAAAGTACCCCGGCCAGCTATCCGGCGGCCAGCAGCAACGCGTGGCGATTGCCCGCTCGCTGTGCATGCACCCGGATGTAATGCTGTTTGACGAGCCTACTTCAGCGCTTGATCCGGAAATGATCAAGGAAGTGCTGGACGTCATGGTCGAACTTGCCGAAGAGGGCATGACCATGCTGTGCGTAACGCACGAGATGGGCTTTGCCAAAACCGTCGCCGACCGGGTGATCTTCATGGACCAGGGGCAGATCATTGAAGAAAATGCGCCAGAGCCGTTCTTCAACAACCCGCAGTCGGAGCGTACCCAGCTGTTCTTAAGCCAGATTCTGGGCCACTAAAAGCGCACGGGCGCGTCTAAGGTGTTCCCACTTGGGTAATACTGGCGGGTAACAGAGCGGGCTGCTCACGGTGTTGGCTGAGCGGCCTGCCTTGCAAGGCAGTCAGCAGTATCTGCAGCGGGTCGCCGTGGCTAACCACTAATATGGTTTCGCCTTCGCTCTGCTCCTCCAAATCCTCAAGCACCGCCATCATTCGCGCGGCCACCGCGCTCACTGCCTCCACTTGGAGTGAAGTGTGGTCGGCATTCTTGGCATCCAGCGCCCACACATCCGGATAACGTTCATCCGAGTGGCCTTCCCACTCACCGAAGGAGCGCTCTCTAAGGCGCTTGTCGGGCATCATCGTAAGTTTAAAGGCCTCGGCCACGTGGGTAGCCGTTTGGGTGGTGCGCAAAAAATCAGAATGCACCACCTGCGTTGGCACGGGCCAAGCCCACGCATTCACGATGCTCGCCAGCTGTTGCTCGCCGGTTTCTGATAACCCAAATGCCTCAATGCCCCGCTCGGGGCTGCTGATAATCAACGCGTGCTGGTTTGCCTGGCTATGACCATGACGCATCAACAGGTAGCGGTTTCGCCAATGGTAGGAGGCGGCAAGGAAAGTGTTTGACATAACTTTGTAACAAACCCTAGATTGAGAGTGTGGATTTTCGAAAAATAAATATTTTGTCGGCTAAATGTGCGCTTTCGAACGCTTACTGCCCTCACATACGGGGGATAAGGCATAGAAAAGAACACCATTAGCATAGCGACCCATTGCAAGACCATAAAAATAATCTACTGATGAGGCTTTCCATGACTCCCATACGGCTTTCCAAGCGCCCGCTAGCTCTGTTAACCGCGGCTGCGATCTTACCCTTTGCACTACTCTCAACACATGCCTACGCCGAATGCGAACGCGGCGATCTTGATGCGCTTTACTGTGACGAAAATTCCGATATGGTCGCGGACCGTCCCGCCGATGAGGCGCAATGGCTAAATCCCGACACGCTTATCTTTGCCTATACCCCGGTGGAAGATCCAGCCATCTATTCCGATATATGGCAGCCCTTTATCGACCATCTGTCAGAGGTGACCGGCCGCGATGTGCGCTTCTTCGCCGTCCAGTCCAACGCGGCTCAGGTGGAGGCAATGCGCAGCGGGCGACTGCATATCGCGGGCTTTTCTACCGGTCCCACACCCTTTGCAGTCAACCTGGCAGGTGCAGTTCCCTTTGCATTAATGGGCTCAGATAGCGGCCAGTTTGGCTATACCCTACAGCTTTTCACCCATGCAGACTCCGACATCCATGAACTGGAAGACCTGAAAGGTAAGCGGGTTGCCCATACATCACCCACTTCTAATTCAGGCAATCTGGCACCTCGGGCACTACTGCCCGAACTGGGTATAACACCTGACGAAGATTACGAAGTGGTCTACTCTGGCAGCCACGACCAATCCATGCTGGGCGTCGTGGCGCGCGATTACGACGCCGCCCCGGTGGCCTCGGAAGTGGTTGATCGGATGGCCGCGCGCGGGCTTTACGATACCGACGACGTCCGCATGATTTTTGAATCCGACCGCTTCCCCACCACCTCCTACAACTACGCCTACAATCTGCATCCGGACCTGGTCGAGAAGATCGAAGAGGCCTTCTTCAGCTTCGATTTTAAAGGCACAGAGCTTGGCGAAGAGTTTGAGGGTGTCGAGAAGTTCATTCCCATCAATTACAAGGATAACTGGCAGGTAATTCGCACCATCCAGGCTGCCAATGGCGTGAGCTATACGCCTGACAATCTGGAAGAGTAAAACGTACCGCGCCCGTGTGGCGCGGTTTGTTAGCTACCGATGGAAGCGAAAACATGCTGGAAATCAAGAATCTGGTCAAACGGTATGGCCGCGACAAAGCCGTGCTAGAAGGTCTCGACCTGAAGGTTGAGGGCAATAGCGTGATATCGATTGTGGGCGCCTCCGGCGCCGGTAAAAGCACCATGCTGCGGTGTATCAATCGCCTAGTGGAGCCGACTTCCGGCTCCATTACCCTCAACGGTACCGAGCTTGTGCATCTCAAGGGCGCTGACCTGCGCCGTGCGCGTCGCAAGATCGGCATGGTGTTTCAGGGCTTCAACCTGCTGGACCGCCTGACGGTAATGGAGAATGTGCTGGCCGGACGGCTGGGCTACGTGAATCTCTATCAGGCAATTACCCGCCGCTACCCGCAGGCGGATATTGAGCGCGCCTTTATGCTGATGGAGCGTGTGGGCATTGCCCACTACGCCAACAAACGCGCCGATGAGCTTTCCGGTGGCGAGCGCCAGCGGGTAGGCGTGGTACGGGCGCTGATGCAAGAGCCCGAAGTACTGCTGGCCGACGAACCCACCGCTTCGCTTGACCCGCGCACCTCCGAGCAGATCATGATGCTGCTGCAAAGCCTTGCAAGCGAGCTTTCGCTGCCGGTGCTGATCAACATTCACAACGTGGCCCAGGCCAAAACCTACACCGAGCGCATTGTGGGTTTGCGCCACGGCAAGATGATTTTTGATGGCGTGCCAAGTGATTTCAATAAAGACGCGCTGGACGCCATTTACGGCGGCATCGAAGCGCCGGACGATGCGATAAGCGACGCCCCATCAGAGGAGCGCGCCCATGACCCCGCCTGAGGCTTTATCCAGCACGCCGCGCACCTGGAAGAAACCGCCGTTCATTGCCAATCCTCTACTTCGTTACGGGCTGATCATCGTCGCGGCGGTGTATCTGGTGTGGGCATTTGGTTCGCTACCGTTCAACTGGGCGCGCATCTCTGAAGGATTGCCCCGCGCCGCGCGTATCTTCAGCGGCGGCTTTCCGCCCAACCTTGAGCGCTACGAACTTCTCCTGACCGGCTTCAAGGAGAGTTTTCAGATCGCCATTCTGGCCACCCTGCTGGGCGTCTTCCTGTCGATCCCTTTTGCCGTGATGGCAGCGCGCAATATTGCGCCCATGCCGATCTATCTGATTGGCCGTGCAGTCATCATTATCTCGCGTAGCTTTCACCCGGTGATCGTGGCGATTCTGTTCGTTGCCGCCGTAGGATTTGGGCCGCTGGCAGGCATCTTGACGCTCACGCTCTACTCCATCGGCTTTGTCGGTAAGCTTCTGGCCGAGGAGATCGAGGAGATCGACTGGGGCCAAGTAGAGGCCATGCGCGCCGCCGGGGCCGGGTATCTAGCCACGCTCTTCTACGCCGTGTTCCCGCAGATTCTACCGCGCCAGGTAGGGCTTTCCATGTACCAGTTGGACAGCAACCTGCGGGCGTCTGCCGTGGTGGGCATCGTGGGCGCCGGCGGCATTGGCGGCACGCTGATGAACGCCTTCGGGCGCTATGACTATGACTTCGCCTTTGCGATCCTGCTGGTCATCATCGCGGTCATTTTACTCAGTGAAGGCATCAGCGGCTGGGTGAGGAAAAAAATATGGTAGATCACGCACAGAAACTCGCCGACCACGTCTGGCAGCGCTACGACACCAAGGAACGTCTTATTCGCTTTGCCGTGCTGCTCATCACTCTGGTGGTGGTGGTATGGGCGGTTCGCGATATCGATATCTTCTGGCCTTGGGTGTGGGATGCGCCCAACCAGATTTCCGGGCTGGGCGCGCGCATGTGGCCCCCCAGCGCCACCGGGCTTGGCAATATCGTGAATGCCCTGATCGAAACGGTGCACATCGCCACGCTTGCCACCTTCCTGACCATCTTTCTGGCATTGCCGGTGGCCTATATCGCCGCGCAGAACACCACGCCCAACCGGGCCTGCCTGTGGCTGGGCCGGTTCATTCTGGTGTCCAGCCGCTCGGTGAACACCATCATCTGGGCGCTCTTGTTCGTGGCGATCTTCGGCCCCGGCGTGCTGGCAGGCATTCTCGCCATTATGTTTCGCTCTATCGGGTTTATCGGCAAGTTGATGGGCGAAGCAATCGAAGAAATCGATAAGCGACCGGTCGAAGCCATGGAAGCCACCGGCGCCTCCAAGGCCAAGGTGATTGTCTATGCCATCGTGCCACAAGTGATGCCGGCGTTTTTCGCCATCGTAATCCTGCGCTGGGATATCAACATTCGCGAATCTACCGTGCTAGGACTGGTGGGCGCAGGCGGTATCGGGATGATTCTACAAGGCGCGATTGATACCTTTGCCTGGCCTACCGTGGCGACCATCCTGATCGCGATTATTGTGCTAGTGCTGATTGGTGAGGCAATAACCAGTCTCTTACGACGTAAAGTGCTCTAGTTTGACCGAATGCCAAACGCTTGCCATGGTTAATACATCCCTAACGGCATGAAGGACGTTGACTGATGACAACCTATATCGTGGTAGCAGATGCCGCTCGAGCACGCATTTTCACTCGTGACTTTCTTCATCTGAAGGAGAAAGAGAGCCTGGTTCATGCCGAAGGGCGCCTGCATGAGGGGGATCTGATTACAGACAGTGCAGGTGCGGATGTACATGAGTCCATGTCATCAAGTTCACGTTCGTCTGCCGAAGGGGGGGCAGCGTTAAAGCATGAGAACGAACTGTTTGCCAAAGAAGTTACCAAGTGTCTGTATAACGCCCGCGTCAATAATAGTATGGAAAAGCTGATTATCGTCGCACCACCCAAATTCCTGGGCCTACTGCGCGAAAAGCTTGATGCGCCAACCCAGAAACTGGTAACGCATACGCTGTCGAAAGATCTTAGCAAAGCGTCACTTAACGACATCCAGGAAGCCGTTAGCGACATGCGGTAAATAATTTCTGGCAATGATGGGGTTTCTACTAAAGTAGTGGTCGCTTTTGCCGATATGCTAATAATTCTTAATCTGTATGCAGCAGCGCAGCATACATTAGCTTATCGATAAAGAGAGCGACCATGTTTTCCTCCCTTCGTGTACGTATTCTTCTGGCCGCTCTTGCAGCGATCACCCTTGGCTTGATAATCAATGGCGTGGTCAACTACGCAACGGTAAAACATCACAACGATGAACAGATAGCACGTAACCTTAAAGCGGTGGTCAGCGGCAATGCCAAAGCCTTGAACGAGTGGTTTAACGCTCGACTGGATATGCTGGAAAGCATGGAAGCAGCGGCCACCAGTAATGCCCCCGGCCCGGCACTTCGTCAGTTCCTTACCTCAGGTGGGTTTATTTCCACCTATATTGGCTACCCTGGCGCGGGGGAGATTACCTATGACAACGACTTTCAGCCCCCAAGTGGCTACGACGCACGAGAACGCCCTTGGTACAAAGCGGCAGTCAGCGCACAAGAAGCGATTATTACCGCGCCCTATATTGACGCTCAAACTCACGAGCTGGTGGTCACGTTCGCTCGCCCGTTCTACCTTAATGGTGAACTGACTGCCGTGGTAGGTGCTGATATTCCTATCAGCAACATCGTCGAGACAGTGACAGGCATTTCACCGACCCTTTCAAGCTTTGGCTTTCTCACCACCCACGATGGCACGCTGGTCGCCCACCCCGATGCTGACTTGATACTGACGCCAGTGTCAGCCATTAACGAACAGCTTACGGCAGGCTCCATCAATCAATTAATGAGCGCTACCACGCCCCTGCCTCTCGCCCTGCAAGGCGACAACAAGCTATTGCTAGGCCACGTGATTGGCGGTGAAAACGGCTGGCGCCTTATTGTCGCGTTGGACGAGTACGAAGCCACCGCAGGATTACGCGCCATTGCTACCTCTTCCCTTATTATCCTGGTGGTGGTCGCGGTTATAACGGCCCTCGCCTTTGGCCTACTGCTGTCGCTACTGCTGCGCCGCCTGTTGGGTGTGCGTAACGCCATGGACAATATTGCCTCTGGTGAGGGGGACCTGACCCAACGCCTGCCTGAAGAAGGCAATGATGAAGTCACCCAAATCGCCCACTCTTTCAATCGGTTCGTCGCCAGAATGGATGAGGTGATGCTGACCATTCGCGACAGTAGTCAGTCGGTACAGACTGCCGCCAATGAAATTTCCATGGGCGGACAGGACCTATCTCGCCGCACCGATAATGCCGCATCCAGCCTGCAACAAAGCTCGGCATCTATTGAAGAAATCACCAGCACCATTGAACACACGGCAGAGGCTGCACAACAGGCCAACCAGCTTTCAATGAATGCCTCTGAAGTAGCCAACAAAGGCGGTCAAGTAGTTGATCAGGTAGTGATCACCATGGGCGACATCTCGGCAGCGTCGCATAAAATCAGTGATATTGTGTCACTGATGGACGGCATTGCTTTCCAGACCAACTTGCTAGCCCTGAATGCCTCCGTTGAAGCAGCCCGTGCCGGTGAGCATGGCCGGGGCTTTGCGGTCGTGGCGGATGAGGTTCGTAAGCTTGCACAGCGCAGCAGCGATGCTTCCAGCGATATCAAAACGCTGATTGATACCTCGCACCAAACGGTCACCAACGGCACCGAACTTGTTCAAAGCGCCGGTGCCACCATGCGTGACATTGTGGAGAGTATTACCCGTGTCACCGATGTGTTGGGTGAGATTGGTGCCGCCACACGCGAGCAGAGCGACGGCATCCATCAGGTCAATATCGCGGTGGCTGAGCTTGATCGCATGACCCAACAAAACGCCGCGATGGTGGAAGAGTCCACTACCGCTGCCGAGCATCTAAAAGAGCAGTCACTCCGCCTTTCCGATGTCGTTGGCGGTTTCACCCTGTCAAACGGTTCAGCATCCCAACATGGTCGGCTTATACCGCCCTCTCCCACCCTCGCGTCACGCCATAGTTAATCACGCCATAGCTAATCACGGCATGGCTAGTCACGGCATAACCAAGTACTGAGAGCAATAAAAACATGAACTTCAAGTCAGTCCGTACGTTAATTACCCTCCTGGTAGGCGGCTGTATCCTGCTGGTGGTGGCGGCATTGGTGGTCTATTCGCTGGTTGCCAATGAGCGCTCTCAGGCGCTGGTAGAAGACCAGACCAAAGAGCTGCTTGAGCACAATATCGAAGCACGCTTAACGGCGGTTGCCTCAGCGCAGGCTGAGCTTATCCAGGGTCAGTTTGAAAAAACCCTCAAGATTGCCGAAAACCTGGCCGCCACCAATGCCATGCTGGGACAGTTGGATAACAACGGCCGACCGGCACTGAACCTCAGCCGCCGCGAAATTTCGCTGCTGGTACGCCAAACGGTGATCACCAACCCCGAAATATTGGATGCCTATATCGGCTGGGAACCAAACGCCTTTGGCCTGGATGCGCGGTTTGCCGGGCGTGAAGGACTTGGTTACGGGGACGATGGGCGCTTTCGCCCTTGGTGGCATCGCACCGGTAACGGTGATTTAGCCGCGCTTCCGCTAAGCGACGCGATGGAGAGTGAGGCAATCCAGGCAAGCGGCGTGCGTAGCGGCGAGTACTATTTATGCCCACGTGAAACGCTAGCCCCCTGCGTCGTTGACCCGGCGCAGTTCGATTACGACGGCAAGCTCACGCTGGTCACCTCGTTCAATGCCCCTATTGTTGTTGATGGAGAGTTTCGTGGCGTTGCAGGCGTTGATTATACGGTCGACTTTATTCAGTCGATACTTAACGATGCCAACCAAACGCTATACAGCGGCGCGGGCGAAATAGCGCTTATCGCCTCGCAGGGAGGCATCACGGCCTACACCAGCGATGCCTCCCTGGTTGGAAAATCTGTAAACGAAGCCTTTGACTCCTCTCTACAGACGCATATTCGCCGTGCTCAACAGGGCGACGTAGTCCGTAACGTTGACCAAGGGCAGGGGATGATCGAACTCTATTGGCCTTTTACCATCGGAGGCACTGAAGCGCCTTGGGTATTGATGCTTCGCTTACCCGAGCAAGCCGTGTTTGCTGGCTTAAACAACATGCAGGAGCAGATGCAAGAGCAACGCACGGCCTCCATGTTGAGCATGCTGGGCATGGGGCTCGTCATCGCGTTTCTGGGCTTGTTGGCCAGTTGGGTGCTGGGTAGCAGCATTTCTCGCCCGCTGCGAAACCTCGCCGAGCGTATGCGCGCCATCGCCTCGGGCGATGGCGACTTAACCCAGCGCCTGCCGGTGCGTGGGCGCAATGAAAGCGCCGAACTTGCCATCCAGTTCAACGCCTTTGCGGTCAAAATCCACGATGTACTGGTGGATGTACGCGCCAGCAGTGAATCCGTTCATCATGCGGCCAATGAGATTACCCAGGGCGGCCAGGATCTTTCTCGGCGCACCGACCAGACCGCGGCCAGCTTGCAACAAACGTCCTCGGCCATGGAGCAGATCAGCAGCACCGTCGGCCATACCTCCAGTGCCTCCCAGGAAGCCAGCGGGCTTTCTCAAACAGCCTCACAGCTGGCCTCGCGGACCAATTCGGCATTTGAGCAGGTGGTGGTCACAATGGATGACATTCGCACTACCTCGGCTGAAATTCAGGAAATTGTGACCGTGATTGACGGCATCGCCTTCCAGACCAACCTGCTGGCCTTGAACGCGTCGGTAGAAGCGGCGCGTGCGGGTGAACATGGCCGTGGGTTTGCGGTGGTCGCCGATGAAGTCCGCAAACTGGCGTCTCGCAGTAGCGACGCCGCCGCAGATATCCGCCAGCGCATTGATGCCTCAACGGGCAAGGTGGAAAGTGGCACCCAACTGGTCCGGGGCGCTGAAACGGCCATGCATGAGCTGGCGGACAGTGTCACACGCGTCACCCAAATGCTGGCCGAGATAAGCACCGCGGCAAGCGAGCAGAGCGACGGCATCAGCCAGGTCAGCATCGCCGTGACCGACCTGGACCAGATGACTCAGCAAAACGCGGCGCTGGTAGAAGAGTCCACTACTGCTGCCGAGCAGCTCAAGGATCAGTCTGAACGGCTCTCGACATTAGTCGGTGGCTTTACGCTTGAAGCCAGCAACACTTCTTCTCGCCATCAGTTGCCGCCTCCACCCTCTTCGTCCTACTAACCCATCAGTGGCGGCGATAGGTTGCTATATCGCCGCCGTATTGGGTGGATACCGGTTATATCCGCGCCATTGAACATCCAAAGCCGACGAGCGAAGATATTACACTCACGAAGGCCTTACCCCTTGCTTTCCTTATTAATGAGGCTCTACTCATGCTGTCGTCCCTACGCTTGCGCATTCTGGTAATCACGTTGGTTGTGATCACTCTGGCGTTAACCATCAACGCTTTTGTCAGCTATTCGACCCTACAAACTCATAACGACGAGCAGGTCGCCCAGCAGCTCGAATCCATCGCACAGGGTAACGCGCTAGCCATTGAGGAGTGGGTGGCCGCCCGTGCAGCCATACTGGAAGCAGCGCGCACGCCGGTGATTGATAACGACCCGCTCGCACCGCTGGTGCAGCTAGCGGAATCTGGCGGGTTTCTGGCGGCGTTTTTTGGCCAGCCTGATGGCAGCCATCTCTCGTCCGATGGCTGGATACCCGGTGATGATTATGACCCGCGCCAGCGCGACTGGTACCAGGCGGCGGTGGCCCAGGATGGCACTATCGTTTCGCTACCCTACGTGGATGCCAACAGCAATCAATTGGTCGTTACGTTCGCAACACCGGTCAAACGCGATGGCCGTCTTTACGGCGTCATCGGCGGTGATGTGGTGATTGATAATCTAGTTAGTCAGGTCAACGCTATTCAACCCACCCCATCAAGCTTCGCTTTCCTGAGTAGCGGTGGCGAGACGGTGATTGCGCACCCTGATGCGGCGCTAACGCTTGCGCCGCTAAGCCAAATCAGCAACGCCTTAACGCCTAGCGCCCTTCAACGACTGAGTGCCACCCAGGGCGCTTGGGAGCCTATTGACGTGAGCGGCCAGACCAAACGTTTGTCTGCGACGTCTATTGCCGGTACCGACTGGGAGCTAGGTGTCGCGCTTGATGAGTATGAAGCGACGTCTGGCCTGCGCGCTATTCTGAGCTCTTCGCTGATCACTCTGCTAGCAATCATCGCCGTGACGGTGCTGCTGCTAAGCCTGTGGCTCAAACGTGCTTTTTCTGGCCTTGAACGAGCGCGGGACGCGCTGGACGATATTGCCAGCGGCGAAGGAGATCTGACTCGTCGACTTCCCGAGCATGGGCGTGACGAAGTCGCTCAGATAAGTGGTGCCTTCAACCGTTTTGTCGGCAAAATGGAAGCTGTGTTGATAGATGTACGCACCAGCAGCGTATCGGTGCATCACGCAGCGAATGAAATCGCCATGGGTGGTCAGGATTTATCCCGCCGCACCGACAACACCGCGGCCAGCCTGCAGCAAACGTCGGCGTCTATTGAAGAGATCACCAGCACCGTACAGCACACCGCTGCCTCGGCTCAGGAAGCCAACAAGCTCTCGCAGACCGCCTCAGAAGTCGCCAATGAAGGCGGCCAAGTGGTCGCGAATGTTGTCACCACCATGGAAGACATTACCCGCGCGTCCGATAAAATCGGTGACATCGTTACCTTGATGAACAGTATTTCGTTTCAGACCAACCTTCTGGCACTCAACGCCTCGGTGGAAGCCGCCCGCGCAGGCGAACATGGGCGTGGTTTTGCAGTGGTCGCCGATGAGGTACGCAAGCTGGCCAGACGCAGCAGCGAAGCGGCCAACGATATCCAAAAGCTGATCGAAGATTCACAAAGCAAGGTCAATAACGGCACCACGCTTGTTCGTAATGCGGGGACCACCATGAAGGATATTGTGGCCCACATCACGCGCGTCTCGGACGTACTAGAAGAGATAAGAGCGGCCACCAGCGAGCAAAGCGACGGTATCAACCAGGTCAACATTGCAGTTGCCGAACTGGACCGCATGACCCAAGAGAACGCCGCCATGGTGGAGGAGTCCACCACCGCCGCCGAGCAGTTAAAAGAGCAGGCCGATCATTTGGCCACCACCATTGGTAGCTTTAAGTTATCGCAGCACGCATCAGCACCCCTGGCATTGCACTCGCCCAACGCTGTGACCGCGCATTGAATGCTTAAGGCACCGGCGGCAGCTCAATATCGTCACTGCGTTTAGCGCCTGCGGTCATTTCGCGGCACAAGCGCAGGAACTCACGCACGCCCGTGGTGAGGTATTTATGGCGGTGCCAGATAAAGGTGAACTGACGCTTTAGATCCAACTCCGGCGTGGGAAGCGGTACCAGGCTTCCTCGCCGGAAGGCATCACGTAGCGCCAGCCGTGAGACACAACCGATGCCAAGCCCCGACTCTACCGCCCGCTTAATCCCTTCCGTATGTTCAAGCTCCAACAACGTATTAAACCGGCTGCGCCGGTGGCGTGCGGCGTGCTCTAGTGTCATGCGGGTGCCTGACCCCTCTTCGCGCATGATCCAGTCTTCGCGCAGCAGTTGCTCAAGCTCAAGGTGCTCTTTTCCCGCCAGCGGGTGGCGCGGCGAGCAGAAAACACACAGCTCATCCTCAACCCAAGGCTGGCTGATGATCATTTCGTCATCGCACTGGCCTTCAATCAGGCCCAGATCCAGTGAATGCTGGCGCACGCCCTCAATAATGTGGCGCGTATTGCGTACCGAAAGGCGCACCCGGCTGCCTGGGTAACGCTGCATAAAATCACTGATCAACAGCGTGGCCAGGTAGTTGCCAATGGTTAATGTGGCCCCCACATCCAGCGCTCCAACGCCTTGCTGGCCGCGAAGAAGCTCTTCGATCTCCTCGCCGCGGTCAAGCAGTGCTACCGCCTTGGGCAGCAGTTGAAAGCCCAGCGCATTTAATTTTAACCGCTTTCCCATGCGGTCAAGCAGTTGGCAGTCGAACTGACGCTCAAGCTCGGCAAGCGCCGTGCTGGTGGCCGATTGAGACATGGCCAGCGCACGCGCCGCTTGCGAGACGCTCTCGTGCTGAGCGACCGCGACAAAGACTTCCAATTGCCGGAGGGTATAGTGCATACAGGACCTATATCGATTTTAAAGATAAGTGTTATCAATATAATTCGCTTAACAGATATATCACCTTTACTTAGAATTGATGACAACATATTTTATGATTTTTATTCTTTTAAAGAATATAGATGCTGTGATTTCCGGCCAGCATCGCTATAGGGAGACATTGGTATGAGTAAGTTTGCTCTGGAAGAAGTTCTCAGCGTTCACCACTGGAACGATACCCTGTTTAGCTTCCGCACTACGCGCGAGCGCAGCCTGCGTTTTAAAACCGGCCAGTTTGTCATGATCGGTCTGGAAGTGAACGGCAAACCGCTGATGCGTGCTTACTCCATCGCCAGCCCGAACTATGAAGATCACCTTGAGTTTTTCAGCATCAAGGTGCCCGATGGCCCGCTGACCTCTCGCTTACAGCATCTGAAAGTAGGCGATCAAATCATGGTCAGCCGTAAGCCGACCGGTACGCTGGTGTGCGACGACCTACTGCCGGGCCGCAACCTGTATATGCTCTCGACCGGAACGGGCCTTGCACCGTTTATGAGCCTGATTCAGGACCCAGAAGTGTATGAGCGCTATGAGAAAGTCGTGCTGGTACACGGTGTGCGTGAAGTTTCTGAGCTGGCCTACGCTGATTTTATTACCAAAGAGCTGCCTGCCCACGAGTATCTGGGTGAAGATATTACCAATAAGCTGGTCTATTACCCCACGGTAACGCGTGAAGAGTTCCATACCATGGGCCGCTTAACCGACCATATCCGCAGCGGTAAAATCTTCGAGGATACCGGCCTTCCGCCGATCGACCCGCGCCAGGACCGTGCCATGATTTGTGGCAGCCCCGCGATGTTGGATGACACCAGCGCGCTGCTGGATGAGCTGGGGTTGAATATCTCACCGCGCATGGGGGAGCCGGGTGATTATGTGATCGAGCGTGCGTTTGTTGAAAAGTGATTGCTGGTGAGTCGTGAAGAGTGAGGTGTGAATATAGTCGAACCTGATCACTGCCCCCTCATTCGTCACTCGCTGATAAAAAGCCCTGCGGAGATACTCCGCAGGGCTTTGATTCATGACTTACTACTTACCCCTCACCCTTCACTACTCACCATTCACCCGCTTAAACCGCGTCTTTACCCGTTTCGCCGGTACGAATACGAATGACCTGCTCAAGCGGCATCACGAAGATTTTACCATCGCCGATTTTACCCGTGTTGGCGACTTGGGTAATCGCATCAATTACCTGCTCAACCATATCGTCATCGACAGCGACTTCCAGTTTCACTTTGGGTAGGAAATCCACCACGTACTCAGCACCACGATAAAGCTCCGTGTGGCCCTTTTGACGACCAAACCCTTTTACTTCTGTGACAGTAATGCCCTGCACGCCGATATCGGAGAGCGATTCGCGTACGTCATCAAGCTTGAACGGCTTGATAATGGCTGAGATCAATTTCATTGCGACATCCTCTAGCTTGGTGGCCATTGTATTGTCTATTGGGTGCGGCGAAAGCCAGCCACCTCTGGTGCTAAGCATACACCGCTACAGGCGGAGAATAAAAAGGCCTTCCTCGAAAGGAAGGCCATCACGCGCATGTCAGCTCACTGGGTGTGCATTATGCTTATTTCTTAACGCTAAACTCAGGGTAGGCTTCAAGACCGCATTCCGCGATATCCACACCTTCATACTCTTCTTCTTCACTAACCCGGATGCCCATGATGGCTTTCAGCACCAGCCAAACCACCAGGCTTGCCAGGAACACCCAACCGAAGATACCTGCAATACCCATCATTTGAGCACTAAAGGACGCGCCATCGTTAGTGATAGGCACCGCCAACACGCCCCAGATACCCGCCACGCCGTGAACGGAAATAGCACCGACCGGATCATCCAGTTTGAGCTTATCAAGCGACACTATCGCTACTACCACGATGAAACCGCCAATAGCCCCGATAATGGTGGCACCTAATGCCGTTGGTGAGAGCGGGTCAGCGGTAATCGCCACCAGGCCTGCCAGCGCACCGTTAAGCGCCATGGTAAGGTCCGCTTTACGGAACCACAGTTTGGCCAGGACCAGCGCGGCGATCACACCGCCAGCAGCGGCCGCATTGGTATTGGCAAACACTTGGGCGACGTTGTTGGCCGACTCGATATCCGAGACTTTTAGCTCAGAGCCTCCGTTGAAGCCGAACCAACCCATCCACAAAATAAACGTACCCAGCGTTGCCAGCGGCATGTTGGCACCTGGAATGGCATGGATAGCGCCATCTTTACCGTACTTGTCCTTACGCGGGCCAAGAATCAGCACGCCTGCCAGAGCAGCGGCAGCGCCGGCCATGTGGACGATACCCGAACCGGCATAATCCGAGTAACCCACGCTGCTCAGCCATCCGCCACCCCAGGTCCAGTAGCCAGAAACCGGATAGATAAAGGCGGTCATGACCACAGCGAAGGCCAAAAATGCCCATAGCTTCATGCGCTCAGCGACCGCACCGGAGACAATCGACATAGCAGTAGCCACAAAGACAACCTGGAAGAAGTAATCAGCGCGCATGGAGTAGTAGGGCGCATCCTCGCCACCCGCCAGCACCGAATCTACGCTGTTCTCAGTGCCCAGCAGAAAGCCCAGGCTTGGCAAGAAGCCGCCTTCGCCGCTGGAGTACATGAGGTGGTACCCCACCAGCAGATACATGGTGCAGGCAATCGCAAACAGCGCGATGTTTTTAGTCAGGATTTCGGCAGTATTTTTAGCGCGCACCATGCCCGCTTCAAGCATGGAGAAGCCCGCGGCCATCCACATGACCAATACACCGCAAATCAAGAAGTAAAACGTGTCGAGCGCGTAGCTCAGATCAGCCAGTTCGTTCATTTGTTAGTTCCCCGTTGAACTACGAAGTATCCCGGTAAGCCCCTGTTTAAACGGCATCAGCGCCGCGTTCACCGGTACGAATTCGGATGACATCTTCGAGCGGCGTGACGAATACTTTGCCATCGCCGATTTTTCCGCTGTTGGCGGCATTGCAAATGGCATCAATCACGCTTTCCAGCCGCGCATCGTCAACCGCCACTTCTACTTTTACCTTGGGCAGAAAATCGACCACGTACTCAGCACCACGGTAGAGCTCGGTATGCCCTTTCTGACGCCCAAAACCTTTTACCTCTGTCACGGTAATGCCCTGCACGCCGTTGTCGGCCAGTGCTTCGCGAACGTCGTCAAGTTTGAATGGCTTGATGATGGCGGTAATGAGTTTCATCCCGTATCTCCCCTGCTGGATAAGTCCTGCTGAATGGGTAGCGGCGTTGCCGCTGAAAATGGCGATGCTCTACTAATGCGCATACCGTGCCACTAGCTAATTTTTTATTAATTTTTAGCGACTTAATAAAAAACAAGGCGCTTTTACACAAACGTTGAGATCAGGAAAGGCGTAGGGCCCAACCGATTGCACCAAAAAAGAACCGGCGCGAACGATTAACGCACTATTACTGGGCGACGAGATAAACAGATAAATGCGCCAATGCCACATGCAATACATGCGTACTGGCGGCGGGTTGCGTATCCTTAAAATAGTGCCCACTTTTAAAGCATCACTATTTAAGGAGAGAACCATGACGCCCCAGGACCGTATTAGCCGTTTGGCACAACAGATTGGCGACCGCTTACAAAATGCGTCACAAGCGCCCGAAGATATTCAGAAAGGCGTTCAACAGGTGGTTCGTGGTGCCTTTGATCGCTTGGAGCTCGTATCGCGGGAAGACTTCGATATCCTGATGGATGTTCTGCAGCGCACGCGCTCGCGGGTAGAAGCCCTGGAGAGGCAAGTAGCGCAGCTGGAAGCCACGATGGAAGCGAGTCAGCCTGAGAAGCACCTGCCAGTCGCCACTAAGGCCGCTGAAAGTGCTCATTCCCACGCCGATATGGATGCTCCCGCAGCCCCAAAACCGGCTACCAGCAGCACACTGAATGACGATAAGAAAAGCGATACGTAAGCACAGCACTGGTAACGCCTGCCGCCACCACAATGAGAACATCTATCATTGCGTTTTAATCTAACGATGATAGGATCACGATGATTCACGCGTTCTCTGGATAACCCACGAACCGCACCTCGTTTCAAGCGTCGCTCTTTTGGGCGGCGTTTTCTCGCTGGGTTGATCACTGGATGACCAAGCAGCAGGGTCCCTATTGATGCCAACCTTTACGTCGTTAACACCATCGACACTTAGCCAACTGGGCCAAACGTTCGGCATTGACTACCTGTATGCCGGGGAGGGAATTGACGACCCGATTGCCCAGGGCAGCGTAAGTGATTTACCGCTCTCTTCTGCGCTGCATCTCACCCTGTCCGACCTTGATGTTCATCAACGCTATGTCTCCCGCTCTACGCAGACAGTGCCCTGGTTTCTAAGTGTTGTTTTGGAAGGCTGGATTGACATCGCCCAAGGCCAGAAGCGGCTGACCATAGGCGCGGGGCAGGGGTTCTGCGCGCACTTTACCCCGCAGGCGCCGTTGATCGTTGAACAACCGGCACAGCCACGGCTGCGTACCCTCAATATTGCGGTACTGGCCACTATTCCCAATGCGTTACCTAGCGCTCAAGCGCCTCAGCTGCATGCTTGGGCGCCACCTTCCACACTCTTTGCTCAGCTACGCGCTAGCTGCGAAGCGCCACTGGATGACTGGCGGCATTCATTAGTTTGGCAGGGGCTTGCCCTCCAGCTTCTTGGGCACGGCTTACCCACGCCGCCTACCAGGGAGAGTAAATCTACACGGGGCATCAAGGCCCGCGAACGCGAGCAGCTTGCTCAATTGCATGCCGAGCTGCGCAATAACCCAATGACCGATTACTGCCTGAGCGGTCTGGCTCGTCGTGCGGCGATGAGTCCCAGCAGCTTGCGGCAGAAATTTAGTACACTTTACGGCTGCTCAATTTTTGATCACTTACGCCACTGTCGGCTTCAACAAGCCTATAGCCACTTGGAAAAAGGCTATAGTGTTCAACAGACAGCGCATGCCTGTGGCTATCGCCATGCCACCAATTTTACGACGGCCTTCAAACGCCGCTTCGGTATTGCACCAACAGAAGTGATCAGCAGGGCCAGAACACAATAAGCGCATCATTAATACTGACATTACGCATAGCTGATTTGGCATATTGCATAGCTCAACACCCCATTAAAAAGCAATAATTCTCATTACTATAAACGGTAGAGAATTATTGTCATGCTTATGCTCCCGCACCGCTTGTCCTATCGCCACCTTGCGCTATCCATTGCCTTGGCAGGCGGCTCGGTATCTGTCGCCTATGCCCAAACATCACCGGATGTAGCTCGTCAGCTAACGACGGTCACGGTCACTGCTCAGCAGGCTGCCACCAAGGTAGAAACGCCATTTATCGAGACGCCGCAAAGTGTGTCAACCATTACCCAGGAGCAGATGGAAGAGCGTGGCGTAACGACCGTCCAGCGCGCAACCAACTACACGCCAGGCGTTTACTCCAATCAGGTGGGCGCTTCAAACCGCTTCGACTATTTAGTGTTGCGCGGTTTTTCCGATGGCAGCTTAAGCAACACGTTTCTGGATGGCCTGAAAGTGATGGGCGATGCCAACTCCCACAGTTCGATGCGTATCGACCCTTGGTTTTTGGAAAGCATCGAAGTCGTTCGCGGGCCTGCCTCCGTGCTCTATGGCCGCGCCTCTCCGGGTGGCATGGTAGCGCTGAACAGCAAGCGTCCTGAGTTTGAGCAAGGCGGCGAGCTGCGCTTGCAAGTGGGCAACAATAACCAGCGTAGCGCCGCGTTCGACCTAACCGGGCCGATTGACGAGCAGCAGCGCATAGCATTTCGCTTAACGGGTATCGCCAGCGGTGCAGACACCCAGTTCGGGCCCGCCGAAGAGCAGCGCTTTGCCATTGCCCCACGCCTGACATGGGACATGACCGACGACACCAGCCTGACGGTTGAAGCCTACCTGCAGGATGAACCGAAAGGCGGTTATCACTCCGGCGTACCTTATGAAGGTGCCGTAATACCCCGCAACGGGCGTAAAATCAGCAATAATTTCTTTGACGGCGAAGAAGATTACGACGCCTACGAGCGCACCCAGCGTATGTTCGGCTACTCGCTTGAGCACCGCTTTAATGACCGGGTCACTGGCCGTCAGATGCTGCGTTACCTGAATTCGGACGTAGTACTTAATCAGGTATATGGCTTTGGCTGGACATCGCCCGCTTCCAATGAATTAACCCGCTATTACTCCGGCAGCGACGAGTCCCTTGAAGCATGGACCATCGATAATCAGCTTGAAGCTCGATTTGATAACGGTGCTATGGCGCATACACTGCTCTTTGGCGTGGACTATCAGCAGCGCGAAAACAACGTGTCATGGCCTTCCGGTGCCTTCCAGCCCATTAACGCCTTTGAGCCGGTTTATGGCAGTGATCCCGTCGCATTTTATGCCCCTACTCGGGAACAACATAACATTGAACAGACCGGTGTTTATCTACAGGATCAAATTGCGCTCAACAACTGGCGCTTCACGCTGGGCGGACGCTATGACTGGGTAAGCATTGATAACACGAACAAGGATACCGACGATTCAAGCTCGCTAAACGATACTCAACTTAGCGGCCGTGCGGGCGTGGTGTATCTATTCGATAACGGCGTAGCGCCTTACTTGAGTTACTCCACCGCGTTTACTCCCACAAGCTTTGTGGATGAAAGCGGCGATTTGCTCTCGCCCATGGAAGGCGAGCAGTGGGAAACCGGGGTGAAGTATCAACCCAGCGGTAGCGCCAACCAGTACAGCGCGGCCATTTTCCATATCAGCCAGGAAAACGTAGCCACCAAAGAGCAGCCCTCTGACCCTTACCGCGCCGTGGGCGAAATTGAATCCCAAGGACTTGAGTTGGAGGCCCAGACCCAGCTGACCGAAACGCTCTCGCTTCAAGCAGGCTATAGCTTTACCGATATTACCTACGCTAAAAGTGACGACGGAAACCAGGGCAACAATGCGATTTACTCGCCTCGGCACCAGCTACAGGCATGGGGACATTATGAAGCGAACAGCGGCTGGCTAAATGGCGTGGATGTAGGCGTTGGTGTGAGGCATTACGCGGATATCGCCGCAGACCGCGCAAACACTGAAACCGTACCCGACTACACGCTGGTCGATGCCACCATCGGCTACGACCTTAGCCATGTGGGCGTTAACGGCGTTGAAACCCGCCTTAACGTCAACAACGTACTGGATAAATCCTACGTAGCGTCATGCAACTCGCTGGATTACTGCTACTTTGGCGCTGAGCGCGGGATTACAGCAAGCGTTCACTACCGTTTCTAAACACGTTTTATGAAAGCCGCTGAGCCCCGGTGCCCTGTTCAGCCAACACGGCGCCGGGGTTCAGCAAAGTAGATTCTTTTTTTGACAATGTAAAATGATCGTTTTACATTGAATGCATGGACATTAAAACGAAGCTTATCTCCGCCGCAGAATCCCTTTTCGACCGGCACGGTTTTACCGCCACCGGGATGGACCGGCTTACTCAGGCTGCTGGCATGTCGAGCAGAACGCTCTATAAACACGCGGGCAGTAAGCATTCACTCATCGCCAAGGTGCTTTCGGAGCGAGACAAGCGGTTCTTACGGCGATTGGATGTGAGCAGTGTTGATGCACTGTTCAAAGCGCTGGAAGACTGGGTGCGGGTAGAAGGTTGCCGAGGATGCCTGTTTCTACGCGCTTATGGAGAAACTGGTGGCGATGTGCCAGAAATCGCCGAGGCCATAGCCGTTCACAAGGCCAGGGCCTGGAATAAAATTCAAGAAATCATCGCGCTCGAAACCAACGGGCGTGGCGATGAGCAGCTAGCCGAGCAAATTCTGATTCTATTCGAAGGCGCAACGGCGACCGCCATCTATCGCGGCGCGGACGCCGTTGCCACCGCCCGTCATTGTGCAGTTCGTCTTGTTAAACAGGCGCCATCATGAGCCCTAGCATAACGCTCGGCGCCGTGGGATTTGGGCTCATTGCCATCTGCTACGGCTTTGCCCGCTTTGCTTTTGGGCTGTTTCTTCCTCAAATCGATGCAGATCTCTCTTTATCCTCAACCATGAGCGGGGTGATATCGGGCGGCTCTTTTCTAGGCTATTGCGCGGCGATCATTGTCTCTGCCCACCTGACCGAACGGCTGGGACCCCGCGCAGTGGCAACCGGCGCAGCGCTGGTGGCGGCAATCGGCATGGTAGGTATTGCAGCGGCGCCCTCATCGCTATGGCTGGCAGGCGCTGTGATGCTGGCAGGCTCCAGCACAGGCCTTGCTTCGCCGCCCATGGCCGCCGCAGTGGCTGCGGCGGTCAAGCCGGCCCGGCAGAGTGCCACCAACACGCTCATCAACGCCGGAACCGGCGCAGGTGTAGTGCTTTCAGGGCCAGCGGCGTTGTTGATGGGTGGCCAGTGGCGAATCGCTTTTTTGATCTTTGCCGCGACTGCGCTGTGCATGGCGATAGCGGTAATCATCAGCGTACCGGGTAATACTCAGGCAGCAGGAAGCCGCGTAAAAGGTTTACCGCCGTTCAACAAGACCCTTAAACGATTGATTATCGCGTCTTTTCTGATGGGCGCCTCAAGCACTGCCCTGTGGTCTTTTGGCAGCCAGCTGGTCACGCTACGCTTGGATTGGGGCCATACTGGCGCAGGCCTTCTATGGATTGCCATTGGCGCGGCAGGCATGGCAGGCGCAGGGGCCGGGGCACTCGTTACCCGGTTTGGAATTAACCGGACACACTGGCTGTTTCTAGGTGCGCTGGCAAGCGGCATTTTACTGGTGGGTTTTGAAGGTACCACTCCCGCGCTGACGCTACTCGGTGGTGCGCTGTTCGGCATGGCCTACATCATGCTTACCGGTGTCTATCTGGTGTGGGGCGTCTCGGCACTGCCTAGCCGCCCCGCGACGGGCCTGACAATAGGCTTTTTAACCATCGCTATCGGCCAAACCGCAGGCGCGCCCCTTTTCGGAATGATCATGGGCCAATTGACGCCCACTTACGCCGTCACTGCCTTCGCCTGCCTTGCCTTTACCGCCGGATTGGCGAGAGCAGGCAACGCAGCGAATACAAAATCTACGGCTTCTGCCCTTCCAAATGCTTGAACGTATGGCGTTGCAAGCAAGAAGGATTATCGTTTAAATACAGCTCTTCTTTCAAAATGGCTCTTCCTCATGCGCCGTACTGTGACGCTTTTTTTCGCCCGAGCCGCGCTTCTGCTCACCAGCCTGCTAGCGTTTACCAGCGCCCATGCCCAGTTTGCCACGGTGGACTGGACCATTGCCGAGACCTTGGTGGCTATCGACGCGCCGATCAGCGGCGTTGCCCAACAGAAGGACTACTACGACTGGGTCGGCGAGCCGCGACTTCCAGAAGGTGTAACCGACCTTGGGCTGCGCACCCAGCCCAATTTTGAATTGTTGGCCCAGCTGGCTCCCGAGCAGATATTGATCTCGCCGATGTTTGCTGCACTCACGCCTCGCTTGGAGCGCATCGCACCGGTAACCTCCATTCCGCTTTACTCCCCCGGTGCCGATACCTGGCAGGAAATCCAGGCATTAACGCGCCAACTGGGTGAGCTCACCGAGCGACAACCCCAGGCAGAACAATTAATTGCCGACACACAGACGCTAATGGCATCACTACGTGAAGCGCAACCTGACACCGCACCGCTATTGATGGTGCAGTTTATGGATGCACGCCATGTGCGGATCTTCGGGGATAACAGCCTTTACAATGCGGTGCTTGAGCAGCTTGGCCTGGACAATGCCTGGGACCAACCCACCAACGCTTGGGGGTTCGCCTTAGCAGGTATCGAAGTGCTTGCCCGCTATTCAGAAGCGACGCTGGTAATTGTTGACCCGGTGCCCATGGGCGTAGAAGAAGAGCTGGCAGAAAGTGGCCTGTGGCAACAGCTGCCCATTGTGCAAAACGGCAACTTTTTGCGCCTGCCCCCCGTATGGAGCTTTGGAGCGCTACCTTCCGCCCAACGCTTTGCCCGTGTGTTGTCTACCGCTTTGGAGGACTTTTCCCGCCACAACCAGCCCACCCGTTAGAAGTGGTGTCCGCACATCGCACCATCTCCCCGCTATGCACATCACGCCTAAAGCCCTGTCTGCTATCAAAGTTTTCTTAGTTACGGTAAGTTAACTATTTTGATCAAGTAGAATTAGGAAATAAGCGAGGAAGTGGAATGACCTTAGCCATTGTGGCCACGCGTGCGGGCGTGGGCCTGGATGCACCAGCCGTCCATGTAGAAGTACATCTTGCCAACGGCTTACCGGGGCTTACGCTGGTAGGGTTACCCGAAACGGCGGTCAAGGAAAGCCGTGAACGTGTACGCAGCGCATTGGTTAATGCCGGGTTTGATTTCCCTAACACCCGGCGCATTACGCTCAACCTGGCGCCTGCGGACCTTCCCAAGGAGGGCGGCCGGTTCGATTTGCCCATCGCACTCGGCATTCTTGCGGCCTCAGGTCAGATTCCAGTAGACGCGCTAGAAGGCATGGAGTGCGCGGGCGAATTAGCGCTGGACGGCAAGCTGCGCGCCGTACCCGGCATGCTTCCTTTCGCGCTGGCAGCGCGCCGGGCCGGGAACGCCCTGATTATCCCTCGCGCCTGCGCCGACGAGGCCGCACTAGCCGGTGACTTACCGGTATTGCCAGCGGATACGCTTTGGCAGGTCGTTGCTCACCTACTCGGGCAGGAGAAAATCCCGCCCCACCGCCTGCCCGCATCAATAAAAACCACCACGCCAATGGCCGATTTAGCCGATGTACGCGGCCAGCAACAGGCGCGTCGCGCGCTGGAAGTGGCCGCTGCGGGAGGCCACAATTTACTGTTCGCAGGCCCGCCTGGCACGGGTAAAACCATGCTGGCCAGCCGCCTGCCGGGCATTCTACCGCCGCTTTCAGAAGAAGACGCCTTGGCGGTCGCCGCCGTGCGCTCGGTATGTGGGCTGTCGCTGGATGCCGACTGGGGCAAGCGCCCATTTCGCCAACCGCATCATAGCGCCAGCGCCGCCGCGCTGGTGGGCGGTGGATCAAAACCCAAACCAGGAGAAATCTCGCTTGCCCATCACGGTGTGCTGTTTTTAGACGAACTGCCGGAGTTTTCCCGCAACGTGTTAGAAGTTCTGCGCCAGCCACTGGAAACGGGCGAAATACATCTGGCCCGGGCCAGCCACGAACGCCGATACCCGGCTCAGTTTCAATTGGTAGCCGCTATGAATCCTTGCCCTTGTGGGCATTTGGGCGACCCTCGCCAGCGCTGTCAATGCACCGCCAGCCAGATTCAGCGCTACCAGGCGCGGCTTTCCGGCCCGCTGTTGGATCGCATTGATCTACAGGTAGAAGTTCCTGCGCTTCCGCCCGAACAGTTGACCGCTCAAACTCAGGGCGAATCATCAGAAGCAGTGCGCGAGCGCGTTATGGCCGCAAGAGAGCGTCAAATGGCGCGCGGCGCACTCAATAGCCAGTTAAGCGGTAAAGCCCTGGAAGCCGCCTGCGCACTTGACGATGAAGAGCGCGCCTGGCTTGCCAGCGTGCTGGAAAAACTCAAACTTTCTGCTCGCGCCTATCACCGCGTGCTGCGCGTAGCGCTGACGCTGGCTGATTTACAGGGCGAGCCCAAGCCCTCCCAGGCACATCTGATCGAGGCCATCGGCTATCGGCAGCTGGATCGGATGCTAGGGAAAGGCTGAAGGCGCATGAAGAAAGGCCTGCCATCAACTCTCGTGGCGGCCGCTCATCACCCACGCCGTCCATGACCCATCGAACAGCGCAAGGTGCTCGTACCCGGCCAACTCCGCGGCCACCCATACAATGCAGGCCGTGATGCCAGAGCCACAGCTGAAGGTCAGATGGTCCGAAGGGTAAAGCTCTTTGCTGCGCATGAGCTCTGAAATCTCCTCCCGGCTCTTGAAGTGTCCGTTTTCCAAGAGCTCGGTAAACGGCAGATTAAAAGAAAACGGGATATGCCCACTGGGAAATTCCGGACGGGGCTCGGGGCCCGCCCCGGAAAAGCGCTCGGCACTTCGGGCATCCACCAGCTTAAAGCGCTGCTGCGGAATATTGTCGTAGACCTCGCCCACACTGACCACGCTCTCGTT
Organism: Halomonas citrativorans; assembly: GCF_900163645.1. Classification (GTDB taxonomy): domain Bacteria; phylum Pseudomonadota; class Gammaproteobacteria; order Pseudomonadales; family Halomonadaceae; genus Vreelandella; species Vreelandella citrativorans. The sequence continues at coordinate 180,466 of NZ_FUKM01000057.1, read as the reverse complement.
GGCCTGGAGCGCAGGGCGGGAGGACAGCGGCGCTGCCACGGAATAACCATGCTGCACCGGCAGCGATAGCGAATGCCAGTGCGGCAGCCCCCCATCCAGCAGTTTTACATGCTTGAAGCCCGCTTGAGTGAGCAGCCAATAGCCGCGCGGGGAGGAGTAAACACCCCGATTATCATAAATCACGATCTCATCATCAGGGGCCAAGCCGAGGCCTTGGCACGCCGCTTCCAGTGCCTCTTTCGAGGGCAGCGTATGCGGAAACACTGCCTTCCGGTCGGAAAAGACCTGCTCGATATCAAACTCGATTGAACCGGGTATTTTTCGATCATCTTCCGGCACATGAGCCGCAATGGGGCTATTGGGCAGCGACGCATCCAGCACCTTGGGTGGAACGTCACTCGCCAAGCGGTCCAACAGGTCATTGGCACTAATCAGAATATCTGACATGCGTAAAACTTCCTTGAGACAGTTGGGTAGGCTATTGAAGGGTGCTTAGTTGAAAAGGCTTATTTAAGCTAAAAAAACCTAATCGCTCGTACACGCCAGAATATCCACCAGCCGCTGACAAAGGGCATCGAGCTTTTTACTATGGGTTTCTTCGATAAACGCGCCCGTTTCATCAAAAGCTGTGTGCGCTTTGGAGAGCGACATCGGCTGCGGCAGTACGATCAAGCCTAGATTGGCGAGCAACTGTTGGGCCAGCGGCATCGCACGAATGCCACCTAACCCACCAGGCGAGGCCGACACCAGCGCAGCCCACTTGCCTGAATAAAGTGCCAGGCCCGGCGTGTCTTCATAAGGGCGAGACAGCCAGTCCAGCGTGTTCTTCAAAAGCGGGGTGATAAAGCCGTTATATTCCGGTGAGGCGATAAACAGCGCTTGGTGATCAGCAAGCAGTTCGCGCAGTTTCAGCACGTTCTCCGGAACGCCTTGGGTTTCAATATCTTCATCAAACAGAGGGCACGGGTACTCTTTCAAATCCACAAACGTGGCCACTCCGCCCAATGCCTCAAGGCGCTTGGCAACCAGCCGCGCCAACTGTTTATTGTGTGAATCCTGGCGACTGCTTCCAGCAAATACTAATACCTTGGGTACTGCGCTCATTCGATTGGGCTCCTTAATAACAGGCTATTTAGGGTTCGACAGGCTCATGCGGCCCGTCAGGCATCTGGTCAATAAACGTGTTGATAGCGCTAAACAAGGTCTCGCGAATCGGCTCTGCTTCGTTAACTAAATGGTGACGTGCTTCCGGATGGTAGTGAATCTCGGCGGCGGTAAATTTTTGTGCTAGAACGGCCAGGTTCCACTGCCAATCAACCGTTAAATCCTGCTCACCCTGCAAAATCAACGTTGGCACGTCGACAGGCTCAAGCGCGAGCAGACGTGGCATCCAGCGCCGCATGGCGCTTACCCACGCCACACTTAAGCGTTCGGGCTGCAGTGGGTCCTGATCACGCAGAAATTCGGTAAACGCTTCGTCGGTTGAGTTGGGCCGAAATTTGCGCGGAATATCCTTCAAGAACGGACTGGCGATAAGGTGCATCCAACTCGCCTGAGTCCACCGCCAAGGGCGTACCAACGGCGCGAGCAGCACCAGGCCATCCCAACCGGCCTCTTCGCGGCGGGTGAGTGCGTCGGTTGCGAGAATCGCACCTCCGGTACTCTGCCCAACACCCAACCACGGCCTGGGGGCTATGCCTAACGTTATCAGGGTGTTTTGCATGTAGGTGAGACAGTGCTGGTAGTCGTCAAAATCTTCAATTTCTGCGCGCGGGCCGCTCGAAAGCCCATGACCCGGCAGGTCCCATAGCACTACCCGCCAGCCCTTGGCCAACAAGTGCGTTAACAGGTGACGATAAAGGCCTAAATGGTCAAAGTAGCCGTGCACCACAAAGGCTGTGCCCAATGGATTGGGTGGGCTCCATACCTGGCACCACAAGGCAAAGCGGCCGGTATCGATAAAGCCTGCATGCACCTCATCGGTGCTTTCAAAGAGTGCTTCCAGACCATAATGCAGAAAATAGCCCTTCACGACGTCCCACAGCGCTTCACCCGGCACTAATCGGGAAAAGGCTGATTCGCCTGCCGTTTGCCGAAACAAACCTTCCAGCTGTTGGAAATCCTGCATCCAAACCTCTCTATGAGCGCCCTGCTTTCTTATCATTTGGTCGAGCATTGTGCCGCTTTAACGTCTACGCTGTTTACATGCCCACACAGTTGTGGAAGTATTTTCCATAAATGTGTTTTGCTCTTATTTTACACTGGCCGTGGCCATCCATCACCCACGGGCACCTTCACAGGAGAAACCCCATGAGCGAGCGTATCACGCGCCACCGTTTGCAGGTGGCCGCCGAGCTGGACCGCTTTATTAACGAGCAGGCACTACCTGGCACGGGTGTTGATGAAAGCGCCTTCTGGGCCGGTGTCGATGCCCTGTTCCATGATCTGACCCCAAAAAATAAACAATTGCTAGCAGAGCGTGATGCGCTGCAAGAAAAAATTGATGCATGGCATCGTGAGAACCCCGGCCCCGTTAGCGACATGCCAGCCTACCGGGCCTTTTTGAAAGAGATCGGCTACCTGGCCGACCTTCCTTCCAACGTAAAGGCGACCACCGCCAATGTCGACCGCGAAGTTGCCATACAGGCAGGTCCACAGTTGGTGGTGCCGGTAAGTAACGCCCGCTACGCCCTGAATGCGGCGAATGCGCGCTGGGGCAGTCTTTATGACGCGCTCTATGGCACCGACGCTATTTCCGAGGAAGACGGCGCGGAAAAAGGCACAAGCTTTAACCCCAAGCGCGGCGCTAAAGTCATTGCCTATGCGCGAGGCGTTCTGGACCGTGCGGCGCCCTTGGCCACCGGCTCTCACCGCGACGCGGTTAACTACACAATTCGTGACGGCCATTTGGTCGTTACGCTGGAAGGCGGCCGGGAAACTGGGCTAAAAGATTCCGGCAAGCTAATTGGCTTTACTGGCGAAACGTCCGCTCCTGAGACGATTCTGCTAGCCAATAATGGCCTGCACCTGGAAATCCAGATCGATGCCAGCCACGCCATTGGCAAAACCGACCCAGCGGGCGTAAAAGATGTGGTCGTTGAAGCCGCACTCACCACCATTATGGATTGCGAAGACTCCGTGGCCGCCGTGGATGCCGAAGACAAGGTAGGCGTTTATAGCAACTGGCTCGGCCTGATGAAGGGCGATCTGGAAGAGAACATCGACAAGGGCGGTAAAACCTTCACCCGTAAGCTGCACGCTGACCGCACCTGGAACACCACCGAAGGCGGCAAGGTGACCCTACCCGGCCGTTCGCTGATGTTTGTGCGTAACGTGGGCCACTTGATGACCACGCCAGCGATTCTGGATGAGGAGGGCAACGAGCTTCCAGAAGGTATTCTTGATGCTGTGGTGACCTCATTGCTGGCACTGCACGATCTTAAAAAAGATGCCGACCAGCCACGCAACTCGCGTACCGGCTCGGTGTATATCGTCAAGCCGAAGATGCACGGCCCTGCAGAGGCTGCGTTTGCCAACGAGCTGTTTGGCCGCGTAGAAGATATCCTTGGCATGAGCCGCGACACTCTAAAGATGGGCATCATGGACGAAGAGCGCCGCACCACGGTCAACCTCAAGGCGTGTATTGCCGAGGCCTCTTCACGCGTGGCGTTCATCAACACCGGCTTCCTGGACCGCACCGGCGATGAGATGCACACCGCCATGGAAGCAGGCCCCATGGTCCGCAAGGGCGACATGAAGTCCGCCGCATGGATTACCGCCTACGAGAAGAGCAACGTGCAGGTAGGCCTTGCCTGCGGTCTACGCGGTCGCGCCCAGATCGGTAAAGGCATGTGGGCCATGCCCGATTTAATGCACAACATGCTGGAACAGAAAATCGGCCATCCAAAAGCCGGCGCCAACACCGCTTGGGTACCTTCACCCACGGCCGCTACCCTACATGCGTTGCACTATCACCAGGTGAATGTCACCGACGTTCAGCGCGAGTTTGAAGCGCTGGGCGAGCCCGACTTCCTGGATGATTTGCTCAGCGTCCCGGTGGCGGAAAACCCTAACTGGTCAGATAACGAGATTCAGCAGGAGCTGGATAACAACTGCCAAGGCATTTTGGGTTACGTGGTACGCTGGGTAGAGCACGGCGTGGGCTGCTCCAAAGTGCCGGATATTCACGATGTAGGCCTGATGGAAGACCGCGCCACGCTGCGTATTTCTAGCCAGCACATCGCCAACTGGCTGCATCACGGCATTGTGGACTCACCTCGGGTTGAAGAAACCCTCAAGCGCATGGCCAAAGTGGTCGATGAGCAAAACGCAGGCGACCCCACTTACACCGCCATGAGCAGTCACTTTGAGGACTCCACCGCGTTCAAGGCCGCCTCTGACCTGATCTTCAAAGGCCGCGTACAGCCGTCGGGCTACACCGAGCCGCTGCTTCACGAGTGGCGCCAGGTGCATAAATCGAAGTAAATTCGTTTTATGGTACAACTAGCCCTAAGGCATATGCCTTGGGGCTTTTTTTATGAAGGACAACAACAATGACCATCATGACTGTCGAACAGATCGAGCACTTTTTAGATGAAGTGTTCCCCCAGCGAATGGGCAGAATTGAGAGCGTGGGCGAGATGTGTGCCACGATGCGCTTAACGGTAGGTTATGAGCATCTACGCCCTGGCCCCCGAGTAAGCGGCCCTACGATGATGGGCTTTGCCGATGTGGCGCTGTACGTGGCGATTCTGGCCCAAATCGGCCCTGAACCCATGGCAGTCACCAGTGATTTCAACTGCCATTTCCTGCGCGCCGCTTCAGGCGAGCATGACATTATCGCTCACGCCAGGCTGATCAAGCTGGGCCGCCGTTTAGCGGTGGGTGAAGTGCAGATATTCTCCGCGGCCGATGAACGTCGCCCAGTTGTGCACGCCACCGCAAGCTATGCCTTGCCCGCTACGTAGCAGCCGACAAACGGGGTAAGCAGTGATCGTAGAGAATGGCTTGCAAAAAAACGCCCCGGGCCCTGGCTATCAAGTAGCCTGGGGCCGGGGCGTTTAGCGGCCAGGTAGCTTAGTAAGCGGCTTCTGGCTCGTAGTACTCTTCTACATTGTCGAGGGTGATCAGGTCAGCGTTAAGGATGAGCCTTGAAGGCACGCCGTGGTACATATCGCCCAGATGCTCGCCTTTAACGCCGTGTACCGCTAGCGCCATGGCAGAAGCAATCATGTTCGGCGGATAGGTAACGGTGCCTTTAACCATCGGGTGCTCATCACGGATCATTTCGATCACGCGTTGAGAGCCGCCACCGCCCACAATCAGCTGGATATCGTCGCGGTTGTTTTCATCCACCGCCTGAAGGGCCGAGATCAATACGTCATCGTCACCCGCCCAAATGGCATCCACTTCCGGGTTACTGCCCAGCAGGTCTTCCGTTACGCTAAGTGCCTGCTGTGGGTTCCAGTTGGTCGTTTGGGAGGCCAGGATATTGATATCGGGATAGTTTTCCATCACCCGATTAAAGGCATCGACACGCTGACTGTTGATGGGAATAGGCGGGCCTTCCAGCACCAAAATATTGCCCTCGCCGCCCAACTCTTCAGCGATATAACGCGCGGCGTGCTCGCCTAAGCCTGGGTTATCGCCCGCAATAAAGACGTTTTGCGCAGGCGTTTCAAGCTCGCGGTCCACCACAACGGTATAGATGCCTTCATCGTAAGCTTCGGAAATAACTGCCTGAAGCGTTGCCGGGTCGTGTGGAAGAATGACTAACGCATCCAGGTTGCGGATCATCAGATCTTCCACGTTAGAGACCTGGGCCGTGCCGGAATTGGCGGAAAGCACGGTAAAGCTCACATCCGGATACTGCTCACTCAGGTCGTCGGCAGCTTGCTGTGCCCACCATAAAAGGCCTGCGGTCCAGCCATGGTCAGCGGACGGCACGGTGACGCCAATATGGTAGTCGTCGGCCAGCGCCAGGCTGGACGTACTCGCTATGGCCGTTGCCAGCGCGGCAGTCTTGAAAAGGCGTGATAGTGTCATTGTTATTGCTCCCTTTCTAACGTACATCGTGGATGGACGAGCCAACCCCGTCCAGTGTGATCGTCGGCCCTGTTTGGGCATAGCGACCGAAAAGACTGTTTTTAACGTCCGTTTTTACAAGTCAGGTACGCTTGTACTGCAGCAGCACCGCCAGCAAAATGACGCCGCCCTTGACCAGTCCCTGTAAATAAGGGGAAACGCCCGTCAGGTTAAGCATGTTGTTGATAATGCCCAGAATCAGCGCGCCGATGACCGTGCCCCATATCGAGCCGCGCCCACCGGAAAGCGCCGTGCCTCCTATGACGACGGCGGCAATAGCATCCAACTCATAAAAGTAGCCCGCATCACTCGGGCTTACCGAGTTGAGCCGCGAGGTCAGCATGATGGCTGAAAGCCCCACGCAAATGCCCGCAATCACAAAGGTGGAGAGCACAATGCGCTCAACCCGAATGCCCGAATAGCGTGCTACCTGAGGATTAGCGCCCACCGCGCACACATGCCGCCCGTAAGGGGTATGAAACAGCAGCACATGCGCGATGATCGCCAGGCCAAAGAACACGATCACCGGCACCGGAATGCCCAGCAAAAAGCCGCCGCCCACGCTTGAGAATAGCGGATTGGGGGTAGAAACCACCGCCGCATCGGTGAAGTAGAGCGCCAGCGAGCGAAAAATCGACATACTGGCAAGCGTTACCACAAAGGCCGCTATGCGCCCTCGGGTGACTAACAAACCGTTGAATAGCCCTAACAGCCCGCCCACTGCGATAGCGGCCAACAGGCCAAGAAGCACCGCCTGAATAGGGTCACTAATGCTATTGACGATATACAGGATAACCACACCCACCAGCGCCACCATCGACCCCACCGACAGATCGATCCCGCCGGCGATAATCACAAAGGTCATGCCGATAGCGATAATGCCGGTATAGGAGACCTGGCGCATTACGTTGGAAATATTGCGCGTATTAAGAAAATATTCGCTGGCAATCGATGACACCACGAACAGCAAAATCAGCGCCACCAGCGGGGCTAGAATCGTCGCGTTAAGGGGCAACCTGCGCAGGCCTTGGCGTGCAACGCTCCCCATTGACTTGGTATTAGGCGATTGAGCCATCGTAATTCCCCACTGGTTCAAGGTTGGCGTGCTGTCGTGCGCCAGCGGCATACAGCATTATTTGTTCTTCGTTGATATCGTCACCGCTAAGCTCAACGGCTATTTTCCCCTCTCGAATCACTAACACCCGATCCGCAATACCAATGACCTCTTCAAGCTCGGAGGAGATCACGATAACGGCTTTATTTTGTTCGGTAAGGTCGCGAATCAATCGATAAATCTGCTGTTTGGCGCTTATGTCGATGCCGCGGGTGGGCTCATCGAGAATCAGGATATCGGGCTCAATATCGAGTAATTTTGAGAAGTAAACCTTCTGCTGGTTGCCACCGCTCAACAGACTCACCGGCGCCGCCAGGTTGGATGCCTTGATGGCCAAGCGCTGCTGATAATGTTCGGCCTGACGTCGTTCAGCGCGGTGCTTGATAAACCCGCGAACATAGCGTTTCAGGCTAAGGGCGGTAATGTTCTGCATGACGTTAAACGAGAGAATCAGCCCCTTGCCCTGGCGGTCTTCCGACAGATACGCCAAGCCGTGGGCGTGGGCTTCGTTGGGCGATCGAAGATCTACAAGCTCGCCATCGATAAATATCTCGCCCTGCTCTTTGCGGTGCAACCCCATGATGGTTTCAGCAATTTCGGTGCGCCCCGCGCCCACCAGCCCGGCCAGCCCCAGCACTTCGCCACGGCGTACCTTTAGGTTGATGTCCTTGAGTTTGCCTTTAAGGCTTAAACCCCGCACCCGCAGCGCAGGCGGCGTGTTATCAGCACGTTGCGCGAGCTTCTCAGGGTAAATTTGTGACAGCTCACGCCCGACCATTTTGCGCGCCATGTCCTCTTCATTAAGCGTCGCGGTCTCGCACAGTTCTACTTGCTGGCCGTCGCGTAAAATCAGCAGCCGGTCACAAAGGTCTTTGACCTCTTTTAGCTTGTGAGAAATAAACAGAATCGTGACGCCCTTGGCGACCAGCGCGCGCACTACCCTGAACAACACCGCAACTTCACGGTCGGTCAGTACCGTAGTGGGCTCATCCAGAATCAGCAGTCGCGCGTCGTTAACCAGCACCCTGGCCACTTCAACCATCTGCTTTTGGGCAACGCTTAGCCGCTCGATGGAAAGTTCAGGGTCTAGGTCCACTTCAAGCGAGCTGAGCAGTTGCTGGGTGCGTTTACGCATGCCTGCGTGGTCAAGAAAACCATGACGGCGTACTTCCTGGCCCAAAAAGACATTTTCGTAAACGCGCAGCGTGGGGATTAAATTGAATTCCTGGGGAATCATCGCCACGCCGTGAGAACGCGCCGTAATCGGGTCCAATGCGCTGAATATCTGGCCATTCAGGTAAATCGCACCCACCGTTGGCGTGTAAATACCGCTGATGATCTTTAACAGCGTGGATTTTCCGGCGCCATTTTCCCCCAGAATACCCAGCACTTCGCCCGGCATAACGGAAAGGGAAATATCATTCAGTACTTGAACGGGGCCGAACGCTTTACCGATCCCTTCAAGCTTTAAAATAGGCTCACTCATGGGGCGCCCCCAGAAGCGCCTGACGCTTTACTCAGATGCAGCGGCGTCCAGCTACCCTCCGCCTCGTGTGAGGTAATCGCGGCGGCAATAAAGCGCATGCCATCCACACCGTCTTCAATGCCGGGCAACCAAGACGGATACTCGCCTGACGTGTGCCCATCGGCCAGCGCCTGATACAGGTTGGCAAAGGCTTCAATGTAGCCTTCCGGATGCCCGCCCGGCACGCGAACGCCCTGGCCAATGTCTGCACTTAGCCAATCATCGCGCCGTGTTAAGCGCTGGCTTGGCCCATTAAGCGGTTTCAGCCACAGCTCGTTGGGCTGCTCTTGGGCCCACTGCAAGCTGGCTTTCTCACCGATGATGCGAATGGTTAGCGCGTTTTCATAACCAGCGGCCGTCTGGCTTGCCCAGAGCATACCTCGTGCCCCGCCATTGAAGCGCAGCAACGCCTGAACGTTATCATCTAGCGCCCGCCCCGGCACCGCGGTCACCAACTCAGCGCTGACCTCGCTGACGCGCTGGCCACTAATAAACTGGGCCAACTGAAACGCATGCACGCCGATATCCCCCAGGCAGCCCGCCGCACCCGCCTGAGCGGGGTCCAACCGCCAGGCGGCCTGTCGGTTATCGGCTTCGGGGGGGTCGCTTAACCACTCTTGAATATACTCGACCTGCACATGGCGAAGCTGCCCCAGCGCGCCTTCGGCAATCAGTTCACGGGCATGCTGAACCAGTGGGTAACCCGCATAGTTGTGCATTAATACAAAGTGGCGAGCGCTTTTCTCAGCCGCCTGAGCCAGCTGTTCAGCTTCCTCAACGCTGAGCGTCATGGGTTTTTCGCACACCACGTGAAAGCCCGCTTCCAGGCTTGCCAGCGCCGCCGGGTAATGCAGGTGGTTAGGCGTCACGATTGCCACAACCTGCGCGCCATCTTCACGAGCGGCTTCGCCTGCCAACAGCGCTGCGTAGTCGGCATAGCAGCGCTGCTCATCAATACCTAACTCGTCGGCGGTCGCCAGGTTGCGCTCGGCCCGAGATGAAAAAGCCCCGGCCACCAGCTCAAAACGGTCATCCAGGCGCGCCGCCATGCGGTGTACACTGCCAATAAAAGCGCCTTGACCGCCGCCTACCATGGCGAGCCGAAGCCTTCGTGGCATGTTGTTGGTTGTTGTCATTATCTAACCCCTGAGCGTAGTTTAGCCTAGTCCCAGCAGCGTGCGATTGGCCTGGCGATCCGTTCCAGCATCGGCAAAATCATCAAACGCGCGGTCGGTCACCTGAATGATGTGCTCGTTCACGAACGTGACGCCTTCCGCCGCGCCCTGCTCAGGATGTTTGAGCGCGCACTCCCACTCGATGACTGCCCAGCCATCAAAATCGTACTGGGCCAGTTTCGAGAACACCGCTTTGAAATCCACCTGCCCGTCGCCCAGGGAGCGAAAGCGGCCTGCCCGCTCGACCCAGGAGGTGTAGCCGCCGTAAACGCCCTGCTGGGCGGTAGGATGAAACTCGGCATCCTTGACATGAAACATGCGGATATACGGGTGATAGCGGTCAAGAAAGGCAAGGTGATCAAGCTGTTGAAGCACCAAATGCGAAGGGTCATACAGCATGCAGCAGCGCGGGTGATGGTCCACAGCGGCTAAAAAACGCTCGAAGGTCGCGCCATCGTGCAGGTCTTCACCGGGATGAATCTCAAAACATAAGTCCACACCGGCGGCATCGAAAGCGTCCAGAATGGGCCGCCAGCGCTTGGCTAGCTCGGCAAACCCGTCTTCAACCAATCCAGCGGGGCGCTGCGGCCAGGGGTAAAGAAACGGCCAAAGCAGCGAGCCGGAGAACGTGGCGTGGGCCTTCAAACCCAGATTGGCGCTGGCCTGCGCAGCAAGCTTTAGCTGCTCGACGGCCCAGGCTTGCCGCGCGACCGGATCGCCGTGCAGTTCAGGCGGGGCGAAGCCATCAAACAGGCTGTCATAAACCGGATGCACGGCCACCAATTGGCCCTGCAAATGCGTCGAAAGCTCGCAAATTTCCAAGTCATATTGCGCTAAAGTCGCCTGCACTTCCTGGCAATACACCTGGCTTTCTGCCGCTCGTTCAAGATCAAAAAACCGCTTATCCAGCGTGGGCATTTGAATCGCTTTAAAGCCCAGTTCCGATGCCCAGCGAGCAATATTCTCCAGGCTATCAAAAGGCGGTTGATCACCAATGTACTGGGCTAGAAAGAGCGCGGGCCCTTTAAGGGTCTTCATCATCGACCTCATTTGTTTTGTTGTTTTAGCGTCAGCAACCAGTCTGAAAGACGCAATGTAATGGATTACATTTCAGCAGAGCAACGTACATCGGTCAAGCGCGTAAAAAAGGAAATATAAAATGGATAACGCACTGCTTCAAAAGGGCTTTAAATCTTAAACCTCTCGGTAAGCACTTATAATTTAGACTAAAGAATAAATAAAAAAAGGGAATAAATAGTCACATAATTAACGCGCTAATAGTAAAGGTGCGTTTAAATGTTGTGGTTAGCACTGCTAGAATTTGGATGTAAACATTTACATTTTAGCTAGTAGGGCGCCAAAATTGTCTTTAACCGCCCGCTTTCAGGCGCGTTTTTTTCAGGATTATCGTTCAATGCTTAACACCCCGGTAACGAGCAAACAGCCGCATAGCGTGCCGACGATTAAAGACGTGGCGAAAGCGGCGGGCTGTTCGACAGCCACCGTATCACGCGCCTTGGCAACGCCTGAAAAAGTCAGCGATGCCACCCGAAAGCGGGTGAACCAGGCAATTGCTCAGGTGGGTTATTCGCCCAACATTGCCGCACGCAACTTGCGCCGAGCGGAGTCCAAAACCATCGTGGCGCTCTTGCCGGATATTTCGAATCCGTTCTTCTCCGAAATTATTAGCGGCATGGAAGATGTTGCCCATCAGGCGGGCTACCAGATACTGATTGGTGACTGCGAACACGACCCGGCGCGCGCAGAGGCCTATTTTCGGCTACTTTCGACCAATCAGGCCGATGGTATCGTGCTGATGACCTCAGAGATCCCCAAAGCGCTGGTCAAGCAGGCGGATGGTCAGGCGAGCTTTCCGCTGGTCATGGCCTGTGAGTTTTTTAGCGATATCGACCTGCCGTTAATTGCCGTCGATAACCATCAGGCCAGCTGCCAGGCGATTGATTATCTGGTGTCGCTCGGCCATCGACGTATTGCCACACTTTCTGGCCCGGCGAACAACCCTATTTGCCAGGAACGAAACCGCGGCTATCGCGATACGCTTGCGGCCCATCAGTTGAGCAATGAAGCGCGTATTGCAGAGGGTAACTTTGGATTTCGCTCTGGGTATCAGCAGGGGCTAGCACTACTGGAGGGGAAAGCGCCCCGGCCTACCGCGATTTTTTGTCATAGTGACGAGATGGCGGTTGGCGTGCTGAAAGCCGCCCGCCAGTTGGGCATAAGGGTGCCCGACCAGCTGTCGGTCGTCGGCTTTGATAATATTGGCTTGAGCGAGTACTGCGACCCGGAGCTGACGACCATTAGCCAGCCGCGTAACGAAATCGGTCAGCAGGCCATGCAGCTTCTGCTTCACCTGCTGCGTGGCGAGCAGGCCATTCGGCATCAGACGCTAAGCAGCCACCTGATCGTGCGTAAAAGCACCGGGCGGCTAAAAGGTCAGCCGTAAAAAGGCCCGGTGTTAGTTGTCTGCAAATACCCAGCTCGACGAGCTCGCGGATCTACGGGGGCTTCTTGGTTAAGGGCTTCTGATCACCGCCACAGCCAGCATCAGCCACCCGGCAATCAGTAAAACGCCACCAATAGGCGTCACGATACCTGCATTCAAACCGGCCATTGCCATGGCATAAAGCGAGCCGGAGAAAGCCACCATGCCCAACCCCCACAGCGCAACTGGCCACTGCCAGCCCTTGAAACCAAGCACGCGCTGACCGACCAGTACCGCCATTACCGCTAGCGTGTGCCAAGCCTGGTAGCGCACGCCAGTTTCGGCCGCGTGCACCAACTCCGCCGAAACGCGCGCAGTCAGACCATGAGCAGCATACGCGCCCACCATGACCGTGATAGCTCCGGAGAGCGCTACCAGGCACCAAATGATTCGTTCGCTACGTTGCATTGCTGCTCCTTTCAAGATGTTAACGCGTCACGATAAGCAAGCATGCGACTCGGCATACCTTGCGCCGCAGGAAACCGCTACAATAGAGGCACTTTTTGGTATTTCGCTAGGGTTAGCCCTAACTCTTATAGACCCTATGCCTCGATAGACGAGACGCCCTTATGCACATTCAACTCAATGGCGAGCCTTACGCGCTGGAAGCGGGCCTGACGGCTGCGGATCTAATCGATCAATTGGCGCTTACGGGTCGGCGGGTCGCGGTAGAGATCAACGAAGAGATTGTGCCACGCAGCCAGCTAGCTATCACTCCCTTGGCCGAGGATGACCAGGTCGAAGTGGTGCACGCCATTGGCGGTGGCTAGCCCGCAGCTCGCATGCCTCTTTTACTGGCTACGCCCTATTTCATGCGCTTTATCCAGGATTCGCTATGACACTTCAAAACGATGCGCCGTTTACTATCGCCGGACGTAATTTTAGCTCTCGCCTGCTGGTGGGTACCGGCAAATATAAAGACTTCGACGAGACCGGCGCGGCGATTGCCGAAAGTGGCGCCGAGATTGTCACCTTTGCCGTACGTCGTACCAATCTGGGCCAGGAAGCCGGGCCCAACCTGCTCGACGTGATTTCGCCGTCGCGCTATACCCTGCTACCCAACACGGCAGGCTGCTATACCGCCAAAGACGCCGTACGCACCTGTCGCCTGGCCCGCGAACTGCTTGACGGACACAAGCTGGTCAAGCTGGAAGTGCTGGGCGATGAGACCACGCTCTACCCCAACGTCGTCGAAACTCTGAAAGCCGCTGAGACGCTGTTGGCCGATGGCTTTGACGTCATGGTGTACACCAGCGACGACCCCATTGTGGCACGCGAGCTTGAAGCCATGGGTTGCTGCGCCATCATGCCGCTGGGCTCGCTGATTGGTTCAGGCCACGGCATTCAGAACCCGCACAACGTACGCCTGATTGTGGAACAAAGCAGCGTACCGGTGCTGGTGGATGCCGGCATCGGCACGGCATCTGACGCGGCCATGGCTATGGAGCTGGGTTGCGATGGCGTGCTTTTGAATACCGCCATCGCCCACGCTCGTGAACCGCTGCGCATGGCGCGCGCCATGAAGAGCGCCGTAGAAGCCGGGCGCGATGCTTTCCTGGCCGGGCGCATGCCGCGCCGCCAAACGGCAGACCCTTCATCACCTTTTGCTGGTCGCATTAACGGTTAAGAGATTTTATGACTGATATTAAAAGTACCGATGAGTCCTCAACCGGGCCAGAAAGCGCTGAAGCGCCGCTGCATCGCCGCGGCATTAAAAGCTATGTAATCCGTGCTGGGCGCATGACTCAGGCCCAGAACCGAGGCCTTGAAGATGTATGGCCGCGCTTTGGCCTGACGATTGCCGATGGCCTGCAAGATCTGACCGCACTGTTTGGCCGGGAAGCGCCCCGCGTGGTTGAAATCGGTTTTGGTATGGGCAATTCGCTGATCGAGCAGGCAGAGACCCACCCAGACACCGATTTTATCGGTATCGAAGTGCATTCGCCGGGCGTCGGCAAGCTGCTGGATGAAGTGGACAAGCGTGGCCTCACCAACTTGCGCATCTACAAGGAAGACGCCCTGGCCGTACTGGAGAAGTGCCTGCCAGAAGGCTCATTGACCACCGTGCAGCTGTTCTTCCCCGACCCTTGGCCGAAGAAAAAGCACCACAAACGGCGCATTGTGCAGCCCGCGTTTGTCGAGCTGATTCGCACACGCCTGAAACCCGGCGGTACTTTCCATATGGCGACCGACTGGGAAGCCTATGCCGAGTGGATGGCCGAGGTAATGGAAGCCGCCCCCGGCTATGCCAACACGGCCGATACTGACACGGCGCCCTATGTGCCCCGCCCCGCCTTCCGCCCGCTGACCAAGTTCGAAGCCCGTGGCGAGAAGCTCGGCCATGGCGTGTGGGATCTGATTTATCGGCGTGAGGCGTAAGTTACTGCTTTCGGCCACCTTCGCCTGCCAGGCGTGACATTGGGCAAGTGATGCTTCCCATAAACGTCGGCAGGTGACCCGCCAGTTGCTTCTCTTTGCCCTATATTTCCCTTTACTGCTTTGTGTTTCCCTTTACTGTTTTATATTAAGGGACGTTAATATTTCCATTTTATGCAAGCTGTCGATTTCGGCGTATATCCCTTCGCAGAAGGATTCAGCCACGTTGCTTAACGGCTTGTGTTTAGATTTAAGCAAGGCAATTTCCCATTCGATGGTGGGCTCCATCGCCTTTGACACGACGGCAGTTCCCGGCAGCAGTAATTCTGCAACAGGATCGATGACGGCGACGCCAAGCCCTCGGTCAACCAGTGCACACACTCCCCGCATATGGCGCATTTCAGCCGCCATGTGCCTTTTAATATTTACTGTTTGCATCATGTAATCCACACGGGCACGCAGAGGGCTATCCGCCATCAGCTCGACAAATGCCTGATTCTGCAAGCTAGACAGCGATATAACGTCCTGCTTCGCGAGCGGATGCGTACGGTGCATGATGCAGCGCGCAGAACAACGCGCCAGACTTGTGACCTTTGCACCGTAAGTATCTGCTTCCAGGGTTATTCCCAGCGCCACATCACAAGTATTGTTGTCGATCATTTTAAGCAACTCTTGTAAACCTGCATCAATCAATCGCACGCCTACATTAGGGTGTTTTTGTTTAAAGCGCTTAATAACGTCGAGTAAAAAGGTATCGCAAAAGATTGGCTGAGCAGCGACAACGATACTGCCTAATTGATTATTGGAAATTGCATCTGCATCTTTCTGAGTATCTCGAATACTCGCCATAAGCCTTAAGACAGAGGCGTGGTATAAAAATGCTTCGGATGTTGGCGAAAGCTGATTACGCGTTCGTTTAAATAACGCAAAACCCAATGTTTCCTCAAGCCCGGCAAGCAGGCGGCTCACCATTGATTGACTAATCCCAAGCACCTCTGCGGCCGCCTTGGTGGTGCCGTGCTTCATAAATGCATCAAATGCTTCAATCTCTTTTATTTTCATTATCTTGAACTCACTCTAAAAATCTTCGCTAAATCATTAGCAGATTAAAACGAACTTTATAAACCATAAGCTTGCAATTTCGGCCCGCCACTAGAACATTAATGCATACTAAATAGAATCATTGAAACAAATTTCATACTTGTCTATGTTGAATAAGCTGGATACACAAATGCAGATGACAACGCCGTTTAACAATACATCCAACAACTGTTGCGGAGATAAGAATGAAACTCACCCTAAGCTTAACGGCGGCAACGCTTCTCGCTGCGTCCACCGCCTATGCGCAAAGCTATCCTTCCGAGCCCGTCACGCTCGTCGTTCCTTATGGCCCGGGCGGCGCTTCTGACCTTGCGGGCCGAGCCTTGGCGGAGTCTGCACGCGAATATCTAGGCCAGCCTGTTACGGTCGTCAACCAGGCTGGCGCCGGTGGAATGACCGGCGCTCGCGATGTGACACAGGCAGACGCCGATGGCTACACCCTGCTGTTGGCTCGCGTCGGCATGGCACTGTCACCGGCGGTCAATGAAAACAGCAGCGTTGACTGGGATGAGTACACGTTTATCAGCCCGCTTGAAGCCACTCCCATGATTCTGGCCGTGGCCGATGACTCCCCCTACGAAAACGTTGAGGATCTGCTGGAAGGCATCGAAAACGATCCAGGAGCAATGAGCTACGCTGCCTCTGGCGCTACCGCTATTGATGGCTTTACGGTGCAATCACTACTTGCTGATGCGGGAATGGACCCACTGACGGCGGCAACGTTGATTCCTTACCGGGGTGGCGGCGAGCTGGCAACGGCCCTGCTAGGTGGACACGTTGATTTTCTCGCCATCGCGGCAGCGTCACTGATGCCGCATATCGAGAGTGGCGATATGCGCCCGTTAATGGTGTTCTCACCCGAGCGTATGGAAGCGTTGCCGGAAGTGCCCACCGCTGAAGAGCTGGGCTATGAGCTGGCAGGCCAGGTCATTGGCTGGAGCGCATTGTACGGCCCACCTGACCTACCCGAAGAAGTGATGAATACCTGGAGCCAGGTAATGGATCAGGTTGCCGAAGATGAGACATGGCTCAGCCGTGCCGAAGACCGTGGCTCGATTTCCACCATCGGCAGTGTCGACATGGAGACGTATGCAGAGGAGCAATACGAGTTCTATCGCTCCTTGGCTGAGCAGTTTGGCTATCTGGAATAAATACACTCTAAACATCGCGTAACGACTGCATATATCATTTCATCGCTGGAGGGGTCATGGGTATAGCACGCGGCTTGGTTATTACAGCGCTGTTCGGGATCGTGCTTTTTTTACTGATCCCCGCCTATGTGCCCCGCCCGCGCTTTATTCCAGGGTTTGCACCACCGCCTGATATGTGGCCACGAACGGTTTCCATGCTGGGTATAGCGTTGGGCATGCTGCTTGTCGGGCTATCGTTTTCCCGTAAAACCGAAGCACTCGCTGACCCTGAAGATGCCAGCGCCCTTCGCGGCGGCACCCCCCTTCCCACGCTGCTCACTCGCTTCGGTTGGACGGTACTGGCCTTTGTGCTCTTTATCGGTGCAGTGACGCTATTAGGGTTCTTGTTATCGAGCATCCTGCTGTTAATGGCGATGCTGGTACTGACGGGTTATTGGCGCCACAAAATAGTGGCAACCATCGTAGCCATCGTGCTTCCACTGCTTCTCTACCTGTTTTTCTCCAGCGCACTCAATACGCGTTTCCCGGTTGGCAGCCTTTTCAGGGCTCTCGGAATTTAACTGTCGCGTACAGGACTGACCACTATGCTCAACGATCTGCTGGTTGCCTTTCAGGCGGTGGCCACCTTTGAGAATTTCCTGATCATGGCCGCCGGTATTTGGGGTGGAGTGATTATTGGTGCGATTCCCGGCATGACCGGCACCATGGCCGTTACGTTGGCGCTGCCCTTCACCTTTTACATGCAGCCTATCCCGAGTATTTTGCTGCTTGTCGCGCTTTATAAAGGCTCGACCTATGGCGGCTCGGTATCGGCAATATTGATCAAGACCCCAGGTACCGCTTCAGCCGCCTGCACCACCCTTGACGGTTACCCTCTGGCCCAACAGGGCAAGGCGGGCAAAGCCCTTAACATGGCACTCTACTCCTCATGTACCGGGGATTTTATTTCTAACCTTTCACTGATTTTTATCGCCGCGCCACTGGCACTTCTCGCGCTGCGTATCGGTCCCCCCGAATATTTCATGCTGATGATTTTTGCGCTCACTACCGTAGCGGGTGTGTCCGGGCGCTCGCTACTACTTGGGCTGGTTTCTGCATGCTTGGGGCTACTGTTGGCCACCGTAGGGGAAGATATGTACGGCTCGTTCCGCTTTGACCTGACGGTGGATATGCAGAGCGGCCTGGCCGTGGCACCCGTGCTGATTGGCCTGTTTGCAATTCCTGAGCTGCTTAAGATTATTGTGTTTCGTCACAACCAAAGCCATAAGCCCATGCAGTTGGGCGATAACCGGGTAACACGCGATGAGCTGCGCCGTTCCTTAAAGGCAATGCTCAAAGGCAGCATGATTGGGGTCGTGATGGGGGCCATCCCCGGTATTGGCCCTTCGGCGGCAGCTTTCTCCTCCTACGGCGAAGCACAGCGCAGTTCAAAGAACCGCGAAAACTTTGGTAAAGGCGAGCTGGAAGGCATCGCGGCATCTGAGTCTGCCAATAATGGCTGCTGTGGCTCCACCATGATTCCGTTGTTAGCCCTAGGCGTACCGGGTGACGTGATTACAGGCGTAATGCTGGGTGCCTTTATGATTCACGGCATGACCCCAGGCCCCATGCTGTTTGAGAACAATCTTCATGAAGTTTACATGCTATTTATTGGCATGCTGTTCTCATCCGTTCTGCTGTTTGGGGCCGGCAAGGCAACGATGCGCTTTTTCTCGCATATCTCACGTATTCCGCCTGGCTTGATGGCGCCGATTGTTCTCGCCCTGTGCGTATTCGGTATTTTTTCGATCTCCAACAGCATGTATGACGTCATCGTACTGCTGGCGATGGGCGTATTCGGCTTTTTCATGTTCCTGTTCGCTATTCCCGCCGCGCCCTTTTTAATCGCCTTCATTCTTGGCCCAATGCTGGAAGAAAATTTGCGTCGCGCCCTTGCTCTATCCCGCGGTGATCCCAGCATTCTGGTGTCATCACCAATCACCTGGTTATTCGCGTCTTTGGCGATATTTGTGGTGGTAGTAACGATTCGTCAGCAACTTAAAAAAGCCCAGGTTTGAGCCAACGATTCCCCTATTGCCGAGGATTAACAGCATGCAAGCTAGTGCCACTCCGAACGCTCACCCGCAGTTGGAAGCTTCAATATCACACCTTGCCGACCTGATCGCTTTCGACACGACGAGTGCGTACTCCAATCTCGAACTTATTGACTACATGGAGGAATTCTTTACCAATTTAGGCGCGGATGTGACGGTGTTACCGGATAAAAGCGGCGAGAAGGCCAATCTGGTCGCTCGTTTGGGCCCAGCCGACCTACCTGGCATTGTCCTCTCTGGCCATACGGACGTGGTTCCTGCCAACCCAAAGAGTTGGCAAAGCGACCCTTTCAAAATGGAGCAGCGCGGCAGCCGCTTGTTTGGTCGTGGCACCTGCGACATGAAAGGTTTTGCAGCGTGCGTCATGGCGGCAGCACCGGCGTTTGCCAACGCTGAACTACAGCGCCCCTTCTATTTCTGCTTCTCTCACGATGAAGAAGTGGGCTGCCTGGGGGCGCCCGCCATCGCACGCTATTTATCAGAACTGAAAGTACCACCGGCGTTGGCTATTATCGGCGAACCCAGCGAAATGAAGCTGATCAACGGCCAGAAAGGCAAGATCGCAATGCGGGTGACGGTGCTAGGAGAAGGCGGCCACTCATCGTTTTCTCCCCAGCACGTCAATGCGGTCGAGTATGCCTCACGTATCATCACCATGATCGCCGAACGATCACGACGATATGAGCAGGATGGCCCCTTCGATCACGACTTTACCGTTCCCCATGCCACCACCCTTACCACCATCATCGAAGGCGGTGTGGCAACCAACGTTACCCCTGATACGTGCAGCTTTATCTTTGAACTTCGCAGCATTGACCAGAATGCAGCTGCCGCAGACATCAAGGCGTTGATTCACGATATAGAAGCTACCTTACTACCAGAAATGCAACGCTTATCAGTAGACTCAGCTATTGAGTGGCAAGAACTATTTGCCTATCCCGCCATGGGAGATGCTACTGCCAACGAAATGTTCAAACAACTTGAGCCAATTCTTCCCGAGCGTGGAGGAAAAGTGTCTTATGGCTCTGAAGGTGGTGTATTCGAAGTTGATGGCGGTATACCTTCCGTAATACTTGGGCCTGGCTCCATCCGGCAAGCCCATAAGCCCGACGAATTTATAGAAATAGAGCAACTCAACCAATGTCTCGCTTTCTTCGATAAATTAAACGCTTGGATGAAATACTGAGGACTGAACAAGTAGTAGTGGTTATACATCCAAAACAGCCCTGAATCCGTTTAATTGATGGGCAAAGACTGCTGTAACAGGGATTGGTTTGACTTGGCGCAAATGGCGGCATTACTTTAATTCACCATCCTGCACTTATTACAAAAAATAATTTACGTAATGCACAAAAAAAGAAAGCCACTCCAAAGGAGTGGCAAAAGACCGTGACTAGCAATGAGAGGGAGAAACCATGACAACAAACTGGCGGCTCGCTGTCGTGGTCTGTAGCGACTCATTAAACGCTACAAGCACAATATAATCATTATCATTTAAACCGTCAATACAAATGCGAATACTTTTTATTTATTTTTACATCTTACCCTGCAAGCTGTAACCAGAGCGGAAGCGTGAGCATGGCGAGTAGCGTTTGACCGGTGATAATGGCCGCCATTAGCTCAGCGTCACCGCCTAACTGGCGGGCCAGAATATAGGCCGAGGTTGCCGTGGGAAGTGCCGCAAATAGCAGCGCCACGTCCCGGCTAACGGTATCCAGGCCTAGCGCCCACGCCAGCACCAATACCAGCGCAGGCATTAGTAACAATTTGACGCTGTTGGTCGCTAGCAGGCCACGGTCAATGCGTAACAACGCGGCCGGGCGTAGCGCCACCCCAACGGCAACCAGCCCTAGTGGTAGCGCGGCACGCCCTAGCAGTCCGACGGTGTCCTGGCTCCATCCTGGCAGGCCAATGCCGCTCAGGTTTAATCCTATGCCTGCCAGGCAGGCGAGGATCAGCGGGTTTTTCACCAGCGCCATGACGCTTTTACCCATGCTCGCACTGCCTAATGTGCCGGCAGCCACAAAACTTGCCACACACATGATGTTCACCACGGGCACCATCAGCGCTACGGCAACAGCCGCAGTGGTTGCACCTAACTCGCCATGCAATGCCGCGGCCCCCGCTACGCCCACATAGGTGTTAAAGCGCACCGCGCCTTGAAACACCGAGGTAAACGCTGCAGGTGTTAGCTGTAGCCAATGGCGAAACCACCAGATCAGCAGTCCAAAAAACGCAATGGCGCCTAATAGCACCAGGGCCAAGCGCCCTACCGGCACCTGGCTGACATCGGCGGTGGCCAGCGTTCCCACCAGCATGGCAGGGAAAAGCACAAAGTAAATTAGCCGCTCCATTTGCGGCCAAAAATCTGCACCGGGCCAGCGCCAGTAGCCTAAGCCCGCTCCTAATAAAATAAGTAGGAACAGGGGCCCTAGCGCAGCGGTAATACTCTCCATGAGCTTTCCTTAGTGGCTGCGACATCACAGCACAACGACATCGACACGTTTACTGTTACCATGAAACGACACTCCGCCTCACGGCCTGCGTAGCGGTATTCTGCCATGAAGATACTACCTAAAACTGCTGGTTTTTCAGGTTTACAGGGACTCAAGGTGCTGATTTTAGTCACCGGTTTAGCACTGGCGATGTCTACATGGTACGTATTTTTTCATCAATACCACGATAAAAGTCACGTTACCTGGTTCCCTTCCGCCGCCAGTTGCGATGTCCATGCTCACCCTTGTTCCGTCGCACTGGGCAGTGGACGCCAGTTGACCTTTCATATTGATGTTAACGGTCCTATAGAAGCGCTCGCCTCTTTACCGTTGAAAGTCGATATTCAAGGCATTCCCGCTCATCAGGTCAACGTGGATTTGGTCGACCGCTATCGAGACTCGAGAATTGAGCGCTTTGTGCTGGATGCCATCACGCCAGGCCGTTTTCGTGGCTACGGCCAGGTGGATAAAGAGGTGCAAACTGCTACGCCCTGGCGGGCACGCGTGATTCTTGAAACACCGGAGGGAGATATGGGGAGCTGGTTTGACTTTGAAGTGGTAAAGAAGAGCTAGCCAGGCAGAACTAGTCAGACATAACCGGCGCGGCTTCCAAACGGTCAAGCATACTCATGAGCGCGCTCGCTTGGACGCCTTCACGGGTATCGTGCAGCGGATTTTTCTGCCAAAGGCTTTCTGCATATCCCCACCAATCCCAGCACCCTTGCGGGTTCGACAAGCTGCTGTCAACTTGTGGGTAAAGCACTATCTGCTGGTGGCTGGCGGCCCAATGATTCAAACCGCTATGGCTAACAAAGGTATCACCAATAGCGTTAGTGCTCATTTGGCAGCCGTGCAGCGCAATAGTGACCGGGCATGCTCCCTCTTCACATGCCGCAGGGATAAATACATACCCCGTGTCCGCTAGCCCTTTAACCGCAAACTCCGACTGATCGAAAGCGACTAGCTCTCCCGTTGCGGAAGTAGTTGTGGAAGTAGCTGCGGACACAGTTGCGTCACGTTCGGGGTATAACCAGGCAAGCATTTCCTGGGCCACATCCTCATCACAGGCCAGCACATGGCTACCACCGCCCTGGCGGCAGTTGCCTAATTCCTGCGGGCCAACGGCTTCCTCCTCGCGTAGCTGGACTGGCCAGCCATGCCCCGCTGCCTGATTACGCACCAGCTGCAGCTGCTCAGGCGATGTCAGCCAGCCCAACCACTGCTTGACCAATAGCTCAGCCAGCTCGGGCTGTACGACATCGTCTGCATCGCCATACCAGATAAAGGCGCGTAGCTGGGCCAAGTCTTCATGATGACCAACCCGATCACGCCTTCCATAACCCGCCCAACGTGCTTCCAGCTCATCCAGGTCAGGTTGGCCTGCACGCGTTTGCATGCATTGATTAAGCGCCAGGTTCAGCGAGCCCTGCGAACAGCCCCAGGGCCCTGCCGCCAGCACGCCTACACCGCTAAAGCGCTCAGGCCAAGCAACCGCTAGCTGGGTTGCCATATAACCGCCTGATGAAACGCCGACGACGCTTGCCTGCTCTGATATGGCATTCAGCGCGGGCAAGCGCTCAGGCGTTTCAGCCATTGCACTGGCTGCCAGCGGGCCGCTTAGCAGCAGCAACGCACTTAGCGTGTGAGCAACCCGCAGGGCCATAGGCATGGGTTATTCAACGCCTAACAGTTCAACCCGGAAAGTGAGCATTTCATTGGGGCCAATCGGGCCTTGACCGTTTTCGCCGTAGGCCAGGTCAGCAGGGATATACAGCATCCAGCTATCGCCAACGCTCATCATCTGCAGGCCTTCCTGCCAGCCTTCAATGACTTGATTGACCTGGAAGCTAACCGACTCGCCGCGCTCAAACGAGCTGTCGAATATCGTGCCATCCAGCAGCATGCCTTCGTAATTCACCTCAACAGTGTCCTCAGCCCCGGGCGTTGCGCCATCGCCCGACTCAAGCACTTCGTACTGCAGGCCAGAATCCGTCACCTCTACGCCCTCACGCTCGGCGTTTTCTGCCAGGAACTCTTCGCCTTCCTCGAGGTTTGCCTGGGCGATCTCAGCGGTTTCCTGTTCACGCGCCTCCAACGAGCGCTCCTGGAAGGCCATGATAGCCTCAACCATTTGCTCTTCGTCGAGCGCCAACTCGTTGTCCTCGAACACATCGCGCATGCCGTCGTTAAACGCATCCAGGTCAAGGTCGCCGATATCCGCTTTCATGCTTTCACCCAGCGTAACCCCAAGGCTGTAGGCAAGGCGCTGATCGTCAGTTTCAGGGGCCGCAGCAACAAACGGTGCAACTAAAAGCAGACCTGTCAGAGCCGTTGAGGAGAGCAATGTTTTCATAAAAAAGTAACCTTATTCGACGGCGCAATACGCCAGATGTTAAGTGTTTCAAAGACTAACACCCGCTTCAGGGTGTATCCACCTGAAACGGGACACTGTTGTTACGACTGTTGTTACGACTGTAGCTACGACTGGTACGACCTCGCTTTTACCAAGAGGTTTAACCTTGTGAAACACGCTTACGTCAGCCGCAGTGTCTACAACGAAGCTTACACCACCAAGGTGGGGCAATGCGCCGCACCGGCCACCCGTTGAGATACACTCCCCAGCAGCATGCTCTTTTCGCCGTTAGTGCCTTGAGCACCAATCACGATCAAATCGCACTCTCGTTTCCAGGCGAAGCGTGCAATGGTGCGTGAAGGCCGACCACCTTTAACAAAAGCACGTACGCTAGTGCTGTCCGCGCCTTGCTCAATGGCATGGGTTTTCGCGTGTATAGCGATCTCGGTGGCGTACTCTTTTAACGCATCGTCAGGAATATCCAACTGGTTGGGGCGCACCATGGAAAGTGACGCCTCAAGCAGGCTGTGGTGCTTGAATACACACAAGAAATAGAGCTCAGCGCCCGTTAGTAGATGTAGTCCTACTGCTTTATCGAGCGCCTTAATAGCGCCTTTCGAGCCATCCACTGGGACTAAAATGCGGTTAAACATGCAGTTCTCCTTGATGGAAGGCTAGCGGAACGCCAAGTCGCGCAGAAACAGCGCAATCTGCGGGAACATGATGAGAAGCGCGGCCGCTAGGATGAGCATAAAGATAAACGGCGGCGTGCCTTTAATAACTTCCCAGTAAGGCCGCTTAAAGATCGCAATCGCGGTAAAGATGTCGCAGCCAAACGGTGGTGTGGCCGAGCCAATCGCCACCTGCAGGGTAATCAAGATGCCGACCAGTACCGGGTCGAGTCCTGTTGCGGCAATGGCAGGGGCAAAGATAGGCGTAAGCACGAGGATAACCACGATAGGGTCAACGAACATGCAGGCGATAAAGAAGGAGATACAAATCGCGATCAAGACGCCGGTCGGCCCTGCATCATTCACGCCTACGGCTTCCAGAATAGTTTGGGGAATTTGAGCAAAGGAAATAATCCAGGAGAAGCTATTACCCACTGCCACCAGGATAAACACCACAGCGGTAATCAAGCCGGTAGATTTGGCAATCGTGTAGATATCGACCATCTTGAGGGACCGAAACACCACAAATTCCAGCAGCACCGCATAAAGCACACACGCAGCGGCAGCCTCCGTAGGACTAAAAATACCGCCATAAATACCGCCGATAATAATGACCGGGAAACCCAGCGGCCAAAGCGCTTTTTTCACGGCAGTGCCACGCTCTCTCCAGTTGGCTTTCGCCTCAGTCGGTACATCCTTAACAATTGCGTAGGTAATACAGTAGGCCGAAAACATAAGCAGAATCAGAAGGCCGGGGCCAATACCGGCGATAAACAGCTCCCCAATGGATGTCCCAGATACAACGCCGTAGATAATCATGCCGATACTCGGCGGAATCAAAAACGCGATATCGCTGGCATTAATAATCAGCGCCAGGGTAAAGGAGTCGGAGTAGCCGGCTTTAAGCATTTTGGGCCGCAGCGGCGAACCCACCGCTACCACGGTTGCCTGGGTTGAGCCTGAAACGGCACCAAACAGAGTGCAGGACGCCGCCGTACTCACCGCAAGCCCGCCTTTAATATGGCCAATAAACGACATCACCATCGCGATCAAACGATTAGCCGACTGGCCGCGGGTCATAATATCAGCCGCTAAAATAAACATGGGTACTGCGATCAGCGAGGCTGGTCGTATACCTGCCATCATTTGCTGAATCAGCGTATCCATCTGGCCGAAGCCGTTAAACATCATGTAAAAACCGATGATCGCCGCTGCAATGAGCGGCACCATCATGGGAAAGCCCAGCAGTAGCAGGGCAATCATGGTGACTATCATTATTGTCGTCATAGCTCTTTCCTCAGGATGCGATGCCCTGCATCAAACTTCAGTTTCGGTATCTTTGTAACCATCGACCACACCCGTTGAGAGATACACATCCCGACTCGTGAGGTTTTTAATGGCGGTTAGCAGGTACTGAATACCAGTGATGAAAAAGCCCATCGGCACCCATAGGTAAATGATCCAGACCGGCAAACTTAACGAAGGCAGCACGCGTCCTTTGCTATACAGGTCGAGGATATAAACGATCGAGTAGTAAAATAGAAAGAACATAACTAAAGAGGTGATGAGCGAAATACAGATCATCAATGCTTTACGCCCACCCACCGGTAAGGCGTCATAAATTGCCGACATACGTATATGACGCCCGTGGCGCGCCGCATAGCCAATACCGGCAAAGGTAATCATGATGATCAAAATACGGTTTAACTCACCGGAGAACATGATGCTATTGCCAAATACAAAGCGGGCAATCACATTGGTGACCGTATTCAGCGCCATTAGCAAAACCCCTAGCGCCAGTATTACTGACTCGATTTTGCTAATTGCAGTGTCGATCACTCCCAGCACGCCGGGTAAACCAGAATGATAGCTCTTCTCGGATTCTTCATCGGTCATGGCCGGGCTCCTTTTTAACGGCATGTTTAACGGCATGACGATGGCTAGCAACGGCCAATAACATGCTAGTCATCAAGGTTATTCCACGCTCAACGTTGAAGGGAGAGAGAACAGTACCGGCAAACGTTTAGCGTAGGGGCTGCTTAAGCTTTTCGCCTTTTGTATGGGGTTACTATCCACCAACGTTTCTCCCCTTTAATAGTATCGATAAACAATAGAAAAGGGGCAGCCGTGGCTGCCCCTGATATGAGTCACCCTTTCTGCCTTAAACGGCAACTCAACATTACGGGTTTGTGGCTTCCAGGTCGGCTTTGAACTGCTCCAGCAGCTCGGCGCCACCGTCACCCGTCATTTCGAGGAAGGCTTCTTCCACTTGTGGCGCCCGTTCACGGAACGCCTGGATCTGCTCTTCGTTCAGACGCGTAACGGTCACATCGCTAGAAGCCGCCTGGATTTTCTCCAGCGCTTCGTCGGCCAGGCCTTGGATGTGCTCCATGGTTTGGTCATAAGCAGCTTCAGAGGCATCTTGAACCAGCTGCTGGTCTTCTCCAGAAAGATCTGAATAGAAGTCCTGATTCGCCATCATGGCGGTTGTGAACCAGCCATGGCCGGTAAACGTCAGGTGCGGAGAGACTTCATACAGACCGCCCGATTCGATCCAGAAGATCGGGTTTTCCTGACCGTCCAAAATCCCGGTTTGCAGACCACCGTACACTTCACCCCACGGCAGCGGCGTGGGTGTTGCGCCAAACGCGTTGTAGGTTTCTGACAACAGCGGGTTGGTCATGGTACGGATTTTCTTGTTCTGCAGATCCTCGGGCGAGCTGACCGGCTCATCGGTGGTAATCACCATTTCGCCTTCTGGGTACATCTTAAGAAGCTCAAGACCCTGCTCAGCGTAAAGCTCGGGGAACATCTCGTTAATCGCTTCGCTTTCGTCGAAGAACGTTAGAACCGTATCTTGATCGGTAGGCAGAAGGTAAGGAATAAAGAAAATTTGCGCTTCTGGAATCAGCGCGCCGGTAAAGCCCGGTGACTGGTTAACAAACTGGAGAATGCCGTTTTGAGTCTGCTCCATGATGTCGTCAGACTCGCCCAGTTCGCCAAAGCGATAAACCTGAACGGTGTGGTCGGAATTATCTTCGATATACTCTTTGAATGCGTAGGCGAACACATCCTGTACATCACCTTCGTACTCTTCGTGAGCGTAGCGCCAGTTGTCTGCCTGGGCAGCCGCGGTCATGCCCAGCAACAGTGCGCCAACGCTAGCCGTCGTTACTAACTTGCTTGCCTTCATGCGATGTTCCCCTTGCAGTGGTAAGCGCGCCGTACGAGTGCGCAAAAATTCTGCCTTTGTTTTTTTACATTCGCTTTTTAACATTCGCTGACACGCAAAAACGTTATCCATTGCTGTGGGTCAGCGGACGCATAACGAAAGATTATTCAAAAGCAGCTTATTTTCAGGCTAGCGCGGTGACTCGAAGTGGTCAAGCCGGGCTGCCAGGATTTGCCAAGCGTTAACCACGCTTTCGCGCGCGCTTGGCTCACCTTGGCAACCCTTGTCAAGTTCGGCAAAAAACAGCTTATCTTGCAGCCATTTCTCGCTATCGTTCGAAAACAACGTGCAGTTTGTTAATCGCTGGTCGCTGTCAGAATTTTCGATCGCCCACCTTTGCCAACGTTGAAGGTTTTCACGTTCGGCCTGCAGTTCAGCCTGCTGAATCGTTTTACGCAGAGCGGAAACAGAGGCGCTGTGCAGTGCCTGGGGCTTTAATCTGCGGCGCAAATGACGCAACACCTCAGTGGTCTCACGCTGCCATATCTGACGCTGCTCACGCTGTGGCGCCAGCGCTTCTGGGCGTGCTTCAAGCCCATGCACGAACAGCCAGCCGTGAAATAACAGTTCGCACACATCGACGCCTAATGTGTCCTGTAGCGTCAGGCAGGCGTCTTCAACGCCGGGGGCTTTGTAAAACGAGAGGGCAAAATCCCATAATGGCATCTGCTCCAGGCGGCGCAATCGGTTAGAATCAAGCATTGGTTTACCCACTTTTCTTTGGGAGAGAGCATGATCGCACTGCGCCAAGTCGCCCTGCAACGCGGCACGCAAACGCTACTCGAGAACGCCGACTTGACCCTGCACGACGGTATCAAGGCGGGTATTATCGGGGCAAACGGCGCTGGTAAATCGAGCCTTTTCAAGCTCCTGTTGGGTGAATTAGGCCCCGACCAGGGCGATGTTGAAATGAGCGGTGGGCAACGCATCGCGCATATGGCTCAGGAAGTTGAAGCGCTTGACCGGCCAATTATCGAATATGTGCTGGATGGCGATAAGGCCCTGCGCCAAGCTGAAGCCGAACTGCTCGCCGCCCAGGAGGCGGGCGAAGCGCACCGCGAAGCCGAGCTTCACGGGCTGATCGAAACCCTGGATGGCTACCGTGCGGAGTCTCGCGCCGCCCAGTTACTGGTTGGGCTTGGCTTTTTCCAGCCAGATCTTTCCCGTCCGCTTTCCGACTTTTCAGGCGGCTGGCGAATGCGCGTTAACCTGGCGCGTACGCTGTTTATGCCCTCTGACTTATTACTGCTGGATGAGCCCACCAACCACCTGGACCTCGACGCGCTGCTGTGGCTGGAGCAGTGGCTAAGCCGCTACCCGGGCACCCTGCTGCTGATTTCCCACGACCGCGATTTTCTGGATGCAGTATGTGACCACATAGTGCACATGCACCACCAGACGCTTGAGCTTTATCGGGGCAACTACTCCCTCTTTGAGCGAACGCGAGCCGAGAAGTTAGCCCTGCAGCAGGCCGAAGCGGCGAAACAGCAAGCCCGCCGGGAAGAGATTGAGCGCTTTATTGCCCGCTTCAAAGCTCAGGCAACCAAAGCGAAGCAGGCGCAAAGCCGGGTAAAAATGCTGGAGCGTATGGAAGATATTGCCATCGCCCACGTCGACTCTCCGTTTCACTTCACGCTACCGGCCGCCGATAAAACCTCGCACCCGCTGCTGGTACTTGATCAGGCCCAGCTGGGCTACCGGAGTAAAGAGCGTGACACCGTTCAGCTCGACAAGGTCAATATTACGCTGCTGCCGGGCAGCCGTATTGGCCTGCTGGGGCCTAACGGGGCGGGTAAATCAACGCTGATCAAATCCTTGACCGGCGAGCTTGAACTGCTAAACGGCAAGCGCATTCCCGGCGAGCATCTGGCGATTGGCTACTTTGCTCAGCACCAGCTGGAAGGGCTAGATGTCACCTCTACCCCTTTTGTGCATGTCCAGCGCCTTTCACCTAGAGTCAGCGACCAGGAGATTCGCAACTTTCTGGGCGGCTTTGGTTTTAAAGGCGATGACGCCTTTGGCAAAGTGGCCACTTTCTCAGGCGGTGAAAAAGCGCGCTTGGCACTGGCGCTGGTCGCTTGGCAAAAGCCCAATTTATTGCTGCTGGATGAGCCGACCAACCACCTGGACCTGGAAATGCGCGAAGCGCTTACCGAGGCGCTGGCCGGTTTTGAAGGCACGGTGATTCTGGTATCCCACGACCGCCACTTACTGCGTGCCACGGTCGACGAGTTTTGGTGTGTAGCGGATAATCGAGTTGAGCCGTTTGATGGCGACCTTGAGGATTATCGCACCTGGTTGAAGGCGCGCCTTGAGGAGAGCCGCCGCGATTCGCGCAGTGAAAAGGCCGAGCGTCAGAACCAGCAGTCCAGTGGTGATAGCCGCGAGGCGCGCAAGGCAGCCCGTAAGGCCGCTGCCGAGCTGCGTGAAAAATTGCGCCCGCTGAAAAAAGAGCGCGACCAGGCTGAAAAAGCCATGGAAAAAGCCCAGGCCGAGCTGGAAGACGTAGAGTCTGTGCTGGCCGACCCCGAGCTTTATACCAACAGCAGCCGTAAGGCCGAGCTTACCGATGCGCTGGCCCAGCAAGCCACCATCAAGGCCCGCCTGGACAGTTCCGAGCAGCAGTGGCTAGCAGCTGAAGAGTCGCTGGAAGTCATGGAGGCCGAACTGTTGGCCAGTGAAACCGCTTAGTACCAGGATGTTTGTACTCTGCGGGGCCAAACCGCTAGCTTTCCAGCATGAACGTCACCGGGCCATCGTTAACCAGTGCCACCTGCATATCGGCACCGAACTGGCCGGTGGCGACCTTCGGCCAAGCCGACTGGGCCTGGCTGACCAACGCATTAAACAGCCTTTCACCTTCGGCCGGGGGCGCGGCGCTGGAAAAGCCCGGGCGCAGGCCCTTATGGGTTTCAGCGGCCAGGGTAAACTGCGATACCAGCAGCAAGCCACCGTCTACCTGCTGAAGATTGAGATTCATTTTGCCCTCGGCGTCGCTAAAGACACGGTAGTGCAAAAGTCGGTGAAGTATTTTCTCAACGGCGGCGTCAGTGTCGCCCTTCTCAACACCCACCAGTGCCAATAATCCTTGTTCAATAGCACCCACCGTTTGCCCCTCGACACTGACGCTTGCCTGGCTCACACGCTGTATCAGTACTTTCACTTGCGCTTCTCCTGACGATATCAGCGCCTAGTGTACCTATTCACGTCACCAGGCGCGGCATAACATCAGGTCGCAGTGGGGTTCGCTGAGCAGCGCTTGCGTTAGCTGGCTGGAGTGGAAGGGCTGGCTACGGCTACTCATCACCGCCAAGTCAGGCGAATGGTACCTGATATAGTCCTGGGTCACCTCGCACGGCGTGCCGGGTTCAAGTACCAGCTCAATATCGGGGGCATCGTCGAGCTCGTGCACCAGGTCATTAATCTGGTGTTTTAACGCCTCCCGCAGGCGCGCCACTTCCTGCTCACGCCACTGAGCGAAATAGACCTCAGAACCCAGTGCTTCTTCACCGGGCAGTGTCCAGGCATGCAGCAGCGTTAGTTTTGCATCGGGAAAGTGGCTTAGCGTCTGTTTTAGCATTTGGCGAGCGCTCAAACAGGCATCAACGGGTATCACAATATGCTGCCAGGGCTGGGTGGGCGTGTACTGGGTAATCACCACAGGACATGGCGCATTGCGTACGACGCGCATTAGCGTGGTGCCCGCCAACAGCGCTTTCTGGCCACGTTTGCGATGCATCCCCAGCACAATCAGCCTAGCCTGCTGTTCATGGGCCTTGCGTGCAATTTCGACATGGGGTTCGCCGGTAACGGTTTGTACTACGGCCTTGGGGGCTTCCAGCGCGTAGTCTTCACGAATATCGGTCAAGGTGGCGCCAATATCTTCATTGATCGCATGCTCTACTGCTTGCAGTAGCCGATGCGGCAGATGGGGGTCCAGCACATGCAGAACATCCAGATGGGCGTTGTGCGTATAAGCAAGGCGCAATGCGCGCGCAAAGCCAGCGCGATTTTCAGCAGAGAGGTCAGTGGCAAACACAAACGTGCGGGTCATGGCATAACGCTCCTCAGACAAACATCCAGGCAGTCGTTTCACAGACACCCTTCAGCATGGTGGGCGAAGCCATATCCCGCAAGCTAACGATTCATTTTAGCGTGTAGCGCGTTACCACCAGGCATGAAAATGGTGCACCGGCCCGCGCCCTTTGCCAACGCTTAGTTGAACGCTGGCCTCAAGAGCAGCATGCAGCCACCGTTTAGCATCGCTAATAGCCGCAGCGGGGGCTTGGGCAGGCGCATCCATGGGCAGCTTTGCCAAGCAGGCCGCAATAGCGGATGACAGGGCGCAGCCAGTGCCGTGTAAATTCTCTGTTTGGATACGCGATGCCGGTAGCCACTCGTGACCATCCGGCGTTGCCAGCAAGTCAGGACATGTCTCACCACGAAGATGCCCACCCTTTAACACGACATAAGGCGCGCCCAGCTGGGCTAAGCCTGGCAGCATGGCTTCCATGGCGTCCAGGCTCGTAGGTGAGGCGGTATCCAGCAGCACGGCGGCTTCTGGCAGGTTAGGTGTGATCACATCGGCCAGCGGTACCAGAATGTCGCGTACCGCCCGAATCCCCACATCGTCTACCAAAATATCGCCACTTTTGGCGACCATCACCGGATCAAGCACGATCCAGCGTGGGCGGCGCTTGCGCAGTACATCAGCAATCACGTCAGCGACATCCTGGCTTGCGACCATGCCAATCTTGACGGCATCCAGCTCCACATCGTCCAACAGGGTTTCCAACTGCTCACGGATCGCCTGGGGGGATACCGGATAGACCGAGGAAACGCCGCAAGTATTTTGCGCAATCACCGCCGTAATCACATTGGTGCCATAGACGCCCAGCGCCGAGAACGTCTTTAAATCACCCTGCAGCCCTGCGCCACCGGAGGGATCAGAGCCTGCAATCGTCAGTACATTTACGTTTCGTGTCATGGGGTTTCCTAAATAACCGACGGTAGCCACGTGGCAAGCTCGGGGAACAGCGCCAGCGCCAATAGCATTCCCAGTTGCAAAAGAATAAACGGAATGACGCCTCGGTAGATGGCGGAGGTCGGCACACTTTGTGGCGTTACGCCCCGCAGGTAAAAGAGCGCAAACCCAAACGGCGGCGTTAAAAACGAGGTTTGCAGGTTAACGGCGATCATAATACCTAGCCAAATGGGGTCAACGCCCATGGCCAGCAGAACCGGGCCGACAATCGGCACCACAACAAAGGTAATTTCGATAAAGTCGAGGATAAACCCAAGCAGGAAGATCACCAGCATGACCACGATCGTGGCGCCTACAACGCCCCCCGGCATCGCTTCAAACAGGTGGGTCACCAGTTCTTCACCGCCGAAGGCACGGAAAACCAGCGAAAACAGCGCCGCCCCAATCAGGATTAAAAACACCATGCTGGTGACTTTAGCGGTGGAGTACACCACCTCGCGCAGCATGGGAACACTCAGTTGGCGATTAAAAGCGGCCAGCAGCAAGGCACCAAACGCGCCCACGGCGGATGCCTCGGTGGGCGTCGCAATGCCGCCCAAAATAGACCCCAGCACGGCAACGATCAGCAGTACCGGGGGTAAAAGCCCTTTTATGAGTAGCGGCCAGATACTGCCGGTATGCCCAAGCTCTTGCATCAACGCCTGACGATCAGCGGCAGGAGCGGCGCCCGGCTTAAGCCACGCCACCATCAGTAAGTAGATAATATATGCGACCACCAGTATCAGGCCGGGCACCAGTGCGCCAACAAACAGATCCCCTACGGAAAGCGTTTTCGGGCTCCAGGCGCCCATGGCAAGCTGGGCCTGTTGGTAGGCATTGTTGAGCACGTCGCCCAGTAACACCAGCGCAATGGACGGTGGAATAATCTGACCAAGCGTTCCGGTCGCACAAATAGTGCCGGTCGCAAGCGCTGGCGAGTAGCCACGCTTTAGCATCGTAGGTAGCGAGAGCAGGCCCATGGTGACCACAGTAGCCCCTACAATACCGGTAGACGCGGCCAGCAGCATACCGACCAAGACCACGGCAATGCCCAGCCCCCCACGTAGAGCGCCAAACGCCATGGTCATCGCGTCTAACAGTGTTTCAGCGACCTTGGACTTCTCAAGCAGCACACCCATCAGCACAAATAAAGGCACCGCCAGCAGGGTGCTATTGGTCATGATGCCGTAAATTCGGTTGGGCATGGAGTTCATCCAGCGCGCTTCAAACGGCACCGCAACGCCCATCGACTGAAGCAACCATCCCAACCCGGCAAATGCCAGCGCAGTGCCCGCCAGCGACAGCGCCACCGGATACCCCAGCATTAAAACAACGCAAACCGTGGCGAATAGTATCAGCGGCATACCTTCCAATAGAGTCGCCAGCACTAGATGATCTCCTCATGCTCAGAAATAGGCGCAGGCAGTTTGCCGCGAATGATCAATATTTTGCGGATTAACTGGGCTACCGCCTGGAGAAGCATCAGCGCCACCATCGCCAGGATCATTGACTTGAGTAGAAAGACGGCAGGAATACCGCCATTGGCGGAGCGTTCCATGATCGACCAGCTGCTGTAAACGTAGTGAAAGCTCGTGATCGCAATAAATAGCATCACCGGGATCAGTAAAAACAGCGTACCGAGAAGATCGATCCAGGCACGGCCGCGGTCGGACATGCGCCGATAAAAGATATCCACCCGCACATGGCCCTCGTGACGCAGCGTCCAGCCAGCGCACAGCATAAATACGGCGGCATGCATATACATTACCGACTCTTCCATCACAATACTGTTCATACCGAAGGCGTAACGCATGACAACGATGGCGAACTGAACCAGCATCATGATCACAACCAGCCAGGCAATGGCCCGGCCAACTCTCTCCGTCACGCAGTCGAGCCAGCGGAGCAACCGCGGCTCATGAGCATTGGCGTGCATGTTAAATGTCCTACACAAAGAAACGGCCTGGAATCATCGCTGATTCCAGGCCGAACGTCATCCCTAAACAGGCAATTATCTACCGGTTAAAGCGGCTTAAAACGCACATATTCGCCCGTTTGACGGCCTTAAGCGTTAGTTGGCGTTTTCAATCGCCAATAGACAGGCGTTAGGTAACGGTAGATCAACGGCAATAGGCAGGTGATCAGAGAACAGATGATCCATTACCCGCACCTCAGCGGCCTCCAGCGTTTGCGAGAGCAGAATATGGTCCAGCGCACGTCGTGGCTGCCACGAGGGATAGCTCAATAGCGGTTTAACCGGATGAAGCGGCAGCGAGGCACTAAACCGCTGATGGGCGTGCAACTGATCCGGCGTGCAGTTGAGATCGCCCATCACCACCACGTGATGTAGCGGCTCAATAATTTCACTCAAGTAGTCAAGCTGACGCCCACGCCCACGCTGGCTAAGCGCCAAGTGAGCAATAAAAATATGTAACGCATCCGGCCCGTTACCAAAACGTACGTGAATGGCCCCGCGACCAGGTAACGTACCGGGCAAACGGTGCTCTTCAATCTTCGTAGGTGTCAGACGCGAAAGCAGGCCGTTACTGTGCTGGGCGATACGCCCCAGATTACGGTTTAACTGTTTAAAGTGATGCGGAAACCCGGCCTGAGCGGCCAGGTACTCCACCTGATTGATACGACTGGAGCGAAAACTGCCGCCATCGGCCTCCTGAAGCCCCACCACATCAAACTGGCTCAACACATCGCCCATAATATCCAGACGTTTAACGCGCTGAGGGTTCGGCAAGAAGTGCTGCCAACTGCGGGTAAAGTAGTGATGATAAGCAGACGTTTGGATGCCCACCTGCAAATTAAACGTCAGCAAGCGAAGGTGCCCCGTTTCTAGCAGAGACGATAACTTGCCCGGCTGATTCACTGTTGTCAGATTGACCATCTGCTTATCACCCCATGCCCTTACACCTTACTGCGCGCGCTCAGTACGCACGCGCTCGATGAGTGCTTCTGCCACTTGCGGCATATTCTCAAGGCTGCCTGCGGTGCTGGGGGTAATAACGTAACGGCCATCAACCACCAGCGCGGGCACACCCATCAAGCGCATTTCACGAATACGACCGTGGGCGTTGTTAACTTCGCTGCGTACGCCAAACGAAGTTAAGGATTTTTTGGCATCTTCTTCACTGACACCATAATCGGCAAAAAAGTCGGCAATATCGTCCGCATCCGTTAACGCGCGGTCATCCTGGTGAATCGCCGTAAAGAAATCAGCATGCAAATCGTCTTCAATGCCTAGCGACTCGGCAGCATAAAAAGCCGTCGCGTGAACATTGGAGTTTCCGCCCATGACAGCGGGCATATGCACAATACTTACGTCATCATCTAGTGTTTCGTACCATTCAGTGATGGGTGCTTGAAGGCGGTTGCAGTGAGGGCAGCCGAACCAGAACACTTCGGTCACTTCGATGTGATCCTCATCGACCTGAGTCGCGACCGGTGAATCAAGCAGCGTATAGTCTTTACCTTCTACCAATTCCTGAGCGCTGACAGATGCTGAAAGGCCTAAACCGGTCAGGGCAACCAATAACGTTTTGAACATGCGACAATTCTCCAAGGGATAAGCGAAGATAGGACTATCTCTAACGCTATCAGGTTCCCTCACCGATAGGAAAGAGCATTCATTTTCAGGATACCACTTAGTGTAAACCAAAGAGGTAGTTAGCCACGGCCTGCATATCCTCCTCGCTTAGCCGAGTCGCAATATCGTGCATGCTACCGCTTGGGTCGTTCGTTCGTTCACCGCTAGCAAACGCGTGTAACGCCGTCATCGTATAGGCGGGGTACTGACCAGCAATCGCCGGGTAAACGGCGCTGCCAACACCGCCACCCGTGGGCGTATGGCATGCGCTGCAGGCAGGCACACCACGCGAGCGCACCCCTGCACGATAAATCTCTTCTCCGCGTGCCAATAGCGCCTCGTCTTCCGCATTGGCATGGCCCAGATTAGCCTCCTGGGCTGCATAATAGGCGGCAACGTTCCACGCATCCTGGTCAGAAAAGTCGTCAACCATGCCTGTCATTTGCACAACCACCCGCTCGCCATCACGAATATCTCTAATCTGTTTGGCCAGGTAAGAGGCTTGCTGCCCCGCTAAATGCGGAAATGCACTGGCCGGACTGATGCCCGTTTGCCCATGACAAGCCGCACACGTTTGCGCGCGCTGTTGACCGGCGGTGATATCCGTTGCTTGCGGGTCAGCAGGCTGCGCAGAAACGATAACGGGGGCACTTAAAGCAGCCGCCAAGCTTGCCAGCGCTGCTTTCACACAGATGTTCGTAAAGATTTTCGTAAAGACGTTCATAACGACGCTCATGATGACTCTAAGGACGGTTCTAATAACGACTCACTATGCGATTCAAGGGCTACGCTATTCATAACGGTGGGCGCTATCTGGCATGTCAAATAGGGTGCTCAACCTACCGATTAGTCGCTGTTGGCTTAAGCCCAGTGGTACACTAACGCCCCAGGTCACAGGTATCACCGCTTTTTAGCACAATGCTTGACCTGACTGACGGGGTAATTCGTCGCAGTGCGGCGTGCCATGTCATTATACGCGTGGTTAACGCAGACTGTTTTATAGGTTCGATTTTCAGGATTCATTCCATGTCCACCCCTCAAGATAGCCCCGTCGCTCGGTTGAACTACCCTACCGCCAAATTTGTTATCAGCGCCCCAACACTGGCTACCTGCCCTGACGATACGGGTGCGGAAGTGGCGTTTGCAGGACGCTCTAACGCGGGCAAATCGAGCGCTATCAACGCGCTCACGCAACAGAACGGCCTCGCCCGCACTTCGCGCACGCCAGGGCGCACGCAGCTGATCAACTTTTTCAGCGTCATGAACGACGAGGCGCGGCGTCTGGTTGACCTTCCAGGCTACGGTTATGCGAAAGTGCCAGAAGCCGTCAAAATCGAGTGGCAGCAGCATTTGTCTGACTACCTGCGGGGCCGGTTTAGCCTGCGCGGGCTGGTGCTGCTGATGGACGTTCGCCACCCGCTGAGCGAGTTTGACCAGATGATGCTGAGCTTCGCCGACCAGCGCAATATGCCGGTACATATCCTGCTAACCAAGGCCGACAAGCTGAAAAAAGGCCCGGCAAGTGCCTCGCTGCAAAAAGTCCGTTCTCGCTTAAAAGAGTGGGAAGACCTGGTGTCAGTTCAGCTTTTCTCATCGCTCAAGCGCCAGGGCGTCGATACACTTTCGCAAAAGCTTGACCAGTGGTTGCATACGCCACCGGAAGACACCTCAGGCCACTGAACCGTCCAGCTTATCCAATATACCCGGCAGCTCTTTAATATGTGCGATGCGGTGTACCCTGGGCGGCAGCGCCTGGCTCTGGTCGCTTGAGACCCACACCGCGTGCATGCCCAGTTGCTGAGCCGGTAAAATATCCTCTTCCCACGAGTCGCCGACGTGCATCGCGCACTCGGGCGTGACATTAAGCCTTGAAAGCGCCGTTAGAAAGGGCGTGTGTTCCGGCTTGGGCGCCAGAAGCTCGCCTGCAGCAATCGCCACCGGAAAATACGCCGCCAACGGCTGACGCTTTAAATGAATATTGCCGTTGGTAATGGCCGCCAGCTGGTAGCGCTCGCCTAACGCGGAAAGCAGGCCCGCCGCTTCCGGATGCGGAGAAACCTGGATACGCAGGCGATGAAACTCGTTCATGGCCGCTGCCGCCCACAAAATGGCCGCACTCCGGGGCAGGCCCTCGGCTTCCAACTGCGCCTCCAGAGCGCGCAGGCGTAGCCAGGTAAAGTCGCCGCGCCGCTCGGGCACATCTTTAGCGAACTGCTGGCGGCGCTGTAAATAGTCCTCCACGCCCGCCTCATAATCCAGCGACAGCGGCGCCTCTTGACGCGTTGCGCGCCAGATACTCAGCGCCTCAAGTAACCAGCCGTAATGCCCCTCCTCCGTGCGTAGCATCACGCCCTGGTTATCCCAAAGCGTATCGTCTAAATCAAACGTGATAGCTGCTAGTGCGGTCATGGTGTGTTTCCAGAAGGGCGGCGCTTGGCGCGTGGGTGGGCGGCGTCATAGCTGGTCGCCAAATGCTGCCAGTCGAGCCGAGTATATACTTGGGTGGTGGAGAGGTTTGCGTGGCCTAACAGCTCCTGAACCGCACGCAGATCCTGGCTTGATTCAAGCAAATGGCTGGCAAACGAGTGACGCAAGCGGTGAGGATGCAAGTGCTCGGGCAAGCCCCGGCTAACAGAGAGTTGGGCAAGACGTTTTTGAATGGCTCGATGCCCCAGCCGCGCCCCACGCTGGCCCACAAAAAGCGCCGTTTCACCCTCAGGTGCCATAGTTGCCCGGCAGGCAATCCACTCCGCCAGGGTGTGCTGGGCGCGCTGCCCGACAGGCACCTGGCGTGGTTTACTGCCTTTGCCTATCACACGTACGCGGCTGGTCTGCAGATCGTGAAGGTCCAGCGCGGCAAGTTCTGCCAGGCGCAAACCACTGGAGTAAAAAAGCTCCAACATGGCCTGGTCGCGTACGGCCAGGGGCGAACCATCATGCGGGCTATCCAGAAAATGGGCCAATGCATCCACATCGACCGGGCGCGGCAGGTGGCTGG
Organism: Halomonas citrativorans; assembly: GCF_900163645.1. Classification (GTDB taxonomy): domain Bacteria; phylum Pseudomonadota; class Gammaproteobacteria; order Pseudomonadales; family Halomonadaceae; genus Vreelandella; species Vreelandella citrativorans. Next base: position 140,977 of record NZ_FUKM01000057.1, on the reverse strand, counting down.
GTTGCTTAGGCGTGCGCAGTAGCGCGACCGGGTTATCGGCAAGAATCCCCTGCTTGACCAGGTCATCGGCAAAGCGCGAAAGTGCCGCTCGGCGCCGTGCAAGGCTGCGTGCGCCAAGCCCGCGGCTGCGCTCTGTGCCTAGAAAAGTGCGCAGCAGCGCCGTATCCAGCAGCGCTGGGTCCTGTATTTCGCGCTGCTCGGCAAACCGGCACAGGGCGCTTAAATCCTGCTGATAGGCGGCGACGGTTGCCGGGCTTGCATGTTGGCCTAGCGCGCCGATATAGCGTGCCACCGCTGCGGCAAGAAGCGACTCAGCCATACGTTTCCAAGCGAATTAAAAGCCGTGCCACGATATCCCCAAGATACTCGGTAAACAGCGTATCCATGCTGGCGCGATAGCAGTCAGGGTTGGGGCTTGCCAGTAGCAGGTATCCCAGCGACTCGCCCGCCGAGAGGCGCGAGATAGCGCAGGAGCCCGCTTTACGTGGCGCTTTAGTATGCGGCAATAGGCACTTCCAATCGCTAACGCTTAACTTGGCACAGCGGCTGGTTTTACCGTCCAGTAACGCGGCCAAACGTGTACTGGCGTGCTGGTCCAGCACATGGCGCGGAGGCTGGGGCATGGTGGGTTCGCTATCGCTTAACGACGCCGGGCACCAAAGTGCCATCGCGGGCGTATCAAATCGCTCGTTAAGCTGAGTCGCCAGAGCTTGCGCTAAGGCGTCACGGCTATCCGCTTCGACCAGCGCCATCAGGGTTTCCCGTAGGCGCCGATACTGAGCTTCGTTGTGCCGAGCGGTTTCCAGTAAATGCTCCAGGCGATCTTCGGCCTTTTCCGCCCGCTGACGCAAGTCCAGCACCAGCCTCTCAAGCAGCGATACCGCACCATCAATATGCGGGTGCGGTACTTTAAGCTGCTGCAACAACCCTTCACGGCCTACAAAAAAATCGGGATGCCGGGCAAGCCAAAATGCTACCTGGTCTGGATCGAGCGTCTTGCGCGGTTCAGGGGCTTGAGACATCGCCGTTCTCCTTGTATCCGTTACGCGTCACTATCAATTAAGTGCTACGCGACCATCAAAAACGCGTGTAGCCGGGCCGACCATAATCAGGGACGCTTCCGGGTCGGGCCACTCTATCGTCAGCTCGCCGCCGGGCAGGTGAACGTTCACCGGGCTTTTCAGGACGCCCTGGCGGATTCCGCTAGCAACGGCGGCGCACGCACCGGTACCACAAGCAAGCGTTTCGCCACTGCCCCGCTCAAATACCCGTAGACGAATCTGGTTAGCCGAAAGAACCTGCATAAAGCCCACGTTAACACGCTTGGGGAAGCGAGGGTGCGCTTCCATCAACGGCCCAAAACGCTCAACCTGGGCGCGCTCCACGCTTTCCACCTGCAATACCGCGTGGGGATTACCCATGGATACCACACCGATGTGAAGCGTTTCACCGTCGACCTCAAGTTCGTGTAATGGTTGGTCGCCTGGGGCTTCAAAGGGCAGTGCCGCCGGGCTAAAGCGTGGTCGCCCCATATCGACACGAACAAGGCCATCGTGCTGTACGTGCAAAACCAGCGGGCCACCGGCTGTTTCTACGTGAATCTCATGCTTGTGGGTCAAGCGCTGGTCGCGCACAAAGCGCGCAAAGCAACGAGCACCATTGCCACAGTTCTCCACTTCACTTCCGTCGGCATTAAAAATACGGTAGCGGAAGTCCATCTCGGGGTTGCGGGGCGGCTCAACCACCAGCAGTTGATCAAAACCAATTCCAAAGCGACGATCGGCCAGCTGTTGGATATGCTCCTCACGCAGCCGGGCACGCTGGGTTACCAGATCAACGACCATAAAGTCGTTGCCCAGACCGTGCATTTTGGTGAAATGCAGAAGCATTAGCGCGCTCCTTCAGGCAGCAGCGCTTCGCCCGCCCAAAGGCTTTCGACCGTCTCCCGACGCCGAACCACGTGACACGTATCGCCATCGACCATTAGCTCGGCCGGACGCGGGCGGCTGTTGTAGTTGGACGCCATGACAAAGCCGTAAGCACCCGCTGAACGTACCGCCAGAAGATCGCCTTCAGCAATCACAAGCTCACGCTCTTTACCCAGGAAATCGCCGGTTTCGCACACTGGGCCGACCACGTCATACACCGCACTTGGGCGAGTTTCACGGGTGTCCACCGGCACGATAGCCTGCCACGCCTGATACAGCGCCGGGCGAATCAGGTCATTCATGGCCGCATCAACAATGGCGAAGTTCTTGGTTTCGCCGGGCTTCAGGAATTCAACCCGCGTCAGCATGACACCTGCATTGGCGGCAATAGAGCGGCCTGGTTCAAACAGCAGCGTCAGATTTTCGCCGCCTTTCCAGCGCGACAGGCGAGCTAACAGTTGGCTTGCGTAATCAAACGGCTGCGGGGGCGTTTCATCCCGGTAAGGCACGCCCAAACCGCCGCCCAGATCCAAATGATCAATCTCGATACCCCGTTCGCGCAGGCGCTCCATCAGCATCAATAGCCGATCCAGTGCGTCCAAAAACGGAGCGGTTTCAGTCAACTGCGAACCAATATGACAATCCAACCCCTTCACCTGAAGATTCGGCAGGCTGGCGGCCAGCTCGTAAACCTCAAGCGCGTCATCAACCGCGATGCCAAACTTGTTGTCTTTAAGCCCAGTGGAGATATACGGATGCGTGCCCGCATCCACGTCCGGATTCACGCGTAGCGAAACCGGGGCGATTTTACCCAACTCACCCGCCACGGCATTTAAGCGCTCAAGCTCGGGGCGCGACTCGACGTTAAAGCACTTGATGCCCACCTCAAGCGCGCGCGCCATTTCATGGGGCTGCTTGGCAACGCCTGAAAACACCACTTTTGCGGGGTCGCCACCGGCGGTTAATACACGCTCAAGTTCACCGACCGAGACAATATCAAACCCAGCGCCTAGCCTTGCAAGCAGGCCCAACACCGCCAGGTTAGAGTTGGCTTTAACGGCGTAGCAGATCAAATGCGGATGGCCGCCAAGCGCTTCGGTGTAAGCGCGAAAGTGGCGCTCAAACGTTGCCTTGGAATAAACGTAACAAGGCGTGCCGTGCTCTGCGGCGATCTGCGAAAGCGGCACATCTTCGGCGTAAAGCACGCCGTCGCGGTAGTTAAAATGATCCATAATGTCGTCTCTCCTGCAGCCGCTTACCCAGCCTGTTCGGCCACACCGTTATCGGGTGAGTTATCGTCGGGCAGGTAAAGCGGCCCCTTCTGACCGCAACCCGCGACGAATAAAGCGATGATCGCGATAAGCGCTAATGTTTTCATGCCTGACCCTGCAGTAACGAGAGCGCCTCGCGGGCGCGCTGTGCTGCGGCACGTACCTGATTGGGCGCCGTCCCGCCAATGTGATTACGCGCGGCCACCGAGCCTTCCAGCGTCAGTACGTCAAAAACATCCTGCTCGATGATAGAGGAGAACTGTTGAAGCTCTTCCAGGCTCATTTCCGAGAGATCTTTTTGGGTTTTTAGGCCGTAAGCAACTGACTGACCGACGATTTCATGGGCATCGCGGAAGGCAACGCCTTTACGGACCAGGTAGTCGGCAAGGTCGGTGGCGGTAGAGAACCCACGCCGCGCCGCTTCATACATGCTGTCTTTTTTCGGCTCAATGGCAGGCACCATATCCGCGAACGCTTTCAAGCAGTCGCGCACCGTATCCACCGCATCAAACAGCGGCTCTTTATCTTCCTGATTATCCTTGTTGTAGGCCAGCGGCTGCGACTTCATCAGCGTCAGAAGGCCCATCAAATGACCATATACGCGGCCTGTTTTACCGCGTACCAGCTCTGGCACGTCAGGGTTTTTCTTCTGCGGCATGATGGAAGAGCCGGTGCAGAAGCGGTCAGGCAGGTCGATAAAGTCAAACTGGGCGCTGGTCCACAGCACCAACTCTTCGCTCATGCGTGACAGGTGCATCATCAAGATGCTGGCAAAGCTGGTGAATTCAATCGCGAAGTCGCGATCCGACACGGCATCCAGCGAGTTCTCTGCCGGCCGGTCAAAGCCCAGCAGCTCCGCAGTAACGTGGCGATCAATCGGGTACGTAGTACCCGCCAGCGCAGCGGCGCCCAGCGGCAGTACGTTCACGCGTTTACGGCAATCCAGCAGGCGCTCATGGTCACGGGCGAGCATTTCCTGCCAGGCCAGCAGATGATGACCAAAGGTGACCGGCTGGGCGGTTTGCAGGTGGGTAAAGCCGGGCATGATGGTATCGGCTTCGCGGTCGGCAAGCTCGATCATGCCTTCGCGCAGGCGCTTTAATTCCACCTCAATGACGTCAATCTCGTCGCGCATAAACAGGCGGATGTCGGTCGCTACCTGATCATTACGCGAACGACCGGTGTGAAGCTTCTTGCCAGTGATACCGATCTTGTCGGTCAGGCGTGCTTCGATATTCATGTGGACGTCTTCAAGCGGCACCGACCAGTTAAATTCGCCGCGCTCGATTTCACCTTGAATTTCGGTCAAACCGTTAATAATCGCGTCGCGTTCTTCGTCGGTCAGCACGCCTACGCGGCTAAGCATGGTGGCGTGGGCAATAGAGCCCTGAATATCCTGGCGCGCAAGGCGCTGGTCAAAGGTGACAGACGCGGTAAAACGCGCCACAAAGGCATCGGTAGGCTCGCTGAAGCGACCGCCCCAGGACTGATTCGTAGCTTGGCTCATCGGAGGTATATCCTGCTGACAAAACAAAAGAGTCGATGGCGGAAAGTGTAACAGAGTCATTGCGCTTATGGCTTGAGTTCGGGCCGCCTACATTTGCAGAGTAATGGCGTTTGGCCCGCCGAGCACTTATCTTTAAGGCAATTCTTTAAGACTGCTCTTGGAGACAGCTTTTGAAGACAGTGGCTTAAAACAGCTTCTTAAAAACAGCCAGTTATTTTTACTGTGCGCCCGGGTGCTTTATGATGAGACACATCATAGCTTGACGCGCCGCGTCAGCGGCAAAGGGAGAATAACGTGTCATCCATCACCAAACTGCGTATTGCTACGCGGAAAAGTCAGTTGGCCATGTGGCAAGCCGAGCACGTCCGTGACCGCTTGATGGCTGCCCATGAGGGCCTTGAGGTTGAGCTGGTCGCGCTCTCTACTAAAGGCGACAAAATTCTCGACACCCCTCTGTCTAAAATTGGCGGCAAGGGGCTATTTGTTAAAGAGCTGGAAGACGCCATGCTGGATGGCCGCGCGGATATTGCCGTCCACTCGATGAAGGATGTCCCCATGCTTTTCCCCGAAGGCTTAGGGCTTTCGGTTATTTTAGAGGGCTCAGACCCTACCGATGCGTTTGTATCCAACCATTATAAAAGCATCGATGAATTGCCTGAAGGGGCCAAAATAGGCACCGCCAGCCTGCGTCGCGGGCTCCAACTTCGTGAAGCTCGCCCTGACCTGCAAATTCTCAGCCTGCGCGGCAACGTGCAAACCCGGCTGGCCAAACTAGACGATGGTGAATTCGATGCCATTATCCTGGCGACCTCTGGCTTAAAACGCTTGGGCCTTGAAGAGCGTATTGCCCAGGCACTGCCGCCAGAAGTGTGCCTGCCCGCCTGCGGCCAAGGCGCGCTGGGCATTGAGTGCCGCCTGCATGACCCGGAACTGATCGGCCTGCTGGCTCCGCTGGATGACCCGGACACCGCCACCCGCGTACGTGCAGAACGCGCCATGAATACGCGCCTGGAAGGCGGCTGCCAAGTACCGATTGCCGGTTTCGCGGTGCTCGACAAGGCCAATGAGACGCTGTGGCTGCGCGGGCTGGTGGGCAATCCTGAGGGCACCGAAGTATTGCGTGCTGAAGGCCGCGGCTCAATGTACGAGCCTGAAGCACTGGGCATTCGCATTGCCGAAGAGCTGCTTGACCAGGGTGCAGGCGATATTTTGGCCGAGGTCTACGGCAACCACGTATGACACAGCCAGTGCTGATCTGCCGACCTGGCAAGCGCGGTGAAGTGCTTGCCAATACGCTGCGCGCAACGGGCGCCTGGGTAGAGCCAATGGCGGTGATGAGCCTTCAAGCGCTACCAGAGGACCCGCTGATGCGCCGCGTCTGGCTGGATATTGACCAGTACGACAAGGTAATAGTGGTTAGCCCCTTCGCGGCCCTGTGTTTAGGTAACGCGCTGGATCGCTACTGGCCACAGCTACCCACTGGCATTGCTTATTATGGCGTGGGGAGCGCTACGGCAGAGGCACTGTTTGACCAGTTGGGCGTACGGGTACGCATCCCATCAGCAGCGGCTGACAGACCCGGTGCTGACCAACAAAAGGCTGGAAATGAGCGCGGCGATAACACCAGCGAGGCACTTTTAGCGCTCGCCTCACTGAAGAATGTCGCACATCAGCGGATATTACTGGTGGCGGGAGAAGGTGGCCGAACGCTACTGGCCGAGACGCTGACAGAACGCGGTGCTCAGATGACCCGGGTCGCTGTGTATCGGCGCATTTTTCATCCGCCTTCGGCCTCACTCCAGGCCCGCCTTGCTACGGGAGATTTTCGAGCACTCATCGTCACCAGCAGCGAACTGCTCGAACATCTGGCAAAATGGTGTGATCAAACAGCGTTGAACCAACCGCTAATCGTTTCCAGTCAGCGTTTAGCTACACTGGCCGGTACACTGGGTTTTTGTGACCTCAAGGTGGCGTCGGGAGCAACGCCAGCTGCCCTTGCAGCTGCGTTGGACAGGTCCTGTAACCCTATGGGTGCCGATGTCGATCAAGGAACTTAATTAAGGGCTAGCGACAGATGAGCAAACAACCAAACGACCAGGAAGACGTACAAAAAGCGTCCGCCGACGCGCCTCAAAAAAGCGCCAAGCCGGGCGAAACTGCCGCGTCTGCCTCAACTCCCTCGCCATCCAGCGCGGTTGACAGCAGCCCGCCCGCAAGCTCAGCTGCTCAGCCATCAAGCGACGCGCCGAAAAACGCTAGCTCTCGTCGGCGTGGTAAAAACAGCGGCAAGCCTGGTACGACATCTGCCACCGCATCCCCCTCCAGTACGACGCCTAACGGCGAGAAGCCGACAGCTAGCGTCACTGAACCTGCCACGGCTAAAAAAGAGCCCAGTGGCAGTACAACAACGCCCAATCGTCCCTCCGGTAACGGTGGAAAAGGCACAACGCCGCCTCCCCCAAGTGGAGGTGAGCAGCATAAAGGCGGCAAAGGCGGCCTGTTAGCCTTGGTGTTGGTACTAGTGCTGGGCGTGGCGCTTATTGTAGTGGCCTGGCAGGGCTGGCAACGCCTTGATAGCCAGCAACAGCGCATCAATGCGTTAAGCCAACAGACCGACAGCAGCGCGACTCAGCAATCCGTGAGCGACCTTGAGTCACGCATTGAAAGCAGCGAACGCGAACGTACCCAGGCCCTTGATGGCACGCTGGAAGAGTTACGCAGCGAGCTTGATAGCTACCGCAGCGACGTCAACAGCACGATGGATGATGTGCTGAACCAGCTTTCCCAGACGCAAGACACCGACGACCGCGATTGGCTGCATGCAGAAGCGGCCTACCTGCTGCGCCTGGCGAATCAGCGCCTCCAGCTTGAAGGCGATGTAGACGGTGCTGCTGCGCTGCTGCGTACCGCCGACGCCCGCTTGGCGGATGCTGACAACCCGGCGTTAACCGCCGTGCGTCGTGATATTGCTAACGAGCTTGCCGCACTGGATGGCGTGCCGCGGGTGGATCGTACGGGACTCTATCTAGCGCTTAATGCGCTGCAAGAGCGTGTTTCCAGCCTGCGTCTTTCGCAGGAAGTGGAAGAACGCGCCATAACCTCTGGCATTGAGCAGCCGCCTACCGGCAACTTCCAGCGTCAGCTGGCACGTTTTGGTGAAGAGCTTAAAGATCTGGTCGTGATTCGTCACCACGACGAACCGATGGAAATGCTGGTCACTCCCGAGCAAGAGTCATACCTGCGCCAAAGCCTGCGCTTGATTCTTGAGCAGGCCCAGCTTGCCCTGTTGAAAGAGGAGCAGCCACTGTATGAAGCCAGTATCGATAAAGCGCTGGAATTACTTAATGGCTACTACGACCTGGACAGCGACGCCACGCAAAGCGTGATCTCAAGCCTTCAGGAGCTTAAGCAAGCGGATATTGAGCCCGAACTGCCGGATATCAGTGCCTCCCAGCAGGCCATGACCCACTTTATTGAAAACCGCTTCAGGACGCGCCAGCAAAACGGCGAAGAGGGAGGTGATGCATGAGAAAACTTATTCTCCTGCTGGTCGCGGGTCTAGCCGTCGGTGCCCTGTTTGGGCACCTGATGATGTCAGTACCTGGCTACTGGTTAATTCGGGTAGGTGAAACCTCGGTCCAGACCTCGTTCTGGTTTGGCCTGATTCTGCTACTGGCCGCATTTATTGTGGTGCATTTTGCGCTGCGGCTGCTAACCGGCATTATCCGCCCTGTGGGCCGTTTCCGTACCTGGAACAGCCGTGCGCGTAATCGCCGTGCCATGAAGCGTACCGTGCGTGGTTTGGTCGCCTTGACGGAAGGCCGCTGGAAAAAAGCTGAAAAAACCCTGGTACATGCCGCCAATGACTCCAGCACGCCGCTGGTTAACTACCTGTCGGCCGCCCTGGCAGCACACTACCAGGGTAACCACACTAAATCTCAAGAGCACCTGAACCAAGCGCAGCTCACCACTGAGGGCGCCGGCACGGCTATTGGCTTGATGCAGGCGCAGTTGATGATTGATCGACAGCAGCCTGAAGAGGCGCTGGCAATTCTGAATCGTCTGGACAGAAAACTAAGCGACCACCCGCAGGTACTGAAACTGCTCAAGCAGGTACACCTGAGCGTCAACGACTGGGAAGGCCTGCGCTGGCTGCTGCCACGCTTGGCTGCCCAAAAGCTGATTGCCCAGCAGGAGCGCGAGCAGCTTGAGTTCAAGGCGTACCGTGAGCTGATTCTGTTTGAAGCTAAAAACCCCGGTAATATCGAGCGCGTTCGCGGCCTCTGGGCAGACATGCCCGAGTACCTGCGCGGCAATACCGAACTGATCGTGCTGTACACCGATGCGCTGGTCCAGTCTAACGAAGAGAGCATCGCCGAGCGTCTGCTGAACCACTCGCTGGATCATCACTGGGATGCCCGGTTGGTGAAGCGTTACGGCCTGCTGAACGTGCACGCGGCGCGCCAGTTGGCAAAAGCTGAAAAGTGGTTGCAAGAGCGCCCCAATGACCCCGAACTGCTGCTGACCTGTGGCCGCCTCTCACTGCGTACCGGCAAGTGGGAAAAAGCTCTGGAGTACTTTGAGGCCAGCCAGCGCCAGCGTCCCAATGGTGAGGTGTGCGCCGAGCTTGCGCGCCTCTACGCAAGCCTTGGCGAACACAATAAAAGCCAGCTTTACTACCGTCACAGCGTAGAAATGCTAGCGCAGTCACTGCCTTCGCTCCCCCAACCCAGCGATGCCAGCGACAGTCAAAAATCGGATACGAAAGCGACCAAAAAACGCGCTTAAGGTACGCTACGAAAAAGGGGCGCCCTGCGAGGCGCCCCTTTTTTATGCCGTTGACCCGTCCTGAATAGCGTTTGCCGTCACGCCTGCGGTGGAGACGTTGCCGCCTTTAGAGACTGCTCTTCAGCTTGCGTGGGCACAGCCAGCTCTGACGTACAGTGTCCGCAGCGGGTCGCCTTGATAGGTACCGTCATAAAGCAATACGGGCAGGGCTTTTCGACCGGGCTTTTGGGCGCCTCCACCTCTTCGCGCTTTAAGCGGTTGATGGTTCTCACCAGCATGAAGACCACAAAGGCAACAATCGTAAAACTGACGACCGCATTGATAAACAGACCAAGATTGAGCGTCACCGCACCGTCTGCCTGAGCCGCCGCAAGTGTGGGGTACGATGCTGACGTTGCTCCTTCTCGGAGCACGACAAACAGGTTAGAGAAATCGATACCGCCGACCAACAGGCCGATCACCGGATTCATGACATCCCTTACCAGGCTTTGCACAATCAGTGTAAACGCACCGCCGATAATGATGCCCACCGCCATATCTACCACATTGCCTTTAACGGCAAACTCGCGGAACTCCTTGAAAAACCTGGCCATTGATGCCTCCTTACGCATTCAGATTATGAGCTTATAGCGTTTTGTGTGCAAAGCCTTTGGGTTCAATGACTTATTAAAACGACACTGAGTGTTGAAAAACCGTTTCGCTAATCACTGACACCCGCTTAGCATCGGTATTTACCACTTTCAAAGCGACCTCAAGCGTTCTATTTGCGACACCCATTGAGTTACTTTTCAGATTGCTTTGTCAGTATAAGAGTCATTCGTGCCAATATGCAGGCAAGCAGCACGTATCTAACGCAGGGGCTCAAAACAAGACACCAGCGACATAGAACGATAATAAAAAGAAAATCAATGATGTTAGGTGATAGAGGTAAAGACCATGACCACCGATCAATCCAAAAAAACCATGCCAGTAGGTCACTCGCACATACCGCAAACGCTCGGCTTTCTGCTGCTGGACAACTTCACCCTCATTTCGCTGGCGTCAGCGATTGAACCACTGCGCATGGCAAACCAGCTGGCGGGGCGAGAGCTTTACCGCTGGTATACCTTGACTCAGGACGGTGCACCGGTGCGCGCCAGCGACGGCCTTAATGTGACGCCGGACGCCTCTATCCACGCACCGCTCTCACTTGACTGGGTGGTCGTATGTGGCGGGGTCGCTCCTCAGCACAGCGTTAGCCGCGAGCATATTCAATGGCTACAGGCTCAGTCGCGCCAACTGCGACGCTTGGGTGCTATCTGTACCGGTAGCTGGGCGTTGGGCCAAGCGGGCTTGCTGGACCATTATGAAATCAGCATTCACTGGGAGTGCCTGGCCTCCATTCAAGAGGCGTTTCCGAAAATCGCCCTGACGACGCGGCTGTTTTCCATTGACCGTGACCGTTTCACTGCCTCGGGCGGAACGGCGCCGCTGGATATGATGCTCAACCTGATCGCTCACGATCACGGCAAGGAGCTTTCCGCAGGTATTTCCGAAATGTTCGTCTATGAGCGTATGCGCAACGAGCAGGATCAGCAGCGCGTGCCGTTAAAACACGTGCTGGGTACGACGCAGCCCAAGCTGCTGGAAATCGTCGCGTTGATGGAATCCAACCTTGAAGAGCCGCTTGAGCTTGATGAGCTGGCAAACTATGTCGATGTTTCCCGCCGCCAGCTGGAGCGGCTGTTCCAACGTTACTTGCACTGCTCGCCCTCCAGGTACTACCTAAAGCTGCGCCTGGTCAGGGCGCGCCAATTGCTCAAGCAAACGCCTCTCTCAATCATTGAGATTGCCTCGGTATGCGGCTTTGTTTCTACCCCGCATTTTTCCAAGTGCTATCGGGAATGTTTTGGTATTCCGCCGCGCGATGAGCGCTTGGGCATCCATTCACGCCAAAAAACGCCGGAAAAAAACCCTCCGCTGCTGAAGCGCTGGGGGGTAGAACCTGTCAGCAACGAGCCGGCATCAAGCGCACTGCTGGCCTTGGCCTATGCCCAGGGCGAACCCACCTTTGCCAGCGTTCCTCTTGGCTGAACGGATGTGCCACCGCTGAACTAGAGCTGCCGCAAGGCGGCTCTTTTTTTGTACCGTGTTTTCTGCTTATTCACCAGGCTTCCTGCACCTGCATTTCTCATGATGACGCTTTTGGAATTTCCATCGTCGTTTCCAAGCGCAGATAGACACCACCTCAACGCTATGCTCCCTACATAAACAATTCAGGAGCCACGTTATGAACCCTGCCGAATTACACCAGGACGCCATCGTCATTGACGGCCTGATCATTGCAAAATGGAATCGCGAACTGCTGGAAGACATGCGCCGTGGCGGCCTGACGGCAGCCAACTGCACCGTCTCGGTTTGGGAGGGATTCAAGGCAACGGTGGACAATATTGTCGCCTCCAACAAACTGATGGAGGAGTGCAGCGACCTGGTTCGCCCGGTGCGTACCACCGCTGACATCATGCGCGCCAAGGAAGAAGGCAAGACCGGGATCATTTTCGGCTTCCAGAATGCCCATGCCTTTGAAGACCAGATCGGTTATGTCGAGATCTTCAAACAGCTCGGCGTGGGCATCGTGCAGATGTGCTACAACACCCAGAACCTGGTCGGCACCGGTTGCTACGAGCGTGACGGCGGACTGTCCGGCTTTGGCCGCGAGATCGTTGCCGAAATGAACCGTGTGGGTATGCTGTGCGACCTTTCCCACGTAGGCGCCAAGACCTCTGAAGAAGTCATTCTCGAATCCAAAAAGCCGGTGTGCTACTCGCACTGCCTGCCTTCCGGACTCAAGGAGCACCCGCGCAACAAGTCGGATGCTGAGCTCAAGTTCATCGCCGACCATGGCGGCTTTGTCGGCGTCACCATGTTCACCCCGTTCCTCAAGAAGGGCGTTGATTCGACCATCGACGACTACTGCGAAGCGATTGAGTACATCATGAACATCGTGGGTGAAGATGCCATCGGTATCGGCACCGACTTCACCCAAGGCCATGACCAGAACTTCTTTGAGTGGCTGACCCACGACAAGGGCTACGCCCGCCGCCTGACCAGTTTCGGCAAGATCATTAATCCCGAAGGTATCCGTACTATCGGCGAATTCCCCAACCTGACAGAGGCGCTTCTCAAGCGCGGCCTGAGCGAATCTCAGGCCAGAAAAATCATGGGCGAGAACTGGGTTAGAACCTTGAAGGATGTGTGGGGCGAATAAGTACATGCACAGCCTGTACTGCCGTTCGACGAGACTCTGGAAGCCGTTGAATAACTCAATGTCTTTTGAATAAATATAAGTGCAAGGAATACAACCGTGACCAAAACCGCCCCCGAACTCCCGATTGACGTCGACAGCGAAACCGGTATCTGGACAACCGACGCGCTGCCGATGCTGTATGTCCCGCGCCACTTCTTCGTCAACAACCACGTCGCCATTGAAGAGGCCCTGGGTGCTGAAAAATACGCCGACATCCTCTACCACGCGGGCTATAAAAGCGCTTGGCACTGGTGTGAAAAAGAGGCCGAACTCCACGGTATGGAAGGCGTGGACGTGTTCGAGCACTACATGAAACGCCTTTCGCAGCGCGGCTGGGGCATCTTCGTGACCGAAGAGATTGACCTGGATGCTGGCACGGCCCGCGTACGCCTTGAACACAGCGCCTTCGTGTATCAGATGGGCAAGGTGGACCGCAAAATCGAGTACATGTTCACCGGCTGGTTTGCCGGTGCCATGGACCAGATTATGAGTGCGCGTGGAAGCTCGCTGCGTACGGTTGCCGAACAGACCCAAAGCGGCGCCGAAAAGGGCTGTGAGTACGGCCTGTTTGTTGTCACGCCCAAGAACTGAGGAGCGTCGCCATGGCATTTGAGGCACTGTTCAAACCAATCCAGATCGGCAGCCAAACCATTCGTAACCGTGTGGTCAGTACGGCCCACGCCGAGGTCTACGCTACCGACGGCGGCATGACCACCGAGCGTTACGTCAAATACTACGAAGAGAAAGCCAAGGGCGGCTGTGGCCTGTGCATCTGCGGCGGCTCGTCGATTGTTTCTATCGACAGCCCCCAGGCATGGTGGAGCTCGGTCAACCTCTCCACCGACCGCATCATCCCGCACTTTCAGAATCTGGCGGACGCCGTGCACAAGCACGGTGGCAAGATCATGATTCAGATTACCCACATGGGCCGTCGTTCACGTTGGGACGGCTACGACTGGTCAACGCTGGTATCACCGTCGGGCATCCGCGAGCCCGTCCATCGCTCGACCTGTAAAACCATCGAAGTTGAAGAGATTCACCGCATCATTTATGACTTCACCCAAGCGGCACGCCGGGCGAAGGAGGGCGGGCTGGATGGCGTGGAGCTATCTGCGGTGCACCAGCATTTGATCGACCAATTCTGGAGCCCACGGGTCAACAAGCGTACCGATGAGTGGGGCGGCAGCTTTGAAAATCGCATGCGCTTTGGCATGGAAGTGCTCAAGGCAGTGCGTGCTGAAGTGGGCGACGACTTCGTGGTCGGCATGCGTATCACCGGTGATGAGTTCCACCCGGACGGCCTGACCCATGAGGACATGAAGCAGATCGCTGCCTATTACGATGCCACCGGCATGGTCGATTATTTCGGTGTGATAGGCTCAGGCTGCGATACCCACAATACCTTGGCCAACGTCATTCCGAACATGTCGTTTCCGCCCGAGCCCTTCCTGCACTTGGCCTCGGGCATCAAGGAAGTGGTCAATGTGCCGGTTATCCACGCCCAGAATATCAAGGACCCCAACCAGGCCCAACGTATTTTGGAAGGCGGCTACGTGGATCTAGTGGGTATGACCCGCGCCCACATTGCCGACCCTCATATCATTGCCAAAATTAAGATGGGCCAGATCGACCAGATCAAGCAGTGCGTGGGCGCCAACTACTGCATCGACCGCCAGTACCAGGGCTTGGACGTGCTGTGCATTCAGAACGCCGCAACCTCGCGCGAATATATGGGCTTGCCGCATATCGTCGAGAAGAGCGAAGGCCCCAAACGCAAGGTAGTCATCGTGGGCGGTGGCCCGGCGGGCATGGAAGCGGCACACGTATGCGCCAAGCGCGGTCATGATGTCACCCTGTTTGAAGCCCAGGATCAGATCGGTGGTCAGATCACCCTGGCCTCGAAAGCCCCCCAGCGCGATCAGATTGCTGGCATCACTCGCTGGTACCAGTTGGAGCTGGCACGCCTTGAGATCGACCTGCGCCTGAATACCCGTGCCGACGAAGCGACCATTGCTGATCTGCGCCCGGATATAGTGATTGTGGCCACCGGCGGGCAGCCGTTCCTCTCCCAGGTACCGGAGTGGGGCTACGACAGCGACCTGGGCAAGAGTTTGGTGGTCAGCACTTGGGACATTCTTAGCGGCAGCGTAGCGCCGGGCAAGAACGTACTGGTCTACGACACTATCTGCGAATTTTCCGGTGTATCGGCTGCTGATTACTTGGCCGACAAGGGATCAAAAGTTGAGATCGTTACCGACGATATCAAGCCAGGGGCCGCAGTAGGTGGCACGACCTTCCCCACCTACTACCGCAGCCTTTATGAGAAAGAGGTCATCATGACCTCGGATCTCGCCCTGCATAAGGTATATCGCGAAGGCGACTCACTGGTGGCGGTGCTTGAAAACGAGTACACCGGCGCGCTGGAAGAGCGGGTGGTGGATCAGGTGGTGGTGGAAAACGGCGTGCGCCCGGATGAAGCCCTCTATTACAGCCTCAAGGAGCAGTCGCGTAACAAGGGCCAGACCGATATCGAAGCGCTCTACGCGATCAAGCCTCAGCCCTGCCTGTCTGAAAGCGGCGATGGCTTCGTGCTGTTCCGTCTGGGTGACTGCACCGCGCCACGCAACACGCATGCGGCCATCTACGATGCGCTGCGGTTGTGCAAAGACTTCTGACACACTAACGCTGTAAGCTGAATGTCATGGGCCATCAGGCTCATGACATTTCGTACTTACGGTGTCTCTGAGAGGAGAGACGCCATGCTTGATACCCTCCTACCGATACTGCTGTTTTCTGCGCTGTTACTGGCCGCCATTGGTGCTGTGCGCCGTGTGCGTCTGTGGCGCCAGGGGCGGCCCTCTCCTGCACCGATTATCCGCGGCCTGATGCAGGTCCCCAGGCGCTACCTGGTGGATCTACACCACGTTGTCGAGCGAGACAAACTCATCTCTCATACCCACGTGGCCACTGCGGGTGGCTTTGTGCTGGCCGCGTTGCTGGCGATTATGGTGCATGGCTTTGGGCTTGATAACACTATCTTAGCCTGGGTGTTGCTGGCCGCCACGGTGAGCATGTTCCTGGGTAGTTTAGTGGTTGCCAAGCGACGCAGCCCGCCGCCATCGCGGCTTTCCAAAGGCCCTTGGATGCGCCTGCCCAAGAGCCTGATGGCATTCTCCATCGGTATGTTCGTGGTGACGCTACCCACCGCCGGCATTTTACCGGAAGGCGTTTTCCAAAGCGGAGCAGGCTGGCTGGCCGCACTGGTACTGGCCGGTGTCATCACCTGGGGGCTGGGTGAGATGTTCTTCGGTATGACCTGGGGCGGGCCGATGAAGCACGCCTTTGCAGGTGCCCTACATCTGGCCTTCCATCGTCGCCCGGAGCGCTTTTCAAACCGAGCCGGCGGCGAGCACCGCTCAACCGGCCTTAAACCGCTGGCACTGGATGACGAGCATACAAAGCTCGGCGTTGAGGTACCGGCTGACTTCACCTGGAACCAGCTTTTAGGCTTTGATGCCTGCGTTCAGTGTGGGCGCTGTGAAGCCGTCTGCCCCGCCTTTGCCGCCGGTCAGCCGCTCAATCCCAAGAAGCTGATTCAGGACATGGTAGTCGGCATGGCTGGCGGCACCGATGCGCACTATGCAGGCTCGCCCTACCCCGGCAAGCCGGTCGGCGAGCATGGCGGCAGCCCCCACGACCCGATTGTTGCCCGCACGGGTAGCGCACTGGTGGATGCCGAAACGTTATGGTCCTGCACGACCTGCCGCGCCTGCGTTGAAGAGTGCCCCATGATGATTGAGCACGTTGATGCCATTGTCGATATGCGTCGCTTTCTGACCCTGGAGCACGGCAATACGCCCAACAAGGGCGCCGAAGTGCTAGACAACCTGATTGCGACCGACAACCCCGGCGGCTTCGAGCCTGACTCGCGCCTGCACTGGGCGGCGGACCTCAATCTGCCGCTGATGGCCGACAAGCGCGAAGCCGAGGTGTTGCTGTGGCTGGGCGACGGCGTGTTTGACATGCGTAACCAGCGCACGCTGCGCGCGTTTATCAGTGTGCTGCGTGCTGCCGAGATCGACTTTGCCGTACTGGGTAATGAAGAGCGTGATAGCGGCGATGTCGCCCGCCGTCTGGGCGATGAGGCTACTTTCCAGAGTTTGGCGCGGCGCAATATTAAGACGTTGAGCCAGTACCGCTTCGCACGCATCGTCACCTGTGACCCGCACAGTTTCCACGTGCTGAAAAACGAGTACGCCGATCTCAGCACCGCCGACATGCCTGCCCGGTATGAGGTTTTGCATCACAGCACCTATATCAACCAGCTCGTCACCGACGGCAAGCTTACGTTCAAAGCCTGGAAAGGCGGCAACGTGACTTATCACGACCCCTGCTACCTGGGCCGTTATAACGGCGAATACGAAGCCCCACGCGCTGTGCTCAAGGCGCTAGGTATTGAGGTTAAGGAGATGGCCCGCTCTGGCTATCGCTCGCGCTGCTGCGGCGGCGGTGGCGGTGCACCGATCACCGATATTCCCGGCAAGCAGCGTATTCCCGATATGCGTATGGAAGATGTTCGCGAAACCGGTGCTGACCTGGTCGCAGTAGGCTGCCCGCAGTGCACGGCGATGCTTGAAGGCGTGGTAGAACCCCGCGCTGACATCAAGGATATCGCCGAACTGGTCGCCGATGCGTTGATCATCAAAACGCCTGACGAAAAGGCGGCCCAAAGTAAGCCCGCGCCCGCATCACCGCGCGCCACCCTGGAGGTAATGCCATGAGCGAGTTTGTTCGTCGTGACCCTCGTAAAGAGTGGATCGCCCGCAACCGCCTGCACCCGCAACATCTTGAGATGCTCGCCGAACTGGGTGGCGGCGCAGTAGCCAGTGAATGGATGGGGCCTAACGGCGTGATGCGCCGCAATCCCCATGCGGTCGGCTTCATCGGTCCCAACGGCATTCGGCGAATTGATCGTAGCGGCATCCAGCAGGCGGCACAGGCGCCAGGGCGCAGCATTGAGGCCAAAGATACGAGGAAGCCGGTCACTGTCGATACTCCCGCCTTTATGGTGGCGGTCGTACCGGATATGGCTGGTGGGCGCCTTTCATCCCACGACCGTGATCTGTTGGGGCTTGCCCGCCAGCTAGCCGATGCCGACCCGGCCCAGCCTGGTGCCGTACTGGCCGTGGTGTTTGGCGAGCATAAAGAAACCACCTTTGACGAGGCGGGTATTGACCGGCTAATACACTTGGAAGGCGAGCGTTTCTCGGGCTACCTGCCGGAGCTTAGCGTCGCCACCCTGCAGAGCGTAGACCGTGAAATGACGCCCCGCCACTGGCTGCTACCCGACTCAAGCGTTGGCGGTGAACTCGGCAGGCGCCTCGCCGCAAGGCTTGGCGAGCGCCCGGCCGCTCAGGTCTGGCAGGTCGAGGCAGATACTGAAAGCGCGACCGGTTGGCGCTGTACCGCACGTGGTGCTGCAGGTAGAAACGACATTACCCGCGCCCTGCCCCGTATCGTACTGGCCTTGGCCGAGTGTGCCGACCCGGTCAGCGAAACCCGCCACGCGGCTGAGCCAATCACTCTTTCTAACGGACTTCCCGATATACTCGGCCGCATTGAGGACATGGGCGAAGTCGCGGTGGACCCGGCCAGCGTATCGCTCGCGGAAGCAGAATTTATCCTTTCCGCTGGTAATGGCGTGAAAAACTGGGATAGCTATCATCACGCTGCCGAGGTGCTCGGTGCCACCAAAGGGGCCTCACGCGTGGCGGTGGATGACGGTTTTATGCCGCGCGACCGCCAGGTAGGTGCCACCGGCACTTGGGTCTCGGCTCGCGTTTACGTGGCGGTGGGGATTTCCGGCGCCATCCAACACCTTCAGGGCATCCAAAGCTGCGATAAGGTCGTCGCGGTTAACCTTGATGAAGGCTGCGACATGGTCAAACGTGCCGACCTTGCCGTGATCGGCGATGCCAGCCAGATACTCGCCGCCCTTGTGTCACGGGTTGAGCAGTACCGCGCTGAACAGCAGGAGAATCGCGATGCCGCATGATGTCAGTAACAAAAGTGCCAAGCAATCAACCGCCAACGCGCTGAACGTCGCTGTACTGGTGTCGGTAGGCCAACACCCACTGACCGCGCGCGCACGCCGCGCCGACCAGGACGCCCGAGCGGTAGAAATGGCCCTGTCGCTGGAAAACGCCTCAGTCAGCCTGCTACATGCAGGCCCGCAAGATAGCGATCATGAAGAGGCCATCCGCGGCTATCTCGGCATGGGTATCAACTCTGTCGGCTTGATCGAGCAGAAGCCCCAAGCCGATGTAATCCCCGCGCTGGCCAACGCGTTGCGCGCCAGCGCCCCGCAGCTGGTGCTGACCGGTACTCGCGCCGAAACCGGCGAGGCCTCGGGTGTAACGCCTTACCTACTGGCCGAGGCGCTTGGCTGGCCGATCATTACGGGTCTAGCGGCGGTGGAAAAGGTCGAACAGGGAGTGGTCACAGTGCTGCAAGCATTGCCGCGCGGCAAGCGGCGGCGCCTGCGCATTCGCCTACCGGCGCTTGCCACGGTGGACAGCAGCGCTCCCGCCGCCCGCCAAAGCGCCTTTGGTCCCGCCAGGCGCGGCGAGTTAGCCCATCAAAAAGCGGCCAGCGAGCTTGATGAAGCACTAAGCACTTGGCAGTTCCAGCCAGCGCGCAAGCGTCCCAAGCGGCTTAAGATCGTTAAGTCATCATCAGCGCGTGACCGTTTCAAAGCCGCCGCTGCCAAGGCCGACGGTGGCGGCGGGCAGACGCTTAACGACGTCACTCCGGAACAAGGTGCCGAAGCGATCTTCAAACTGCTCAAGGAGGAAGGAGTACTGAGTTAGGCGCACTTCTTCACGGTAACGATACTGTCAGCCCGCCTTCTCGGCGGGCTTTTTAGTCCAGGTTCACGAGCGGCAAACGTACTACTTCCCCATAAAGCCCGGATATAGCCGCAGGCGCTGCCTTTCCAAATGCAGGCCAATCCCCGCATGTACCATCAGTACGGTGATCACCACTGCCCCGCCCGCAAGCGTTGAGGCCGTGGGCTGCTCGCCCAACAACCACCATACCCAGAGCGTACCCAGCGCAGTTTCGACCAGATAGAACAACGCCACTTCCGTTGACGGCAGATAGCGGGTAGCACTGTTGATCAACACGGTGGCCAGCGGCATCTGAATAAGCCCCATCACCGCGAGGACACCATAGCGAGGGGCATCCAACGCAAACGGCGAAGCCAAAGGCAGCGCGATAGCCGCAGAAAGTAAGCCCCCGCCAGCAATCACTACGATGCGATCAATCCTCGGAAAGCGGCGCAGCACCGTCAAATTACCGCCAATCGCCGCTGCTGCCGCCAGCGCATAAAGATTGCCTACCAGCATGCCGTGGGCTCCCTCGCCCATAAAGACCAAACTCATGCCCAGCATGCAGACGGCGATCGCTACCAGCGTACGTAAAGCAACACGCTCTTTGAGAAACACCCGCGAAAACAGAGCGGCGAACAGTGGCGCAGTGCTAAGGATTACCACCACGTTGGCTACGTTGGCGTTCATCACCGCGAGTACGAAAAGCGCCGAAATCAGCCCCAGCAGTATTGCCGAAACCAGCGATGAAAAAGGGTTCACGCGTAGCGTGGCCAATCGGTTGCCTCGACAACACGCAAGCCCCAGCACACAGAACATCAAAAAGCCGCGCCAGAAGACGATGGTCCAACCCTCGGTATCGGCAAGGCGGATCAGCAGGCCGTCGAAGCTGAGAAACACCACACCCAGTACCACCATCAACAGACCGCGCTGATAACCACTTAACTGCATGATATTGACTCCCGGTTGGCAGAAAAAGATAACCGCTCGCCCAAGGGCAAGCGGTTAAGCGTAACAGTTGAGCGCAGGCTTACTGCCCAGGCAGTGTTAACGGCTATGTGACACGGCCACCGGCGCAGCTAAAGCCTTCTGCTGGCGAGGGCGAACCACCCAGAACCCCACTGCTCCCGCCATCAGCAACATGCTCCCGCAGCCTATCGCCAACATATAGCCGCCCTGCACAGCACTGCCAGGCACACTAAACTGCTCGGCGAACCCAGCCAGTGTGACCGCGTACTGTTGCCATAGAAAAAGCCCGATGGCGCCACCGGAAAGCATGGTGCACAGCGCAATCACACGGGTGCCTGTCACCCAGCCACTGACGGCCTGAGCATCAAATGTATGCAGAAACGTCTGGTACTCTTTCTCGGCCTGGCTGACATGGGTGAACCTGGAAGCCAGCGTAATCGCCACAAGCGCCATCAAGGTGCTTAGCAGTACCGGGTGCAAATATACCGGCAAGCTAAGCCACCCGGCCTGAATCATCATCGACAGCGCGACGTTGCCCACAAAGCCCACCGCTAAGCCCCAGCCAGCGCCTGCGGCAGTAATCCGCTTGCTCCAGATGCTCATCAAGGCAACCGGCCCCCAGGAGGAGGCAAATAGCGTGGCGGCAAACCATACGACTGACATAACCGCAGGCGGTTGAAACAGCGCAAGCAGCAGTGCTATCAGGCCCGCAGCGAGCACCGCAATACGGCTTTTACGCATCGCCGACGTCTCATCTTGCGAGGCTGAGAGGATATCGTTGGAGAGGCTAAAGCCGATGATCGACAGGAACGTCGAGCAAGACGATAGCCCCGCCGCAAAGACGCCCGTTAGAATGACCACGCCAAGCCAGGTTGGCAGCACGTTGAGCGCCACCCAAATCATGGAGCGCTCCGGATCCAGCCCAGCATCGTAAAGATTGATGGCCGCCCCGGTCATCATCATCAACGCGTAGAAGATGGCCAGCGCCACCGCCGTCAACATGGCCGAACGCATCACCACGTGCTCATTGCGTGCCATCAGGTAACGACTGGATTGCCAAGGGCTCGCCGCCAGCACCGCCGCCCACACGAGGCCGAGTGTCAGCCCCCAGGTAAGCGCCTCGCCAGGCGAAGAGAAGCTGGCCTCAGGCCCTTCCAGCACGCCGTGCCATAGCGCAATACCGGGCTTGTCGGTTTGGGTAAGCAGGCCTTCAACCACACCGTTCCACCCGCCCAAATCTTGAATCACATAGATCGAACCACCCAAGGCTGCCAGCGAGAAGATCACAAACATGATGGTGTCGGTGAGCATGACGCCGGGCGAGCCCGAATAGAGAATAAAACCCGTGTAAGTTGCCCACACCAATACCAACCCGACCCAGTACGGCATACCGGTCAGCTCAGAGAACATGATGCCCGCGCCCTGCATGACACCTAACAGATACGCGCCCAAGCCAACAATCGTGGTCAGCCCGGCAATCACCTGAACACGGCGTGAGGCAAAGCGCTTGCCAAAAAATTCCGGCACGGTACGTGCCCCGCTGCGCCGAAGATAACGCCCAAACACCAGCGCACCCAGCAGGCACCCCGAGGTGCTGACGGCCGCGAAGATCAGCATCACAAACGGATAGCCCTGATAGGCAAAACCCGTTTCACCGAGAAACGCGCTGGTGCTGAGATAGCTTGCTACCAGCGTGCCCAGGATAAAAAACGTGGGGGCATTGCGGCCAGCAACCAGATAATCATCCAGGCCTTTGACGCGCCGTCCGGCGAGATGCCCGATAACAAAGTAGCCCACCAGGCTGAGCAGTATTGCGATGGTGTAAATCATGAGAATAGCCGTCAGGTTATTAATATTGTTTAGTCATGGTGCAACGCTTTGGCTGTCTACTCTTTGCTATTAGCGGCAACGCATGCAGGAATCACGACACGATATCCGCTAACCAAAAGGGGCGCCATTGAAATGGCGCCTCTATTTGCAACAACAAAGTACAGCAACAAAACCTGACTATCGCGCTATTTTGGGCACCGCATTGAGCTCAAGCCACTCTTTGTGAAGCCCTTTGTAAAGGCTAAAACACATCAGCAGAAGCACCAGCGTAAAGGGTAGCCCTGTCGCCACCGCGCCTGCTTGCAGCGCGCTAAGCGCCGTGCTACCGCCACCGTAAAGCAACACACCAGCAATGACGCCCTCAAGTGCGGCCCAGAACACCCGCTGCCCCTTGGGCGCATCGGTTTTCCCGCCCGCGGTGATATTGTCGATGACGAGTGAGCCAGAATCCGCCGAGGTAATGAAAAAGACCAGCACCAGCACAATCGCCAGCGTCGAGGTGATGCCAGTGAACGGCAGTAGCTCCAGCATGTGGAACATGGCAAGCGAAACGTCGCTGATGCCGTTGGCTAATTCGCCCATGCTATTTTCGGCCTGAAACAGTGCCGCGCCGCCAAAGGCGCTCATCCACACCAGCGTGACCAGCGTCGGCACCAACAGCACCGCAATCAGGAACTCGCGTACCGTGCGTCCCCGGGATACGCGGGCAATAAACATGCCCACAAACGGCGACCAGGAGATCCACCACGCCCAGTAGAAGATGGTCCAGCCGTGATACCAGATGTCATCATCGCGGCCAATCCAGTTCGAAAGCGGTAGGATATGGCTGACATAGTCCACTGCTGTGGTGCCAATTCCCGTTATAATCATCAGCGTCGGTCCGGCGATGACCACAAACAGCAGCAGCACTGCCGCGACCACCATATTGATGTTCGAGAACAACTTGACGCCGCCGTCGATTCCCCGCCATACCGAAAACAGTGCAATCACCGTAACCACCAGGATAATTGCCATCTGCGTTCCAAGGGTATTGGGTATGTCGAAAAGATAGGCAAGCCCGCCAGCCGCTTGGGTAGCGCCAAAGCCAAGCGACGTTGCCAAGCCAAAGATGGTTGCCAATACGGCAAGAATATCAATGACATGGCCTGCCCAGCCGCGCGTTCGCTCACCCAGGATCGGGTAAAAAGCAGAGCGCAGGGTTAGCGGCAAGCCTTTATTGTAGGTAAAAAAAGCCAAGGATAGCGCGACAACGCCATAGATCGCCCATGGATGAAGCCCCCAATGAAACATGGTGGCGCCCATGGCGGCGCTAGCGCCCTCCGGTGTGCCCGCGGGAATATTCAAGGGCGTACCGTACCAATCGGTGTAGTAGGCCACTGGTTCAGCAACACTCCAAAACATCAGCCCGATACCCATGCCCGCCGCAAACAGCATGGCAAACCAGGAGGTGCGTGAGTATTCCGGCTTGGCATCACTTCCGCCCAAGCGTATCCGTCCAACCGGAAGACAGATAAGCGCCAGGCAGAACACTACAAAAATATTACCCGCAATCATGAACAGCCAGTCGAAATGCTCAATCGACCAGTTCTTGGCAAGGCCAAGCTGGGTATTCGCAGCATCGGGATAGATCAGTGCATAAAGAATAAACAGCAGAATGGCGAGTGCGGAGAGCGGAAAGACGGGGTTATGGAAATCCAGCCCCATCACCTGCTTGTTATCCTGACCGGGGGTCAAAACAGGATCATCATGGTCCATAGGTTATCCTCGTTGTTATTTTTTTCTGCACGCTAACCGCCGAGGTGGCGGATAGGGCTTTTAAATTTTTAGGCGATACTCACTTGCGCAGTTGTTCAAAACCGACCCCGACATAGCTATTGCCGCGTTGCCAGCGCTATTGCCAGCCGATTTATAGGTACACTGACAGACCAACAGCCAACACAAGAGAGGATGCCGTCATGATGATTGTCGAACTGATTGATGGTGATGATTTCCGGGCGCAGCTGACCACGCTGGGTATCGATATTCCAGAGAACGCCGACCCCGATACGTGTGCGCAAATCGCCGCTGAGGCCCATCGAAAGCAGGAGATCCCCGAGCTGCCAGCGTTGGCAGGCAAGCTTATGGATCAAAAGGACATTCTGCTGCCCTCGGTGCGCCACGCGATTGAGCGCTTTCTGCCCCTTGGGTAAGGGCGTGACCTGATTGATTAATGAGTTGATGAACGGATTGGCAATTGCTAAACGCAGGCTGGCCCGCTTTAGCGGGCCAGCCCATCATCAGCGTACTGTTAGCCCTGAGCCAACTGCAGCGATACGCTATCGCTTCCCAGATTGCTGAGCATGCGCTCGGAGTACCAATCAATGAAGTCGATGACGCCAAACTCGTAGGTTGGTGAATAGGGGCCAGGCTGGTAGGCCTTGGAGTTGATACCGCGCTGATTCTCTTCCGCCAGTTGGCGATCCTGATCGTTGGTGGCGTCCCACACGCGGCGCATGTTTTCCGGGTCGTAATCCACGCCCTCTACCGCGTCCTTGTGCACCAGCCACTTGGTCGTGACCATGGTTTTCTGCGGGCCAAGTGGCAATACGCGGAACACGACGGCATGGTCGCCCATGAAGTGGTTCCAGGAGTTCGGCAGGTGCAGAATGCGCAGCGAGCCCATGTCCGGACTGGTCAATCGACCCATCAGCTTGTTGCACGCTGGCTTGCCATCCATGGTCATGGACACCACGCCATCGAGTAGCGGTGTGCGCGTCAGGCGGTTACGCTTGTCAAAGCGCTTGAGCCGCCAAGGCACCTGCTCGCCGTTCCAATCGGCCTGCTTGCGGGTCACCAGGTCTTTATATTTGTCCGTCGCGCGCGGGTCTTCGGTATCGTCAAACTCGATTAGCGAGTTCAAAAGCTCTGGGTGCGCACCATTACAGTGATAACACTCGCGGTTATTCTCGATGACCAGCTTCCAGTTGGCCTGCTCAATAATACTCGACTCTACAGCGACCTTGACGTTGTCCATCTGGTACGGCTCAAGGTAGTGCTCAAGCGTCACCAGGAAATCGTCGATGGCGGGCGGGTTATCGCTCAGATTAATAAACACAAAGCCCCCCGCAGTGCACACGCTAACCGGCTTCAGCCCAAACTGGTTAAGGTCGAAGTCCGTACCCATGTCGCTTCCGGCAAACAGCAGGCGGCCGTCAAGCTCGTAAGTCCACTGATGGTAGGGGCATACCAGTTTTGCGACTTTTCCCTTGTCCTTGGTGCACAGTCGTGAGCCACGATGGCGGCATACGTTATGAAACGCATGAATCTGTCCTTCACCGCCACGCACAATCACAACGGGATTATTACCGATTTCCAAGGTCATAAAGTTGCCCTTGGCCGGTATCTCGCAGGTCATCCCTGCGAATAGCCACTCTTTTTCAAAGACTTCCTGCATATCGAGCGCAAACAAGCGGGCATCGTTATAGAACGGCTGGGGTAGAGAAAAGGCGTGCGCACGGGACTGCAGCATATCAACCGTCGCTTCACGCATGGCGGCCAGAGGGTCGTTGAGTGTGTCATCCATTGTCTTGTTCATACCAGATATCCTTTTAAATACCGCCTCCCTTACCCAGGGTGGCGACAGAGTCATTAACCAAACGTAATTGTCTTGTTGTTAAGTTGCTGAACCTGGCGATTGTGTGAAGCGCGCAGCGCTTGCTACTTGTTGATGGATTGTGGTCCACGCCATTTGCTTTCAATTGTCTGCCCACGACACTATGTGGCGTGGCGACGACGTGAGCGGAGATTTTTGATAGGCCGAAGGTGCCGCAAGGTAAGTGCGTGTCGCTAACAGGCAAGCTGGTCATAAAGCGCGTACTCAGAATGCAGGTTAATGGTGCTGGACCGTGCAGACAGGACGGGCCGGTGAAGGCAACGCGATAGCACGGCCATATTGAGACGACGATGACAACGAACTTCTTTAATCCCGTCACGACCCAAACCTGGACCAACGGCCGCCACCATGTGCGGTGCGTCAAGATCATTCAGGAAACCTGGGACGTTCGCACGTTCTGCTTTATGGCTGAACAGCCGGTAATGTTCTTCTTCAAGCCGGGCCAATTTGTGACACTAGAGCTAGAAATCGATAATCAGCCCGTTATGCGCTCCTATACGATTTCAAGCTCTCCCTCTGTGCCTTACAGCTTTTCAATCACGGTCAAACAGGTGCCGGGAGGCCAGGTCTCCAACTGGCTGCATGCCAATTTAAAGGTAGGCGACGAGCTGGTGGTCCATGGTCCGGTGGGCAACTTCAACTCCATCGACTTTCCTGCCGAAAAGGTGCTGCTTCTCTCAGGCGGTGTAGGCATCACACCGCTAATGTCGATGACGCGTTGGCTCTTCGATACCAACGCCAACGTCGACGTGGAATTCATCCACAGCGCCCGCGCCCCGCGCGATGTCATTTTCCATCGCGAGCTGGTGCACATGTTCTCGCGTATACCCGAATTCAAGCTCCATATCGTGTGCGAGAAGAAAGAAGATATCGGCGAGGCATGGGCTGGCTACCGCGGTTTTCTAACCCAGCCCATGCTTGAGCTGATGGCACCGGACTTCCTTGAGCGGGAGATCTTCTGTTGCGGCCCCGTACCGTATATGAATGCCATCAAAGCGATTTTGCGCGCCAATAACTACAACATGGACCACTACCATGAAGAGCTGTTTGGCGCGACGCCGGTTGACGTTCAGGAAGACGTCCTGGAGCTTGCTGAGCAGGCCGAAGTGGAAGCCGAGCAAGCAGAGCCTGAGGAGCTGATCAACATCGAATTTGCCCAGTCGAACAAAAGTGTACGTATACAAGCAGGCGAAACGGTTCACGCCGCAGCGGCCAAACTTGGCCTGCATATCCCCAAGGCCTGTGGCATGGGCATCTGCGGTACTTGCCGGGTGGAGCTGAAATCCGGCGAAGTGGAAATGGAACATAACGGCGGGATTACCGACGAAGATATTGAAGAGGGTTACATCCTGTCCTGCTGCAGCAAACCGAAAGGCGATCTGGTGGTCGATTTCTAATGCGGCAGCCCCTCATTCACCACTAGCCCGACCCCAAAACGGATACTGAGCTCCTCGGTATCCGTTTTTTGTGGCGTACACTCGCCTTGAGCGGACACAAAAAAACGCCCATGGCACGCAGCCATGAGCGTTATTAGCGTTGGTTAGCCGCTTTTTTAGCGTCTAATCAGGCAACGCCCAGCAATCCATGAGGATCAAGCACGAACTTGCTGGCCACGCCCGCATCGAACTGCTCGTAACCTGCTGGCGCATCTTCCAGCGAAATCACCTGGGCGTTAACGATCTCAGCAATGTTCAAACGTCCGTGCAGAATGGCCTGCATCAGCTGGCGGTTGTACTGCACCACCGGTGTCTGACCCGTATGGAAAGAGAGGCCTTTGGCCCAGCCTTGGCCAAAACGCAGGCTCAGGCTACCAGTTTGTGCAGCTTTCTCGGTCGCACCCGGGTCTTCAGTTACGTATAAGCCTGGAATGCCGATAGAGCCGCCTTCGCGGGTGACTTCCATCATCTGGTTAAGTACTACCGCAGGCTGCTCTTTACCGCCATGCCCAATGGCTTCAAAGCCAACCGCATCAATAGCGCTGTCTACGCTGGGCTCGCCGACCACCGCGGCAATCATTTCACCCAAACGGTCGTGCTGGGAAAGGTCGATCGGCACGAAGCCCATCTTACGAGCATGCTCCAGACGATCCTTGTTGAAATCGCCAATCATCACTACCGCTGCGCCTAACAGGCGTGCCGAGGCGGCAGCGGCCAGCCCTACAGGGCCTGCGCCCGCTACGTACACGGTGGACCCCGCACCAACGCCCGCTTTCAAGGCACCGTGGAAACCGGTCGGAAGAATATCGCTTAGCATGGTCAGATCGCGGATCTGGGTCATCGCCTGGTCGCGGTCCGGGAACTTGAGCAGGTTAAAGTCGGCGTAGGGCACCATCACGTAGTGTGCTTGCCCACCTACCCAGCCGCCCATATCAACATAACCGTAGGCACCGCCCGCTCGGTCATCGTTAACATGCAGGCAAAGACCGGTGTGGCCCTCTTTACAGGTGCGGCAGCGGCCGCAAGCGACGTTGAAGGGAACGGATACAATATCGCCAATGTTTAGAAACTCGACGCCCTTGCCTTTTTCGATCACCTCACCGGTGATCTCGTGCCCCAGCACCATACCGGTAGGCGCCGTGGTGCGTCCGCGCACCATGTGCTGGTCGGAGCCGCAAATATTCGTGGACACTACTTTCAGAATGACGCCGTGATCAATGGGCTTACCATGGGGCGTTTCCATTTTCGGGTAGGCGATATCCTGAACTTCGACTTTACCGTCGCCGATATAAACAACACCACGATTGTTGGACATGCGAAATCCTCTCTTCCGGGTGCTGGCGCAGTCTCAAGAGGTTTTCTCAGAGAGCTGTCTCAAGGACGCTATCAAGAGCCACTTCAACAACTGCGCTGGCATCATTATTTTAAATCGAGCTGGCGTATGTGAAGCGCTTTCAAGAAACGCTTCCTGATCAGCAGGCCAATTAAAAATTAGCCTGTTGCCGCAGCATGACGCACTCGGCCTACCCGCGATTACTTATAAACGACGTCGAGCAATAAATGAGCGACGCCTTATAAAGACCCATAAAAAATTCACGCCGATGTCGCAAATACGCCGAGCGGTGACGTCGGTAAGCATCTTGGGGGGCAAGCCCAGCGATACTATCGCGGCACGATAGCGTTAATGGTGATGCCATTACCGACGCTAACAAACTCCCAGACCGAACAAAGCGACTAGCCTGGAGACCCAGATGACTCACAATAATTTTTCTCCCGAAGCCCGCTTGGCCAACTACGACACGGCCCTTGCCTCGGCAATAGCTGAAGAGACAGCGCGTCAAGAAGCCCACATCGAACTGATCGCCTCTGAGAACTACACCAGCAAGCTGGTGATGGAAGCTCAAGGCACCCAGTTGACTAACAAATATGCCGAAGGCTATCCCGGTAAGCGCTATTACGGCGGCTGTGAGTTCGTCGACAAGGTGGAAGCGCTAGCTATCGAGCGGGCTTGCAGCCTGTTTGGTGCC
This sequence comes from Halomonas citrativorans, assembly GCF_900163645.1. Classification (GTDB taxonomy): domain Bacteria; phylum Pseudomonadota; class Gammaproteobacteria; order Pseudomonadales; family Halomonadaceae; genus Vreelandella; species Vreelandella citrativorans. The sequence continues at coordinate 111,396 of NZ_FUKM01000057.1, read as the reverse complement.
AACTATGCCAACGTGCAGCCCCACTCCGGCGCTCAGGCCAATGCGGCGGTATTCATGGCACTGGTAAGTCCTGGCGACACCATTTTGGGCATGAGCCTAGCCCACGGCGGCCACCTGACCCACGGTGCAGCCCCCAACTTCTCGGGCAAGCACTACAATGCTATCCAGTACGGCCTGGTCGAAGGCACCGGCGAAATCGACTACGACGAAGTAGAGCGGCTGGCGCGAGAGCATCAACCGAAAATGATCATTGCGGGTTTCTCGGCCTATTCACGTGTGGTCGACTGGCGCCGTTTCCGTAACATTGCCGATGAAGTCGGCGCCTATCTGATGGTCGATATGGCCCACGTGGCGGGCCTGGTAGCCGCGGGTCTCTACCCGAGCCCGCTGCCCTATGCCCATGTCGTGACGACCACGACCCACAAGACACTGCGCGGCCCGCGAGGCGGCCTGATTCTCTCCGCCGATGGCGACGAGACGCTTTACAAGAAGCTCAATGGCGCGGTATTCCCCGGCCAGCAGGGCGGCCCGCTGATGCATGTGATCGCGGCCAAAGCGGTGGCGTTCAAAGAGGCCATGAACCAGGACTTCGTTAACTACCAGCGCCAGGTGATCGCCAACGCCCGTGCGATGGCTCGCGTCTTCGTTGAGCGTGGTTTTGATGTGGTTTCCGGCGGTACCGACGATCACCTGTTCCTGGTCTCGCTGATCAAACAGGGCATTACCGGTAAAGATGCCGACGCGGCCCTTGGGCGCGCGCATATCACGGTCAACAAGAACACCGTGCCCAACGACCCGCAAAGCCCCTTCGTTACCTCGGGCCTGCGCATCGGCACTCCGGCGGTAACCACCCGCGGAATGGTTGAGGCGGACTGTGAACACCTGGCAGGCTGGATTTGCGACATTCTTGACGTACTGGCCGACCAGCAGGACACCACTGACGTAGAAAACCAGGTACGCGAAAACGTCGCCGACCTGTGTGCCCACCACCCGGTATATGGCCAAGCCCAAACCGCCAGCGAGCACGTAGCCGATAGCGCATCAGTCGCCTGACGATAGCCGCCAGCCGGCTCCTCGGAGCCGATCAAGGAGAAACTTTATGCAACGTTATTCCGGCTTCGGACTGGTCAAACATGCGCTTGGACATCACGAGAACTGGGAGCGCCAGTGGCGCAACCCTGAACCCAAGAAGCGCTACGACGTCATCATTGTCGGTGGTGGCGGTCACGGGCTAGCCACTGCTTACTACCTGGCGAAAGAGTTCGGCGTCAAGAATGTCGCCGTGGTTGAAAAGGGCTGGCTGGGCGGCGGCAACACCGCACGTAATACCACCATCGTACGCTCTAACTATCTATGGGATGAATCAGGGCGGCTTTACAACCACTCGCTTGATCTGTGGAAGGGCCTCTCCCAGGATTTGAACTACAACGTGATGTTTTCCCAGCGCGGTGTGCTCAACCTGGGCCACACCCTGCAGGACATGCGTGATATTCAGCGCCGCGTTCACGCTAACCGTTTGAACGGTATCGACAGCGAGGTAGTCACTCCGCAACAGATCAAGGAGATCGAGCCTCAACTGGATATTTCCAGCCGCGCCCGCTACCCGATCATGGGCGCTTCCTGGCAGAAGAGTGCCGGCGTGGCGCGCCACGATGCGGTGGCCTGGGGCTATGCGCGTGGTGCCGATGCTCTCGGCGTGGATCTTCTGCAAAATACCGAGGTAACCGGCTTCAAGATTCGCGACGGCAAGATATTGGGCGTCCACACCAACCGCGGTGATATCGAAGCCAATACCGTGGGCTGCGTGGCGGCAGGCAACTCCGGCGTATTGGCTAACATGGCGGGCATCAAGCTGCCGTTGGAATCCCATCCGCTGCAAGCATTAGTGTCCGAGCCGCTCAAGCCGATCCTCAATACCGTCACCATGTCCAACCACGTTCACGGCTATATCAGTCAGTCCGACAAGGGCGACCTGGTTATCGGCGCGGGTATCGATGGCTACGTCGGTTACGGCCAGCGCGGCAGCTACCCGACCATCGAGCACACGCTTCAGGCCATCGTCGAGATGTTCCCGATGTTCTCTCGAGTGCGTATGAACCGCCAGTGGGGCGGCATCGTCGATACCTGCCCGGATGCTTGCCCGATCCTGTCCAAAACGAAGGTTAAAGGTCTTTATTTCAACTGTGGCTGGGGCACCGGTGGCTTCAAAGCGACCCCCGGCTCCGGGCATGTTTTCGCCGCAAGCTTGGCCAAGGGTGAAATGCACCCCATCGCTGCGCCTTTTTCCATCGACCGTTTCCATACCGGTGCGCTGATTGATGAACACGGCGCCGCTGGCGTAGCGCACTGAGGAGAGCCCATCATGTTTTATATCTTCTGCCCCTACTGCAAGGAGCACCGCGAGGAAGAGGAGTTCCACCCTCGCGGCCAGGCCCACTTGATGCGCCCTTCCGACCCGGACAACACCAGCGACGAGGAGTGGGGTGACTACCTGTTCTTCCGCGAGAACCCGCGCGGCATTCACCACGAAATGTGGGTGCACTCGGTGGGCTGTCGCAAGTTCTTCAATATCACCCGCAATACGGTGACCTACGAAATTCTCGAAACCTACCCCATGGGCGAGCAGCCAACCATTACGGCGGCAACACCCGATGTTCGTCACGAACAAGGTGTCCAGGTAGCCGATGGCGGCTGGCAAACCGTGGGCGCCCGGCCTGAAAACAAAGCACTGAATGAGGAGGCCTCGTCATGACCCAGAAAAATCGTATTGATGCCGGTGGGCGTGTCGATCGTTCCCAAGTGCTTGAGTTCACCTTTAACGGCCAGCGTTACCAAGGTCTGAAAGGCGACACGCTCGCTTCGGCACTGCTCGCCAACGGCGTGAATATCGTCAACCGTAGCTTCAAGTATTCACGCGCTCGCGGCATTGTCGCCGCAGGCGCCGAAGAGCCCAATGCCGTCGTTCAGTTGGGCGCCAAAGATGACACCCAAGTGCCCAACGTACGCGCCACCCAGCAGGGCCTGTACAACGGCCTGGTGGCGCGCAGCACCAACGGTTGGCCCAACGTTCAGCGTGACGTAATGAGCTGGGTAGGCAAGTTGGGCGGTGGTTTTATGCCGCCAGGGTTCTACTACAAGACCTTTATGGCCCCTGCCTCAATGTGGATGACCTACGAGAAGTACATCCGCATGGGCGCGGGGCTGGGTCGTGCACCGACCGAGTCCGATCCGGACATTTATGATCACATGCATCACCACTGCGATGTGATGGTGATCGGCGCGGGCCCAGCGGGGCTTGCCGCGGCGCTTTCTGCCGCACGTTCCGGTGCCCGCGTGATCTTGTGCGACGAACAGGAAGAGATGGGCGGCTCGCTGCTGGATAGCCGCGAAACCCTGGATGGCGTTTCAGCGACGCGCTGGGTTGAGCAAACAGTGAAAGAGCTTGGCGCAATGGATAACGTGACGCTGCTGCCACGTACCACCGCCAACGGCTATCACGACCACAACTTTGTCACGCTGCACGAGCGGCGCACCGAACACTTGGCCGATACCGCTCGTGAAGCGGGTTTCCCCGGTGAGTCGCGGGCACGGCTGCACCGTGTGCGCGCCCGCCAAGTGGTGCTAGCCAGCGGCACTCACGAACGCCCGCTGGTGTATGCCAACAACGACTTGCCGGGCAACATGCTCGCAGGCGCCGTTTCCAACTACATTCGTCGCTATGCGGTAGTGCCTGGCAACAGTCTGGTGCTTTCCACCAGCAACGACCACGCTTACCGCGCAGCACTCGACTGGAAAGAAGCCGGACGTAAGGTCGTCGCCATTGTCGATGCCCGCGCCAACCCCGATGGCGACCTGGTTCGCCAGGCACGCGACAGCGGTATTCGCGTGATCACCGGCAGTGCCGTCATCGAAGCACGCGGTAATCAGCGTGTTACCGGCGCACGCGTCTCGGCCGTTGATCTTGAGCGTTTCGTGGTGACCGGCAAAGCCGAAGAGCTTGAGTGCGATACCATCGCCACCTCCGGCGGCTATAGCCCGGTGATCCACCTCTCCTCACACACCGGCACACGCCCGATATGGAACGAAGCGTTATTAGGCTTTGTGCCCGGCACGGTCAAGGGCATGCAGTCGGCTGGCGGCGTGGCGGGCTATTATGCCCTCGGCGAAACGCTTGCCGATGGCGCTCGCATTGGGTGTCAGGCAGCGCTGGATAGCGGCTTTAACAGCGCCGAGGAAGCTGCCCTGCCCGCCACGCGAGCGCGGCGTGATGCGCCTTCCTGCGCACTTTATCAGGTGCCGCATGAAAAGAGCGCCTTGCGTGCGCCCAAGCAGTTTGTTGACCTGCAAAACGATGTCACCGCGGCGGGTATTGAAGTCGCCACCCGCGAAGGCTTTGAATCCATTGAGCACGTCAAGCGCTACACCGCGCTGGGCTTTGGTACCGACCAAGGGAAGCTTGGTAACATCAACGGCATGGCGATTGCCGCGCGTTGCCTGAAACGCTCGATTCCCGAAGTGGGCACCACCGTGTTCCGACCCAACTATACGCCGGTGACCTTTGGCGCCATCGTTGGTCGTCATTGCGGCGAGCTGTTTGATCCTGAGCGCTACACCGCGCTGCATCAGTGGCACGTTGAAAACGGTGCCGAGTTCGAGGACGTGGGCCAGTGGAAACGCCCGTGGTACTTCCCCCGAACCGTGAATGGCAAGAAAGAAACCATGCACGATGCAGTCAACCGCGAGTGCCTGGCGGTGCGCGAAGGCGTGGGCATTCTTGATGCCTCGACCCTTGGCAAGATCGACATCCAAGGCCCGGATGCCCGCGAATTCCTGGGTCGCGTCTATACCAACAAGTGGGCACAGCTCGCCCCTGGCCGCGTGCGTTACGGCCTGATGTGTAAAGACGACGGCATGCTGATGGATGACGGCACTACTAGCTGCCTGGGTGATAACCACTTCCTGATGACCACCACCACCGGCGGTGCAGCGGGTGTGCTTGAGTGGCTGGAGCTGTGGCATCAGACCGAATGGCCGGAGCTTCAGGTCTACTTCAACTCGGTGACCGACCACTGGGCAACCATGACCGTGACCGGCCCGGACGCCCGCAAGCTTTTGTCCGAGCTGACCGATATGAATCTTGATAAAGAGAACTTCAAGTTCATGGATTGGCGCGATGCCACGGTCGCCGAGGTGCCCGCGCGCATCTTCCGCATTTCGTTCACCGGCGAGCTGGCGTTCGAGATCAACGTGCAGGCCAACTACGCCATGCACGTCTGGAAGAAGCTTTTCGAGCACGGTAAAAAGTACAACCTGACGCCTTACGGCACCGAAACCATGCACGTCCTACGTGCGGAAAAAGGCCTGATCATTGTCGGCCAGGATACCGACGGCTCGGTGACGCCGGAAGATCTTGGAATGCGGTGGGCTATCGGCTACGACAAGCCCTTCCCGTGGATCGGCAAGCGCGCCCTGTCACGCCCCGATACCCGCCGTACGGACCGCAAGCAGTTTGTCGGCCTGAAACCCAAAGACCCAAGCGTGGTACTGGAGGAAGGCGCCCAGGTCGTCTTTGACGGCAAGCAGTCGATCCCTATGGACATGAAGGGGCACGTAACGTCGAGTTACTACAGCGCCTCGCTCAAACACGGCTTCGCCCTTGCCGTGGTAATGGGTGGTCACGAGCGGATGGGGCAGACCGTCTATATTCCCATGACCGATGGCACAGTGCATGAAGCTGAAATCGTAAGCCCTGTCTTCATCGACCCGAAAGGAGAGCGCCAGCATGTCTAACGCGAGTGTACCTAACGTTTGCGAGTTCAACACCGTGCCCGACGGCAATCCGCAGGTCGAATCTCCTCTGGCGTGGAGCTACCAGCAGCACCCGGTGCCCCGCACTAACGGTCAGGCAGGCGTTGTCCTGCGTGAAAAAGCACTGCTGGGCCACCTGGTGCTGCGCGGCGGGGCCATCGTGCTTGATGAAGCGGTTCGCGCCACGCTTGGCATGAGCCTACCGGCCAAGCCCAATGCTCTGGAACACGACGATAGCGGCGAGCGCACTATCCAGTGGCTCTCGCCCGACGAATGGCTAGTGATTGTGCCAGGCGGCGAAGAGTGCGCGCTAGAAAGTGCACTGCGCCAGGCCTTGGGCGATGCCCACGTGAGCATCGTCAATGCAAGCGGCGGCCAGACAGTGCTAACGCTTAGCGGCGACAATGCCCGCGAGGTGCTGATGAAGTCGATCTCCTATGACGTACATCCCAGCACATTTACCGTGGGCAAGGGGGTAACCACCATGTTTGCCAAGGCCACCGTGGTTTTGCGCCGCCCTTCCGAAACACACTGGGAATTGGTGGTGCGCCGCAGCTTTGCCGACTACTGCTACCGTTGGCTGCTCGACGCCTCGGCGGAATATGGTATCGACACACAATAATAAGCCGGCAGGTCGGCACCACCGGCCTGCCCTGACTGCTGATCAAGCTGATGAAAGAGAAGCGCCATGAGCCGAATGACGGATACCTGGATACTTGCCGCCCAATGCCCCAGCATTCTGGGCACGGTCGATGTGGTGACCCGCTTTTTAAAAGAGCAGCACTGCTATATCACCGAACTGAGCTCATTTGATGATCGGCTGGGTGAACGCTTTTTTATTCGAGCGGAGTTTCGTCCCGAGCGAGAAGCGTTTGACGAGCAGGCGTTTCAGGAGAATTTTCTGCCGCGCGCCACCGATTTCGACATGACGTTTGAACTGACCCCTCCGGCCAAGCGCACGGGTGCAGTCATTCTGGTATCCAAGGCAGATCACTGCCTAAACGACCTGCTCTACCGCTACCGTACCGGGCAGTTGCCACTGGATATCAAGGCGATTATCTCCAATCACCCGGACCTTGAGCCCTTAGCGAGCTGGCATGATCTGCCTTACTATCATCTGCCTATTACGCCCGAGACCAAGACCGAGCAGGAGTCCCAGGTACTCGATATTATTGAGAATACCGGGGCGGAGCTGGTAATTCTGGCGCGCTACATGCAGGTATTGTCACCGAGCATGTGCGAGCTTTTGAGCGGGCGTGCCATCAACATTCACCACTCACTACTACCGGGTTTCAAAGGTGCCAAGCCCTACCACCAGGCCTACGAAAAAGGCGTTAAGCTGGTAGGCGCTACGGCGCACTACATCAATAACGACCTCGACGAGGGGCCGATTATTGCTCAAGGGGTGGAGCCAGTTGATCATGCACACTACCCTGAGGACCTGGTCGCCAAAGGGCGCGATATAGAGTGTCTGACGCTCGCCCGCGCCATCGGCTATCACCTTGAGCGGCGAGTCTTTCTGCACAATGGGCGCACGGTGGTATTTGGCAACTAGCCGCGCTTGCTTGACGCTATGCCTTGCACCCACAGAACAATCATCAAGTCTGCTCATTGATCGACGACAGGACAAGGTTACGCGGCATTAATTCGCGATTCCCCTGTCCAACGTTGGGTGAGCCGACTTTTTATTTCCCATTCAGAGGTCTTCCATGCCTATTAGTGTCTTCGACCTTTTCAAAATTGGCGTCGGCCCCTCCAGCTCACACACGGTCGGCCCCATGATGGCCGCCTTCAAGTTTGCGGCCGTTCTGCGCGATAGCCAATTGCTCGACCAGGTGAGCCGCCTGGAAGTGCATCTGTATGGCTCGCTTTCCGCCACGGGCATCGGCCATGGAACCGACCATGCCATTATCATGGGTTTGCTGGGCGAACGCCCGGACACCATCGACCCATCGATTATCAACACCACGATTGCGGCGTTGAAAGAGACGCGTAGCCTATCGCTGGGGCGCCAGAAAGATGTTACGTTTGAATGGGACCAGGACATTATCTTTCATGAAGAGAGCCTGCCCCATCACCCGAACGCCATGAAACTTTGCGCCTTTGCCGAAGATGGCAGCCTGCTGACCGCCAACACGTACTACTCGGTAGGCGGCGGTTTTGTGGTTGACCAAAACCAGGTCGATGCCAAGCTTGAAGACATGGACACCGCCAAGATCCCCTTCGACTTTAACTCCGCCGAAGAACTACTCGCCATCTGTAAGCGTGAAGGCATGAGCATCAGCCGCCTGATGATGGAGAACGAGAAAACCTGGCGCGGCGAGCAGGAAGTAAGAGACGAGCTGTGGCGCATCTGGCAGGTCATGTGCGAGTGCATCGATAACGGCCTAACCCACGAAGGCATTCTACCCGGTGGGCTTAACGTCAAACGCCGGGCAAGGCAGCTGCATCAGCGCTTGCAGGCGGCCGAGCAGAACGACTGCCTGATCGCCACAACCTTTTCCGCCATGGAGTGGGTCAACATCTTTGCACTGGCGGTGAACGAAGAGAACGCTGCGGGGGGACGCATGGTGACGGCCCCAACCAACGGGGCAGCAGGTATTATTCCCGCCGTGCTGCACTACTACATGAAGTTCCAGGCGGGTGCCAATGACCGCAATGTGGTGGACTTCCTGCTTGCCGCCGGTGCCATCGGTATTTTGTGCAAGAAAAATGCGTCCATATCCGGCGCCGAAGTGGGCTGCCAGGGCGAGGTGGGCTCAGCGTGCGCCATGGCCGCCGCTGGCTTGGCCGAGGTGATGGGCGCTACGCCTGAGCAGGTCGAAAACGCGGCTGAAATAGGTCTTGAGCACAACCTCGGTTTGACCTGCGACCCAGTAGGCGGGCTGGTTCAGGTGCCCTGCATCGAGCGCAACGCGATTGCCACCGTCAAGGCGATCAACGCCGCCCAAATGGCCCTGCGCGGCGACGGCACTCACTTTATCTCGTTAGATAAAGTTATCCGCACCATGCGTGATACCGGCAAAGACATGTTGGACAAGTACAAGGAAACGTCCAAGGGTGGGTTAGCGGTTAATGCGATTGAGTGTTAGCGCAGCGCTTTAGCCACGTTACACGCCACAATGTGCTAAGTCGCATTGTGGCTTTTAGGCGTCAGCATTGAGCTTCACGTCTAGCGCCTAATATCCCCGGTTCTCTCTCGGCTCCCCTTCTCAAGACCAACCTGCCTATAAGCGTTGTCTTTACCTTGACTAAAGTCGTAGCCAGCTCATCGTTTGAATACTGGTAGGGTATACGACTTTATTACAATGCCTAAACGATTGGCTGAAAAATGCCCCAGTTGCTGGCTTGGCAACAGCTAAGTTCATAAAGGTAATGTTAAGTTGTCGCTTATACCTTGGAGGCATCATGGAGCTACGCCACCTTAGATACTTTTGCATTGTGGCCGAAGAGCTTAATTTCACCTGTGCTGCTGAAAGATTGCACATGTCGCAACCGCCTCTATCGCGCCAAATTAAGCAACTAGAGCAGGAAGTGGGTGCCGAATTGTTTGAGCGAAGCTCAAGAGGCTTACGCCTAACGCCTTCTGGTGTATTTTTTCAGCAGCACGCTTTGCAGATATTAGAAAAAGTGGAAGTTACCATCGATGCCACGCGACATATGGCGCGCAGCAAGCGTGCGCTATTCGGTATTGGTTTTGTGCCATCTGTTTTTTATGGACAGCTTCCGACATTAGTCCGTGACTTACGCCGCATTGAGAATATTGAACTTACACTGGCAGAACTCACAACAGTACAACAAATTCAAGCACTCAAAGCAGGCCGCATCGATATGGGATTCGGACGCATTCGCATTGATGATCCAGACGTAGAGCAGGATATTCTCTTCGATGAACCGTTGATTGCTGCCCTCTCGAGCGGCCATCCACTCGAGGGTACGACCCCGACCTGCGAGGAGCTGGCTCGCTATCCCCTCATTGTCTTCCCTGCAAAACCACGTCCCAGTCTTGCGGATATGATACTAGGTATTTTCCGACGCCAAGGTTTAAAGGTTGAGGTGGTACAGGAGGCGAACGAAGTACAGACAGCGCTTAGCCTTGTCGCCTCCGGTATAGGCATTACATTGGTCCCAGAGCAAGTAAAACGCGTTCAACGTGACGGTATTACCTATGTAGCATTGGCAGACAAGACCATAACCTCCCCCGTTATCTGCAGTCGTCGGCGAGGAGAAAACCCCTCGCCTCTAATGCAGGAAGCCAACGCTATCTTAGAGGTGCTCGTGGAAAATCGCCGTTCTGGCCGTTACCCATAGCACCACCCTTTATGGGCGCAGTATGGCGACCGGACAAGCCGCTTCGTGCAGCACTTCGTGACTAACGCTGCCAGCCACTACTTGCGAAAGACCACTACGTCCATGGGTTGTCATGGCAAGCATCGTATTATGACGACTTGCCAAATAGCTGACGATAGAGTCCGCTGGGCCGCAAATATTTGCCCAAATGCCAGGGCATGCAAAGCACTTTCACTATCATCAACCGCCACAACGATCTTTTCCATGGTCCCACTCCACTACCGCGTAAGCAGTATCACTGTTATTAGGTTTTATGGTTAAGCGAGTTAAAACGTCGATGCAGCAGGTTATAGGCAAGCGCCCCAACGACCACTCCCCAGAAGGCGGAGCCTAAGCCTAGAAAACTAATGCCAGAGGCGGTGGCAATAAACGTAATGACAGAGGCTTCCAAGTGGCTCTTTTCGGCCGCAAACGCACTGATATTGCTACTAATCGCGCCAAGCAGTGCAAGGCCTGCGAGTACCGCCACAAACTCCCCTGGCAACGACGTAAATAGCGCTACAATAGTGCCTGCAAAAATAGCACCAAACAGGTAGAAAACCCCGTTTGCCACCCCGGCAACATAGCGCTTAGCAGGATCTTCGTGAGCTTCCTTACTGGTACAGATTGCCGCGGTAATCGCTGCGATTACCGTGGTGATACCGCCAAAAAAAGCGGTGAAAAAGGACGTTGCGCTAGCCACGATAACGATTGGTCTGGCCGGGGTCGAATACCCAGAGGCGCGTAGAATCGCCATGCCGGGTAGGAACTGTCCCGTCAAGCTCACCAGTACCAAGGGAATGGCCAAGCTCAGGGTCGCATTCCAAGACCACTCGGGGCGAATAAGCTGGGGCTCGGCAAGCTGGAGTGCCACTCCCTCCAGGCTCGCGCCCTCCAGCAAGACGGCTAACGTGATACCAGCGATTAATAGCAGTACCAAGCTATAGCGCGGAGTAAGTCGCTTAAAGAGCAAATAAGCGATAATCATACCAATAGCCAGCGCCGGCACACTCTCTAAAGAGACGAAGACGCCCACCCCGAATTGGAACAGAATGCCTGCCATCATCGCGCTGGCGATGCCTGGCGGTATCATTCGGATAATGCGGTCAAAAGTGCCTGTAACGCCGATCAGAAAAATGATCACAGCGGCTGTTAGGTAGGCGCCCACCGCTTCATTGAGCGTCAACCCCGGGAACAGCGTTACCAACAGCGCAGTCCCTGGCGCCGACCAGGCGGTCACCACCGGCACTTTTAACCATAGGCTTAAAAAGATACCCGAGATAGCTGCGCCGATAGAGATAGCCCACACCCAGGACGTCATCATGGCACTGGATATTTCGGCACTCTGAGCCGCTTGGAAAAAAATGGCCAAGGGCCCGGAGTAAGAAATTAGCACCGCCACAAAACCAGCAGTGATGGCTGGGATCGACAAATCCTTTTGCAATTGCTTATGAAATTGCATGCAACACACTTCCCCGTGTCAGTATTTAACGAGCAACCAACGGCCCCGGCAAGCATCTGCTTGCTGGGGCCGTATCAAGCAACGCCGAGGTGAGTTTCAAGGCGAGAGGTCAGCTGATCCACGAGTAAAAATGACGTCAAAGTCTTTGGTTTCGACGATTGCCGAAACAACGACACCCAGCACTAACGCCCAAAACGTGGCGCCAATGCCAAGAATCTGAATACCGGAAGCGGCGATCAGAAAGGCGAACAACGCGCCTATTTCATGCTTTCTGCCAGAAAAGGCGATGGCCATCGAGGAAGTAATCACGCGCATTAGCGCCAATCCCGCAATAATGGCGATGAAATAGCGCGGCGTAGCCTCCAGTAAGCTGACCACGTAACCGTAGAATGGCGCGGCAATTACGAAAATAGCTCCTGCTATCACGGCAGCAACCCAACGTTTATCGGGGGCTCCCGCTTCTGGAGAAGCGCATACGCCGGTCATGGGCGCCGCAATGCAGGTGCTATGCAGATTAAAGAATGACGACACCATGGTACCTAAGCCCCCTACAGCGGTAATCGCATTCGCTGGCGCATCTTTATAGCCCATCCCCTTTATCAAACCGACTCCCGCTGGGGTCTCCATTCCAATCAGGATGATAGCAAGTGGTAAGCCATACGTTAGGAAAGCTTCCAACGTAAACGCAGGCATGATGAACTCAGGGAATCGAATAGTGGCGTCGATGCCGGATAAATCAACGCCTGTCACGGTTAGATAGACAAGACCAGCCACCATCGAAATGATCAATGGAGGAATCTTGCGAAAGAGCCGAGAAGAGATAAAGAAAGCCAGTATCATGATCGACGCTGGTACAATGGCACTTTCAAGCGGCTTGACCATATTGAGACCGAAACTAAGCAGCATCCCACCCACCATGCCCATCACTATCGGCATCGGTATCAAGCGCATGACGATCCCCATTATCCCCGTCACACCGGCAACCAGCGTGATAGCCCCAGCAATAAAGCTAGCGCCCAAGGCAGCTTCCAAGCCAATTACCGGAATAACCGCGGCAAACATCAATGCCCCGGGAATGGAGTTAGCCATGGGCAGCGGCAAACGGTAGTAAGCGGGCATGAAAAGTCCAAACAGGCCATTGATCATCAAGTAGCTGATAACCCAGATCATGATGAAGGAGGGGTCGAGGCCTGCCGATGTGCCCGCACTGATGTGAACGACGCCGACGCCGAGCCCCAATATACCCGCTACCAACCCCGTACTGGCATTGTCGGCATTGAGATCGCGCAGAAAATCACGGGGCGCATGCCTTAAGCTGACGCCCTTCTCGATATGTTTCACGGTGTGCTCCAGGGGATTATTGTGCTTAGAGTTATTGTTAACACTTATACAGATTTATTTTTAATCGACTCGTTAGCCGAGGTCACCGCCTGCGACAGGAAGCACGCTGCCGGTGATATAACTGGCCTCATCGGACGCAAGGAATAGAATAGGAGCGACCATTTCATCCAGCGTGCCATAACGTCCCATTAAGCAGCTCTGCTTCGTCTGATCAATATGGGCTTGAAACCATTCTTTTTCCGTCTCGTTCGTTGGCTCTGGCGTTCCACGCGAAATACGCCTTGGCGGTGCTTCTGTGCCACCAGGTGCCGTTGCAACAATACGAATACCGTGCTCGGCATACTCAAATGCTAGCGACGCGGTTAATGCATTAATACCGCCCTTCGCTGTCGAATAAGGAATACGATGAATACCCCGGGTTGCCGCTGAAGAAACATTGACGATCACACCTTGCCCTTGAGCTACCATGGCTGGCAGCACTGCTCGACAGCACCAAAGCGAGGGCATCAACGAGCGGTTGATCTCCGCTGTAATCTGCGTTTCGGTAAACTCGGTAAATGGCTTGAAGTTAATCGCTCCGCCTACGTTGTTCACCAGAATATCGATACGGCCAAAGTGAGCGAGCGCCGTATGCATCGCTTGCTCAGCGCCTCGCCACGTTTCCAAGTCAGCCTGTACCGCAATCGCTTCGCTTCCTTGCTTGCTAATTTCAGCGACAACTTCGTGGATAGCGTCAGCGCGATCTATCAGTACCAAACGCGCGCCTTCAGCGGCTGCGCGCTCGGCAACTCGTAGCCCAATCCCTTGAGCAGCTCCGGTGATCACCATTATTCGATCTTGAAAACGCGCACTCGCGAAACGTTGATTGCTCATGCGCCCTCTCCCACTTGGTTAGGGGTGAACTTCTCATAGTGAAAGCTTTGCGGTTCAATGCCTTCTGCGTCGAAGTGCTTTAGAACGGCATCTACCATCGGGGGTGGGCCACACAAGTAAATGTCGACATCGCCGTCATGCATTACGCTGGCATCCATATGGTGCGTCACATACCCTTTACGTGGATGCTCGCTGGCTTCGTCGACGACGACGGTGGAGTAACTGAAGTTTGGTAACTTCTCAGCGAAGGCATCTAACGCGTCGGTTTTGACCAAATGATCATCTTTATTGGCACCGTAAATCATATGGATCGGCGCATCACAGCCCTTCTCGACCATCTGCTCAAGCATGGAAAGGAATGGCGCTAATCCCGTGCCGCCCGCCAACATAAGGACAGGACGTGTCACTTCGCGTAGATAGAAGCTGCCCAGCGGACCAGTGAGCGTAAGCTTGTCGCCCACCACGGCACGTTCAGTCAAATAGCCACTCATTACCCCATTGGGAATATTACGAATTAAGAAAGTGGCACGCTTATGACCGGGCTGCGAGCTAAATGAATAGGAACGGTGTACTTCAGTACCGGGAACATCAATATGAATGTATTGGCCAGGTAAAAAAGCGAGGCCTCCTTCATCACCCAGATCGACCACCAGTTCAATACTGTCTTCGGAGAGCTGCTCAACCGCTGCTATCGTGCCTTCAAGCTTGCCTACTTGTGTTTTACACAGCGTGGAGGCCACTGGCACTTGGATCACACAATCCGAAGAAGGCACCATTTGGCAAGTAAGTATCTGCCCCTCAGCGGCTTCCTCATCGGAAAGCGCTTCCTCCAGGTACTCATCACCCATATCAAATTGGCCCTGCTCGCAGTGACCCTTGCAGGTGCCACACACGCCGTCTGAGCAATCCATGGGTAGGTTAACTTTTTGCCGGTAAGCGGCATCCAGAACGGTTTCCCCTTCTTTACAGCCGATGAAGCGAGTCACTCCGTCTTCAAAGTTGAGGGCAATGGTATAGCTCATGATTAACTCTCCTCTACCATCGGGTCAGACGTGATAAACGTCGATAACCTGATGGATATAGTCGTTATTAAGCTGCACGACTTTTCTTGTGATCAACGGCATCTCACCCGACACGTCCAGCGTATAAAACGAGCTGCCGAAAAAGCTGTCGGTCTTCTTGTAACGGTGGCTTAGCGTGTGCCAGTTGAAACGCAACTCCACCGTGTCGCCGTCCTGAGACAAAATCTCAATATTCGTAACCTGATGGGTGGTGCGCGGTTCCGGCATACTCGCTCCGCTGCGTTCGGTCTTGATCCGGTAAACACGATCTTCCAACCCTTCGCGGTTGGGATAGTAAATCAACGAAATTTCACTGTGCGGATCCCGAGTGAGCTGATCGTCGTCATCCCAGGCGGGCATCCAGTACTCGGCATCTTTACGGTAAAGCGCGAGCCATTCGTCCCATTCCCGATCGTCCAGCAGTCGCGCTTCGCGGTACAGGAAGGCTTGGAGTTCGTGATAGCTAATGCTCATGGTCTTTTCCCTCTCTTCACAGACACTCAGGCGGATGCGGTGGCGATAAACTGGCTACGCTCTTTATCGATGGCGCGCAGCATCTCGTGGACCCAGTGCTTGTGGTGCAGTACGTAGAGTCCTTCGTCTTCCGGGGAGGCCCCACTGAGTAGCGGTTTCATGCCAATCGCCAGGGCATTTGCATCAGCGCCTTCGATCCACTGCTGAGCACCTCGAGAGAGGTCATTCCATTCCGCTAGGGCGCCGTCGTAGCCCTCCTGACAGGCGCGGAATTCTTCAAGGTCATCTGGGGTGCCCATACCGGAAACGTTGAAAAAGTCTTCGTATTGGCGAATACGCAACCGGCGGTCCTCCGCCGACTCTCCCTTAGGGGCGAAGCAGTAGATCGTGACTTCGCTCTTGTCCACGGAGAGAGGACGAATCACGCGAATCTGCGTGGAGAACTGGTCCATCAGATAAGCGTTCGGGTAAAGGCAGAGGTTGCGCGTCTGGTTGACGATTGAGTCGGCACGAGCCTCGCCAAACTGCTCCTTGATCCAGTCCTTATTCTGATAGACCGGACGAACATCCGGGTTAAGCAGCTGCGTCCAGAGCATCATGTGACCGTTTTCGTAGGAGTAGAAACCGCCCTTGCTCTTCGACCAGCCGTCGGCATCGACCGACTTGGTGCCACCGGCGTCGTAGTTGCGTCGCTCCATAGTCGAGGCATAGTTCCAGTGCACAGAGCTTACGTGGTAGCCGTCGGCGCCGTTCTCGGCACCCAGTTTCCAGTTACCGTTAAAGGTATAGGAAGACGTGCCGCGTAAAATCTCGAGGCCTTCCGGGGCCTGGTCGACAATGTTGTCGATTACCTTGGTGGTTTCACCGAGGTGCTCGTCAAGCGGCATAACATCGTCGCTTAAGCTGCCGAACAGAAAGCCCTTGTAGTTCTCGAAACGCGGCAGGCGCTTGAGGTTGTGAGATCCATCCTGCTTGAAGTTCTCCGGATAGGCGCCAGTTTTCTCGTTCTTGGCCTTGAGCAGTTGGCCATCGTTCTTAAACGTCCAGCCGTGGAAGGGGCAAGTAAACGTGCCCTTGTTGCCACGCTTGCGGCGACACAGGGTCGCGCCGCGGTGGGCACAGGCGTTGATCAGGCCATGCAGCTCGCCCTGCTTGTCGCGGGTAATGATTACCGGCTGGCGGCCCATAGTGACGGTCATGTAGTCACCTGGCTCGGCGACCTGACTTTCGTGGGCCAGAAACAGCCAGTTGCCTTCGAAAACGTGCTTTATTTCAAGTTCAAAAAAATCGGGGTCGGTAAACATGCTGCGGTGGCAGCGGAACCGGCCGTTGGCCGGGTCATCTTGAACGGCATTGCGAACACGGGCTTCAAGTTGATCAAGCTTCACGGTCATGATCGCGCTCCTCGAGGTTATTATGATGTTCTGTTGAACTTGAGAACGACAGGTTTCAGGGGAGTCTGCCGTTCTCATGGGGTGGACAGTCAGGTGCTGTGCCGAGGGACTTATACCTTGGCAGTACCCGCCAGTTGACTGGCCAGGTCTTGCTCGTCCTCTTTGGCACGGGGCCGAGCGTGGCGTGCCTGAAGCTCCGGGGCAGAGACTTGTGTCAGCTCAACATCGAATACTACTTGGGAGAACGGACCGCTCAGGTCCCGCTGGGCGATTTCAGCCGGGTCGTCGATGCGCTCGGCGGGGATCACCAGCTCTTCTCGAGTGGCGAAGGCGAAGTCATCAAACGTGTAGGGGTCGCCCGCCAAGTTGATCTGGGTGGTCAGGTGCTGATGGCCCGGGGCGGAAACGAAGTAGTGGATATGGGCCGGGCGCTCGCCATGACGGCCAAGCGACTTGAGTACCACATCCGTGGGCGCGCCTTCGGGAACGCCGTAACCGGAGGGAATGACGCTACGAGCGGTATAACGACCGTCACTATCGGTGTAGATCGTGCGGCGCAGGTTATACTCGGACTGCGACGGGTCAAAGAAAGAGTAGCCACCCTTGTCGTTGGCGTGCCAGATCTCAACCTTGGCCCCGGCAATCGGGGTGCCATCCACGCCCCGAACCTGGCCGGTCAGCCACATGGTCTCGCCTTCGGTGGTTTCGTCGGCCATACGCGCAAACCCTTCAGCTTCCGGAGCACCGGCCACGTACAGCGGGCCTTCGATGGTACGCGGCGTGCCGCCGGTGCGCTGGGCCTCGGCATCGATGGCATCGTGACGCATATCAAGGAAGTGATCGAACCCAAGGCCCGGCGAGAGTAGGCCGAACTGGGTCTGGCTACCCAGCGCGTTGAGCAGATTAACCGCCGCCCAGTACTCTTCTTCGGTGACATCGAAGTCATCGATCAACTTGAAAAGATCGCCCACCAGACGATGGATAATCTGCTTGGCACGGCCATTGCCGCCAGCCTGGTCGAGCCCGGCGACCGTGTTAATGAAGTCTTGTACTTCTGGCGTGTCGAAGATTTTCACAGTCATTATATAATCCTCAGATTTTTATAAGATATTGTTCTATTAGTAATAAGCTGACGTGGTGCGTATTTGTTTAACTATCATCTTCGCGAATGGAGGAGGGGTGGCGGCACAAGGGCTTGACGCTGATCTCCATATACGGAAATAGTGGGAGATTGCTAACGAGCTCTTGTAACTCAGCATTATCTTTAACGTCGAAAATACTGACATTGGAGTAGCTGCCCGCTACCCGCCATAAGTGACGCCACTTGCCCTGACGCTGTAGTTCTTGCGAATACTCTTTTTCGGTTGACTTGATCCTGGCCGCCTGCTCAGCCGGCATATCGGGCGGTAGTTTGACGGTCATTTCTACTTGAAAAAGCATGCCTATCTCCTTTCTAAATCACGTGTACGCTTAGTGATGGCAACTTGAACACAAGGGTTATTTACGGGCGTAATGGGCCAATTTATCTTCGTCCAGCGTCATTCCCAGACCCGGCCCTTTAGGCACCTCGACACCGAACTCGGTGTAATTGAGAGGCTCGACGACGATGTCGTCTTTTTGCAAAAGCGGGCCAAACATCTCGGTGCCCCAAGCCATTTCTGGGAGGATGGACCAGGCGTGAAGTGATGCGGCTGTGCCGATAGTGCCTTCCAGAAGCGTACCGCCGTATAAACCTATACCGGCGGCCTGAGCGACGTGGGCCAGCTCTAAGGCGCCATAAATGCCGCCAGCCTTGGCCAGTTTGATAGCATAGGCACCGCTGAAGCCGCGACAGATAAGGCCCAGCCCGTCGCGCGCATCCTGCACTGCTTCGTCTGCCAGCATAGGAACGTTAAAGCGGTTGGCTAACCGCACTAAACCGGCGTGTTCCCGTGCAGGGATAGGTTGCTCAATCAGATCAATGCCAGCATCTTGAAGCGCCTGGATACCACGCACCGCCACGGACTCATCCCAAGCCTGATTGACGTCGACACGTACACTGGCACGATCGCCTAACGCCTCTTTAATCGCCGCCACATGACGGACATCCTGGTCGACAGGGTTAGCACCTATCTTCAACTTGAAATCACAGTGGCGGCGTTGCTCCAGGCGTAGTAGCGCTTCATCGATATCCTTGGCGGTATCGCCACTAGCCAGCGTCCATAACACGGGGAGATGCGCTTGCTGATGGCCGCCGAGAAGTTCGCTGATGCTCAGGTCCAAGCGCTTCCCCTGCGCATCCAGCAGCGCCGTTTCGAGTGCCGACTTGGCAATCATATTGCCGCGGGCATGCCGATTGAGCCGTGTACGCAGGGAGTGGATGTTAGTAGAAGGCTGACCAATCAGCAGAGGTGCTAGATAAGTATCGATATTGCGTTTGATACTTTCTGGACTCTCTGGGCCATAGGCCAGGCCACCGATAGTAGTGCCCTCTCCGAGCCCTTCGATACCATCAGAGTGGCGCATACGCACGATGACCATGGTCTGGCAGGCCATGGTTGCCATGGAGAGTTTGTGGGGACGAATAGTCGGTAGATCGACTAGCAGCGTCTCGATATGTTGGATGACGGTTGACATGGCAACTCCGGCGTAAGGCAATCATTTCACTGAATATCAGTTTGATTGGCGCTGTCAGCCGGAACCAATATTGTTTAAGTGCTTTGCCATACCAAGGAGGTATTACCAGGGAGTAATTAGCTCGGCAGTTTTAGCATTCCGACGCCATTATTGATTCACTCTCGTCACTGCCACAACCTGCCGGCATCCATTATTTTTTGTTAATTATCAATCATTTGAGAAAACACCCGACAACTAAGCAACTCATTCCCAAGAATTGGATGGCGTAGCGTACGGGAAATAGCTGTTTTCTTGCACAAGCAGCTCCTGCTACTTGCTATATAAGGTATCTACGAACTTGAAAACCTATGCCTTACTGTGGCTTGTAGCGGTAACCTTCTTTCTTCAAAGTACACTGAGTTATGAATCTTTTGCGACAAAAGAATAAGCCGCTACTGCCGAATCAGCGTCATTTCACGGCTTACTTGGTAGTAACGTTAGGGAGCTAAGGCTAATTTATGTCTTGCTGCCACCACATCATCATAGGGGTCATGGTCCCAAAGCCACTCGAAACGGGTTTCCAGATTTTCGATCAGCCTGGTTTCATCGGCGCTACTACCAACACCGGCATATTCGTAGATATCCCCGGCTTCATGGGATGTTCGCTGTGCCTTGCAGGTGCGGTCATAGCGCACTTGCTCAAAGGCAGACAGCACATCACTCACATTATGGCGATCACAACTAGCATCTGTCAGCAGGCTGGCTAGCACATAAGCATCTTCAAGTGCCAGGCCGGCTCCAGCCCCTTGGTGCGGCACTAGCGCATGAGCAGCGTCGCCAACGATTAACACGCGATCCCGATGGTAACGGGTTAACTCAGGTAACTCATGTAATGCCCACCGCATTGGTTCTGGAATACATTCCAGGATAGCCTGGCAAGCAGGACCCCAATCTTTAAACACCCCCAGCATTTCTTTGTGAGTTACGGCTTGTACCCACTCTTCACCTTCGGGTAGCTTGGGATTTGTTGTCGAACGATCAGTAATAAAGGCGACAACATTAACCAATTGCGACTGTTTAACTGGGAACGTCAAGATGTGACGATCTTTACCAAGATACATTTGAGGTACTAGTGCTAAACGCTTCTCGCTGCCGTGAGCCTCTAAGGTAGTCTCTAATTCACTTGTCGGGATCATGCCACGGTAGGCGTAAGTACCACTCCAAAGCGGCGTAATCTCGCCGTACTGCTCTGGGGGTAAAACGTGCTGACGCACTGCTGATTTAATCCCGTCAAAGCCTATAATCACGTCGCCGGTGAAGTGCGTACCATCACTGAAGTAAGCCGTTGCACTCTTGGCATCCTGCTGCACCTCGACACAGCGCTTGCCGAAGTGAGCGATGCCGTCAGGAAGGTTGGCAACAATGGCATCCAGAAAATCAGCACGGTGCACCGAGGATTGACCAACGCCTGGTGCTAAGCTGGCAGTTAAATAAGTGTCATCACTGCCACGCCGCCATTCAAACCACA
This sequence comes from Halomonas citrativorans, assembly GCF_900163645.1. Classification (GTDB taxonomy): domain Bacteria; phylum Pseudomonadota; class Gammaproteobacteria; order Pseudomonadales; family Halomonadaceae; genus Vreelandella; species Vreelandella citrativorans. The sequence continues at coordinate 90,531 of NZ_FUKM01000057.1, read as the reverse complement.
CATCTTCAAAGGGCGCGGGTGAAGAGTCGGCAATACGTTGATAAGAGGCTTCCAATCCCAGCCGTTGAATAGCTTTCACAGCATTAGGGCCAAAGGAAACTCCAGCACCAATCTCAGAGAACTGGGGGGCTGATTCAAAAAGCTGAACATCAAGCTGGCTATCGCGGGATAACGCAACCGCAAAGGCCACGCCACCGATGCCACCACCGATAATACCAATAGAAAGACGTTTTTGTTGCACCTGTGTGGCTTGCATATTGTCACCCCGGTCAGAGATTTATCGTTATCATGTTGAGCTTTATGCTCTTGCCCTAACGTTATTCGGATGAAACAGCGGCCACCACACAGCCCTCTTCATTCGAACTATAAGCGGCGCTAATAACATTAAGAAACAATGAGTTGGAATCAGTTCATTTAAATTAAATAGACCAATGTCGAACAAATGACGAGGCATCGAGGGATGGTAAAACTTACGGATATCGACCTTAACCTACTGGTTGTTTTTGATCTTCTGTACCAGGAACAGAACACCCAACGGGTCGCTCTACGTTTAGGTATTACCCAACCTGCCGTGAGTCATGCGCTTAAGCGTTTAAGGCTTTTACTGCATGACGAACTCTTCGAGCGCACTTCTCAAGGGCTTCAGCCAACGCCGCGCGCCAGTCAGTTGCATCCCGGCATCGCCGATGCACTCGCAAGAGTGAACGATACCTTGAACATAAACGAGGTTTTCAATCCCGCGGTGAGCGAGCGCACCTTTAATATCAACATGACTGATATTGGCGAGATCGTCTTTCTGCCGCGCTTGCTTGAGCATCTCTCAAAAGCAGCGCCGGGCGTGTCACTGACAACCGTGCGCAGCCGCAATAGCGGCCTGAAACAGGAGATGGAGGCGGGCCAGATCGACCTATCCGTTGGCCTTATTCCACAGCTTGGGGCTGGTTTTTATCAACAACGGCTATTTGGGCAGCGCTATGTGTGCCTGATGCGCCAGGGTCACCCGTTGGCCACCGGCGAGTTTGATGTTGAGCGTTTTCGCACCGCCTCTCACGCCGTGGTAGTGGCACAAGGTACCGGCCACGGCATCGTAGAAGAGCAGCTGACACGTGCCAAAATCACGCGCCCCGTCAGGTTAACGTTGCCGCATTTTGCCGCCATTCCTTATATCATCAGCAACAGCGACCTTATCGTCACGGTGACCGATAAATTGGCCGAAGCTACCTGCGAGCGTTTTGGGCTAACGATTCGAGAGCACCCATTGGCGTTTCCCGAGATCCCGATCAACCTTTTCTGGCACCGCCGCTTTCACCAGGACCCTGGCAGTCGGTGGTTGCGTGGGCTGATGTTCACGATGTTTTCCGAGTAATTACAACGAAAAGCGCCAACTTCATCCAAATATATCTCCTGCCATTTGGATGAAATTATCAAGCACGGGAGATACGCTGCTCCTGCGCCACGCCAGCCAAAGTGGCATATCACAGGTTGCTAACTCTTCTAGCTCAATAAAACGGATGCCTAACATGGGATGGCAGCGACTGGCAGCCGGGACAATCGCTACCCCCAATCCTGCCGAGACCATACTGAGGATGGTAATGTTATCCGCGCCATACTGCACCACGCGAGGCTCAAAGTTTAGCCGTGCAAAGTGCATAATCACACGATCATAATAGACCGGAGAAATACTGCGGTACCCCCATACAAACTCAGCCTCAGCAAGGTCCGCAAGTTTTGTCGGAGGCAATCGTGCCCAAGACGAAGAGGTGGGTACGGCGAGTATTAGGTGATCTTGCTGAAGTAGACGTGCGTCGATGCCCGACGGAGCATGATCATCGTGATAGATAATACCGACATCAAGACTACCCTGTTGCAGCTTTTCTAACTGAGGGCCGGAAAGCAACGGCAAAACATCCAGCGCCACATGGGGATAGTGGCTACGATAGTCGCCCATGAGTTTAGCCACTTCGGTTACCCACAAATGCGTCACGGTTATACCAAGGCTAAGTTTTCCTGTTTGCCCACTGCCCAGTGCTAACAAGCGCGCCTTGATATTCGCACGCTCGTCTAACATGCGTGTAGCATCGCCGTAAAGCGCACGCCCCGCCACTGTCAATCGGATCCCGCGAGCGTGGCGATCCAGAAGTGGTGTACCAACACTTTCTTCTAACAGGCGCATCTGCCGTGTCAACGCAGGCTGTGCAACGTGTACCTTGCGGCTAGCCCCAGAAATCGATCCGCTCTCCACCACGGCAATAAAATACTCCAGTTGACGAAACTCCATGGTTTGACAACACCTCACATACGCCCGTGAACCACAAGTAAAAGCATCTTAGCTACCAACACTTTAAACCATACCGCCTGCCCATGCCTAAATGATATATCTAACATCTAAAAGATATATTTTTGATATCCCAATGCTTGTTTCATAGTGAATAAACAATCCATAACAAGACTCGCTATGACGAGCAGGAAACCCGATGAACAAGACATACCACCTTCTAACAGGGTTGCACTTTGCGGTGTGCACCCTGGCAATGATCTGGCCCGGCGCACTGATCGCCAATCGTATCGAGCCCACCGTACTCGGACTGCCCTTTCTATTTTTCTGGTACATCCTCTGGATGCTGATTCTATTTGTCGGCATGTGGGTAGCCTTTGTGATTCGCCACGGAGGTGATCGCCATGAATGATTCGATCATTGTCGTCGGCATCACCCTGACCTATCTCGCTCTGGTGCTATGGGTGGGACTCCGCGCTCGCGGTCAGAAAAATTCAAGCCTAGAGGGCTATGTAGCAGGTGGACGCCATGTTGGCGTGGTGATTTTGTTCTTCATCCTCGGCGCCGAAATATTCTCCGCCTTTGCCTTCTTGGGCGCGCCGGGCTGGAGCTATCAGCATGGTGCACCAGCCTTCTATATTCTCGCTTACCTGTCGCTGATGCCCATCACCATTTGGGCCATGGGGCCACGAGTGGCCAAGCTAGGTCGAGAGCGGGGCTATCTCACCCAAGGCGACATGATTGCCGATCACTACCAAAGCAAAACGCTGGGTATGCTGGCTGGCGTGATCGGTGTGCTAGCGCTAGTACCCTATCTTACGATTCAGATTGCCGGTGCAGGCCTGTTGTTTCAGGCGGCTACTGATGGCCTGATTCCCTTCTGGCTGGGGGCATTGCTAGCCTTCCTGGTAGTCGCCGCCTACGTCTTCTGTAGTGGTCTGAACGGCATCGGGTGGACCAACCTACTCCAAGGAATCATGATGATAGTCATCGCTTGGTTCCTGGGTCTCTCCATCTCTGAGCGCCTCTACGGCGGCGTGGGCGAAATGTTCCGCCAGATCCAGTTAACCATGCCTGAGTACCTGACCATGCCTGGGGCCACTGGTATGAACTGGGGCTATTTCAGTACTGCGGTGCTGGTCAGTGCTTTCGGCGGTGCCATGTGGCCGCATCTGTTTATGAAGTTCTATTCGGCGGACAGCGGTAAGACGCTGCGTAAGGTTAGCGTCTTTTACCCGCTTTACGCCTATCTGTTGGTGCCGCTATTGTTTATCGGCTTTGCGGGCATTTTGCCCTTCTCCGGCTCTCCTTTAGAACGCTCCGATACGGTGCTCCTGCGCATGGTAATGGACGCGGCCAACTTCTCACCCTGGGTGGTCGGCTTGATGCTTTCTGGCGCGCTGGCCGCTGCCATGTCTACAGGCGCTAATCTAGCCCATACCGCTGCCGTAGTGTTGGTGCGTGATGTGGTTGGCCCCACCATGATGAAAGGGGCAAGCGAGAAGGCGGTCATCAGCGCAACACGCTGGAGCGTGCTCGGCTTGTCGTTGATCGCCTACCTGTTTGCGCTGGCCAACCCCTCGTCGCTGGTACTACTCCTACTCGGCGCCTATGGCTTAATTGTTCAACTCTTCCCGATGGTCATTGGCGCGCTGTTTATGCCACGCCTGCGCCGCGCCAGCGTCATGGCGGGCGCCCTATTCGGCAGCCTGGCCTACTTGCTGATGGAGTTCGCCTGGAGCTCTCCACTTGGCTGGCACGCTGGCATCTGGGCGATGCTGATCAACGTCGGCACTGTGGCTGTCTGGCAGTGGTTGGTTAACCCCACCCTTGCGGCCCCTACGTCAACATCTCCCCATTGAATGCCCGGAGAAATACATGGCTACCCAAACAGAATGTTTCAATTTAAAAGATGCTATCAGCAAACAGGCCGAGGCAACGTTCGTAGATACCCAAACGCTATATCGCGAGTTGCATCGAACGCCAGAGCTTCCCTTCCAGGAGTATAAAACCAGTGCGCGTCTCGCCGACGCTTTGGAAAGCCTCGACTATGAAGTAACACGCGGCGTAGGCGGCACTGGCGTCGTCGCTCTAATGCATAACGGAAGCGGCCGTACGGTCATGCTGCGTGGCGATATGGATGCCCTCCCCATAAAGGAAGAGACTGGACTCGATTTTGCCAGTAACGAAACCACTACTACGTCAGATGGTAATGAAATACCACTGATGCACGCTTGCGGACATGACCTACACAGCAGCTGTATTGTAGGAACAGCTGCTGTGATGGCAGCGCTAAAAAAACACTGGTCCGGCACGTTGATGCTCATCTGTCAGCCTGCAGAAGAGATTTTTGGCGGTGCCAAAGCGATGTTAAATGATGGCCTCTATGAACGCTTCCCACGCCCAGACATCATTTTAGGTCAACACAATATGCCAGCATTAGCAGGAAGTGTTGGGCATATTTCTGGCAGCGCCATGGCCGCCTGTACTAATTTGGCGGTGACTATTCATGGCGCTGGGGGCCACGGGTCTATGCCTGCACAAACGGTAGATCCGGTCGTGATCGCAGCGCATGTGGTCACCCGGCTACAGAGTATCGTTTCCCGGGAAGTACCACCGGAAGAAACCGTGGTGGTCACCGTAGGAAAGCTCCACGCGGGCACCCAAGCTAATATTATCCCCCACTCCGCCGAACTTGAGATTAATATCCGTAGCTTTGATGATGTGCTGCATAGCCAAGTAGTGGCATCTATTAAGCGTATTATCCGCGCAGAATGCGAAGCGGGCCGCTCGCCCAAACTGCCGGAATTCCGAACACTCAACGAAACTATCGCTCTGCACAACGATCCGATGGCGGTAGAGCATGTTCGCCATGCCCACACCGAATATTTTGGCGATGCCAACCTTTTCGCCATGCCACGCCTTAATGCCAGCGAGGATTTCCCGCTGCTTGGCAACGCCGAAGTCGGCGGTTTTGGTGGCAAAGATATCCCCTACGTCTACTGGTTTATTGGTGCCACGCCCGCCGAACGCTGGGCAAAAACCTTAGGAACGAGCGTGTCGCAGAAAATGCGCCACCTTGAAATGCCTCATTCACCTTACTACTTTCCGGGGAATGACGTGACGTTGCGAACCGGTATTGAGGCAATGGCAACCGGCGCTCTCGCCTATTTAGCCTAGTGTCACTGCAACCTTAACGGCCACGGTCTACCAGCACAGCCGTTAAGGTTTTGGCTTGGCCCATGCCGCGCGGGTGCTGTGGGCAGCCGTTTTATTGGTAATCTTCCAAGTACCGTCGACCTTCACCAGGGCAATAACATCGACCCAAGAGTCTGCAAGATTGTCACTGTTATCAAAACCCAGTAGCACGCTGGCCACGTCCCCGGCTTGGGTGACTGCAATAAAACGGCTGGTGACCTTTCGGTAGCTAGTCGCCCAGCGTTCAAAACGAGCGCTGATCAGATCAGTCGCTAGAATGCCTTCAGCATCCACAGCAAATATCCACGCATCCTTATGAAAGGCCTCCTGCAGCTTTTCCATACCGCCTTGAAAGCCATCAACATATAGCTGCACGACGTGTTTAATCTCATCAATCTCGAAGGCATTACCTACTGTAGTAGCGTTATTCATGTTTGAACTCCTGCAAATAATTTAGCGCTTTTTTGTAACTTTTATAGCCTTGGCATCTCGCGGGCCTGTTGCCAGCTAGCTATTGGGCGCTGGTACTGGGCGCATAGCACAACCGTACGGTCGACCAACGCCGCATTGGAAGGGCCAGCGTATTTTCCCAGGGAGTTTACTAACGCAATAATAGAGACGCCGATAGGCACCCTAATAACCGCCGTAGCCGTGTTACTGACCCACATGGTGATGAACCAGCAGGCAAACATTAGCCCGAAAACGATTTGAGCGGGTTTAGTGCCGACGGTGAGAACCGTTAACAATGCAAAGCTCACCCACGCCAAGCGCTTAATCGTCTGCTGAAAGGGTGTATTCAAGCTGTTGGCGTTAGCGGTTGAACGCGCCACATACTCCTTGCACTGCACCTACTGACGAGTTTCCAAGCCAGTGACGCAAGTCTCGCCGTGGTTCGCCACGTCGCCCAAATCTGTTGCCAGTACGCCAAGCAGCTTCACAGCGATCAGCTGAGGCGCTTCTACTGAAGGCACATGACCTACGCCGTCAAAGATCTCAAGCGGTGCGCCATCAAGCTCGGCAGACAAGGCTTCCAGTGTCGTCGGCGGCGTAGCCAGATCTTCACTGCCGCCAAGTAGCTGCACCTTGACGTTCTTGTTGGAGAGCTTGCCGGTAAACGTCTCGCGGCCGAGCATTTCACACAGCTGAGCGTAGGATTCGTCGTCGCCGCGGCCCATCTGAATGCACCAGCCCGCTTTCAGCGCGGGGCTTGCTTCAAAGGCCTTGGGCGCAAACCAGCGCGGCACAATCTCTTGTGACATCGCCGCGAGACCTTCCTGACGCACGCGACCCGCGCGAGTGTTCCAGAGCTCTGAGTTGCCGATAACCGCGCCGGTATTGGTGAGCGTGGCAGAGAGCAAACGGTCGCTGTGCTCAGCGATCAGCTGTTGACCGATTACACCACCAATGGAAGTACCGACAAAGTGAAAGCGCGCAGCGCCTGAAAGCTCTGCCAGCGCCAAGGCCTCGGCAACCAGATTAGCGGGCGTAACCTGTGCTCCACTGACCGCCTGACTAGCCCCGTGACCAGGCAGGTCCCAAGTCAGCACGCGATAGCGTGGCAAGAGTACCGGGATGATGTCATCCCACACTGCCTGGCTCATGCCCAGGGGGTGCGCCAGCACTACCAAGGGGTTAGCTTCTATACCGAGCAGCCGATAGGCCACGCTGCGGCCATTGATGGTATGAAATGCCATGGCAACCTCCGTTAAACGCGTTCGATCAGTGTGGCGATGCCTTGGCCAACACCCACACACATGGTGCATAGCGCGTAGCGCTTGCCGCTGTTTTGCAGCTCATGGGCGGCGGTGAGCAGCAACCGTGCGCCGGACATGCCCAGCGGGTGACCTAAAGCAATCGCGCCACCGTTAGGGTTTACCCGAGGGTCATCATCGTCCAGGCCAAGGTCACGCATGCAAGCCAGCGCCTGAGCAGCAAAGGCTTCGTTAAATTCAAATACATCAATCTCATCTAGCGAGATACCGGTGCGCTTAAGCAGTTTCTGCACCGCCGGTACCGGCCCATAGCCCATGATACGTGGCTCAACGCCTGCGGTGGCCATCCCGATGACTCTTGCCATCGGTGTCAAGCCGTACTGCTTAACTGCGGATTCGCTTGCCACTAGCATGGCAGCCGCGCCGTCGTTGACGCCGGAGGCGTTGCCTGCTGTGACGCTACCGCCATCACGGAAGGGCGTCGGCAAGGCCGCGAGTTTCTCCAGCGTGGTATCCCGCAGATGCTCATCGGTATCAAATACCAATGGCTCCTGCTTACGGCGAGGAATCTCGATGGCGGTGATCTCTTGAGCAAAACGCCCAGCCTGTTGAGCGGCAGCCGCTTTCTGCTGGGAGCGCAATGCAAAAGCGTCCTGATCTTCCCGGGAAATCTTGAACTGCTCGGCGACGTTCTCCGCCGTTTCGGGCATGGAGTCCACCCCATAGGCTTTCTTCATCAGCGGATTGATAAACCGCCAGCCGATGGTGGTGTCTTCGATTTTTTGCCCGCGGGCGAAGGCGCTGTCGGCTTTGCCCATCACGTAAGGCGCGCGCGACATGGATTCCACGCCGCCGGCCAGCGCCAGCTCCATCTCACCGGCTTTAATCGCCCGAAACGCTGTACCTACCGCGTCCATTCCGGAGCCGCACAAGCGGTTCATGGTGGTGCCGGGGACCGAGGTGGGGATGCCTGCCAAAAGTGACGACATGCGCGCGACGTTGCGGTTATCTTCACCTGCCTGGTTGGCGCAACCCATAAACACTTCTTCGATCGCGGCAGGATCGAGATCCGGCGCGTCGGCCAGCACGGCCTTGAAGATCGTGGCGGCGAAATCATCCGGGCGCACACTTGCCAGCGTGCCGCCAAACCGGCCTACGGCGGTACGTCGTGGGTGACATAAATAAACGTTTGTCATAACCGACTCCTTATTCGCCCGTGTGAGCGCGTTCGGTGCGGGCTTTCAGCTCGCGCAGGATCTCAAGTTCTTTCTCACTGGGCTCAGGAGTGCTCTCAAGCTGGTCGGCAAAACGTATTTCCCAGCCGGTCGCCTCCATCACGTCCTCGCGATTAACGCCGGGGTGAAGCGATACCACGACAAGCTCTTTGGTGTCGGGGTCGGGCTTCATTACGCATAAATCGGTGATCACCCGGGTAGGGCCTTTACCGATATTAGGCACGTTATCGCGCCCTTTGCCGTCACGGCCAAAGCCTAGCGTGGTAACAAAATCGACATCTTTTACAAACGCCCGCTTGGAGTGCTTCAGGGTAATAAATACCTCACCCGCGTTGGTGGCAATTTCCGGCGCTCCACCGCCGCCCGGCAGGCGTACTTTAGGTGCTTTGTAATCACCAATCAGCGTGGTATTGAGATTAGCAAAGCGGTCAATTTGTGCGGTACCCAAAAAGCCTACATTCACTTTGCCGCCCTGCAGCCAGTAACGGAACATTTCCGGTACAGCCACGGTAGTGAGTGCTGATTCGCACAGTTCGCCGTCGCCGATGGAGAGCGGCAGAATGTCGGGCTTGGTTTGCAGCGTGCCGGATTCGTAAATCAATACCACGTCCGGCGCATGGGTAAGGCGCGCCAGGTTGGCAGCTTCAGAAGGCAGGCCGATTCCCACAAAGCAGGTGGTGCCGTTTTCCAGCGCGCGTGCCGCCGTGACGGTCATCATTTCAGAAGAGGTATATTCCAGGCTCATCAGACGTTCTCCCCTGCATGATTTTGAACACCCTTAAAGACGTTCTCATCGAGCCACTGAGTAAAGGTGTCGCGGTCTCGGGCAATGGCATCCCACTCTTTATAAAAGCGGTTACTGCGACCGTAATAGCCGTGAGTATAAGAGGGCAGCGCGCCTTTCTCGGCCACCGCAATGGCACTGATCGCCCAGCCTGGAATCACGCAGGCATTGGGATGCGCTTTCAAGTCATCGACGATCTCTTCGACCGTGACGATGCTGTGTTTGGCAGCGAGTATGGCTTCTTTTTGTACGCCGACAATTCCTTCCACCAGCACGTTGCCCTGGCGGTCTGCACGCTGAGCGTGAACGATGGACACATCCGGGCGTACCGAAGGCACGGCGGCTAAGCGCTCACCAGTAAACGGGCACTCGATGAATTTGATCTGATCGTTCACGCTGGGCAGTTCGCTGCCGATGTAGCCGCGGAAAACAGCCATCGGCAAACCCGCAGCCCCCGCTTCAAAGGCGCAGGCCATGGCCGCGTGACTGTGCTCAAGAATCTCAACCTTGTGCGGCCAGCCTTTCTCAACCGCATCGCGCAGGCGGTGTAATGAGCCAACGCCTGGGTTACCGCCCCAGGAGAAAATCACCTTTTTGGCGCAACCGGCGCCGATTAGCTGATCGTAGATGATGTCGGGAGTCATGCGGATCAGCGTCAGATCACGCTTTTGCTGACGGATCACTTCGTGACCCGCAGCAAACGGGATGAGATGGGTAAAGCCTTCCATGGCCACGGTAGCGCTGTCTTGAACGTAGCGCGCTACCGCGTCATGTAAGCTGAGAAACTCGGCCATTAGATTGCCTCTTAGCTATTTTGTTGCCGTCACGGCAAAAATTGTTCGCAAAACGAACATTGATTTGCAATACGAACAAAATAAAGAGACCTTGACGCTACGTCAAACGACTAAAAAAGGGAGGCCACTCCTCCCCCTCTTTGCTAACTTTTAAAAAACCAATAAAAACAATTTCTTATATAAAACACCGGCATTAAAATGCTGGAAGAAGGTGATAATAGCAAGACAAAAGTATTAGAAGCAGTACTCTCAAAGGTGGTCTATTAAACGGTGGCAATGGGCGTTACCGGTGACCCGATAGCACCGGGTAATCGCAGGGGAGGTGCTGTCAGCAGGAAACGTGAGCGTTGATGCCTATGCAACCAATCGGCCAAAGGCTTGAGATACCAAAGCTCTGCAAGGGGCAGCCCCAGCTTGAAAAGACAATGGTGATGTAACGGCAGCTTGCAGCAGTCCTCCGGCATAGCCGCCTTGTCTGCATTCTCTACAGCATAGTTATCAGCACAGATGGCGGTAATGCCGCTGTCGCTTATCCATTGCAGCAGTGAAGTATCGGTGCCGTCCAGCACGGCACCGGTTTGCTTCAGTGTTGCGGTATCAGGACACCCATCCATTTGCACAAGTGCCTCAGCAAAACCTGTGCGCAATACCAGCATATCACCTTGCTCAATGGTGACATTCAGCTGTTTTAGCGCATGCATAAATTCTTTATAGCCGACAAGCATGCGTCCGTGGCCGTATACACGGGCCAAGTCCACCAACACGCCGCGCCCCTGCATCCCGTGGACCGCCATGTTTTCAACCCCAAGACGTCGAGCACTTGAGCGACTCACAGCACCACCCATGTCCAGGCTCTGGATATCGGTTTCTGCACGATAACCGTTGTAGTAGCACCGTTCGGCGTGGCCATCGCCATCTGCATCGAAAAGCGCGCCTACGTGGGCAAGAGAGTCCCACTGAGAAGAGTACTGGAGCGACAAGACCACCTGATCATCACTGATGACGTCGATGAGGCCTGGGTGAAGATTGGCCAGCGGGAAGTTGAGGTAGTCATCCTGACCGAGGCTCGTTGGTGCAAGACGCGGCGGGAAGCGACGAGGATTGAGTGCATTGCCCCCCGGCAGATCCAGCGGCAGCGACAGGCTGAATACGTTTCCCGTCACGACCTCACGGGCTCCCTTCAGCACCTGCTCGGCTCGGAGTAGATTGACCCTGCCCAACTGATCATCAGGTCCGAAGTCGCCCCAGTTGGCCCCCTCGGGCCGTTGCTGCCAGCGTATATTCGATTTGGTATTCGTCATCAGTCAGCTCCTCTTGTCATTCATCGCGATTGCAATGATGTGTTCCAGATTACCGCGGGCCTCAAGCTCCTGACGCTTGATGTGAACCTCATCCCACGGGTAGAACCCTCGCCCGGCTTTGGCACCTAGCCGCCCCTTCGCCACGTACTCTTCAAGCAGCCTTGAAGGCGTGTGAGTATCCTCGAGATCCTCGTACAGGTAGCGGGCAATATTGAGGTGCGTATCAAGCCCGTTGAGATCGCGCTGTAGCAACGGTCCGTTAAGCGCCAGCCGAACCCCGATAGAGAACTGGACGATCTCGTCCAACGCCTCAACATCAACAACACCCTTCTCCAGTAGAGAAAGGCATTCGCGCATGATGGCGTGCTGAATGCGGTTCGCAACAAAGCCAGGAACGCTCTGTTTGAGGACAGCGGGCCGTTTGCCAAGAAGCGACAGAAAGGCGCAGGTCCGATGGATCGTCGCTTGGGTGGTGGCCGCTCCAGGAATGACTTCCACGGCAGGGATCAGATCCGCCGGGTTGAAGAAGTGCGCACCGGCCAAGCGCTCGGGATGACGCATACCCTGACCAATCGCATCGATGGAAAGCCCGGAGGTATTGGTGACGATCAGTGTGGTAGCTGCACAGTTCGCTTCGGCTTCGGCGATCACCGCACGCTTGATAGCCAGGTTTTCCGTTACGCTCTCGATAACAATGCTGCCTTCGCCCTCCTGCGACCAGTGAGCCTGCACTTCAAGCTCACCGACCGTCGGGTGGTTGTCTGAGAACGTCCGCTCGATTTCGCGTCGGCATGCCTCAAGAGCAGCCGCCTGATTATCGATCATGCGTACCGGTATCCGATGCGCCAACATTAGCTTGGCAAGCGTTACGCCCATGGTGCCAGCCCCCACGATCACGACGCGCTCAATGGGTTGTGTCATGTTTTCTGTCTCTCCTTTGATGCCATCTCAAAATATCGCCCAGTCGATATCATCAGGGTGCTGAGTACGCCGGCGAGCGGCTCGTATCCAGCCCTGGCGAGCGCTCTGTGAAGCAAGCTGCGACTAACGTCGCATTGTTAGCTCGCTCAACAAGCTCAATCATCACCACCATGCGAACACTAGTACGCTATACGTACACTTAAAGTACTTCAACTCCAGGAGAATCGCCATGCAGGCTATGGCCAATTTCTTTACCCGCTTGGTCAGTCGCTACATGCCTGATCCGCTGGTCATCGCCATTCTGCTGACGGCCGTTACCATCGTGCTCGCCATGCTGGTGGAAGGCACATCGGTATTCGCCGCCACCCGCTTTTGGGGAGACGGTTTCTGGGGGCTGCTCGCATTCAGCATGCAGATGACCGTTATTCTTCTGGCTGGCTACATTCTGGCCAAAACTCCGTTAGTCGACCGACTTCTCGATCGTATCGCGGGTTGGGTCAGAACGCCTTTTGCCGCCATCGTGGTCGCCACGCTGATTGGTGGTATCGGCAGTTGGCTCAACTGGGGGTTTGGCCTGGTGATCGGCGGTATCGTGGCGCAGAAACTGGCCGTAAAGGTCAAGGGGCTGCATTACCCGTTGGTGATCGCGGCGGCGTATTCCGGCTTTGCGCTTTATGGTATCGGCCTTTCCGGAAGCGTGCCGCTACTGATCGCGACCGAGGGACATTTCCTGCAGGATGAGATGGGGCTAATCCCACTCTCCGAAACGATTTTCTCTCCCGTTCTGCTTATTACCAGCGTTCTCATTATCGTCACGCTGCCGCTTTTCAATGCCTGGCTTCATCCCAAGCGCCCCGAGGATATTGTCGAGATCGACCCCGCCACCGTAGATAAGCCAGCGGCACCAACGCTGAGTGACACTCAGAGCGCCACCCTAGCCGAACGGCTCAATCATAGCCGTTTCATCGGCATCGGCATTGGCCTGCTGGGCATGCTCTATGTGGCACTCTACAGCCTTGGCGGCGGATCGCTGAATCTCAACACGGTCAACTTCACCTTTGTGTTTCTCGGCATTCTGCTGTTCGCATCGCCCGTCCAGTATCTTGCAGCCTTGAACGACGGCGTGCGTATCGTATCGGGCATTATCATCCAGTACCCCTTCTACGCCGGCATCATGGGCATCCTCGTAGGCTCTGGGCTGATGGTCAGCTTTGCCAACCTGTTCGTGGACATCTCGAGTGCGGCGACCCTACCCATCTGGTCGTTCATCAGCGGCGGGGTAATCAATATTCTGGCACCTTCCGGAGGTGGCCAGTGGGCCGTTCAGGGGCCGATCATGATCGAGGCGGCCACTGAGCTTGGCGCCTCCCACGCAGCGACGGCGCTCGCCGTGCAGATCGGCGACCAGTGGACCAATATGGTTCAACCCTTCTGGATACTCCCCGTGCTCGCCATTTCAGGCCTGAAATTGCGTGACGTGATGGGCTACATGGTACTGATCCTAATGTATCTGGGCGTCATCTTTGCCGGTGCCGTGTGGCTCTGGGGCTACCTGGGCGCGTAAATTCCACCGTAGAGCAGGAGCGAACCTTGCCTTATATGATCGAAACCTTCGACAAACCCGACCACCACGAGCGGCGCCTTGAGATGCGCGAGGCCCACTTGGCCTACCTGGACGCACACAAGGAACATCTGCTGGCCTGCGGCGCAAAGCTTTCCGACGACGGGGCGACCGCTTCCGGCGGACTTTACCTGCTCGACTGCGAAACGCGAGACGCCGCGCAGGCCTTCATTGATGATGACCCGTTCAGCCAAGCGGACCTGTTCGAACGCGTCGTCATCTGCCTCTGGCGCAAGGCGTATCTGGACGGTGTCGGCTACTTATAACACCTTCTAAACAAGCGAAACGGAGAAAGCGCGATGCTATTTCACGTGGAGATGGTAGTTAATCTGCCCCATGACATGCCCGCCAACGTGGCCGATGAGATCAAGGCCCGAGAGCGGCAGTATGCTCAAGACCTTCAGGCTCAAGGCAAGTGGCGCCACCTATGGCGCATCGCTGGCAGCTACGCCAACGTCAGCATCTTTGACGTGGAGAACAATAGTGAACTGCACGAACTCATTTCAAGGCTACCGCTCTTTCCCTACATGGATATCATGGTGAGACCGCTGTGCCGCCACCCCTCCTCCATTCGTGACGACGATCGTTGAGCGCTCCTGACTCGGCCTCGTTACGTATCCAACAGGAGCACCTCATGACGACACCCTTCGCCGTGGTTACCGGCGGCGCCCGCAATATAGGCCAAGCCATCGCCCTGCGTCTGCAGCAAGATGGCTATCGCGTCCTCGTGCTCGACATCGTCGAACCTGAAGCGCCATCACTCAAGGAGCACGCCTATCAAGTCGATCTTTCGGACGTAGCCGCTACCCAACAGTTGCTGTTGAAAGTCACCGAGGGCCTGCCCGTCGCCTGCCTGGTCAATAACGTGGGTATCGTGGCGCCTGCGCTGCTTGATGACACCGATATTGATGGTTTCGATACGCTGATGCACCTGAACGTGCGTGCAGCGCTGGTGTGCACCAAGGCGCTGCTGCCCAAGCTGCGCGAAAGCGGCCACGGGCGTATTGTCTTCAACGCCAGCCGCGTTGTATTAGGCAAAGAGGCAAGAACGCTGTATAGCGCTACCAAGGGGGCCGTGCAGGCCATGGCGCGCACCTGGGCGCTGGAGCTTGCCCAAGATGGCATTACTGTCAACTGCGTCGCTCCCGGCCCGATTGCCACCACTGCGTTCTGGGAGAACAATCCGCCGGACTCCGAGCGCGCGCGGCGCATCATCGATAACGTGCCGATAGGGCGCATGGGCCAGCCTGAAGAGGTCGCTCACGCGGTCAGCTTCTTCTGCGATCAGCGCAGCGGGTTCATCACTGGCCAGACCCTGTTCGTCTGCGGTGGCGTCACCGTCGGCTGAGCCGCTAGACCACACCCTTTTCCTGCAAGCGGTGAACCGCCTCGTCGCTTTTACCCAGCAGCCGGGTCAGTACGTCTTGGGTATCTTCACCCAGCGCCGGCGGCGCCTTAGGGTAGCTCAAGGCCGTTTTGGAGTACTTGATGGGGTTGGCAACGCCGGGCACGCTGCCCGCCTTGCCAGGAACATCGATCTTCATACCGCGTGCCTTTACCTGCTCATCCTCGAATACCTGGGCGATGTCCTGAATGGGGCCGCAAGGAACGCTGATGGATTGCAGCATTATGGTGAGAGCGGTGCTTTCAAAGCCACGTGTCACGTCACTGATCAACGCAACCAGCGTTTCGCGGTGCTTGACGCGCAGAGGATTGGTGACAAACCGCGGATCATCCGCTACATGAGCGATGCCCACCGCCTCACAGAAACGCTGGAACTGACCGTCGTTGCCGATAGCGATAATGACCTTGCCATCTGCCGTTGGAAAAGGCTGGTAGGGCACAAGATTGGGGTGATATTCACCGGTACGCTTAGGGGACGTGCCGCTGCAGAAGTAGTTGAGTGCCTGATTGGCAAGCCAGCTTACCTGTACATCCAGCAGGGCCATATCGATATGCTGCCCCTCGCCGGTCTGATGGCGGTGGTGCAGGGCCCCCAAAATGGCCACCACGGCGTTCATGCCCGTGGTCAAATCCGCCACGGCCATGCCCACCCGCTGCGGCCCGGCGCCGGGCAGGCCATCCGGCACACCGGTGATACTCATCAGCCCTGCCTGGGCCTGAATCAGGTAGTCGTAGCCCGCCATCCTGGCCATGGGCCCAGTCTGGCCAAACCCCGTAACGGAGCAGTAGATAACCCCGGGATTGATCGCCGAGAGGCTTGCATAGTCAAGCCGCTTATCGGCGAGCCCACCGGTCTTGAAGTTCTCCACGACGATATCACACTGGACCGTCAGCTCATGAAGCAACGCTTGGCCTTCGGGGTGGGCGATATCAACAGTTACCGAGTGCTTTCCACGGTTGGCTGAAAGATAGTAAGCCGATTGAGGCGCCTGCTCGCCCTCCCCTTGCCACCACGGCGGCCCCCAGTGGCGCGTGTCATCGCCAAGGCCCGGACGCTCTATCTTGATGACCTCCGCGCCCATGTCCGCGAGTATCTGCGTACACCAAGGGCCTGCCATTACCCTGCTCAAATCGAGTACGCGCAACCCTGTTAACGGCCCTGGCATAAAACTCTCCTGTTTATTATTGGTCCACAACAGCGCAGCTCATCCAGCTTGATAAGGGCAAGCTTTGATAAGAACCTCAGTGTTATTAATTAACTGGCTGGCTCGGTTTTAGTTTTCGATCCTTGAAAAAGCGAAATATGGCAAAGGCAATGGAACCAAACGTGATCGCGATAAAGAACCAGGTGATCGGGCCACGGACAAAAATCGATAGATCGCCGTTGCTGATCAGCAGAGAGCGCCTGAGATTGTCTTCAAACATGGGGCCAAGGATAAAACCGATCAGAAACGGTGCGGCGGGAATGCCCGTCCGATTGAACAGATAGCCCACCACGCCAAAGGCCAGCATCAGCCAGATATCGAACGTGGCGTTATTGACCGCATAGGCGCCGTAAATGCAGAACATCAAGACGATAGGGAAAAGGATCGACTTGGGAATATCCGCAATCAGCGAGAAATACTTGATCGCCGCGTTGCCGACCACCAGCAATATCAATGAGCTGAACATGATCCCGAGAAACAGCGCATAGATCAGCGACAGGTTCTCCTGGAACATGATGGGGCCAGGCGTTAGCCCGTGCACCATGAACGCCCCCAAAATGATGGCCGTGATGACATCACCCGGAATACCCAGCGAGAGCAGCGGTATCAGCGTCGCGCCGGCTACCCCGTTGTTGCCCGCCTCGGCAGCCGCGACACCCTCGACTTCCCCTTTGCCGAAATTCTCCTTGTTGGGAGAGCGGCGGCGGGCATCGCTATAGGAGATAAATGCCGCGGCCGTTGCTCCCGTACCTGGAATGGCGCCAATAACCACGCCGATCAGGCTGCCGCGAACGATACTTTTCATGCAGCGCTTGAGCTCGGCTAGGGTCATGCCAACTCCGCTGGCTTTTGCCTTAATGTGAGGTAGTGCTTTCTTTCTATAGAACTCAATAATCTCGGGTATGGCAAACAGGCCGATCAGCAGCGGAATAAAGGAGATCGAATCCATCAGGTTGTAGTTACCAAAGGTAAGGCGCTGCGATCCGAAGACCGAGTCAAGCCCTACCAATGACAGCAGTATCCCCATCAATGCCGCCAGAAGACCCTTCACCATTGAACCACTTGCCAAGGAAATGATGATGGTAAGAGAAAAGCAGATCAGCCAGAAGAACTCAGGCGCGCCAAAGTTGAGCGCTATCTTGGCGAGATAAGCAGCAAAAAATATCAGAGCGATGTTGGAAATGAAGTCCGCGATGACCGAAGAGAACAGTGCAGTTTTAAGCGCCTTCTTGGCATTGCCCTGCTGCGCCATAGGATAGCCGTCTAGCAACGTACAGGCAGACGCGGGAGAGCCTGGCGTACGAATCAGGATAGCGGTAATTGAGCCGCCATACATGCCCCCTTTATAGATACCCACGAGCAACAGAACCGCAGCGACAGGCTGCATCGAGAAGGTAAAGGGCAAGGCTAATGCGACGGCCATGGTGGCCGTCAAGCCCGGGATAGATCCTACGGTAACGCCAATGACCACGCCAAGCGCAATGGCTATAAAGTTATCGATACTTAAGAAAAGTTGCAGTACTTCGGTAAGGTTTTCCATATATCACCCAGGCTGCGCGCCGCCAAGAAGTTGTTAATAAGGCATTAGCGGAAGTGGAACATTCATCACATTGACAAACAGCAACGTCACGCCCACAGGAAAAGCCACAGCAAACCCATAGACCCACCAGGTTCTGACAGGGTGTGCCAAAAAGAGAAGTACGGTTGCCAAGATGCCGGTCAAGATGGCGCCTAATGTTTCGAAAAACAGTACGTAAACCAGAAGGGCAATCACCATGATGACAAAACGACGAAAGGAGCCTTTAATGAATTTTCGTTCATCGTTTTCACTTTTATTGGCCACCAGCAACCCTTGAAGAATCAGTAACACTGAAAAAGCCAGCATCAGCCAACTAACGATATTGGGTAGCCAACGCGGTGACATCATGGGGTTCTGCAGTATAGGCGGCTCACCGATATAGTTGGGAACGAGATATAGCGCCAGCACTAACGAAACCACCAGCAATATAATGCCGGTCATAAAATCCAGGGTATCTTTAATTCTGTTCACGGCACTGTAATCAGAGAATGACATAACAGCCTCTCCAAAGGGACAAGCTCACGAAAGCAGTGAAGGCGAAGGTCATGACAACCTCCGCCTTCATTTTTTTAGTGCTGTTTACTGACTGATGCCGGCCTGCTCGGCCACTTCCTGCCAGCGTTCCAGATCATCGATCACGAACTGCTTGAACGCTTCGCCTTCTATCTGGCCCGGCTGAGCGCCTAGCTGCTCGGCAAAATCCAGGAACTCTTCACGCTCCATCACTTCGTCCAGTGCTGCCTGCATGGCCTCAAAACCCTCTTCGGGGAACGAGTTGTGCGCGATGAGGCCGAACCAGGCCGTGGTAACAAACTGGTCAAGATTGTACTCACCGATTTCGGAGAGTGTGGGCACGTCAGGCAGGTAAGGCGAGCGTTCTGCAGACGTGACGGCAAGAGCGCGCAAGTCGCCGGATCTGATATGCGAATAGACGGTTGGCATATTTTCAAAGGAGACGTCTACATCGCCACCCAGCAGGGCAGGCAGGGCTGCACCACTTCCCGCGAAAGGCACGGCAGTCATGTCGGAACCGGTCAGTGTCTTGAACAGCTCGCCCGACATATGAATGGAGCTACCCACGCCGCTATGGCTGAAGGCCATGTTCTGATCCTGCGCAGCTTCTATAAACTCAACAACCGTGTTGTAAGGACTGCTGGCAGGCACCACCATCACGTTGGGTATATCAATGACATTTTGAATGAAAACGAAATCTTCGACAGGATCGTAAGCAAGATCAGGGTAAATGGCAGCACCGATCGTATGGCCCGGCGATGCCATTAAAAGCGTATGATCCGCATCGCGACCACCGCGTGCTAGACGACCAGTACCCACTGTCGAGCCTGCACCTGGGCGGTTCTCAACAATGACATTGGTATCCAGCGCATCTTTAAGCAAGTCGGCCACGCGGCGTGAAAGCACGTCAGTGGTGCCACCCGGCGCGTAGGGCACTACCAAGCGGACGTCACCGGTGGGCCAACCGGCAGCGTTGGCAGTTGAAATGGAAGCAGAAATTAGTAAGGCGCTGCCGCAGGCAGCTATACAAGTGGTGCTGATGAGTTTTTTCATTGTATTAACTTCCTGTGCGTAGCTGGCTATTTGTTCGCTATACGTACATGTATTCGCATTACACACACAGACTACTGCGTTATAGCGTCTCTACAAAACACAACTTTAGTAGCATTTCCTCGTCGTACCTATCTATTTATCAGAAATAAAAAGGAGTGACAAAAATCAAAGCCTCATGTTCGCATAACGAACTACTATCCGATAGAATCGCGTACCGCTCTTATTTGATTAGTAAAATCGATACACGTAAGTAGGGAAACCATGCTTGAAGACATTCTCGACCCTGAAAGCCGGGACTTTGTGACAGCACTTGCCAGCGGATTGGAAGTAATACGCGCATTCGACTATGAGCACCCACGGATGACGCTCAGCGAAGTGGCCACGCGCACAGGCATGAATAGAGCAAAAGCGAGGCGCTTTCTGCTGACGCTGCACTCCTTGGGCTATGTGCGTAAACAGCAGCGCTATTTTGAGCTCGCTCCACGGGTTCTTCAGTTGGGCTATGCCTTTTTGTCGGCCAACAACTACCGAGGCGTCATCCAGCAGTATCTGGAAGACATCACGCTGGAAATTGGCGAGTCCTCCTCGTTGGGCGTATTGGATGGCGAAGACGTTATCTACGTTGCTCGATCAGCTGCCAAACATCGCTTGCTGGCCATTACGCTATCTGTGGGCACCCGACTACCTGCCGCCCACACGTCCTTGGGACGCGTATTGCTCGCCCAGCTCGATAGCGCTGAACTGGATAATTACTTGGCCAATCTCAAGCTGGAAAAATATACGGAAAAGACCATCACCGATATAGCTAAGTTGAGGCATCAAATCATTACCGCACGACAGCAGGGGTATGCCATCGCTGATCAGGAACTGGATCCTGGATTACGCTCCTTGGCCGTGCCCGCCTTTGATGCCAAGGGCCACCTGATCGGCGCCATCAATGTCAGCACGAACGCTGCCAGGGTGGATCTGGATACACTATTGGGTAGTTACTTACCGATCATGCAGAAAAAGGCCGCTCAAATCAGACTGAACATCAATTAGCCCCAGAGAAAACACCTTTCATGCCTTGAAAGCTAAACCACCATCTACTTCTTATCAGTCCTGATGATAGCCTCTAGTGCAGCCAAGTATCCCTGTATGCCTAGCCCGGCAATCACACCGTCCGCGCGCAGCGAAATATAGGAGTGATGCCGGAAACTCTCGCGCTTATGCACATTGGAAATATGTACTTCAATGACTCGCCCATCGAAAGCGTTGAGCGCATCCAGAATGGCTACCGAGGTATGCGTATAAGCGGCTGGATTGATAATGATCGCCAGGGTTCCATCCAGCCTTGCCGCATGAATGGCATCAATCAGCACGCCTTCATGATTGCTCTGCAGGCAATCAATTTCCCACCCTGCGGAGACCGCCTTTTCAAGTAACAGGCTGTTCACGTCGTCAAGTGTTGCAGCGCCATAGATTTCCGGCTGCCGAGCACCCAGCAAATTAAGATTAGGGCCATGAAGCACCAGGACACGTGGCGTAGTCGGCATGCGATTTCCTTGTCTGTTGTTCAAGTCTATTGTTCAGGTCTGTTGACCCTTATTCGTCGGTGCTAAAGTATCTCTTCATGCTACATTAGTACGCTTTATAAATGCAGCAGGCTCGTTGCCCCATGATCCTCCCCCTCTACCTAGGCCTACCCATGTGGGCAAACCAGGATTGGCAGGGCAGCCTATATGCCCGCCATGCCAAAACCGATCTGCTGGCTGACTATGCCAGCGTATTCTCAAGCGTGGAAGGCAATACGACCTTTTATAGCGGCGCGCCCAAGGCCGAGACCGTTGCCGCCTGGGCTCGCCAGGCACCTGCTCACTTTCGCTTCTGTTTTAAATTACCTGCCAGTATCACCCATGACCAGCGGCTTACCCAGTTGGATGATGTCTGGTCCTTTTTAGCCGCACTTGAGCCACTGCATGATCGTCTTGGCCCTACCATGGTTCAGCTACCGCGAGATTTCGGGGCGGATGAGCTACCAAAGCTAGAGGCCTTACTGGCTGCCTGGCCCGCTCACTTACCATGCGCGGTTGAAGTTCGTCATCCTGTTTTTTTCCACAAAGGCGCGGCTGAAAAAGCACTTAACCAATTGTTGATAACTTATTGTGCCAACCGTGTAATGCTGGATGTACGTCCGGTGTTTTCAACCCCTGCTGAGGGCCACGCGGGCCTTGCGCACGCTCAGCAGGAAAAGCCGAAACTCCCGTTACACGTGCTTTCCACAGGTAATTTTCCGGTCGTTCGCTTTATTGGCCATATTGACAAAACGATTAATACGCACTACTTCACCCCTTGGAAAGCTCGCCTGAACCTGTGGATAAGTCAGGGGAAAACCCCTTTCTTATTTGTGCATACTGCTGATAATCGCGAGTCTCCCGAGATGGCACGTCAGCTATACAATGCGCTTGGCGAACTTGCCGACCTACCCCCGCTTAGTGCCTTCCCCGGTGAGGCACAAAACCTGTTGTTTTAAGCTAATATTAATTTAACCTAACTGGCACGAGGTCTCTTGATCGGATAAATTGCGCATACTTTTGAAAAGCGCAGAGCGATCTGCTCTTTTTGAATATGCGTAAATGGGCGCATAGCGGTTTATTACAATTCAACTAACAGTAGGTGATGTATGGCAAAACTTGCACATGCACAATGGTCATCGCGTATGGGC
Organism: Halomonas citrativorans; assembly: GCF_900163645.1. Taxonomy (GTDB): domain Bacteria; phylum Pseudomonadota; class Gammaproteobacteria; order Pseudomonadales; family Halomonadaceae; genus Vreelandella; species Vreelandella citrativorans. The sequence continues at coordinate 68,232 of NZ_FUKM01000057.1, read as the reverse complement.
TTTGTGCTTGCAGCTGCCGGTTCAGCGGTAGGCTTAGGGAATATCTGGCGCTTCTCATATATGGCGGGTGAAAGCGGCGGCGCTGCTTTTGTTCTGGTCTATCTTGCATGCGTAACGCTGGTTGGCCTGCCCATTCTGGTAGCGGAATGGATGATTGGTCGCCGGGGCCAGAAAAATCCGATTAACACCATGGCCGACCTTGCCACGCGCCACGGGCGCTCCAAGGCTTGGGCAACTATCGGTATTAGTGGCGTTCTGGCGGCCTTTTTAATTCTATCTTTTTATAGTGTTATCGGTGGCTGGTCGCTCAATTACACGCTGGGGTCGGTGATCGGGACGTTTAACGGCCAGGATGCCGATGCCGTCGGGGCTATTTTTGGCGATCTGCTGGGCAGGCCTACAACGCTTCTGCTTTGGCATACCGCGTTCATGGTGTTGGTCGTTGGTATCGTGGCACGTGGTGTGACCAAGGGGCTTGAAGCCGCTTCACGACTTCTGATGCCAGCGCTGATCGTGCTTCTTTTGATTCTGGTCGGCTATGGCGTAACAAGCGGCTCCTTCGGTGAAGCACTTGCGTTCATGTTCAGCCCTGACTGGGGTGCACTGGACGGTGGTGTCGTACTGGCGGCGATGGGCCAAGCCTTCTTCACCCTATCATTGGGTATGGGCATCATGATGGCGTATGGCTCTTATCTGGGCGAAGACGTCAACCTGATTAGCACAGCGCGTACCGTTATTATCCTGGATACGGTCATTGCCCTGCTTGCAGGTCTTGCGATCTTCCCCATTGTGTTCGCCAACGGGCTGAGCGCAGGCGAAGGTCCGGGACTCATCTTCGTAACGCTGCCTCTGGCCTTTGGCAACATGGCGGGCGGCACCATTCTCGGTTTGATGTTCTTCCTGCTGCTGACGTTTGCAGCGCTTACGTCGGCTATCTCGCTGCTGGAGCCGGTCGTTGAGACACTCGAAGAGCGCACGTCCTTGAGCCGGATAGGATCGACACTGGCGAGCGGTATTGCGGTGTGGGTACTCGGTGTGGCGGCGCTGCTGTCATTTAATGTGTGGTCCAACGTGCTGTTATTCGGCCTCAATATTTTTGACTTCCTCGACACCTTCACCAGCAAGATTTTGCTGCCGCTGACGGGTCTGGGCGCGATTATCTTCTTCTCGCTATGTTTGGACAAAGAAGAAGCGCGCAAGGAGCTACGGTTAGATATCTACGATTTCACCTTGTGGAATCTACTCGCCAAGTACGTGGCGCCACTCGGTGTGATTATCGTATTCCTGACCGGCTTGATCTAGCGATACCTACGCCCTGCCGCTTGGCAGGGCAGTACTATATGGGTACTGCTTAAACACCGAGCTACATGCCGTTAGTGCAACTCGCTCTCTTGCCGTTCATCATCGTCTGGCAGGGGGGCGATATCCCGGTATAGCTTCTGAAACTCCCGATGCAACTCAATTCCTCGGCGAGCTCGTAAATTGCGTTGTGCGGCGCTACGCTGGCGCTGAGCATGCTCATCCACTTCCATGCCCATAAAAATATCCAGCAACTCGCTTTTGACCGAGGTAATTCGTTCGACGTTTTTCATGATCGACGTGCCTCCAGGTGAATATGCCTTCGTCCACCTGCATCTGTGGCGACTGTTGAATGATGCAGTGCGACACTTCACTTCTTACTATACCTTACTTGACAGTATGATGACGAAACTTGGCGAAATGCGTTAACGCCTTTTAAACGCACGCCTAAACATCGTTTCGCTGCCCTTTTATGCCATCACTCAGGCATACTGTGGCAAATGCTGACAAATACAGCAAAGCGCGCAGTGCAAAACGCGCGCACTGGATAATCGAGGAGCTGAACGTGAGTCGCGCCCTGTTCGATGAGATGAGACGCCGCATGGAGCACTTTCGCCGCTCCGAACAAAAAGTGGCACGCTTTGTACTGCGTAATCCTGACGAGGTTATCCACATGCGGATCGTTGACCTCGCCACCGAAGCCAACGTTAGCGAGCCTACCGTGGTGCGCTTCTGTCGCGCCTTGGGCTGTAATGGCTTTCAGGATTTTAAACTGCAGTTAGCGCAAATGCTGGCGTCTGGCAGCCAATTCGCGCAGTTCTCAATGAACGACAGTGACTCCGTTGCTGAGTTCTCACACAGTATTTTTGACTCCACGGTCGGCACCCTGCTTTCGGTACGTGACCGGCTCGATAACGACGCGCTGGGCCAAGCGGTTAATGCGCTGGCGATGGCCAATCGGGTTGAGTTTTACGGCTTTGGCGCCTCTGGCGCTGTCGCGTTTGATGCACAGCACAAATTTTTCCGTTTACAGATATCTACATCGGCCTATGCTGACCCGCACATGCAGAACATGTCGGCGGTGACCCTTAAAGAGGGCGATGTGGTGGTGGCTATTTCTCAAACGGGCCGGACCAAAGCATTGGTCGCCAGCGTACGCTTGGCCCGTGAAGCGGGCGCTACGGTGATTGGCCTGTGCCCCAGCGGTTCCCCCTTGGCAGAAGAGGTCAGCCTGCCACTGTATATTGATGTTCACGAAGATACCGAGATCTACACGCCGCTCAGCTCTCGTATTGCCCACCTGGTGTTAATTGATGTGCTCGCCGTGGGCGTTGCCAAAACCCGCGGCCCCAAGCTGGCTGAGCAGCTTAAATCGGTGAAGAAAAGCCTGAATACTCTGCGCTACCCTGAAGACAACTAAATCGTCGTACGCTAACGCCTGTATGCACAGCCAGTTCACCTGCTGTGCTAAACTACCCGCCCCTTTTCGATCCGGCAGCGGCTTTTATGGACGACGTCACGGCGATACTCGATCAGCTCAACACAGCCCAGCGTGAGGCAGTCAGCGCTCCTCAGGGTAATCTTCTCGTGCTGGCCGGTGCAGGCTCCGGTAAAACCCGGGTACTGGTTCACCGGATTGCCTGGCTGATGCAGGCAGAGGGCCTGTCGCCCTATGCACTACTGGCAGTTACCTTTACCAACAAGGCTGCCCGCGAGATGCGCACGCGTCTTGAAGCCCTGCAAGGAATCTCCTTACGCCATGTTTGGGTAGGCACGTTCCACTCCATTGCTCACCGCCTGCTGCGCACCCACTGGCAGGACGCTCGACTGCCGCAAAACTTCCAGATTATTGACTCCGATGACCAGCTCCGACTGGTGAAACGGCTGCTCAAGGATTACGCCATTGACGATGAGCGCTTTCCGCCGCGTCAGGTCCAGGGGTTCATTTCAAGTTGCAAGGAAGAGGGCTTGCGCCCGCACCAGGTGAACGTTGACGGAGATGCCTACATGGCGCAAATGGTAGAGCTTTACGAGCGCTATCAATTGACCTGTGAACGCGGCGGGCTGGTGGATTTCGGCGAGCTGCTGCTTAGAAGTCTGGAACTTCTGCGGGATAATCCGGCGCTTTTAAATCATTACCGCGAGCGCTTTGGGCACGTATTGGTGGATGAGTTTCAGGACACCAACACCTTGCAGTATGCCTGGCTAAAGCTGCTGACCGGCATGCAAACTCCCATGACCGCAGTGGGCGATGACGACCAATCCATTTATGGCTGGCGCGGCGCCAAGGTCGAGAATATTCGCCGGTTTGAGGAGGAGTTCCCGCAAACGCAAACGGTGCGTCTTGAGCAGAACTACCGTTCAACCAGTGCCATTCTGGATGCTGCCAATGCGTTGATCAGTCATAACAGTGACCGGCTGGGCAAGAACCTGTGGACCGATGGTATCGAGGGCGAGCCTATTTCCGTCTATGCCGGGTTTAACGACCTGGAAGAGGCGCGCTATATCGTCGACACTATCAGAGAGAAGGTCGATGAAGGCTTTAACCGTCGTGATATTGCGATTCTCTACCGCTCCAATGCTCAGTCGCGGCTGCTGGAAGAGACGCTGATTCGTCAAGGCATGCCTTACCGTATTTACGGTGGTCACCGCTTCTACGAGCGCTTGGAAATCAAGAACGCCCTCGCCTATTTACGTTTACTGCTTAACCGCGATGACGATGCCTCGCTTGAGCGTGTGATCAACGTGCCGACCCGCGGCATTGGCACGCGTACCGTGGAAATTCTGCGCCTGCGCGCGCGCGAACAGAGTATTTCACTTTGGCAGGCGCTGCATGATGCCCTTCAGGACGGTACGTTAAAGGGCCGTGCGGCCAATGCGGTACAGACGTTTGCCAACCTGATAGAGCAGTTAGATAACGACGCGTCAGGCTTAACCCTTTACGAAATTATCGACCACGTCACCGAGCACACGGGCCTGATTGAGCACCATAAAAGTGAGCGCGGTGAGAAAGGCCAGGCGCGGGTCGAAAACCTCGAAGAACTGGTCACCGCTGCCCGAGCCTTTACCCAAAGTGATGCGTTTGAAGCACCCGAGGCGGGTGAAGGCATGGCTGCTCTGGAGGCATTTCTTTCCGAGGCGGCGCTTAACGCGGGCGACCATGAAGCTGAAGAGTTTGAAGATAGCGTACAACTGATGACACTTCACTCTGCCAAAGGTCTGGAGTTCCCGGTGGTGTTTATTGCCGGTGTGGAAGAGGGCCTGTTCCCGCATAAAATGTCGCTCGAAGAGCCGGGGCGTTTGGAAGAAGAGCGCAGGCTCTGCTACGTGGGCGTTACCCGCGCCATGCAGAAACTCTACCTGACCCACGCAGAAACTCGCCGCTTACACGGCAAAGAGGTGTTTCCTCGCCCCTCGCGCTTCTTGCGTGAATTACCGCCACACCTGCTTGAAGAGGTTCGCCTGCGCGGCCATATCTCACGCCCAGTGACCGCCGCCCGCACAAGCTTTGCGCAGCAGCGTGTTGAAAGCGATGGCGATTTACCTGCCCTGCATGTGGGCCAACGCGTTGGCCACGCCGTCTTTGGTGAAGGCATTATTCTTAATGCCGAAGGCGAAGGCGCACGCGCCAGAGTACAAGTGAGCTTTGAAGGCGAGGGCGTTAAGTGGCTAGTGCTGGGATTTGCCAAGCTAATCCCACTGTAACGCCTATGTTAAGGGGAAGTGTCTTAACAGGTTGCCCAATAAAACCGGGGTAGCGCATACTGGCGAGTGGACACGTACGCTCACGCGTAACGCAATAATAATCGTATTTATTCGGAGTTATAGCCGCCATGCAACGCCGCCAATTCTTAAAAACCGCTGGCTTAGGTGCTGCCGGTGTCGCTGCCGCCCCCTTTGTAGCGACCGCGCATGCAGATGAAACGTATACCTGGGACATGGTGACCTCTTGGCCGAAGAACTTCCCGGCGCTAGGCACGGGCGCCAACGACTTCGCCCGTCGCGTTGAGCAGCTCTCCAACGGTCGTATGAAAATCCGCGTACACGGCGCAGGCGAGCTGGTACCTGCATTGGAAGTGTTTGATGCGGTATCAGCTGGAACGGCAGAGATGGGCCACTCCACGCCCTATTACTGGCGTGGCAAGCTTCCGGCTGCCCAGTTCTTTACCGCCGTGCCCTTTGGTATGTCAACGACTGAGATGAATGCGTGGCTGTATCACGGCGGCGGTCAGGAGCTGTGGGACGAGGTTTACGCCAAGCATAATCTTAAGCCGTTCGCAGTGGGCAACACTGGCCCTCAAATGGCAGGCTGGTTCAAGAAAGAGATCAACTCGCTGGACGACATGCAGGGCCTTAAACTACGTTTGCCAGGACTTGCCGGTGAAGCCATGAACGGCATCGGAGTCAGCACCGTGAATATGCCAGGCTCTGAGATTTTCACCTCGATGCAAACGGGTGTTCTGGATGCCGCCGACTGGGTAGGGCCTTACAACGATATGGCGTTTGGCCTGCATCAAGTGGCCGACTACTACTACACCACGGTGTGGAACGAGCCGACCGCAACCGTCGAGACAATGATCAATCTGGATGCCTGGAATGCCTTGCCAGAAGATCTGCAGGACGTTATTCGCGAAGCAGCACGCGCGTCCAACCTGGCCATGTACACGGAGTTCGCTTACCGCAACGCTCAGGCGCTAGAGACACTGGTGGATGAGCATAACGTTCAACTGCGCGAATTCCCCGACGATGTCGTTCAGGCACTCTACGAATCCTCACAAGCCGTGATTCAAAACCAGGTTGAGAGCGATGAAGACTCACGGCGCATTTATGAGTCGTACGCTAACTTCCAGAACCTTATCCGCCCGTTCAGTGATATCGGCGAGTATGCCTACCTGAAAGGACGTGATGCCGTTGGCGGTTAATCGCTACCCACGGTTGATAAAAAGGGCGCCCAGGCGCCCTTTTTTTGCAAACCATTGTGCCATCTGATGAAGGGCCGGCAAGCCTTAACCATGCACGGCACGAATACGGCCATTATCGTCCAGAGCGACCATGACGAAACGCGCCTCAGTGACTTTTTGGCGCTCTTCAAGTCGTCGCCCATGAGGAATACGTACCCATACTTCGACATCGATCTTAAGAGAACTGCGGCCAATTTCCTGTACATGAGTGTAAACGCTCACCATGGAACCCACGCGCACAGGGCTTAAGAAATCCATCGATTCAATGGCCACTGTCGCAGTACGCCCGCCAGCCTCACGACCGGCTGCAAGTTCTGCCGCCTGATCCATATGATTAACCAGCCACCCGCCCGAAATATCGCCGTAAAGGTTGGTATCCTGTCGAGAAGCCAGTAATTTGAGTGTGAGCAGGCCTTGAGGGGCCGGAGCATCATCCAGGTCGGTTTCTAAAAGTGTCATAAGTCGGTCGCTTAATAGGGTTATTGTTGTGCTGTTGCTGCGTCGCAATATAAAGCATTAGTTAATCATACGAGGACACACGTTTGAAGTGCATGGGTTTATCGTCAGGGAAAAAAAATCGCCTGCGTTTTACGCTTGCCACGGTACTAATGCTATTCGCATCAGCCGCCTGGGGGCAACCACAACCAGTGAGTGGCACCCTGAGTGCGATTGGCTCCGACACGATGGCCGGCCTAATATTACGCTGGGGCGAGGCGCTAGCCGTGCGCTATCCAGAGATTAACTTGCAGTTTCAGGCCACCGGCTCGGCAAGCGTACCGCCAGCGCTTACGGCTGGCACTGCACGGCTTGGACCCATGTCGCGCCCCATGAATGACCAAGAGCGACAAGCGTTTATCGATCGCTACGGTTACCCACCGCTAGAGCTTAGGGTGGCCAGAGATGCGCTTATTCTGGTCGTTCATCGTCATAACCCCTTGCGGGCCATTACGCGCCAACAGGCCGATGCCATTTTCTCCACCGGCCAAGCGTGCGGCGCCGAAAAGCCGATAAGACGCTGGAGCGAATTGGCCGCCACACGCGAGTGGCCCTATGGAAATATCGCCCTACATGGGCGTAACCTGGCATCGGGCACCTATGGGTTGTTTCAGACCGAGGTGCTGTGTGATGGCCAATTCCGCCCCGACATCAGCGAGCACCCGGGCTCCTCTGCCGTTGTCGCGGCCGTGGGTGAGTCGCCCAACGCCATGGGATATGCCGGATATAATCACCTGACACCGATGGTACACGCGCTACGCCTTGTTACCGCAGAGGGGGAAGAAATTGCGCCCAGCGAGCAGGCTGTTCAGCGCAACGAATATCCGCTATCACGCGACCTTTACCTCTACGTTAATTTACCGCCAGGTGAGTTACTGCCCGCCGCCGAGCAGGCATTTTTAGCGTTTATTTTATCGGAAGAAGGCCAGCAAATTGCCCGTGCGGCGGGTTTTGTACCGCTGCCCGATGATGAACTCACAAATCAGCAACGGTGGTAGTTCACTATCATCCAATTGTCATAAAAATGTCTTAGAGTAAGGAGAACTCACCATGCAACCCATCTTCGCGACGGCCATGCCTTCCCTATGATGTTGATATGACCCCATCTCGCGTTCCTGCTTCTTATCAGCCGCTACGCCAGTTTAAAAATCGTGTCGCCACCGGCCTTATTACGGCGGGGGGCATCGCGGTACTGCTCGCGATTCTGGCGATCGGAGTGTTTCTATTTTGGGAAACGCTGCCGCTGTTGGCACTGGATAAGACCTTTGCCTTCGATAAGCTCTCACCACTGGTATGGGGAACGCTGAAAGCGGCCTTGGCGGCGATGCTCTTCGCGCTGCCTATCGCCTTGGGCGCCGCCATGTACTCGGCGTTATTCATGTCAGCGCGCTTGCGCAGCCGGATTAAGCCGACTCTTGAGATGATGGAGGCAATGCCCGGCGTGGTAGTGGGATTTATTGCCGGTTTAGTACTTGCTCCATGGGTGGAGCGAAACCTGGCCAGTACGCTGGTGCTGCTGGTATGGCTGCCAATCAGCGCGGGGCTTGCAGGCGTACTCTGGCACATGGCCTCGTCTCACTGGCATCGGCGGCTGCCGTTTTCCTGGGCCGGGCTATGGCTTGTACCCTGGCTTGTCGGCATGGTGGCGCTGGCAGTGTGGTTGACGCCCTTGCTGGAGCAACTCTTTCTGGGCGGCGATCTGCGCCGCTGGTTAGAACAGCGCTGGGGGATGGATTACGCCACCCGCAATGCACTGATTGTAGGTATCGCCATGGGGTTTGCAGTAATACCCAGCATTTACTCTCTTGCCGAAGATGCACTTGCCGACGTCCCGCTCTCCATGATGGAAGGCGCCCAAGCGCTCGGGGCCAGCCGCTGGCAGGCGCTATGGAAAGTCGCGCTACCGGCGGCGGGACCGGGTATCTTTTCTGCAGTGATGATAGGCATGGGTCGTGCGGTAGGTGAAACCATGATTGTGTTAATGGCCAGCGGCAATACCGCTCTGCTGAGCGCCAGCCCCTTTGAAGGCATGCGCTCAATGGCCTCCGCCATTGCGATTGAGCTCCCAGAAGCCTCCCCCGGCGGGTTTACCTATCATCACCTGATTCTAGCGGCGCTGGTGCTGTTTCTATTTACGTTTTTGGTAAACACCCTAGCCGAGGCAGTGCGCTTACGTATGCGCCGCCGCTACCATAAAGCAGGGCATTACTAATGAGCCGCCTATTCGCCGCCGCTCCCAGGCATCGGCTCGATAAACTATGGCCGTGGCTATGCGCCGCTAGCGTTGCCTTATCACTTTTAATGTTAAGCGCGTTACTTACACTATTGCTTGTGCGTGGGTTAGGCCATTTTTGGCCCGCCACGCTTGAAGAGATAACACTACGCTCGGGTAGCGTTGTTGCAGGGCAAGCTATTCGCGAAACGCCGCTGCCTCAGGAAGCCGGGGTTGAGCGCCTCTATTTTAAAGGTAACCGTGATGTAGACGGCGTCAGCTGGCACTGGGTAGATATCGACGATATTACCTCACGTACAACACCGCACGACCTGATCCGCCTGGAACGTGCTCCGTGGGGCAGTTTTATTGGTCGCTTGGCCGCAGTAGAAACTGACCAGCAATCGCTACATGGCCACGAAGCGTGGGACTATTTAAACAATGCACTTACCCTACCGGCTAATCAGCGCCCGCCGGGGCAGCTGCTGCTGGTCACGGCACAGGGCGAGACGTTACGCCAACCTCTGGACAGCGTCAGCCAGGCACTGGCTCCTAATGCCATGTCCTGGTGGCAAAAAACGCACACCTGGGGCACTAACGTTTGGCAGTTTTTAAGCGAGGGCCCGCGTGCGGCCAATACCAGTGGCGGCGTATGGCCGGCTATTTTCGGTACTGTACTGATGGTCATTTTAATGTCCGTAATCGTCACCCCCTTTGGCGTACTGGCCGCTATTTATCTTAATGAAATTGCTCATCAAAACCGACTTACCCGGTTAGTGCGCATTGGCGTACGCAATTTGGCGGGCGTTCCCTCCATTGTGTACGGCGTATTCGGCCTTGGCGTATTCGTTTACGGCATTGGCGGCACGCTGGATAGCTGGTTCTTCAGCGATACACTGCCTTCGCCAACGTTCGGCACCGGCGGTCTTTTATGGGCCTCTTTAACGCTCGCGCTATTGACGCTTCCTGTCGTTATTGTGGCCACCGAGGAAGGGCTTGCTCGCATTCCCGATGCCCAGCGTGAGGGGGCAGTAGCGCTGGGGGCCACCCGTCTGGAAATGCTAACGCGTATTGTCCTGCCCATGGCTACTCCTGCCATGCTAACTGGCGTTATTCTCGCTATCGCCCGCGCCGCAGGCGAAGTCGCTCCGCTTATGCTGGTGGGGGTTGCCAAGTTAGCTCCGCAAATGCCGGTCGACGGTGAGTTTCCTTATGTGCACCTGGAGCGCAAATTTATGCATCTTGGCTATCATCTATTTGATACTGCTTTTCATGGCGAAGATGTACAGGCCGCTATGCCTCTGGTTTACGCCACGGCGCTTCTTTTAGTGGTTATTATTTTGGTGCTTAACCTAACTGCCATATTTCTGCGTCATTATTTTAGGCGCCAACGAGGAAGCGAATGCTAGCGTCATTAGATATAGCCAATGCCCCACAGGCGCCGGTGACGCACTTTTCATCCGAGCACTGCGCCTTGAGTATCGAGCAATTTAACCTCGCCTATGCGGGGAAATCGGCGTTGCGTAATTTAACGTTGAGTGTGCCACGCCACCGGGTAACGGCCTTTATTGGGCCTTCTGGCTGTGGCAAGTCAACACTGCTACGTGCCATTAACCGGTTACATGATCTTAACGAGAGCGTGGAACACAGTGGGCATATTCAGCTTGAAGGGCAGGATATTTACGCCGCGCAGATGAACGTGACCGAGCTACGCCGCCGGGTAGGCATGGTGTTTCAAACGCCCAATCCGTTTCCCATGTCGATCTATGAAAACGTCGCTTTTGGCTTGCGTTTACAGCATCGCCTACCCAAGCGGCAACGCGATGACATTATCGAGTGGGCGCTGACCTCAGCAGCCCTATGGGATGAGGTAAAAGACCGCCTGCATCGTTCGGCGTGGCAGCTATCAGGTGGTCAGCAGCAGCGCTTGGTCATCGCTCGAACGCTTGCCGTGCAACCGGATGTGCTACTACTGGATGAGCCGGCATCAGCGCTTGATCCAATTTCAACGCTGAAGATTGAGGAGCTGATTCGTAACCTTAAATCACAGCTAACCCTTATCCTTGTCACCCACAATATGCAGCAAGCCGCACGGGTCTCCGATTATACGGCCTTTCTACACAACGGAGAGCTGGTTGAGTACGGCCCTACTGACCAGGTCTTCACTAATCCGCATTTACAACGCACCGAAAACTACATCACCGGCCGCATGACGTAGTCGTCAATCATCAGGCCTAACTAACCCAACATCAGGAGTGCTCAATGGATATTACGAGCGATACCCACAGCCAGCATATCTCGCGCCAGTTCAACCAGGAGCTGGAAGAGCTAAAAACCCACCTGATGGCCATGGGCGGCCTGGTGGAAAAACAGGTTCAGGATGCCGTATTCGCCCTGCTGGAAAACGATACCCGCTTGGCTGAAAAAGTGCGCGATAACGACCGGCAAGTGAACGACCTGCAGCTGCAAATTGATGAAGAGTGCACCCGCGTATTGGCACGCCGCCAGCCCGCAGCATCAGACTTACGCCTGGTGCTTGCCGTTATTCGTGCCACTTCAGATCTTGAGCGTATCGGCGATGAAGCCAGCAAGATTGCGCGTAATGCAATCTTGCTCAGCGAGAACACCAGCACGGTTCGTGGCTTAATTGAAGTTCGCCATATCAGTGAGCATGTACGTAAAATGCTGCGCGATGCGCTGACAGCCTTTGCCCGTTTCGATACCGACTTGGCGATGAAGGTAGTGCGTGAAGACGAGTCGGTCGATGATGAGTACGGCAGTGCCATGCGCTCATTGATGACCTTCATGATGGAGGATTCACGCTCAATTAGTTCAATACTCAGCATTATGTGGGTGCTGCGCGCGCTGGAACGCGTCGGCGACCATGCCGATAACCTGGCGGAGTACGTTGTGTATCTCGTGAAGGGGCTCGATATTCGACATAGCGACCTGGACATCGTCGACCAGAAGGTTACGAAAAAGCCTTGACCCATGAGGCGTTTCCTCTTGCAATACGTCTGGGCGGACACCCGCCTGGACGTTTGTATTTATGAGGACTGCTTGAATGTTGGATGCAATAACAGCGCTTAGCCGAGGTACGCGGCTGGTCTATCAAAAAGGCCTGCGGCGTTATATTTTTCTTCCTATCCTCGTCAATATTATTGTTTATGTCGCCATGTTCAGCTTTGTGATTACGCGCTTTTCGGGCTGGATTGATCACTGGATGACATTAGTACCTGCTTGGCTGGATTGGCTCTCCTGGCTGATCTGGCCGCTGTTTGTGGTTAGCCTTATTGCCATTGTATTCTTCACCTTCACCCTGATTACAAGCTTTATTGCGGCACCTTTTTACGGCTTTTTAGCGGCTAAAGTGGAAACTCAAGAAACAGGCCGTATTCCGCTGGATGACCGGGGGCTGACCAGAACTGCGGTTGATGCGCTAGGCCGAGAGCTGGTCAAGCTTGCGTATATCGCCCCCCGCGCCATTGCCCTCTTTATCATCAGCTGGATTCCAGGACTCAACCTCTTTGCACCGATTCTATGGGGGCTGTTTTCCGCATGGGTAATGGCCATTACCTATCTGGACTACCCTATGGATAATAATAAGGTCGCGTTTAAGGATATGCGTCAACGGCTTTCCAAGCGCTGGTGGCAAAGCCTCAGCTACGGCGGGCTAGTTACTCTGGTTACCTGGATACCGCTTGCCAATCTTTTTTTGATCCCGGGAGCCGTAGCGGGAGCCGTACTAATGTGGGACCAATATTATCGTACGGCGAGTGAGCTTACGATCCAGAGGCCCTCGTAACACCTGAAAAGTCATGCTTTTTCTACGCTTTTAGGCGCAAAACCCCGCTTTAGCGGGGTTTTTTAATGCTTTTAGTAGTGGTTTACCAGTCCAGGCTATCGCCTTCTTTGTGATTCAACTCGGTCGATCCGAACGAATGGGTGTTACGACGCTGGGTACCATCCTGATCCCGCTGCAGCTGGCTTGACGGTGCATAGTTGCCGTTCATATGATCACGCTGACTATGGTTAAGCTCACTGGGTGAGTAGTGAGGACTAGACGTGCTAGTGGATTGCGGCATGTCGATGACATCACTACCCACTGCACGATCTTTAGTACGCTCAATAGAGCTTTGGGCAAAAGCGAGCGGGCTTGCAACCAAACCGATAGAAATACCTAAAATACCTGCCGTTTTTAATACTGCTTTAAATGACATAACTCTCTCCTGATGTGGGGTGCTACTCATCTGTCGTACCTATTATCACACTAATGTAAATACCACTGCACTGAAGGGGTGAGAAGCGGTCAGTGTCTTTGACTACAGGATTACGGTCTAAGTGCCAAAACATCCCAAATTCATGGAATGATAGATAATTCAAAGATAGTTTTTAAACAAGACCACAAAAATAAAGCCACCCAAGTAAATAGCAGGCTAATATTTGTTTAATGTTAGCACAGCACCATGGTGAACAAGCTAAAAAGCTCGTTATTAACCTTTGTGTTTAAAAAGTATGAAAGGAGTCATCAAACCGGCGGGGGCAGGAAAATGGTGAAAAGCTGAGATAGAGAATTTAAAACTTGTCAACCGTGACTGCTCATTTAGAGCTATACAAGATTAGGTCCTGCCATGGCAGGACCCTAACCCCGTATCTATGGACAATAGCTAGCGCTAGCTTCCTCTCCTTTTGCGGGGCTCCAACCTTGGAATTTACCCTGACTAACGCTCTGATTGTCGCTTGATTCAGTCCGTGAATCGGTGAGCATCCATGCGATGGGACATCCTTATCCCTTGCTCGTTCCTAAACTGTAGTACAAATTTTTAGAGCTGAGTGTTTAAACTGCTCGTCACTGATCTTGGCCAGTGGTTACAGAGCTATTTTGCTCAGGCAGGTCGCTCGGCTCAAATGACGTATCGCCGCCACCAGTTACGCCCGTTGGACCGCCATCCATGGACTCATTATGAGTTTCATGTTGAGAAGAACCTGCACCGGGACGCGTAGTATCGCCTGCGCTTTCACCGTTAATGTCTGAAAGATCACCTGCATCATAGGTAGATGCATCACCACCTGCACCCGTACCAGATGATTGCGGCTGCATGGGTTCTTCATCAGCTGTAATATCGTGGTTTGGATCTACTGGCTCTTGGGCAAAAGCGAAAGGGCTTGCCAGTAAACCGAACGTTACACCTAAAATCCCAGCTTTCTTGAGTAGTTCCTTGGACATCATGTTCCTTCTCCTCGAGCGCTGTTGATACCGCTTAACTTAAGGAAGTGCCTTCCTGGCTTACCATTTCCTGCGGTAATCTTCCTTGCCTAACTTAATGCAGATGTAATGCCAGAAAACAAAAATAAAAAAATACTTCTTATTAATAAATAACTTAAAACCCAGCCGACGTACCAGCCATGCTCGTTGAGCGTGTATATGGGGCCACCATAACTGACTAAAAATGACACATGAGCAGACTTGAGCCATAGTTGGCTGTCTACATGGCACGCTTATATAAAGGTTATACAAAAAACCAGGGAAAGGGGGCTAGGAGGCAGCAGCCAGCCGAGTGCCGGGGAAAATACAGCGAAATAGCGAACCTTCGCCAGGATGCGATTCAACCTGAAGCAGGGCATCGTGGCGCAGCAGGATATGCTTAACGATGGCAAGACCAAGCCCAGTACCGCCTGTCGCGGTACTTCGGCCTTTATCAACCCGATAAAAGCGTTCCGTTAGCCTGGGAAGGTGGACAGGATCGATGCCCTCTCCATCATCTTCTACTTCTATGCATGCGCTTCCATCTTCCATGGGCGCCCAGCGCAGTGTAATTTGGCTACCCTCTGGGGTATATCGCACCGCATTGAAGGCCAGGTTAGAAATAGCGCTACGTATTTCCTTCTCGCTCCCTATGAGCTGGGCGTCACTTTCAATAGCAACACGGATAACATGCTTACGGTGCGATAGCGCCAATGCATCCTGGCAGACGCTATTAAGCAATTGCTCAACCGACAGCGCCTGATGATCCTGCCCGCCTTGATCAATTTCCAAGCGTGACAAAAGTAGCAGGTCGTTAACCAGATTTTGCATGCGCTGCGTCTGGTCCTGCATTTGCTCGATCCCCCGACCCAAGCGAGGCGGAAGCTGCTCAGCCAAGTCACCATAGGTTTCGAGGTAGCCAGAAAGAACCGTAAGCGGCGTACGCAGCTCATGGGAGACGTTGGCCACGAAGTCTCTGCGCATTTGCTCAAGGCGGTGCAAACGAGTGATATCCCGTGCCATCACCAGGCGTTCATCGTCGCCATACAAGGTGATTTGGTATTGCAGAATGCTGCGCTCATCAATGGGTGAGGTCAGCGTAAGCGGTTCGCTGTAGTCGCGGGCGTTGAAGTAGCTGATAAAGCGTGGGTCACGCAACAAATTGGTAATGTGCTGGCCACGATCGTGTGCGGTTTGTAGGCCCAGCATATCCGTCGCAGCACTGTTCCACCACTCCAAATCACCATGGCGGTCGAGCATTACCACGCTGTCGCGCATGGCCTCTGAGGATTCCTGGATACGCGCAAGCGTAGACCGCAATCGACCTTGTGTAATGCGCTGGCTTTTTTGGTAGCGGTAAAGACGATCAAGCAAATCCCCCCACATGCCACCAGCAGCTGGCGGCTCGTTATGGGGATTAAGGGTTAACCATTGAAAGAGTACGCGCAGCTGGCGTAAATGGTAAAAAAGACAAACGGCCAACCCGGCCGCCAAACCAAGACCCGCTGAACCTAACAACCACCCCAGGCAAACACCTATGGTCGCTAACCAGGCAATACGCCAAAGCTCACGGCTCCATAGACGCACAGTTACACCCGGGCTGAGAAACGATAACCGGTACCCCGTACCGTCTGAATCAGGTTTTGATGCACATCGCCTAACGCCTTACGCAAGCGCCGAATATGTACATCCACTGTGCGCTCCTCAACATACACATTGCCGCCCCATACCTGGTCCAGTAGCTGGCTGCGTGTATAGGCTCGCTCCTGGTGAGTCATAAAGAACTGCAGCAGGCGATATTCAGTGGGCCCCATTTCCAGCGCCTTGCCATGCGCACTAACACGGTGGCTGACGGGGTCGAGTAGCAGGCCGTTAATTTCGATGGGGTCTTCTACGCCACGCGGGGTAGTGCGTCGCAATACGGCTTTCAAGCGCGCGACCAACTCACGGGGCGAGAAGGGTTTGGTGATATAGTCGTCCGCTCCCGCCTCAAGGCCTTGAATCTTATTGTCTTCCTCACCCTTGGCGGTGAGCATAATAATCGGCATTTCGGCGGTTGCTTCTTCACGCTTAAGGCGTCGCGCCAACTCAATACCACTGGTACCTGGCATCATCCAATCCAGAAGCAGTAAGTCAGGCTGATGATCAACGACTAGCGCGTGGGCATCCTGGGCGTTATCCGCTTCAAGCACGCGATAGTCAGCCATTTCCAGCGCCACTGCGATCATTTCGCGAATAGGCGCTTCATCATCGACAATCAAAACGGTCTTGGCGGTCATTCCAGGGCCTCACGGTGTTCAATGAAAGGTAATTCAATGACATCTCAGTGACAATAACACCATGACTTGATGACACTTATATGACAATAGCCAATAACAAGAACGAATGACAACCACTAATCACGCTTTACTAGAGCGGCCCGGCCACTGGCCACCAACTTAGCGCAATTCCGGCAAAAATCAGCAGCCCTGACCAGTGATTATTCAAAAAAGCCTGAAAACACGGGTCACGTTCACGATGCCGAATCAGGCGCTGTTGATGAATAAAGGTGGCCGCCATACCGACAAGGCCTAGCCAGAAAAAACCACCCAGCCCAACACGAACACCCACAAAGGCTAACAGCGCCAACGTCGCCAGTTGCAGTAATCCAATCATCAAGCGGTCTGCACTGCCAAACAGCACCGCCGTTGATTTAATACCAATTTTCAGGTCATCGTCGCGGTCGACCATGGCGTATTGGGTATCGTAGGCAACCGTCCACAGTACGTTCGCACAAAACAGCAACCAGCCTTCCACAGGTACATATCCCAGCACCGCCCCAAACGCCATGGGGATTGCCCACGAAAAAGCCGCCCCCAGCACCACTTGAGGAAAATGGGTGTAACGCTTCATAAAGGGGTAGATAAACGCCAGAATCACGCCACCAATCGACAGCAGCACCGTAAACCAGTTGGTCAGCAGCACTAACACAAACGCAACAGCGACCAGCCCAATAAACAGCAGCTGGGCTTCGGTTTCACTGATTCGCCCCGTCGCCAGCGGACGATGTTTCGTGCGCTTAACGTGGCCATCAACATGGCGGTCAGCGTAATCATTCACAACGCAGCCAGCAGCGCGCATAACATAAACACCTGCCACAAAAATAAGCAGCACGTTGCGGCCTGGCACCCCGTTTGTAGCCACCCAAAGCGCCCATAAGGTAGGCCACATCAATAGCCAGGTGCCAATGGGGCGGTCCAGACGCATTAAGTGTAAAAAATCAGCGACTCGCGCCCATCCGATTGGCCGCAACAAAGAACGATCCATGCCTACCTCACGTAAAGAAGAGATGCCGAGCAAGCCTACCGCGAAGGCAGACGAAGGTCATCTGCCATGGTGGATAAAAAGTACTCCTGCACCAGTAGCGATAACCCACCATGCTGAAATACTGAGCGCCGCCCCCAACGACTTTCCACGCCTGCACCCTCAGGGAAGTCAAAGCGTGGGGCGCCGCTCGTGGCTTCAAGAGGACCACGTACTAAATCCGGCTGGCGAAACAGCCAGCTGCCCAGCGAGCGCTCACCAAGTTGCTCCAATCGCTGACCTTTTAGCTGTGTTAAGGGGGCAACCGAACGTGCGACGACCCAAGGGTTATCACCCACGCACAGGGCGACCTCCCGCAACCAGGCATAGCGGCGAAGCTCAATCCCCAACGCCTGCGCTTCATCACGCAGAGGCACGCCGGCGCCCTGGCGCAGCAGGCGAACGCGAAACAGCTGCCCCGCACCTGCCGCTTTCAAGCGGACCGTTAGCGAATCAGTAGACGCGATCCACTCCCACCAGGCAGCGCTCATGGCGGGGCGTAACGCAGCCACGGGCTGCCAAACAGGAAAGGCATGCGTTTGCCGAAAAGAGGACGTCACCACCAGATACTCCTGGGCAAAAAACAGAGAAGCTAGTGTAA
The DNA here is from genome assembly GCF_900163645.1 of Halomonas citrativorans. Taxonomy (GTDB): domain Bacteria; phylum Pseudomonadota; class Gammaproteobacteria; order Pseudomonadales; family Halomonadaceae; genus Vreelandella; species Vreelandella citrativorans. Next base: position 50,077 of record NZ_FUKM01000057.1, on the reverse strand, counting down.
CATGGTGGTCTTAAAAGCTTTTACGACACCGATTATTTGGGGATGGCATGCCTGCATCACATCCGGTTAGCAGCCCGACTGACCACGCTGAGTTGATCATCATTGGCACCGGCATGGCTGGCATTGGGCTTGCGCGTGCGCTACGTCGCCAAGGCGATAAGCGCTCGATGATTTTGGTGAGCGCAGATAGCGGCGAGGACTACAGCAAGCCGCTGTTATCTACCGGCTTTGCAAAACGCCTCTCGCCCAATCAGTTGGCCAGGCATTCAGCCACGGCACTGGCCGATGAATTGGATGCCCATGTGCTTACCCATACGTCAGTAGAGCACGTGACAACAGACACGCACACTGTACAGCTTAGCGACGGACAAACACTTGCCTACGATACACTGGTGCTGGCGACCGGTGCTGAATCCCGGGTGCCTTTTGACATTCCAGAAAGCGTTGCTCGCTACTGCTTTACCATTAACGATCTCGACGACTATCGTCTGCTTCATCACGCGCTGAGTGAGCGCCCCGCGCGCATTGCCGTTATCGGCGCAGGATTAGTCGGCTGTGAATTTGCCAACGACCTGCATGCAGGTGGCCATCAAGTAACCCTGATTGCTCCAGAGGCCACGCCGTTACCCAAGCTATTACCAGAACCGCTGGGGTTTGCGCTGAGTGATGCCTTTCAGGAAGCCGGTATAAAGCTTGCGCTCCACCGCACGATTAAAGAGTTAGCCCCGAATAATGACAGCACTGTTCGTCTAACGCTTAGCAACGATGACATCGTCAACGCCGATGTTATTTTACTGGCAACCGGCCTTACGCCAAGAATCGCTCTGGCAAAAGCCGCTGGGCTTGCCGTTTCACCACAAGGTATTCAGGTAGACCGATATTTGCGCACTTCGCACCCGCATATTTATGCCTTGGGCGATGTTGCTTGCATAGAAGGCATCAATGCCATGTACGTCCAGCCATTACAAGCCAGTGCCAAAGCACTCTCGGCAACGCTTACCGGCTCACCAACGCAGGTCAGCTTTGGCGCCTGGCCCATCATTGTGAAAACGCCGCTATTGCCCGTAGTGGCCTATCCGCCTTCGGCGATACTCGAACACTGGCGAATTGAGGGCGAAGGGGGTGATATGACGGCGCTTGCCGAAGATAAAGACGGGAATTTAGTCGGTTTTGCGTTGACAGGCGGCTGCGTGAGACGGAAAGTGGAGCTTTCCCGGGCAGCTCCCACACTGCTGGGCTGATTTTTATCGCGCTCACGTCTAGGCTGGATAAGCTAGCCCAGTCTAGTGAGTACTTTTAACAACACCGCTATGCTTTACGCTTAACGTAAATGAGGGGAACTTCCTATGCGCAAACCTGAACTCGCCGCTGCCATCGCTGAGAGTGCCGACTTATCCAAGGACAAAGCAGGCCAGGTCCTGAATGTTATTCTGGATGAAATCACTAACAGCGTTGCGAAAGGCGAAGATGTGGCATTGATTGGTTTTGGTACCTTTACCGTACGTGAGCGTGCAGCGCGTACCGGCAAAAACCCGCAAACGGGCGCACCCTTACAAATTCCGGCTAGCAAAAATGTTGCCTTTAAGCCGGGTAAAGCGCTTAAGGACGCCGTTTCCTAATGAAACTCAAGCTGACGCTGTGGCTATTGAGCCTAATGCTCAAACGTGCCCTGCGCCGCAAGCCGCGCTTTCGTGAGCAGCTTGAAAGGATGCGTCACTTGGACTGGGGCATTGCTACAGAAGACTTGAGCATTGCTCGCTACTACCGGATGGCCCCCAAAGGGATCTCTTCTGGTAAAGGCCTGCCAGTCGATTTGGATCTTGAATTGCGCTTTCGCGATCAGGAAGCCGCATTACGTATCCTTAGAAAGCCAACGCAGCAAGCTTTCCTCGATGGAATGCTCAACGGCGAGGTACGCCTTGTCGGTGACTCCACCGATATGAACAAGCTGCAAAAACTGCTGAAGTATTTATAACGCTTCTTCCAGCGGTTCTACCCGCCACCCATAGGTGGCGGGTTCCTACTCGTTTCACCTGCCTTTCTCCCGCCATAATGTTTGCACAGCGCTTTTTAAACACATTTTAAACAGGTCTTTTGCGTTTATTCCCGCTAACGTTAGCGCTATTAATGTAATGAACGGACCACTATGACCGTATCCAGGAAAAAAACGACAGGCTTAACGATTGCCCACTTGCCTGAGGGAGAGTTGCGTTGCGAGCACATCGAAAAGACAGTGATTAGCCTGCCAGACATAACGCGATTACTGCTAAAACCTCTCGCGATCAGCGTTGACCCCTACATGCGCACGCGGATGCAGCCCAGCGGGTATGGCTATATTGAGCGCTGGAAGGCTGGCAGCACCCTATCAGGCTGGACCATGGCCGAGGTAGTTATCAGCAGTGAGCCGGGGTTTAAGCAGGGCGACCTCGTCGTGGGCCACCTCCCCATGCAGGAGCTCATTGCCGCTGACGGGCAGCACCTGATGCGCATACCAGCAGGCAGTGACCCCGAAGCCTACTTGCATCCACTAGGAATGACGGGGTTTACTGCTTGGGTAGGTATGCAGTTACTGGGGCAGCCCACCGCTGAAGATACCGTACTGGTAAGTGCCGCTGCCGGTGCGGTTGGCTCTATTGCCGCACAGCTTGCACAGCGCCAAGGGGCAAACGTGATCGTGACGGCCGGGCGTACCGACAAGCGTGACTGGCTGCACCGTTTGGGATTCAAGACCGTACTTAATCACCGCAGTCCTGATTACGCCAGGCAACTCAATAACGCGGCGCCTTTCGGTATTACGCTCAATTTTGAAAATATCGGGGGCAGCGCTTTTACTGCTGCGATTGACGCAATGAGACCGAATGGACGCCTCGTGCTTTGCGGATTAGTAAGCCAATATCAAACCCGCAGCCCGCGTAAAAGCCCGGATAATTTTGCGCAGCTGAGGCAAAAAAAGGTCGCAATCCATCCCTTTGTCGTGCCCGATTATCTAACGCATTGGAACGACTTTCAGCGCTTTATGGCGCCTTTGGTTGGACAAAAAAGTATCACATGGCGGCTCGATAAAGTAAGCGGTGGACTCGACAGCGTGGCTCCAGCGCTCATTGGGTTGCTCAATGGCGATAATATAGGCAAGCGTGTGGTCGAATGGTAGGAGCTTATCTGCTCCAAAAACGCATAACGTGATAACCCCAAAGCCATAGCAACGAACCAGCCCAAGAGCTTATACTAAAGTCTAACAGCAACTGACAATAAGAGCGTCTATGCCTATTTCACTGCCGCTTCGGCGTCTTTGGACACTTGATAAGTTTGCCTATAGCCTGCGCGTTTTTATCGCATTCAGCGTAGCCCTGCTATTTAGCCTTTATTTTGGCGACATCGCCCTGGTAATACCGCTGTTTCTGGGCATTATCGCCTGCGCGCTCTCCGAAACCGATGACAGCTGGCAAGGCCGATTACAGGCACTGCTGGTAACCCTGGTATGTTTTACCTCAGCCTCATTTATCGTGCAGTGGCTGTTTCCTTGGCCATGGCTGTTTGCGCTGGGACTGGGAATATCCACGTTCACCCTCATCATGTTGGGCGCTATCGGCCAGCGATACGCCACGATTGCCTCAGGCACGCTGATTTTATCGATCTACTCAATGATCAATATTGAGCAGCACGGCGGTGTGGATGCCGATGTGGCCTCACGCCAGTTGCTGCTGTTGGCGGGTGCGGCCTGGTACGGGGTTATTTCCGTTGTCTGGTGTGTTCTTTTTTCTCGTCAACCCGTCAAGCAGAGCATGGCGCGCGTGTACAAGGCGCTGGGCGAGTTTCTGATTCTTAAATCAGCGCTGTTTGAACCCGTACGCGGGGTCGATGTAGAAGCCCGTCGTGTGGCGCTGGCACGCCAGAACGGGAAAGTGGTGGATGCCCTCAATCAGGCAAAAGAGATGATTTTTCGTCGTCTGGAAGGCCAGCGAGGAAGTCAAAAGCTTAACCGTTACCTGCAGATATACTTTATTGCTCAGGATATTCATGAACGGGCAAGCTCGACCCATTACCCCTACAGCGCCCTCACCGAAGCATTTTTTCACCATGACGTACTGTTCCGCTGCCAGCGGCTTTTGGATCAGCAGGGCCGCGCCTGTCGTCAGTTAGCCAAATCGTTACTGCTTAAGCGCCCTTTTGACCATGAGCAGAGTGAACAAGCCTTGGCCGACCTTAGAGCCTCTATCGATAATTTGAGCGAACGCGGCAAACCCGAATGGCGCAAACTAATGCGCCCGCTTAATGCGCTAGCGGACAACCTCGCGACGCTCGAAGCACAGATCGCCAGTGCTCATAATCCGGATACCACCAGCGACCGCGGAGATAGCGCGCTCTATGATCGCTCGCCCTCCAGCCTGCTGGAAGCGTGGAAGCGAGTACAGCTCAACTTTACGCTTGGCTCCCCCACCTTTCGCCACGCGGTACGCCTGACAACCGCGCTCATCGCGGGCTACGGCCTGCTTCAGTGGCTGGACCCCGAACAAGGCTTCTGGATTTTGCTGACTACCCTGTTTGTATGTCGGCCTAACTTCGCCACGACGCGACGCTTTCTTTCCCAACGCATTTTGGGCACGGTACTTGGCCTTACGGCAGGCTGGGTGTCGATCAGCCTGTTTCCCCAGCCAAGCGTGCAGAGCGTGATTGCGGTGGTCGCTGGCGTCACCTTTTTTGCCAACCGGGAAAAACGCTATGTCGTGGCGACAGCCTCCATCACTTTGCTGGTGCTGTGCAGCTTTAACCAGGTAGGCGACGGCTTCGACCTTATCTGGCCGCGCCTGTTTGACACCTTAATTGGCTCGCTGATTGCAGGGCTAGCGGTGTTTTTTATTCTGCCCGATTGGCAGGGCCGCCGGCTGTATCGGGAAGCGGCGAAGACAATTACCAACCACCGCCGCTATCTGGATGAAATTATTCATCAATATGAAGAGGGCAAGCAGGACGACCTTGCGTACCGCTTGGCACGGCGCAATGCCCACAATGCCGATGCCGCGCTTTCTACCCTGCTCACCAATATGCTTCACGAGCCGGGCCACTACCGCAAACAGGATGCCGATAATGGCCTACGCTTTTTGGTGCTCTCCAATACGCTGCTTAGTCACCTCTCGGCCCTGGGCGCCCACCGGCACCGCTTGCTGGAAGGCGAGGATGACGCCGCCTTGATGCCATCCGCTAAACGGATCAGCGAACTTCTTGACCAGCTTGCCGAGCAGTTGGACAAGCGTCAGCTGGTTGCACCGCTCAATGAGCCCGTCAGCGAGCTACTCACACAGTTGGATGAGTCCGGCGCGGCGAACCCGGACGAACAGGCCATGGTGATGTATCGCCCTATTCAAAGCCAGCTACGCCTCATCACCGAACAGCTAGCACCTTTGGGCGAGGCGGCTAATCGCTTGACCCGCACATCAACCTCCATCGAGGAAGCTACCCGTCCTAACGCTAGCGTTTAAACGCATCGTGACTGACCGCTACACCTGCCCGTAGCGGCCTGCGGCTTCGCCCAACCACCGCCGCACTAGTACGGCGGTTATTTGCGGTTCGCTTTGCAGCTCGCACGCTAACGCGGTGACGCGCTCTAAAAGGTCAGCATCGCGCTCCAGGTCGGCAATTTTCATCTGCGCCAGGCCCGTTTGCCGGGTGCCTAACACCTCGCCCGGGCCGCGGATTTCCAGATCTTTTTCAGCAATACGGAAACCATCGGTGGTCTCACGCATGACACTTAGGCGCTGGCGGGAGCTTTTGGAGAGCGGCGGGTGATAAAGCAGTACACAGAAGCTTTCCGTGCTCCCTCGGCCCACGCGACCACGCAGTTGGTGAAGCTGGGAAAGCCCTAGGCGTTCCGGATTTTCAATAATCATCAGGCTGGCGTTAGGTACATCTACTCCCACTTCAATCACCGTGGTGGCTACCAACAGATCCAGTTCGCCCTCTTTAAAAGCAGCCATCACGTCGGCCTTCTCGCTGGCCTTCATTCGCCCGTGGATCAAGCCAATGGCAAGCTCCGGTAACGCATCGGTTAGTTCCTGACAGGTGACTTCCGCCGCCTGGCACTGCAGCACTTCGGACTCATCAATCAGCGTGCACACCCAATAGGCCTGGCGACCATCGCTGCAGGCACGGCGAATCCGCTCAACAACCTCCGGGCGGCGCTCATCAGACACCACCACGGTTTTAACCGGCGTACGCCCCGGCGGTAGCTCATCAATCACCGAGACATCCAGGTCCGCATAGGCGCTCATGGCCAGCGTGCGAGGAATAGGTGTCGCGGTCATGATCAACTGATGTGGCGTTAACCCACCCGCTTCGCCTTTTTCACGCAGAGCCAGGCGTTGGTGAACCCCAAAGCGATGCTGTTCATCGATAATTGCCAGCCCTAGACACTGAAAATGAACATCGTCCTGGAATAGCGCGTGGGTGCCAACCACCATACGCGCGCGGCCATCGGCGATGGCTGCCTTCGCATCCAGGCGGGTTTTGCCCTTTAATTTACCTGCAAGCCAAGCGACTTCAATGCCCAGTGGCTCAAACCACGCTTTAAACGCCCGGTAGTGCTGCTCAGCAAGGATTTCGGTAGGTGCCATTATTGCCGCTTGGCAATTGCCTGCCAGGGCCGCTAGTGCTGCCATGGCGGCCACCACGGTTTTCCCCGATCCCACATCACCTTGCACCAGGCGCAGCATGGGGGCAGGGCGGCTTAAATCCAGCGCAATTTCCTCAAGCACTCGCCTCTGGGCCCCCGTTAAGGCAAACGGCAGTTGGGCTAAAAAGCGTGCCTGAAGGCTGCGCCCGGAAGGCAGCTGAGGGGCGCCGTCGGCCTGAATACGCAGGCGCACTTCACGCAGGCTAAGCTGATGCGCTAAAAGCTCTTCCAACGCTAAACGGCGCGTGGCGGCATGCTGGCCGCTGGTCAGCTTTTCGATGTCCACATCAGGCGGGGGTTGATGCAGCAAATGTAGGCAGGCGTGCAGCCCCGGCAGGTGAAAACGCTGACGCAGCGCGTCAGGAATGACATCGGGTAGCGCTTCGGGCGCGCTATCCAGCAGGCCAAGCGCTTGCTGCGTCAATGCTCGCAAGCGGGCTTGATTCAAGCCTTCGGTGGTGGGGTAGATGGGGGTAAAATACTCATCGACCGGCGTTTCACCCACCGTATTCAAGCGATATTCGGGATGATAAATTTCTAGCCCGGTGGCCCCAGCCCGCGCTTCTCCAAATGCACGAACCGAAACGCCCGGGTGTAACTGCTGCTGTTGGGCAGGCGAAAAGTGGAAAAATCGTAGGCTTAGAATACCGCTACCATCGCGCAGGCGCACCAGCAGGCTTCTCCGTCGCCCTTTAACGACGTCCGAGGCAGTCACTTCACCCTCAATCACGGCTTCCTGCCCAGCGCGTAGCAGGCCGATTGGCGTTAATCGAGTGCGATCCTGATAGCGTAGCGGCAGGTGAAAAAGCAGATCGCTCACGTGTTCAATGCCCAACCGCGAAAGCTTGAGCGCCAACGCTTCACCAACGCCTTTAAGCGCAGTGACGGGGCCGTTAAGATCGCTCATGGGCGCGCTTTACCCTTTTGGGCAGGCTGTTTGCACTGGCTGATAGCATCCACCAGGGCGTCGATCGCTTTAGGGCGCGGGAAGCTGGCTCGCCAGGCGATCGCTACCGTCCGTGAAGGGGCGGGGTCTACAAAGGGCCGACTCTCAAGCATCGCGTTTTCATACTGATCGGTGCCTAACGCTGACTGCGGCAATACGGTAATACCTAGCCGTGACGCCACCATATGCCGAATGGTTTCCAGCGAGCCACCCTCGGCAATCAAGGTGTTATTCGGGTTGTTAAGCTTTTGGCTAATCGCCGGGCACGCCTCAAGAATCTGGTCTCTAAAACAGTGGCCTTCACCCAACAGCAGCAAGCGCTCTTCCAGCAGCTCCTCTTTACGAATAGCTTCGCGCTCTACCCAGCGGTGATTTGCCGGTATCAAGACTTCAAACTGCTCTTCGTAAATAGGCTTGGTCACAATATCGGTGTCCGTGAACGGCAGTGCCACAATAATGACATCCAGCTCGCCATTTTTTAACTTGGCACGTAACGTTCCGGTCATACCTTCTTCAATATACAGCGGCATTTGCGGCGCAATATCGGCAATCGCAGGAATCAGGTGCGGAAACAAGTAGGGACCAATCGTGTAAATAGCTCCAATGCGTAGTGGATTGGATAGCTGATCCTTACCCGCGTTGGCCATTTCATAAATCAGCCGGCTTTGCTCCAGCACGCGCTGGGCCTGAGCAATGATCTTCTCGCCAAGGGGGGTTACCTGAATCGTGGATTTGGAGCGCTCAAACAGCGGTGTATCAAGCTCCTCCTCCAGTTTTTTCACCGCCACAGAAAGCGTGGGCTGCGACACATGGCAGCGTTCAGCCGCGCGACCAAAGTGGCGCTCTTGGGCAAGGGTTACGATGTAGCGAAGTTCTGTTAAAGTCATAACGGCGCCAGTGGGCATCCTCTCGTAGCAGCTCATGACGAATATCATGGCAGTCAGCGGGACGAAAAGGGACAGGAAATCCTGATGACGATGTCACATCTCGCAGCGAGTTTGTATCCAGTAGGGAATATTTATCAAAAGGAGTGGATAAGGTGAAGCTAACGGTACTGATTATCGGTTGTGGTGATCTCGGCATTACCTTAGGACGCGAGTTGATTGATGAGGGGCACCGCGTCATTGGCGTACGTCGTAAAACAGCTGTTTTAAAAGACACCGGCATTGAACCCCTGGCGCTTGACCTTAATGATCTCGATGAGGCCAATGCATCTGCACTCCCCCAAGCGGACTACGTCATTTATAGCGTAAGCGCTGACCGCTTTGAAGAGAGCGCTTACCAAAGCGCGTATCCGGACGGTCTGAAACGCGTACTGAGCGTGATGGAACAGCACAAAAAATCGCCTCGTCGGGTCTTTTTTGTCTCCTCTACCAGTGTATATGGTCAGCAGGAAGGCGAAGAGGTGACCGAGGATAGCCCAATCGGACCCACCAGCTTCTCCGGCATGCTGATGCATGAAGCGGAGCAGCTGCTGCTTAACCATCCGCTACCCGGCACCGTGGTACGTTTTTCAGGTATTTATGGACCTGGCCGTGACCGCTTGATTCATCAGGTAGCGGAAGGCCGTATCGCTGCGGTTACACCCGTTATCTACTCCAACCGCATTCATCGGGATGACTGCACCGGTATTCTGGCGCATTTAATTCGCCGTCAGGAAAGCGGTCAATCACTGGCGGAACTTTACCTGGGTAGCGACTGCGAGCCGGTCACGCTGCATAACGTGATGGCCTGGATCGGCAAGCAACTGAAGGTGGAGTCAACCGATACCATGCAATCGCCGCTGCGCCGCCGGGCCAGTAAGCGCTGTAACAACCAACGTATCCTTGAAACCGGCTATCAGTTTAGCTACCCCAGCTACCGTGAAGGTTACGCTCAGATACTCAAAGAGGGCGGCTTTTTAGAGACACAGAAAGCCTGATTGAAAAACTCCGGGTAAAAAAGCGTTAATTCAGATAGTGAAACAGTCGATAGCAGACGAGTTGACGTCCTCCCCCGCCTAAAGTCGGGGGATTCCAACTGCTTGAGGGCAACGTCCTGCCCCAAGACTTAGGATATTGCGGGCTGCATTCACATCCCGGTCATGCGAGGCACCACACTCGCTGCATATCCAGTCTCTTATTCCAAGACCTGCGATACCTTTCGGCCTTTCCTTGGGCAGTGCGCCACAATTCGAGCAGGTCTGGGTGGTGTAGGCTTCATTGACTTCCTTGAAGACGGTGCCTGCGTGATCGCATTTGTATTCCAGCATCGCCTTCAACTGGTACCAGCCAGCGTCCAGCACTGACTTGGCCATCCTGGTTTTTGTCAACTTTGAGGCGCTGACATTACCTACTACGATTGTGCCGTACTGGCTGATCAACTGACGGCTGAACTTGTGATTGGCATCCTTGCGACGATTCTTGATCCTGGCGTGGATCGCTTTCACACGCCGCTTATTGCCCGCTCGTTGGGCGGCTGCCAGTTTGGCTTCAAGGTCACGGTAGAAGCGTCCTGCCTCCAGCTTTTGGCCGTCGCTGCATGTCGCGGTATCTTTAAGGCCAAGATCAATACCAACCTCACCCTGAGCCTGATTAGGCGGAATATTCACCTCAACCACGACATTAAAGTACCAACGGCCTCGGGCATCTTCATTGAAGCTGCCTGAACGAAATGTGTATTGGCCAAGACCGTAGCTATCCCAGACCTTGAAGTAGGTGCCGTTGTGGAACACTTGACCGTTCTTCCACTTGGCCGCGCCGGTATTCACTGGAATCCAGCCGAGTGAGCGACGAACACCGCCGGACTTGCGCCATGCCAACCGCGACTTCTTGAACTGTTTGCGGCGTGTCGTGTATTCACGGGCGACTTCCTGCAACGTTTGGCTGTGCAGCCCCAGGTCCGTGCCTGCACCTTTTGTGTAGGGGTGCATATCGTAGGCCGATAGAAACAGACCGCGTTCACGAATCGCTCGTGAACTCAGTTCGTTGAGGTAGTTCCAGACAAAGTTCACGTTGCGCGCCATACGATTGAGCTGGTCGACGTGCTTGTCTTTGACTCGAACCTTCAAGGTCTTGGTCTGCTTCATGCTTTGGAGCATAAGCGGTCCATGGACACTAAACAAGAAGCTAGAACTGGCAGTCGGTGCGCCTATATCGGTAATCCGTCAATACATTGAGGAACAAAACCGCCCCAACAAGTCGCCCTGACGGGCGACGCGCTCGACATCCCCGCACTAAAAGTACGGGGTTTTCTGCGCAAATCTGATAATCAATACGCAAACACCGGCGGGGCGTTTAACGCTCAACCGGTGTTTTTTATAGCGGAAACGTCGTTAACAGTTTAGTCGCCGATGACCATTACGGCTTCGGCTTCTACCTGGCTACCTTTAGGCAGCGCTTTAACACCCACCGCGGCGCGGGCAGGAAACGGTGTAGAGAAAAACTCTTCCATTACTTTATTAACGATGGCGAAGTTATCCAGGTCGACCAGGTACAAATTCAGTTTCACCACATCGCCAAGCGAGCCTGCGGCTTCTTCGCAAACGGCTTTCAGGTTGGTAAATACCTGGCGTGCCTGTGCTTCGAAATCCTCGGAGACCAGCTCCATGGTCGCTGGGTCTAGCGGAATTTGACCAGAGAGATAGACCGTATTACCTGCTTTGATCGCCTGCGAGTAAGGGCCAATCGCGGCAGGGGCTTTGTCAGTATTAATAACGGCTTTATTGCTCATGCGGTGTTTCGCTCCTCAGTTATTTAGTACTCGTCGTTATTCAGTACCAGTCATTATTAAGCGTTAATTATCCAACCAGCGTGTTTGTATAAGGTTTAAAAGGGATACTGTTTTTTTCCAAAATAGGGTTAATGACCGCAATAGCGTTACGTGGCCGGTGCCGAATGGCAATTCGGCCAGGCCGCTTTAAATGGATTTAATTGGTCATACGGGTAATTTTGACGACGTTCGGCAAATTACGAATGCGCTTGATAATACGTGCAAGGTGAACGCGGCCCTTGACCGACAGCGTTAGATTAACCGTAGAGAGGCGCGCGTCGCGCTCCTCAATGCCGATTCGCTCAATATTAGCATCAGCATCGGTCACCAGCCCTGCAAGCTCCGCGACGAGGCCTCGGTGGCTTTCAATTTCAATCCGCAGTGCCACCGGGAAATCTTCATCAATCGCATCAGACCACTCAAGCGTAAACAGCTTATCAGGGTCGTTTTTATGCTCTGTCAGGTTTCTGCACTCGGCGCGATGCACCACCAGCCCTTTGCCCATGGAAAGGTGACCCAACACCGGGTCGCCCGGAAGCGGGTGGCAACAGCGAGCAAAGTTAATCACCATGCCCTCGCTACCGCTAATCAGCACGGCTTTACCGCCATCAAAGGTACCTGAACGGGAATCGAGAAGATCATCATGAGCGACATCTATCAAGCGCCTGGCGACCACATTCGCCATACGGTTGCCCAAGCCCAGCGACTCAAGAAGGCTATCCTGTGAGGCTATTTCCAGCTCTTTTAACGCTTGCTGAAGTACGCTGTCGTCAAGCTCTTCCAGGCTGGTTTCAAACGGCGCCAGCGCCTTGTTAAGGAGCCGCCGACCAAGCGTAATCGCTTCGGTTTGCTGCTGATGCTTCAGCGCGTGGCGAATAGCCGAGCGCGCTTTGGCCGTCGAGACAAAGCTAAGCCAGGCAAGGTTGGGGCGTGCGCCGGGTGCGGTGATAATTTCCAGCGTTTGGCCACTTTCCACGCGTGTTGACAGCGGCGCCAGATGACGGTCAATTCGGCAGGCAATACAGTTATTGCCGATATCGGTATGCACGCTGTAGGCAAAGTCGATCACCGTGGCGCCTTGGGGCAGCTCCATGATGTCGCCTTTTGGGGTAAACACGTAGATGTCGTCGGGGAACAGATCATTTTTGACGTGTTCGATAAACTCCAATGAGTTCCCCGCGTGGCGCTGCATTTCCAATAGGCCTTTCACCCAAGCTCGGGCGCGCGCATGGCTGCCTTCGGCAATCGGATGCGTGGTCTGCCCCGCTTTATAGAGCCAGTGAGCAGCAATACCGTTATTGGCCATGGCCTCCATTTCGCGGGTACGGATCTGCACTTCAATCGGCATGCCGCGCGGCCCAAACAGCGTAGTGTGGAGACTTTGGTAGCCGTTGGCTTTGGGGATGGCGATATAGTCTTTAAAGCGCCCAGGCACCGGCTTATACAGATTATGCACCACGCCCAGGATACGATAGCAGTTGGCGACATCCTCGGTAATGATCCGAAACCCGAATACGTCCATGATTTCAGCAAACGGTTTACGCTGGTCGCGCATCTTTTTATAGATCGAGAGCAGATGCTTTTGCCGCCCCATGACCGTGCCCTGCAACGCCTCTTCATCCAGGCTTTGCTGCAGTGACGACTGGATTTCACGCATGGCGCTACGCCGATTCCCCCGGGCACTGGCGACCGCTCGCTTGATACGCTCTGAACGCATGGGATGAATGGCTTGAAACGAGAGGTCTTCAAGCTCAATACGAATCGTATTGATGCCTAGCCGCCCGGCAATACGAGCGTAAATTTCCAGTGTTTCTCGGGCAATACGGCGTTTTTTATCCGGCCTGAGCGCACCAAGCGTACGCATGTTATGCAGGCGGTCAGCAAGCTTGACGATAATGACGCGAATATCCCGCGACATCGCCAACACCATCTTCTGGAAGTTTTCCGCTTGGGCAACGGCTTTGTCTTCAAAGGTGATTTGGGTCAGCTTGGAAACGCCATCGACAAGCTCCGCCACCGGATTGCCGAACTGGGCCGCCAACGCCTTTTTGGAAACACCGGTATCTTCAATGACATCATGCAGCATGGCGGCCATCAGGCTTTGATGGTCCATGTGCATATTGGCCAGAATATTGGCCACAGCAAGCGGATGGGTAACGTAGGGCTCACCCGAGCGCCGACGCTGACCATCATGGGCCTGCTCAGCGTAATAAAAGGCGCGCTTGACCTGCTGGATCTCGTCTGAGGGTAAATAGCCGCCGAGTCGATCGGCCAGGTCATCAATGGTGAACATTTACCGCGCCCCTGCTCGTTTCAGCCTTAGTCGTCGATTTGGGCGCTGGGCGCCATGGCGGGACGCACGCGAACAGGCGCTTCAACAGGTTCGTCGAGTACGGTGTGATCCACGAGGCCTGCTGCAATTTCACGCAATGCCATCACGGTAGGCTTATCGTTTTCCCAAGCCAGCTGGGCATCACGCGAGCCACGTGCCAATTGGCGGGCGCGCTGGGTGGAAATCATCACCAGCTTGAAGCGGTTTTCGACATTTTCCAGACAATCTTCAACGGTTACGCGAGCCATGGGGCCTTCCTGTAATGACGACGCTGGGCCGGCGTTGTTGGATAACGCCGCCGACCCAGCGAGAAAAAGAATAGTAATAGAACCTGATAGATTACTCGACGCTGGGCGCCTGTGACAAGAGCGCATCCAGTAGCGGTGCATGGCGCTCGCTAACCTTGGTAAGCGTTAAGCGGCGACTGATCACCAGCGACTGTAGTTCCTGAAACGCCGTGGTGAAGTCATCGTTAATTACCAGGTAGTCATACTCATTAAAGTGTGACATCTCGCTAACCGCATCACGCATGCGCCGTGCAATCACTGCATGCTCATCCGTACCGCGATTCGCCAAGCGGTGCTCCAGCTCGCCAAGCGATGGCGGCAGAATAAAGATGGATACCGCCTCAGGCATTTGTTCGCGTACCTGCTGCGCGCCCTGCCAGTCGATTTCCAGAATAACATCCTGGCCCGCTTTCAACAGCGTTTGGACCGCCTCGCGCGACGTACCATAGTAATTATCGAAGACTTGGGCATACTCAAAAAAGTCGCCACGCTTAATCATCGCTTCAAAGTCAGCCACCGTGGTGAAATGGTAATTAACGCTATCCACCTCACCGTCACGCTTAACGCGTGTAGTATGCGATACCGAGACCTGAATGCCATCAAGGCTTTCAATCAACTCGCGAACCAGACTGGTTTTGCCTGCACCCGACGGGGCGGAAACAATAAAAAGCGTACCTTGGGACATACAGCGCTTCCCTTGTTAGCGAAAAAACGGTTAGTGAAAACAGTTAGCAAAAAGATCGTTAGCGGAGCAAGCAAAACAACACACTTATTTAAGGTGCGCAGTATCGCACACCCTCTGCGCGGACTGTAGAGTTTGCGTAAGTACACAAGGAGGTTGGATGCGCAGCACGCTGGTTATATTGGTTCTTATTGCACTTGGTGTGGCCGTGCAAAAAGGCCTTATTGAAATTCCTCGCCACTGGGCACCGTGGGCTCCTCTTCATATCAATGATCCGATAACGCCCGTTACTCAGCTAAAAATCAAACGCTTAAGCAACAATAGAGATGCCTGTTTAGCCGCGCTGAATACCGTGCCAGAAGGCGAGCTGAGCTATACCCCCCTGGCCGATTACTCCCCCACCGCAAACTGTCCACTGACTAATATTGTACGTATGCAGGCCAGCAGCGTGCGCTTTAACCAAAGCTTTGTGGCTTCCTGCCCGCTAGCGCTTGCTTGGGTGATGTACGAGCGTCACGAACTGCAGCCTGCGGCGCAAGAAATCATGGGAAGCCGCGTGGCTCAGGTAAATCACGTAGGCAGCTTTGCCTGCCGCAATATTTACCATCGTGAGAGCGACCGGCGCAGCGAGCATGCCACGGCGGAAGCACTGGATGTTATCGGGTTTCAGCTTGAGAACGGCCAACGTATAACACTGATCAACCACTGGGATGACAAAGGGGAAACAGGAGAGTTCTTACGAGCAGCGCGTGATGGCGCTTGCAGTACGTTTGGCAACGTATTAGGGCCTGATTACAATGCCGCGCATGCCGATCACTTTCACATGGGCATGCGCGGTTTCCGATTATGCCGTTAAAACGCCGTGCTTTAAGAACATCATTCTTTAAGAGAAACAGTCCTTTAAGAAAAATAGGCAATGATGAACGAGCAGTGGGCTTTCACGATTAATCGCGGTCTAGATTGATATCGTCTTCATCGGTCAGGGCGCCCGTTGCGGCACCAACGCCTGCGCCTAGCGCGGCACCACCAGCGACACTGCCACCCGTGGCAGCGGCAGCGCCCGCCCCCACAGCGGCACCTAACCCAGCGCCACTCGCAGAGCGTTCACCCGTTGTCGTACCGCAGCCAGCTAAACCAATCGTTAATGCGGCAATAGCGCTCAACGTTAAAACACGCGATGTCTTGATCAATTGAGTATGCATAGTCATCTCCTTATGGGTTGCACCCTTACACCCTAGGAATGAATGGCTATTTATGCCACTTTTATAACCCCACAGCCACGCTGTCGGTGCGTTTCTCAAGCCAGCGCCCCCACGCAAAAATCGCTAGCCCGCATAGCGCCAGGCCCGTGCCCACCAGCCCCGTACTCGACCAGTTCAAACCAGCACTAATCGCCAACCCGGCAAGCCAAGCACCTAATGCATTAGCGCCATTAAACGCAGCATGATTAAGCGAGGCCGCCATGGTTTGAGCATCCCCGGCCACATCCATCAAGCGCGTTTGCAACGAAGGGGCAAGGGCCATACAGGTACCCACAAGCCCAACGCACAGAAGCCCTGTCCATACGTTATTGGCAGCAAAATAATAAAGCCCTTGAATCAAGGCACACCAAACCAGAATTTTTGGAATGGCCCGCATCAGGTTCTTATCCGCCATGCGACCACCGACCAGGTTACCAATAATCGACCCCACACCGAAAATCACCAGTACCAGCGGCCCCAAGGCTTCGCTCATGCCCGCCTGTTGCGTCAGGGTGGGCATCACATAACTAAAAATCGAAAACATACCGCCACAGCCGATACAGGCAATGGCAATGGTGACCAGAACACGAGACTTGGCCAGTGCCGATAGCTCACGCAGCGGGCTTGCGAGTGCATCAAACGGCTGCACCGGCACCCACGTACGAATTAATAGCGCGGTCAGTAAGGCGATAACGCCGACCCCGGAAAACGCGATTTGCCAGCCAAACAGATTGCCCGCCCAGGTACCCAGCGGCGCGCCGATTAAAATGGCCGTGGTTAAGCCCAGCATGACACGGGAAATGGCCCGGGCACGTTGATCAACCGGCACCGCCCCTGCGGCGACTAATGCCGCAACGCCGAAGTAGGCGCCATGCGGTAAACCTGCCACAAAGCGCAGCCCCACGAACGACCAGAACCCTGGTGCCATGGCACTGGCAATATTGCCGATGGCAAACACCAGCATCAGCGCAATTAATAACGCCCGCTTGGGCACGCGCGCGGCCAATGCGGAAATCAACGGAGCCCCGACCACAACGCCTAACGCGTAGCTGCTGATCGCGTAGCCAACTTGCGGCACGCTAACCGCCAGGTCGCTTGCGACACGGTTCATCAGGCCCATTATGACGAATTCACTGGTGCCAATACCAAACCCACCTAGCGCCAAGGCGAATTCGGCCAAACGCGGATTACGCGCCAGCCCTTGAGGCGACTCTTGCATTTTTTCTCCTCAGACGCGCCAAACGCCTGCTTAACAAACGGCCATATAGTGGGGCGATGATCGCAGGATTAGACGAAAGTATAAATATGCTCAATGAAATATTAGCAGGCGAGTGTTTCACTTTAACAGACTACGCTTTGAAGCAGGCCTGCGTTAAAAGGCTTAATCCACAAAGCACCTTAGGCTTTGTACGAAAACTGCTTGCGCTCGACCATACGGCGTTAAAAATCAGCTCGTGCGCGAGTCCGATCAAAATACTCATTTACACATGTAAACTCGTGCGCGAGCTCGGTCCGCTTTTTCGCTGATTTTTGCCTTGTCTGGCCTTCGCTCAGCGACTTTTCGTACAAACCCTAGTAACACTCTGCACCCATAAGGCGTCATATGACCCCTGACATCATCGAACATGCCCTAAAATCGCTCGCCAAGGCCGACCCGGATATCGCCCGTGCCCTTCCATTGGTAGGGGCTCCCTCGCCACGTGTGCGTGATAAAGGCTTTGCGACGTTCTTCTCCACCATCGTCAGCCAGCAGCTTTCCACGGAAGCAGCTCGTGCGATTATGAGCCGCGTGAATACCCTGCTGCCGGAACTTCATGCCCAAGCCGTCCTCGACACACAAGGCCAGGCACTGCGTGATGCCGGGCTCTCGTGGCGCAAAATCGAGTATGCCAAGGGGCTTGCCGAAGCGGAGCTTGCTGGCACCTTCAGTGCCGACGGGCTTGAACATCTAAACTATGAAGACGTGATTGCCACGATCACTCAACTGCGCGGCTTTGGCCGCTGGAGCGCTGAAATCTACCTGATGTTCTCGCTTAAACGCCCGGATATCTTCCCTGCCGATGACCTCGCCCTACGCGTAGCGTTAGGCCGCTTAAAAGGTTTAGACGACAAACCCTCGCCCAAGCAGGCGCGCCAGTTGGTGGAACACTGGGCGCCTTGGCGCAGCGTGGGGTCGCTGTTTTTATGGCACTACTATCGCGGCGAGCCAGTTTAAAAATAAAGCATTTAGGCGTTCAGTCCGCCAAACTTACCGGCCTGATAATCCTCGACCACCTGCTCGATCTCTTCGCGAGTATTCATCACAAACGGCCCGTGAGAGTAAACCGGCTCATCGATGACATCGCCATGACCAAACAGCAGCTGAGCGTCGCTTGCGGCTTCAATCACAATGCTATCGCCCTTCCGGTCCAGTTCAACCAGTTGATGGGGGTTGGTGGGTTCACCGCTCACCGTAACGTCGCCACTCACCACATACAGAAACACCTGTCGCCCAGCGGCAACGGGCAGTTGCTCGCGCGAACCGGCAGACAGATTAAGCGTCGACATAAACACATTGGTTAACGTCTCGATAGGGCCGCTTGTATCGCCCCACTCCCCGGCGATCAGATTCAACTCACCGCCACCTGGTAGCGCAATTGTCGGAATTGAATCCTGTTGAAGGCCCATATAGCGCGGTTCGCTCATTTTCAAACGCGCAGGCAGATTGATCCAAAGTTGAAGGATTTCCAGCGGGCCACCGTCACGCAAAAACTCAGCGGGTGAGATTTCCGCATGCACAATACCGCTGCCCGCCGTCATCCACTGCACGCCGCCTTTATGAATCACGCTCTGATGCTTGGCGCTATCGGCATGGGCAAGCGAGCCTTCCAGAATAAACGTCACCGTTTCAAAGCCACGATGCGGGTGCGGGCCAAACGGCAAGCCTTGATTATTGGCGGGATAAACCTGCGGGCCGTGATGATTCAAAAACAGAAAAGGGTCCAACTGATCAAGACCCGGCCCAGGCAATGGCCGCCGAGTGACCAGATCACCAATATCATCGCGGAGGGCTGAGTGTTGAGCGATAACACGGCGAACAGAGCTTACGGATGAGTCCGACATAAAATACTCCTTAACAATTACCTTTAGCTTAAAACCTAAGCTAATGAATGAGGAGCGAATAGTTTTCTTTGGATCATTCCAGGAAATTGATGGGTGCTTATCTACGTATCGGCTAATGCTTGACGGCTCATGCCTTCTTCAAGCGGTCAGTTTAGCGGCGGCTTACGCTTATATTTTCACAGGTAAAATTGCTATTGTTGAGGCCGACCTAGTTGCCATCTTTTATTACGCCTGAGGTTAAGCCTATGACTGAGCAGAACCCAGCGGCCTTTAGCGACCTTGTTAGCGCAATTACCCAGCAGATAGAACAAGCACGCGGACAGGTGCGCCAAGCCGTCAACACAGCCATGGTGCAAAGCTACTGGGAAATAGGCCGCTTGATTATCGAGCATGAGCAGCAAGGCAACAGCCGTGCGGAATACGGTAAGCAGCAGCTACAGCAGCTCTCGCAACAGCTTACCGAGCGGCTGGGTAAGGGCTTTGATGTGCGCAACCTACGTAATATGCGCCAGTTTTATCAAAACTATCCAAAACGGAACGCAGTGCGTACCGAATTGAGCTGGACCCACTACCGCACCCTGTTACGGGTGGAAAATGCTCAAGCCCGCGACTGGTATTTGCAAGAGACCATCAACCAAAGCTGGAGTGCGAGAGCTCTAGAACGCCAGATTACTACCCTCTACTACGAGCGCCTGCTAGCCAGTCAGGATAAGGCGCTGGTAGAACAGGAAGCAAAAGACAACACCCAGCCGCTGGCGGAAACCACCAAGGACTACCTGCGCGACCCTTACATTCTGGACTTCCTTAACCTGCAGGATAAAACCTACCAGGAAAGCCAGTTGGAACAGGCCATTATCAGTAACCTTAAGCAGTTTCTGCTGGAACTAGGCAAAGGCTTTGCCTTTGTGGAGCGCCAGCAGCGCATCCGCTTTGACGACGAAGATTTCTACATCGACTTGGTATTCTATAACTTCAAGCTGAAGTGCTTTTTACTGGTGGACCTGAAGCTCGGCAAGCTAAAGCATCAGGATATCGGCCAGATGGATACCTATGTGCGCCTATATGATGAGCAGCGTAAAGGCAGCGATGACAACCCCACTATCGGCTTGGTGCTATGCAGTGAGAAAAGCGAAGCCGTGGTGAAGTACTCAGTACTCGCTGACCAGAAGCAGCTGTTTGCGGCGAAGTATCTGCCGTACCTTCCCTCCGAGGAGGAGCTCAAACGTGAGTTGGAACGCGAACGAGCGCGCGCCATTGAACAGCTTCAGTAACAGACATCGAGAACGGGTGAATTAGTAGTAAAAGTACGCCAAACACCGCTGTCACCACATAGCGCCAAAATCAAAAGTAGGCTTAGCCAAGCATTCTCTATTTGATTAGTATAACTTTTGATTCTGCAGTAGCGACAAAGCCATATTACAAAAACGTGGAGAGTAAATTTAATGACATCACCCCATCCTCCCACCAATTTTGGCTTTTTAGCAGAACACGATGCACTGTTTGTCGAACTTGCCAGCGCCGCTGAGCATGCTTTTTCCAACGACCCCAACACCACCCTGATCAAGCTGCGCCTGTTCGGTGAGGCTATCGCCCAGCACATCGCCGCGCAATCGGGTGTCGAATTCGATGAGCAAACCTCCCAGTTGGATCTTCTTCTTCGTCTCGACAAAACGCTACATTTTGAGCCGGTCGTGCGTGAGCTGTTTCACACCCTACGCATTGAAGGTAATAAAGCCACGCATCAGTTCAGAACACAGCACCGGGAAGCCATGGAGGGGTTAAAGGTCGCCCGAGCTTTAGCAATCTGGTTTCACCAATCGTTCAGCCAGGCAGGCGTCCAGTTCAAGGCGGGGCCTTTTATTCCCCCCATCGACCCCAGCCGTCAGCTCCAGACACTGCACACCGATATCGAAAAGCTCAAAGGCGAACTGCAAGAAGCCAACGTACAGCTTGAATCCAGCCAGCAATTCAATGAATTGATCGCCCGGGAGCGAGCCGAGTATGAAGAACTGGCGCTAGCAATGGATGAAGAATCCCGCCAGAAGGCACAGGAAGCAAAGGATCACGAGCAGGCCCTAGCGGCCCAACAGAAGGCTTACGAGCAGAAGATCCAAACGCTGCAGCAGCAGTTATTGCAGCAGAATGCATCAAAAGTGTCTTCGCAGCGCGTGCAGGTCGCTCAACAGACTCAGGCCGCCAGCCAGCAGATCGTGCTCAATGAAGAGTTGACCCGCATTCTGATCGATCAACAGTTAGTGGAGGCGGGTTGGGAAGCCGACACGCAGATGCTGACCTACAAAAAAGGCGTCCGGCCCGAAAAAGGCGTCAATCGCGCCATTGCCGAATGGCCGACCAAAGGCAATGAAAAGGCCGATTATGTGCTGTTCCATGGCCTAACGCCGCTGGCAGTGGTGGAAGCCAAAAAAGAAAACACCAACGTCGCTGGTAAGATCGGCCAGGCGGAACGATACAGCCGCGGCATAACGATCACCCCACCGTTGACCGGCGCTTGGGAGCTGGCGGGCCGGACGGTTGCCTGGGCCGATGACGCCGAGGGGCACTACAAGATACCCTTCGCCTACTCTTGCAATGGTCGCCCCTACATTCCTCAGCAGCTCGAACAGTCAGGCACCTGGTTTCGAGATGTTCGCGAGCCTAGCCATCTCAAGCGAGCCCTCCAGACGTTTCATTCGCCCAAGGGGCTTGTAGATAAACTCAAGCGCAGCCAGGCTGAGGCCGAGCAGCAGCTGGCGCAGGAACCGTTTGGCTACCTTGGGCTGCGCGACTATCAGCAAAAGGCCATCGCGGCGACGGAAAGGCGTCTCTCTCAGGGCGGACGACAGGCACTGCTGGCCATGGCCACCGGGACCGGCAAAACACGCACGATCATCGGCCTGATGTATCGGTTCCTCAAGGCGGAGCGCTTCAAGCGGATTCTGTTTCTGGTCGACCGCACGGCGCTCGGCGAGCAAGCCTTGGGGGCTTTCGATGAAGCAAGACTCGAGCAGAACCAGACGCTCTCGACCATCTACAACGTCGCCGAACTTGGCGATATGGCGGCAGAGGCCGAAACCCGCGTTCAGGTCGCCACGGTACAGGCGATGGCCAAACGCGTCTTCGCCAGTGATGCACCGCCGCCGGTGGATCAGTTCGATTGCATCATCATCGACGAAGCCCACCGTGGCTACACGCTGGACCAGGAAATGACCGAAGGGGAGCTGGCGACACGTGACGCGCACCAGTACCTCTCCAGCTACCGGCGGGTGCTCGAATACTTCGATGCAGTAAAGATCGCCCTCACCGCCACGCCCGCCCGACACACCAGCGAGATCTTTGGCAAGCCGGTGTATACGTATTCTTACCGTGAGGCGGTTGCCGATGACTGGCTGATCGACCACGAGCCGCCCGTTCGCTATGAAACCCTGCTCACCCAGAAAGGCATCACCTTCGAGAAGGGGGAAACCGTTCACGTCGTGAATACACACACCGGTGAGCTTGAAAGCACCGAGCTGGACGATGAGCTGAACTTTGAGGTCGAGGCCTTCAACCGACGCGTTATCAACGACGACTTTAATCGTGTCATCTGCGAGCAACTGGCCAAAGAGCTGGACCCCTTCGGTGACGAGAAAACGCTGATCTTCTGCACCTCCGACCGCCATGCCGACATGGTTAAGCGCCAGTTGGATACGGCATTCAAGGCTCTTTACGATCGCGACTATTCGCAGGCCGCCGTCGAGAAGATCACCGGCAAGAGCGACAAGGTCGGGCAGTTGATTCGCCAGTACAAAAACGAACGCTATCCCAACATAGCGATCACCGTCGATCTGCTGACGACCGGTATCGACGTGCCCAAAATCTGCCATCTGGTATTCATGCGCCGGGTGAAATCGCGCATTCTTTACGAGCAGATGATCGGTCGTGCTACGCGGCGCTGCGATGAGATTGGCAAAACCGTATTTCGCATTTACGATCCCGTGGATATTTACGCCGCGCTGGCAGAGGTCAGCACCATGAAGCCGCTGGTCAAAGATCCCAACGTGACGTTTGAGCAGCTAACCCATGAGCTGACGGACCCGGACCGGCTTGAGCAGGCGTTGAATTCGCCTGGCGAGCAACCAGATGAGAGTCAGGCTCACGTGGTGCTCAGCCAGCTCAGCCAGAAGCTGATGCGGGTACTGCGTAAAGCAGAGAACACTGCCGAGCACAAACCAGCGGTACGCCAGAAGCTCGATGAGTTAGAAGCGCTGTGGGAAGTGCCACCTAAGTCACTGCATAAGCACCTGCTTGAGCTGGGGCCGAAAAAAGCGGCTGAATTTGTCCAGCAACATTCAGGGCTGGTTAATCAGTTGGCAGATGTGAAAGCGCTGATGGGCAGCGAGCGCATGCCGTTGATCTCCGAGCACGAAGATGAGATTCGCGAACGCACGCAAAGCTACGGCGTGCACAAGCGCCCGGAAGATTATCTGGAAAGCTTTGAAGCCTTCATTCGCGAGAACCTTAACGACTCGGCGGCCCTGGCGACGGTGGTCAATCAACCTCGTGACCTGACCCGCGAAGAGCTCAAACAAGTCCGCTTGTTACTGGACAATCACGGCTACTCCGAAGCCAGCCTGCAAACGGCGGTGCGCAACCAAACCAATCAAAACATTGCGGCCAGTATTATTGGCCATATCCGACGTGCCGCATTAGGCGAAGCATTAGTACCCTTCGAGCAGCGTGTGTATACAGCCATGGAGCGTATTTATACCCAGCACGCCTGGACGCCCGTGCAAAGGAAATGGTTGGAGCGCCTAGCCAAACAGCTAATACATGAAGTGATTCTCGACCGCGAGACGGTCAACCAGCTCCCCGCCCTGCCCGGCGGCGCCAAACAGCTTGATAAGGTGCTTGATGACCAGTTGGATAGCGTACTAGAAGAACTCAATGAGGCGATGTGGCCCCAGCGGCGAGCTTGAAGCGACGCCCTTAATAGCGTGGTATCAGGTTTAACGAGGTCAGTATTGGGCGCGAAACATACAAAGAAAATCGCATTTTCTTTGTATGTCCAAGCCACATGTATAGTTTTTTTGATTTTATATGCATGTACCCGAACGCCATGCTTGAACAGATCGCACAAAAAACGCAGAATCAACGAAATTTCGTTGATTCCCGAAAAATATGATCAAAAACCTGAGTTTTAAAAACTTCTATAGCTTTGCAGATGACACCGTTATCGACTTTGCCCTCGGCAAGAAGCCAACGCCTTCGGGGTACGATATTGACGTTGATGGTGAACGCTACAACAAGGCCATCGCAGTAGTCGGCGCCAACGGCTCGGGTAAAACGCAGCTACTCAAACCGCTGGCGTTCCTGCACTGGTTTATTACGGACTCCTTTCTAGGCAACGATCCCGAGCGAGACATTCCCATCAACGGACATGCACTCAATGGCAATGAAGCCAGCCGTTTCGAACTCGAATTCAGGGAAGGTGGAGCGGACTATCGTTATCAACTCGAACTCACATCCGAGGAGGTGCTATTTGAAGCGCTCTATGAGAAGACCAGCAGTCAGTACAGCTATCTCTTCAAGAGAGAAAAGACCGAAAAAGGATACAGTTTTAAACAGAAGGGCTTCCCCTTTCCAAAGGCACAGGCGGAAAAGCTGCGCGGTAACGTCTCATTGATCAGCGCTGCGTACAGCTATGATGTCGAGACGGCAAAGCCCTTTATCGATTTTTTCTCGCGTATCGAGACCAACGTTGTCAGTGTCGGGCGCCGCCACTTTCATCATGGTGCGCTAGTTCGTGCGGCAACCGCTTTTCAAAAAGATCCGGAGCTGCAGGCGCGCATGTCAAAAGCGCTAAGTGCATTTGACCTTGGGCTTGAAAATGTCGATATACGTAAGCTAACAGCCCGTGACGAAACCGGCCAGGAAGAAGAGATCTATTTGCCCTTTGGCACGCATACCACCGCAGATGGTCGCAGCTTTGAGCTATCGTTTTTCGAGGAGTCCAGCGGCACCCAGTCGGCCTTTGTGCTGCTCGAACCGATCCTGAACACGCTTCAAAACGGCGGTATCGCGGTGATCGACGAGATCGATAATGACCTACACCCGCACCTGGTGCCCCACCTGCTGGAGTGGTTCGAGTTCGAGCACACCAACCCCCACCAGGCGCAGCTGATCTTTACCTGCCACACACCGGAGGTACTGAACCTGCTGCAAAAGCATCAAATCTATCTGGTCGAGAAGCGCAACCAGCAGAGTGACGCCTGGCGGCTGGACGACATGACGGGGCTGCGCGCCGACGACAACCTCTACGCCAAATATATGGCCGGGGCCTTGGGCGCCACGCCGGAGCTGTGACCCGATGGCCAGAAAACACACCGCCCGAAAGCGCTCCCAGCACCAGGCCAGCCAGACCACGCTCCTGGTCGTCGGTGAAGGCCCAGATGATCAAGCCTTCATCAAACACATGCATGGCCAGCTGCGGGTCTCGCGAACCATCCGCCCGAAAATCGAAAAGCAGTCCGGCGGCTCACCGGGTAATATCATCGACAACGCCGCCAGAAAGTACGCTAGCCAGGATTTTGACCAGCGTTTTATCGTGCTGGATTCGGATATCGCCCTCTCGCAGCAGGAGCGCGACAGAGCACGAAGATACGGTTTTCGACTCATTCTCTGGTCCCCCATCTGCCTTGAGGGCGCGCTGCTTGAAGTGCTTGGCGAGCGCGTGCGTGACCATGAAACGGCCCAGCAGTTGAAAGCCCGGTTGCACCCCCAGCTGACAGGGCACCATACCGAGAAAGCCGCCTACGCGGTGCTGTTTCCCTATGAGGTACTGGAAGCGGCCACCAATCCATCCGTCGCCGAAGTGCGCACCGCACTCGCCGGACAACTCATTTAATGTCTCTTGCCATCCAGGCAGAGCCGAAAGGCTTGATTCATGACCAACAACGACATCGTCCAAAAACTCTGGAATCTGTGTGACGTACTGCGCGATGACGGCATCAACTACTCCGACTACGTGACCGAGCTGGTGCTACTGCTGTTTATCAAGATGGTTCACGAGAACACCGAGGCGGGCACGCTGAAAAAACACCCGTTGCCGGAAAGCTGCCGCTGGACAGACCTGAACAGCAAAGATGGCCAGAACCTGATCGAGACGTATAAGCGGGTTCTACTCGCTTTATCGACGGGCAAAGACAGTCAAGGCAAGCAAATACATAACGATCCATTAATCACAGCTGTTTATGCCGATGCACAAACTCGCCTCAGAGAGCCGCGTCATTTAAGACAGATGGTCGTAGCACTTGATCAAATCGATTGGTTTAGCGCTCAGCAAGACGGCCTGGGCGATCTCTACGAAGGGCTTTTAGAAAAGAACGCCAGCGAAACTAAATCCGGCGCCGGCCAGTACTTTACCCCGCGCCAGCTGATCGACTCGATGGTGCGCTGCCTGAAGCCGCAGGCCGGGGAAACCGTGCAGGACCCGGCGGCGGGTACGGCGGGCTTTCTGATCGCGGCGGATCGCTATATCAAGGACCAGACCGACGATTTGTTCGATCTTGAGGCCCGGCAGCAGTCATTCCAGAAACACGAAGCCTTTACCGGCATCGAGCTGGTTCCAGGCACCCGCCGCTTGGCGCTGATGAATTGCCTGCTCCACGGCATGGAAGGCGATAACGAAGGCGTGGTGCATCTAGGTAATGCCCTGGGCGATGCCGGTAAGTCCTTGGCTAAAGCCGATATCATTCTCGCCAACCCACCCTTTGGTACCGCAAAGGGTGGCGAGGCCAGCATTACCCGCGACGACCTGACGTATAAAACCAGCAACAAGCAGCTGGCGTTTTTGCAGCATATTTACCGCAATCTCAAACCCGGTGGACGTGCCGCCGTAGTACTGCCGGATAACGTACTCTTCGAAGCGGGCGTAGGCACTGAAGTGCGCCGCGACTTGATGGATAAGTGCAACCTGCACACCATCTTGCGCTTGCCCACTGGCATCTTCTACGCCCAAGGCGTGAAAACCAATGTGCTGTTCTTCACCAAGGGAAGCGCAACGGATAAATATCAGGACACCGGCTGCACCGACAACGTCTGGGTGTTTGATCTGCGCACCAACATGCCGAGCTTCGGCAAGCGCACGCCGTTTGGCAAGCAACACCTGGCCCCGTTTGAGGCGGTGTATGGTGACGCCCCAAACGGCCAAAGCCCGCGACAGGAAGGCGAGTGGTCATTTAACGCTGAAGAGATCGTGGTCGATACTGACGCCACTGAGGAAAATCAGAACGTCAGCGACGACCGCCTCGCTAAATCCCGCTGGCGCTGCTTCTCGCGTGAGTGGATTCGCGATACCAAAGGCGACTCGCTGGATATCAGCTGGCTCAAGGACAAGGACAGCGTTGATGCTGCTGACCTGCCCGCGCCCGAAGTGCTGGCGGCGGAAGCGATGAGCGAACTGGTGCAGGCGCTGGGTAAGCTGGACGGGCTGATGCGCGAGCTGGGGGCCGAGGAGGAAGCCGACGGGCAGCGGGTGCTGTTGAAGGAAATGATGGGAGGGGAAACAAATTAATGACTGACCAAGCATTTCCCCAGCAATGGCTTAATACACCATTGGAAAATGTCATTTTAAAAATTACTGGTGGCGGAACACCGAGTAAATCTCATCCCGAATACTACCGTGGCGATATTCCATGGATGAGCGTCAAGGATATGAATAAGCATGTCCTGAAAGATACTATTGACCATATTTCGCCTGAAGCGGTTAAAAACAGCAGCACTAACATTGTTCCCGCAGGCACCCCCATTATCGCCACACGAATGAGCCTGGGAAAAATCGTTGTAGCACACTTCGATTCGGCAATTAACCAGGACCTCAAAGCCCTCTTTTTACCATCAGAGATGCACCGCGATTACTTAATTTATTGGTATCGCTCTGTTGCTCACCAAATACAGCAGCTCGGAACGGGAACAACCGTCAAAGGGATACGGCTTGATGCCTTGAAGACGCTTGAGTTTGCGCTCCCCCCCCTCGCCGAACAAAAAGTCATCGCCGACAAACTCGACACCCTGCTGGCGCAGGTGGACAACACCAAAGCCCGTCTTGAGCGCATTCCCGAGATTCTCAAATGCTTTCGCCAATCCGTGCTGGCAGCGGCGGTGAGTGGGCGGTTGACGGAGGAGTGGAGAGGCTCAATCGAGAATCAATGCTTGGAATCTTTTGAAATACCAAAAAGCTGGACCGCCACTACCATTGGGGTGATGTTGCAGATGTGAAGGGCGGGAAACGTATCCCGAAAGGAGAAGGGCTTGTCTATGAGAACACCGGCTTTCCGTATATACGTGCTGGTCAACTTAAGGACGGTACAGTTATCAGTGGTGAGAATGGCAGAAATATCCAACTCTACATCACGGAATCTGTACAAAAGACGATAAGTCGGTACACAGTGAATCCTGGGGACGCTTACATCACAATTGTTGGTGCATCAATTGGTGACGCCGGTATTATTCCAGGCAGCCATGATGGCGCAAACCTCACCGAAAACGCCGCAAAAATAACGAATTTCAAAATTGATCTGAGTCCTAAATACTTAAGCGCGTGGTTAAGAAGCGAGTATCTTCAGCAATTAATTCGGCTAGAAACAAAATCCGCAGCCCAGGGCAAACTTGCATTGAGCCGTATTAAAACATTGCCATTTCCTCACCCCACAATAACAGAACAAACCGAAATCGTCCGCCGGGTCGATCAGCTCTTCGCCTACGCCGACACCGTCGAGCGCCAGGTCAATAGCGCCTTGGAACGCGTCAACCAGCTCACCCAATCCATCCTCGCCAAAGCCTTCCGCGGCGAGCTGACCGCGCAGTGGAGGGAAGATCATCCGGAGCTGATCAGTGGCAAGAACAGTGCCGAGGCGCTGCTAGAACGCATCAAGGCCGAACGGGCAGCGAAAGCGCCTACCAAACGCAAAAGGAAGAAGGCAACGGCATGAGCCAAGCAGAGACCTCTCAGCCCATGACCAAACAGTGGCTGCGCTACTGGCGCAACTCGCTGGCGGATGCCGAAAGCGGCCGCGGCGCGCTGACCAAAAAGGCGCTGGGGCAGACCGACTATCTCGAGAGAACGGTCTACCGAGACGGCCGCCTGCCCTCAAACCACCCGGTACTTCAGCGTCTCTTTGAGGAAGAGGATGCGTCGACCAAGGTGGTGCGGGTGGCGCTACGCCCGGCGGTGTACAAGGTATTACAGGAGCATGGAACGGAAAAACGGGCGCTCTACCCCGATGTCATCACGCCACTGATTTGCGGTTTATGGGTATCGCGCGATGGTCGCTTGATCCCTGCCGAGCCGCCGGTGATTCCCCGCGATCTGCTCGCGCCCCAGGCCGATGACCGCTTCACGCTGAATGATGTCGCCGAGCAGGACCGCTTCCTGAGCAAGAGCGAGCCACAAGTCTGGTCGGAAAGCGAGGCAATGGCGCTGCTTGAGGATCAAACGCTCGAGGTGCACGGCGAGCGCTGGCAACCGTACTACGAGCTTTCGCAGAAGCTATTCGACACGCTGTGCCCGAAGGAATTGCTGAAGGACGTGTTCGTAAGCGCCAACGAGGCGCGCATCACCAAAGTCGACGATCAGCTGGGTGCGGCGACCCACATCATCAAGCTTTATGACTGGCTGTCCACCACCGATCAAGCGTTGCCGCTACTGGAAAGCTACGCGCTTTCACACATCCAGACGTACCAGCCGCGCGTCGAGCCACTAGACAGCATGCCTCTCCGTCTGGGCCACGCCAATTCGCAGTACCCGCTGGCCATTGCGCAGCGCGATGCGCTGGCGCAGGTCATGGCAATGGAGGATGGCGAGATACTGGCGGTCAACGGCCCGCCAGGTACGGGCAAGACCACGTTCGTGCTCTCGGCTATCGCCTCGCTGTGGGTGAAAGCGGCGCTCGATGAGGCCGAGCCGCCATTGATCGTCGCGGCTTCGACCAATAACCAGGCCGTGACCAATGTGCTCGAAGCCTTTGCCAAGGATTTCGAGGAAACTCAGGACGCCTTCGGTGGGCGCTGGCTACCCGAGATCACCAGCTACGGCGGCTATTACTGCGCGCGCAGCAAGGAAGGCGAAGCGTCGAAGCATTACCAGACCCCGTCGTTTTATCGCGAGGTCGAATCGCCGGAGTATCTCGAGCGTGCCGAAATGGTGTTTGTCCAGCACGCCCGGGAAGCCTTCGACGATGACAGCCTCACCGGCGTGGACGCCGTTCGCAAGCGGCTTCATCAGCGACTGACAGAGCGCCAAGCCCAGCTTGATGATTTTCACCAACGCTGGTCGGGGCGGGCAACGCTTCAGGCACAGCTTGCCGAGCAACTGGGCGATGCGCCCGATCAGACGCTTGAGCGCGAGCAGGCGGCGATCATCGAACTGCAAGGCGAGTTCGACACCTTTGAGGCGGATCTCAAGCGTTGGCAGCACTTTTGTGCCGACGAGCCCATGTGGCTTTCCCTGCTTGCCGTGCTGCCGCCGGTGGCCAAAAAGCGGCGCATGCGGCGTGAGCTATTCATCAGCGAGCACCTGAGCGGTGAAGGGCAGCGCCTGATCGAGCAGTCGCCATCGGCAGAGGCTCCCGAGAATGCGCTGAAGGCAAGGCTCGATCAGCAGCGCGCCGCGCTGGACGAGAAGCAGGCCTTCGTTGCCGAATGCCGACAAACCATGCAGGCGATCGAGCAGGCCACAGCGGCACTGGAGGCGGCCTTTAGCGAACACGTCGGCAAACCGCTGCCAGCGACGTTCGACGCCTTCGATCAGGCGCTGGATACCACGCTTCGCTTCAATCTCTTTCAACTGGCGGTGCATTACTGGGAAGCGCGCTGGCTGGAAGCATGCGCCGAACGCGCTGACGAGCTGGCCGAGCAGACGGCCAAGGGCAAAGAGAAACAGGGGCTGGCTACCGTACGCCCGCGCTGGCGTCGGCGCATGATGCTGACCCCCTGCATCGTCTCGACGCTGCACTCGCTGCCGTCGCACATGATCCACAAGGTGTTCGAAGGCCCCGGGCAGTTTCGGCCTGATTACCTGATAAATGAAATTGATCTCTTGATCATCGACGAAGCGGGTCAGGTCGCGCCGGATGTGGCAGGCGCTTCCATGGCGCTGACCAAACGCGTGCTGGCGATTGGCGATGTCCACCAGATCAAGCCGGTCGCCACCCAGTCGCCAACGGTCGATGTGGGCAATTTATCCCATCAGGGGCTGCTTACCACCGTCGATGAGTACGAAAAACTGCGCGAAGGCGGCCGCTCGGTGGTGGACGGCAGCGTGATGCGGATTGCCCAACACGCCAGCCGCTACCACTACCTTGAACAAGCCGAGCCGGGCATGTTCCTGCGCGAGCATCGGCGCTGCCTTAATGAGATCATCGCCTACTGCAACGACCTCTGCTATCAAGGCTTGCTGCAGCCGTTACGTAACAAGCCCGCCACTGATACCAAGCTGCCACCCTTTGGTTACGTGCATGTCGATGGCCGAGCGGAGACGCCGCCTTCGGGGAGCCGCATCAATCGCCTCGAAGCTATCACGATAGCCGAATGGTTGGCCGATCAGCGCGAACGCCTGGAGGCCACGCATGGCAAGCCGCTGGAACAGATCATCGGTGTCGTCACGCCCTTCAAGGCCCAAGCCAATCTGATCGAGCAGGAGTGCTTGGCACGGGACATCAGGGTCGGCGATGGCGACGCAGAAATGACAGTGGGCACAGTACACGCCCTCCAGGGGGCAGAGCGCCCTGTCGTGCTATTTTCAGCGGTATATTCGCGCCATGACGATGGCAGCTTCATCGACAATGACCCCTCGATTTTAAACGTAGCGGTGTCACGCGCGAAGGATAGCTTTCTCGTCTTTGGCGACATGGACGTTATCGGCACGGCGGCTCACGGCACACCACGGCACCTGCTGGGCCGTTATCTCTTCAGTCACGAGGATAATGAGCTAGCATTCACAGCAAGCGTGGCGCGCCCCGACTTGCTGGCACTGTGCCAGACACCGCGGCTGATCAACGATGCAGAAGCACACGACCAGCTCATCAAGGATTTGCTTGAACGCGTACAGCATCAGATCACCGTGGTATCGCCCTGGCTATCGTTGGACCGTCTGGAACAGACAGGGTTGCTGGCGGCGTTGCAGCAAACGGCAGATCGAGGTGTCGGGGTAATGATCTATACCGACCATCATTTCAACACTACCCGCGCCAACAGGCCCGATGAGGAAAAAACGGCGAGCTTCGAGCGGTGCTGTGAAATGCTTGCTGCGGAAAAGATAACGGTGAATGTCGTCAACCAGGTCCACAGCAAGCTCGTCATGGCTGACAAGCATGTGTTATGCGTGGGTTCCTACAATTGGGCTAGCGCCGCACGGGAGGGGAAATACAAGAACATGGAAACCTCCATGCTGTATAGCGGTAACCTGGAAGAGGAAATAGAGCTCCAGCGTGAAGCGCTAAAGCAGCGTGTTCGAAAGCAATATCCCGAACCTGACTGATTCAAACAGGCTCGGCCCTAGCCGGGCCTGTTTCAAAATAACGTCCAAGCGAATTCATTTAGACTCCCCAACGCCAAGTAATCTCCGCTTTGCACGTGAATCTCGCGGCCCCATGAATCACTATCACCGCTCAATGATCATTATCAAAGCCGCCCAACCAGCTCGGTGCGGTTGGTGGCGTTGAACTTGCCATCACCGCACGGAAAATCTTTAATTAATGCTTGGGCTTCTGTGCTGTCGTGGGCCTCGCCACCCGTTATCCTGCGAGCTTGCCCCCTACTGCCAAGCCACCTTCGTCCAAACGTCAACACTTGCTAATTATCCCTTGCCCAGCCAGTATCAAACCTCCATGCGTAGTGCAGGATAATAGGCAATGAGTTTGCTGACCCCGTTTGGGCCCCTTCAGGATATTCCGCTTGATAACATCGAGCAGTTAAAGGAAATTCTCGTTCGTTCCGACAAGAGCCGGATGCTGGAAGGCCTGGTCATTGAATCAGTGTTTAACGAGTATCTCAGCAAGCTTACCGGGCAAGGGATCGACGTATTGCCGATCTCGCTGGTTCGCACACTGACGGTGAAAGCCCAGCGCCATTCGACGCGGAAAACGTTTGTGAATGCCTGGTGGGTATGGGACCACTCCGAAGAGTGTACGTCAGCGGCGGCGCTGTGCAGGTTGCTTTCGCCCAAAGGAAGTCATGAGGGGTTTCTGTTTGACTGCTATTACGGCGAGTCAGCCAGAGACTTCTTTATCAAGGAGTGGAACGGCGAAACGCATATTCCCATTCAGTCCTTTATGCTGAAGAACCGGCGACAGACAGTGCCTCAATTCAGGATTCCTGCGGCGTCGGTCATTGATGAACACCGCTCCCAACAAGCATTCTGGGCGGGAATTTCCAGCCAATATAGCGATGATCTCTTTAAGCGGGTCGTGCTCCATCGCTTGTTCAAAAACTGTGCAATACAACCTTTTTTCGATGGCGTGTGGGATATAGACAGCCTTGCACGGCTGCCGGATAACACTTTCATGCAGCTGGAAGTTAAGCACAAGTTCCCGCGTGTTACTGGCCCTGATGAGAATCTCTCTTTTGGGATTAATAACGGCCAGCTAATGGTCATGCTGGCGCTGGCCCAAAGAGGTATCAAGACGCTGCACATGATCATGGTGAAGCCGATCTGGAACAAAAACCTGGGCACGGGCTACCTACTCAACCGAATCGGGGATCGCAAGAACGTCGTGCTACTGGCGAAATTATTGGATGAAACGACCTTGCGCGAGATAATGAAAAGACGCTCATCGGCAACGGGGGCGGAACAATCCTTCACCGGAAAAGATGAGCAAAAAGCACGCTACGTTACCCCTTCCGAGTTTCAGTTTCTGGGAACATTGGATGATCCTGTCGAAGCAATTGCCAAAAACATCCATCTTGCTGCCACTGGCCATTTGGATCGCCCGGCCAGTGATCAGATGTTAAAGAACAGCCGTATTCAGCAGTAAGGCCTCGCCAATACCGAACGATGGGTCTACAATCGTGGCAGATCGTCACACATTTGACCCAGAGAACTTCATGACCCTCCTTTTCGATATTGATAACGCTGCTGATTCAGACGCGGCTCCTCAACCAGCAGGTACTTCTCTATCGCCCTATGAGAGGCTTGATGACAGAGCTCTTTTGAACAAGCTGTTGGAAATTTACGATCAAAGAGCCATCGCAGAAGCACTTGCCGAGGCTGATAAGGGGAGCTGGTGCCGAGAAACCATCAATCGCTGGGCCAAAGGAAAGGCTGAACCCAAGGTTACCCGTGCCGCCTACCAGCGCATGGTGTCCATGCTGCCAACGCCTAAACCCAATGATATCAAGCCGTCTTTTCGATTCATTGACCTGTTCGCCGGTATTGGGGGAATAAGAAAAGGGTTTGAAGCCATTGGTGGCGAATGTGTGTTTACGTCTGAGTGGAACAAGTACGCCGTACGCACCTATAAAGCGAATCATTTCTGCGATCCGCTTACGCATCGATTCAACGAAGATATCCGCGAAGTCACGCTGAGCGCTAACCTCGAGATTGACGAAGATACCGCCTATAAACACATTGATCAGCAGATTCCTGATCATGACGTGTTACTCGCAGGTTTTCCGTGCCAACCGTTTTCTCTGGCAGGGGTTTCAAAGAAGAACTCTCTTGGCCGAAAACACGGGTTTGAGTGCGATGCCCAGGGAACACTGTTTTTTGACGTTGCGCGGATTCTGGCCGCCAAGCGGCCGGCGGCTTTCCTGCTTGAAAACGTCAAAAACCTCAAGAGCCACGACAAGGGTAAAACCTTCCGAGTGATCTGTGAGACGCTGGATGAGCTGGGTTATGAAGTGGCGGATGTTAACGCTCCCAAAGGCCAGGACCCCAAGGTTATCGATGCCAAACACTTCCTTCCTCAGCATCGTGAGCGGATTGTGCTTGTGGGCTTTCGTCGAGACCTTGGTGTTCATGATGGCTTCACTCTAAAAGACATCGTCAACATGTATCCGAAGGAGCGCCCCTCTTTTGGCGAACTCCTGGATAAGGACGTCGATGACAAGTACATCCTGACGCCTAAACTGTGGGAGTACCTTTACAAGTACGCGCAGAAGCACCGTGAAAAGGGTAACGGATTCGGCTTTGGCTTGACCCGCTTCCACGACGTGGCCCGCACCTTGTCAGCCCGTTATCACAAGGACGGCTCGGAGATTTTGGTAGATCGGGGTTTTGATGACGCACTGGATTTCTATAGTGAACACAACCACACGCATCGGCCAAGAAGGCTGACGCCCCAAGAGTGCGCACGATTAATGGGCTTTGATAAGCTGGGTGAAAGCAACTTTGTCATCCCGGTATCCGATACCCAGGCCTACCGGCAGTTTGGTAACTCGGTGGTTGTTCCAGTGTTTGAGTCAGTGGCAAAGCTAATGAAATCTCGAATTCTTGCTGCCCGAAAAATTGAGTCTATCAAGGCCAAAGAAGACCAAAAACAGATCGAGATTCCCCTTGCGCAGTAACGGGGTTGCCAGAGTTTTGAACACCAGGATATCAGGGGCCATAGACGTATGGAAAAGCTGTCCACTCACTTTACAGGCGTTGGTGTAAAGTTGCTGAGTGAGGTTGAGGTTAACCCCAGAAAGTCCAACCAGCATGAGCTTCAAGGTGTCCAGAAGCTCCGGCAAATTCTCGGAAGTGAGCGGCGCTGGATTGATAGCACATGTCTCTATATGGGTGATGATGACGCCGACAGGCTCTCTCAGAATGGGACGTTAACCTGGTACGATGCACGCGAGAAGGACCCGGCGCGTAGTGCAGAGTTTCGTTTGTACTATAGAAGCAGCAATGAGCCCCTGAAGTCTGCGGCGGCGGGCGACACCCTGATTTATGCTCACCGGCCTGATGGGTCTCTGCTGCTGGTTATCGTTCCCCAGGAAAGTGAGCTTCGAACAGAGCTTTTGTGGCTGTTCGGTGTGCATGAAGAGCCTGGTACGACGCTTGAAATCATCGATCCAACCCGCGTCGAGGTTCCGGTTTCACTGTTCAACTATATTGCTGAAGAAGCTGGGATAGCCGTCCTTAGAGCAGGTGCTGATGAGGATAGTTGGCTAGACCTACTGCTTGAAAGATTCGACCTGAAATTTCCCACCACTCGGCAACTATCGGGGCTGGCGCTTGAAACGCTACAGCATGATATTAATCCCATGTCCGCGCCAGACGATACGTTGATGGCATTGATCGAGCGCGAAGAAATACTCTTTAAGCAGTTGGAGCGGCACGTTGTCAGTGAACATCTGGTAGAGCATGCCAACGGGTGGTCCAAAGATGTAGACGCGTTTATCAGCTTCTCTCTCAGTGTTCAGAACCGAAGAAAATCCAGAGCCGGGCACGCCCTGGAGAACCACTTGGAGTGGATATTTGGCAAGCACAGGTTACCGTTTGAGCGCGGTGCCAGAACCGAGAAGCGCTCAAAGCCGGACTTCCTGTTTCCCGATAGTGAGGCGTATCAACACCCTGATTTCCCTTCTTCAAGACTTCACATGCTGGGCGTCAAAACCACCTGCAAGGACCGCTGGCGGCAAGTTCTGAATGAAGCGAAGCGTATTCCTTTAAAGCACTTGCTTACCCTTCAACCCGGCATATCAGAACATCAGCTTACGGAAATGCGGGATGCTGGCGTTCAGCTGGTAATTCCATCGCCGCTGCAGCCGTTTTACGCTCAAGGCAGCGTCGAGACGCTATCCAGCTTCATCGAATTTATTCGCGGGCACCATCATGGCGGATATTGTTGATCGTTCCACCCGATCAAAAATGATGGCTTCTATCAAGGGCAAAAATACTGTCCCGGAGCGGTTTGTTCAGGCGGAGCTAGAGAAACGACATATTTCTTTTGACGCCCATGCGAAACACTTGCCCGGTAAACCAGACCTTGTGATTCCTGTTTATCAGGTCGCTCTTTTTGTGAACGGCTGCTTTTGGCACCGCCATGAGGGCTGCTTCTATGCGACAACGCCCGCCAGCCAAAAGGAGTTCTGGCAGAACAAGCTCGCCGAGACCGTACGCAGAGATGCGCGTAAACAGGCCGAACTAGAGGCTCAAGGATGGCGTGTCATCGTTGTCTGGGAGTGTGGCGTGAAACACTGCCCGCAGGAATTCGAGGTGGTGATAGATGCTATCGAGGGCGAAATCGCCCTTTCAGAGTGGCCCGAAAAGCCGCCACGTGTCAGGAGCTAAAAATGACTTTTCTCGACACTGGAGGGTTACGTCTACTTTCATCTTCCCCCCTTCCAAACAACGTTTTGAATTACTGACGCGTAAAAGACGCTGTTTGTAGTGGTCAACTAATTCCGGACACCGAAATGTGCCAAAAAGGGGTAGCACTTTCACGAAATTCTGCCTCAATGATGGGTAGCATGGCATTTTACTACCCACCTAGCGGTGGCTTAAGCTGGATCATGGTAGACAAGCGTCGACATCACTCAATATTCTGAATCTGCTCACGCATCTGCTCAATCAGCACTTTAAGCTCTACCGCACAGCGGGTGCTTTCGGCCACAATGGATTTAGATGACAGTGTATTGGCTTCGCGGTTTAGCTCCTGCATCAAAAAATCCAGACGGCGGCCTTTAGGACCGGCTTGAGTGAGCTGGCGGCTGACTTCTTCAACATGGGCCGTGAGACGGTCGAGCTCTTCGTCTACATCGGCTTTTTGGGCAACCAGTACCAGCTCAGCTTCCAGCCGCTGGGGGTCAAGTTCGGTTTTGGCCATTTCCAGACGCTCCAGCAGTTGGGCACGCTGGCGTTCTAATAGCTGGGGTAACAGGCTTTTGACGGTTGCGACCTGTTCGCTTACCGCGGTAAGGCGCGTGCTAATCATTTCGGCGAGTTTGTCGCCTTCACGGGCTCGGGCATCGATGAGTTCCTCCAGCGCTTGCTCAAACAACGTTTTGGCAGCGGCTTTGATGGCGCCCTGATCCAGGTGTTGGGTTTCCATCACGCCAGGCTGGTTTAAAAGCTCAAGTGTGGTGGGCGGTACGGCGCTGGGCACGTGCTGCTGGATAGCCGTAAGCGCATCAGAAATCGCGGCCAGGCGCGCGGTATTTACCGTAGGGGCCTGTACGGTTTCTGAGCTTTCAAAGCGTATGCTGCACTCTACTTTGCCTCGCGCCAAGCGGGTTCGCAGGGCTTCACGGAGTATCGGCTCGAGATCGCGCAGGCTTTCATGTAGCCGAAAATGCGGTTCCAGGTAACGCTGGTTCACCGAGCGAATTTCGACGTGCAGCGTGCCCCAGGAAGCAGCCTCCTCAACACGGGCAAAGGCGGTCATGCTGTGTACGCGACGTAAAGTGGCCATGGTGATTATCCTTTGAGAACGCGTTTTCCTCAGTCTACCCGATAAGGGCAGGCTTGAACGTTAAGACGTGTACAATGGAAGGCTTTTCCTAGTTATGCGCTTTTTGTGAAGTGCTTTTTGTGAGGTGCTATGCGTCCTGAAGTTGTTCGCCCCAGTGGTCGCGAGGCCAACCAGCTGCGTGAGATCCGCCTGACCCGTGACTATACCCGTCATGCGGAAGGCTCCGTACTGGTTGAGTTTGGCGATACCAAAGTGCTGTGTAATGCCAGCGTAGAAATGGGCGTACCGCGCTGGCTGCGCGGCAAAAACCAGGGCTGGATCACCGCGGAATACGGCATGCTGCCCCGTGCGACCCACTCACGCAGTGGGCGTGAGGCGACACGTGGCAAACAGGGTGGCCGCACGCTGGAAATTCAGCGCTTGATTGGTCGGAGCCTGCGGGCAGCGGTCGACCTGAAAAAGATGGGCGAATTCACGGTCACCGTGGACTGCGATGTCATTCAGGCAGACGGCGGCACGCGTACTGCATCAATTACGGGTGGCTGTGTCGCGCTGGTGGATGCCATTCGTTATCTGCAGCGTGAGAGGAAGATTAAAAGCGATCCTTTCAAACAGTTGGTCAGCGCGATTTCAGTGGGTATCTATAAAGGCATACCGGTGCTGGATCTTGACTACCCCGAGGACAGCAAGGCCGATACCGATTTGAACGTGGTGATGACCGAAAGCGGCGAGCTGATTGAAGTACAGGGCACGGCTGAGGCAGGCGCGTTTAACCGCACGGAGCTAAACGCCATGCTGGACCTGGCCGAAAAGGCGGGCTCTGAGCTACTTGAGCATCAGCGTGAGGCGCTGGGTATTCGCGGTTAGACCGTTTAATCACCAACGCAATGAGCCGACCATGGTCGGCTCATTGGTTAACGGCGACGCGGGAAAGATGCTTAAAGGGCGAGATCGTACTCGACAATTAGCGGGGCGTACTCGGAGAAAGTTGCCTCTTTATCAATCCATGCGTCGACCACGTGACGACGGAAGTTGGGGCCGACTAACTGATAGTCGATCCGCCACCCTTCTTGACGGCTACGTGGCACCTCTTGGTCAAGCTTCGGCCACCAGGTGTATTCGCCAGCATCGCGATTTATTTCGCGGAAGGTGTCGATAAACCCTGTTGGGCCAAGCACCTGATCCATCCAGGCGCGCTCTTCGGGGCGAAAACCAGAGGTGAGCTGGTTATCCGACCAATTGGCCAAATCGACCGTTTTATGGGCCACATTCCAGGTACCACAGATGATGTATTCGCGGCGTTTGCGCGACATCTTCGTCAGGTACTCCTGGTACTGCTCCATAAACGCCTGCTTGGCTTTCTGGTCGCTGCCATCGGGCATCAAAAAGGTGGCAATGCTGAAGCGGTCATAATCCGCCTGCAGAAAACGCCCTTCGTGATCGCACTGCGGAAAACCCAAGCCATACATGATCGCCTTGGGGATTTTGCGGCAGTAAAGCCCAACACCGGCGAATCCATCCTCTTCCGCATCCAGGAAATAGCCTTCATAGCCTTCCGGATAAAGAATATGGTCACCTAATTCAAAACTTTTTGCCTTGATGTTCTGCACGCAAACCACATCGGCGTCCTGCTGAGCCAGCCAGTCCAGGAAGCCACGGTCGACGGCATCACGTATACCATTAACATTGATGCTGGCAATTTTCATAAATCGTCCCTTTTGCGTCGCTGCTGTATGATACCCGACGTTTAGACGTTTGGGTAAATAGACCCTCTTATTCTTGCTATTTACCTGCGTTTTATTGTCGCCTTTGTGCTGACATAAATCATCCGCCTAATGAGGAACGCCGTGGTTACCACTCTACAACCCTACCAACGCGAATTCATCGCCTTTGCCATCGAGCAGGGCGTTCTTAAGTTTGGTGAATTTACGCTTAAATCTGGGCGAGTAAGTCCTTACTTTTTTAACGCTGGACTGTTCCAGACCGGCCGCGCACTAGCCAAGTTAGGCCGTTTTTATGCCCAGGCCATTGTCGACAGCAACTTGAAAGCCGATGTGCTGTTTGGCCCAGCGTACAAGGGCATTCCGCTGGCGGCAGTGACCGCTGCGGCACTGGCGGATCATCATGACCAGGACATGCCCTACGCGTTTAATCGTAAGGAGGCCAAAACCCACGGCGAAGGCGGCAACATTGTGGGTGCACCACTGGCGGGCGATATCCTGATCATTGATGATGTGATTACCGCCGGTACGGCCATCCGCGAAGTCATGAGCCTGATTGAGCAAAGCGGTTCCCGTGCAGGCGGCGTGATAATTGCCTTGGACCGCCAGGAGCGCGGCCAAGGCGAGCAGAGCGCCATTCAGGAAGTCCAGGCCGAGTATGGCATGCCGGTGGTGAGCATCGTCACGCTTGAGCAAGTACTTACTTACCTTGAAGAGCATACTGGTGACGAAATGCTCGCCTATGCAGAAGCCGTGCGCGCTTATCGTGACCGCTACGGTATTGCCGCCTAGCTAAGTAGCAAGTGCGCCAGCAAAACCTTGCTGGCGCCACGCTTCATAGCTCACAATAGCCACCGCGTTGGAAAGGTTTAGGCTGCGATTATTGGGCTGCATGGGAATGCGTAGCTTTTGGGCGTCTGGCAGCGCCTGATGCACCTCGGCAGAGAGACCAGCCGTTTCAGAGCCAAACAGCAGTATATCGCCAGCCGCAAAATCTGCCTCACTGTGGGGCCGTGTACCCTTGGTGGTAATTGCCCAAATTCGCCGCTCAGGCAGAGCTTTTTGGAACGCAGCAAAATCAGCATGACGCGTCACATTAGCCAGATCGCGGTAATCAAGCCCAGCACGGCGCAGCTTTTTTTCTTCAAGATCAAAGCCCAGCGGCTCGATTAAATGTAAACGACAGCCATTGTTGGCTACCAGGCGCATAATATTACCCGTATTGGGTGCCATACGCGGCTCAAACAGCGCTACTTCAAACATCACCACCTGCCTATCCATGTTGTGCGCGTAGAAACGCCTGATTGTAGATGAAAAACCGCCAAGGATAACGTGCCTAATGACGCCCTCGCCCCCGCAATCCATTCTTAGCCGCATTAAAGGTCTTAACCCGCGCCAACAGGAAGCCGTGCGCTACATTGATGGCCCCTGCCTGGTATTAGCGGGCGCGGGTTCCGGCAAAACCAGCGTTATCACCACCAAGATTGCGTATCTGGTTCAGGAGTGCGGAATGAGTGCGCGCCGGATTGCGGCGGTCACGTTCACCAACAAAGCCGCCCGAGAGATGAAAGAGCGCGTAGGGCAAATGTTGAAAGGCAAGGAGGGTCATGGCCTTACCGTCTCCACCTTTCACACTCTGGGGCTTAATATTATTCGTGGCGAGCTGAAGACGCTGGGTTACAAGCCGGGGTTTTCCCTGTTCGACCCGGAAGATGCCAAGGCGCTGCTGCGTGACCTGATGAACAAGGACGCCCAGGTCGACGCCGAGCAGATAAATGCCGTGCAGAGCAAAATATCCACCTGGAAAAACGACCTGGTGCTGCCCAGCGACGCGCTTTCATTTGCCGCCGATGACGATGAACACTTTGCCGCTCGGGTATATGAAGCCTATAACCGTCATCTAAAAGCCTACAACGCGGTGGATTTCGATGATCTGATTCTACTGCCCGTAGTGCTCTTGAAAAACGATGCCGAGGCACTGGCGCGGTGGCGGCGCAAGATTCACTACATGTTGGTGGATGAGTACCAGGACACCAACGTGTCCCAGTATTTGCTGGTGAAGCTTTTGATGGCCGAGCGCTCGACCTTTACCGTGGTGGGCGACGATGATCAGTCAATCTACGCTTGGCGCGGTGCACGTCCCGAGAACCTGATCACGCTGGGCGAGGACTTTCCGCGCCTAAAGGTGATCAAGCTGGAGCAGAACTACCGTTCGACCGGGACGATTCTGCGCGCGGCCAACACGCTGATTGCCAATAATCCGCACGTCTACGATAAAACCTTGTGGTCGGATATGGGCGACGGTGCACCGATTCGAGTGATCGTGAATCGCCATGAAGAGGCAGAGTCTGAGCGGGTGGCCAGCGAAATGCTGACTCGGCGTATCAAGGAAAAGGCTGAATGGCGCGACTTTGCCGTCCTTTATCGCGGCAACTTTCAGGCACGGCTTTTAGAACTCAAGCTTCAGCATTACCAAATTCCCTACAAACTGTCCGGCGGCACGTCGTTTTTCTCGCGTAATGAGATCAAGGACGCCATGGCCTACCTGCGCCTACTCATCAACCCTGCCGACGATAATGCCTTTTTGCGGATAGTAAACGTACCGCGCCGTGAGATTGGCCCAGGCACGCTTGAGAAACTGGCTAACTATGCCACCGAGCGGACGATTTCCCTGTTTGCAGCGTGTCATGAAATGGGCCTGGAGCAGACGCTGCCCACCCGCGCTGTCGAGCGGTTAAGCCGGTTCACCCACTTTATTGACGGTGTGCGCAAGCGCATGGATCAGGGCGATGCAATTGCCGCCATCCGCGACATGCTGCGGGATATGGATTACGAGGCGTGGCTTTATCAGAACGCCAGTGCGCCGACTATTGCTGAACGGCGCATGGCCAACGTGTGGATCTTGATCGACCAGTTGGAAAAGTCGCTTAACCGTGACCCGGAAGAGGATACCGCCTCAGAGGCGACCGAAACCGACAGTGTGGAGGCGGCGATTTCCCGGCTGGTGCTGCGCGATATCCTGGAACAGCAGGCCGAAGAGGATGACTCAGACCGCGTACAGCTGCTCACCATGCACGCATCAAAAGGGCTTGAGTTCCCGCATGTTTACCTACTGGGCCTTGAAGAGGATCTGCTACCGCACCGCAATGCCATTGAAATGGGCACCGTGGAAGAGGAGCGCCGCCTGGCCTACGTGGGTATTACCCGGGCGCGGCGTACGCTCACGCTCACGCTTGCCCGCCAGCGCAAAGCCTACGGTGAGCTGATGGATTGCCAGCCCAGCCGTTTTCTGGATGAACTGCCCGGGGAAGACCTGGAGTGGGAAGGTCGGGCGGATAAAGAGGACCCGGACAAGAAGCAGGCGCGCGGCAAGGATGCAATTGCCGGGCTGCGCTCTCTGTTGG
The DNA here is from genome assembly GCF_900163645.1 of Halomonas citrativorans. Taxonomy (GTDB): domain Bacteria; phylum Pseudomonadota; class Gammaproteobacteria; order Pseudomonadales; family Halomonadaceae; genus Vreelandella; species Vreelandella citrativorans. Next base: position 6,572 of record NZ_FUKM01000057.1, on the reverse strand, counting down.
GGTAACGACCAGACCAAACTATCCACAGGCGGATCACCGAAACCGCCTGTGGATAGGTTATTCGACCTCTTCGATCATGTAGTCGACCGCTGCCTTGATCTCATCATCGCTGAAATTAAACCGGCCGCCCTTGGGTGGCATCGCGCCAATCCCCTTAATGGCGTTGGCGTAAAGCGTGTCAGTGCCTTGAGCGAGCCGTGCGGCCCAGGCGGCGTTATCGCCCGTTGCCGGAGCGCCCGCAATGCCTGCCGCATGGCAGGCGCCACAGCCAGCCTTGGCGTACAGCGCTTCACCATCGTAATGGGCGGCGATATCTTCCGATTCAGGCTCCTCTGGCAAGGAAGCATCAGGTTCAGGCTGGGCCACCGCACGTTGGCATGTTTGTCCTTGCAGGCAAAGCTTACCAACTGGCGCAAGGCGCTCGGCAAGCGCTGCATCCTCGGCCTCTGCATCAGCAAGTGCGGCGCTCGATAGCACCCCTAACGCGACTATCCCGCCCAGCATACATTTGAAACTCACCCTGCCCCCTTGGCGTTTATCGCCATAATAGCGGCGTTTAATCCTGTATCAATAACCGTGTTCCAGGAAAAATTCCGGGAAGATAATATCTTTTTTTTCACAGATAGCCAGAGGGCGATAGGTGAGAGCCACCTATCGGGTGACGCAATAACAAAAGAGTCTAAACGGTGATTTAAAGGCCTACGTTTAGAAGATCAGCTTAAAGACGCCCGTAAGGGTAAGAAGGCCTACGGCAAAAATAAAGATAATAATCCACAGCAAAATTTTCATAACGTTTCCTCCATGAATAAAAGAAGCATTCCTCAATACCGCGCTAACAGTATAGAAGAGAAATTAAACAGCAGGCTTAATATTACCTTTTGGCCAGAGAAATTCTCGTGTTTCATCATGGGTTTGAAGCGATAAGCTAAGCATTTTTCCAGGCAAGCAGACGCTGCTCGGCATAACCGATGAACCCCGCCTGCTGATAAAGGCGCCAAGCGGGCGTATTGCGAGCATCGACGGTCAATATCATCTCGTTTGCCCCTTGGTTAATCGCCAGGTTAAAAGCCGCGGTTAACACGTTTCGACCGATGCCCTTGCTGCGCCATTGCGCCGTGACGCCCATTAATAAAAGCTCCCAGCAGTGAGCCGACCGCGGCGCTAACAGCAACACGCCCACCCGCTCATCGCCCAGGTTAACGCTATACCAATGGTTCGGTGCCGTAGGTGCCTGGTCGTAAAAACCGGCTAGCAGGGCTTCGCTGGAAAGTGATTCTCGCAGTGCTGGGCAGTCCAGCGAGCCTTGGCTAATGGAATCGATCAGGGCAGTTTGCGCGGCGGTGCTTAGCTCACTAAAAGGCGCTAGCCGAATTGGCGAATCCGTTGAAGGTACCGCCTCCGTGGCCGCCAGCGTAATGGACAAATAGTGTAGTTTGGCCAAGCGCACCATATTATGCGCAAGCAGCGTTGCCTCCCACGCATAGTGGCTGGGCGGCAATACCACGTGGCAAAGCGTTATTCCCTGCGTGGTTACCCAATCATGAGCAGCGCTTAGTAAGGCTTGGCTTGCTGGGTCATCCTGGCAAGGAAGCCATAGCTGTGCGGTGGCGTGAGCTAGCGGCTGCACCCACAGCGCGCCGCTAATACGGCCGCGCTGCTGATAGATCCATAGCCCTTCCCAGGCTGCCTGCGTGGCCGATTGCAAGGCGGTATGCAGCGTCGATTGTAAGGACGGCTCATGTACCGCCGCTAGATGCAGCAGGGCTTCCCGGCGCTGCGTTGAAGGGCAGATACTCACAAAAGCACTATCGACTATCGGTTTCATTAGTAATCATGGCGCCATTGCATTGCTTTCGTTGATGTTAATCCTGACTGACTCCCCCTAACGATGCTACCTTTTGTTACTTCTAACTGGGCCGTTGTTACAGGAGTAATTGACACCATGCGCATACTGCTGGTTGAGGACGACGCCAGCTTGTCTTCGGGCATTCGCCTGGCGCTCAAGCCGGAACACTATACGGTTGACCACCTGGATAATGGCAATAGCGCGCTTATGGCTCTTAAAGAGGCTGAGCCGTTTGATGCTGTCATTCTCGATTTGGGCTTGCCGGGTCTGGATGGCCTACACATTATCAAGGCGGTACGCCGCCAAGGCAGCCAAATTCCGATATTGGTACTCACCGCCCGTGACGGTATTAATGACCGCATAGCGGGGCTGGATGCTGGGGCCGATGATTACCTGGTCAAGCCCTTTGAAGTGGAAGAGCTCAAGGCCCGTTTGCGGGCACTGCTAAGGCGCAGCCAGGGGCAATTGGATAATCACCTGGAGTGTCGCGGCATCCGCCTGGAACCGCTTACCCTAAGCGTCAGCTATCAGGATAACGTCATTACCCTTTCACGACGCGAATTTACCCTGTTACAGGAATTTATGGGCCACCCGGGCCGGGTCTTTACCCGCGATACACTTACCAGCCTGATTTATGGCTGGGATGAGGATGTAGAAAGCAACGCCATTGAAGTCCATATTCACCATTTACGGCGCAAGCTGTTTCCTGAGGTGATTCGCACCGTACGCGGAATTGGCTATGTGATGGATAAGGCGCCGCCGGGAGGCGAGCAGTGAACTCTATCCGTCGGCGAACGTTAGGGCTCACACTGCTGCTGTTTCTGCTCAGTATTATGGTCATTAGCGTGGTTAGCTACCGTTATGCCACGCACGAAATTCAGCAGTTGCACGATGCAAGCCTTGCCCGACACGCGCATCTTTTGGGTGAACTCATGCAAGCGCCTATTCCGCCCGCGTATCAGCAGGCACTTCTGCAAAGCGTAGAAAATACGCTGCAAACCAAGCAGCGCAATCCTGAAGCGCTTGTCTTTCAACTTTGGGAAGGCGATGAACTACTGCTGCGCTCAACCGATGCACCATTAGCGCCGCTTGCCGCATCGCAAAGTGGCTACACCCGGCAACAATACCAGGGGCAAACGTGGCAAACCTATACGCTTTCGCTTGCAGAGGGGCGCAGGGTCATCGTGGGTGAGCGTGACGACATCCGCTTACGTTTGATCAGGCGGGTAGCGCTGCGTACGCTGCTGCCCGAATTTATTGGGTTAATCGTATTAACGTCTTTATTGTGGTGGAGCATCGGCTGGGGGCTTTCACCTCTGTCGAGAATGGCAGAACAAATCCGCAACCGAGACCCACATAACCTTCAACCCCTTAAGCTTTCGCCTCTGCCGTATGAGCTGGCGACTATTTCCGGTGCACTCAATCGCCTGTTGATGCGCATCCAGCGTTTACGCGAGCGCGAAAAACGTTTTATCGCCGATGCCGCCCATGAGCTGCGTACGCCGCTTGCCGTACTCGACCTTCATGCCCAAAACGCCCTGACCGCAGAAAGCCCACAGGACCGTGAGGAGTCGCTTCATTATTTGCGCCAAGGCGTTGCCCGTTCGACGCATTTGGTCAGCCAACTGTTAACGCTGGCAAGGCTTGACCCGGATGAAACAAGCCTGCCATTACGCCCTGTTGATGCGCTGTTTGAGGTGCGTGACGCGCTGGCCAAACTACTTCCCCTCGCCCAGCAACAACAGCAAATGCTGCAGCTAGAGGCTGATGAACAAGACCAGTGGGCGTTAAACGAAGTCCCTGGCACCTTGGGAACACTCGTGCAAAACCTGGTGGGCAACGCCATTCAGCACTCTCCCCCTCAAGGAACTATCCACGTGCAGCTTAAGGCGGAATTGAACACCATTATTTTAGTGGTGGATGACCAAGGCCCGGGGATTCCTTTATCAGCCCGCAAGGCTGTTACAGAGCGCTTTCACCGCGCAGGCCCCGGCGCTGGGTCAGGATTGGGGTTATCCATTGTGGAACGGATAGTGGCGCAGCATGCGGGCAGCCTGGTATTTGATGATGCGCCAGGGGGCGGTTTGCGCGTACAGGTCACGCTTAATCGCCACAGCGGCCAAGGTTAGTTTTCAAGCCTTAAGGTTCCGATAAGAATTAACTGTGACTCTGAGGGTACCAGGCTGATTGGCAGTAAGCAGTTGGCCAAATAAAAATGGAGGTTCCCTGATGAATCAAGTGGCTTTTGCACCAAAAACGTTAATTAAATTCAGCGCCGCTCCACGCCTTAAGTCGCCGAGTGCCAAGCGGTTAACGACTGAAAGTTCAGCGCTGGATGTACTTACCGACTTTCAAACGCTGAAACCTCATTCAGTCGCCGCCGACACGCCTGTTGACGAGGCGCATCTCAAAATGCGTTATAGCGGTGTGCGGCTTCTGTTTGTAACCGACAAAAATGAGCACTGCATCGGTATTCTTACCGCCAAAGAGCTGATCGGCACACGCCGTATTAATCTGGCCATGCAGCAGCGTAATCTTGACCGCGACGAAATAACCGCGGATATGATCATGACATCCTGGGACAAACTAAGTGCGATGACGCTGGAACAGCTCTCGGCGCTGACGATTGAAGACCTTGTCTTGGTCATGGAAGACGTGACTGAACAGCACCTGTTAATCACTCAGTACGACGATCATAACGCACTGACCATTCGTGGCTTAATATCAGCCACCGATATTCAAAACACCGTGGGTAAGCAAGTCAGTACGGTGGTTCCCGTAGCGAGCAGCTTTGCCGATATTTGCCAAGTGATTACCGGCCACGACCTGTAAGTTGAAAAGTATCCGTTAGCTGTTGTTAAACGTATTTATCATCTAAAACGCCCCTTACCAAAAACGGTAAGGGGCGTTTTTTAGTGTTCTATCAATACCGTGTTAATCCCTAAAGATTAACACCCAACCGCTAGAACATGGAGGCGTTGATAAATAAGTGTGTCGCTACACTAGCGGCATAACCCAGAAAAATAGCCGGCACCCAGCGCAAGTGAACCATAAAGGTATAAATACCCCGTGCCTGGCCCATCAAGGCAACGCCAGCCGCTGACCCCATGGCGAGCAGGCTTCCCCCAACACCGGCGGTAAGCGTAATCAGTAGCCAGTTGCCTTCAGACATATCGGGCGCCATGGAAAGCACGGCAAACATTACCGGAATGTTATCCACCACGGCTGAAATCAGCCCCAACACAACGTTAGCCCAGATGGGATTCCAACTGCCGTAGAGCGTTTCAGACAGCAGGCTTAAATACCCCATAAAGCCAAGCCCGCCCACACACAGTACGACGCCGTAGAAGAACAGCAACGTATCCCACTCAGAACGCGCGATACGGCTAAAGATATCAAACGGCACCACACTGCCTAACTGCTCCAGTTTCTTCCAGTCGCCCCGGCGTGAATAACGTACCCGCTTACGCTCTAACGAGCGCGGCAGGCTGCGCCGCAGGTAGTATCCAAAAAACTGCAGTAGTCCTAAACCAAACATCATGCCCATTGCAGGCGGCAGGTGTAGAACCGAGTGGCAGAGTACGGAGATGGCAACGGTCAGCAAAAACAGCGCAATGATCCGGCGTGCGCCCCGCTTGAGCCAGACGCTTTCAGTAAGTGCTGCCGGTTGGCGGTTAACAATAAAGAAGTTCATGATGACCGCAGGCACCATAAAGTTAACGATAGCGGGTAATAACAGTACAAAGAAACCGCTAAACGGCACTTGTCCTGCCTGCCAAACCATCAACGTCGTGATATCCCCAAACGGGCTAAATGCGCCGCCAGCATTGGAGGCCACCACCACGTTAACGCAGCACAGGCTAATAAACTTGTTATCACCTTCAGCCACTTTCAGGATTACCGCGCACATCAGCATAGCCGTGGTCATGTTGTTGGCTATCGCAGAAATACCAAATGCGAGAAAACCGGTAATCCAAAAAAGGCTGCGGTAGCTAAACCCTTTGCGCACCAACCAGGCACGCAATGCGTCAAATATACGTCGCTCTTCCATGGCGTTGATATAGGTCATCGCCACCAGCAAAAACAGCAGTAGTTCGGTGTATTCGAGCAACGTTTCCCGAAAGGCGATTTCTGCCTCTTCAGGCATACCGGCCTGCACATACACCCATGCCACGATGGCCCAAATAAGCCCCGCCGCTACCAGAACTGGCTTGGATTTACGCATGTGGAGAAGCTCTTCAGACATTACCAGCGCATAGGCAAGTACAAAGATGCCAACACACGTAATACCGGCAAGAGAGAGCGTTAAATTCAGTGGACCTGCATCGGCATAAGAGAGAGAAGGAAAGACAACAGCACAGAGAGCAATCAACAACCAAGCGACCCGGCGAGCTGAGAGCCGAGGTGCAAGGACGTTTTGTGGTTTCATGACAGCGTGATCCTGACAGGTGTGGGGAGAGAGCGTGCCACCATGATAAGCACGCTAATAAACTGCTGCAACGCAGCGCTGACTCGCAAGATGCGCCTAATTGTCGCACCTTATAACGCTGTTTTATAGGGCTTAGCCGCAGAAACTGAGTGCAACACCAGAGCTTTCCGCTAAGGTGTTTCTATATGTCATACATCGAACTCAGCATCTATAACAACACCGGTGTTACTTAAGACAAGATGCTAGGTTTTGTACGAAAAGTGATATCTGCTAAGTTTTCCCATGCAATAGCTGCAT
>NZ_FUKM01000020.1 GCF_900163645.1 Halomonas citrativorans | reverse complement strand
ATGCGTGGCGTGCATAGGCCTCTGCTTGCGAGCCGACTTTTCGTACAGAACCTAGTGTGTGTAACGCCACCGTATTTTTATTTCTTGTTGTATCAATCGCTTGCATCGTTAATAAACACGCTCTCACTAACGCGATAGCCCGCTGGATAAGTACCCCCGTGTACTTAAAGAGCAGATACCCTCCTGTTAAAAAGACTATCAAGCAAAAAAGGAGCTCGCTGATGGATGCATATCTAGACAATATCCATGACATCTTGAAAAAACTTAAGGATTACCTTGAGGAGAATGAAGATGAGGTGCTCGCAACGCTGCAGAGCGCAGCACATGGTGACTTAGACATGCCCGAAACCATCACTCCAAAGGAAGAGGAGCTCTTTCGGGCGCTTTGCGGCTGGATGGTAGCAAAGAGGCCAACACAGATCCTGGCGATGCTTCAGCCACTATTGGCTGATCCTAACCTTTTAAGTAGAGGCATTACGCTTAATGATATTGAAAGCGTAATGCCTAAAGAACTGCCACCTAAAGATATTATCGACACAATTAAAACAAATAGGCGAGACTTAATCCGACAAGCACTTCTCCTGATAAGCTATATTTTCTACGACGAGTTCCACTACCCACAGCCTGAAACCGGCGTTTATGATATTTCAGAAAACTCCTTCCAAAAGCTCAAATGGCTTTACCGCTACTGGTTCAATCAACTTGAAGCTGCCGAAACCGGGTCGGAGTTAGAGGACTTTTTTGCGTCTCAGTTTCTAAACCTACGTTCTACAGAGGGGCCCTATGCAAGCGCCTCCGTATCATGCGCAGGAGATTTACTTGCTGTGGACGCACTGACCCCAAACAATACACAGCGTCTTTTTGATGATATCAATAACTTCTACAGTACTGCCGACATCGTAAGCGCCAACCTGGAGTCCACTATTGATAAAAATAATACCGTGGGGCGTATCCAGTCTCCTGGCCAACCCGCGCGCATGAATACATCTGAGGCAATGTTCCAGAAGTTTCGCAACGAAGCCAAAATCAACTATTTCAGCACGGCAACCAACCATGCCATGGACGGGGGCGTAGAAGGCATCAAGGAAACCCTGAAAGTACTTGAAGATTCAGAGGCCTACTATTCCGGCACAGCCGCTAGCCAAGCTGACCAGGATGATGTCGTCGTGGTTAATAAAAACGGCATCAAGATCGCCTTGCTGGCATATACCTTCGACCTCAATGGTTACGAAAAAGATATTCCCGCCGATATGCCCTATCTGGTTAATGTCGTTCGATTCAATGATGCAGATCCAGCACCTGATTACTCACTTATTGAGAAGCAGGTCGTGGCAGCGAAAGCGAAGGGCGCGGACTGGATTATCGCCTACTGCCACTGGGGGTGGGAGTTTGAGATGTACCCCCATGAGAATATCAGGAGAGCCGCTCAGAAGGTGATTGACTGCGGCGTTGACACGATTCTTGGCAATCACGCCCATGTCAGCCAGCCAGCGGAACTTATCCCGCGCGAAGGCAAGCAAGATGCACTGGTGGTTTACGCGTTCGGTGACTTCGTCAGCTATCACCCGGAAAGCCGCAATTCAAAGCTTGCCTATATTGTTAAATTCGACATTGTGAAGGTCTACGATGCTATAGAATTGGCAAACCTTAAAGCCTTACCCATCTATATTGCCAATGCAAAACGTGATGATGACAGCTACGACTGCCGTATCGTCAAATTCCATGACGTTCTGAAAACCCCGGATGAGTACGGCCTAACCGAGCTGGAGAAAAGCCAGTTGCCGCATTTGGAAGAAAAAGTGTGGCACGCGGTGCTCTCGCCACTTTCGAGGCTCGGTACGCGTTAGAAGCGAACGAAAACGTAGAATAATAGACGGGTAACACTGAACGTCATACTAACCAGCGAACCATTCTCGCTCCTAAAGGTTGGACACTTCATCCAACCTTTAGGGTATTGCCGTAAGAGCCTTCAACGAACCATTTGATACCAGGCGGCAGTGGTTTACTCGACCGTCACGCTTTTCGCCAGATTACGCGGCTGATCAACATCGGTGCCTTTAAGTACTGCAACGTGGTAGCTCAAAAGCTGGAGAGGAAGTGTATATAAAAGCGGTGCCAAGGCTTCGTGAATATGCGGCAGCTCAATGACCCGGATATTGTCATGCGGCTTGATACCCACGTTCTCATCGGCAAATACAAATAGCTGGCCACCCCTGGCACGGACTTCCTGCAGGTTGGATTTTAGTTTTTCCAACAGGTCGTCATTGGGTGCGACGGATATCACCGGCATCTCGCTATCTACCAGCGCCAGCGGGCCGTGCTTAAGCTCACCAGCCGGATAGGCTTCTGCGTGAATATAAGAGATTTCCTTAAGCTTAAGCGCGCCTTCCAGCGCAATCGGGTAGTGCGCACCACGGCCCAAGAACAGCGCATGGTGCTTTTCAGCAAACGCCTGGGAGAGCTGCTCAATCTGACCATCCAGCATCAATACCTGTTGGCAGATATCAGCAAGCGAATGCAGCGCCTTCACAATACCCACATGCTCTTCCTGCCCCTTCGCTTTGCTAATCGCCAGCGTCAGAAGCAATAGTGCCACCAACTGAGTGGTAAACGCTTTGGTGGAGGCAACGCCAATTTCCGGGCCTGCACGGGTCATCAGTGTCATATCTGATTCACGCACCAGGGAGCTTCCCGGTACGTTGCAAATAGCCAGCGAGCCGACATAGTTCAGGGTCTTGGCAAAACGCAGTGCCGCCAGCGTGTCAGCGGTTTCACCCGACTGGGAGAGCGTTACGAACAGCGTATCGGCAGGTACGACCGGATGGCGGTAACGATACTCGGAGGCCACCTCAACCTGTACCGGCACGCCTGCATAACGTTCAAGCCAGTAGCGGGCCACCATCGCCGCGTGATAACTGGTGCCACAGGCAATGATATGGACCTGGCGGGTTTTCTGGAAAAGCGCTTGAGCATCAGGGCCAAAGCTCTCGACCAACACACTGTCCGCGCTCAAGCGCCCTTCCAGGGCCGCCTCAATCACGGTGGGCTGCTCGAAGATTTCTTTAAGCATGTAATGGCGGTAATTGCCTTTGCTGGCAACACCATCGCCATGCTCAAAAACATGTACCGACCGTGTGACTGAGCTGCCATCTTTATCGACAATCCGGATAGCACCCTTTTCGCTCAGCTCGACCACATCGCCTTCTTCCAGATAAATAAAGCGATCCGTTACTTGTAGCAAGGCAAGTGGGTCTGAGGCTAAAAACGCTTCACCCATACCCACCCCCACCACCAGCGGGCTTCCCTGGCGTGCACCTACGACTACGCCCGGCTCCTTAATACTCATAACGCCCAGCGCATACGCACCGCCCAGGCCGTTCACAATTTGCTGGGTTGCCTCAAACAAGCTGAGACCACCCTGCAACTTGTCTGCCAACAAATGAGCAATGACTTCGGTGTCGGTTTCCGAGCTAAACGTATAGCCACTTGCCTGCAGCGTCTCTTTTATATATTCGTAGTTTTCAATAATGCCGTTATGCACCACGCTGACGCAGTCACCGCTATGGTGCGGGTGGGCATTGGCTTTTGAAGGTTTTCCGTGAGTTGCCCAGCGCGTGTGAGCAATCCCCGAAGCTCCCGGCAGCGGCGCACTATTCAGCTCACTCTCAAGGGCTGCGACCTTACCAACTGCGCGATGACGAGTGAGCTGGTTATGATCGTTCAACACCGTCATGCCCGCTGAATCGTAACCGCGATACTCCAGGCGCTTAAGCCCTTCCAACAGTATGTCTTGCACGTTACGTTGCGCTACAGCAGCGACGATGCCACACATAAACCGTTCTCCCAGGATAAATTAAAGGTATCGATGTACCACTCGTTTACTTGCCAGCTTTAACAGGACGCACCCAATCGGCCTTTTCCAGCTGCTTGCCTCGCGTCACAGCTAAGGCATGCTCACGGACATCTTTTGAAATGGTTGAGCCAGCGCCTATGGTCGCGCCTGCCCCTACGGTAACCGGAGCCACCAGTGCGCTGTTAGAGCCAATAAAGGCATGGTCGCCTATCTCGGTGTGATGTTTGTTAGCGCCGTCATAGTTACACGTAATCGTACCGGCACCTATATTAACGTCGCGCCCCAAGCGTGCATCGCCAACATAGCTTAAGTGGTTAATTTTGCTACCCTTGCCTACCTCGGCGTTTTTGGTTTCTACAAAATTCCCCACCTTGGCGTTAACCGCCAAGCGCGTCCCCGGGCGCAGGCGCGCATAAGGGCCCACCAGGTTATGGCCAGCCGTCTTTGTTTGATCAATAACAGTGTGACTATCAATGATGCTTTCAGCACCGATAGTGCTGTTTTTGATCACACAGTAAGGCCCTACACTAACGCCATCACCCAGCGTCACGTCACCTTCAAAAATGCAGCCCACGTCAATAAACACGTCGTGACCACAGGTGAGGCTTCCGCGCACGTCGATCCTTGCAGGATCAGCCAGTGCCACGCCCTGTTCCATTAGCTGGTCCGCTTGGCGCGCTTGGTAAACGCGCTCTAACCGCGCCATTTGGGCACGGTTATTAACCCCTTCTACTTCAACGGCGTGAGCTGGCTGCTCGGTGCAGACTTTAATCCCCTCTTTAGCTGCCATTTCGATCACATCGGTCAGGTAGTATTCACCCTGAGCATTGTCAGCAGAAAGTTTAGGCAACCAACGCGCCAGTTGGGCACTGGTCATCGCCATGATGCCGGTGTTGCATTCGGTGATGGCACGCTCGGCGTCGTTGGCATCTTTTTGCTCTACAATCGCCACTGCATCGCCCGCCGCATTACGCACAATACGGCCATACCCCGCTGGATCGTCCAGCGTAACCGTCAGCAACCCCATCTGTTGTTCGTTCACATGGGCCAAAAGTGCTGTCAGCGTTTCGCTTTGAATGAGCGGTACGTCGCCATACAGTATCAAAACATTGCCATCACCAAGTTCCTTCAATGCTTGAGCGGCGGCGTGCCCCGTGCCTTTCTGCTCTTCTTGCACGGCAAACGTGACGTTTTCATCCGCCAATGCGTGACGCAGCTGCTCAGCGCCGTGACCAATGACGACCTGCGTGCGTGCAGGGCTTAGGCTCGCCGCTGTTTCCAGCACGTGCGACACCATGGGTTTGCCCGCCAAGGAGTGAAGCACCTTCGGCATTTGTGAACGCATCCGCGTGCCTTTACCCGCTGCGAGAATCACTACATCAAGCGCTTTTTGCATTCTCATTACCCTTCTTCTGCGTGACGCACGTTAGGAGACGCCCACTGACCAATACCGCTTTCATTGATGAGTTCTTCACCAAATGCATCAACAAAAGCAGGGCTTGCAATACTTTGCCACTGGTCGCCATCACGGATCAGCATTAATACACTCAGATGATGCGCAACGGCCACTTCCATACCCGTATCGCTGTCTTCTACCAATAACGCGGTGGCCCAGGCATCGGCCCAGGCATTGGATGGATGGAAAACCGATACCGATGCAAGGTTATGCGAGACAGGCCGCCCGGTACGTGGATCAATGGTATGTGAAAAGCGCTGCCCATCAGCCTCAAAGTAATTGCGGTAATCCCCAGAGGTCGCTACCGACATATCGTGAAGAGGCACAATATGCTGTGCTTGTGGCGCGCCGTTTTGCGGCGTTTCAATACCTACGCGCCAAGGTGTCTCTTGATCATCACGATAGCCGTGCGCCAGCATATCTCCACCCAGGTTGACTAAATAACCCTGTATCCCTTGCTGGTTTAGGTACGCTGCCACGCGGTCGGTTGCATGCCCCTTGGCGACACCGGAAAGATCCACATAAACGTCGCGCTCACGGCGCGCCTGCATGGCCTGAGTATCGATCGCTACAGCATCAAAGCCCACTTCGGCCAAGCGCTCGGCCAACTGTTGTTCCGAAGGGACTTCTTTTGGGCGAGCCTCAGGACCAAAACTCCATAAATTGACCAGAGCACCAACGGTCGTATCAAACGCGCCGTTACTTTGTTCAGACACCGAGCGGCTTATCGCCAGTACTTCAATCAGCTCGTTGGAAAGTGGCTGCCACTCATTGAGCGGTGCCTGGTTAAACAGGCTTAGTTCAGAGTCATCTTTATACGTCGACATGGACACATCGACACGTTCAAGCTCTTCCAAAAAACCGGCTTCCAGATCGCTGGCCTGCTCCTGGGTTAACGGGTCACTAATGGTTACCTGATAAAACGTGCCAAAGATACCGCCCTCTAAACTGACTGGCGACTCCAAAGGGCGATCTTTTTCCGAACAGCCAACCAGTAGTAACAGCGACATAACGCATACCGCTTTTACTGTTAACCGTGTTGATTCAGGCATAAATAGGGTCATGAGCTTACTCTAAACGTGAAAAAACCAGAGGAGCCACGCACCAAACAGTACGCGATAAACAACAAAAGGCTGCATCCCCATTTTTTTAATAATAACGAGGAAATAGTGAATACACAGGTACGCGATAGCACCGGACAATAGCGTTCCGGCCGCCATGGATAGCCAATCGACTGACTGGGGCTGATGTAAAAGTTCAACGGCTTCTAACCCACCGGCTAATACGATCACCGGAATGGAAAGTAAAAAGGAGAACCTCGCAGCCCCTTCACGACTCATACCTACCAGAAGGGCGGCTGTGATGGTAATCCCTGAGCGTGATGTGCCAGGAATGAGTGCCAGCGCTTGGGCGCCGCCAATGATCAGCACATCTTTTAGCTGCATTTGGTATTCACTGCGAGTACCGCGTTTTTTCCAGTCGGCGTACCCCAGTAACAGGCCAAAGCCAATCAGGCTGAGCGCGATGATAACCGTGGAGCGCATATACACCGAGATAACATCACGAAGCAGAAAACCGATGATACACACAGGTAGCGTGGCAAGCGTGACCCAGATCGCGAGCTGGGCATCTTTATTGATCCCCCGGCCACGCAGCGCTGCCAGGCTGCTCGCTATCATTTGCCAAATTTCATGCCGGAAATAGATCACCACCGCGCTTAAGCTGCCCAAGTGGAGTGCGACATCAAAAGCAAGCCCTTGGTCCTCCCAAGAGGTTAATACGGGTACTAAAATCAAGTGCGCCGAGCTTGAGACAGGTAAGAATTCCGTTATCCCTTGCACAGCGGCAAGTACCACTATTTGTAGCCACTCCATGGGTCATCCTATACATCAAAAGGGTGGTTGAATGACAATGGCGCATAAGGATACACCTCCATTAGGGGATTGTCCGCCATGCCTACCATCGTTTTGCATTGCGTATTAGCCTACTTAGAAGTAAAGGGCTTAAGAGATCATATTGCAGTGCGCTACAATAATGCTTTATTGAAAGCGCTCCCTTGTCAGGTATTCCATGACTCAGACCGTTGAAACGCCAGTGGTTCCCAACCACGAGCTAGATAATCAGGAAGCCAAGCGCGTCACCTATATAGGTGCCTGGTTGGATAGTGTGCTTAGTATTGTCAAAGTGGCGGTAGGTTTTTGGGTGGGTTCTGCCGCACTGATTGCGGATGGCATCCACTCGCTCTCTGACTTAATCACCGATGGCTTTGTACTGGCCGCCATTCATTACGGGCGTCAGGAGCCCGACAATGACCATCACTATGGTCACGGGCGCATCGAAACACTCACTACACTGCTGTTGGGTAGCGTACTGATCTTTGTGGCAGGTGGTATTGCCTGGTCAAGCCTGGACCGCTTGTTTAGTGGCACAGAAGTCACCGCGCCTGGCATAGTGGCGATTGTGATTACGTTTATTGCGCTGATCAGTAAAGAGTGGATTTTTCGCTACACCATGCGCGTCGCCAGGCGGGTAAAATCCAAGCTGTTGGAGGCTAATGCCTGGCACTCTCGTAGCGATGCCCTTTCTACTGCGGTGGTACTGGTCGCACTGATTGGTGCTCAGTTTGGATTGGGTTGGCTGGATGCCGTCGCCGCCATTGTGGTTGGCCTGCTCGTAGGCAAGGTTGGTTGGGATTTACTGTGGGAATCTGCGCGGGAATTAGTCGATACCGCACTGCCTGAAGACACCCAACGCCAAATGCACGACGTAGCTTGTAGCGTACCAGGCGTGGATAGCGTGCATGACCTTCGCACTCGCCAATCAGCAGGTTGGGTAATGGTGGATTTGCATGTCGTGGTCGGGCCTAAAATCACCGTTTCAGAAGCCCATGAGATAGGTAATGAGGTCAGCCGCCGTTTACGTCATGAGTTTCCGCTACTCACCGACGTTATTTTCCATGTTGACCCTGAAGATGACGCTGGAGAAGGAGACCCCAGCCGAATGCCCGGCCTGCCACTACGTCCGGAGGTTGAGGCCGCGCTTGATCAACGCTGGTACGCGCATCCGGTGTGGCGCACGTTAAACGAGCTTCAACTGCACTATCTGGATGACAAGGTATCCGTATCTTTAATTATCGGCGATGCGGTACATCAGCCCCCGCAATGTTTGGCTAGCCAACTCAAGGCACTCGCCAGTGATATTGAGTGGCTCGGCCATGTGGAAGTCATGTTTATCACCCGAGCGGCCAGTAGCGCGATGCGCTAGCCGTTCGATAAACGCCAAATACTCAACCACCTGACGGGCCTTATGGTTTCAGTACGTAATGAATGCGCTTAACCTTACCTTGTTTGAAAGGCTCAACGCCGCCGCTGACACCCCTGCCTGGCTGGTCATGTTTGCTCATGGATGCGCCGTTGAATTGATGTGGCTACTACCTGCGCTGCTGGTAGTCGGTTGGCTGCGCGGCGGTGAACAGCTCAAGCAGCCGCTGCTGGAGGCACTGATAGCGACGCTGCTGGCCTTAGCGATAAGTGGCATCATCGGGATGCTGTGGCCGATGCCCCGACCCTTTGCGGTACCGGTAGGCACCACGTTGATGGCCCATGCGCCAACCCCAGCCTTTCCCAGTAATCATCTAACGATCATTCTAACCATGGCCTTTAGCTTGATGCTGCATCGCTACACCCGACGTATCGGCAGCCTTCTTCTGCTCTTGGCCATTCCCGTCGGCTGGGCAAGGATTTTTTTGGGCGTCCACTTTCCCCAGGATATGGCAGGTGCTGCCCTTTTGTCAGCCGTTATGGCCGTGCTGGTGGGTATCAACCGCGCCTGGCTAGTGCTACCGGTTTATGAGCACGTCGCCAAGCGCCTTTATCACTGGCTGTTCGCGCCGCTTATCCGCCGTGGCTGGGTGCAGCGCTAGCCGGCTGTTCTCTATAAGCTAGTAAGAATTGCCGTTGCAATAGAGAAGTAAATCAATACCCCGGTGGCATCAATCAAGGTGGTGACCAGCGGCGCAGAGGCAGCTGCCGGGTCGACCTTGAAGCGCTCCAGTACAAACGGCAGGCACATGCCCAGCAGGCTGCCAAACAGTACGATAGTGACCATACTGAGGGAGACGATAATAGCGACTTCGTTGCCTGCACGCAGTATACCGATAGGGGCGACGGCGATGGCCATGGTAAGCCCCAAGGAGCCAGCTACCAACAGCTCTCGGCCGAGCATTTTACTCCAGTCCTTAACGCCTACATCACCGGTTGCCATACCGCGAACCATCAGCGTTGCCGCCTGAGCGCCTGCGTTACCGCCACTACCAATCAACAAGGGCAGGAAGAATACCAACGCCACCTGGGCGGCAATAATATCTTCAAAGTGAGCAATACCCGCACCGGAAAACAGGTTGGCAAAGACCAGTACTACCAGCCACGTCACCCGTTTACGGTACAGACTCCACAGCGATACACGGCTAACGCCATCTTCCAACTGGCCAATCGACATCCCCTTGTGGATATCTTCGGTGGCTTCCGACTCCGCCACGTCCATCGCATCATCGTGAGTAACGATACCCACCATACGGTTTTCGGCATCAATCACCGGCAGCGCCAAGAGGTCATAACGAGCCACGATGCGAGCTACTTCTTCCTGCGCTTCATCCACGGCGGTGCTGATCACATCCTTGATCATGATGTCGTCAACCAACGCGCCGGGCCTGGCAATCATCAACTGACGCAGGGACATCGTGCCAATCAGCCTGCCATCGTTGTCCAGGATATAGAGCTGATAGACCGTCTCTGCATCCGGAGCAGTCTGGCGTACGCGCATCATTGCCTGAGACACCGTCATGCCACTGGCTATCGCCACATAGTCAGAGGTCATAATGGCGCCTGCAGTGCCTTCCTCGTAGCCTGCCAGCCGCTTGAGATCTTCCCGCTCCTGATGTGCCATGCGCCGTAACAGCGCTTCTCGGCGATCTTCATCCAGAAGATTGAACAGGTCCACCCGTTCGTCAGAGCCCATCTCTTCCAACAGCTTAAGTACCTGGGTGTCCTTTAGCTCACCCACGACTTCCAGCTGACTTTCACCTGGCAGGTAGCCAAGCACATTAGCGGCGCGTTCTGTAGAAAGTATATCGAGCACTGAAAGCGCTGCGGACAGCTCTTCGTCCTCCTCGATAAGCTCTTCAAGCACCTCACCAATATCTGCCGAACGAATTTCGGCCAAGCGTTCGGATAATAGCTCTCTTTTCGGTTCCTCTTTGACCAGCTCGTCAAGCAGCTCGGTTTTTAATTCCTGCAAGATTTCATCGTTCAATGACATCGCGTTCTCCTTCTCTGCAGACGAGTCAGTGCTGACAAGCATTATGCTACTAAATGCTTATGACAAGTGTACCAGACAAAAAAAACGCCCCTTAAACCCTAACGGGTTCAAGGGGCGTTTTATTCACGCTTACCGCGTAGTGTTAGCCTTTACCTGCCTTTTTGCGCAGCTGCTGGATCGTACGCAGCTGTGCAACGGCTTCGGCAAGTTCAGCGGAGGCACGGGTATAATCCAGCTCCGATGACTTCTCATTAAAGGCTTTCAGCGCTTCCTGACGCGCTTCTTCGGCAGCGGCCTCATTGAGGTCGCTGGCCCGCGTTGCGGCGTCTGCCAGAATCGTAACGACATCCGGCTGGACTTCCATAAAGCCACCCGAGACAAAGAAGTTCTCTTCCTTGCCATTATCGTGAATGACACGAATCGGGCCCGGCTGAAGCTCCGTCAGTAACGGGGCGTGACCCGGCAAAATACCCAGGTCACCCATCATCCCGGAAGCAACTACCTGCTCAACACTGCCTGAGAAGATAGATGCCTCTGCGCTGACGATATTGCAAGTGAAGCTATTCGCCATAGCGAATCCCCCTAATGGACGGGATTACTTCTTCATCTGGTTGGCTTTTTCGACCGCTTCGTCGATGGAGCCGACCATGTAGAAGGCCTGTTCCGGCATATCGTCATACTCGCCATTGAGGATGCCCTGGAAGCCACGGATAGTATCTTTCAGAGAAACATACTTACCGGGTGAGCCAGTGAATACCTCGGCAACGAAGAACGGCTGCGACAAGAAACGCTGAATTTTACGCGCCCGAGAAACGGCCAGCTTGTCTTCATCAGACAGCTCATCCATACCCAGAATGGCGATAATATCCTTCAGTTCCTTGTAACGCTGCAGAACGTTCTGCACGCCACGAGCAACCGCATAATGCTCATCACCTACCACCAGCGGATCCAACTGACGCGACGTAGAGTCCAACGGATCGATGGCCGGGTAGATACCTAGCTCAGCAATGGAACGGGCCAGTACAACGGTCGCGTCCAGGTGCGAGAAGGTGGTTGCCGGAGACGGATCGGTCAAGTCATCCGCCGGTACGTATACCGCTTGTACGGAGGTGATTGAGCCCGATTTCGTCGAGGTGATACGTTCCTGCAGAACGCCCATCTCTTCGGCTAGCGTCGGCTGATAACCCACCGCAGACGGCATACGGCCAAGCAGTGCAGATACTTCTGTACCGGCCAGGGTGTAACGGTAAATGTTATCGACGAACAGTAGAACGTCGCGGCCTTCATCACGGAATTTTTCAGCGATGGTCAGACCGGTCAGCGCAACGCGCAGACGGTTACCGGGCGGCTCGTTCATCTGACCGTAAACCAGCGATACCTTATCGATAACGTTGGATTCGGTCATTTCGTGATAGAAGTCGTTACCCTCACGCGTACGCTCACCCACACCGGCGAATACAGAGTAGCCGCTGTGCTCGGTGGCGATGTTGCGGATAAGCTCCATCATGTTAACGGTTTTACCAACACCCGCACCGCCGAACAAGCCAACCTTGCCACCCTTGGCAAACGGGCAGACCAGGTCAATAACCTTGATACCGGTTTCCAGCAGCTCGTTAGAGGCTGCCTGGTCGGCATAGCTGGGTGCTTTACGGTGGATCGGCATACGCTCTTGCTCACCGATCTCACCCGCTTCATCAATCGGCTCGCCGAGTACGTTCATGATACGACCCAGCGTTTCCTTACCTACCGGTACGGAAATCGCGGCACCTGTGTTGGCTACGTCCAAGCCACGCTTTAAGCCCTCAGTGGAGCCCATGGCAATGGTGCGTACCACGCCGTCGCCCAACTGCTGCTGGACTTCGAGGACAGTCTCTTTCTCAGAGACCTTCAGCGCGTCGTAGACCTTGGGCACAGAGTCCCGCGGAAACTCTACGTCAATCACCGCGCCGATGATTTGTACGATACGTCCGCTCATCTTGGTTCCTCTCAAAAACCTGCAAATGAAACCTGTCTGCCGGGAGCCGCTTTATTGGGCAGCTCCCTAGGCGTTATACGGCTGAAGCGCCGCCGACGATCTCAGAAATTTCCTGGGTGATGGCGGCCTGACGGGCCTTGTTGTAAACCATCTCCAGATCGTCGATCAGGTTGCCCGCGTTATCAGTGGCACTCTTCATAGCGATCATCCGGGCGGCCTGTTCGCACGCACCGTTTTCGACTACCGCCTGATACACCTGCGATTCGATGAATCGAACCAACAGGCTGTCTAGCAACGCCTTGGCATCCGGTTCATACAGGTAGTCCCAGCTTTCGGGACGGGCGTTTTCTTCGTCATGTTTAGCGTCTGCGCCCATATCAGGCGACAGAGGAAGAAGCTGACGCACAACCGGCCGTTGCGTCATGGTGTTAACGAATTCGTTGTACACCACGTACAGGCGATCAAGACGTCCTTCATCGTACGCTTCGAGCATGACCTTGATACTACCGATCAGACCCTCGACCGTGGGTGCTTCACCTAATCCGCTCTTGGCTGCAATCAAGTTGCCGCCATAGTTACGGAAGAAAGCACTGCCTTTCGCGCCAAGGGCACAGAAGTCCAGCTCAGCGCCTTCCTGGCTCCAGACACGGGCATCTTTCACCACGGCCTTGAACAGGTTGACGTTTAAGCCGCCGCACAAACCGCGGTCGGTAGACACCACAATGTAGCCTACGCGATTCACCTCGTTACGCTCGATCATGTAATCGTGGCGATATTCGGGGTTAGCGTCAGCAATGTGGCCTACGACGTTGCGAATCTGCTTGGCATACGGCTGGCCAGCCTTCATCAGATCTTGTGCTTTACGCATTTTCGATGCAGCCACCATTTCCATGGCACTGGTGATCTTCTGCGTATTTTTGATGCTCCCGATCTGGGTGCGTATCTCTTTTGCAGCTGCCATAGCGATCTACCTTTCGTTCGTGACTCTCAGAAAGTAGGCAAGCCCGCCCACAGGCGGGCCGGACATTACCAGCTCTGAGTCGCCTTGAACTTCTCGAGACCCGACTTCAAGCCGTCTTGAATCTCGCCGTTGTAGTCGCCGGTCTGGTTGATTTTGTCGAGCAGGTCGCCGTGCTCAGACTTCATGTAATCGTGCAGGGCACGTTCGAAGTCCAACACTTTATCGACGCTCACATCATCCATGTGACCTTCGTTAGCGGCGTAGAGAGACAGCGCCATTTCTGCAACCGACATCGGCGAATACTGTTTCTGCTTCATCAGTTCGGTGACGCGCTGACCGTGCTCAAGCTGCTTACGGGTCGCTTCGTCAAGGTCAGAAGCGAACTGCGAGAACGCAGCCAGTTCACGGTACTGAGCCAAGGCCAGACGAACACCACCACCTAACTTTTTGATGATCTTGGTCTGGGCAGCACCGCCCACGCGCGATACGGACAAACCTGCGTTAATCGACGGACGAATACCGGAGTTAAACAGGCTGGTTTCCAGGAAGATCTGACCGTCGGTGATCGAGATCACGTTGGTCGGAACGAACGCAGAAACGTCGCCACCTTGGGTTTCGATGATCGGCAGCGCGGTCAAGGAACCGGTTTTGCCCTTCACTTCACCGTTGGTGAACTTCTCAACGTAGTCGACGTTGACACGTGCCGCACGCTCAAGCAGACGCGAGTGGAGATAGAACACGTCACCGGGATAGGCTTCACGGCCTGGCGGGCGACGCAGCAGCAGGGATACCTGACGGTATGCCACTGCCTGCTTGGAAAGATCGTCATACACGATCATCGCGTCTTCGCCACGGTCACGGAAGTACTCACCCATGGTGCAACCGGAATACGCGGAGAGAAACTGCATCGGAGCCGGATCGGCAGCGCCCGCAGCAACGACGATGGTGTGTTCCATCGCGCCATGCTCTTCGAGCTTGCGCACAACGTTGGCAATGGTCGACTGTTTCTGACCAATGGCAACGTAGACACAGGTAACGCCTTTGCCTTTCTGGTTGATGATCGCATCAATGGCAATGGCAGTTTTACCGATCTGACGGTCACCGATAATCAGCTCACGCTGACCACGACCGATCGGCACCATGGCGTCGATGGATTTCAAGCCGGTTTGAATCGGCTCATCAACCGACTGACGGGTAATAACGCCAGGCGCTACTTTTTCTACCGCGTCGGTCATTTTAGCGTTGATATCGCCTTTGCCGTCGATGGGGTTACCCAACGCATCAACAACACGGCCAATCAGCTCAGGGCCTACTGGTACTTCAAGAATACGACCGGTGCATTTCGCGGTCATGCCTTCTTCAAGCAGCAGGTAGTCGCCCAGGACAACAGCACCTACGGAGTCACGCTCCAGGTTAAGTACCATGCCAAAAACGCTGTTAGGAAATTCAATCATTTCACCAAACATGGCGTCTTCGAGGCCGTGAATTTTCACGATACCGTCGGAAACACCTACGATGGTGCCCTGATTACGAGCTTCAGATGCGACGTCAAGCTTCTCAATTCGCTGCTTGATGATGTCGCTGATCTCGGAAGGATTCAATTGCTGCATGCCATGTCCCTCAGACTCAAGCGGTTAGCGCTTCGGAAAGGCGGTTCAGTCGACCACGTACCGACCCGTCAATGACGGTATCGCCAGCACGCAGGATGACACCGCCGATGAGCGACTTATCTACCTGAGTAGTAATGGAGATTTCGCGATTCAGACGTTTCTTGAGCGCGTTGGATAGCTTGGTCTTTTGTGCGGCTGTCAGTTTATACGCTGACGTTACCATTACCTCTACACGCTGCTCGTGTTCAGCGCGCAGGCGCTCAAACTGTTCAGCGATAAAAGGCAGAACCATTAAACGGTCCTGGTCAGCCACAGCCTCCAAAAAGCGAGACAGTGCATCACCCTGCGGTTCTGGAAGCATCTCAACCAGAAGGGCAACTTTCTTTGCATTCTCGATTTTGGGGCTACCCAGCAGACGTCGAGCGTCGCTATCGGCCACAACAGTGCCCAAAAAACCCAGCGCCTGTGACCAGCTATCAAGCACATCATTATCACGCGCGTGTTCAAACGCCGCCTTTGCGTAAGGACGAGCGACGGTAAGTAATTCCGCCATAATTCACCTCCTTACAGTTCGGCAGCCAGCTTATCAAGCAGCTCGCGATGCGCATTTTCATCGACAGAAGCTTCCAATACACGCTCAGCGCCGATGATGGCCAGATGAGACACCTGGGCACGTAATTCTTCTTTCGCGCGATTTACTTCAAGCTCGATTTCAGAGCGTGCGCCCGCCATGAGACGTTCACCTTCTGCGCGGGCCTGCTCGCGGGCTTCTTCGATCATCTGAGCAGAGCGCTTATTGGCTTGCTCAAGGATCTGTGAAGCTTGTTCCTTGCTTTCACGCAGCGTCTGTTCTGCTCGCTCTTGAGCTAGCTCAAGATCACGAGTAGCACGGCTGGCTGCATCCAAGCCATCAGCAATTTTTTTCTGACGCTCGTTAAGCGCGTTGCTGATCGGAGGCCACACGTACTTTATGCAAAACCAGACAAAGATCGCGAAGGCGATCGTCTGCCCGATAAGCGTCATGTTGATATTCACAGGGATGTACCTCTGACAAGTTCGTGGCGACCGGAGTGAAACAAAACCGAGCGGTTAACCGCCCGGTAAAGCAATCATTAACCGGCAACAACGAAGATCAGGTACATCGCAATACCAACACCGATCATCGGTACAGCGTCCAACAGACCTGCCATGATGAAGGTTTTGGTTTGCAGCTGGTCGCCCAGCTCCGGCTGACGTGCAGTAGACTCAAGCA
The DNA here is from genome assembly GCF_900163645.1 of Halomonas citrativorans. Taxonomy (GTDB): domain Bacteria; phylum Pseudomonadota; class Gammaproteobacteria; order Pseudomonadales; family Halomonadaceae; genus Vreelandella; species Vreelandella citrativorans. The sequence goes on along the minus strand of NZ_FUKM01000020.1, from coordinate 72,110 downwards.
GTTTGCCGCCCAGAATAGCGAAGCCAATACCAGTAGCCAGTGCGCCTAGACCGATGATGATGGCAGCCGAAAGATAAACCATTTCCATGATGTTGCTCCTGAGTTTAAGTTTTGGTTAAGGGTTGTGGGTTAATGAAAGCGTTAGCGTTGCTTGGTTAGTGGTGTTCGTGCGCCGCGCTCAAATAAACGATGGTGAGCGTGGTAAAGATAAAGGCCTGTAGCGTGACGACCAGGATATGGAAAATTGCCCATGGCACATCCAGTACCCAAATGGCCCAAAACGGCAGCATAGCAATCAAAATGAAGATAACTTCACCGGCAAACATGTTACCGAACAGTCGCATGGCCAAGCTGAACGGCTTGACCAGTAGCGATACAATTTCCAACACCAGGTTGAAAGGAATCAACGCCCAGTGATTAAACGGGGTCAGGGAAAGCTCTTTGACAAAACCGCCAACGCCTTTCACTTTGAAGTTGTAGTACAGAATCAGGCCAAATACGCCCAACGCCATGCCTAGCGTGGCATTTACGTCGGTAGTAGGTACAATTTTCATGTAATCCACACCGAGCTTGCTAAACAGTACCGGGAAGTAATCGACTGGAATTATCTTGAGACTATTCATCAGCAGTATCCAGACGAATAGCGTAATTGCCAGCGGGACAATATGCGGATTACGCCCATGGAACGTTGAGCGCGTCAGGTTGTCGATAAACTCGACCACCATTTCAACCGCGTTTTGCAGACCGCCTGGCACGCCAGTGGTCGCGGCTTTTCCCGCCTTACGGAATACCCAGAGAAACAGTACCCCCATAGCGATTGACCAGCCCATGGTATCCAAATGGATCGCCCAGAAGCCCATTTCGCCAGCTTCTTGAGCTGAATGCGCCAGCGACCAACCATTCACCGGGTGATGCCCAAAGGTCAGGTTCTGCAAGTGGTGCTGGATATAATAAGTCGTCGAGACTTCGTTTCCTGCGGCCATAGAGATATCACCTCAATAAAGTGTGCGATGTCTGCGCATAAACAACGGCGTTAGCCCATGCATCAGAACAATCGCCACATAAGCACTAAAAAAGAAAGCGGGGTTTGAGGGGGGCACTACTACGAACACTGCGCTAAACAGTGCCACCGTCAAACCAAACTTGCCTCCTTCGGCACGAAACAAATGAACAGCGCTGCGCGATGTTCGCTTACTGTGCAATATGCCCATTCGCTGTATAAAAAAAGCATGGGGTAGCAAGGCCACCAGCGCACCTGTTACCACGGAGAAAACGCCCGGCATGCGCGCTATAGGGTAGACCATCAACATGCCGACTACCGTCACGATTAGCTGTGCGGTAAAAAGCCGGATGACATACGCCTTCCTGCGCTGGGTTTCAACACGTTCTACCATTGCCCAGCACCCTGCCAGCGAATGGTTGCTTAGGCTGTTGATAAGCAACCTGCACAAATCTTGCGCGATTATAGGGAAGCGCTATCACACCTTCAACCGAAGTTGCTCGTATTTAACGTGTTTAAGGGACAACTTGCGACCAAAGGGTAAAAATTAGCTGCTTTTTAATGTTTTCTTAATAAGCCTGCTATTTAATTAATAAGCAGCCTATTTAATATGCGCCAGTATTCCGTCGAGTTCATCAAGGCTTGTATAGCGGATGGTCACTTTGCCTTTCCCCCGATTACCATGGTCAATTGAAACGGGTGCGCCAAGCAGTTCCCCTAGCTGTGTTTCTAGACGCGAGACATCCGCCGTTTTATTTGGCCGGCTTGGCGTTTTTTCAACGCTTTGGCTGGCCTGTACCTTTTTAACCAACGCTTCGGTGGACCGCACGGTGAGATCGTTATTTACCACTTCATGAGCCACTTGGCGCTGCTGAACGCTGTTAAGTGATAGCAACGCACGTGCATGGCCCATATCCAGGTCACCTCGCTCTAGCAGCGTTTGGACTTCTGGATCCAGCGCCAGCAAGCGCAGTAAGTTAGCGACCTGAGTGCGGGATTTACCGACCGCGTCAGCAATCTGCTGCTGGGTTAATTCAAACTCATCACCCAGCCGTTTAAGCGCCATCGCTTCTTCGATGGCATTGAGGTTTTCACGCTGAATATTTTCAATCAGCGCCAGTGCCAAGGCAACTTCGTCACTTACCTCACGAATAACCGCGGGGATAACGTCGAGCTCGGCCAGCTGCGCTGCACGCCAGCGCCGCTCACCAGCAATAATTTCATAGCGATCTTCGCCAATAGGACGCACCACAATAGGCTGCATAACGCCTTGGGCACGTATAGAATCGGCAAGCTCTTCAAGCGCTTCTGGCTGGATATCACGCCGCGGCTGATACTTGCCACGGGTTAATTGGCCAAGCGGAAGGCGCTCCAAACGCTCAGGAGCTGCATCCGAGGCCACCATCACGGATGACGCCTCATCATGAGCTTCCGACGTAGAGCTACCGGTAAGTTCCAGGCTGTCACGGCGACGAGCGCCCGCACCAATTAGGGCATCCAGGCCACGTCCTAGCGCGCGTTTACGCGTCATTCGCTTTCCCTCGTACGGATCAATACGTTATAGCGATAGTCGACGAATCATCTCTTTTGCCAGTACGCGGTACGCCTGGCTGCCTCGTGAGAAGCGGGCATATTGCGTCACGGGTATTCCGTGGCTTGGCGCTTCAGCCACTTTGACGTTGCGCGGGATCGTCGTCTTGATCAGCGCATCGCCAAAGAAGTCTCGCAGTTGCTTGTCCACTTCCCGCGTTAGGCTGGTGCGCTTGTCGTACATGGTGCGCAGGATACCCGCAATCGCCAAATCAGGATTAATGCTTTGCTTGATCTGTTCAACGGTATCCAGCAGCGCTGACAGTCCTTCCAGCGCGTAAAACTCGCACTGCAGCGGAATAAGCACGCTATCCGCTGCGGTCAGCGCATTAACGGTCAGCATATTGAGCGAAGGAGGGCAGTCAATCAGCACCACATCGTACTTCCCAGCAACCGAGCCAAGCGCCGTAGTCAGGCAGCTTTCGCGCTTATCAAGATCCAGCAACTCGACTTCCGCAGCGGTCAAGTCACCGTTACCCGGTAGAACATCATATTTGACCGGCAGATCGCGCATGATGGTATCGGTGGCTGTTGCATCGCCGAGCAGTACATCCAGAACGCTTTTATCGAGTTCGTGTTTATCAATACCACTGCCCATGCTGGCGTGCCCTTGAGGATCAAGGTCCACCAACAGCACTCGACGATCAAGAGCAGCAAGGCTGGCCGCCAGGTTAACGGCTGAGGTGGTCTTGCCCACGCCGCCTTTTTGATTGGTCAGGGCAATGATCTGGCTCACTTACTCAACTCCTTCCTGGGGTTCAGAATCAACGTTCAGAATCAACAGCTGTCGCTCGGCTGTATCGAAGGGCACTTTTAGCAGGTGACGTGTTTGCAGTCGAATGCCGCTGGGCAGTTCACGCAACTCATCATCAGCACCTGGGCCTTTCATGGCCAACCACTGTCCGTTCGCTGTGGGTAGTTCACGGGTCAGGGTGACAAAGTCCACCAGGCTTGCGAACGCGCGTGAAATTACCTGATCAAACGGCTGGTCACTAAACGTCTCCGCCCGCGCCTGGCTTGCAACCACGTTTTTTAGCCCAAGCTCCATGATAGCCTGACGCTGAAAACGGACTTTTTTACCATTACTATCCAAAAGCGTAACGGACAGCGCCGGATCAAGAATGGCCAGCACGATACCAGGAAGACCTGGCCCCGCTCCCACATCCAGCAATCTGGGGCCATGCACATAAGGCGCGACAGCCGCACTATCCAGTACGTGACGTGCCACCATATCATCAATATCGCGAACAGCCGTGAGGTTATAAGCCTTGTTCCACTTGTGCAATAGGGCGACAAACCCAAGCAGCTGTTCACGCTGGTTTGCCGTTACCTTTAAGCCGAGCTGCGCTAACCCATTATCGAGTCGAGCAGCGACGCTCGCAGGCAGGCTGCTTACCAACACTGTTAATCCGCTCATCCGTTAGCCACCTCGGGTGAGGCGATCAGACGACGCTTTTTAAGATGCACCAGCAAAATAGACACTGCGGCCGGTGTTACGCCTGAAATACGCGCCGCCTGGGCCAGCGTTTCAGGCCGCACGTCGGTCAGCTTCTGACGAATCTCATTGGAGAGCCCTTCCACCCGCTGGTAATCCAGGTCGGCGGGAAGTGGCATTGCTTCATGGCGCTTAAGCTTATCAATTTCATACTGTTGACGTTCGATATAGCCTTCGTACTTCGCCTGTATCTGTACCTGTTCGGCAACGGCTTCGTCATTGATAACGCCGCTTTCCAGACCCGGCAGTTCAGCAAGGTCCGCATAATTTAGCTCTGGGCGCTTGAGAAGATCGCTCAAACGATACTCGCGGGAGAGCGGTTTGCCGGTTTTTTCAGCAATTTTTGCAGCAGCCGGGCTGCTTGGCTGAATCCAAACACTGGCTAAACGCGCGGTCTCCAGCGCAATGGCTTCGCGCTTTTTACTAAATGCCGTCCAGCGCTGGTCATTCACCAAGCCTAACTCACGGCCTTTTTCAGTCAACCTCAGGTCGGCGTTATCTTCACGCAGCAATAATCGGTATTCCGCCCTGGAAGTAAACATACGGTAAGGCTCTTTGGTGCCCATCGTGATCAGGTCGTCCACCAGCACGCCAAGATAGGCCTCGTCACGACGTGGGTACCAGGCATCCTGCTGCATGGCACGCCGCGCGGCGTTGAGCCCGGCCAGCAGGCCTTGAGCGCCGGCTTCCTCATAACCTGTCGTGCCGTTGATCTGCCCGGCAAAAAACAGGTTGTGGATAAATTTGGTTTCCAGTGAGTGTTTTAAATCCCGCGGATCAAAGAAATCGTACTCAATGGCATAACCTGGCCGCGTGATATGCGCGTTCTCCAGCCCTTTAATCGAGCGCACTACCTGCAACTGCACATCAAATGGCAGTGAGGTCGAGATGCCGTTGGGATACAGCTCGTGGGTATCCAGACCTTCAGGTTCAATAAAGACCTGGTGGCTCGATTTATCGGCAAAGCGATGAACCTTGTCTTCAATCGATGGGCAGTAGCGCGGACCAACACCTTCAATCACGCCGGAGTACATCGGTGAACGATCAAGATTCGCCAAAATCAGCTCATGCGTGCGCTCATTGGTGTGCGCAATATGACAGCTGACCTGCTGAGGGTGCATATCCCGCGAACCAAGGTAGGACATGACCGGCGTTGGCGTATCGCCAGGCTGTTCTTCAAGCTGGGAGAAATCCACGCTTTTGGCATCAATGCGCGGTGGCGTGCCGGTTTTTAGCCGGTCAACCCGAAACGGCAGGGCACGCAGACGCTCAGCCAGGGCATTTGAGGGTGGATCACCTGCTCGACCGCCGCGACTTTGATCCAAGCCGATGTGAATCACACCACCTAAAAACGTACCCGTCGACAGCACAACGGACTCGGCATAAAAACGAATACCGGTCTCCGTCACGACGCCACGAACCGTATCGTTATCCACAACCAGATCACCAGCCGCCTGCTGGAAAATCGTTAAATTTGGCTGGTTTTCCAACATGCCGCGGATCGCTGCTTTGTAGCGAACGCGGTCTGCTTGAGCACGTGTGGCACGTACAGCCGGTCCTTTTCGAGCGTTTAACACCCGGAACTGAATGCCGCCTAAATCCGTGGCAAGCCCCATCGCCCCGCCTAGCGCATCGATCTCTTTCACCAGATGGCTTTTGCCAATGCCGCCAATGGCAGGGTTACACGACATCTGACCCAAGGTCTCGATGTTGTGCGTGAGCAGCAGGGTCTGACAGCCCATACGAGCAGAGGCCAGTGCGGCTTCAGTTCCCGCATGGCCACCGCCGATGACAATCACGTCAAAGCGGTCGGGGTAATTCAAGAGACACCTCGTCTTGCGCCAATTGGCACGAATGATGTGGCCGTTTCGTCAGTTTCAGACGTGTCGGCGTAGTTAAACAAGCCCGCCAGTATAAACCCCCTGTGGGTAACCGTCAGGTTTTTCCACATCTCACACGCCCAGTCACTATTTATTAATAACAATATATAAATAAATAAGAGAAGTTCTGTTAATGCTGTAATTATTAGTGTGGACAGTTTCTGTGCATAACCCAATTATATTTATAAAATTCAACTTGTTAAAATGTTGGTATTTGCGTGGTTAAGCAGCGTATTACCTGAGTAGAAACGGTGCAGGCCCTGTGGATGGAAGTGCTACTTACCCACAGCACCACAAACCCACGTCTTATCCACCTGCTCATACCGACGTTGTTACCGCACCTGTGAACACACCAAAAAAGCAGTGTCTGGCAACCTTAAAGGCGCTCACTATGGGTGCTGTGGCATGTTGTAGAGTTATAGAATAAAAAAATTATCCACAGGGAAAAAAATGGCCTGTCGCAAGGACAGGCCATAAAAAACGCTTTTAAGCGGGTAATTTTGCAGGTATTAGTGCTTAAGATTAGTGTTTAAGCACCCGGGCAAGAAACGATTGAGTGCGCTCATTTTGAGGCGAATCGAACAGCTGTTGTGGCGCTCCTTGCTCGGCAATGACACCTTTATGGATAAAGATAACGCGATCGGCTACTTCACGGGCAAACCCCATTTCATGCGTGACGATCACCATGGTCATGCCCTCTTTAGCCAGCTCACGCATGGCGTCCAGCACTTCACCAATCATTTCGGGATCAAGCGCCGAGGTAGGCTCGTCAAACAGCATAAGCCGAGGCTCCATGGCCAAGGCACGGGCAAGGGCAACACGCTGCTGCTGACCTCCTGAGAGCTGACTGGGGTACTTATCGGCCTGGTCGGCAATACCGACCCTATCCAGCAGGCGTTTTGCGGTTGCCACTGCGTCGTCGCGGTTCCAGCCACGTACCTTCATGGGCGCCAGCGTGATGTTATCGATCACGCTAAGGTGGGGAAATAGATTGAACTGCTGAAACACCATACCGACTTCTGTACGGATGGTTTGTAGTGCCTTACTGCTCTTGCCGTTAGGCGTTAGCGTATTGCCATCTACTTCCAGCATGCCCGACTGAAACTCTTCCAGCCCATTGATGCAGCGAATCAGCGTGGATTTACCGGACCCGCTTGCGCCAATAATGACGACGACTTCACCGGGGATAATTTCAAGGTCGATATCATTGAGTACGTGCAGGCTGCCAAAATGTTTATTCAGCTTTTGCATACGCACAATGGAGGGCGTTGTGGGTGACACGATATCGGTCATTGTACGTTTCCTTATCAGCCTGCGATGCCTCTGCGCTCCAGCAGGCGCAGAAGAATAGAGAGGGTCCAGGTAATCGCCAGATACATCACCGCAACCATAAAGTAGACCTCCAGGGCGGTGAAGGTTGTCGCGATATAGATTTGCCCCTGGCGTACCAGCTCGCTGACCCCAATGACTGAAAATAGTGAGGTATCTTTAATGCTGATAATGGCCTGATTGCCAAGCGGAGGAATCATACGACGCAGCGCTTGGGGCCAAATCACATAGCGAAATGCCTGAGCGCGCGAAAGCCCTAACGAGAGGGATGCTTCACGCTGGCCATGCTCAATGGATTGCACGCCGCCACGCACAATTTCAGAAATATACGCACCCGAGTTAACCGCAATAGCGGCAATGCCTGCGACCAGCGCATTGATAGGACTGCCCAGTAGCTGGGGCAGGCCGTAGAAGATAAACAGCACCTGCACGAGGATAGGCGTACCGCGGAATACTTCTATGTAGCAAAGGGCAACCCAGCGTAGCCAGCGGATCGGACTAATACGCAGCAGGCCAAAGAAAATACCGATGAAAAAGCCGATCGCCAGACCGCCAAATGAGATTAGCAGCGTCCAGGGGATGCCAGGCAGCAGGTAAGGGATCGACGCAAACGCGGCTGCCCAATCAAATTGAAAATCGAAATCCACGCCTTATCTCCAAAAAAACACGCGACGTATAACGTCAAAGGGCCGGGAGGGTGGCCGCCCGGCCCTGTGATAAATACCTGTTAGCTCTATAGCGCCGCTGGGTTACTCGCTGGTGGCTTCACCGAACCATTTTTTGTAGATTTCGTCGTAAGTGCCGTCTTCACGCATGGAGGCCAAGGCTTCATTGGTGGGTTCTACCCATTCGCTGCCCTTATGGAACACAATGCCATACTGCTGGCCTTCATAAAGCGGCCCCACCACTTTGGTACGTCCTTCGCCGCGGGTTTGGGAGAAGTAAGCAACGTTAGGGGCGTCATACAGTACGGCGTCTACGTTGCGGCCCAGCAGGGCCATGTACATGTCGGCGGTGCCTGGATAAGGCGTGATGTCAGCGCCTTCACCCAGCTCTTGCTGGAGGAAGTCGTAGCTTGTCGAGCCGATTTTGGTACCGATGGTCAGGCCCTGAAGGTCTTCCAAAGAGGAGACGTCTTCGTTGTTGGCGCGAACAATAATCTGTAGACCGGAATCGTAGTAAGGATCAGAGAAGTCGACGACCTGCGCACGCTCTTCGGTGATGGTCGTGCCTGCGATGGCAATTTCCTGACTGCCGGTTTGCACGGCGGGAATAATGCCCGAAAATTCCATGGTGGTGAGGTTGACCTCAAAACCGGCACGCTCGGCAACGGCATTGATAATGTCCATATCGAAACCGATCATCTCGCCAGTTTCTGGATCCATCATCTCAAAAGGAACAAAGCTTGGGTCGGTTGCGACATTAACAGAGGGCGTTTGGGCCATGGCGGCAGAGGCGCCGCTTAAACCCAAGGCGATGGAGGAAGCGATAGCTGTTGTCGTTAGTATGGTTTTCATTGGTTTCCCCATGTTTTATAGCACTGAAGCGGTGAAAAGAAGAGACGACGTTCTCTTCACACCGCGTTAGAGCGATTGTTGACCTTTCAACCTTGGCGAGAAACCACCAAGGCGTCAAGTCATGGGTACCAACGCTTTGCTTGCGTTATAACGCGGCTACACCATAAAAGAGGCGCCGCAGCCGCAGGTGGTAGTGGCATTGGGGTTTTGAATGCGAAAGCGTGCGCCAGCGAGGCCTTCTTCGTAATCCACCGTCGAGCCAACCAGATACTGGTAGGAGAGAGGGTCGACTACCAGGGTCGCCGTGCCAAATTCAATGGCCGTATCGTCTTCGGCGACCGTATCGGCAAAATCGAAGCCGTACTGAAAACCTGAACAGCCACCGCCGGTGACGTAGACGCGCAGTTTTAGCGCAGGGTTATTTTCTTCATCCATTAGGGCACGGATACGTTTACGTGCGCTATCGGACATCATTAATGGGGTTGGAACAAAGGCTTCTGCACCGCTCATGGGTACCTCCCGCGAGCTTTAAGAACGAATAATCAGCATTGGAAGATGATTATGGATAATTCCCAGCAAAAGGGTCAACTATTGCCGGGATTTTGTACGTGGCTTATGGCATCAAGGCAGGGGCGGTGAGGCCCATGTTCTCCTCGAATCCAAACATTAGGTTGAGGTTTTGGATGGCTTGGCCCGAGGCGCCTTTCACCAGGTTATCAATGACCGATAACACAACGACCGTGTTGCTGTTCTCCGGGCGATGTACGGCCAGGCGGCAGGTGTTGATGCCTTTAACGCTGCGCGTTTCAGGATGGCTGCCCGCAGGCATCACATCAACAAAGGGCTCGCTTGCATAACGATTTTCAAACAGCGCCTGAAGGTCATCCACCGAGGTGGTGAGCTGACCATAAAGTGTCGCGTGAATACCCCGAATCATCGGCGTTAAATGAGGAACGAAGGTCAGCCCCACCGGATGCGCCTGCATATCGCCAAGGCCCTGGCGGATTTCGGGCAAATGACGATGCCCTGAGGCGCCGTAAGCTTTGAAGGACTCACTGGCTTCCGCCAGTAGTGAAGGCACCTTGGCCCCTCGGCCTGCCCCCGTCACGCCCGATTTACAGTCGGCAATCAGCTGTTGAGGATCAATCAGCCCGGCTTCTATCAGCGGCAGGTAGCCCAGCTGTACAGCGGTTGGATAGCAGCCAGGCACGGCCACTAGGCGCGCCGTTTTGATTTTTTCGCGGTGCATCTCGGGCAGGCCATAGACCGCTTCTTCAAGCAGCGAAGGCGCACCGTGAGGTTGGCCGTACCACTCGCTCCATACCTTGGCATCACGCAGGCGGAAGTCAGCCGACAGGTCGATAATGCGTGTGCCTTTGTCCAAAAGCTCACCTGCCAAGGCGTGGGCAACACCGTGGGGAGTGGCGAAAAATACCGCATCCATATCGCCCAACTGCTTTGCATCGGGCTCACTGAACGTCAATGTGTCGTAGTGGCCGCGCAGATTGGGATACATATCGCATACCTTTACGCCGGCTTCCGAGCGCGAGGTAATGGCTTCAACGCTGACATGGGGATGCTGGGCGAGTAACCGCAGTAGCTCAACGCCGGTATAACCGGTACCGCCGACAATGCCGACCTTAATCACAAACGACTCCTTACACGTTGCACATTCGAGACAGGGTAATAATTAACAGCCTAAACAGATTGGCGCAGGCTGTCGAAGCGTATCGGGCTATGATACACAAGAGAACTACACTACATGCGTAAAGGAAGGTCGTCGTGGCGCGTTTTTCCCGATCAGATTTTACCCTCGAGGGTTTTCGACGCCAGTTGGCCCATGTTGATGCGTTGCCTCAACTGTGCGTATTGGGGTTAGTGTCGGGGATCATTACGGGGGCGGCGATGGTCGCCTTCCGGCTACTGCTCGAAGCGGGGGCAGTGTTTTATATGCCGGATGGAAACCCGGAAGGATTTGAAGGTCTGCCTCCGTGGCTGCGCTCACTGCTGCCTATTATTGCCGTTAGCGTGCTGGGTCTGCTGCTTTATCGGCAAAAAGCCACTGCCCAAAAGATGGGGGTAGGGCACGTTATTGAGCGCCTCTCTTATCACCAGGGCCGCTTTCCAATGCGAAACTGGCTGAATCAATGGTGGGTGGGGGTGGTGTCGGTTCTTGGTGGGCTCTCTGCCGGGCGGGAAGGCCCGGCTATTCATTTAGGCGCTGCCGCGTCAAGCGGGCTGGGAGTTAAGCTTCGGTTGCCCAATAACAGCCTGCGCGTTTTGGTTGCCTGTGGAACGGCGGCGGGGATTTCAGCATCGTTCAATACACCGGTTGCCGGGGTCATCTTCGCCATGGAAGTCGTCATGATGGAGTATACCCTGATGAGCTTTATGCCGGTGATTTTAGCCTCTACGATGGCGGCGCTCATTGCGCAGATGGTGTATGGCAATGAGCCGGCTTTTCGTATCCCCGAGGTCGTGCTGGGTTCGCTCATGAATTTACCGTGGGTCATTGTACTCGGCCTTGTGGTCGGGCTATTGGCGGGGCTGTTTATTCATATTTCACGTAACAAACGCATGCAGGCATGGCCGTTATGGCTTCGTTTGGCTTGTGTGGGTGTGGCGACCGGGGTTGTGGCCTGGTGGTTTCCGCAGGTTCAGGGAATTGGCTACGACAGTGTAGCGGCGGCGCTTAATAATCAGTTGGACATTAACGTGTTGCTGGCGCTGATGATTGCCAAGCTTTTAATTACCGCCCTGACCGTATCGGGTGGCGTACCCATCGGAATTATTGGCCCCACGCTGGTGATTGGCGCAGCGACAGGCGCGCTGGGCGGTATATTGGGTGGCTGGCTATGGCCTGATAAAGCCTCAGACCCTGGCATTTACGCCATGTTAGGTATGGCGGCCATGATGGGGGCGGTGTTGCAAGCGCCGCTTGCGGCGTTAATGGCGCTGTTGGAGCTTACTCATACACCTCATGTCATGTTGCCGGGTATGTTGGTGGTAGTCGTTGCTTGCTTGACCTCGCGCCAGCTTACCGGTTGTGAAGGATTTTTTATTAGCTCCGTACGCTATGGGCTGCACCCGCTTCAACAGCCCTTAATGCAGGCGCTTTCCCGCGTGTCGGTGCCTGCGGTGATGGAGCGAAGCCTGGTACGTACTGAGCGCAAGGTAACGTTTGAGCAGGCACGAAAACTACTGGAAACCAACCCTGTCTGGCTGATTATTGAGCGTTCAAATGAAGAAAAATCGGTACTAGCATCAAAAGCGTCGGCGCTGGCGCGGTGGCTTTTGGAGCACGATGAAGCGCTTGATGGCGATGCTCCTCCTGATAATGAATCCGTCGATTTACTGGAAATTCCGGGCCAGCGCCTGGAACTTGCGCCGATTGGCCTACAGGCCACCCTGTCAGAGGCGTTTGTAAAGCTTCAAGACGATGCCTTGGGCGCGCTTTATGTCGTGCACGGTTATCGGCCAAAGCGGCAGCGAATTTCAGGTATCATCACCCGTGGTGCCATTGAGCGTTATTATTACTATTCTGACCCAAATACCCGTACTGACCCGAAAGCGAATGATTCGCCCGTATAAGGAGAGACAATGTATCTATGGTTGAAGGCCCTGCATTTAATGACCATGGTGACTTGGTTTGCCGCCCTGTTTTATTTGCCGCGGCTGTATGTGTATCACGCCATGGCACGGGATAAAGGCGACGATCAAGCTATCGCCTATTTCAAAACCATGGAGCGTAAGCTTTATCGCGGCATCATGACGCCTTCCATGATACTGGTGCTTATCTTTGGCGGGGCGATGCTGTACCTGGTGCCCGGCTGGTTCAGCCAAGGCTGGATGCACGTTAAACTCACCTTTGTGGTATTGCTGATCGCCTATCATCACGTCTGCCTGATTTACTTAAAGCAGTTTGCCCAGGATCGCTGTACGAAAAGCCACACGTTCTTTCGCTGGTTCAATGAAGCGCCGGTGATTGCGCTAGTGGCGATTATTCTACTTGCCGTTGTGAAACCTTTTTGATGCGCCAACCTCTTTCACCGGTTGTTTTAGTACTGGCGGGCCATGACCCGACGGGCGGAGCGGGTTTGGTTGCAGATAGCGAAGCCATTGCCGCCTGTGGCGGTTGGGCAGTGACGATTCCCACCGCGTTAACGGTGCAAAACTGCCATAACGTGAGCCATGTCGTTCCGGCAGACCCAGCATTGATGCGCCAAATGGCAGAGGCGCTCAGCGGGATGCAGATTGCAGCGATCAAACTGGGCCTGTTGGCAGATGAGGCAACGCTAAGGGCGGCCGAGCAGATTATTCGCCGTTTTCCAGGCATCCCAGTTGTGGCCGACCCGGTACTTAAAGCTGGTGGTGGCACTGAGTTATCCACACCCCAATTGCAACGGCTCTATGCGAATCGCCTGCTACCGCTTGTGGATATCTTAACCCCCAACCGTTATGAGCTTAAGCAGCTCACCCCTGAGATTGACGGCCCCTTGGATGATACGGCGCGCGCCGTCGCGCTTTTATCCCAGGGTTGTCAGGCTATTTTAGTAACCGCGACCGATGAGCCTGTTCCAGGTAACGAGCAGCAGGTTGTTAATACGCTGCACTCGCCGGATACCACGCGCCAATGGCAGTGGCCACGCCTGCCGGAACGGTTTCACGGCTCAGGCTGCACCTTGGCATCTGCCATTGCGGCACGCCTGGCCGCCGGTGAGCGTTTGTCGACGGCCTGTGAACAGGCCCAGCACTTTACCTGGGAGAGTCTGTCTCATGGATATCAGCCGCCTAGTGGGCAGTGTTTACCTAACCGCTTGCCACGGCCGGTTCGCTTTTGATTTTATTCGCGCTATGCCATTGATATTGAGGACGCCATGACCACATCTGCTGAACTGTTTGAGCTTGCTAGCCGCCATATTCCAGGTGGCGTAAATTCGCCGGTACGTGCGTTTAAAGGCCTGCACCGTCCGCCGGTATTTATGGAGCGCGCCCAGGGCGCTTATCTGTTTGATGTGGAAGGCAACCGCTACGTGGACTATGTAGGTTCCTGGGGCCCAATGATTACCGGTCACGCGGACCAGGATGTTCTGGCGGCGGTACGTGCTCGTTTGGATAACGGTCTCTCGTTTGGTACCCCGACCGCGGTTGAAACCACCATGGCAGACCTGATCTGCGAAATGATCCCCACCATGGAAATGGTGCGCATGACCAGTTCTGGTACGGAAGCCACCATGTCGGCGATCCGCTTGGCACGCGGCACCACCGGGCGCGATAAGATCGTTAAGTTTGAAGGTAACTATCACGGCCATTCAGATTCGTTGCTGGTAAAAGCGGGCTCTGGCGCGCTCACCCATGGCGAGCCCAGCTCGCCAGGTGTTCCCGCGTCACTTGCCGAGCACACCATTACGCTCTCCTATAACGATATTGAAGGTGTTGAAGCGTGCTTTGCTGAAATCGGCGACCAGATTGCCTGCATCATCGTTGAACCTGTCGCGGGTAACATGAACTGTATTCCTCCCCAGCCGGGTTTTTTGGAAACACTGCGCCGGGTGTGTAACGAACATGAAAGCATCCTGATTTTCGATGAAGTCATGACCGGGTTCCGCGTTGCACTGGGTGGTGCTCAGGCACATTACGGCATTACCCCCGATTTAACGTGCCTGGGTAAGATTGTTGGTGGCGGTATGCCAGTAGGCGCGTTTGGCGGCAAGCGCGAGATTATGCAAAACATCTCCCCCTTGGGGCCGATTTATCAGGCAGGTACGCTGTCGGGTAACCCTTTGGCGATGGCGGCAGGTGTTGCGTTATTAACCAAGCTCCAGGTCCCTGGCTTTCATGACGCGCTTTCTCAGCGGGTTGAAACACTTTGCAGCGGCCTGAAAGAGCGTGCTAATGCGGCAGGTGTCTCAATGATGACACAGTCAGCGGGTGGCATGTTTGGGCTGTTTTTCACCTCTCAACGCCGTGTGGATAACTTTGCCCAGGCTACCGCGTGTGACCCCGAGGCGTTCCGCCGCTTCTTTGGCGCGATGCTGGATCACGGCGTTTATCTGGCCCCTTCGGCGTTTGAAGCAGGCTTTATGTCGAGCGCTCATACGCCTGAGGATATCCAATTTACGTTGGACGCTGCAGAAAAAGCCTTTAGTGTTATGTAACTCAATGTAACTGAAAGACGTTGCTCTGCTAAACTATTAAAGCCGCTCATGCCGAGCGGCTTTATCGTTAGTGAGGTCGCTACCATGCAACAACAATTATCGACTCTTCCAAAGGTTTTTATAGCGGTGTTTGCTATGGGGCTCTCCGTTAGTACCTTTGCCTCTGAGGAGCAGAGCATGAGCCAGATCCATATTGCGATGGGAGGAACGCCTGGTGCTGAGTTCTCCGCACATTGGCGCATCACTCACGATGGTCAAACTACCGAGCATATTGAAGAGCACGGTACGGTACCCAAAGAGTATACGTTTATCGGGTCGTCGCTTGAGGGTACGGTGACATTATTAAGTGATAGCCAGCGCCTGGATGTGGATATTCAGAAAGGCGGCAACCGCTCGCGTTCATCTACCCAAGGGCTAGGGTCAACGGTAACGGTCGGGGTTCGTTAACCCATTTTTAAGGTATTTTCTATAAACATTAAAAAACCGCCCCGAGTGGGACGGTTTGGATGCGTACGCCCTATGCTTAATGGCCTTGGCTTACTGTATTAAGGTTGCCATGGCCATAGGTCACGATGCTGGAGGTATGAGCACCGCCCCAGAAAGTACCGCTTTGGGTAACGTTATGCACGTTACCGCTGCCTTGGGTATTGATATAGGAGTCATGCCCACGGCCAGACTGCATGACGTCATGAGTATTATGGTTGCCACTGGCTAAAATGGTGCTTTCAAGTGAGTTACCATTCTGGCTAACGTTGGCCACATTATGATCACCGTTTAGGTGAGCGTAGCTATCGTTATCATTGCCAATCTGAGTAATGGTTGCTTCATTGAAGCTGCCGATTTCTTCAACGACGGACTTGTTCTCAATGCCTTCCTGAGTAATGGTCGCTTCATTGCCGTAACCCTGCTGGTAGGCATAGCTATCGTTAAATAGGCCACCCTGAGCCACACTGACGTCATTGGAAAAGCCAGTTTGTGTTGCCACAGAAATATTTTCAAAACCTTCCTGATCAACGGTCGCTTCATTGTTGCGACCTTGCTGGTAGGCATAGCTATCGTTAAGACGGCCATTCTGAGTCGCACTAACGTTATTGGACAAGCCAGTTTGCGTTGTCACAGAAATATTTGTAGCACCGTCCTGATCAACGGCTGCATCGTTATTAAAGCCTTCCTGGTATACGGTTGAGTTGTTCCACGCGCCTAATTGAGTAACGCCCGCCGAGTTTCCGCCACCAATCTGGTCAATACCCGAGTTGTTCTGGCCAGGCTGTGTTGTTGCCACTCCTGAAATATCATCTTGTGAAACGGTGGTGGCGTTACCGCGACCTTCTTGATACACACGTGAGGTTTGCGTGCCCCACTGAGTGATAGTGTTGGTATTGCGATCACCATCCTGGTAAATAGTTGAGTCACTGCCTGCAAACTGTGCGAAAGCAGCCGTGCTCATAGCGAAGGCAACGGCAGCAGCGATCGTTGTGATTTGGATTTTCATGATGTTTCCCCATCCTGTTATGCTTGCTTTGGTTGTTACTGAGACAACAGAAGTATTGCTCAGTAGGTTTCGACGGTGACTGGTCGTGTATAGCCAGAGAATGCTTGCTGTTCTATGCCTATGCTGCGATAGCCACTCCCCGATTGTGAAACGTGTATGTCGCTTCTTAATCCTGTCTGGGAAACATATGTTGCCTGTTCTTGCTGGCTCCCGGACTGGCTTATTTGGGTGTTGTGATAATTACCGTCTTGAAGAATAACGCCGTAATTTCTAGCACCAATTTGAGTGATTGAGGCTGTGTTCTTATTACCGTATTGGCTGATATGCGAGAAGTTACCGGCCTGGTAAGCAGCAGAGTAAGATTGTTTAACCGTTGCCCTGTTGTTATTACCTATCTGAGAAATAATGCTGTAGTTGCCTTGGTGGGTGTGTGGGTCAACCTGATTGAAATATTGCTCAATACGGTTTGTTTCCGCACTAGCATGCCCTGTAACGAATAAAAGTATCGTCATTAACAAAACAGTATTAACGTTTACTTTTTGAAGTAACGCTGAGAAATAATGAATGCTAGTGAGTTTGCGGATCATTTTTTCAGCTCTCAATGTTGGTGTTATTTTACTTTGGTACATTGAGTTTGGACTTTTTTTAATTTTTCGCCATCCATCTTTTTATTATTTAAATGACGTATTTATTAGTGCTTTTTTATGCCTTATTAATGATCTTTCTCATACGTTTAAATGGCAGATTGTTTTAACTATAAAGAAATCGGCTTAGCTTACGCTAAGCCGGGGGGAAGTTCCGTTTCGCTGAACCTTTCAGTCATAATAGATGGCTTTTTTTATGGAGAACATTTCTTATAGCATTGGAGTCGGTGAAGTTAAGTAATCAGATAAAATAGTTTCCCGAAAGTTTACGCCGTTTGAGAGGTTCCAAAGGCTATTCTCAACGCCACGAGCTACTAAATGAATAACGGCAGATTCAATGGCCGACATGACCGCTAATTGAACAGGTTCATTCGTGGTAATGCCTGCTTCAGCTTCTAATAAACGTCGGAAATCAATAAATCGATAAATACCAGCTCTTAACTCTTTGGAGTAGATGGTTTTTGTTGTAGTGACGTTAGCGAGTACTTCACCTGTAGATATCTCGACGGCTCGCAAGTTAACCGTTACTTGGTCAACCTGATACTGCCCTGAGGCGCCAATACCAAAGTACTCAGCGCCAGCTCCCCCTGTTCGCACGTTGGATTCATACGCAATAATGCCGCCTTCCAGCATTACCGAGGCCGCGCGTAGTGAAGGAAGCGAGTCGGGTTGGCCAAAGCGCTCAAATTCTGCACGAATGATGCGTCGCTCAGTGAGCAGGTTTTGTAACCCCACCCGCTCAAGGGGAATAAACCAGCCCGAGTCGGCCAGTGCACCGGTTAGCATTGCCGCTGCACCTTGGGTAACCGCTGTTGAAAACGTGCTGGCTGGGGCGGGCCGATATTGCCCGGTTTGATCTCTAAAATCATAAACCGATACAAAAATTTTGCCGGCAGGTGGTGGCAATGAAATGAGATCCTGATAGGTTGCCCCTCGGGGCGTAAGCGTAGCCTCAGCGCCTTCTAAATTTTCAGAGTTTGCGACCATGCCCACACATCCGCTGAGCAGCGCAAGCATTATAAGTGAAGCAATGAATTTCATGATGTTCCCCTGACTGCATCTAGGATATGAGAGAGGCTTTTAAGGCCTTATTGGTTTTTGGTTATTAAGTTTCGTGACTGGAGTAGGTTCAATGATTAAGGGTTAAATAAGCCACCAACGCTGATATTTGTCACATCGCCGGTCACTTTATCAATAACGCGTACAATCAATTGCCCACCTTCATCGCGTACAACCACACTAAATTCACCGCTGTCAAAAGACCCTTCACCGACATCGCCGGAGCCAACATCTGAAATAAGTTGTGAGATTAAACGGCTCTCCAGGTTTTGAATAAGTCGTTCGGTGGAGGAGATTGGTTCAATGCTTCTTGAATCCGGGTCTTTATTGGTATCTTGCGATTGAGCTTTACCCAATAGATAACTGCCCATAAAGGGGTCACCACCAAAAGAGGGGTTCAGGGGGCGATAAATCAATTCACCGGCAGAGGCCACTGGCGCTATCAGCGTGCTCAGCGCTATGGCTAGCAACGTGTGTTGGGTAGTTTTTATAGCGTTCATTAACGTATCTCCTCTCTTCCCAGGTCTTTGTCGGGGGTTAACGCTGACGCTATTTGTTGGCGTAGCAGCGCTTCTTCGACGATTTTTACCGCTTCTCCTGCGGCGCGATCCGCTTCATTGATCCTTGGAGAAAGCTGTGTGCGAAAATACATACGATTTCCATCCATCACCCATATTTGGCTGCCCCAGCGAGCATCGGGTCGTTCTTGGATTGTGATGGTGGCATTGCCAATAATCAGGTTGTCCATAGCGCGCTGGCTAAAGGCACGGTAAAACGTCTTTCCTGCCATGGTAATAGTGCGGTCTACCATCACTCCGGTCAGCTCGCTGCTGGCGCTTTTAATACTTTCTATTTCAGGACCATCGGGGCTCGATAATTGATTAATAGAATCAATTTCTTTTTGTTCGTTTAATCGCTCAGCATCTTCCTGGGAGAGTGTTTCACTGGCCATTAGTGGCGATAAAAAAAACAGTAGAAGTACGCAGAGTGGTGTTAAACAACGACGAAATGACATCATGATATAACCTCAAGCTAGTTGTACTATTAGTTTTTTAGCCCACGGGGTTTATCAATAGCCGGAAGAATAGGGCCTAGATTTTGATGAATCCAGTTCAAAGCCTGTATACGGTTATGCACATTTATCTTGCGAAATATATTATAAAGATGTGACTTAACCGTATGCTCGCTAACAAATAGTCGATCAGCAATTTGTTGGTTGGAAGAGCCTGCTTTTAGTAACGAAATAATTTCAATTTCTCGGTTTGTTAGTCCGCAAGTAGGTCTAAACGCGTTGTTCTGTGATTTACGATAAAAAAGAATCAGCCGAGCCATTAATTCACGCGACATCCATAGCTCACCGTCGAGCAAGGCGTGAACGCCTTTGCAAATAATCTCCAGGCTCTGTTCACGATAAAAAACGCCTTTTAAATGAGCACAGGAAAGCGCCTCTAACGCATGGTTCATGTTGCGAATATTGAACGCGGCAAGCGTTGCTTTTGATAACGCTTCAGGTAGCTGGTCCTGCCATTCAGGCAGTGCATCGCTATTGATGTGATCGCTATCGATGAGAAGCAGCAGCTTTCCTGGTGTATCCGCAGACAGGGCCGAATGACGCGAGTAAATGCTCACCTGATAGCCGGTGCGTTTATTTAAGTATTCCGCAAAAAGCTGAGATTGAGGACTCTGCTCGGTCAAGATATACACCAAGTCGGAGGACGGTTCCCTTTTCATGTTAAGGCCTTTGGTAAGGAGGAGTGAGCTAACGACGAAATAAGTGTTGCCTATAAGTGTAGTTTCGTAAAGTTTTGTTACTAGTATTTTTTTAAAATAATTCGCTCCCTTTAAGATATAAAACAATGAGTTTAATATAAATATATGTTTTTAATGATGTAATAAATAAATAGATGTTGTTTGTTAATCAAATCCTTATGTACATTTGGTAACATTTTGCTAGCCATAGTACGATTTTGTTAGGCGTACACTTACAGGCTGACGTTTGGAGAAAATGTGATGGCCACGGTAAATACCCTTGTTTTAGCAAGCGGCAATGCGGGAAAGCTTAAAGAGTTCAATCAACTGCTGGCCCCATTGGGGTTGGATGTTCGCCCGCAGGCAGATTTTGGCGTATATGATGTCGAGGAAACGGGGTTAACCTTTGTTGAAAATGCCCTGTTAAAAGCGCGTGAGGCGAGCCGGGTTAGCGGCTTACCGGCACTTGCCGATGACTCCGGTTTAGAAGTCGATGCGCTTTCAGGAGCGCCGGGGATTTATTCCGCGCGTTACGCTGGTGAGCCGAAAAGCGATCAGCGTAACAATGAAAAACTGCTGGCCGCGCTTAGCGACTGTGCAGAAGGCCAGCGCACCGGGCGTTACTGGTGCGTGCTGGTGTATTTGCGCCATCCTGCTGATCCGGTACCGGTGATTGTTCAGCACAGCTGGGAAGGGGAGTTACTTGCTCATCCACGCGGAGAGCGGGGCTTTGGCTATGACCCGCTGTTCTGGCTACCCGACCAGGGAATGAGCGTGGCGGAATTACCCAGTGAATTAAAGAATCGGCTAAGCCACCGTGGGCGGGCGCTTCAAGGATTGGTTGATATACTTAAGGTGGCACATGGCTAAGCCATTACCTCCGTTATCGCTCTATATTCATACGCCCTGGTGCGTACGCAAGTGCCCTTATTGTGACTTTAACTCTCATGAACCTGACGGTGAGTTACCCGAAGCGGCTTATTTAAAGGCACTACTTCATGATCTGGATGGCGATCTGGCATTAGCCGCTGGCCGTCAGATTCAGACCATCTTTATTGGTGGCGGTACGCCAAGCCTGATGTCGCCCGCGTTCTTTGAACGGCTGTTTAGTGGAATACGCCTACGTTTGCCCTTCGCGCCCAATATAGAAATCACCATGGAGGCGAATCCTGGCACTACCGAGCAGGCACGCTTTACGGGCTACCGCGAGGCGGGCATCAATCGTCTCTCGTTGGGTATTCAAAGCTTTCAGCCCGCTCAGTTGAAGGCATTGGGGCGTATTCACGGCGGTGAAGAGGCTATTACTGCGGTAGGCCAGGCGCGTGCGGCGGGGTTTGATAATATTAATATCGACCTGATGCATGGCTTGCCTGGCCAGACGCCCTCCCTGGCGCTTGAGGATATTGACCAGGCGCTTGCGCTGTCGCCGGATCATCTCTCCTGGTATCAGCTAACCCTTGAGCCGAATACCGCGTTTCATTCTCAGCCACCTGTTCTGCCTGAAGAGGAGGCGCTTTGGGATATTCAGGAGCTTGGTCATCAGCGACTGGAGCAGGCAGGCTTTGAACGCTACGAAATTTCAGCCTATGCAAAACCTGGTAAGCAGAGCCGGCATAATCTCAACTATTGGCAGTTTGGCGACTATCTGGGCATTGGCGCCGGTGCACACGGCAAGCTGACGACGATTGATCCGCAAGGGCAGTGGCATATTGAGCGGCGCTGGAAAACGCGCCAGCCGGATGCTTACTTACGGCGTGATAATGACCCACGCGGTTTCCTGGCGGGCAAGCAGCCTATCGCGGGGGACGAGTTGCCACTTGAGTTTTCCATGAATGCGCTTCGCTTAACCGAAGGCGTTGCCATGCATACGTGGTCGGCGCATACCGGCCAGCCGCAGGAAGCACTTTTAGCGCGTTTACACACGGCCGCCAAAAAAGGACTTTTGATGGAAATGCCCGAAAAGCTGCGTGCATCGCCTCAAGGTCTATTATTCTTGAATGAGTTGCTGGCCTTTATCAGCGACGAATAATTCAAGCGCAAAAATATACAAGGAGTGAGTGATGCGTATTTCTCGACTACTGACCCCATTGGCTGCTGCGATTTTAGTGGCAGGTTGTGCCACCTCTGATCCTTATGGTGGCCAGACACAACGTTCATCGACCGGCATGGGAACAGGGATTGGCGCGGCGGTAGGCGCGGCTGCGGGTGCACTTTCGGGTAGCGGAAGTACCAGCCGTCGTGATCGTGCCTTGATTGGTGCTGCCGTGGGCGCTGCTGCGGGTGCCGGTATAGGCGTTTACATGGACCGTCAGGAGCAGGAGCTTCGCCAAAACCTGCAGGGCTCGCGCATTGAAATCGACCGTCGCGGCGACGATATCGTACTGAATATGCCCAGCAGCGTAACGTTCGGGTTTGACTCCTCAGATCTAACCGGCGATGCGCGTAGCGCGCTCAATGAAGTGGCTAACGTGCTCAAGCAATACACCGATACGCGGGTTAATATTGCCGGCTTCACCGATAGCACCGGGGATGCCAGCTACAATCAGCGTCTCTCTGAGCGCCGAGCTCAGTCAGTGGGCAACTACTTAAGCCAAAACGGGGTATCCTCCTCGCGTCTTAACACCATGGGATACGGTGCTAACCAGCCGGTTGCCAGCAACGATACCGACCAGGGCCGGGCGCAAAACCGTCGGGTTGAAATCACCCTGACGCCAATCGGTAACGGCCAGGGCTAAGTAAGACATAACTCCCCCGCGCATTACCGTTTAAAGCCCGCTATGATCCATAGCGGGCTTTTTTTCGTTCACTTATCTGCGAGTTACCATGCTGTCTTATCAACACGCCTATCACGCCGGTAATTTTGCCGATGTACACAAGCATTTGACGCTCTACGCCGTCGTTGATTATCTATTACGTAAAAAAACACCTATTACATATATAGATACGCATGCGGGAAGAGGACTTTATCCGCTAGCCACCAAAGAGACGCAGCGGCTTCAGGAGTACCGTGAGGGCATTTGGCCACTATGGCACGAACGCGAGGTGCTCACCGACCCGTTACTCTGTGATTGGTTAAATGCCGTCACCAGCGTTCAGTCTGGTACCAGTGCGTTAACGCACTATCCCGGCTCCCCATGGTGGCTAAGCCAATCACTGCGCGAGCACGATAAGCTGCGCCTTTTTGAGCTTCACCCGGGTGAGCATGAGCACTTGAACACGCAGTCGCTTCCTCCTCAGGCAAAACGTATTTATGGCGACGGTTTAGCAGGTTTAACGGCCATGCTGCCGGTGTCTACCCCGCGGCTTTGTGTATTGATTGACCCTAGTTTTGAGCGTAAAGCAGAGTACCAGGAGGTGGTTGATACGGCGATATACACGCTTGAAAAGGCGCGCCACGCCATACTACTGATTTGGTATCCCCTGCTACCCGCCGGGCATCATCACGCGTTATTGGACGGGCTAAAGGCAAGCGGTATTCGCAAAATATGGCGCAGCGAGCTTTTGCTGCGTGCGCCGGGTGAGCAAACGCACGGTATGTACGGTAGCGGTATGTTGGTCGTTAACCCGCCCTGGGGGCTTGATGAGCGCCTGAAGACCGCAATGGCAGAGGTAACCCATTGCCTTGGAAGTGAAAGCCGCTTTGATGCGCAGTGGTGGGTTGAGGAGTAGCTGGGCACAATAAACGTTGAGTGAAAGCTGCCCGCTAGATCACCTCCTGCGTGGTTTTAACACGCTCCAGTACCACCATCGTTCTAAACCATTTGACGTTAGGATTACGGTGGAACAACAATGCCGCCCCCGCCGATCCAACAAGTGAGCGTATTACTTGCCGATGCAGAAACTGCCAAAAATCTCGCCCAGCAAGTCATCGGCGCTAAACTCGCCGGTAATTTCACTCAGTGCTTGCTGCGCGTCGCGTAGGTCTTCGGCCAGCAATTCTCCAGCGCCGTAGCCATCCAACTGGGCACGGCCGGTATCAAGCGCTGCCATTGCCCGGTCGAGGGCATCCAGGTGACGCCGACGTGCGGAGAAGCGTCCTTCGGTGGTTGCCGCAAAGCCCATCACGGTTTTCAAATGGTTTTTTAGGTTATCCACACCCGCACCGGTTTTGGCGGAAAGGCGAAGCGTGGGAGTGGCTGTGGATAAATCAATTCCAGCTTGCTCAGCGCTGGTATCGATTTTGTTACGTACCAACGTTAAACGGCTTTGATCAGGAAGGCGGGCGACAAACTCGGGCCAAATCATCATTGGGTCGGTAGCCTCCGTGGTAGAGGCGTCCACCAATAGCAGTACCCGGTCGGCTTTCTCGATCTCGGCCCAGGCGCGGGCGACACCGATTTTTTCAACGGCGTCCGGGGTATCGCGCAAACCCGCCGTATCAATAATATGTAGCGGCATGCCATCGATATGGATGTGCTCACGCAGCACGTCCCGCGTGGTGCCTGCAATATCGGTCACAATGGCGGTCTCTTGTTCGGTCAACGCGTTAAGCAGGCTGGACTTACCCGCATTGGGACGACCGGCAATGACCACGTTCATGCCTTCGCGTAACAGCGCTCCTTGGCCGGCGGCTTTGCGCACATCTCTAAGCGCTTGCTGAACACTTTCCAGACGCTTTGCAACATGACCATCCGCCAGGAAGTCGATCTCCTCTTCAGGAAAGTCGATGGCGGCTTCTACATAGACACGTAACTCGATAAGCCGCTCAACCAGGTGGGAGACGCGGGTAGAAAACTCACCCTGCAGCGAACGCACGGCATTTTCCGCTGCTGAGCGCGAGGTGGCATCAATCAAGTCGGCAATTGCTTCGGCCTGGGCAAGGTCGAGCTTGTCATTGAGAAAGGCCCGTTCGGAAAACTCACCAGGCCGCGCCAACCGCGCGCCCAAGGCCACACAACGCTCAAGCAGCATGTCCATGATAATGGGGCCGCCGTGCCCCTGCAGCTCCAGCACATCTTCGCCGGTAAAGGAGTGAGGGCCGTTGAACAGCAGCGCAATGCCTTCGTCAATAATGCTATCAGCGCCCTTAAAGGGGCCGTGATAGGCATGGCGAGGCGCCGGGCAGTGGCCGAGTACGGACTCTGCGATATCACGGCAGGCAGGTCCTGAGACGCGAATAATCCCTACGCCGCCACGCCCAGGCGGTGTCGCCAGAGCAGTAATCGTATCCTGGGTATAAAGTCGTTCAACCATGGCGCGCCTCATTAATGGATGCGTACATTGTGAATTTGTCGTCTCTAAAACGCCAGACCCCCGCACGAGGGCGGGGGTCTGGGAGCGTGGTTAACAAGGATTACTTGGTTCGCATTCCTTTACCAACACTGGGGTCTTTTTCGATACTACGCGTAATAAAGTACTGTTGCGCGACCGAAATGATGTTGTTGGTTACCCAGTAGATCACCAGACCCGCCGGGAACCACAGGAAGAAGAAGGTGAAGATAATCGGCAGCATCTTCATGATCTTCGCCTGCATGGGGTCCGGAGGTGTCGGGTTCAGCAGCTGCTGAACATACATGGATATACCCATCAGTATCGGCAGGATGAAGTAAGGATCTTTCACCGATAGATCGTGAATCCAGAAGATAAACGGCGCATGGCGCAGTTCTACCGACTCCAGCAACATCCAGTAAAGCGCGATAAACACCGGCATCTGTATGACGATGGGTAAGCAGCCACCTAAAGGATTGATCTTCTCCTTTTTGTAGAATTTCATCATCTCTTGAGACATTTTCTGGCGATCATCGCCATAAGTCTCTTTAAGACGCTGCATTTCCGGGCCCAATTTCCGCATGCGTGCCATTGACTTGTAAGCCTTGGCAGACAGCGGGAAGAGCACCAGCTTAACCACAACCGTCAGCAGAACAATCGACCAACCCCAGTTGCCCACGATGTCGTGGATCTTATCCAGCAACCAGAACAGCGGGTTGGCAATAAACCACAGCCAGCCATAGTCAACGGTCAGGCGCAGGTTGGGTGCCACTTGCTCAAGGTAGTCCTGAACCTTGGGCCCCATGTAGAGCGTGGCGCCCAGCGTCGCTTCACCTTCCGCCGCAATGTTGCTGGTAGGGCCAGCAAAAGCCACCACATTACGATTACTTGAGTCAGTGGTGACGTAGTAAAGGTTTTGCTGGTCTTGAGGCGGTGCCCAAGCAGAAACGAAGTAGTGCTGGATAAGCGCAATCCAGCCGCCCTGGGCTTCACGATTTTCAAAGTTACGGTTTTGAATATCTTCAAAATCGATCTTTTCATAACGTGCGTCTGGTGTTGAGTACGCTGCCCCAATATAGGAGTTCATACCCATGGCAACGCCGCTTGACGGGTCAGGGCTGTTATCACGCGCTAATTGGCCAATAAAACGAGCACTCACCGGCGCATCGGTATTATTGGCAATATAGTAATCAACATTGACCGCGTAATTTCCACGTTCGAACGTAAGACGCTTGATAATATCAACGCCGTTAACGTCTGCCCGTAAGTCAACGGTCAGCTGGTCATCATCATCTGCCAGACGATAGGCATTGCTTTCCGGGGTAAATTCAATACGACTTGCTTGCCCGTCCAGCTGTAGGCCGGAACGTGCAACATAGCTACGCATTGAATTATCCGAGAGCAACACATAGTTGCGTTCAGTATCCAGCGTCATTTTATGCTGAGGTAACGCAGCATAAATAATGTCGCCGCCGTGCGGGTCAATGCGCACGTCGAGAACATCGGTAGCCACCGCAATAAAGTCACGGCTTGATGTTTCGCTTTCAGTATCGCTTGCCAGCCCGTCGCCTACCGCACTGTTGGGTGCCGACGTTGACGGAACCGTCAGGTCGTTACTGCTTTCAGCATTGGCTGAGGGGGCATCGCTACTGCTTTGCGTAATTTCAGGCGTCGAGTCGTAATCTGTCGGCCCATAATCCTGATTCCACTGAATAACCAGTAGATAGGCAAGTACTGCCATTGGAATCAGTAAGAGAAGTCGTTTTACGTCCATGAGGGTTCTGCCCGCTGGGTGATGAACATGCTAATGGCGCAGTGTCATTTACTCGACCCATGACACACGAAAGCCTGCCAAGCGGCAGGCCGAGGTCGAGCGGCGAGGTGTGTCGTCAAGTGTCACGTGTTACGCCATCAAGCGGTGGTGCAATTGATACCGTTTGCGCGTCACGCTGAAGGCGTTTCCACATACCATGCAACTGCCGGTTAAGCGTTTCATTGTCGATATCCTGCACGCCACGCTTGGCTAATATCACAATATCCATGGAGGGAAGGTGATCCTGGCGAAGCCTGGCGGATTCTCGGACTAGACGCTTAAAGCGGTTGCGATCTACAGCGCGCTTTGCATTTTTCTTGCTGACAATTAGTCCAATGCGAGGATGCCCCCGGGTACTCATGCGCGCTAACGCCATCATACCTTTGCCATGAACTTTAAGGTCGGCTTGTTCGAACACGTGACTAAAATCCCCGGCGTTTAAAAGACGCAAACGCCGGGGAAAGCCTTGAGGCGGCACACGCAATCCGAGATCAGGCGCTCAGACGCTTGCGGCCTTTCGCACGGCGGCGAGAGATAACGGCACGGCCGTTTTTGGTTGCCATGCGAGCACGGAAGCCATGCGTGCGCTTGCGTTTGAGAACGCTGGGTTGAAAAGTGCGTTTCATAACTCGTAATTCCCACGTGGTTTAGGACGGATGTGAATCCAAAAGACCCGGTCCAGTGAGGAAACTAGCCGGGGAGTTTCAATTCAAGACCGGAAATTGTAGAGACTTCCCGCGTCGGGTGCAATTTTTCCTTGCATAAAAACCAACAAAAAGGCAATGGGCATGGGCCCTGTCGGCTTTTTTACTCGAAAACAAGAACAACTACTATTACTAGTAAGGTTTTTAAATCTTATTGTTATTAATAGTGGGGATACTATTTGTGGATAAGCCAATAATTGACATGTTAATCAATATCATAAAATCATAAAAACAATGTGCATAAGTATCGTATAAGCGGTCTATAAACTGTTGGTTTGGTGTGTGTAGCGGTGTGGAAAAACGCTAAAAATGGATCTGTCCCCATTCCATCCGCGGGTTATCCCACGTGCTCATAATAAGTTGTCCACAGGCATAATTGTTGCCCCAACCCGTGTGGATAACCAAGCCTTAGAGCGCTACAATGGTCGGCCGTTTTCAACTGATGGTGAGATGAGTGTCACTCGCGCTTTGGCAACAGTGCCTGGACTACCTGCAGGACGAATTGAATTCTCAGCAATTCAATACCTGGATACGTCCCTTGCAGGCAGAAGAAGGAGAGTCCAATGAGTTGCGCTTACTGGCGCCTAATCGCTTTGTGCGCGATTGGGTGAGTGACAAGTATGCCAAGCGAATCAGTGAGCTGATCCGCGAGCTTGCGCCGTCTAAACCACCCAAAGTAAGCCTGACCGTAGGTAGCCGTCGTCCAGTAGCGGCGGTCCCCCAGCCGCGTGATTTGGGTAATCCTGTTTCCGCTTCAACCTCGGCGCCTTCGGTGCATACGCCCCCGCGTGGCGATATTGCCGATGAGCGTGAAATTGATCGGCTGCGTGAGCGTGAAGAAACGCCGCGCCGTCGCACTAACGAGCGTCAGGTCCAGGTCGAAGGTAGTCTTAAGCACGGCAGTGGGCTTAACCCTAATTTTACGTTTGATACCTTCGTGGAAGGTAAATCCAACCAGCTGGCACGTGCGGCGTCTCGGCAGGTTTCGGAAAATCCGGGTGGTGCCTATAACCCACTATTTCTATACGGTGGGGTAGGCCTGGGTAAAACGCACTTGATGCACGCCGTAGGCAATGCGCTGGCTGGTCGCCGGGAAAATGCCCGGGTGGTGTACCTGCATTCTGAGCGTTTTGTTGCCGATATGGTCAAGGCACTTCAGCTTAATGCGATCAACGACTTCAAACGCTTTTATCGCAGCGTTGATGCATTACTCATTGATGATATTCAGTTTTTTGCTGGCAAGGAACGCTCCCAAGAGGAGTTTTTCCATACCTTTAATGCGCTGTTGGAAGGCGGCCAGCAAATGATTCTCACCTCTGATCGTTATCCCAAGGAGATCAGTGGCGTTGAGGAGCGCCTGAAATCGCGCTTTGGATGGGGCTTGACGGTGGCTATTGAGCCGCCCGAACTTGAAACCCGCGTAGCCATCTTGATGAAAAAAGCCGACCAGGCCAAAGTTGATTTACCTCACGATGCAGCCTTCTTTATTGCTCAAAAAATTCGCTCGAACGTACGTGAATTGGAAGGGGCACTGAAAAAAGTTATTGCTGACTCACACTTTATGGGTAAGCCGATTACTCAGGATTTTATTCGTGAGTCGCTAAAAGATTTACTCGCGCTACAAGATAAGCAGGTGGGCGTAGATAATATCCAGCGCACAGTAGCCGAGTATTACAAAATCAAGGTGGCAGATTTATTATCCAAGCGACGCTCGCGCTCAGTCGCTCGCCCCCGGCAGGTGGCCATGGCGCTAGCCAAGGAATTGACCAATCATAGTTTGCCGGAAATTGGCGATGCGTTTGGTGGCCGTGATCATACAACGGTACTTCACGCTTGCCGCAAGGTGAAAGCCTTGCAAGAGGAGAGCGCGGATATTCGCGAAGATTACAAAAATCTGTTGCGCCTTTTAACCAGCTAAATCATCCATGGGATTGGCCTGCCGTCTGCAGGTTTTCAGGATATAAACCGGAGTGTTGATGAAATTTTCAATTTCCCGAGAGGCATTGCTGCGTCCGCTGACTCTGGTGGCAGGCGTGGTAGAACGGCGCCAAACGCTACCTGTACTGTCTAATGTGCTGATTCAGGTCGAAGGTGACCAGGTCGCACTAACCGGTACGGACCTTGAGGTTGAACTCATTGGGCGTACTGTCGCAAGCCAGGTTGACCAGCCGGGGGCGGCAACCGTGCCTGCTCGTAAGCTGATGGATATTTGTAAATCGCTGCCTGATCAGTCCGATATCCAACTGACCGTTGAAGATGGCCGAGCGGTGCTGCGCAGCGGTCGTTCACGCTTTACGCTCTCGACTTTACCGGTGGCTGAATTCCCCAATATTGAAGATGCCGATAGCAGTCAGGAGTTAAGCGTTCCGCGGGGCACGTTAAAACACCTTATTGAGACCACGTCATTTGCCATGGCGCAGCAGGATGTTCGCTACTATCTCAATGGCATGCTGTTGGAAATTCAAAGTAACTTGCTACGCACGGTGGCGACAGACGGCCACCGCTTGGCGATGTGCTCACGTCCTGTTGATGTCGCGGTTAGCCAGCCGCAGAAGCTGATTGTACCTCGCAAGGGCATCCTTGAGCTTTCGCGCCTGCTGGATGATAGCGATGAGCCGGTAAGCCTGACGCTGGGTTCAACCCATGTGCGTGCTCATACCGGTGACTTCACCTTTACGTCCAAGCTGATTGACGGAAAGTTCCCTGACTATGAGCGCGTCGTGCCACGCAATGGCGATAAAGTGCTAATTGCTGAACGCGCCGAGTTGCGTCAGGTGCTGTCACGTACGGCGATTCTCTCCAATGAGAAGTATCGCGGTGTGCGCTTATACCTGGAAGAGGGCAACCTTAAGGTCATGGCGAATAACCCTGAACAGGAAGAAGCCGAAGAGAACGTGGCCGTCGAATATAACGGTTCTGCGATGGAAGTCGGCTTCAACGTGGGCTATTTGGTTGACGTGCTTAGCGTCTTAAATGAAGACAGGGTGCAAATAACGCTGGCCGACCCTAATAGCAGTGCGCTGCTTGAAGAGCCGGGTGGTGGCGATGCGCTGTATGTTGTTATGCCCATGCGGTTGTAATACATCGTTTCATAAATGCCAAACGGGGCGGCGCTTCTGGTAGCAGGGGCGCCGCTTTCTCTTAGGGTTTGGTGACGCCTTTTACCCGAGTGTTTACATGAGCTTGAGTCAGCTTAACTTCCAGGGATTACGGAATTTAGCACCGCTTGATATGCATCCTTCTGCGGGGATCAATATCATCACTGGGCTGAATGGCAGTGGTAAAACTAGCCTGCTGGAAGGTATTCATGTTCTGGGGATGGGACGCTCGTTTCGTACTCGTCAGCTAAAGCATGCCATCCAATCTGACGTGGCGCATATGACGCTCTATGGGCGCCTGGAAGGGGAGCCAGAGATTTCCATAGGGGTACGCCGTTTGCGGGCTCAGCGTGAACTAGAGCTGCGTTTGCGGGGAGACAAGGGGGTGCGCTTGGCCGAGCTGGTCGAGGCGATGCCATTGCAATTGATCAATCCTGACGCTTTTAGGCTTCTTGAAGGGTCCCCGGCCGGGCGGCGCGAGTTTCTTGATTGGGGAGTGTTTCACGTGAAACATCACTTTCTGGAAGCATGGAAGCGTACACGCCGAGCAGTGAAACATCGGAACGCATTACTCAGGCGTGGTAGAATAGACCCACAGGAAATGGCGGCTTGGGAGCAAGAATTGGCGCTATGGGGCGAGGTAGTCGATAGGTTGCGGTTTGAATGGTTTAGTGAGTTTCTTCCCGTCTTTGAAGAAACTCTGAATGTACTTCTTCCGTTACCTGGCTTAAAGCTTAACTACGCTCGAGGATGGGATAAACAGAAAACGCTTGCTGATGTGCTTCAGGATAACCGAGTAACCGATCAGCAAATGGGGTTTACCCAACAAGGCCCTCAGCGTGCCGATTTGCGTATCAGGCTTAATAAACAGCCTGCTGTAGAAGTGCTTTCCAGAGGCCAGCAAAAGCTAGTGGTAAGCGCACTCAAGCTTGCCCAAGGGCGGTTTCTGGAAAGAACAGCACAGCGTCACTGCATTTATTTAATTGATGATTTGCCAGCAGAGCTGGATGTGCAACACCAACAGCGTTTCTGTCAGTTGCTTGAAGAGATGCAGTGTCAGGCATTTATTACCAGCGTCGACCCCGCCGCATTGCAACCTATGTGGCAATCTAAAACCCTGGTTGGCATGTTTCACGTGAAACGTGACCAGCAAGGGCTTGGCCAGTTGGTGCAAGATGGGTAGACGATACGGGACAAGACAGACTTCACGACGGAGTGGTCAATGAGCGAACAGGCTTACGATTCATCAAGCATCAAGGTGCTCAAAGGACTGGATGCAGTACGCAAACGTCCTGGTATGTACATCGGTGATACTGACGACGGCACCGGGTTGCACCACATGGTCTTCGAGTTGGTGGATAACTCCATCGATGAGGCTTTGGCGGGCCATTGTAGTGAAATTCGTGTGGTTATTCATGCCGATGAGTCGGTAACCGTTAGCGACAATGGTCGCGGTATTCCTACCGAGCTGCACGAAGAGGAAGGCGTCTCTGCCGCAGAAGTCATCATGACCGTGTTACACGCGGGCGGTAAGTTTGACGATAACTCTTATAAAGTATCTGGCGGTCTTCACGGTGTGGGTGTTTCCGTGGTTAACGCGCTTTCTGAAGAGCTGCGCTTAACGATCTGGCGCCAGGGCGAAGTGTTTGAGCAGATTTATCGCCACGGCGTGCCTCAGGCACCGCTTGGTGTTGTTGGTAAAACGGAGAAGACCGGATCACGTGTCCATTTCCGTCCTTCCCCGAACACCTTTGCTAATATTGAATTCCATTACGACATCCTGGCCAAGCGCCTGCGCGAACTGTCGTTTCTGAACTCTGGCGTTGCCATTCGCCTAATGGATGATCGCAGCGGTAAGGAAGAGCTGTTTCATTATGAAGGTGGCTTAAAAGCCTTTGTTGATCACCTCAACTCCAATAAAACGGTTCTGAACCCTGTTTTCCACTTTAATGCCTTGCGGGAAGACGGTGTTGAAGTCGAAGTGGCAATGCAGTGGAGCGACGTCTTTACGGAAAGCATCTTCTGCTATACCAATAATATCCCTCAGCGTGATGGCGGCACTCACTTGGCTGGCTTCCGGGCAGCACTGACGCGCACGATGAATAACTACATCGAAGCGGAAGGCCTGCTTAAAAAAGCCAAGGTAAGCACGGCGGGTGATGATGCCCGTGAAGGCTTAACGGCGATTATTTCTGTCAAAGTGCCTGACCCGAAATTCTCTTCACAAACCAAGGACAAGCTGGTGTCCAGTGAAGTGAAAACAGCCGTTGAGCAGGAAATGGGTCGCCTGTTTTCTGACTACCTGATTGAAAAGCCTAACGAAGCCAAAGCGATCGTTAATAAAATGCTGGATGCGGCGCGTGCGCGTGAAGCAGCACGCAAGGCCCGGGATATGACGCGGCGTAAAGGCGCGCTGGATATTGCTGGTCTGCCGGGCAAACTTGCTGATTGCCAGGAGAAAGACCCCAGTCAGTCAGAACTCTACCTGGTGGAGGGCGACTCGGCCGGTGGCAGCGCCAAACAGGGGCGTGACCGCCGCACTCAGGCCATTTTGCCGCTTAAAGGTAAAATCCTGAACGTCGAAAAAGCGCGTTTTGACAAAATGCTTTCGTCAGCTGAAGTGGGCACGCTCATCACCGCGCTGGGCTGTGGTATCGGTCGCGAAGAGTTTAACCCCGATAAACTCCGTTATCACTCCATCATCATCATGACCGATGCGGATGTCGACGGTTCACATATTCGTACATTGCTGCTGACCTTCTTCTTCCGCCAAATGCCGGAGCTGATCGAGCGCGGCCATATTTTTATTGCCCAGCCGCCGCTCTATAAAATCAAGCGAGGCAAGCAAGAGCTCTATCTTAAAGATGAGCAGGCCATGGTCGATTATTTGACGACTACAGCACTGGATGGCGCAGGCTTGTACGTGAATGCGGACGCACCGGGTATCTCCGGTTCGCAGCTGGAAGCCCTGGTAAATCAGTATCGCAACGTGATGAAGCGTATCGATCGCTTGGCGCGCGTCTACCCGATTGAAGTATTGAAGCAGATCATCCATGTCACAGGGTTGCAGGGCGAGGCGAGTCTTAAAGATCGTGTCACCATGGAAAACTGGATTGCTGAGCTGCAAAAAGTCATGGATGACATGGTGGCCTATGAAGGCGGGCCGCGTTACACCTTCTATCTGAAAGAAGATGAAGAGCGTGGCTTGTTACTGCCTACCGTGTCGCTTATTGCGCATGGCGTGACTACCGAGTACGACTGGGGCCTGGACTTCTTTGAAAGTGCGGATTATCGGGCTATTTCAGCGCTGGGTGAAACCCTTAATGGTCTGCTTGAAGAGGGCGCCTTTATTTCCCGTGGCGAGCGTCAGAAGCCTGTGGGTCACTTCTCCGAGGTGTTGCAGTGGCTAATGCAGGAAGGGCAGCGTGGCCTTTCGGTACAGCGCTATAAAGGGCTGGGCGAAATGAACCCAGACCAGCTTTGGGAAACCACGATGGACCCGGATAGCCGCCGTATGCTGCGTGTTACGATTGAAGACGCCGTCGCCGCCGATATGATGTTTAACACTTTGATGGGTGATGATGTAGAACCGCGGCGTAACTTTATCGAAAGCAATGCCTTGGTCGCTAATCTGGACGTATAAGGCACGCGAGTGAAAGCTCGCATACTATGTTTCACGTGAAACATTGCCTAAAATGAAAAATGCCGCTGGCTTCAAGCCAGCGGCATTTTTTTAAGCTATAAAATTTAGCCGGATGAATGGGATAGCAGCCAATCGACAAACTCGGCTAAATCTGTATAAACGTGGGCGTTTTCCAGGCCAACGCCCTTGGCCAGTGTTTTCTCGCCTTTGCCAGTTTTTACTAATACCGACTGACAGCCACATGCTTCGCCCGCTTGCAGGTCGCGCAGGCTATCACCCACCATCCAGCTGCCGGATAAACTCGATAAACTTAACGCACGCTGAATATCATGTAGCAAGCCCGGTAAGGGTTTGCGGCATTCGCAATCATCGGCGGGCCCATGCGGACAGTAAGCGATATGCGCTATTGTTCCTCCTGCGGCATTGACCAACGCATTTAGACGATCATGCATTTGGCCGAGAACGCCTGCATCGTAATAACCGCGGCCAATGCCTGACTGATTCGTGGCTATCGCAACGGTGTAACCGGCTTGGGATAATTTAGCGATAGCATGGATGGCAGAAGGGTAGGGCAGCCACTCTTCGAGTGACTTTATATAGGCGTCAGAATCCTGATTAATGACGCCGTCACGATCAAGAATAACTAGCTGCTTGGGGGAAATAGGCATTGCGTGTTCCATTAAAGACGCTGATTAAGCATAGCCAACGCCTGCAACGTGACGCTAATTTTGCGGCCATCACTACCCAGATATTTAAATGGGATTTTTTGCAAGCGGAGTAGTTTGGGCAGCGTTTTTTTAAACTGCTCTCGAACTTCCTGCCGGGCGCTGTGCAGTCCATCAATCAGCGCAGGGGTTAAACGTTCGATTTGCATCGGTGATTTAGAGAGTTTGCCATAGAGTGAAAAGATAAAGCAGTACCAATCGCGCACCATACAGTTGATTGGGGTATGTACTTTACCTGGATCCGTTTCAAAATCGATAAAGACAGTTTGATCCTGGGTGATAAGGATATTACGTGCGAACGCTTCACTCAGGTAGCAATTACGCTCATGAACCGCGTTGAGTGCCTGGATACTTTGACTAAGCATTTTATCCACTTCCTCAACACTGTTCGCCTTTTTGAGTTTTTCCAGCAGTGTCACAGCGGGTTGTTCAGGAGACCCCGCATCCGCCAAAAGAAGGGCTTGAGGATTTTCGGCCAGGATGATGGGAACTGAGATGCCTGCTTCACTTAAGGCTCTAATCCGTTGTGCCTCGGTGAAAATACTTTGCTCACCGCCAAGGTTGGGGACCGGCTTTAACGCTTCAATATTAAACCATGCAGCCAATAACTTGAGCGGTGCATAGGCAAGCTGCGAGTTCCGTTTGGCGGCACGTTTTAACCACACCTTTTGGCCATTCAGCGTATGGGAAACCATGCTAGCCTGTTGCTGGGGGAATGAGTCCAGTAGAAAGAGATCGTACACAGGGCAACTCCAGAGTGCTTATGCACTCAAGCTATAACACGCATTACGTCGATAAAGGGAAATTAACGCATCAGAAAAACTTTATTTTAGTAAAAATCGATTATTTTTTCACGGTGTTTCACGTGAAACAAACCAGACAGCGCGTGAAGGAGCTTTGAAAGGGAAATGCCACGATTATACGTCACAGCCAGAAACGAGCGCGATAAAAGGCAGGTAGGGGATGGAATGATAAGCGTGCTGCCGATGGCATAAAAGCCATCGGCAGATGGTCGAGCGAAGGTTATTGGGGGAGTAGCGAAATATCGGCAACTTCCAGGAACAGTGCTTGGAGGCTGGCCAGCAGAGCAAGGCGGTTATTGCGCACGGCTTCATTATCCGCCATGACCATCACCTGATCAAAAAATGCATCGACGGGTTCACGAAGTGTCGCCAATACATCCAGCGCTTGCTGATAGTCACCGGTACCAAATAGCGGGGCTACCTGCTCTTGGCGGCTGGTGACTGCCTTGAATAATACCTGCTCGGCTTCCTCTTGCAGAAGGCCAGGGTCAACCTGAAGGTTGCCGTTGTGATCCTGCTTGCTCAGAATATTGGTAACGCGCTTGTTAGCGGCGGCTAACGCGGTTGCCTCTTCACGCTGAGCAAAGGCTTTCACGGCGCGCAGCCGGCGAGCGAAATCGAGCGGGTTGGTGACAGGGCGTGCGCGCACCGCCAGGTACATCTCGGCGCTAATCCCTTCTTCCTGGCCCCAAGCGCGGAAGCGATCCAGCATATAGGTCAGCACGTCCTCTACCAGACCCTCAGCCTTGGGCAGCCCCTGATGCTGCTGAGCGGCGGCAGCTAAAAGATCGCGCAGATCGAGGTTCAGCTCGCCCTTGATCAGGATATTCAGCACGCCAATCGAGGCGCGACGCAGGGCGAAGGGATCTTTTGCGCCGGTTGGACGCTGGCCAATACCAAAGATACCTACCAGGGTGTCCAGACGGTCCGCCAATGCCAACGTTTGCCCAGTTAGGCTTTGCGGAATCGCGTCACTGGCAAAGCGTGGCAGGTACTGCTCTTCAATCGCTTGAGCAACATCCGCAGGCTCGCCGTCCTGCTCGGCGTAGTAGCGACCCATAATGCCCTGTAACTCAGGGAACTCGAGCACCATTTCGGTGACCAGGTCACACTTGGCAAGTGCCACAGCACGCTGTGTATTGGCAACGTCACCGTTGATCTTCTCAGCTATGAAGGTGGCAATAGCGGTGGTACGACGCGCTTTGTCGGCCAGCGTTCCTAACTGCTGCTGAAACACCACGCTTTCAAGCTGCGGAATGCGCGAAGCCAGGCTCTGCTTACGGTCGGTATCGTAGAAGAAGGCGGCATCCGCCAGGCGCGGACGAATAACTTTTTCGTTACCCGAAATTACCTGTTGTGGGTCAGCGCTATCTATATTGGAGATAGTGATAAACAGCGGTTTGAGCTTGCCCTGGTCATCCAGCAGGTGGAAGTACTTTTGATTGGCCTTCATGGAGGAGATCAAACACTCCGCCGGGACCTCCAAAAAGCGCTCATCGAAACTGCCGGTAAGCGCGACCGGCCACTCCACCAGACCACTGACCTCAACGAGCAGGGTTTCGTCGATAACGGCATTGGCGTCCTGTACTTCCGCTTCGGCTAATACTTGCTCGCGAATGCGTTCGCGACGCAGCTCACGGTCCGCTAATACGTAAGCGTTTTCGAGCGTGGCCAGATAATCATCGGCGTGCTCAAGCTGAATCGCATTGGGTGCGTGGAAGCGGTGGCCATAGGTGGTGCGGCTAGCCTGTAATCCCAGCACTTCTGCGGCAATGACATCGCTGCCGTAAAGTGCGACCAACCAGTGCACCGGGCGGGAGAACTCTATACGCGATGCCCCCCAGCGCATATTTTTAGGTACTGGCAGGCCCTGAATGGCTTTACGCAGAATCTCGGGCAGAAGCGCTTGAAGGCTCGCACCCTGCTGCTGTTCGCGGTAGCCAAGCCAAGTGCCTTTGTCTGTTTCCAGGTGAATTAGCTCATCGACGCTAACACCACAGGAACGAGCGAAGCCTTCGGCTGCTTTGCTTGCAACACCGTCTTTAAAGGCGGCGGCCAGCGCCGGACCACGACGCTCTACCTCGCGGTCAGGCTGTTTATCGGCAAGCTCGCTGACCTTGACGGCTAAACGGCGAGGTGTGGCGTAAGCGGTCACGTGCTGGAAAGGAATCTCGGCCTCTTGCAGGCCTTTTTCAATCCCTGCGGCAAACGCGTCAGAGAGTGCATCCAGCGCCGCGGGTGGCAGCTCTTCGGCGCCCAGTTCTAATAAAAGCGTATCAACAGCCATTATGCATCTCCCTGATCGGCAAGTAGTTCGCGGCGAAGCGCTTCTGGAGCCATGGGGAAACCTGCTGCTTTACGCGACTCAAAGTAGGTATGGGCAACATCCCGCGCCATGGTGCGCACGCGCAGAATAAAGCGCTGACGCTCGGTCACGGAAATAGCGTGACGGGCATCCAGAAGGTTAAAGGTGTGTGATGCCTTGAGTACCTGCTCATAAGCAGGTAAGGGCAGGGTGGCGGTCAGCAGCTTGGCACACTCACGCTCCTGGTGATCGAAGGAGGCAAACAGCTGGTCGACGTCGGCATGCTCGAAGTTATACGTCGATTGCTCACGCTCGTTCTGCAGATACACATCGCCATAGGTGACTTGGCTACCGTCCGGGGCAATCGCCCATACCAGGTCGTAAACGCTGTCAACGTTTTGCAGATACATGGCAATCCGCTCAAGACCATAGGTCAGCTCACCGGTAACGGGGTAACACTCAATACCGCCCGCCTGCTGGAAATAGGTGAACTGGGTAACTTCCATCCCATTGAGCCATACTTCCCAACCCAGGCCCCAAGCGCCCAGCGTTGGCGATTCCCAGTTATCCTCAACAAAGCGCACATCGTGGATCAGTGGGTCCAGGCCTAAACGCTTTAGTGAGCCAAGATAAAGGTCCTGCAGATTACTTGGCGATGGCTTCATGACGACCTGAAACTGGTAGTAGTGCTGCAGGCGGTTGGGGTTTTCGCCATAGCGGCCATCGGTTGGGCGGCGAGAAGGCTGAACGTAGGCCGCGTTCCAGCTTTCCG
Source organism: Halomonas citrativorans (assembly GCF_900163645.1). Classification (GTDB taxonomy): domain Bacteria; phylum Pseudomonadota; class Gammaproteobacteria; order Pseudomonadales; family Halomonadaceae; genus Vreelandella; species Vreelandella citrativorans. The sequence continues at coordinate 33,126 of NZ_FUKM01000020.1, read as the reverse complement.
GGCCGATTGAGCGCAGGAAAGTAGCGGGATGAAAGGTGCCCGCGCCAACTTCCATATCAAGAGGTTGGAGAATGACGCAGCCCTGTTCTGCCCAGTACTGTTGCAGAGCAAGGATCAAGCCTTGGAAGGTCGACACATCGGGTGTCGATTGGTTTGTCGAGACACTCATCGCAGAAAGCACCGTTGGCCATGAATTCATAAGCCGTCAAGTATACAATCCTAGGCAGATGGGTTATAGGCACATAAGCCAACAGAACCGCTTTTGGTTAAGGAGAGCGAAATGATCGTTGTAACAGGCGGTGCCGGTTTTATTGGCGCAAACATTGTGAAAGCGCTTAATGCGCGCGGCCGTAACGATGTCATGGTGGTGGATGACCTGCGGGACGGCACCAAATTTGTCAATTTGGCCGACTGCACGTTGGCCGATTACCTGGATAAAGATGATTTTCTTGCCAAGGTTGAGGCAGCATTGCGCGGTGAGATAACCGACTTGCCAAACATCGAGGCGATTTTTCATGAAGGGGCGTGTTCCGATACCACGGAGTGGGACGGCCAGTACATGATGAAAAATAATTTTGAGTACTCCAAAGTACTGCTAAATTATTGTGAGAAATTCGGCATCCCTTTCCTCTACGCATCATCCGCAGCTACCTATGGTGGCAGTGACGTCTTTAAAGAGGCGCCCGAGTACGAAAAACCGCTTAATGTCTACGGTTACTCCAAGCTGCTGTTTGATCAACATGTGCGCTCACGCTGGGAGTCGCTCACTACCCAGGTCGTTGGTTTCCGTTACTTCAACGTCTACGGCCCTCGTGAACAGCATAAAGGCAAGATGGCAAGTGTCGCCTACCATAACCATCTTCAAATCCGTAACGGCGAAACCCTGAAACTGTTTGGCGCCTATGGTGGTTATGAGGCTGGCATGCAGAGCCGGGATTTTGTGTACGTGGGCGATGTCGTCGACGTCAATCTATGGTTTTTGGATAACCCTCAAGCGTCTGGCATTTTTAACCTGGGAACAGGCCGAGCAGAGCCCTTTAAAGCGATTGGCGAAGCAGTCATCGACTTCTATGGCAAAGGCGAGATCAATTACATCGACTTTCCTGAGGAGTTGAAAGGCCGCTACCAAAGCTACACGCGTGCTGATATCAGTCATTTACGTGAAGCCGGCTGCGATGTTGAGTTCAAAACCGTGGCCCAAGGGGTTAGCGCTTACCTGGAGTGGCTAAATGGCTAATTCCGCCAAGCGTCTGCTGGTGGTTGGCCCGTCATGGGTGGGCGATATGGTCATGGCGCAAAGCCTCTTTATGACGCTTAAAGCGCGTCAGCCTGATGCAACCATTGGGGTGGTTGCGCCCGCATGGTCACAGCCCATTCTAGAGCGTATGCCGGAGGTCGACGAAGTGCTGCCTCTGGCCGTTGGCCACGGCGAGTTTGGTTTGGCTAATCGCCGTGAACTCTCCAGTCAGCTAAAAGGGTGCTTTGACCGTGCCATTGTGCTGCCACGCTCCTGGAAAGCCGCCCTTATTCCCTTCATGGCTCGCATTCCTGAGCGGGTAGGCTTTTTGGGTGAGCATCGCTATGGGCTTTTAAAAGAGCGTCGCAAGCTTGATAAGCAGGTTCTGGATCAGACTGTAAAGCGCTTCGTGTCGCTGGGCTTGCCGCTTGATGAAGCGCTAAGCGGGGATTTTCCGGTCCCCAAGCCGCGTTTAATGATCGACCGGGATAACCTGGTTAATTTGCGCCTGGCTCATGCGTTGTCATCGCGGCCCGCCATTGGCATGATGCCCGGCGCAGAATATGGGCCTGCCAAGCAGTGGCCGCTGGCCTATTTTCACGACCTGGCCGCGCAGCTTATCAACGATGGTTTTGAAATTCGGGTACTGGGCGGTCCAAAAGATCATTCGGCAGGCGAGAGCATCGTGAAAGGCTTGCCCCATGCGCATAATTTATGCGGCAAAACGCAGTTAGCCGATGCGGTAGACCTGTTAGCCGACTGTCGGCAAGTGGTAACCAACGACTCTGGTCTCATGCATGTGGCCGCTGCCGTAGGCGTGCGCATTCATGCGCTTTACGGCTCTTCGTCACCGGACTATACGCCGCCCTTGACCAACAACGCTGTCATTCATTATTTGGGGCTCTACTGCTCGCCCTGCTTTAAGCGTGTTTGCCCGTTGGGACATACCAACTGCCTTAATCAGTTAGCGGTAGAGCAGGTCTATCAGGCGATGCGAGCCGACCAGCAGCGTGCCAGCGGCTTGATCATTAATGGGTGATGTTTACTTCGTCGGCCTGATCCGCTGGCGTTTCTGTCACTTGAGCTGCCGGGGTATCTTCTGCTTCGCGGCGTCGAGGCGTTAGCCCTTCCCATAAGCGATGCTGCAGGGCGGTTTCCTCACGCAAGCGCTCGTTGAGTGTTTCGATACCATGCACCTCAACCAGTGTGGATTTTTCACTGAGCAGTGAGACACCCAGTCCTGCTCGGTGATCGTTCAAGGTAAAGCCGAGTGCTTCTAATATCGTTGGAAACACATCTAGCATCGTGGCATCGCGGCGAATACGCTGGGGTGCAATATAGTCGCCGAGCATAATCAGCGTATTATCGCGATCCAGTGCTGTCAGTTGGTCCCATACGGAGACCCGCATGGTGAGGTGATCGCTGAGTACAACTATCAGCGTATTATCCAAAAGCCCTTCGCGCTGTAACTGCTCGATAAATACCCGCGCTTCATGAGCCGAGCACTCCACTGAGTACAGAATATCCTGGCCATCAAATGTGCCCTGGCGGTCCTGGCAGGTTTGGGACGGAAACCCGCTCGGTGCATGGCCTGCCAGGTTAAGATTCACCACTGCCCAAGGGCCGCTATCCTCTTCATTTAACCGGCGTATTTCATCAGCGGTAAAATTATAAAGCGTGTCGTCATGAAGCCCCCAGCTATTTAAATACTCTGGATCTTCCATGTCGGGTAAAAACTCTTCTTTCCCCTTTACGCTATTAAACTGATGACCGCGATAGAAAAGGCCTTTACCCGCGAACTGCGTACTAGCGCCCCCCAGGTAGCTTAATTGATACCCTTGAGCAGCTAAAATATCACCCAGGCAGTCAACGCCTGGCACCACCTTTTTCAATGGCTCAAACTGTGTATCGTGCAAAAGCCCGGCAGGCATTAGCGGAACACCACACTGACTGGCGATCATTCCCGCCATGGTCCAGCCGGTGTTTTCCATTTGTCGGATACCTTCGAAAACCAGACCCTGTTCGCCCAGCGTATTCAAGTCGGCATAAGCGTCATCAAAAATCTCGTTGCTATAGGTACGCTCAAGGCTCTCCAGGTACATGATTAACAGATTAGGGGTATGCGACTGCTCGTTGGTCATGGGCGGCATATAACGTCGATTTAACCACTCTCTATCGTCAGCCACGACGGCAACGCTGCGTTGACCCAAACCATAAAGTAACGGGTTGGTCGCCAGCAAAATAATCGCAAAATAGCGCTCGGCTAGTCGCCAGCGCTGATCATGGCGTGAAAGCCACGTAATGGAGCATAAAATGCCCAGCATAGTCAGCGTATAAAGTACCGCGACCACCATTTTGCTGGCACCGCCGTGCTCCGCGATACCGGCCTGTAAATGAAAAAACACAGCGCCTAAATCGACATTGCCGAAGCTGTCAGCTAAATAAACGTACACGCCCATCAAGCTTAGCGGCACTAATGACCAGGGCCATACTTTTCGGTAGCGAGCATTTGCTGGGCGACCCCAGCTCAGCTTCAACCCCGTGCCGATCCAACCAGCGGCGATGAGAAAGAGAGCCCACCAGGGCAGGCGAGTTAACACGGTAGCGGCATAGCCTAGACTAAGGCCAATGGTCGCTAGTGGCAGCCAGGGAGTAAGTTTCAGAGTCCTTGAAGAGGGCATGCCATATCCTAATGCTATTGCAATTTTGATAAAAATGACGTTGTTGGTGCTAGTGCAATGTTACGCTAAAGCGCCGCCGAAAAACTATCTGCCGTCTTATGCCTTTGGTCGGCAGGGATTTTAGCCGAAGTTTGACTTGCTATACGGCAGCACGTTGAGGCAGCCTACTGTGGTTATATGAGTGAACTGTTGGTCTTTATCGATCCAGGGCGGGTTGGCAGCGATGTTTAATAGTATGGCGGCTTACGGTAGAATTTAAACAGTTGACTATATACAGCTATCTGCAACCGCTATCAGAAGCATTCGTCATTTATTGTAATGAAGTGTTCTTTTAATTGAACTCAATCACAGTGGTTCCTTATGAAAAAAATAGAAGTGTCATTTATTACGATAAATTATAATTCTTCACACTATACAGCTGAGTTAATTAATAGCATTTTGTCGAATACTGATAGCGTATCTTACGAAATTATTGTTGTTGATAATGCCTCTGAAGATAAAGATTTTTTACGTCTGAAAGAGTTTCTGAAAGATAAAAATGACGTGACATTAATTAGAAATTCCATCAACAGTGGGTTCTCAAGTGGCAACATGCTAGGGGTAAATCATGCGAGTGGGCAGTATTACTTTTTTGTTAACAATGATTGCAAACTTTTAAATAATACGGCAGGCGTATTAAAGGAGTATCTGGATTCAAACGCAGAGGTGGCGTTGGCAACTGCTCAAATAGTAGATGCCAACAACAATTATTCATCTTCGCACAAACAGTTTCCCCATCTTTTAAAGCAGCTGTTTGGTAACAGCGTGCAAAGAAAATTTTCAAGGATTAAATTTCCAAGCAATCGTGTGACGTTAGATAAACCCACGCAGGTTGAAGTGGTTAGTGGCTCTTGCATGTTTTTTAATGCAGATGCTTTTTGCGATATTGGTGGTTTTGATACCGCCTTTTTTCTTTACTGTGAAGAAGAGGATATTGCCAAAAGAGTTTGGGAATCTGATAGGAAAGTTTTTTTTATTCCTGAAGCACAGATATTTCATGAAGCGGGTGGTAGCACAGAGCAAGGGTTTCGAATGCAACAAGAGTTTTATATTTCCTATTACCACTTGCTAAATAAACACTACAACCGCACCGGTCGGGTTCTACTTAAAATAGCATTATTCTTTAAGCTGTTTTTTAGAATGTTTAAGAAGAAAATGGGCGTCAGAATGTTCCTGTCTATGCTAAGTGGATTTCCGCAAAAAAACAGCTTGAGATACTCTCAAAAAATAAAGAAGCACCACGGAGAGGTCGTTTAGAAAACAGCAGGATGCTAATTAAAAAGATGCTAATTTTCACATGCGATTTGTGAAAGCTATGATGCTGTTACCCTGAAAAATTCTTAAGCTGAGAAATCCTCTTGCCAATTTCTGCTGTGTTGATTGTTAAAAATGAAGCGCACCATCTGCGCGAATGTCTTGATACGCTCACCTGGGCCGACGAAATTGTCGTGCTGGATGCGGGGAGCCAGGATGAAACCTGCGCGATTGCGCGCGAGTATACGGATAACGTAAGCGTTAATACGGATTGGCAGGGCTTTGGCGTACAGCGCCAGCGCGCCGAGGCGCTGGCCAGCCACGAGTGGATATTGATGGTAGATGCCGATGAACGCATTACGCCAGCGCTGCAAAAAAGCATTTTGGATGCTGTGCAGGGTGGCCCAGCTGTTTTTAGCCTTGGGCGGCTTTCCTGGTGTTTCGGGCGGTTTATCCGCCACTCAGGCTGGTATCCGGACTGGGTCGCGCGTCTCTATCCCAAAGGGCAAGCATCCTATAATGCAGCGCTGGTACATGAAAAACTGGTGGTGCCCGATGGTCTAACGGTCAAACGCCTGTCTGGCGATTTGCTGCACTATACCTACCGTGATCTGCGCCATTATCTGGAAAAATCTGCCCACTATGCGCAGGCGTGGTCGGAGCAACGGGCCGCTCAGGGTAAAACGGCCACGCTGGCGAGCGGTTTCACACATGGGCTTGCCTGCTTTGTGAAGATGTATCTGCTAAAAGCGGGCTTTAAGGATGGCAAGCAGGGTTTCCTGCTAGCGCTTTTGTCAGCGCACTCTACGTTTAATAAATACGCTGACTTATGGATCCGCACACGGACATCACCCCCGCATAAACGCTGAAAGGAGAAACGTTGAAATTTGCTGAGCGGCAGCATCAATATCAATCGCCGACATATCCTGCTGGCCTGCAGTGGTCGGAGGGCTAAAGGCCAGCCGCTTTTCAGCGCTGTTGCACGTTTGCCAGCGCAGTGGGGTGGCCGAGCGTTTAGCCGGGTAGAATCCTGCGGTGGCGATGTTCAAGCATCCAGCGATATGCAGCGGGCCAGTTGAGCCCGCAATCAGCATATCGGCCTCGGCAAGCCGATGGGCAAACTCAGCGACGTTGCTGCTCTTGGGTAGATGCCTGGCCGTGACGCCAGTGCTGGCAAGCCTGTCGATTAACGCTTGGGCAGGTGCCTCTTCTCCAGGGCCGGCACTGATCAACCAATTAATAGGCGGCGCTTCTTTCACCTGCTGGGCTATTTGAGCAATAAGCCCCGCGTACTGATCAATTGAAAGATTCACCGCCGAGCCGCCGCTGCCTGGATGCACAACGATAGATACTTCGGCTGTCATATTCTCTGTCGGCGTTTGGCCCTGCGTTTGTGTGCTGGGCAGTGGCCAAAAGGGCGGTTCGGGCAGTGCAGGCAGCTTAAGCGAAAGCCTGGCTAACAGCTCGCACGCCAGGTTCACGTTGTACTGATATTCAGGCTTTGCCGATTGAGAGCGGCGCTGGCGAATGCGCACGTTGTAAAACAGTTGAGCCCACTTGGTCGCGGGAGCAACACGAAGCGGTATACCTGCCCGCCAGCCTAACCAGCCAATGCGTGGCGTTGAAAACAGAGTCAGAAGAGCATCAAACTGGGTGGATTTTACGCGCTTAAGCAGTGCTTTCTGGGCGTGTTTGTCAGCATGGCTACCAGGGTCGGTAATGACCTCATCCACCCAAGGGCACGCGCTAGCCAGCGGTGCAGTGTAATCCGGTACCAGCACCGTAATATGCGGCGCAGGTGATGCGCTTTTTAGGCAGGCCAGCGCTGGCCAGGCCAGCATGAAATCACCAATTTTATCATTACGTACGACCAGCACTTTCTGCGCCATTTTGGGTGCCCCGTTAATTGCAGCCTGTATACTACAAGAGAATGAAGAGCTTGTTTAACAGTGCGTGGCGAAGTGAGGGATGCGATGGTAAATAAGGTGGTGCAACTTTGTCTGTCGAAGGGTAACGGCGGGATGGAGTTTTATGTTGACCGTATAACCGAGGATTTAAAAGCGGCCCAGATTGACGTCATCGGCATCTGCCTTGAGGGCACGCGGATTAATACTTATATGCAGCGTCATCAGATACCTTACCTGGCATTCAAAAGCAGTACTCAAGCGCTAAAGCACGTATTACGCATCCGCCGATGGTTGATGGAAGAGAACGTTCGCGTTATCCACTGCCATAAGTCGAGTGACCTGCGTTTAACCGCACTTTTAAAACTGGTTATGCCGAGTATTCGAGTGTTCTACACCGACCACATGGGCGGGCAGCGTCCCAAAAAAAGCCTCTACCACCGCTTCGCTTATGCCAATGTAGAGCGCGTCCTGTCGATTAGCCAGGCGACTCACCTTCGTAATATTCGCAATCTCCCGTTGCCCAGCGAAAGGGTTATCTGCTTGCCTCACGGTGTCGATATCAATACGTATCGCCCTTGCAATGATGAGCGTTTTATTCGCACCAAACGTGCAGAGTTAGGACTGCCTGAAGAGGCCGTTATTATCGGATTGCCTGGGCGCGTGACGCCTGGTAAAGGCCAGGATGTCTGGGTTAAAGCACTACTGGAACTTGATCCTGCGTTGCCCTTTTATGCTGTGTCGATAGGCGGTACTGACTACGCGTCCGGGGGGGAAGAACGTTTCTATAGCGAGCTACAAGCGATGATTGCGGGCACGCCGCTTGAGAAAAGAATCAGCTTTCTAGGCCACCGCAGTGACCTGCCCGAGATCTTGCCCGCGCTGGATTTGGTATGTATCCCCTCGGAAAATGAAGCGTTTGGTTTGACCATTATTGAGTCGATGGCGTGCGCATTGCCGATTATTGGCTCCAACACGGGGTCGCTACCCGAACTGGTCGATGAAGCCTCTGGCGTGCTCGTGGGCCCGCACGATATTAACGCGTGGGCCAAAGCGATGGAGGCCATGGTGCGTGATGAAACAACGCGTCATGCCATGGGCAAGGCAGCCCGCATGCGCGTTGAACAGCATTTCAGTAACAAGCGGCATGTAAAGCGCTTAATTGAGTATTACAAGATCTCGGCAGACGAAGGGTAGACCCGCTTGAATGCGTCAGCCAGCCGCTCGGATGTCACCCCCTGCTCAACATGGTCCGTTGAATGGATGATTTCATGGGGCGTTGCCTGGGGTTGCCATGCGCTGTTGATAACCGTATACACGCCCACCGTGGGGCGATTATAGGCGCTGGCGATATGCACAATAGAGGTGTCGGGTGAGAAAACGACGGCGGCATATTTGACGAGAGCGGCTGACACCAACAGTGAGCACGGGCCAGGAAACGTGTGAACAAATGGAAACTGTTTGGCTAACTGCACGGCTTTTTGTTCACCACTGGGGGCATAGGGAATAACCAGCGGTAATCCTGTGGTTTTATGAACAGTATCCATAAGCGCCTTGGCTTTATCCATGGAAATACAGCGATAATCAGCGCCGCCATCAAGGTTAAACAGTACATAGGGACCAAGCTCGCTCGCCCACTGATGGACTTCCTGATCGATATTGACAGGAATCGGTAGCTCAAAGCGCCCTTCGACACTACCTAACCCGACGTTCTCAATCAGCTTAGACCAGCGAGTGGGTAGCGATGTGTCATACGTGATCGGCTGCCCAAAGTCAGCGAACGCCTGCATGTTGTAAGCGCTATAAGTGAGGTTCATGCGGGCTTTCAGTTTGCCCACAAAATAGATGCCGGGAGAGGTGGCGTGTCCCGTTGCATCTACGCAAAGATCAATACTTCCATGGCGCGCTCGAAGGTTCCTCGCAAGCGTTTTGACTGCTTTATAGTCCCTGTCTCTGGGTACAATTTGAACTTCAGCACCCTCGCTTTTCAGTGTTTCGAAGACCGGGGCATTTCTATGCGATGCTACGACACAAAGCCAATCAACATGGCGTGCCTGTAAGGCCCTGATGATGGGGTAAATAGCCATTCCGTCGCCAACCGATTTTGGGCAGAGAATGACTGCCTTGCGCACCGTATCGGGTTGCCAGCTGTCGGGGGTATAGTCGTACCAGCGCTCAAGCAGTCTGCGCCCAAGCACTTTGTTCCATCTTGGCATCGATTATTTTCCTTACGTGCGCTCATTATAATTCGATGATCAGTATTTTATAAGAATAAGGCGTTAGTAAGGAAGATGCTTTAGGTCATTAGGCTTGGCGGATATATTTAGCTTTCCCTGCCGGTGATTGCCCTTTCAGCATAGCCTTGCCGGATAGGGGTTATGGCGTGAGGCGCGTTAAACTTCACCACTGAGCGGGAAAGGCGCGCCAGATTAGCAGCTTGCCATTTGCCTGGTGGGCGTAGGCGACAGCGGTCCAGATCAATCAACCACGGTTCTCCTGCCGGATCGACCAGTATATTGCGTGCGTTAAGGTCGACATGATCAAGCCCTGCATCATGAAAGCGTTTGATCATAGCGCCTACCCTTGCAAGCAGCGCATTATCGGCGCTGTTTTCAGTAAGTAGCGAGGCTAACGCCTGAGCGCCGGGGACTCTTACCGTTAATAGCGCCGCTTCATAAGTGATGCCATAGCGGGTGATGCAGCAGGCAACCGGGGCTGGAACGGGCAGGCCCTGTTCAAAAAGCGTGGCGGTTAAGCGCAGTTCTCGAAAGGCGCGGGTATGCTCGGCACCTGTCCATAGATAGCGCTTTTCACTTAACCTGGCGACCATGCCGCCGCGCCGATAGGGGCGCAGCACCCACTGCTGGGTCGGCGTTGCCTGTAGAAAAAGGCTGCTGCCCCGGCCGGGTGCTTCACCCACCACCAGCCCTTGCTGGCGCCAGTAGTTGGCCGTGAACAGGGCCGGCCCGATAGGGTGTGATAGTTGGTGTGATCCCGGTGCGTCACTTAAACTGTCTGCATCATGTAACATCAGACTATTTTTTTGCCGGAGTGCCGTTAAGCGCATGAAGCCCTCGTTGCCTGCTGAACCCAACCACATTGCTATTTTGCGCCTCTCCGCCTTGGGAGATGTGTGCAATCTCGTGCCGACGGTACGCGCACTGCAGCGCCAGTGGCCACGAGCGCGCATTACCTGGATTATCGGCAAGGGGGAGCACAGTCTACTGGCGGGGCTTTCCGGGGTCGAGTTTGTCGTGTACGACAAGTCGACCGGCCTTGCCGGAATGCGCCGCTTGTGGCGCGAGCTTGCCGATACACGCTTTGATGTACTGCTGCATATGCAGCAGGCGATTCGCGCCAGCGTGCTCTCTCTGGGCCTAAAAGCCAATGTACGCGTAGGGTATGACAAGGCTCGCGCTAAGGATGCCCAGCACTGGTTTACCCAGCATCAGCTGGCGCCGCATCCCAAGGCGCATGTGCTGGAATCCTTTATGGATTTTGCTCGCCTTCTGGGTGTGAAGGACGATCACCTGGAGTGGAACATGCCGGTACCCGCGATGGCCTATGAAGAGGCGCGGGTCATCAGTGGTGAATCGCCTTATCTTGTCATCAACCCGTGTAGTAATGCCCGCTTGCGCAATTTTCGCAATTGGTCGGTGGAAGGTTACGCCAGCGTTATCGAACACGCCTGGAGACACCATGGTCTAAAAAGCGTGCTGACTGGGGGAAGCAGTACGCTTGAGCGCGAAATAGGCGAGCAGATTGAAGCCTTATGCCAGCCGGGTAGCGTGATTAATGCGATAGGCGGCACGTCATTGAAAGGCGTGTTGGCCCTGATTGGCCAGGCGCGTGCGGTGATCGCGCCGGATACCGGCCCCGCCCACATGGCCAATGCGATGGGAACGCCCACCCTGGGGCTGTATGCCACCACTAATCCGCAGCGGGCAGCGCCCTATTGCTGGCGTGATTTCGCCGTCAATGCGTATCCGGATGCGGTGCATGCCTACCTACATAAATCGGTGGGCGAGGTCTCTTGGGGCCAGCGGGTGCGCCATCAGGATGCGATGCAGCTCATTAAAACCGAGACCGTTATTGCCCAGCTGGATACGCTCCTTGCGCATACAGCGTCAGATACAGTTGCAGGATCTACTCATGAAAGTTGATTTAACCGCGTTAGAACATGCCCACATACTGGTCGTCGGCGATGTCATGCTCGATCGTTACTGGCACGGTGGCACGTCGCGCATTTCTCCCGAAGCCCCCGTGCCGGTCGTGCGTGTTGAAGAGGCCGACGACCGCCCAGGCGGCGCAGCCAATGTGGCGCTTAATGTGGCCTCATTGGGCGGCCATGCAGCCCTGGCGGGCGTTGTCGGGGATGACGAGAACGCAGTGTTATTGGAAACCCGGCTGCATACAGCCAATGTAAATACTCACTTTCAGCGCAGCCCCGACGTGCCCACGATTACCAAGCTGCGTGTGATGAGTCGTAACCAGCAACTGCTGCGGCTGGATTTTGAACAACGCCTGGATAACATCGACACTGGAGATTTATTGGCCCAGGTGGAACAGGCGTTGCCGGACTGCGATGTCGTGATCCTTTCTGACTACGGTAAAGGCACGCTCAACCAGGTGGAGCGGTTGATTGCCCAAGCGCGTGCGCATGGTAAGCGCGTTTTGATTGACCCCAAAGGGCAGGATTTCAGCAAGTATCGCGGAGCGAGCTTGATCACGCCTAACCTTGCAGAGTTTGAAGCCGTGGTAGGCCACTGCGCAAGCGATGCTGAGCTTGCCATGCGGGGCGAAGCGCTGCGCGCCGAGCTTGAGCTGGAAGCTCTGCTGGTCACCCGTAGCGAAAAAGGCATGACGTTGATCTGCGGAGGCCAGCCGCCTATTCATTTACCTACGCGCGCTCAGGAAGTGTTTGATGTCACCGGGGCTGGTGACACGGTCATTGGCTTAATGGGCCTCGCGTTAGCCGCGGGCCATGCCTTGCCCGAAGCCATGATGCTAGCAAATCTGGGGGCGGGTCTGGTGGTTGCCAAGCCAGGCACCGCGACACTCTCAATAGCCGAGCTTTATACCGCGCTACATGGCGATAGGCTCGCCGAGTTTGGGGTTATCGAGCCGGCGCCTCTCGTTGAGGCTGTGCGTGCGGCACAGCTACGCGGTGAACGGGTCGTCATGACCAATGGCTGCTTTGATATTCTGCATGCAGGGCATGTAGCCTATCTGGAGCAGGCAAAACGCCTCGGTGATCGCCTGATTGTGGCGGTAAATGACGATGCCTCCATTGGCCGTCTTAAAGGGCCCAAACGGCCGATCAATCCGCTCAATCGACGTATGCAGGTACTGGCTGGCCTGGGAGCGGTCGATTGGGTTGTGCCGTTTAGTAACGATACGCCGCAAGCGCTAATTGAAACCGTTCTGCCCGATATCCTGGTAAAAGGCGGTGACTACCACCCTGACGACATTGCAGGTGGAGACGCCGTTCGAGCCAACGGGGGAGACGTCAAGGTGCTCGGGTTTGAGGACGGCGTATCCACCTCGGCGATGATTAGCTCCATTTTGGACCGCGAGGGATAATGGGGCGAATTAACTGGCCGTGCCTTGGCTATTCTGCGGCGCTCTATGCACTTTCACCACTGATTGGCTGGCGTATCTGGCGTGAGCAAGTACCTACTTACTCACGTTGGCAGCGGCTGGGCAGGCGCCTTGGCAAGCTGCCTACGCCGCCGCGTATTTGGTTGCACTGTGCCTCGGTAGGTGAGGTCCGTGCCGCCCGCCCGCTGATAGAGGGCCTACTCACCCGCTACCCTCGCCACAACCTGCTGTTAACCACCATGACCGCTACGGGCGCGCGGCAGGCGCAGGCATTGATCGAGCAGCAGCTCGATCACCACTCACGGCTCGCGCACTGCTTTCTACCCCTGGATTTTCCCGGTGCAGCCAAGCGGTTTGTGCGCCGCGTAGCGCCTGAACTCGCCATCATGTTTGAGACCGAGCTTTGGCCTAATTTACTTCACGCTTGTCAGAAACATGGCACGCCGGTTGCGGTGGTCAATGGGCGGCTCTCGCCTAAAGCGTTTAAGCGCTACCAGAAAATCGCCCCGTTAATGGCCCGCACACTGGCCAATGTCGATTGGCTGGCAGCCAAGTCTGCTGACGATGCCAAGCGGTTTGAAGCGCTAGGCGCTGTGCCCGGTAAAACGGCGGTGGTGGGGTCGTTAAAGTTTGAAGTGAGTCTTCCATCAGGGGGCTCAATTGAGAGTGAGCGCTTACTTTTAGAATGGGGAGAACGTCCTGTCTGGGTTGCCGGTTCTACCCGTGATGGTGAAGAAGCGCTACTGCTGGAAGCACACCGGCAATTGCTACACCAATTTCCTGATGCCCTACTGGTGCTTGTACCGCGCCACCCTCAACGCTTTGATGAGGTCGCAGCACTGTGCAAGGCAAAGAAATGGGAGACTAGTCGGCGCAGCCAAGGTGAGCCTGTTACCCCGGCTACCCAAGTGTATCTAGGCGATACGCTGGGTGAGCTGGGTGTTCTTTATGGTGCAGGCCTGGTGGCATTTGTTGGCGGCAGCTTAGTGCCGCTAGGCGGGCACAACGTGCTAGAGCCAGCAGCGCTGGGCAAACCCGTGCTTAGCGGTCCTTTTGTCGAAAACTTTGCTGATGTGGTCGAGCCGCTTGAAGCGGCTGGCGCGCTTACTCTGGTGGCGGATGTCGATGCGCTGGTCGATGCCTTGCAGTGCCGCTTCGCCGACTCCAAGCGTTGCCTTCAAGAAGGCCTGGCTGGCCAATCTGCTATCAAAGCGCAGCAGGGCGCGCTTGCACGCACCCTGGAGGGCCTTGAGGCGCTTTCAAGCGCTGAACGATAAGCCCTTAACGTACGATACGCTCAACACCACCTTCTTTACCCAGCAGCAATACGTCGGCCCCGCGCGCGGCAAACAAGCCATTGGTCACAACGCCAACAATGGCGTTAATGCGGGCTTCCATGTCAACCGGATCTTCAATCATAAAATCAAAACAGTCGATAATATGATTGCCGTTATCCGTGACGACGCCCTGACGGTAGACCGGGTCGACACCCAGCTTCACCAGCTCACGGGCCACGTAAGAGCGTGCCATGGGGATAACTTCCACCGGCAAAGGGAAATCGCCCAGCGTTGCCACGTACTTTGAACCATCGGCAATGCAGATAAAGCGCTTGGCACAGGCCGCCACGATTTTCTCGCGGGTAAGCGCGGCACCGCCTCCTTTAATCATATGTAAGTGAGCATTTACTTCATCGGCACCGTCGATATAGAAAGGAACGGTGCCTACGCTGTTCAACTCAAATACTTCAATACCCAAGCCTTCCAAGCGCTTAGCACTGGCCTCTGAGCTTGCCACCGCGCCTTTAAAACGGTCGCGAAACGGTCCTAGTCGATCAATAAACAAATTAGCCGTTGAGCCAGTGCCAATGCCCAGCACGGTGTCCTTTTCCAGTCCTGATTCAATCTCTTTAATTGCCGCATCTGCGACGGCGGCTTTGAGTTCATCTTGAGTCATGTGTTTTTCCAGGTCAGAGGAGGAGGGTTATTGCGTTAGTATACCGACCAAAGCGCTGGCTGCCGATGGAAACACAGTAGACGTCGGTAGGCGTAATCTGCTACCAATACAGGCTTTGTTAGTGTTTTAACCCCTCGCCGTAACGCGAACTATCACTCACGTTTTTCCTTTGGATACCTGCATGCTTGAAGCTACCGTCAAAAAGATTCTCCAGGCCAACGTTTACGAAGCCGCTTGTGAGACCCCGATCTCCCCCGCTCCCTTTTTGTCGCGTCGCTTTAACAACCAGATTTTGATTAAGCGCGAGGATCTACAGCCGGTGTTCTCGTTCAAGATTCGCGGCGCCTATAACAAAATGGCTCAGCTCACCGAGGCGCAAAAGGAAAAAGGCGTCATTGCGGCGTCTGCGGGTAATCATGCACAAGGTCTTGCCATGGCGGCAAAGCTGATGGGCGTGAAAGCGGTGATTGTGATGCCGCGTATTACGCCGGAAATCAAGGTGCAGGCGGTACGTGCTCGAGGGGCAAAAGTCGTGCTGAAAGGCGATGCGTTTGCCGCCGCTGCCGAGCATGCTCAAGAGTTGATCAAAGAGCACGGCTACACCTATATCCCGCCGTTTGATGACATTGATGTGATTGCAGGCCAGGGCACGATAGGTGTCGAGATTCTGCGTCAGCACAGCGGGCGCTTGGACGCCATTTTTGTGCCTGTCGGCGGAGGCGGATTGATTGCAGGCGTGGCGGCGTACGTGAAGTACTTGCGCCCTGATATCAAGATTATCGGCGTAGAGGCGGAAGACAGCGCCTGCCTAAAAGCCGCTTTGGCGGCGGGCGAGCGTGTCGTGCTGGACCAGGTCGGTGTATTTGCCGAAGGTGTCGCGGTTGCTCAAATTGGCGAGGCACCGTTCTCGCTGGTGAAGGACCTGGTTGATGATGTCATTACGGTGAATACCGATGAGATGTGTGCCGCCGTCAAGGACATCTTTGAAGATACCCGTGCAGTTGCCGAAACCTCCGGTGCGCTGTCGCTGGCCGGCTTGAAAAAATATGTACAGCAAACCGGCGCCGAGGGAGAAACGCTGTTATGTATTAACTCCGGCGCTAATACCAACTTTGATCGACTGCAGCATATTGCTGAGCGCACCTCGCTTGGCGAGCAGCGTGAAGCTATTTTAGCGGTGACCATTGATGAAAAACCCGGCAGCTTTAAAAAGTTTTGCCGGACGCTGGGTAAGCGCATGGTCACCGAATTCAGCTACCGCTATGCGGATGAAAGCGACGCGCATATTTTTGTAGGGGTTCAAGTAAAGCCGGGCGGCGAAGATCGCCAGGCCGTGATCGACAAGCTGCGCGATGGCGGTTACCAAGTAGAAGATTTAACCGATAACGAACTGGCCAAGCTGCATATTCGCCATCTAAGCGGTGGCCGACCCAGCGAGCGCTTTGAAGAAGAAGTGTACCGCTTCGAGTTCCCTGAACGCCCGGGGGCACTGATGAATTTCCTGACCCAACTGCCCCATGATTGGAATATTTCACTGTTCCATTATCGTAATCACGGTGCGGCTTATGGTCGCGTCCTGGTGGGTATGCAGGTTCCCGGCAGTGACCAAACTCATGTGGCGGATTACCTGGATGCGATTGGCTATCGCTACTGGCGTGAAAGCGACAACCCGGCTTACCAGCTGTTCATGGCCTAGGATGTTTTGAGAGGTAGGTAAGTGTTCGCTAACTGCAAAATTCAGGGACAATAAGGGCTCATAAATTATCAAAACGTCTAAATAAGCAAAAAACAGCCTGTTTTCCCGTTGTCATTGATGCCCTTATGGCCCTATAGTCATCAACGAAATTTATGTGGTGTGTCGCCCTTTCTAAAAACGCAGGTGGGTGATGCATTAGTGCATTGGCGAAAGGCGTTGGAGAATCGGCATGCGGCGGAAAAAGCCTGATATGGTAATGGCATTAACAGTGGTGTTCTTGTTAGGCGTACTCGCCACTGGCTATGCACAGGCGTTATCGGGAAGTTAAACGTAACGTTTAAGGCATCGCAGCCATTTGCCAAAAGGTAGTACGAGCTGACTTTACGAGTCAGCTCTTTTTTTGCCAGCGCGCACGATACTCTCGTCGCTAACCACGGCGGTCAACGGCACATCCCAAGGCTCAATAGGCAGCGATTCGACACACTGGCAGGCGTGGGCAACGCCAATTAAGGCAGGCGCCGGGCCTTGCCTGCGCATAAACGCAAGACTGCGGTCGTAGAAGCCGCCCCCCATTCCCATGCGGTTCGCCTCGCCATCAAACCCTACCAGCGGCACAATGAGCGTATCCAACGCCCAGGCGGGTAACCGATTGCGGCGGTGAGCGCCAAACCGCGTATCCGGTTCAAGAATCCCAAAGCGGTTTTTTACCATGGGCGTCGTCGCGAGGTAGTTAACGAACCAGAGAGAGTTATCGCTTAGCGGGCGCAGAACCGGCAGATAAACATCGACATTACGCTGACGGAGCCAGGGTAGTAAAAGCGTAGGGTCGATTTCACCGTTAACCGGTAAATAGAGGCTGATGCGCTTGGCGCGCTGAACTTCAGGCAAACGTTTGAGCTGTTGGCAAAGGCGTAGAGCGGCTTGGCGCTGCTCATGTTTTGAAAGGGCGAGGCGTTGTCGGCGTAGCGTAAGGCGCAGGGTGCGCTTGGCCTCAGGATGATGCAGGCTTTCCATAAATAAGTGTTCCCCAGAGTGCCGCTGTCATTCTGGCCCTGAACCTACTGGTTCAGAGTGGGTGGCCGCAGCCAAACCGTCAGGCTTTCCGACGCACGGACATGCACACGGGTCTGGCTAGCAATTGGCCCCCTGGGTACTGCGCATAGGCTCGAGGGACTATAACGACTGGCGTACACCCCAGAGAACCCCGCTATCCTAACAG
This sequence comes from Halomonas citrativorans, assembly GCF_900163645.1. Lineage (GTDB taxonomy): Bacteria > Pseudomonadota > Gammaproteobacteria > Pseudomonadales > Halomonadaceae > Vreelandella > Vreelandella citrativorans. The sequence goes on along the minus strand of NZ_FUKM01000020.1, from coordinate 15,542 downwards.
AGCCAGCGGCTATGCCAAAGTATTGAGTGAAAGGTTGCCTAAGGCTGGCGGGTTTTTTCCAACGCCCGCTCCAGACGGTCATTTAGCTTGTTCAAGCTGGCGTCGCTTGCCCGGTGCTCATCCAAAGCTTCAAGCAGTTCATGAGTGATATTAAGCGCCGCGATCAACGTGACACGCTCACTGCCCAGGGTGCCGCTTTGCGCTTGGATACCGCTCATGGCGCGGTCCAGGTAGCGAGCGGCGCGATCAAGCTTGGCTTCTTCCCCGGTATCGCAGGCAATTATATAGCTGCGCCCGAGAAGGGTAATTTCTTTCGTTGGCCGCTTGGCGTTACTCATTTAAAGCTCCAGCGCGGGCCAGCGAGGGGCCCAATGCGTTAACATCATGGCATAGGAAAACAGTCGTCGCTCACTATAAGAGAGGCGCTTGTACGGGGTCAACGCGCAAGTGTCCAGGACGCATTAACGTATGAATCATTATTACACAGCGAGTTATTACTATGTCATTGATTGATGAGCGCCAGGATTTTTCTGACGTGGCCGATGTTTTTTTGCTGCATGGAAGTATGCAGTCACCGGCCTTTTTAGACGGACGTTTAAGCGCCCTTTTAGCGCTGCGCGATGTAAGTGCCGAGGCATGGCTTGAAGAGGTCTGCATAAGCCTGGGGGTTGAGCAACCGCGTGACCAGCCCAGTGCAGAACGCCTGCTGGGTTGGCGTCGCCAAACGCTGGAGGCGCTCAGCGCCAGCGACTTGAACTATGCGCCGCTACTCCCCGATGAGCTGTTCTCGCTGGGCGAGCAAGCCCAAGGGCTAAAAGAGTGGACGCTGGGCTTTATGGAAGTCGTCGAGGAAGTAGTGGATGGCGAGCTTCGCGAACGCTGGTCACAAACGCTGAGTGAGGCGATTGACGATTTGGCAGGCATAGGCCATATCGAAACAGATATTGACGACAGCCCTGAAAATGAGAATGACCTGTTTGCCCTGACAGAGCACGTGCGGATGGCCGCCATGCTGCTGTATACCGAGCAGCATCCGGGTAAGCCCCAGGTTGAGCAAGCCGACGCGCCCGTTCACTAATTCTTCGGAGGTTGTATGTTGCCTGAGTTACTTCCCCGGCCGCCTGCGATTGGCAACGAAGAGTATCGCGCTCGCCGTGACGCCTTGATCGCGCAGTTGCCCGCCAACGCCGCTGTCGTGCTGCCTGGTGCCTCACTGGTTACCCGTTCACACGACAGTGAGTACACGTTTCGTCAAAACAGTGATTTTTACTATCTGACGGGAATCACTGAGCCTGATGCGCTGCTGGTGCTGCTTCCCGGTCATGATGCTGGGCAGAGCATTGTGTTTTGCCAGGACCGCGACCCAACGATGGAAGCCTGGACAGGCCGCCGTTTGGGCGCCCGGGGCGTTGAAGCGGAGCACGGCATCGACCAGGCGTTTGAAAATGCTGACCGCGAGGCACAGCTGCCAGCGCTGCTGGAGGGCCGCGAACTGCTTTACGTGCCCTTGGATAATCCCGATGCGTTGGGTATTGCCGAAGAGGCTTTCTCCACCGCCCTGGCGGGGTTGCGCCGTGGGCGGGCCCCGCTCAAAGGCTGGCTGGATGTCAGCGCGCTGATTCATGCGATGCGGCTAATAAAAAGCGAGGCAGAAATTACTCTGCTGCGCCATGCCGCAGCGATTTCAGCGAAGGCCCATGTGCGTGCCATGCAGGCATCGCGTCCAGGGCTTTACGAGTATCAGCTGCAGGCCGAGCTTGAACATGAGTTTGTCTGGCAGGGCGGCAGTGGTCCTGCTTACAGTACGATAGTGGGCGGCGGTGCGAACGCATGCGTATTACACTATATCGAGAATCGTGCAGCGCTAACCAACGATAGCCTGGTGTTAATTGATGCAGGGGCCGAGTTTGGGCTTTATGCCGGAGATATCACCCGTACCTTTCCGGTAAACGGCCGGTTTACCGAGGCTCAGCGGGCCCTTTATCAAGTCGTACTGGACGCCCAGGAGCGCGCAGTCGCCGCGATAAAACCTGGGGCAACGCTTGTTGATGTTCATCAGAACGTCGTTAAGGATTTAACGGCTGGGTTGATTGCGTTGGGGTTACTTGAAGGCGATGTTCAAGCCCGAATTGATGATGAAAGCTACCGGCGTTTTTACCTGCACTCTACGTCCCACTGGCTGGGGCTGGATGTCCACGATGTCGGTAGCTACCGGCTGGATGAAAAGACGCCACGACCTTTAGTCGCGGGCATGGTGTTAACCATTGAACCAGGACTCTACATTCCCGACGAAGAGGATGTTCCATCTGCGTACCGTGGAATCGGTATCAGGATTGAGGATAACGTCGTAGTGACCGACGAAGGGTATGAAAATCTTACGGCGGGAGTACCTAAAGACATGGCTGACATTGAAGCGCTAATGGTTAAATAATAAGCGTATATTGACTGCCTGAATATCAATTATGTAATTTACGTTACGCCATTACGATATGGCGGTGCGCCAGGTGACAGGAGATGCTAATGCCGTCGTCGACGGATACGTCAGTAAAGACGACCACACACGATATCGTGATTGTGGGGGGCGGATTAGTGGGCGCCAGCCTGGGCTGTGCACTGGCCCCGCTTATCAAGCGTTATGGCTGGAAAGTCGCCATTATCGAAGCGACGCCGGTTAATGAAGCGCCTCTTGAAGAGAGTTGGCAGCCGAGCTTTGATGCGCGTGCAAGCGCCATTGCTGAAGGTTCAGCACAGCGTTTCCAACAGTTGGGCATTTGGGATGCCATGCAGGGCGAAGCAACCCCTATTCGGTATATTCATATCAGTGAGCGTGGCCGCTTGGGAGCGACGCGGCTCAGTGCTCAGGAATTAGGCGTCGATGCGCTAGGCCATGTTATCCCCAATGCCTGGATGGGCCGTGTCCTTCACCGCCACCTTAAAACGCTGCCGGTCGATTGGTACTGCCCAGCCAGGGTAGAAAAGCTCGCTCCAGAAGGTGGCGGGCACTATCTGCGCCTTTCTGACGGCAGCGAGCTGCGCGCCGCCTTAACCGTGCTGGCCGATGGGGGGCGTTCGGGGCTTAAAGAGCAGTTGGGTATCAACAGTCGCCATAATTCCTATGAGCAGACAGCACTCATTACCCATGTGGGCATCAGCCAACCACACAAGGGCATTGCCTATGAGCGCTTCACCCAGGAAGGACCGGTTGCCTTGTTGCCTTTGCCAGGCCAGGCAATGGAGCTGATATGGACACACCCCAGCGGTCAGGAACATGCTCGAATGGCGCTCCCGGACCGTGAGTTTCTTGCCCAGCTGCAGAGCGCCTTTGGTGATCGGGTGGGGCGTTTCACTCGCGTAGGAAAACGCTACAGCTACCCGCTTTCGTTGATAACGGCAGAAGAGCCGGTTCGTCCGGGGCTGGCGGTCCTGGGAAATGCGGCTCATGCGCTGCACCCTGTTGCCGGTCAAGGCTTTAACCTGGCGTTACGCGGTATTATGGACCTGGTTGAAGCGCTTGAGCAGGGCGAACAGGCCGGGCAGCCACTGGGTGATATGACGACGCTGCAGGCCTTTGAGCAGAAGCGTGCACGTGATCGCCGCAATGTCATTCGCTTTAGCGACGGGTTGGTGCGCCTGTTCGGACACTCGTTACCATTTCTGCCTCACGCTCGGGCAGCCGGGCTCATCGGTCTTAACCTTGTAGGGCCGCTGCGTCGAAGCCTGGCGCGCCGCGCGATGGGGTTGGAGCGTTAGGCATGCCTCGCTGTTTAATGTTAAAGATGCCAAACGCTTAGCCAGCTATTTGGCTCAACAGGAACAGAGCTCTAAGAGCTGGGCTCGGATAGGAGCGTTATGGATACGCACGCGACAGACACTGCGGGGACAGAAAATTTTGACGTTATTGTCGTGGGCGCAGGCATGGTGGGGACGGCGCTAACAGCCTTGCTGGCACAAGCCGGTATGCGTGTGGCACTGGTGGAAGCGCGACATGAACCCCAGTGCTGGAAAGCCGTTAACAAGACGCTTCCCACGCCCCGGGTCAGTGCATTAACGCCAGTATCTCAGCGCCTGTTAACCCATCTGGACGTTTGGCCCGCCATGGCCGAATGTCGCGTAACGCCGTATCGCTATATGCAGGTATGGGATGCGGAAGGCAGTGGTGAAATCAAATTTTCGGCCGATGAAGCCGGGGTGCCCGTACTGGGGCATATAGTAGAGAATGCGATTACTCAGGCGGCGCTCAACGATGCGGTACTGGATCATCCCAGAGTAGAGTGTTTTTTTGGTTGCCGGGTTCAGGCGCTACAAACCTCAGCGACAGGCCGTTGGTTAGTGCTGGACGATGCGCGCAAGCTGCATGCACCGCTGCTGGTAGCGGCAGATGGTGCGCGTTCAACCCTGCGGGAGCTGGCCGACATAGAGATCACCAGCGACGATATGGGCCAAGAGGCTGTGGTCACTACCGTCAAGTGTGCTCATGTACACGGCAGCACCGCGCGGCAAGCGTTTACCCAGAGCGGCCCGCTGGCCTTCTTGCCGATCACGCTAGAGGACGATGCACGCTACTGCTCGATTGTTTGGTCGACCACGCCCGAGCACGCGTTGGCGCTCAGCCATTTTACGCCTGACGAGTTAGGGAAAGCGCTGGGCGAGGCATTCGGTTATCGCCTGGGCGAGGTGGAGGTGTGTGATCGTGCGTATCGTTTCCCGCTGGTACAGCGTCATGCAAGGCAGTATGTATTGCCGCACTTCGCGCTGATCGGCGACGCGGCGCACAGCATTCATCCATTGGCAGGGCAGGGCGTTAACCTCGGTTTGATGGATGCCGCGGTATTGGCTGAAGAAGTGGTTAGCGCCTGGAAGCGCGGCGCCCCGTGGGGTGAGTTAACCACATTGAAACGCTATGAGCGCAGGCGGCGCTTGGATAACAGTGCCATGTTAGGGCTGATGAAAGGGTTCAGGGAGCTGTTTGGTACCCAAATGCCGCTCTTTACACTGGCCCGCAATCTCGGCATGAGCGGTATGAACCAGCTAAGCCCTGTTAAACGCAGCGTCATGCGGCAGGCCACCGGAGAGCGGGGGCGCTTGCCGCATAGCTGCCGCTAACGGCGGCGGTCGACCACATTAAGCGCTTTGAGAAGATTGAGCGCTTCGCTCATTTGGTAGTCATCACGTAGCCGCTCGGTCGCGGACGAACGTGTCTGAGTGGCGGGCTGCTGTGCATCCAGGTGGCCGCCCAGGTCCGCCTCGCGAAGCTCCGGGCGGCTTTCGGCGACTTCCAGACGGCCCCGCACTACTTCTACATCGGGCGCGATGCCCTGCGCCTGAATGGAGCGTCCGTTTGGCGTGTAGTAAAGCGCGGTGGTGAGTTTCAAACCTTCACCATTACCCAGCGGCATGACCTGCTGAACGGAACCCTTCCCGAAACTGTCTGTGCCCATAATGACGCCGCGGCGTTGGTCTTGAAGCGCACCCGCCACAATTTCTGCGGCCGAAGCGCTGCCGCTGTTAATCAATACGACCAGTGGAATATCACTGGCGGGCGTGGCGGGTGAGGCTGAAAATGACATGGCGGTATCGGAAAGCCGGCCTTCGGTATACACAATCAGGCCGTTATCCAGAAACAGGTCTGCCACACCGGCCGCCGCTTGGAGTACACCGCCGGGATTATTGCGCAGGTCAAGAATCAGCCCTTCCAGCGGCTGTTCGCGCGTCATGCGCTCTATTGCCTGGCGTGCCTGTTCTGGCGTACGCGACTGAAACTGACTAATTCGCAGGTAGCCATAGCCGGGCTCAAGAAGCTCATGTTTAACGCTTTCGCTGCGGATGGCCTCACGGGTAAGGTTGAACTCACGCGGGGCGTCCTCACCCGTGCGTAGAATCATCATACGCAACTGGCTGCCTGGTTCGCCGCGCATTAGCGTAACGGCTTCTTGAAGTGACATGCTTTCAGTCGGCGTGCCATCAATGGCAACGATGACATCCCGAGGAAGCAGGCCAGCCCGTGAGGCGGGCGTATCATCAATCGGGGTGATCACCAGTAGTTGGCCGTTTTCCATGCCGACTTCTATACCAATGCCGCCAAACTCTCCTTGAGTGGTTTCTCTCAGGCTTTGATACTCTTCCGCATCAAGGTAGGCGGAGTGAGGGTCGAGTTCGCTGAGCATACCGCGCATGGCGTTACGCAGCAGCGTGCGGTCATCGACCTCTTCAACGTAGCCACGCTTGATGCGCTCAAACACCTCGGCAAAGGTCTGGATCTCTTCAAGAGGTAATTCATCGCCGGTTGCCTGGCTGGCGGGCTGAGCAAACAGCGGTAGCGGTGCCGACAATAGCGCAACAGGAAGCAGAGTCACCAGAAGGCGCTTGGCAGAGGCCGGTACTTCGTTAACAAATAGCGTCATGCAGACTCCGCAAGGCGTTAGGCAGCGTTTAAAACTGCCCCAAGTTGACATTACAGTTCTGTCTGAAAAGTGTCTGCGTTCGGCAACGTTTCAGACAGAACCTGATACGGTTCAGCTTATCCCGTCAGCGGCGCGCAATCCAACGCTGTGGGTTAATTGGTTTGCCACTCTGACGTACTTCAAAGTAGAGCGCATTATTCGATTGTCCACCACTGTCGCCTACGCGGCCAATTTCGTCGCCACGGCTGACCTGCTGGCCAGGGCGTACGCTAAACTGCTGCAAGTGAGCGTAGAGCGTCATGATCTGGTCGCCATGGTCAATAATCAGCAGGTTGCCGAAGCCACGCATCCAGTCGGCAAACACCACCCGGCCGGTGTGCACAGCGTTTACCTGCGTACCAGCGCTTGCCTGGATGACGATACCGTTATAGTGAACGCCATCACGACGATTAAATGTTGTGGTGATGGCACCTTGCACGGGCCACGGCAAATCCCCTTGAGTACGGGTAATCTGAGTGCTGGGCGTGGGGGCATCCAGGCGTGCTAGTTCCTCCTGAATTTCACGCAGCTTACGCTCGGCCTGCTCCCGGTTATCGTTAAGATCCGCTAGGCGATCAGCTTCGCTACCATAGCGATCATCCAGCGTGGCCACGACGTTGCGCCGGTTGGTGGTGCGCTCAGCAAGCCGCACCCGCTGCGCATCCAGTTCGGTGGCGACACTTGCCAGGCGTGTTTGGCGCTCGTTAAGGGCCTGCTCCGTATCGGCAAGCGCGGTATCCAGCCGGGCAATCTCGGCAAGACGTTCGTTGCGTGCTTGAGTAAAGCGGTTCAGGTAAGCCTGCATACGATCAAGCTCTGCCGGGTCGCCCTGGTTCAGCAGTAGCTTGAGCTGTGGCGTCGGCCCTAGCCGGTAAAGCGCCGCGAGTTGCTGGCTGAGGGCGGCGTACTGGCTGGCTTGCTCGTCCTCCAGGCGGTCGCGATGCTGGCGCAGCTGGTTCATTTCATCATCCAACTGGCGCCGCTCGGCCTGTAAGGCATCCAGGCGCTGGTGAGTGTCGGCCAGCTCCGTTTCAACCTCGCGTAGTTCATGTTCGGCGCTGTCCCGTGCTTCTCCTGTTGTACTCAGCCGCTGCGTAAGCGACTCAATTTCCTGGCCAAGCGCATCTAACTGCTGGCGTGTTGCCTGCTCATCCGACTGGGCCAAACCCGCCGGTGAGTACACAATGACCAGTAGCGCACCAAGTACTAACGCGGTTCGCACAGGACGCCGCAACGGTATGATCAAGTGAAATCAATCAGCGGGTTCCCGGTCATGGCCTCGGGAACGGGTTGATTCATCATGGCCAAGAGTGTGGGTGCCAGGTCGCACAGGCGGCCATCGCTTAATGTGCCGGCTCGCTCACCCACGTAAACCAGCGGTACCACAAAGGTGGTGTGGGCCGTTTGGGGGGCGCCTGTGACCGGATGCACCATCTGCTCGGCATTACCGTGGTCGGCGGTTACCAGGCAAGCACCGTCAGCGCGCTCAATCGCTTCAATAACGCGGCCAACGCAGATATCGACCGTTTCAATGGCTTTTACCGCCGCGTTAAAGTCGCCGGTATGGCCCACCATATCGCCGTTGGCATAGTTACATACGATGAAGTCAAAGCGGCCGCTGTCGATAGCCTCAACGAGGTTGTCGGTGATCTCGTAAGCGCTCATCTCGGGTTTTTCGTCGTAGGTCTTCACGTCCCGAGGGGAGGGCACCAGAATGCGCTCTTCGCCCTCATACTCGGCTTCGTTGCCACCCGAGAAGAAAAAGGTAACGTGGGGGTACTTCTCTGTTTCGGCAATACGCAGCTGCGTCAAACCGCGCTTGGCGACGACCTCGCCCAGGGTGTCATTGAGATCAAATGGCGGAAACGCGGCCGGTGCAGGAATGTCCGCTGCGTACTGGGTCAACATGACCAAGCCCTTGCCCGCCAGCGATGGGCAGGCCCTGCGCGAAAAGCCGCTGAAGTCAGGCTCTACAAATGCGCGGGTAAGTTCGCGCGCGCGGTCAGAGCGGAAGTTAAGAAACAGGGCGGCGTCACCGTCTTGCAAGGTAACGCACTTGTCGTTGAGCAATACGCAGCTTGGCAGTACAAATTCGTCGGTTTCGCCGCGCTCATAGGCGTCGCGCAGCGCGGTTTCGGCGCTGGTGGCATAGATGTCAGCCTGGCCCTCGGTCAGCAGATGGTAGGCTTTTTCTACCCGCTCCCAGCGGTTATCACGGTCCATGGCGTAAAAGCGGCCAATAATGGAGGCAACAAAACCATTTTCAGCGCCTACCAGCTCAGCCAGGCGGGCATTAGCACGTTCGATAGAAGCCAGCGCGCTTTGAGGCGGCATGTCTCGGCCATCCAGGAACGCATGAATAAAGATACGTTGCGCGCCGCGGCGAGCCGCCAGTTCGGCCATCGCGATGAAATGATCTTCATGGCTATGTACGCCGCCAGGAGAGAGCAAGCCCAGCAGATGAACGGCGCGGTCATTGGCCACGGCATCATCAATCGGCTGTGTCAGGTTTTCGTTAACATCCAGATCGCCCTCTTTAATGGCTTTGGTGATCCGTGTGAAGTCCTGATAAACGATGCGTCCGGCACCCAGATTCATATGGCCCACTTCTGAGTTGCCCATTTGCCCATCGGGCAGGCCTACGTGGTGGCCGTCAGTATGCACAAACGCGTGTGGTCGATTCGCCCAAAGCGCATCCATCACAGGCGTGTTGGCCGATGCTACCGCGTTATTGGCGCTATCGGGATTGTGTCCATAACCGTCAAGAATGATTAGCGCGACGGGACGCGGAGTAGACGTAGCCATAAGAACCTCGTTCGGTTGAGTAATCCAAGCGGCGTAAAACAGTCAGCAATGAAAGCGCTGTTTGAAAGTAAAGAGGTTTAAAAAGGTGAGTCAACTCACGTTATTTTCAAACAACACCTTGTGATCAGGGTCGCGACTGATGCACGCTTGGGGCATCATAACGTAGGCGACCGCCGGGCGTCATGAGCAAGGCCTGCGCGGGGTGCCCTGTGACGTGTATACTTATCGCGTTTTGACGGCGGCGTTGCCGCTTTTTTCTGCATAGACCAAGAGATTGTGTTCGCGATGATCGATCAGCTGTTCGAATTCGTACAGAACCACCCCCTGCTCGTTGGGGCGTTTTTGCTGGTGCTAGTAGCGTGGCTTATTTATGAAACGCGTAGTGCTTCAACCAATGCGGTGACCTCAACTCAGGCCACCCAGCTCATCAACCGAGAAGATGCGGTTGTGCTGGACATTCGTGAAAGCAAAGACTTCAAAACCGGGCATATTGCTGGCGCACGTAACATTCCCCATAACAAGCTTGATAACCGTATGAACGAGCTGGATAAAGTGAAAAACCAGCCGATCATTGTCGTATGCAAGCATGGGCAAAGTGCAGGCGCGGTTCAAACCAAGCTTGCCAAGGCAGGTTTCGAGCGTGTGACTAAATTGAAAGGTGGCATGGCGCAGTGGCAGGCCGATAGTCTCCCCGTCGTTAAGAAGTAAGCGCTGTCACCTTTATACTATTCATTCAATGAACAATGAGGAGTTTCCCCATGGCGGAAGATAACAACACCCCGCAGGCTGATGCAGCAGCGTCAGGCGATAAGCCCCAGCTGAAGTTCTCTTTGCAGCGTATTTATGTAAAAGATATCTCCTTTGAAGCGCCTAACTCACCGTCTGTTTTCAAGCAGGCGTTTAAGCCGAAGGTGAATCTGGATCTTAATACCACCAGCACTAAAATCGCTGATGATCAGTATGAAGTGGTTGTAAAAGTCACCGCTCAGGTAAACGATTCAGAAACCGGCACCACCTCGTTTCTTGCAGAGGTTGAACAAGCGGGTTTATTCCGTATTTCGGGCATCGAAGGCGCTCAGCTGGAGCAGACACTGGGTGCGTTCTGCCCCAACCTGCTGTTCCCTTACGCGCGTGAGTGTGTCGATAACCTGGTCAACCGTGGTGGCTTCCCGCCACTGATGTTGGCACCGGTGAACTTTGAAGCCATGTACGCCCAGCGTAAGCAGCGCGAAGCACAACAGGCAAACCAGGCCGAAGTGAGTACTCACTAAGCATGCAGGCTGCCGACTGGTATGCCGTGCATGGCAAAATGCCGCGCCTCCATGTACCGGCTGTTTTTGCAGTAGGCCAAGAGGTAGTGCTGCCGGAAGGCCCGGCGCGCCATGTCACCCGCGTGCTACGCATGGGTGAGGGCGCGCCTTTGGTGCTGTTCGATGGCCAGGGCAATGAAGCGGGCGTCCGCTTGGCCGAGGTAGGGCGTAAGCACACGACGGCGGTTATCGACGCCGTTTGGGTCGGTGAGGGGGAATCACCCTTTGCTGTTCACCTTGGCCAGGCGATCTCCAAAGGCGACCGGATGGATTATGCGATCCAGAAGGCGGTTGAATTAGGTGTCGCTGCTATCACGCCACTGTATACAGAGCGTGGTGATGTACGTTTAAAGGGTGATCGTGAAGCCAAAAAGCTGGCCCATTGGCAGGCTGTTGCGGCAAGTGCTTGCGAACAAAGTGGCCGGGCGGTAGTGCCTGTCGTGCACTCGCCGCTAAGCCTTGTTGAGTGGCTAAGTGCCCGCCAGGAGCCGCTTCGCCTGATGCTGCACTTGGCAACAGGCAATGCATTTGATCAGCCGGAACGCCCTGAGGCCGCCGCACTTTTAATTGGCCCTGAAGGTGGCTTAACGGAGACGGATATTGCAGCCGCTCAGGCAGCTGACTTTATGCCATTAACGCTAGGGCCACGCGTTCTGCGTACGGAAACAGCCCCGGTGGTTGCCTTGACCCTTCTACAGCACTACTTTGGTGATTTGTAAGCGCTTACTAACATCTTCATTGATCCCCTTCCTCAATGGCCTGCTATTTAGCGTTAGCATTCGCTATAGGCTTCACAAGTGTGAATGAGTAGCCATTAGCCCGCCATGCGTTAAGCAGCGGCCATCACTACGTAGCGGGCCAGCTGCTTTGCTCGGTGATCCTCAGGCGCCATACTATAGACTCACTTTTTAAGGACGGCACCCATGGTCCGTGAATCAACGACTCCTCCTCGCGCTACAAGCGATGCCTCTGCCCAGTTAGGCGAAGTGGCGTATTTAACTGTTGTGACCGTTAATAACACGGGCGCGTTTTTGCGTTGGGGGCAGCCCAAAGACGTTCTCTTGCCGTACAGCGAGCAAATCTTCCGGCCTGATCCTGGCAAGCGGGTGCTGGTAATGCTGTATGAAGATGATCAGGGGCGTCCTGTGGCCTCCATGCGCCTTGATCGCTTTTTGACCGATGATGCCTGGGCGCTTGAAAAGGGTAATGAGGTGAGCGTCGTGGTCGCTGACCGCACCGACCTCGGTATGAAAGTAGCGGTTGATCACCGCTATTGGGGACTGATCTATCAGGATGATATTTCTCAGCCGCTGCGCCGCGGGCAGACGCTAAAAGGCTACGTCAAGCAGCGCCGTGAGGATGGCCGGCTGGATATTTCTCTGCTGCCGCCAGGCTCGGCGCGATTAGACGTCGTCGGCGATAAAATACTGAAAGCACTGCGTGAAAGCGGCGGCTATCTACCGCTGGGCGATAAAAGTGACGCCCATGCGATTAAGGCGCGCTTAGGGGTAAGTAAAAGTGCGTTTAAACAAGCCATTGGGCGGCTTTATAAGCAGCAACTGATTACGCTGGCACCTGATGCGATACGGCTGGTGCCGGGCGCGCTTGCCCCGTAACGGCGCCAATGGTTGGAGCCTGACGGGCAGTACGGCATACTGCCTACCTATTGTTTAAGTATGGATTGTGCCCCGATGAGTCAATCAAATCTGCATCTCGGCGTCGTGATGGACCCCATCAGCGACATCGCTTACAAGAAAGATACCACCATAGCCATGCTGTGGGCGGCCCAGGAACGCGGCTATACCCTGCATTATATGGAGCAGGAAGATCTTTTCTTACAGGCGGGGCAAGCCTACGCACAAATGCGGCCGCTAACGGTGCATCGCGACCCTGACCATTGGTATGACTTGGGTGAAGCGGCTGCCCGGCCACTGGCTGAGCTTGATGTGGTATTAATGAGAAAAGACCCGCCGGTGGATGCTGACTTCACCAATGCGGTCCACCTCTTGGGCTTTGCTGAGCGTGAAGGCGTGCTCATTGTTAATCCAACCTCAGCGCTTTTACAGTGTAATGAGAAGTTGTTTGCCCAGCAGTTTCCTCAGTGCTGTACGCCCACCATGGTGGCCAGCCGTGATGATGTGCTGCGGGCCTTTCATGCCGAGCATGGTGATGTGATTTTCAAACCGCTGGACGGGATGGGTGGCACCGGTATTTTTCATATCGGCCCTGATGGCCGCAATATTGGCGCGGTCATTGAGCAGCTAACGCTGCGTGGTCAGCGCCAGATTATGGTTCAGCGCTACCTGCCTGAAATTAAAGACGGCGACACGCGTATCCTGCTGGTGGACGGTGAGCCGGTACCCTTTGGGCTGGCGCGCATCCCATCGGCAGGTGAAACGCGCGGTAACCTGGCAGCCGGTGGCCGTGGTGTCGCACGTGATCTCACTGAGCGTGATTACTGGTTGATTGAGCAAGTACAGCCAATGATTCGTGAAAAAGGCCTGATGTTTGTAGGGCTGGACGTGATTGGCGACTACATCACTGAAATTAACGTTACCAGCCCCACCTGTGTGCGTGAAATTGATGACCAGCGCGGCACGAATATCGCGGGCCTGTTGTTGGATGCCATCGAACGCCGCTTGAGCGCTGCTTGATACGCCTGATCCACACTTGATGATAGAAGGTCTGCTGGCTATGTCAGCAGATCGTAGGAGACGCATGCAAAGTTTGAAACACCATTTTTTAATGGCGATGCCCCATCTGGATGATCCTGACTTTGTGGGCAGCCTGATCTACCTCTGTGATCATGACCATAATGGCTGCATGGGGGTTATCACCAACCGCCCGTTGGATATTACGCTGGATGCACTGTTTGATCAGTTGGAGCTGGGGGGGGAAGACAGCCCCCACCGCAATTCTCCGGTCTATTACGGTGGCCCTACACACAAGGATCGCGGCTTTATCCTCCATCTTGGTGACAGCCAGGAGTGGGACTCCAGCGTTCAGGTAGAGGAAGGCGTGGCACTGACAACCTCTATGGACATTCTGCAGGCGCTAGCCAATGGTGAAGGCCCTGAGCACTTTCTGATTTGCCTGGGCTGTTCAGGCTGGGAAGTCGGTCAGCTTGAAGATGAACTAAAGGACAATAGCTGGCTGACGGTTGAGGGGCAGACGGAAGTGCTGTTCAACACGCCACCTACTGAGCGCTTAACGGCTGCTGCAGGATTGTTAGGGGTGGATCTAAACCTGATGACTCGTGATGCAGGGCACGCGTAATGGCAGAGGTTGGCCAACGCTTAATTCTTGCCTTTGATTATGGTACGCGGCGCATTGGGGTAGCCGTGGGCAATGAGCTTTTAAAAAGCGCCCGCGAGCTTTCCCCACTTACTGCACGTGATGGTATCCCCGACTGGAATAAAGTAGAGCAGCTGCTGAAAGAGTGGCAGCCGGACCTGCTGGTCGTTGGCTTACCGCTCAATATGGATGACAGCGAATCGGACATGAGTAAGCGTGCCCGCAAGTTTGGCAACCGTTTACATGGGCGCTACGGCAAACCCTGCGTGATGGTAGACGAACGTGGCTCTACCCGCGAAGCCAAGCTGATTGCCCGTGAAGCTGGGCACCGAGGCAACTACCGCGAAGAGAGCGTTGATGGCATTGCGGCGGTGTTGATTTTGGAAGGCTGGTTTGCCCATCAGGAAGGCCTTCCCGATGGGCGGTCTGCTCTCTAGCGTATATAAGTGGCCTTAGCGATCCAGCGTTCCGATCTGGCTGGGAACAAACCAGCGCACCGGGCGAAGGTCTTTCTCAATCAGTGAATCGACGTGCAGCAGCGTGGCAAAGATGGCCATCCGCATGGCGATGCCGCTATCTGTCTGGCGAAAGATCGCCAGGCGCGGGTCGCCGTTAAGATCCACGTTCAAATCATTGGCACCGGGGCGGCTATCGCGGGGCAGCGGGTGCATAACAATGGTAGATTCACTACAACGTTGATCCAGAAACGCCTTATTGACCATAAAGTCATCCGAGATGCCCTGGAAGTTCTCGTTCATTTCTTCGGTAAAGCGCTCTTTCTGAATTCGCGTGGTGTACACAACATCTAGATCACTGAAGTCAGTGGCTAAATGATCGCGTACTTCTACCAGGTGCCCGCGTGATGTGACCAGGTCAATCAGTGCAGTAGGCATTTCAAGTCCGGGCGGCGATACCAGTGTGATACGTAACGGATCGTATAAAGAAAGCAGCTTGATCAGAGAGTGCACCGTACGCCCATACTTGAGATCGCCGGTCAGTAGAATATGTGCTCCGCCAAACGATTTGCCTAACCGCTGAAACTCCTTATCAATCGTATAAATGTCCAATAGCGCTTGGCTTGGGTGTTCGCCAGGGCCATCGCCGCCGTTAATCACCGGCACATGGGTCGCTGCCGCAAACTCGGCAACAGAGCCTTGATCCGGGTGGCGCATGACAATCGCATCGCAGTAGCCACTCATTACCCGACTGGTATCGTAAAGCGACTCGCCTTTGGCCATGGATGAGAAAGTAAAGCCTGTGGTATCACATACGCTGCCGCCCAACCGACAAAACGCCGTATGAAAACTTACCCGGGTACGCGTACTGGCTTCGAAAAACAGGTTGCCCAAGACAGCGCCCTCAAGAACGCGCGTAACCTGACGGCGCTGGGCAATTGGCTCCATTTGGGCCGCAACGCGTAGAAGGTGGTTAACGCTGTCGCGGTTTAAAGAGTCAACGGATAGCAGATGGGGGCTCATCATGGACCTCATATAGAAGTAGAAGGCGAAGTGGGTAGATGAAGTGGCTGCGTGTAGTGTAACCGCCAATACGTGGTTCGCCGAAGTGCTTTCACGGCCTGATTAAAGTGGTAACTGAAGTTTTTCAGACATATTTCACAAAGCCCCTTGCCAAACCGGCAGCGAATCCGTAAAGTACGCATCCGCTGCCGGGGACGCCCAGCGTTACCAGCGGT
>NZ_FUKM01000036.1 GCF_900163645.1 Halomonas citrativorans | reverse complement strand
GACGCGCTAGCTTCAGGTGCTAGTGTCCGTATGGACGTGGAGGTTCAAGTCCTCTCCTGGGCACCATACGAATACAATCAGCAAAACACCCGCAGTACAAATGATGCGCCCAGGTGGCGGAATTGGTAGACGCGCTAGCTTCAGGTGCTAGTGTCCGTATGGACGTGGAGGTTCAAGTCCTCTCCTGGGCACCATTAAGCTGGTCCCGTCCGCATCATTGAACATCGCCTTTTGTGTTATACCTTCCCTGCTTTTCTCTTTTTTATTTCGCTATTCAAAGAGCGAGCGCCAGTACTGGCCTAAACACCTGCCCTGTTAGTCTGTATAGCGCTGCAAACTCGTTATGCAATGGCATTGAACAACTCAGGTGCAGCCAGGCTTTACTTGATCTGGTAACGCACGTCGATGGTGTACACCCTACTCTGCCAGCTAATACCAGCGGGAGCACGAGGGAAAGGCATAGCGCTTTCCACTAAACGGCCACCCGCCTGGTTTAATTCTCGCACGCGGGATAATCCTACCAACTGATGGCTTAACACGTTGCCATTGCGATCCAGCGTGAACTCAACCGTAATCACCTCCTCTATGCGGCGAGCCCCCATCACTCTGGGCGTCTGCTTGTTTTCAAGCAAGTGCTGACGAACCAATAAATCATACCGGTTATCGACATCCGCACTGTTAGCCTGAGCAATCCCCGTTTCTTCCATGACCACCCCCTCGGCTGAAGAACCATCTTCGCCGGCGTGGCCAGCCACTGCCTCCACCATTTCATTTTCAGCCTGAGTATTATCGACGGCTTTCTGATTGACCAAAGGCTGTTCGACTTGCTCAAGCTGCGCGGTCGGCTCTGATTGTTTAACCGGATCAGGCCGTTCAGCCACGACAGGATCGGGTACGGGTTCTGGTACGGGTTTATCAGTCTTGGCCACTGGGCTTCTGCGTTCAACAGGAGGGGCCGCCTTATCTTCTGCTGGCTCTGGAAGCTCTGACAAAGGCTCATCGACAACCTCTTGGAGAGCCTCCTTAGGGGCCGAGTCCGACGTTGTGACTAAAGGTACTTTCGCTTGAGCCGTGTCGGGCTGGGTAGCATCACTCTTTTGCTCCCCCCCCGCCATGGCGGCCTGCAACCCTACGCTCATGGAAACGCTTTCGGTAGCTTTGGTCGCCACGACAGAATCTGCATCCTGCTTTAACCAGAAAACGCCCACTATTAAGTGCAAAAAGACAGATAAGCCTACATAAAAACCAATGCGTTGCGACATCAACCTTGGCATTTCTATCCTTCTCCAGAACGCTGCAAGGCCAGGTTTGCCACCTCAAGATCCAGCTTTTGGAGAATAGAAAAAAGGGTCACCACCCTTTCCATTGGCGCTTCCCGGTCACTCTGAACCACAATTTCCAGTTGCTCGCCATGCGCCGTTTTCAACATCGCCAGATGTTCGTACAAACTATCATTACTTTCAATCACTTGGTCATCCAAAAGCCACGCCGGGCCTTCGGATTTAACAGCAAGAATTGCTAGATGCTTATCACTAGAGGACAGGCTTGTTGATTCATCTGATGCCGGCAGATTAACCTCCATAACCTGCAAAGGCACATTAATCATTAACATCATGAAGGCAATAAGAACGAAAATAACGTCTATCATAGGAGTCATGATATCTTGCAGCGCCATGCGCTGCTCTTCATCATCCAACTCAATCATGACACCCAGACCCCAACTGCAAGTTATGCGAGATATAGTTCATAACCTCGGTGGCCTCAGCGAGATGACGCCGAATATAAGACCCGATAAGTGCATGAAAAAGAATACACACGACGGCAATCACCATACCAGCAGCCGTCGTCGACAGCGCCTGCCAAAGGCCATCGGCCACAGTAGCGGGCTCCACTGGCCCCTCACTCAACCCAATGTCATAAAAAGAGCGCATAAGGCCAACAATCGTGCCTAATAAGCCAAGCATGGGCGCTAAAGCCGCGACCGTCACCAGGCCCGACATTCGACGTCTTAATAGATTAGCGTACCGCATGAGCGCAATTTTAACGGCTTCATCACGAAGCTGCTTATCGCCTCCTTGATGCAGCCTTAATTCATCAATAGCATCCTGATAACCCCGCTCGTTTATTTCAAGAATGCGGATAGCCATACTCAAATCACGACGCTTTAGTGCTAATGTCATATCTTTATAATGCTGTTTATCAAGACCGCGCTTACTAAAAACGTAGAAGCATCGCTCCATGATCAATGCCAAGGCAGCGATCGAACAAATCGCCAAGGGTATAAATGTCACAATAACCCACTTATCAGCTTGCATAACCAGTTAAAACCTCCTGACGATTAAGTTCGATCATTTTATTTTCAAAAGCATTTAAACGCTTATAAACAGAAATAAGCTCCACAATACTTGCCCAACTAAAAACCAGATAATGCAATGCGCCTTCAACTTTATTAAAGGCTCTAAGAATTTGCTGCAAAACACCTAATGTAATAGCACCAGACACAATAGTAGGTGCCATTATAATATAGGGCATGAGTGTAGATAACTGTAAATAGGAGTGTTTAACCAAGTCAAAATAGAGATAATGACGATACATGGTCACGTAATTGTGCCGCACAGAATCAAACAAACTTCTAATTGACTCAGGCTGAGCTCTTTTTTCGTCATCCTCTCCAAAAACAAGCTCTTTTCTTAACGCAGCTTCAGTTCTCTGATTATTAAATTCAAGACCCGGAAGCTTTATACCAACCAAAGCCATTAATGCAGTTCCAAATATTGCAGATATAATCGCAACATAGATTAATATATGATCAACCTCTCCCAGCAGGGGCACCTCTTTCACTTGCTTACTTAATTCCCAAAGTAGCGGCTGAAAAGCAATAAGTGTTAAAACAGACCTCAACAAAAACGTACCTAGCCCTTGTACGAGCTGAGCAAAACGCATTGTATCCTCCTGCACACGCTGAGCCGCGCCTTCTATATGACGCACTTTATCCCAGCTCTCCATATAATAGTGGTGCATAGCTGAACGCCAACGAAAAACATAGTGACGAACAAAGAAATCCAATAGAATGGCAACCACAACAAAGATAGCTGCAATTTTTCCAAACGTTAGCATATGCAATAAAAGATCCGTGGACTCCACTGCACCTGGCTCAGCCAAGGCCTGCTGAATCGTATCGTAAAAACTCCCAAACCACTCATTTATTTTAACATCCAGATGAACCTGATAATAAGTGGCCGACAAAATGGCGGTCGCGCCCAACCAGGACCAGGCCCACCACTGTCTATTCAAAAAGAAACATCTAAACATAGTTAACAACCTAGTTAGTAACAGGAAGGCCTACAAAGACCGACTGATGCGCCATAGGCATTAATTCTCCTATAACATCGGACAATGATACTTCAGAGACCAATGCCCCAAGATCATCAAAAGAACCTAAATAATGCGGAGAATCGTACGCTTCATAACTAAGCGCCAAACGACGAAGCCAAGTATTGGAGTCAGCCATCCGAATGGCTTCAGAGTAATTAACGTCTTCTCTTATTTGGTTAAAATTTTCGCTTTTCATCCAGTCATTCAGGCTTTCCATTACATCCTGATAAGCCGCAACTATAGATGGCACTTTCTCAGAGCCAGTGTAAAATTTAGCCTCGGATCTCGCTCTATTATCTCTATCGAGTGTTATCTCAAAGCTCAATGTATAAATGCCGCCCAGCTCATGTCTTAACTTTCTCTTTAAAGCTCTTTTAATAATCGGATTCAAGGTGGATACAACGAAAGCACGTTCTGGCGTCCACTGATAACTGGACTCAGACTTAATTCTTATCATGGCTCTTTGATCATCAAAAACTTCAGAGGCTAAATATCTATCTCCATCAGGAATGCTGCCATAAGAGGATAGCAATGTGCTTTCTCGATGAATAGAAGAGATATACGGAAGGACATTTTCTAAAATCTCACTCTCACTTAGCTCTCCCACAAGAAATATCGTGACGGGCTGTTTCTGTAGTTCATTGATGGCAGATACGATATCGTTAGCCGCTAACTGTTCAGCTTCATTTTCTGAAGGATGCAACTCCTCTGAGGCACTAAAAAACGCCTCTTCCAGCATACTGTTAGCACTTCTTGCGTTAATTTGCTCAAAGAGCTGATTCTGCACATCAGCCATCGCCCCGCTATCAAAACGCCAGTGATTTTGGCGGATCAAGTAGCTTTTAAATAAGCTATCTAATTTATCTCGACCAATGATAGTCGCAATATCCAGCTCATTCTGTTTATGCGCCCATGACCAATCAATTTCATTTTTCTGTTCCCATGCCTCAAGCCGGGAACTTACTACAACATCTACGTCGGCTTGCTCCCAAATCTGCACGGCTAACTGTGAAAGCCAGGGCGATACTTTATTGTTAAAATATCCTGCAGAAGAAAGCGCTTTGACATAGATATTGCCGCTTGGTGTTGATCTGTTGAGCCAAACAACTTTGTCGCCATTTTCCAATTGCCATTCAGTTATACCATCTTGAGGATACGAGACCCTATGGCTAACCGGGTAAGCACCATTAACCTGCCCATCAGACAAGTTCACTTCTTCATAAGCATCCAAAGGCTCTGGTGTCTCACGCTCATCAGAAAAAGATGACACGGGTTGATGCTCAGCGTGTTCGATAACAGCTAAACTTCCTTGGGATACCTCTTCAGCAAGCGCCATCACCTCTTCTACACTTGGTAGGTCAGCCTGCCTATCACCAGGCACTTGATAAAATAAAAACTGATCAGGTGAAGACAGCAGGTATCTTGCACGCGCGTTTAACTCTTCAATCGTCATCTCCTCAATCCAGCTTAGAAGACGAGCGGATTTTTCAGTATAATTTTCCTCAACCGTATTTTTGATAACCGCTTCGGAGAGCTTATCTTCCCATTTGGCAAAATCCCGCTGAGCCACCAGCTCTCTATTTCTCTGAACTGCCTGGCGAGCACTATCTTTCAGGGCTTCAAATTCACCCTCATTCAATCCATCACGGTTAAGCCTTTCAACTTCCGTTAATACCGCTTCAAGCCCATTTGCATAATCTGTTGTTTTAGCTGAAATAGCGGTGATCAATCGCTCATTATTTGACGACCTTAATGTCGAAACCATCTTAAAGTCACTGGATATGGCCAAGGGCGTGTTTCTTATTTCATTAAACAGCAGTTTTCTTATGAAGTAGTTCTGTAGGCGAGCGTACTGCCCCTCTAGCGTGGCATGAGGAGCGACGGGCGACCGAAACCCATAGGTAACGGCTGAACTGGTGCCTTGATCATCCTGCACCTTACCAATAACCAGACCAGGCTCAAGAGGTAACTCAATGTAATCACGTATTGGGGGCTCTACAAAAGCTTCTTGGCCGAAGGATTCATGTATGCTGGTGATCGTTTCATCAGTATCGACATACCCTGACACTATCAATGTCATGTTGCCCGGCACATAAAACTTTTTATAGAAAGCTGTAATTTGTTCAGCCGTGACAGCCTGTATATCCTCCAGCCTTCCTATGGTGGGACGGTCTACATATCGAGACCCGTTGCGAACAATTGCTTTTTTAGCATCGTTAACACGCGAGGCAACGCTTTGCCCCCGGCGCATTTCTTCAAAAATCACTTCACGCTCAACATCCCAGTCAGTGCCAAGCATTTTAGCGCCGAACGCCAGGTCATTAAGCAGAATAATTGATTCACGTATATCCAATGCATCGTCTGGACGCGTTCGAATCATAAATTGCGTTTCAGTTTGACGGGTAACAGCATTCACTTGCTTGCCTGTTTCCCAGCCAATACTATCCAGAAACGCAAAAACATCCGGCTCATGAGCTCTATTTGAACGAAACACCATATGCTCAACAATATGCGCCATACCACGCTGCTCATCGTCGACAGAACCCGCATTAACGATTAAGCGTAAATTAAAAGGCTCATCAGGGTTATCACTACCGTGAATGATATAGCGAAACCCATTTTCAAGACGCCCCTGTTCAATCGACTCATCCCACTGCAGCTCTTGTGCTTTAGCAATATTACCCAGCACAAACAGACTAAAAACAATCAACACAGCTGAGCAAAGCTTGCTCCCACTCTTATAACGCTCTCTGCAAAACATTACACCCGCCTTAATGATAGAAAGACCCGACGCTCAGTCATGGTTAATTATTCTTTTGATCACTCATTCCCTCCGACCAGACGAAACATGAGTAGTCAGAGTGATGCGCCCTACCGCAAATTTTCGGGCAGTTGACGCCCACATTACGAAGCTAATCATTCATCGCACAAGAAAGCAAATGATCATGATTTTCATTAGCGTTCTCATATTAACATGTTATGATTCGCTGACAACAGCTACTAAACCGTATAGATATCAAGGAGTCGAATACGAATGAGAAAAGCTGCTTTGGGGTGCACTTTTCTATCAGCGGTTAGCTCGAGTGCCGTACTGAGTGACGAAAAGATTGACCTTGGAGAAATCGAAATTACTGAACAGGCCTCAATCTATTCAAACATTGAGCGTGTCAGCCCTGCCTATGAAAGCTACGACCCTATTAATTCAGGGTTGTCGGTCATTAGTGGTCAAGCGGTAGAAAACAGGCGTGGAGGTGGAATTGATACAACAGAACTGTTGCGCCCTCTTCCATTTGTCCAGATGGATGCACGTTCGGACGATGCCACAAAAGAAAACATACAGTCATTTAGGCCGCAGGATTTTTCGATTTCAGGTGGTAATTACTACGATAACAACATAAGTATTGATGGTGTCTCCGCAACGTCACTACATGATGTAACAGCGGCCTCGGGCGACAACGATTGGAACAACGTTTACACACAAACCTCTCAAACCTTTTACATTGATCCAACACTTATTGGTAACGTGGAAGTATTCGACTCCAACATTTCGGCCAAGTATGGCGATTTTATCGGGGGAGTCGTTAATTACGAAATTCGCCAACCCAAAGATGAATTTTCATTCAATATAACGACGGGCTTTCAAAGTGACAGCTTAGTCAAATATCATGCTCCTATCCCTGATGAAGATGATCCGCTTGACGCTCCTGCTGACTTCACAAAGTACCAAACATCAGTAACGGTTGATCTCCCCGTCACCGATAAGCTTTTCTTGTTAGCCGGCTATACCAGAGCAGAATCCAACGTTCAGTACAAGAAAGATCCTGAGCTTGGGTCCTTGACGCACTATAACGGCGATGTCTCGCAAAACTTTTTACTCAAAGGGCGCTACCTCTATAGCAATGATTTGACGTTCGAGGCGCAAATAGCTCACAGCCCTTATCGTAGCGAGCGCGATCTACCAAATACTTATAACGGTTTGACCACCAGCGATTCCAACGGAACTCAGGGATACTTTTCCGCATCAGGCTTCCTTGATACGACCAGTTGGGAAAGCAAACTCTCTCTGATGCACAACAATTCAAGCCGCCATGCCAGGAATCAACGCATTGCATGGCGAGGGGACTCAGTTGACTGGTGCTTTACAACACGCAACTGCTTTGAAGGCGGGGTGGGCAACCTTAATCAAACGCAAACAGACTATACGTGGAAAACAGATTTTTCTACCTACCTGCAAAGCGGCACACTTAATTATGGGAGCGAATTAAACTATTCCAACGCACAGAAGAGTCGTGATGAAGAAGCTCGCTACTATTATTTATCCCGCTCTGCCGGTAGTGAAGAGTTTAGCTGCGCACCCGGTGACCCTGCTTGTAATGGCCTAAATGCCGCCTCAAGAGATTTGGTCTATCAACCGTTTAATGCTGAGGTAAGTATTTATAATCATTCGCTTTGGGGCGAATATCTAAACACTTACGGAAATATAGATATTCGCGCAGGCGCGCGTTACTCCTATGACGACTTTCTGGGCAACCATAACGTGGCGCCCCGCCTGACGGGCACTTGGCAGTTTGTTCCTGATACATTTTTAACGCTAGGCGCTAACCGCTACTTTGGAAGAAACATGGTAGGGTATGCGATTAATGAGCAAGTTCCAGTCCACACCTGCTACGAGCGCCAGTTAAAAAACGCCCCCGATAACAGCTATGGCGGAGTACCAGGCAAGTGGGATGCCTGTAACTTTCAACCCTCGGTTACCAACTACTCTTCCTCTAACCTGCAGACCCCTTATAGTGACGAGTTGACGGCGTCACTGACGATTCCAACGCCACTGAATGGCCACTTGCGCCCTAAAGTCGTGTATCGTGAAAACCGCGACCAGTTCTCTCGCAGCGAAAAGCTTACGGATCGTGATGGCAATGATTACTATACGATGTCTAACGATGGAGAAACGGATTATCTTGGTTATGCGTTGGAGTGGTCTGGTAGCTATAAAAGCCATTTTTTCAATGCAAACGTGGTTTGGTCAGAAACTCGGACTAATGGAGCCGTTGATTATACGTATGAAGCCGACGATCAAAATGAGCTCGTCTATTACAGCAATGCAATCATGTCTATGGCCGACCTACGCGAACAAGATGCACGGCAAAACTTCGCAGCCCCCTTCAAAGCCTCTGTGAACTGGGCAACGGGCTGGCTTAACGGCAATTTAATTACTGATACCAGTTTAAATTATCGCGGTAAATACGAGTATTTAACCGATTCCAGAGAAAACTATACAGACAATGAGGGCAACACTTATGATATCTATGAGGACACTAACACGGGGTCTTTGACGACCGTTGATACGAATATTAAATATTATTTTTTAAACAAAAACATCCACAACGCCTCAGTTGATTTTAGAATTAAAAATATATTCGACAGGGTCACAGGTAATACCAGCAACTATCAGATTGGACGCTCTTTCTGGCTTGGCTTGAATTACGCATTTAACTGATAACCTGCATAATGCCCCTCAGCAAGGCGAGCATTTTATTGAACGAGAGCGCTACTCGCTAACATATAACGCTCGCCGCCAATCGCTACAATGATGATTTACTGAAAACGCCCTGGTCGCCGTGCCACCTCCTCCAGCGCCCACCCTTGCGTGCGCAACTCACCTTCCAGCACGGTTTCCATTTCGGGTGTCAGGTCCGGGAAAAAATTAAGCCCAGTACGCGCTTCTATTTCATTAATAGTGACCAGGTAATCATCTAACGGCTCGTTGCCGCGAACACCCTGGGGCATGATGAACGCCAGTGCGAGCGGTGCCTCATCGTGTGGGGCAACAATAATCTTATAGAACGCCTCTGGCACTTCGACAAAGCCCACCCGATTAAACACATTATCCATGAAATGTTCAGGGAATATCGGCCCGGTAATCACCTGTACGCGATCAAAACGCGGCGCAAAGTGGTTGATCACCGACTCTTCCAACCGCTGCCATAGCTGACGATTTAGATTAGGCCGCTGCGGCGTCATGTTACTCATCAAAAACGTATCAACCTGGGCATCGCGCCCGTGCACTGCGGCAATGGCATAGTTAGGTGCCATATGCCCCCGATCATAGCCACTACGGGCATAGCTGTCGGTTTTTACCGGCCAGAGGGTCCGCCAATCCGCTTGAAAATTGGGCCGTGAGCCAATCTGCGTCCCTTCCGGCACCGCCTCCAGCTGGTAACTCACCCACAGCGGGTTAACACGCACATCCGACCAGCCAACTAAATAGCCCTCATTGCGTAATACGCGGTGAAACGTTGTGGGATGAAAACTCTCCCACGTGGGAACGCCCATCCAGGTATACGCATCCTGATGCTGACGCTCCTGAAACTCCCATAACCCAGCTCCCGCGACCACAAACAGCAAAGCAACGCCCAGACGTCGCCCCTCTCGACGCCAGCGCCAAAACGATATCCCCACGTTCCCCTACTCCCCACACGCTAATTTTTATCGCCTGCTTATGACACGCGGCCATTGCTGTGGCCGGTGCCTATGTCAACATTACCAGCCTAGTGAAAACATGGTTTCAAGATCGTGGCGTGAATGTACCTGCATGGCGTTAAGCGTTTCCGTATCGCTGATACCTTCAACCTCGTTAAGGCGCTCGGTGACCAATTCAGCCAGGCTTTCAAAATCTCGCGTACGTGCAATGGCCACCAGGTCGTAACGCCCGCAGGTTGAGTACACTTCACTAATGCCTTCTACGTCCGCTAAACGCTCCGCTACTGCTTTAACCTGGCCTTTTTCGGTATTAATTAAAATAACTGCGTTTTGCATAGCGTCCTCACTGAAAAATGTAAGTGATACCGGGGCCCATCGTCATTTTACTCACAACGCCTACACCTGTTTAATGGCGTAATACGCAAGAAAAACGTCAACAGCCGCCAAAGCGTGGAGTATAACAGGCCTGGTTAAATCCGCAGCCTGGACACAAAATCTCTCTAAATCCTTGCCTTGCACGAAGAAGTCGCGCGCCACGCATCTATTCGTTAGCATGGATGGATAACAACGCGATATTTAGGGTCAAACGGTTGGTGCTCAAAACAGCATGTAACAAAACGGTCAGCAATAAACCGTTAGTCATTGACCGCTAGTAATAAACAGAAGCGATGGCCCACCATCCGATCACCGTGACTTATCGATGAGAGTGACCTTAAGGAGAGATCATGGCTAATCAGAGCCGCCGTCATTTTATACGCACCAGTATATGGGGGCTGGCAACCCTACCCTTGGGCATCGGTATTTTATCGAAAACGGCCTTTGCTCAATCGCTACCTCGCCTTGACCCTTCCGTACCGAGTGCCCAAGCGCTGAGCTATGTTGAAAAAGCGAGCGATGCCAGCGACCACCCTGCTTATACATCAGGTGAACGGTGCGACAACTGCATGTTTTATACCTCTGGTAATCAAGGCTGCCAGCTGTTTCCTGAAAACAGCGTTGAACCTGGTGGCTGGTGTCAATCCTGGGTAGCTCAGGGGTAACGCGGCTAAAAAGCCCTGCCAAACGCAGGGCGTTATACGTTACTCGCCTGTACGTTGTAATCATTTACGGATTGTCTTTACTTTCCTCCTCTATGGGCCAACGGTAGCGATGCGTCACCCGCCCTTCATCCATGGAAACCAGACGTACAGGGAACCCCCAAAGCTCATGCAGGTGCCGAATAACCGGGTAGACACTACGTCCAAGGGGGCGGCGACAATCCTGGACATGGTGCAGTGTTAATGAGCGATCTCCCCGGATATCAGCCTCAACCACTTGAATATTTGGCTCTTTCACCGATAGCGCGTACTGAGTAGAAAGCGCATCGCGCACCCGGCGATAGCCCTGTTCATTATGAATAGCCGCAACTTCGAGTGTTTCCGACTGATCATCATCCACAATTAAAAACAGCTTAAGGTCGCGCATTACCTTGGGCGACAGAAACTGCTGAATAAACGACTCATCCTTAAAGTTGCGCATAGCAAATTCAAGCGTACTACGCCAAGGCGTACCCGCAATATCAGCAAACCACTGATAATCCTCCTCGGTCGGTGCTTCGCATATCCGTTTGATGTCCATAAAGATGGCAAACCCCAACGCATACGGATTGATACCGTTGAAGTAAGGACTATCAAAGTCAGGTTGATTAATGACCGCGGCGTGAGACTGCAAGAACTCAAGCATCAGACCTTCATCAACATCGCCTTCGTCATACAAGCGATTCATCAACGTGTAATGCCAAAAGCATGCCCACCCCTCATTCATGACCTGAGTTTGGCGCTGGGGGTAAAAATACTGCGCCAGCTTGCGCACAATACGTACTATTTCACGCTGCCAAGGGGCCAATAACGGGGCATTTTTTTCAATAAAATAGAGCAGATTTTCCTGAGGCTCCGGCGGGTAAATTCCGCCGCTGTGCAGTCCTAGCGGATCGTTGTCGCTGTTAAGGCTACCAGGCAGCGGTGACGCATTGTCAGGCGGCTCAGGAATCGTACGCCACAACATATTCACCTGCGTTTGCAGGTAGGCTTCCCGTTCATCCTGGCGCCTGGCCTCCTCTTCAGCCGAGATCGGCGAAGGTCGCTTATAGCGGTCAACGCCATAATTTTGCAGCGCGTGACACGCATCCAACAGTTGCTCAACCGCATGAACGCCGTGGCGCTCTTCGCATTTAGCAATGTAGTGACGTGCAAACACCAGATAATCAACGATCGATTCGGCATCGGTCCAGGTACGAAACAGATAATTGCCCTTGAAGAAGGAATTATGCCCATAGCAGGCATGCGCCATGACCAGCACCTGCATCATCAGGGTGTTTTCTTCCATCAAATAGGCAATGCAAGGGTTGGAATTAATCACCAACTCGTATGCCAAGCCCATTTGGCCCCGCTTGTAAGCTTGCTCAACGGCCAGAAACTGCTTACCAAACGACCAGTGATAGTAGCCCACCGGCATGCCCACACTGGCGTAAGCATCCATCATCTGTTCGGTGGTGATGACTTCTATTTGGTTGGGGTACGTATCCAGGCGGTACTCGTCGGCAAGCGCAGCCAGCTTGTCGTTAAAGTGCTCCAGAATACTAAAATTCCAGTCAGAACCAGTCGCAATGGGCTTTTGGGACGCATTCATAGCGTACTCCTCAACACGCACGCGTTTAGCGCGCTTGATTCAAGCGGCGTTTAAACAGCTCACGAAAAACAGGGTAAATATCACTGGCTTCGACAATTTGGCGCATCGTAAAGCGTTCAGGAAAGTGTTCAGCGACGTTCTGGTACTCATGCCAAAGCGACTGATGATCGTGAGGGGTAATTTCTACATACGCGTAGTACTGAAGTTGAGGCATCAGCTTTTTAATCAGTAAATTGCGGCAGGTATTGGAATCATCGTCCCAATTGTCGCCATCCGATGCCTGAGCCACGTATAGATTCCACTGCTCGGCGGGATAGCGCTTTTGAATAATGTGATCCACCAGCGTGAGTGCGCTTGAGACAATGGTGCCGCCCGTTTCGCGGGAGTAAAAGAACTCCTCCTCACTCACTTCTTTTGCGGCTGTATGGTGGCGGACAAACACCAGTTCGACCTTTTCGTAGTGTTTCTCTAAAAAAAGATAAAGCAGCAGAAAAAACCGCTTCGCAATGTCTTTATGGTTCTGTGTCATGGAGCCTGAAACATCCATGACACAGAACATTACCGCCTGGCTTGAGGGCTGAGGCTGCGCTGCCAACTGGTGATAGCGCAAATCGTAGGTATCAATAAACGGCACTGCCTCGATGCGTTTCTTTAAACGCTCGATGTCAGCTTTCAGTTCAGCCACCCGTGCCGGATTACGTAGCACGCTGTCCTTGCGCTCTTCTGCCTCCAGTGCTTGCTCAGCTTCTTTTAGCGCTCGCTTGATCGGTGCTCGCATGGCAATACGGCGGGCGTAGGCCTCCCGCATGGAACGCGTAATACTGATACGCGAGGGCACGCCATCCCGGGAAAGGCCCGCGCGCACCATTTTTACTTCTTCCAATGATTTAAGCGGCTTACTCTGCAGGTGCGGAAGCTCCAAACCATCGAAAACAAACTCTAAAAACTCCTCCCGGCTAAGCGTAAACGCAAACTCATCGTTACCTTCGCCTTGGTCAGAAGCACTCCCTTCACCCGCGCCGCCTCCGCCGCCTTGGCCACTGGGGCGGCGAATCCTGTCGCCCTGTAGAAACTCTTTATTACCCGGCGAGACGATATTGCGCGCCCCACCAGGGCCATGCTGAAACACCGGCTCGGAAATGTCCTTGGTGGGGATAGAGATTTTTTCACCGCGCTCCATATCGGTAATGGAGCGGCGGTTAACCGCCTCTTCAACAGAGCGCTTGATATGCTGACGGTAGCGCTCCAAAAAGCGCTGCCGGTTAACCGCGCTCTTATGTTTGGCATTAGGTCTTCGATCAATAAAGTAGGTCATACGACCTCCTTAACCCAAAGGGCTTTTGCAGTACCGGCGCTTACTGCGACTTGCGCACGCGCAGGTACCACTCGGAAAGCAGACGCACCTGCTTCTCGGTATAGCCGCGCTCCACCATCCGAGCGACGAAGTCCTCGTGCTTTTTCTGGTCCGACTTTGAGGCCTTGGCGTTAAACGAGATGACCGGCAAAAGCTCTTCGGTATTGGCAAACATCTTGTGTTCAATAACCCCTTTAAGCTTCTCATACGACTGCCAGCTGGGATTCATGCCATTGTTCTGGGCACGCGCTCGCAGCACAAAGTTAACCACTTCATGACGGAAGTCCTTGGGATTGGAGATGCCCGCTGGCTTCTCAATTTTTTCAAGCTCTTCATTAAGCGATTGGCGATTCAACTGCTCGCCGGTATCCGGGTCGCGGTACTCCTGGTCTTGAATCCAGAAATCGGCATAGGTGACATAGCGATCAAAAATATTCTGCCCATACTCGCTGTAGGATTCGAGATAAGCCGTCTGGATCTCTTTGCCAATAAACTCCACATAGCGCGGAGCCAAAAACTCTTTAATAAAGCCCAGATAACGCTCAAATACTTCAGAGGGCAGTTGCTCACGCTCAAGCGCTTGCTCCAGCACATACAGCAGGTGTACCGGGTTAGCGGCAACCTCGGTGCTGTCAAAGTTAAATACCTTGGAAAGAATCTTGAACGCAAAACGGGTGGAGAGCCCTTGCATGCCTTCGTCCACACCTGCCGCATCGCGGTACTCTTGTATCGACTTGGCACGCGGGTCGGTATCTTTTAGATTTTCGCCATCGTACACGCGCATTTTGGAGTAGATACTGGAGTTCTCGGGCACTTTTAACCGAGACAGCACCGAGAATTGTGCCAGCATGCGCAGCGTATCGGGCGCGCAGGGTGCGGAATTGAGGGAGGAGTCTTCCAGTAGCTTTTGATAGATTTTGATCTCTTCAGATACTCGCAAGCAGTAAGGCACTTTGACGATATATACGCGGTCAAGAAAGGCCTCGTTGTTACGGTTATTGCGAAATGCCTGCCACTCGGATTCGTTGGAGTGCGCCAGGATAATGCCATCAAACGGAATGGCGCCCATCCCCTCCGTTGGGTTGTAATTCCCCTCTTGGGTGGCGGTTAACAGCGGATGTAGCACCTTGATCGGCGCCTTAAACATCTCAACGAATTCCATTAACCCTTGGTTAGCGCGGCAAAGCCCGCCCGAGAAGCTATAAGCATCCGGGTCATCCTGGGAGTAAAGCTCAAGCTGGCGGATATCGACTTTACCCACTAACGAGGAGATATCCTGGTTATTCTCATCACCCGGTTCCGTTTTAGAAATCGCTATCTGGTGCAGCCGCGAAGGATAAAGACGCACTACACGAAACTGGGAAATATCGCCGCCGTACTCTTTTAAACGCTTGGCGGCCCAAGGGGACATCACACTTTTCAGATAGCGCGGCGCAATCCCATACTCTTTTTCAAGCAGCTCGCTATCCTCTTCAGGTGAGAACAGCCCAAGCGGCGACTCATAAACGGGTGAGCCTTTAATGGCGTAAAAAGGGATGCGCTCCATTAGCAGTTTTAAGCGCTCCGCAAGTGATGATTTACCGCCACCCACCGGCCCCAGCAGATAGAGAATCTGCTTGCGCTCCTCAAGCCCTTGGGCGGCATGACGGAAGTAAGCCACTATCTGCTCAATGGCCTCCTCCATACCATGAAACTCAGCAAAAACCGGGTAGCGGCGTATTACCTTATTGGAAAAAATACGCGATAAGCGCGGGTCTTTTGCCGTATCAATAACAGTAGGCTCGCCGATGGCGTCCAGCATACGCTCCGCGGCGCTGGCATAAACCGTTGGGTCACGACGACAAAGCGCCAGATACTCTTCCAAACTCATGTCTTCTTGCTGCACGCGGGAAAAACGGTCTTGAACGTGGTCAAAGATGCTCATGGAACTCTCCTATGGCCATCCCCAGGCAATCACCACCCAGATGAATATTTTATCGTGGTGAGCCTAACGAGGTGTCGCTCTATTAGCGTAGCCAGCATTAGCAAAATGTGATGACTAAAACTTCAACGCTAACATGTGATACGCATAGGCATTCGCCAGAAAAGCCCTGCACTTAAAAGGCAGGATGTTGATACAACAGTGTTTTAACCAAAAAGCACTTCATCAGAAACGTTTAACGATTCTCTAATGATCAACATTGGCATGGCGGGCCAGACGTCACGCCTTTTTATTGAGCATCTACAAAAAACCGCCGCTGCGTGTGCAGCGGCGGTAAAAAAAGCGATACGCCTGAAAACTCCAGAGTCTCTTACTACCCAGAATGCTGTTCAAGAGCAATTTTGACATCCGCGATAAGTAAATCCAGTAATTCAACGGTGGTATTCCAAGCACATACAAAGCGTGCTCCTCCGGCGCCAATAAACGTATAGAAGGTCCACCCCTTGGCTTTTAGCGCGCTAATTGCATGGGCTGGCAACTCAACAAAGACGCTGTTTGCCTGGGCAGGAAACATCAACGACACGCCTGGCAGCGCTTGCAGCCCTTGCGTTAAATATTGTGCCATTGCGTTAGCATGTTGAGCATTGGTGAGCCACGCCCCACTCTCCAAAAGGCCTAGCCACGGCGCTGATATATAGCGCATTTTGGATGCCAACTGACCTGCCTGCTTGCAGCGATACGAAAAATCTTCTGCCAGCTCGCGATTAAAGAACAAAATCGCCTCACCCATCGCCAAGCCATTTTTAGTCCCAGAAAAACACAATGCATCAACACCTACCTGCCAGGTCAGCTCGGCAGGCGTAGCATTCAAGCTGGCACAGGCATTGGCAAACCGAGCGCCATCCATGTGTAGGCGTAAATCATGCTTATCGGCAATGGCACGAATGGCCAGTAGTTCTTCGCGGGTATATACCGTTCCTACTTCGGTTGCCTGGGTCAGCGAAACCACTTTAGGTTTTGGGTAGTGAATATCGCTCCGCCGAGTAACCAACGCCTCAATCCCCTCAGGGGTAAGCTTGCCATTCGCTCCTGGCGAGGTCAGCAGTTTGGCGCCATTGGAGAAGAACTCCGGGCCGCCGCACTCGTCGGTTTCAATATGCGCCAGCTCATGACAAATCACGCTATGGTAACTGCGCCCCATCGCAGAAAGCGCCAGTGAGTTAGCCGCAGTACCGTTAAAAACAAAAAACACTTCGCAGTCGTAATCAAACATTTGACGAAAGCGGTTCGCAGCACGCTCGGTCCAATGGTCATTGCCATACGCCAAGTCATCAACCTGATTAGCGTCCAGCAGATACGCCATGGCTTCCGGACAAATACCAGAAGTGTTATCGCTGGCTAAAAAACGGGGGGTACACTCCGACGTCATGGCAATTATCCTTTTTCACTGACATTGTCTTTCACTGACATTGTCTTTTGCAGACACAGTTACAGCGCCAGCTGGGTGCCACTAGCGCCTTTAAACATCACGTTATGCTTAATAAGGTGATGGGTCAGCCAGTCTATCGTCATTTATGGACGAGCGTCACCCGCCACTATCAACGCGTTTAAAGCTGGGCAGCCAAGCGCATTCCCTGATCAATAGCGCGCTTGGCGTCAAGCTCTGCCGCCTCATCGGCACCGCCAATGATATGAATCTGTTTACCGAGCGCCTCAAGCGGCGCCACTAAATCACGCACCGATTCCTGCCCCGCGCATACCACCACCGTATCCACACCCAGCACGCTGTCCTCGCCATTGCGGCGAATATGCAGCCCATCATCATCAATTTTAAGGTACTCGCAGCCCGTCAAGGTCGAAACGCCGCGCGCCTTTAGCGAAGCCCGGTGTACCCAGCCCGTGGTTTTACCCAGGTACTTGCCAGGCTTTGAGGTTTTACGTTGTAGCATGACAATGTCACGTGCTACAGCGGGCGCCACAGGGGCTTTTAAACCGCCGCGTTCGCTAACGGCCAGGTCAACGCCCCACTCGTCGCACCAGGTATCGATATCAAGGGCCGGATGTTCTTCATGGGCCAAAAGCTCGGAAACGTCAAAACCAATACCGCCTGCCCCGATAACGGCAACCCGGCGGCCTACCCGTTCAGGGGATTCAATGGCATCGGCATAGCTCAGCACGCTGGGGTGTTCAGCGCCGGGCAGCGACAGCGTGCGTGGGCGTACGCCGCTGGCAATAATAATATCGTCAAACTCAGCCAGTGCTTCTGGGATGGCACGGGTGTTCAAACGAATCTCTACCGCGTACTTTTCCAGCATTACGCGGTAGTAGCGTAGGGTTTCGTTAAACTCCTCTTTGCCTGGAATCCGGCGCGCGTAATTAAACTGCCCGCCCAGCGTGTCACGCTGCTCAAATAGCACTACGTGATGGCCACGGCTGGCGGCAGTAACGGCCGTGGCAAGCCCCGCTGGTCCACCGCCCACCACGGCCACGCGTTTAGGCGTGGTGGCGGGTTCAATCACAAGCTCGGTTTCATGGCAGGCGCGCGGATTAACTAAACAAGAGGTTAACTTGCCTGCAAAGGTGTGATCCAGGCAGGCCTGGTTACAGGCAATGCAGGTATTGATTTCATCGGCCTGCCCCGCTTCGGCTTTACGCACCCACTCAGGATCCGCCAAAAACGGCCGCGCCATGGACACCATATCGGCGTGGCCTTCGGACAGCACCTGTTCGGCAATCTCTGGCATATTAATCCGATTAGTAGTGATCAGCGGCACCGAAAGCGCTGTTTTTACTCGCCGGGTCACCTCGGTAAAGGCGGCACGTGGCACGCTGGTGACAATCGTGGGCACCCGCGCTTCGTGCCAACCAATCCCGGTATTGATGATATCGGCACCCGCTGCTTCCACCGCCTGGCCAAGCGTAACGATCTCTTGCCACGTACTGCCGTCTTCCACCAGGTCAATCATCGACAGACGAAAAATCACCACAAAGCGCTCGCCCACTGCCGCTCGAATGCGTTTAACAATTTCAAGTGGAAAGCGCATGCGCTGCTCAAAACTACCGCCCCAGGCATCCTGACGCTGATTGGTACGCTGGCAGATAAACTGATTAATCAGATAGCCTTCCGAGCCCATTATTTCGACGCCGTCATAACCTGCCTGTTGCGCCAGGCATGCGCAGCGCACGTAGTCGGCAATTTGCTGCTCAACGTCGTCACTACTTAGTTCGCGGGGAGTAAACGGATTAATGGGTGCCTGAATTGCCGAGGGCGCCACCAATTCAGGCGAGTAGGCGTAGCGCCCCGCATGGAGAATCTGCATGCACAGATGCCCGCCTTCCGCGTGAACAGCCTCCACGACTTGACGATGCTCTGCCAGTTGGCTTTCATCGGTTAGCGCGTTGGCGCCCTGAAACACCGCACCTTCCGGGTTTGGCGCAATCCCCCCGGTGACGATTAAACTTACCCCGGCCCGCGCACGCTCAGCATAAAAAGCCGCCAACCTTGCAAACCCATTGGGCGTCTCTTCCAGATTGGTATGCATGGAGCCCATTAAAATGCGGTTGGGTAGCGTTAAATGGCCAATCGTAATTGGCTGAAAAAGATGCGGGTAAGCGGGCGCACGGGTCATTACGGTTCTCCTTGGCGTTATTCAAACAAGCGTATGACATCCAAACGCCGTCGTACAGCCCTTTACTACTTACCAACGACATCCAGAGCCATCGCTTCTCAGTCTTGCTCATTGCGTTAAAGCACGTAACATTATCCGGCTAACGATAAGGAAAACCGCTATGCCGTTGATTTACTTTTTGCCGCCACTTGCCACCGTGCTGATCTGGTCGGGCAACATGACCATCAATCAGTTGACCGTAGGCGCTATTGCGCCGAGCAGCATCGCTTTTTTACGCTGGCTGTTGGCGCTAGCGGTGATGACACCCTTCGTGCTTCCGGCCGTGCTTCGTCATCGTGCGGAAATACGCCGCAACTGGCCGAAACTCGCCTTACTGGGCCTTTTAGGTATGGGGTTATGGCAAGGGCTGGCCTATGTTGCAGCGGAAACCACAACGGCTACCAACATGGGCATTCTAGCTGCGATGGTACCGCTTTTAACCGTGCTGCTGAGTGCGCTTATCCTGCGTGATCCGCCAACCCTGGGCGGCGTTATGGGGGGCGTGCTGGCCTTTATCGGCGTCACCGTGTTGCTGGGCCGCGGTAATCCCGTATCGCTTCTTCAGCTTGAAGTTGCCCATGGCGATGCGCTAATGGTGGTGGCAGCAAGCTGCTACGCGCTCTACGGCGTTATGCTAAAGCGTTGGAAAATGAACTTACCGCCTTGGGTAATGCTCTATGCTCAGGTATGTTTTGCGGTACTGTTTTTGCTGCCGCCCTATTTGATGGGGCCAATGACGCCTGTAGATAGCCAGAACATTGGGCTTATTCTCTATGCAGGCATTCCTGCCTCCGTCATTACCACATTTTTATGGATGCGCGCGGTCCGCCAAATTGGCGCTAACCAGGCGAGCATTTTTATCAACCTGATGCCTCTGTTCAGCGCACTGATTGCCATGGCGATGCTGGGCGAACAGGTGGCTGGCTTCCACTTTGCCGGTGGACTTCTGATTCTGGCGGGCGTCATCATGGCGCAAACCTTGACGCGCCCACTGGTGGGAAGCGTGTCGGTGAATAAGCCGGGCAGCGCCTAGCCATCATGTACTAGGCTGTTTTCTTTTTTATTCTGGAATCCCCTGATATGTCCCTGGAAGACCTGCATCTAAATCTGCGCAACCTGACGAGCGATGATTACGATCAGCTCAAGACATTGATGGACGCTGTCTATCATAACATCGGCGGCGCTTGGCCCCGTCACACCATCGACAAGCTGATTCAGGAATTTCCCGACGGCCAGATCGCCATTGAAGATGACGGCAATCTGGTAGGCGTAGCGCTAACGGTTCAGGTGGATTACGACGAGTTTTCCAACCCGCATAAGTATGACGACCTGATTGGCCATCGTGAGATTATTCTCAACGATGAAAATGGCGATGCGATGTACGGGCTGGATGTGCTGATTCACCCGGACTACCGCGGCCACCGCTTGGGGCGGCGCCTATACGAAGCACGCAAAGAGCTGTGTCGTTCGCATAACCTGCGCGCCATTTTGGCGGGTGGGCGCATTCCCGAATACTATCAGCATGCCGATGAGCTAACGCCGGCCCAGTACATCGAAAAAGTCTCTCGCAAGGAGATTTATGATCCCATTCTGTCGTTCCAGTTGGCTAACGACTTTCAAGTAAAACGCCTGCTGCGCAAATACCTGCCCGAAGATGAGCAGTCAAAGGGCTACGCGACCCTGCTCGAGTGGAACAATATTCTCTTTGAGCCTGCCGACAACGTGCTGGATACGCGCCCGACCCAAGTGCGTGTTGGCGCCGTACAGTGGCAGATGCGTGAGTTTGCCTCGGTAGAAGCTGCCCTCCAGCAGATTGAGTATTTTGTCGACGCGCTTTCAGATTACCAAAGTGACTTTGCGGTTTTCCCGGAGCTATTCACCACCCCGCTGATGGGCTTGCAAGACCGCGCCGCCCAGCAGGACCAAATGGCGGCGATACGCTTTCTGGCAGGCTTTACCGAGCGCTTTAAAGCCGAACTTTCACGCATGGCGGTCTCCTACAATATCAATATTGTCGGCGGTTCAATGATTGAAGTAGGCGAGGATGACCGGCTCTATAACGTTGCCTACCTCTTCCACCGTGACGGCGAAGTAGACAAGCAGGCCAAACTGCATATCACCCCTCAGGAGCGTCGCGATTGGGTAATCGAAGGCGGTGACAGCTTGCAGGTGTTTGACACCGATGCAGGCCGCGTGGGCATTTTGATCTGCTACGACGTGGAGTTCCCGGAACTCGGCCGTCTCCTGGCCGACCAGGACATGGATATCCTGTTTGTGCCGTTCTGGACCGACACCAAGAATGGCTATCTGCGGGTTCGCCACTGTGGTCAGGCGCGCGCCATCGAGAACGAGTGCTACGTAGTTCTCTGCGGTAGCGTCGGCAACCTGCCCTCAATTGAAAACCTGGATATCCAGTACGCGCAGTCTGCGGTCTTTACCCCTTCTGACTTCGCCTTCCCCCATGATGCAGTGCTGGCGGAAACCACACCCAATACCGAGATGATTTTCTTCTCGGACCTGGATTTGACTCGCCTAACCGTGGTGCGCGCAGAAGGCTCAGTGACGAACCTGAAGGATCGCCGCAAGGACCTGTTTGATCTGCGCTGGCGCGACTGGTCATTGAAATCAGGCTCCATTGAAGTATAAGCGCGAGCTGGAAGCCCTATGCCAATAACCAAGTACGGACGCAATTCGGGTACATTTTAATAAATGAGACAGCCAACAAGCCCACGATTTAGTCGTGGGCTTGTTAGTTAGGGGATGTTTTTAATTCTCACATAGCCCGTTTCAGGTCTACGTCTGGCTAGCCTGATACTGCAAACGAGCGGCCACGATGGTGCGGTGATGGGCATCTGCCCACGCTACCAGCTGTTGCATCGGCTCAAGAAAAGAGCGCCCCAACGGGGTTAGAGTATATTCCACCCGTGGCGGGACTTCAGGATAGAGCGTACGCGTGACAAAGCCATCCTGCTCCAGCTGTTTGAGGGTACGGGAGAGCATCTGCTTTGAAATATCACCAATCTCACGCATCAAGGCATTAAAACGCAGCGTGCCGGGGGCCAGGGCTTCCAGAATCAGTAAGCTCCACTGGTCGCCAATGCGGTCAAGCACATCGCGAATCGGGCAAGGCTGTTCAAGAACGATCTCTTCGCTAGCGGTAATGGCAGTCATCACGGCTCCATGGATGGGTATGCAGTGGGCATATAGATGTGACCGGGTCAGGTAAATGTGACTTCTTGTGCGGTCATGGGAACTCCTTTAAGTTTACCCCAAGGTCTACATTTTAGACCGTTTATTAAGGTGAAACTCAAGGGGCATGATGCGGTGATTAGTGCTGTGCCTTTGATCCATCTACCCGAAACAGGAGTGTTGACATGTCGTTACTGAAACCGTTGAGCGTTGCCACGTCAGTGCTGATGCTATCTTTACCCGCCGTATCGTTTGCGCAAGCCGAACGTGATCTTGAGGCCGAGGAAGCAAACCGGGCATTGGTCATCCAGTTCTATAACCAGTTCTTCAACGAGCATGAAACAGAGCAGAGCTCATTGGTGCTGGCGGAAGATTACATTCAGCACAATCCGGGCGTACCGGATGGCAAGGCGCCTTTCGTGGATTACTTTGCAGGCTACTTCCAGGAAAATCCGGACTACCAGAGCGAGATCGTGCGTAGTGCAACCGATGGCGACCTGGTCTGGCTGCATGTTCACTCTACCAATGGTGATGAGGATCGCGGTGAGGCCGTTGTGGATATCTTCCGCGTTGAAAATGAAATGATCGTCGAGCACTGGGATGTCATCCAGTCTGTGCCGGAAGAAGCGGCCAACGACAACAGCATGTTTTAAATCGGATAGTGTCAGATTATTGGCCCGAAAGGGCCTTTTCTACACCACTCAAAGCTACCTACCGGTCGGTAGCTTTTATAGTATGATGCGTCGCTTGGTTTTTGACATGCTTTAAGCATGCATCATCAAGATGTTTCATGTTCGGAGACTCGAAATGTTATCCACGACAACACCCGCGCTACGCCGGGTGCTCAACGCGGCCGTTGCCCAGTTTGCCCGGCATGGTTATGAGGGCGCCTCACTGGCGGGGATTGCTGCCGACGCCGGTATTCGCAAAGCGTCGCTTTATTCGCATATCAAAAATAAGGACGCGCTGTTTTTGGCGGTGTTTGAAGATGCCTTGAAAATTGAATCGCAATTTGCTCATGAATGCTTTGAGCATTCCAATACTGGACTGCCAGGCCAGCACTATTGCGAATCGTTGTTGGCACGTTACGCCGACTCTGAGCACTTTCGGTTTCTGCTACGCACCTCGTATATTCCACCTGAGTCGCTTTTCCACGAGCTTCAGGAAGGCTACGAAACTTACATGCAACAGCTGTTAGCAGATTTTACGGCAGCGCTGCGTCGCCATGTGGGGGAGGCACTCTCCGATCAAGATGCCCTGATACTGGGCCACGCTTACATGGGCATGGTGGATAGCCTCCACGTGGCGCTTATTTATATTGGCACCGAGCGCTTTGAGGCACGTCTCAACGCGCTTGAGCGCCTTATGGGCGACAGCATCGCCAAGCTTGTAGGAGAGCATCATGACTGAACAGGCCATCCGTGAGAATACTCACCAAAGTACCGTGGGCATGGCGCTAGTCACTCTGCTGGCCCTTTTGACCGCACTCGATGCCATGGCGATTGATATGTATCTGCCCGGCATGCCGATGATTGCGCACACCTATGAGGTCTCGGCAGGCAGCGTGCAGCAAACGCTGTCGGTCTTTTTGGCAGGACTGGCGCTGGGGCAGTGCCTTTATGGCCCGCTACTGGAGCGTTTTGGCCGCCGAATGCCGCTCCTGGTGGGGCTTGTGATCTTTGTGGCGGGCTCGGTGGTTGCGGCCATGGCGCCCACGCTTGAGTGGTTACTTGCTGCCCGATTTTTACAGGCCATCGGCGCGGCCGCCGGATTGGTCGCGCCGCGTGCCATTGTGGCCGATCTTTGCGATGTAAAAAGCTCTGCCAAAATCTTTTCGCTATTGATGCAAGTCATGATGATTGCACCCGTCGTGGCGCCCATGATGGGAGGCTTTCTGCTTGAGCACGGTGGCTGGCGCGGTATTTTCTGGATGCTGGCAGCTCTCGGCGTTATTGGATTGGCATGGAGCCTGGCCGCCATTCCCGAGACGCTTGATGTTGGGCAGCGCACAACGCTTAGCGTAAGCAGTGTCGTGCGTGGGTATCTGGCTCAGTCTCGTCGTCGAGTCTTCATGACTTATACGGCGGCCGGAGGCTTTGTTCTGGGGTCACTTTTCACCTATATCAGCGCCGCAGCGTTTGTGTTTACCGACCATTTTGGCATGACCCCGACCCATTTCAGCTATCTGTTTGCCGCCAATTCTGTCGGGCTGATTATCGGTGGCATGCTGTCCAATGCGTTGTCTGCACGCGGTATGACGCCTGCCGGGGTAACTTATATCGGGCTTGGTATACATGCACTGGCGGGTGCGCTTTTATATCTGGTCGTCACGACGGATATGGTCACGTTCGAAACGTACGTGGCGCTGCTGGGGGTGGCGATCGGGGCGCTCGGGCTAGTGTTTGGTAATTTGACCGCGCTAACCATGAACGCTGGCGGGGCGCAGGCCGGCGTGGCTTCGGCGCTGATGGGTACCCTGCACTATGTGGTCGCGGCGGCCGTTGGCTATGTTGCCAGCTTGGCGACCCAGGGGCCGCATCTGATGCCACTAACACTTACGCTGTGTGGCGTGACCGCTTTATTGCTCTGCCGACTTGCCGGTGCCATGACGATAAAAGCACAGGACGTTCACCTCGATGGGGCACGTACTTAGCGCTTTTCAGAAAGGGATAAATGAACGAACAAACGAAAAAGCCGCGCAACCGCGCGGCTTTTTCATTGAAAGACTTATTCTACGGCTCATCCGGCCACACCAGATGACGCGGCACGCGGCCCTTGGCATCAAACATCACGCCTTCATCACGCAATTTCTGGTGCTGACGGGTAGCACCGCCGTGGTCAGCAAGTTTAAGTGAGGCCGCAATCACCCGGTGCCAGGGAAGCTCATGGCCATCGGGCAAGTGGCGCATGGCAGACCCCACCATTCGTGGTGTGGCGCCTTCTGTCATAGCGGCAATACGCCCGTACGTCGTGACTCGCCCCGCCGGAATCTGATCGACAATCGTATAGATCTGCTCCAATAGTTCGGGACGTGCCATAACGGATTCTCCGTAATTACCTCAGGCTAACGGGCTTATAGCGCTTCCACCAACTGATCAATTGCCTGAAACGCTTCTTTCTGCGCCGCAGCACGCTGCTCTTCGCCCATGTTCAGGCCTTCTGCGTACACAACATCAACATCGGTAATGCCCATCAAGCCTAGCATGCTTTTCAGGTGTGGCGTTTGGCTATCCATGTCCGACCCCGCATACATACCGCCACGGGCCGCCAGAATAATCACCCGCTTACCTTCGACTAGACCTTGTGGGCCGTTTTCTGTGTAACGGAACGTTTCGCCAGCACGCAGTACGCGGTCAAACCAGGCTTTTAACTGCGAAGGGATGCCCAGGTTATACATCGGTACAGCCAAGACCAACACGTCATTAGCACGCAGTTCGGCCAACAGTTCATCAGAGCGAGCAGCCAGTGCTTTCTGCTCGTTGCTGCGCTCATCAGCCGGTGTCTGCCATGCGCCCAGTTCCGCAATATCCAGGTGAGGAAGCGCATCGGCAACCACGTCGCGTTTAGTGACATCGACGCCTTCGCGGGCAGCCGCACGGCTTTGGAAGTGGTTGGCCAAGGCGATAGATTGACCGTTTTCACCAAGTACAGAGGAGGTAACCAACAGGGCACGAGTTGTCATTTTAAAAAAGCTCCAACGCAGGATTAATAAGGAATTGGCGCTATTTTACGATGATTTTGATTAATCAAAAGCGCAATGATATGAGCGTTACGTTCGATAAAATCGAATTATGATATCTATAAAAAAACCCCGCTTTTGTATAAGCAGGGTTTTAGTTGGCGGGTGATTAGTGCTGCTTAGGCCACGCCTTGGGATCAACCTTATTGGCTAACTTGGGGAATTTGCTGGGATCAAAGGTAGGTTCTTTGCCTGCCTTCAGCTGCGCCTCGTAGTCACGGAACAACGCAAAAGCAACAGGTGAAAGCAGCAGGATAGCCACCAGGTTAATAATGGCCATCATACCCATGGAAAGATCTGCAAAGTTCCAGATCGCCCCCAGACTCGCCACCGATCCCACCATGATCATCCCCAGCACCGCCAAGCGGTAAAGGAGAATCGCCACCGGCGCTCGACGACCGGCTAAATACTCAATATTGGACTCGCCGTAAGAGTAGTTGGCAATCACAGAAGTAAACGCGAACAGCAAGATTGCGACGGCTACAAACATGCCCCCCCAATCGCCTACGTGGCTTGAAAGCGCCATTTGGGTCAATTGGATACCATTCGTCTCTTCACCGGCTAAAAGCTCAGGCCCTGCCATAATAATAATGGCCGCAGTGGCCGTACAAATAACCAGCGTATCCAGAAACACACCCAGCATCTGAATAAAGCCT
This sequence comes from Halomonas citrativorans, assembly GCF_900163645.1. Lineage (GTDB taxonomy): Bacteria > Pseudomonadota > Gammaproteobacteria > Pseudomonadales > Halomonadaceae > Vreelandella > Vreelandella citrativorans. The sequence goes on along the minus strand of NZ_FUKM01000036.1, from coordinate 16,988 downwards.
TGGGCAGCCGGATGGTTGGGGCGCGTGCTGGCGGTAGCTGCCGCATTCGGCGCCGAACCCATGCCCGCCTCGTTGGAGAACAGGCCGCGTTGAATGCCGTGCATAATCGCTTGTGACACGGCATAACCCACGGCCCCACCAGCCGCTTGTTCAAGGCCAAAGGCGCTCTTCACAATGGTCATGATGGCTGCTGGGAAGTCACCGATATTAAGCCCGACTACAACAAGCGCGAGTAACAGGTAAAGCAGTGCCATTAATGGCACCACCAGCTCCGCGACCTTGGCGATGGACTTTAAGCCACCAAAGATAATCGGCGCCACAACGACCACCAAGACTAACCCCATGGCCCAGGTGGGAACAGCAAATGCCTGCTCCATGGCCTGGGCGATGGAGTTGGCCTGTACGCTGTTAAACGCCAATCCAAACGCGATAATCAAACAGATGGAAAACAGCACGGCCAGCCAGCGCAGTCCAAGCCCACGTTCAATATAACGGGCTGGTCCACCGCGGAAGGTGCTATCGCCATGGTCTGTTTTGTAGGCCTGCGCCAAGGTAGATTCGACGAAGCTGGTCGCCATACCCACCATGGCGGTCATCCACATCCAGAAAATCGCGCCAGGGCCACCAAAATAGATCGCCACCGCCACACCCGCCAGGTTGCCGGTGCCTACGCGTGCCGCCAGGCTCGTCGAAAGCGCCTGAAACGAGGAGATACCGTCACCAGCGTTGCGCGAGGTGCGCAGCAGTTTAAACATGTGACCGAAATAACGTACCTGAATCGCGCCGGTTCGTATCGTAAAGTAGAGGCCTGCGCCGATCAGTAAGTAGATCAGCACACTGCCCCATAACAGCCCGTTGCCGCGATCAACCAACGCGGTCAACAGTTGAGGTACCGAAAAATCCATACAACACGCCTTTTTTTAACTTATCGGAGGCGCTTCATTCTTCACGCCTGCACCAAAATGGCAAGAAAATTGGTGTATTTATTCTTAAAACGCCCCTAAGTGGCGTCAGTATCCTTCGCTAACCACACCCAGACCAAGGCCGCTTCGTCATCTATTTGGCGACGGCTGGGACGTACCAGCCAGAACTGCTCATCGCTTGGCACACTAATGGACGGAAACGGCGTCACCAGGTCATTGCGCTGCTCCAACAAACGGCGATGAATGAGCGCTACCCCTGCGCCTTGGCTAGCTAACGCTAACGTCATCACTTGGTTATCGCATGTTATAGAACGACACTGCGTTTCCAAGTGACCCACGCCCGCCGCCTGTAGCCAGCCTGACCAGCCGACACCAAACCCTACCGCGTGAAGCAACGTGTGCCCTCTTAAATCGGCAGGCGTTGTTAGCGTTGCAGCAAGCGTTGGAGAACACACTGGCAGCAGTTGTTCATCGCCTAACGAGTGCATTTCAACGCCACTCCATTCGCCTCGCCCATAACGGATTTCGATATCGGCGCCCTCTGCCCCATAGTCATCTGGCCAGATAGCGCTAACCAGGCGAATGGAGATGTGTGGACAGTGCTGGTAAAGAGCAGCCAAGCGCGGCGCCAGCCATGATTGCTGGAGGATCGGCGTGGCTCTTAATGTCACAGGCTGCCCACTGGTAGCGCCAAACACCTCAGTCGTTCCTTCGCTGATCCGCGAAAAAGCATCATTGATACTGGGCAGCCAGGCTTGTCCTACAGGCGTGAGGGTTAAGCTTCGCGCATGGCGCACAAAGAGCTTTTGCCCCAACCGCTCCTCCAACAATCGAACTCGCTGACTAATGGCCGCCTGGGTAACGGCCAACTCATTTCCAGCCGCGGTAAAGCTGAGCGTTCGCGCCGCCGACTCAAACGCCTGCAGCCATAATAGTGGCGGTAACTGACTCATGGTAAACCCACCTATAAGTAAAACGAGGTCTTAGGGGCCATATTAATCATTTGTTTGAGCCATGACGAATGCGCATTCTAAGTGGCCGAATTTAAGCGTTTTTCATCACCATAAAGAGGCAAAAATGACGAGTACAGTGTTTGCCGCCGAAGCGCATCAGGCGCCCCAAATGGGCGAATTTACCCCTTACTACTCAGGCCCATCACTAAGCGACGCGATGCTCACCGAGGAAGGCGTGACGCTGACATGGCAAACCAGCGACGTTACTACGCTACCACTGCTTTGGCTGCGCGATCACTGCGCCTGCCCTGAGTGCCGCCACCCGCAAACACGCGAGCGGCTCTATATTCCTCTGGCTGACATTAACGAAGCACCCGATATTAGCCTGCAAAATGGGCACCTCTATTTACACTGGAAGGACGGACATACCAGTGCCTTCCACAGCGGCTGGCTCTATCAGCGCCGCCCGGAAACGCGCCTGACATCACCTGTTCCGAAGTCGGCTCCTTGGGTTGATAATTTTTTCCCTGAACGCATTTTACATGCTGACCTCCTCACCCCAGCGGGTGAGAAAGCCTGGATTACTGCCCTGCTACGCGATGGTTTAGCGCTGGTTACAGAAGCCCCATTGATGGAAGAAGAAGTCAGCCGTTTAGCGGAACGCATTGGCCCACTGCGCACGACTAATTTCGGCGCTCGTTTTAATGTACGCTCAAAGCCTAACCCTAATAATGCGGCGTATACGGCGGCAGGTTTACCCCTACATATAGATTTGCCCAACTGGCAGCAACCACCGGATATCCAGCTACTTTACTGCCTAAAAAATGAGGCCAGCGGTGGCGAATCACTGTTTGCCGACGGTGTCCGAGTCGTTAACGCATTGCGTCACCAGGACTCCAACGCGCTGACTATTCTGAGTGAGACCCCGATCGATTTTCGTTTTCAGGACGAGGCAACCGATATTACCGTTCGTGCCCCAGTCATTACCCTTGATAGCAGCGGCAACCTGGTAGAAATACGCTTGAATAACTGGATTCGGGATACCCTTCATCTTCCCGCCTCACAAATGAACGCATGGTACCGTGCCTATCGGACGCTGTGGCAGCTCTTCCACAGTGAAGCGCATCAGTTGGAATTTACGCTGCGCCCCGGTCAAATGGTGGCCTTTGATAATCGGCGTGTACTCCATGGACGACGAGAATTCGACCCCAATAGCGGCGCTCGTCACCTCCAGGGCACGTATTTAGACCGCGACATGCTCGCCTCTCGCCTGCGTGTGTTGGCACGCCACTCATAAACCGCCCCGCGCGATATAAAAACTCAGCAAGGAGATCTCAATGAAAACCTGCCTACGCCTCTCACCCAGCATGCCTTTGGTAGCAACAGCACTCTTATCCGCTGCATTTGCATCCACCACGCACGGCGATGATCAAACACTTGATTTTGGTGTTCCCGCTTGGCCTGGCATTACCGTAAAGACGGAAATAGCCGAACAGCTATTAAACCCGCTGGGTTATGAAACCCGCGCGCAAGAGATTGGCCTGCAGGTGATCTATCAGGGTATGGAGAGCGGTGATATCGATGTATTTCTGGGCGCCTGGCTGCCTGCTCAGCGTGACATGTTCACCCCACGCAAAGAGTCAGGCTTACTGATTGATGTGGCGAACAACGTTGATGGCGCGCAAATGACGCTGGCCGTGCCTACCTATATTTACGAGAGCGGCATTCAAAGTTTTGCTGACCTTGCCGAAAACCGCGACCTGTTTAACGGTCAGATTCTCAGCTTTGGCGCTGGCTCGGCCGCCAGCGAAATTCTCCATGACGCCATTGATAATGACGCTTGGGAGCTGGGTGACTGGCGCCTGGTTGATACCAGCGAAATCGCCATGCTGTCCGCCGCTCGCGATGCTATCGACCGCGAACAAGCGGTGGTCTGGGTCGGCTGGACACCTCACTGGATGAACCTTGAGCTACCCATGCGTTACCTGGAGGATCCAGAAAATCTGTTCGGTAAAAACAACGGTGAAAGTGATGTGCTTACCCTGCTGCGCGCCGACTATGCTGAAGCCAATCCCAATATCACTACGTTTTTTGAGCAGTTCAGCTTCACCGCTGACGAACAAAGCTGGATGATCCAAGCGTTTGGCCAGGACGAGCGTGCGCTTTCAGAGGTAGCCCAGGAGTGGATCAGCAATCACCCCGAGCGGGTAGAAGCCATGCTTGCCGATGTAACGAACACCGACGGCGAACCAGCATGGCCAATTATTAAAGCGCAGCTTACGTTATAAGTGCGCGTCTTATGCCAACGCATCGCAACCATTTAACGTAGCAAGGATGCGCCGCGGCCCTCCCCGGTCGCGGTGCTCGCCTAGCCAGAGGCCTTGCCACGTACCCAGCGCCAAGCGCCCATCACGCACGCCCAGGGTTAACTGAGTCCCTAACAAGATACTTATTTTATCCAATGGTTTCTGACCGAACGTGTCAGTGCTCTATGAGTTGATCATCGTCGTTTATGGTGATGAGTGCCTTCGCCATCAATCGAGGCAAGTAATGTCTGGCAACGGCGGTACTCGCCCGGTTATGTCACGCTGCGCATGGTCAATAAACGCGCGTAACCGCGTGGGCACATGGCGACGCTGCTCAAATACCGCATAAAAGTCGGCCCGCACGCCCTGCCATTCAGGCAGCAATGGCACCAGCGCCCCACTGGCCAAGTGCTCGTTTACATCCCACCATGAACGCATCATTATCCCGTGTCCGTCCAGGGCCAGCCGAGTAATGACTTCCCCGTCATTACTGGCCAGCCGCCCGCTTACCTTCACTGACTGAACGCAGCCCGGGTCATTACAACGCTCAAAACGCCAAAGAGGAAAGTCCGTATCGTTTTCACGAATCACCAGGCATGCCTGGCGCACAAGGTCGCCAGGCGCGTTCAACGGTGCCATTCGGGCGATATAACGGGGCGCTGCACACAGCACACGGCGATTGGGCAAAATTGGCCGAGCAATCAAACGTGAATCCGGCGGCTCGCCAACCCGTATACCGACATCAAAGCCGTGATCGCTCAGGTTAAGCGGGAAATTGGTGAGCTCCAGCCATCCCTCAACCGCTGGGTGCATTGCACAAAAGGTGGAGAGCAGCGGCGCAATGTGCTGCCGACCAAAACCAAAGGTGGCATTAACCCGCAGCCGTCCGCTAAGCCCATGCTTATGTGTATCGTTGAGAGAGTTCTCAAGCTCCCCCAACTCATCCAGAATCAGCGCCCCGCGGGAAAGATAACGCTCGCCTTCTGCCGTTAGCGTCAACCGCCGGGTGGTGCGTGCGGCAAGCTCCACGCCCAAACGCGCCTCTAGCTGCTTTAAGCGCTTGCTCACCGCCGACAGCGAAAGCCCCAGCTCACGCGCCGTTCCTGTCAAACTTCCTGCACGTGCTAACTGCTGAAAAAATGCAAGATCGTCTAGCGCCGACATGGATTCTCCACTTTCAGGCAACAATAGCTTGAATAGTAGCCTGATTATTATCACTCAGATAGCGGCTACACTGCGTTCATCGCTCATCTTTTTTAATAACAAGGAATCCAAATGGCCCACCGTATTGCAGTGATCGCTGGCGACGGCATTGGTACCGAAGTCATGCCCGAAGGTATTCGCGCCCTTGAAGCCGCAGCCAAGCGCTTTAATATCGACCTTGAGTTCACGACCTTTGAATTTGGCAGCTGCGACTACTACCTGGAGCACGGCCAAATGATGCCGGACGACTGGTTTGAACAGCTCAAAGGGTTCGATGCGCTGTTTTACGGCGCGGTCGGCTGGCCCGACAAAGTGCCCGACCATATTTCTCTTTGGGGCTCGCTACTGCAGTTTCGCCGCCAGTTCGACCAGTACATCAACCTACGCCCTTGCAAGTTAATGCCCGGTATTAAAAGCCCGCTTGCCGGGCGTGAACCGGGCGATATCGACTTTTACGTGGTGCGCGAAAACACCGAGGGCGAATACTCAAGCATCGGCGGCAAGATGTTTGAAGGCACCGAGCGCGAAATTGTCATTCAGGAAACCGTGATGTCGCGCACAGGCGTTGACCGCGTGCTTAAATATGCGTTTGATCTGGCGCAAACTCGCCCGCGCAAAAAGCTCACCTCGGCCACAAAATCCAACGGTATCTCTATCACCATGCCCTACTGGGACGAGCGCGTGCTGGAAATGGCCAAGCAGTATCCGGAGATTGATGTCGATAAATTCCATATTGATATTCTGACCGCCAACTTTGTACTGCATCCCGACTGGTTTGACGTGGTCGTCGGCAGCAACCTGTTTGGCGATATTCTTTCCGACCTGGGGCCGGCGTGTACCGGCACTATCGGCATTGCCCCTTCGGCCAACATTAACCCCGAAGGCAAATTCCCCAGCCTGTTTGAGCCGGTACACGGCAGCGCACCGGATATTGCAGGCAAAGGTATCGCCAACCCAATTGGGCAAATTTGGTCTGGCGCCATGATGCTTGAGCATCTGGGCTATAAAGAAGCCGCTGATGCGATGGTGACAGCGATTGAAGATGTGCTTCGCGAAGGTGACAGCCAAGTGGTCACCCGTGATGTTGGCGGCCAAGGCACCACTGAAAGCCTGGGCCGCGCGATTGCCAAACGTTTAAGCCTGTAACCCCTTCGCCAATAAAAAGCCACCCCGCAGATAATTATCGACGGGGTGGCTTTTTATTGGCGGTTGGTTACTCCGCCAGCTTCGCAGCGATTTTCGCAACGTGCTCGCCCTGAAAGCGCGCAAGCTTCAGTTCACGCTCGCTTGGCTGGCGGGAGCCATCACTACCTGCCAAAGTCGCCGCTCCGTAAGGGTTACCGCCGCTGACTTCGGAAATATCAAACTGCTCTTCAATGCCATAACCGACGGGCACAATCACCATGCCGTGGTGGGCAAGCGTCGTCCAGGTGGAGGTAATCGTCATCTCATCGCCACCGCCGGTACCTGTTGAGGTAAACACACTCGCCACTTTGCCACGCAAGGTGCCGTTAGCCCATAAGCCGCCGGTTTGGTCAAAAAAGGTGCGCATTTGGCCGGTCATATTGCCAAAGCGGGTTGGGGTACCAACAATAATCGCATCGTAATCGGCCAGTTCCTGGGGAGTCGCTTCGGGCGTATCGTAATCCTGCTTACCGCCGGCATTTTTGAAAGCATCTGCGGGCATGGTTTCAGGTACTCGCTTAACGGTTACCTCTACGCCTTCAACTTTCCTTGCCCCTTCTGCAACGGCCTTGGCCAAGGTATCAACATGCCCATACATGGAATAGTAAAGTACCAATACCTTTGTCATTGCTTACTCCTTTGGACTGCGTTTTAGCTACGTTAATGGCATTCCGATTAGGGAATGACTACAACATAGCCTAGCCTGCAGCAGCGAAAAGCGAATGTTTTCCCCTGCTCTCTTCGATTTTCACCTTACGCAGATACAAAGCAGCGGCTGGTTTCTCGCATTGAATTCCAAAAGTGCGCGGCAAAGCGCCCTTCCTATTAAAACGCCCACTCACCGTGAGCGTTTTAGGTACCGTCTTACACTCGAGCGCCCGCCATTTTCATAACCACGACGCTAGTGCTTGCTCCCGTTTTTGAGCATGTTAAAGATAGCGTGTGAATTTCCAACCAATAACAAGAGGCCGATAATGCTGAATCACTGGCTTGACTGGACCCTTGATGGGCACCTTCCCGTACAGCGTAGCGGCCAATTTCCAAGCGGTACTTATCGGTTTCATGCCCCCGGCATTATGGAACTTATCCCTCATACGCCACAGCCAGAGGCCTATGCCTGCGTTTTTTCAGCGGCGATTCATGGCAACGAAACAGCTCCGGTTGAATTGCTCGGTGAATGGCTAAGCGCCCTGGAAGCAGGCACTACCCCGCTGGGTGCTCCCGTACTGGTCATTCTTGGCAATATTCCCGCGCTACGCGCTCAGCAACGGTTTATAGCAACGAACCTTAACCGCCTCTTCAAGCGTGACTTAACAGGCAGCGGTGAGGAGCCAGAACGCGCACGTGAATTAATGGCTGCGGTAGACAAATTTTATGAAACTCACGCCGCGCGGCCCAGGTTGCACTACGACTTGCACACCGCCATTCGTGAAAGCCTCTACCCGATTTTTGTTGTCGAGCCGTTTGCTAACACTGTGACCCTGCCGGAGCAGTGGCAGTGGCTTGCTGCTGCGGGCATGCGGGCCGTGCTTCATCAACACCAGACAAGCTGGACCTTCTCGCACTACAGCAAGCATTACCATGGCGCTCAAGCGTTTACTTTTGAGCTAGGCCGCGTCGCCCCTTTCGGGCAAAATGATAGGGCATCACTGATCCCAATGGGCGCGCTGCTTACGTCGCTCAGCAAAGGCGAAACGCCTGCTCAGCAAGACCCGGCTGCCATGGTATTCTTTCAGGTAGAGCATGAGCTTAAGCGCCAAGCGGAGGACTTTACGCTCTACGTTGATGCTGACATGCCCAACTTCAGCCGTTTTGAGCCCGGCACGCGTTTGGCCTGGGATAGCGTGGCAGGCGATTTCGTGGTTGGCGAGACGCCGCTACATGTCGTATTTCCTAATGCCAACGTGGCGCTGGGTGCGCGGGCGGCGCTTTTGGTGGCTCCGACTCACCCCCCAAGTAAAACCGAAAAACAAGCTTAATAGTTATTTAATAACAACAACATGGAGATAATATCGAGGCACATGTGTTTCACTTACGGTAGCCTTCCTACATTTATCGTATAAGGAAAGCACGCATTTTTCGCTGAGCCTGATAGAATCGCCACTTTTTTCGCGCCAGCCGCACTTAGCCTGCGTTAACTCAACACGTTGCTACCGCGGCAACTTTGTACTGGAGCCTATGTTTATGGCCGCTACTCCCCTGGAAGTGCGTAATATTAAAAAGCGCTTCGGCGATACGGAAGTTCTGAAAGGCCTTTCACTGGAAGCCCAAAAAGGTGATGTGATCACGCTGATTGGCGCTTCAGGGTCGGGTAAAAGTACCTTTTTGCGTTGTATGAACCTGTTAGAGCAGCCGGATGAGGGCGAGATCATCCTTCACGGCGACCCGATACGCTTTAAGGCGACCCGACACGGACGCGAGCCAGCCGATTGGAAACAGGTTGTCCAAATGCGTGCCAAGCTTTCCATGGTGTTTCAGAATTTCAATCTCTGGGCACACATGACGCTGCTTGAAAATATAATTGAAGCGCCTATCCATGTGCTCGGCATTCCTAAAAAAGAGGCGATCGAACAAGCCCATGCGCTGCTTGAGCGTGTGGGGTTAACCGCCCGCGCCAACGCTTACCCGGCGCAAATGTCAGGAGGCCAGCAGCAGCGCGGCGCGATTGCTCGGGCACTGGCCATGAATCCAGAGGTTATGCTGTTTGACGAGCCGACCTCGGCGCTGGACCCAGAGCTTGTCGGCGACGTGCTGAAAGTCATGCGCGATTTAGCCAATGAAGGGCGTACCATGGTGGTGGTTACCCATGAGATGAGCTTTGCTCGCGATGTCTCAAGCAAGGTGATCTATCTTCACCAGGGCTTGGTGGAAGAAGCCGGGACGCCAGATGACGTATTAGGCAACCCGCAATCGTCTCGTCTGAAACAGTTTCTTACTCCTAACTACTGATCTGCGAGGCGACCATGCTGGATTTGCAAGGGTACGGCCCCCGTTTAATCGAAGGTGCCGGGGTCACCGTTCAACTAGCGGTTTTATCGCTACTGTTAGCCATCGCGCTAGGCCTGCTAACCGCCACAGCCAAGATGTCGCGTCACTGGCTATTGCACGGCACGGCAACTGTCTACACGACGCTGATTCGCGGCGTGCCAGACCTTGTCTTGATGATGCTGCTGTTTTACGGCGGTCAAATCGGTGTCAACGCGATTAGTGATATTCTTTACTACAGCTACGACATTGATATTTACATTAATTTCAACGCCTTTGCCGCTGGCGTATTGACCATTGGCTTTATTTTTGGTGCCTATATGGGCGAGACCTTCCGAGGCGCCTTTATGGCAGTGGACAACGGTCAAATTGAGGCAGGCAAAGCCTACGGGATGAGCAGCGCACTGGTATTTCGCCGCATTCGTTTTCCGCAAATGATGCGCCATGCGCTGCCCGGGCTCTCCAATAACTGGATGGTGCTGCTGAAAACCACCGCGCTCGTCTCGGTGATCGGCCTGACCGATATGGTCCGCGTGGCCGCTGAAGCCTCCCGGGCGACTCACGAGCCGTTTGTGTTTTTAATCCCCGTCGCCGTTGCCTACCTGTTGATTGCCAGCGTCTCCGAGTGGATTTTTGCCCGGTTACAAAAGCGCTACGACATCGGCTTTGGAGAGCAGTGACATGCTAGATATTTCCGCATGGTTTAATGACCTTTTGTCCGGCAACCTGATCTTCACTTCCACTACGCTGGGCTACTACTGGACAGGGCTTGTCACCACCACACAGCTGGTGTTTTTGTCGCTGGTGATCGGGCTGGTGCTAGCAGTGCCGCTTGCCATTATGCGCAGTTCACGGCGTAAATGGATCAGCCTGCCCGTGTATGCCTATACCTACGTGTTTCGTGGCACGCCGCTGCTGATTCAGCTGTACATTATTTACTATGGCGTGGTGTTTTTTGACGGCATTCAGGAAAGCTTTTTGTGGCCAATCTTTCGTGAGGCCTTCTATCCAGCACTGATCGCTTTCACTCTTAACACAGCTGCTTACACAACAGAGATTTTCCGAGGGGCTATCAAAGCAACCTCTAAAGGCGAAATTGAAGCGGCCCGCGCTTACGGCATGTCACAAAGCCTGATGATGCGACGGATCATTATCCCCAGCGCGTTCCGTCGTGCCCTGCCCGCCTACGGCAATGAAGTGATTTTTATGCTGCATGCCAGCGCGATAGCCAGCGTGGTCACCTTAATGGATCTGACCGGGGCAGCTCGCTATGTCTATTCACGGTTCTATACGCCGTTTGAGCCCTTCCTGTTTGTCGCGGCTATCTATCTGTGCTTAACGTTTGCCATTCTGTTTTTCTTCCGCTTTTTAGAGAAGAAATTACTTGCGCACTTAAAGCCACAAACCCCGTAAACGGTTCGATTACTAGCGAACGTCAAACAAACGTTGGTTCACAGGGTGTTTTCCTCTTTCCGCCGACCCCAACCTGGGTTACGTTAAAGAGGATCACCTCGGGTGGACCTCTTTAACAACGGAGTTAAATAATGAAAAAGTTGCTATCAGTTTCTTTAATTGGTTTGGCTGTTGCTGCGGCCTCTTCCGCCCAGGCACGTGATTATGATCAGGTGCGCATTGGCGTTGATGTACCTTATGTTCCGATGGAATTCCGCACCCCTGAAGGCGACCTGACCGGTTTTGATATCGACCTGGGCAACGCCATGTGTGAAGAGATCGGCGTGACCTGCGAGTGGATCGAGCAGGAGTGGGACGGCATTATTCCGGGCCTTCTGTCACGCAACTACGACGCCGTCATGTCCTCCATGACCATCAACGATGAGCGTCGCCAGCAGGTGCTGTTCTCTGACCCCTACATCACCATGCCGTCTGCCTGGTTTGCCGCAAGCGACCTGGATATCGACGAAGCCAATGAAGAAACCCTTGAAGGCCTGACCATCGGCGTTCAACGCGGTACGCTCCAGGACAACTACGTCACTGACAACTACAGCAGCGTAGCCGATATCAGCCGCTACTCCACCGCCGATGATATGGTGCTGGATATGGACGCACAGCGTCTGGATATCGTTTTCCTCGATTTCCCGATCGGCCAGTCAACGCTGGTTGAAAACGAAGACGCTGACTACACCATTGTGGGCGAAAAAATCACTGAGCCTAAAGAATACTTTGGTGATGGCTTTGGTATCGCGTTCCGCCAGCGTGATGAAGCGCTTGCCGAAAAATTCAACGAAGCCCTCGCAACACTTCAAGAAAACGGCACCTACGATGAGATTCACGCTCGCTACTTTGGCGAAGAGTAATCACATAGCGTAGTGACTTCCCCATCACCCCGGCCTTTGCCGGGGTGGTTTATTTACGCCCTTGCCTTTTTTCTCCTTGCATCAGCAGCTTAAAAACCAGGTACGCTGGCCATGAACAAGCACGCTGCCCCTTGGAATGAACCAGGTCAGTGTGTGAGAGTCTCTGTATCATTCACTACGTTTATATAGCCGATATAGCTCATACAGCCGATATAGCCGATATAGCCGATATAACCCATATAGCGATGAAACGTCATTTCGCTATCACCGTAATTTAGTCATAAAAACAGGGAGGTTTTATGGCAGCAACTCTCAGCGCCACACCAGACATCAACCGACGCCCGTCTTCCTACTGGACAGGCTGGGGCCAGTGGCTCGCGCTCATTACCATGACGGTAGACCACCTTACCCGCTATGTATTGCCTGGGGATTTTAGCTGGGCAGGCTCCTCTATTGGCCGGATTGCCTTTCCGCTGTTTGCCGCCATGGTCGCTTGGCACGGGCTATTTAATACCCGTAACCCACTGCGTTATTCACGGCGTATTCTGATTATCGGGCTGGTAGCTCAACTCCCTTACATGATGATGCCACGCGCATCGGATGCGTTGATCTTTAACGTCTGCTTTACGCTGGCCAGTGGCCTGGTCTTGGGCACACTGGCCCGCCAAGGCTGGCAGCACTACCAACAGCAAACGCTGGGGTTTGGTTGGCTGCTGTTGGGCACCGCGGTGGGCGTCACGGTGTGGTACCTGCTCGGTTTCTGGGTGGAATACGGCCACAACGGCCTGCTGTTGATTCCACTATTCATGTTTGCCATGCATTCACTTAGCCAAGCGGGCACCCATTTTCAGGCGCGACTTTGGGCAGGCTTGGCCGCCTTTCCCGTACTCTGGGTTGCCGGACAAATGAACGCCTCGGATATGGCGAAATCGTTTACGGTGGGGACCTGTGTCGTGGTGCTGATACTTGCTGCTGGCCTGGCTCAGCGCGTTCCTGCGGTAACGTTTGCCATGCCACGCAGGCTGTGGCTGGCCTGGTACCCTGGGCACTTTGCGTTAATCGCGCTGTGGCTACTGCTGAGCGGGCGTATTGTGCTGGGTTGGTAAGCGTCCAAGCTGGTTCGCGGGACTTTAAACAGAGCTTAAAACGGTCGTAAAAACAGAGCTTAAAACGGTCTTAAAAAAGAGCTTAAAACCGGAATTAAAAAAGGCGCCTCACATCGTGGGGCGCCTTTTCAGTAACTTATTAACGCTTATCTATAATGAGCGCTCAAAACTCCACTCAACCGCCGGGGCATCGGGTATCAGTGCTTGGCAGGCGCGCACCTTTTCCAGCAGTTCAGCGTGGGTAGCGGCCACCACGTTAACGTGGGCCAGCTTCCGCCCTGCCCGCTCGGCCTTGTCGTAGCGGTGCAGGTGGGTATTGGCAAGCTTGAGCATGGCCACGTTGTCACCTTCCTGGCCAATCACATTAACCATACAGGTGGGCGCAATGGCCGCTGTGCTGCCAAGCGGTAATCCTTGAACCGCCCGTAGATGGTTCTCGAACTGGCTGGTAACCGCACCATCCATCGTCCAATGGCCGGAGTTATGCACGCGTGGCGCCATTTCGTTAGCCAGCAGGCTGCCATCGCGGGTTTGGAAGAGTTCAAGCGCCAGCACGCCCACGTAATCCAGCTCATCCAGCAGCGCACGAATATACGTATCAGCCGTTTGCTGCACCTGGGCGTCCAGGTCCGGCAGCGGCGCCACCGAGTAACGCAGAATGCCGCCTACATGCTGGTTCTCTGCCATGGGGTAGAAAACCACCTCGCCATCGCGACCGCGCACAGCAATCATCGAAACTTCGCGCACAAAATCCACAAACGCTTCAACGATCAACTGCGTATGGCCAATGCTTTGCCAAGCGTCAGCCGCCTCTTCTGGGGCTTTTAGGACCGCCTGACCTTTACCGTCGTAACCTTCCGTGACGGACTTTGCCACGACCGGGCAGCCAAGTTCACGTGCGGCGGTTTCAAGCTGCTCTGCGCTCTCGACCACACGGTAAGCAGGCGTCGGGATGTTCAAGCGATCAAACAGGGCTTTCTCTTCAACCCGATTTTGGCATACCTCAATCGCTCGGCTACTTGGATACACCGGCTTGTGCTTTTCGATCTCCTGCACAAGCGTCACCGGCAGATGCTCGAACTCGTAGGTCACAACATCCACCTTGGCGAGAAACTCCGCCAAGTGCTGATTATCCGGGTCGACAATGACCTCGCCGATGCCTGCGCTTGGGTTACCCGTAGTATCCAGGAACGTAAACCGATTGCCTAGCGGGTAGCCCGCCAGCGCCAGCATACGGCCCAGTTGGCCTGCGCCTAAAACGCCGATGTTTGTCGTACCAGAGTTCATGGGGGCTCCTTTTACTCAGCATCCGGCGCGGGGCGCGGGTCCGGGTTATCCAGTACTAGTTGAGTCTGCTCTGCACGGAAGGCCTCAACCGCGTTACGCACAGCGCTATCCTGAAGGCCCACAATCTGCGCGGCCAGCAGGCCCGCATTGGTCGCACCGGCCTTACCAATCGCCAGTGTGCCTACGGCGATACCGCCGGGCATCTGCGCAATCGAGAGCAGTGAATCAAGGCCTTTAAGCGCTTTGGATTCAACCGGCACACCTAGTACCGGCAGCGGCGTTTGTGAGGCCACCATACCGGGCAGGTGGGCTGCACCGCCTGCACCGGCCACAATCACCTGCAGGCCACGCTCAGCGGCGCTTTTAGCATAGTCGAACAGCAAGTCAGGCGTTCGGTGGGCAGAGACCACGCGCGTTTCATAAGCAACGCCTAAGCGCTCCAGCATCGTCACCGCGTGCTCCATCACCGGCCAATCCGATTTGGACCCCATGATGACGCCCACTTTGGGTGCGCTATTCGACGACATGCCATTTCTCCCCGGCCAGTGGCCTTATAAAAAAAAGATAAAAGTGCCGCACGCCAGAAGCAGCCGCGTACGCTAAAATAAGGCACATAGTTTACCAGAGCCAAGCCGCAATCGGGTGTTCACAAGTGTCGCGAAATTTTCATCAAATTAAATATTGAAAAGCACCTGCGTTGGCGGCATTGTGTCCTTGTCATTTCAGACTAATGGAGTCTCATGAGTACGGCATACTCAACTGCTCACGCAGAAACGCTGGATCCTCCGCGAAGCAGCCCTGACCTCGATGTCAGGGAATTAGAAAAACGCACGCGCCTAATGCGCATTATCACGCGTTTAATTGCAGTATCAGATCTAGGAAGCCGGGAAATTGCCCGCCAGGCAGGGCTTCCAGTACAGAAGATTAGCGACTTGCTCGCCGGCAGGCTGGAGCACCTGAATATTGACGAGCTCAATGTTCTGCGCCGCACGTTAGAGCTGGAGGCGCCATAGGAGCAGCCATTAGCCCTTTAAATCACGAACGCCTCGCTTAAGCGAGGCGTTTTTGTAAGGTCTTGGCTCATTATCTACTGAACCGGTATCAAAAGACCGCCCAGTGCAATCACAACCACCACCGCCCAGGCAGGCAGCTTCCACACGGAAAGCAGTAAAAAGCCGCTAAGCGCCAAGGCAAATTCATACGGTCCGATAATCGCGCTGGTCCACACCGGCTGGTAAAGTGCGGCGCCCAGAATCCCCACCACTGCGGCATTGGCACCACGCATCAACGCCTGAGCACTTCCCCATTGGCGAAAGCGATTCCAGAATGGCAGCACGCCCACCAGCAGTAAAAATCCCGGTATGAAGATGGCCAGCAAGGCCACTATCGCACCAACAAGGCCATTAACGCCGGGCAGCAACGCCCCAAGATAGGCGGCAAAGGTAAACAGCGGCCCCGGCACGGCCTGTGCCGCTCCGTAACCGGTTAAAAACGCATCAGGCGTTATCCAGCCTGACTGCACCACTTCCGCTTGTAATAGCGGCAGCACCACATGCCCACCGCCAAATACCAGCGCGCCTGAACGATAAAAGGCATCCGCGATATCAAGCCAAACCGTACTTCCCGCAAGCAACGGCAACCCAATCAATAGCCCAGCGAACAGCCCCAGTGCGATAACGCCAACTGAGCGCGACACAGCAAAGTGGAGTGTTTCGCTTTGCGTGGCAGTCACGGCTTCGCGGCATAGCAGAAACCCCGCCAAACCACCGAACACAATGGCACCCACCTGCCCTAGCGGCCCGCTAACCAATAACACCGTAAACACGGCCAGTAGTGCAATGCCCGTGCGGGTTTTATCCGGGCACAGATTACGCGCCATGCCCCACACCGCATGCGCCACAATCGCTACCGCGACTATCTTCAAGCCGTGGATAAGGCCGCTGGCGACAGGGCCATCCAATACCGCTGCGCCAAACGCAAACAGTACTAGCACAATGGCCGAAGGCAGCGTAAATGCCAGCCACGCCATCGCGGCTCCCCAAGGGCCAGCGCGCATTAGCCCAAGCGCAAAACCCACCTGGCTGCTGGCGGGTCCTGGCAAAAATTGGCAAAGCGCGACCAAGTCCGCATAGGCAGCCTCCGAAAGCCAACGGCGGCGCTCCACAAACTCGGCCCGAAAATAGCCCAGATGCGCCACCGGCCCACCAAAGGAGGTCAGGCCAAGCCATAGAAAAATCCTAAAGACTTCGCTGACGCGCGTGCGTAAATTGTTCTCTTCAGCCATAGTGGAAGGCTCTTTTGTGTAATAGAAAGTGCCCAAGATACCCGCTGCATTTTACGCAGTGATGACAAGCCACCCGGGGCGTGCCACCTAACTACGGCACCGCTCCGCGCTGCATCCGCGGGTGCGCTGGCGCTTACCACGCGCTACTTAATCCGGCAAACGTACAATCACACGCCCACAAATTGAATACCTGCATATCTCGTAGCGCGGCGTAACGTTTTGCGAGGAACGAGCAAATAAGGCACCCGCGAAGGCGGCGCCAGCCGCCCGGGCCGTGCCACCTAACGCCGGCACCGCTTCGCGTTGCATCCGCGGGTGCGCTGGCGCTTACCACGCGCTACGAAATTCGGCAAACGAATAATCACACGCCCACAAATTGGATACCGGCATATCTCGTAGCGCGGCGTAACGTTTTGCGAGGAACGAGCAAATAAGGCACCC
>NZ_FUKM01000007.1 GCF_900163645.1 Halomonas citrativorans | reverse complement strand
CGCCATTCGCGGGTGCCTTTTGCTCGTGCCTCGCAAAGCGTTACCGCGCGCTACACAATCAGCAGGGTAGATATTTCGTAGCGTGTGGTAAGCGCAGCGCACCCGCGAGAGCACCGCGAAGCGGTGCCGGGGTTGAGCGTTGGGGCGCATCCGGGCGTCGTTCCGCCGCCATTCGCGGGTGCCTTTTGCTCGTGCCTCGCAAAGCGTTACCGCGCGCTACAGGGGTTTGGTTTTCACCCTTCACCCTTCACCCTTCACCCTTCACCCTTCACCCTTCACCCTTCACCGCTATCAGTCTCGGTGATCTTTTACGATCATGAGGATCATGCTGAGGATGAAGGCGAGGAAAATGGTGATGATAGCGAATACGGTGCTGTTGTATAGCCGCCTGGGTTCGGTTGGGTATTCGGGGTATAGCGGGCTTTGCAGTACGCTTACCTGTTTGAGCTGGCGGGCGGCTTCCAATCGGGTGTTTTCCAAGGCGGCTAGCGCACTTGAGTAGGTTTCCTGGGCGAACTGGGCTTGGAGTTCGAGTGTTTCGTACTCGGCGGAAACGCGGTTGAGTGCGCCACCTGCGGCTTGGGCCAAGCGTTCGCTCTGTTCGCTGATCTGATCTCTTAGTGCCGTAATATTGCGCTCTACCTGGCGTAGTTCAGCAGATTGCGAGCTTTGGAAGCTGGCCAGGGCATCGCGCTGGGCTTGTAGGCGGGCAAGGTCGCCTTCCAGCGTGGCTACGACCTGGTTCAGGCCTTCAACGGTGGCTGTAGGTGAAACGAGGCCATACTCATTTTGAAAGTCCAGTAGCTCCGCGCGGGTTGCTCGAAAACGCTCTTCCAAGCGCACCAGTTGCTGCTCCAGAAACAATACCTGCTCGTCTGCCAAGCGGTGCCCCATGGCGTTCATATGGTCTTCACCCGCTTTTAGAAGCAGTTCGGTCATCTCGTGCGCAAATTCAGGGGTAAATGCTTGTGAGCTGATATTGAGTACGCCTGCGTATTCATCAAGTTCAACATTGACACGGCGCAGATAATACTTGTGTAGCTCTTCAATGGGCGCACCGGAGTCGCGCAATCGGGCAAAAATATCCCCGTGTTCGCTGTAGTGTTCACGAAAGCCTAACGCTGTATCCATCTGACGCAACATATCAGTTGAAAGCAAGTATTCGCGCAGTAGCAGTAGGTCATGCGTATTACCACTACCACCACCGCCCATTAACGAGGCAAAGCTGATCTCAGGCGCTGCTACCTGAGGGCTTTCAAGCACCACGGTTGCACTGGATACATAGCGGGCTTGTGCCCAAATAAACCAGTAGAAGGAGACCAAAAGTATTGCGGCAAGGGCAATAGCCCACTGAGGGTATTGGGTGCCAAAGCGACGAAGAGACGATTGCATGAATTAGCTTGCCTTTAAACGGTCAATAAAGCGCAGGTGCATAAGAAGCCCTAGCGCAATAAGCGAAAACGTAAATAGCCAGAAATAGAGCATGCTGGTGCCAGGCACCACATGGTAGTTTTCAAAAAAGCCCAGCCGCAGTGTTTCCAAACCGTGCGGGATGGGGTTTAGCATCAGGTATTCAAGCAGCCAGTGCGGCAAGCTGTTGAGCGGTAGAATGACGCCAGAAATAATCAGCAGCGGCAAAGAAATCATGCTGATGACGCGCCCTACCTCAGGCACTAACGTTGCGGAAACAGAAGTAACTAGCCCCAGCCCCAAGCCTAAACACCAGAGCGAGAACCAGGCGGCCATCGCGCGAACAGCATTATCCGGGTACATTTCCTGGTCGAGCATTAGCCCGCCTATAATAAAAATCAGGAAGATAAAGGTGCGTAGCATCCCTTCAAGAAAGTTGCGCGTAAGTACCGGGTCTACAGGCTGCACCTGACGGTAGGCAAACAGCGCCTTATTTGCATTGATAGCGCCCATGCCTCGTATCATCCCTTCACGCACCAGAAAGAATCCCAATAAACCGGTAATCATCCAGGGAATAAAGGGTGCGTTAACGACTAAGCGATCACCACGGATAAAGCTGCGAATGGCCACCATGATTCCTACCATGGCGACCGGTTCAAAGATCATCCAGAACCAGCCCATTCGGTCGGCCATGGTGCGTGAAATAGCTTCACGCATGAACATGGCGTACCACACGCTGCGGGTCACTTGCCAAGGCGTGCGGGCGCCCCGGCGTGCTGTTTGAGTATCAGCCATGACGGGTTGCCGCCTTTAAGTTCGTGTTGTTTGTCATGAATTTTTGCATGTGCGGGTGCGGCTTCGGGCGGCAGGCGCCTCGCTGCGCTCGTTACCGCGCGCTACAAGGCCCCCCTTAGCGACTCACCAACCACTCATTACAGGTCCAGCGCGACGCGCGTGGTCACGGCGATCTGGAAGAGGATCTGCGTTAGCGTAGAAGCCAGCTGCAAGTTGTGTACCGGCGCCTTGGGCATTACGAGGATTTCATCCCCCGGGCGTAGCGGTGAATTACGCGCGTGTTCCACAGCACCGTTTTGGCGCACCAGTAGAATCTGGCTCTCATCGGCACGCTCGGTAAAGCCACCGGCGCCGTTGACGTAGTCGATCACGCTCAGACCGGGGCGATACACCACGGCCTGGGGCACCACGATTTCACCGCTGATCAGAACCGAATCGCTGATTTCAGGAATGGTAATGACATCGCCGTCTTGCAGGCGGATATCTGAAATCTTGCCGCCTTGCGCGACTACCAGGCG
This sequence comes from Halomonas citrativorans, assembly GCF_900163645.1. GTDB lineage: Bacteria > Pseudomonadota > Gammaproteobacteria > Pseudomonadales > Halomonadaceae > Vreelandella > Vreelandella citrativorans. The sequence goes on along the minus strand of NZ_FUKM01000007.1, from coordinate 62,490 downwards.
GCCACTGGGCTCAAGTTCACCTGCGCGTTCAATAAAGCGTTCAATCAGCTCGGCTTCACGTAGACGAATCTGGGCTTCTTCGTCGGTGCGTGAGGTGGCACCCAGGTAGGTGGTTTCCAGGCGGCGTAGGCTGTCTTCCAGCGCCTGTTCCTGCTGCTCCTTGACGCTTTCACGGCGCAGGGAAACGCTTTCAACGGCGGTAAGCCCTTGTGGCACGGCAATGGCATCAAGCAGTTCACTTAGGCGAGCATTGCGCGGCAAGGCGTAGAGCGAAGGCCCGAAGTAGCTGCCTTCTATTTCAACCACGATAGTTTCATTGCGCTGGTCGGCAGTGAAGGTGACTTCATCGCCACTGCGAATGGTTTGGCCAGCAAACAGGGCGACGGGGAAATAGTGGGCGATAGGACCATCGGTACGATGACCACGCAGCAGCACGTTGGAGACACCGCTTCGCAATCGCGCCAGGTTTAAAAGCTCGGCACCGCTAAGCGTGTTACTGGTCAGCTCATAGCGCATCTCGCGGTGCACGTCTCCAGTAACCGCAATCGCCGGGCCGCGCTCTTCCACAACGATAGTGTCACCGTCCTGGAATTGCGGGCGTGCAATCGTGCCGTTAAGTAAAAAGTCGTAGAGGTCCACCGTTGCAACCAGGCGATCGTTACGCATTACGCGTACTTGGCGGTAGCTGCCCAGGTCTTGCTCGATCCCGCCTGCCTGATCAAGAAAGTAGAGCAGCGAGTCATCGGGCGTACCGGCATAGCGTCCGGGGTTTTGCACATAACCTGTTACATAAACGGCAACGGGCTGGACGCCTTGCAGATTGGTGTAAACCTCAACGTTGTCAGGGTATACCGAGGTAATCGCGCGGCGAACGCTGTTATCGACCTCTTGGCTACTCTGGCCTTCCACATTCAAGGGGCCAGAACCAGGGATGAAGATATTGCCCTGGGCGTCAACTGGCAGCACGCGGTCTAACTCAAACGCGCCCCAGGCACGCACGGTGACTTGGTCGCCTGGCTTAATGCGGTAGTCGGCGTTCAAGCCATCGCCCATGGCGCCACGAAAACCACCTGTGAAGAGGTTATATCCAAAGGGGGGCAGCGCATCCGGGTCGCGGGGCGGTGTGGCAATGGGGCCATAAGTGCCACTGCGCCAGTCGGCACGGGGCATGTCGTCTACCTGGCCTTGCTGCTGGCTTTGAGACGATGGCGCCTGACTGCTGCGCTGGCCTGACTGGCCTGAAAGGGTGTCGTCCGGCAGGCTGATAATCTGGGCGGAGGCAGGCGCACAGAACACGACCAAAAAGACGAGCGAAACGGTAGTCAGCGCTTTCGATAGGCAAGCGCGCTTGTATGCTTCAAAGAGATTCATTAAAGGCGCCCTTCTGCCGTTTGCGTTATGACTCGCTGGTTTACCCACTCTTCTGACGACGCTTTGCATACCAGCGCGCGGCGTGCTTCACCACTCATGCCAATCACTTGTAGGCGACGGCATTCACGCCCACTGGCTGCCAAGTAGGGTTCGTCGGCCACAATTTCGACATTGTCACCCCATGGGCTTGCAGCCACGCTGATAACGCCACCGGCAGGCGTTTGGTCCAGAAAGCCGTTTACACTTTCATCAAGAATGGGCTTTGCGGAGTCATCATTAAGGACATAGCGCTGCTGCTGGGAGGCGCTGCCAGAGGGGTAGCTCGTAGCGCACCCACTTATTACGGCCATACTTAACACGGCTAGCAGCATGCGAGCCGGTCGAACTACTAAAAATGAGGTCTTTGGCATAATAATTTCCAGAAAAGGCACGCTACCGCCCGGGGATTGTAACGGGCGCATTCCCTTGCCCAACGCTGTGCGGATAAAATTTGATAATCAATGCTATTTAAATGCTCAGGCATTGTAAGGGATTAGTGGGTTTGTCTCTACACTTGAGAGTATTTGCTAGCTGCGCATTTTAAGCTGACCCGCTAATGTCAATGTTCATCAACATTTCAGCAAATAATGCCCTGTAATGCCAAGCACAACACACGACATCCAAACGCCGCACTGACTACAAGAGCGACGTTATGCTATGCGATGCCCAGCCACTTTAATGCAGCTACCCATATACCTCGGCCGTTTTAAACGCGCTGCCTGCCTGATCTTTCTCTGACAGTGCAAACTCCACCGGTAAGGCTGGCCACTGGATCGCCAGTTCCCGATCATCAAAGCGGATACAGCGCTCTGACGCTGGGTGGTAATAGTCCGTGGTCTTGTACAAAAAGTCAGCCGTTTCGGAAAGTACCACAAACGCGTGACCAAAGCCTTCCGGCACCCACAGCTGGCGGCTGTTTTCAGCCGAAAGTTCAACCCCCACCCATTGGCCGAAGTGGGCCGAGTGTTTACGCAAATCAACCGCTACATCCCACACAGAACCTTGCACCACGCGCACCAGCTTACCCTGCGGCTGCTCTAACTGGTAATGGATGCCACGCAGTACACCCTGGCGGGAGCGCGAATGGTTATCCTGCACAAATTCACGTGTGCAGCCCGTAGCCTCTTCAAACGCCTTCTGATTAAAGCTTTCCATAAAGAAGCCGCGTTCGTCGCCAAATACCTTGGGTGTTAACGCTACCACGCCGGGTAGCGAGGTCTCTTCAATCTGCATTACAGGCTCCCTTTGGCATCCAGCCGCGTCAGCAGGTACTGACCATAGCCGGTTTTAGACAGTGCATTCGCGCTCTCGCGCAGTTGGGCATCACTCAACCAGCCTTGCTGCCAAGCGATCTCTTCCAGGCAAGCTACTTTCAGGCCTTGCCGATGCTCGATGGTTTGCACGTACTGACTGGCTTCCAGCAGGCTATCGTGGGTGCCGGTATCCAGCCATGCAAAGCCGCGCCCCAGGCGTTCAACACGCAGATCACCACGCTCAAGATACGCGTTATTGATGCTGGTAATTTCCAGTTCGCCGCGCTCTGAAGGTTTCACTTGGCGGGCAATGTCCACCACATCGTTGTCGTAGAAGTAGAGGCCGGTAACGGCATAGGGCGACTTCGGCGTAGCAGGCTTTTCCTCAATGGAAACCGCCTTGCCATCATCGTTAAACTCGACCACGCCAAAGCGCTCGGGGTCTTTCACTAAATAGCCAAACACCGTGGCGCCGCTTTGCTGCTCAGAAGCTCGTTTCAGCTGGTCCGAAAAGTGCTGCCCATGAAAGATATTATCGCCTAGCACCAAACAGACCGGCGCACCGCCAATAAAGTCTTCACCAATTAAAAACGCTTGCGCCAGGCCATCCGGGCTTGGCTGCACCGCGTACTCAAACCGTACGCCAAACGCGCAGCCATCGCCCAGCAGGTTTTCGTACTGAGGAAGATCTTCAGGTGTAGAAATAATCAGAATTTCCCGAATCCCGGCCAACATAAGCACCGAAATGGGATAGTAAATCATTGGCTTGTCATAAATAGGCAGTAGCTGCTTTGAAACACCGCGTGTAATTGGATGCAAGCGTGTACCGCTGCCTCCTGCCAAAATAATGCCTTTACGTTGCATCGCTTTTTGCTCCTTGCTCATGGCTGCGCGGTTAACGCGAGCGGGCTATTTCTTCCACTGTCAGTGCCAGTTGGCTTTGCCAATCCGGCAGCTGTACTGCTAGCGCTTTTTCAAGTTTATCAACGGATAGCCGCGAGTTCAGCGGGCGCGCAGCGGGCGTCGGATAATCCGTGGTTGGAATAGCCGAAACGCCATCAGGCGTAATGACCAACGGTAGACCGCACTGCTTTGCCGCCTTAAAAATCTCACAGGCAAAGCCATGCCAACTGGTCTCGCCACGCGGTGCCAAATGATACACCCCGCTGGCCAGGGTGGCACCTTCGCTTAGCAACCTCGTTAGCGCCTGCTGCGTTACCAGCGCAATCAAACGTGCTGGCGTCGGCGCGCCCATCTGGTCATTAATAATGCTTAACGCCGAACGCTCCGCTCCCAGGCGAAGCATGGTGGCTAAAAAGCTTTTGCCAAAAGCACTGTAGACCCAACTGGTACGAAAGATCAGGTGTTGGCAGCTGCTATTCATCACCGCTTCATCACCGGCAAGCTTGGTCGCGCCATAGACGTTGCACGGCCCGGTGGCGTCACTCTCCTGCCAGGGTGCACTGCCTTGGCCGGTGTATACATAATCGGAAGAGTAATGAATCAACCATTTGGACTGCTGCTGGCAGTATTCAGCCAACTGAGCGGGCAGCGCCGTATTCAGGCGCTCAGCCATTGCCTGGTCGGACTCAGCGTTATCCACCGCCGTATAAGCCGCCGCATTGATCACCACATCGGGCTGATGCGTTGCTAAATACGCCGCAACCGCATCGGCATCGGAAAGGTCCAGCGCCGCTCTGCCGGGCGCCAGCACATGACCCAGTGTTGCCAACTGGCGCTTGAGCTCAAACCCAACCTGGCCATTGCCGCCAGTCACAAGAATTGTAAGGGGTGAAGTGTGAGGGGTTAATAGTGAGCGTTCAGATATCATAATGAAGCCTTCAAGTGCTTAATGAGTCCGCCCAGCTGAGAAAATAGTGCGTTAATCGCCATTTCCAGAGCTGAAATATCAGCCGTATACCCTAGCCGTTGGGCAATTTGGCACTGCGTTTCAAGCTCACTGAGCGATCCACGAGCTGCCCCTTCCGCGATATTGCTTGCTACGGATACGGCTGCACGCTGCATTTGACTCGTAAGTCCGCACTGCTCAGTCAAAGGAAAGTTAGCGGTCATTGAGTAAATCAACACAACAAGATCCATGGCTTGTTGCCATGCGCGAAGCTGTTGATGTTTTCTCACGAACTCTCTCCTCTCACCTTACAAGCGAAGCGCTTACACCCTTCACAAACTACCCAACCGCTCGCCCTGGTAGCTGCCGTCTTGCACGCGCTGCCACCATGCGCGGTTATCAAGGTACCACTGAACGGTTTTGCGCAGCCCAGTTTCAAAGGTTTCTTCTGGGCGCCAGTCAAGTTCGCGCTCGATTTTACTGGCATCAATCGCGTAGCGCAGGTCGTGGCCTGGGCGGTCTTGTACGAAGGTGATCAAATCGCGGTAACAATGCTCAGCGGGCACCAGTTCCTGCAGTAAATCACACAGGGTTTCGACCACCTCAAGGTTCGCCTTCTCGTTATGGCCGCCGATGTTGTAGGTTTCGCCTACCACGCCTTCCGTCGCGACCTTTACCAGCGCACGGGCGTGGTCTTCTACGTACAGCCAGTCACGCACCTGCTGGCCATTGCCATATACCGGCAACGGCTTGCCCGCCAGGGCGTTTAAAATCATCAGCGGGATCAGCTTTTCAGGGAAGTGGTACGGCCCGTAGTTATTGGAGCAGTTGGTTAACAGTACCGGCAGGCCGTAGGTACGGTGCCAAGCGCGCACCAGGTGGTCCGAGCTTGCCTTGCTGGCCGAATAGGGCGAGCTGGGCGCATACGGCGTTTCTTCGGTGAAGAGGTCTTCCGGGCCTTCTAAATCGCCATACACTTCATCGGTCGAGATATGATGGAAGCGAAACGCCGAGGCTTTTTCCGGTGCGCTTGTTTGCAAGCCTTTCCAGTAATGACGAGCCGCTTCCAACAGCGTGTAAGTGCCCACAATGTTGGTTTGAATAAATGCCGCTGGGCCATCTATAGAGCGGTCTACATGCGACTCTGCCGCCAAGTGCATCACCACATCCGGCTGGTAGCGCTCAAAAATAGCCGCCATACGCGATGCATCACCAATATCGGCCTGCTCAAAAGCGTAGCGCTCGCTGCCTTCAACCGCTGCTAGCGACTCTAAATTACCGGCATAGGTTAACGCATCGACATTGACGACCGTGTGCTCGGTCTTTTTGATAAGTGCTCTCACAACCGCCGAGCCAATAAAGCCCGCGCCGCCTGTTATTAAAAAAGTTTTCGTAGACATAGTTTCTTCACAAAAGGTCAATTTAATGATTCACCGTTATGCATGCGCCTGCGCTTCAAGCCAAATGTTTTGGCATGTAGGCTCTTTAGCAACGACACATAGATGTAAAAAGCCAAGCGCCTGGGAGGCTAGGCGTAGGCTTGTAACCAGCACACTCTGTAATAGTGGCAAGAAACCCGATTACGACACTGGTGCCTGACGGGTCATTTGCGTTTGATTAGCGTAGATCCCCCAGAGCACAGCCAGCAAGAACGCGTACATCATTACGCCGCTGTTGTGCGTTAAAAATGCTTGCGATAATCCAAAGTCCATAAAGGTAACCGGTAGCAGCACGCCCGCTGTTGCAACCGCACGCGTCGCTAAATCTTTTGCATTTATTTGTTTGGCAAATAAATGCATGGGTACTAGATAAAGCGCTAACAGCACGGCAAAACCAAGTACGCCCCGCTTTGCAAACGCGTCTATAAATTCATTATGCGCGTGCCCATACTGAGTGACCTGCTGTTCAATAATCCCTTGCTCGCCCAGTGTTTGCATTGCCTGTACGTAGCCTTGCGTGCCCCACCCTGTGAGTGGCTTTTCCATTATTAAATGACTGGCGCCCCGCCACATTTCAAAGCGAGCACCTAACGAATTAGTGCGGTTCTCACCACTTATATAATTATTGAGATCGTAAAAGGTGTAGTGCACCCTATCCTGAACCCCTGTTTGAGGAATCAAGTAAACAGTCAGGCCCGCTGCTATAACAGTGCCAACAATGGCGAGCTTCATCCAGGTAACAAAGAGGCTTCCGTAAGCGCGGTAGAGTATAAGTAAAACGATGGGAAAACCTACCCAGCCGCCACGGCTACCAGAAAAAAGCGACCCAAGCACACCGCCAAAAAAACCGGCAAAGAGCAGCGTTATCCATAGAATACGATGCTGGCGCTGGGCATGCGCCCACCCCAGCCCCGCTAAGCAGAGCACACCTAACAGCATACTTAAATTGCCAAACTGAATAACGTGCGTAAACCCTTGCGCTCTTTCAATACCTTCGGCCAGTTTTTGCCAGCTTGCCCAGCTTCCTGCGCTTATTCCTCCTAACGCAATACCGGTCCATACAACACTTAAATGGGGCGGGTAGCGTAGCACCCACCATAGTGCAGGCACGGCCAATATAAAGCGTACAGGCTTATCGATTCCGCTACTGCCTTGTCCATCCCATAACGCTTCGGCCATACCTACTAGTGCATAAGCGCATAACACTGCCACAATCAGCCAGTCTTCACGGGCAAGCGCTGGGAGGTGCCAACGCAACAATAAGCAAAGACCCGCTAGCATTAAAACAGCGGCACCTAGTGAGTAACCGCTGGGAATAATGAGTGCAATGCTGACCAGTAGGAAAACAGCGGCATCCGTTAGCATCACAGAAAACGAGCGAGACGCACAGGGGTCGTGCATATTCATTGCAGGCTTCAAGACAAGCACCCTTCGATAAGCGCTGCTATAAACGGCAGCAGAAAGAGCGCGAATGCTACCACAATTAAAACCTGTCCAAGAAAAGCATGCGTGCTCCCCAAGCACCCCGTGCCGCTTTTTGGCTTGCAGCCTTACAATATGCCCACGGACTTTCGCGGGAGAGAATCTGCTCTTTTTAGGTTCAGGTATGGTTAACCATCGCGTATTGCTGCCAGCGCCATGTGTCTAACAACATCTCATCGAGTGATTTTTCAGCGTGCCAAGACAAATCCTCCTCGGCTTTAGCGACATTAGCCCAAAAAGCAGCAAGATCGCCCTGGCGTCGTGGCGCAAATTGATAAGGAATATTGACCCCCGTTACCTCTATAAAACTCTGCACCATATTGAGTACCGAGGTTCCACACCCAGTACCCAAATTGTAGTAATTCACTCCTGGCGCCTCCAATACACATAATGCAGCACGGTGCCCCTTGGCGAGGTCGACAACGTGCAGATAGTCACGCATGCAGGTGCCGTCCGGGGTTGGGTAGTCGTTACCAAAAATCATGACGTGTGGAAGCACTCCCGCTGCTACCTGGCTGATATAGGGCATCAAATTATTAGGCGCCCCTTGGGGAGACTCACCAATAAGCCCTGTAGGGTGTGCTCCAATAGGATTAAAATAGCGCAGCAGAACGACAGACCAATCCGGGTCGCTTGTGTGCAAATCTTCAAGTACTTTTTCAACCATTCCCTTGGAAACGCCGTATGGGCTTGCCGCGATACCTCTTGGCATATTCTCCAGGTAAGGCACCTCTGACTCGGGTCCATATACGGTTGCTGATGAGCTAAAAATCAGCTTCTTGACGTTGGCTTGCTGCATGGCCTGGCACAAACATACCGTGCCATAGACGTTGACTTCATAATAAGCCAAAGGCATGCGGACGCTTTCTCCCACTGCCTTTAAGCCTGCACAATGAATCACCGCATCAATCGAATTTTCAGCAAAGACAGAAGCCAAAAAAGCAGTATCGCGGATATCGCCCTCGTAAAATAAAACCGAGCGCTGTGTGATCGTCTTTATACGCTCGATAACACTGTGTTTACTGTTGCAAAGGTTATCGACAATAATCACTTCAATGCCAGCATGAAGCAGTTCTACGGCGATATGAGAGCCGATATAACCTGCACCGCCCGTTAACAACATCATCACAACATCTCGTTAATACGCATTTTTATGCTTGAATCCCTTAAAAATCGTCATACAGATAATTTTCAAATCCAGCCAGATGGACCAGTTATCGATATACCATAAGTCGTACTCAACGCGTCTTTGCATTTTTTCCAATGTATCAGTTTCGCCTCTTAACCCATTGACCTGCGCCCAACCCGTAATACCGGGTTTTACCTTATGGCGCCGCATATAGGATTCGACAAGCTCTTTGTAATACTCATTATGGGCGAGTGCATGTGGTCGTGGCCCAACTATCGACATTCTTCCTTGTAACACGTTATAAAATTGCGGTAATTCATCTAATGAGGTTTTACGCAGAAAAGCACCTATCGGCGTAAGGCGGCTGTCTTCCTTGGTCGCTTGGGTCACGACCCCCCGCTTCTCTTTATGAACCTTCATTGAGCGAAATTTATATACTTTAAAAATCTTACCGCTTGAGCCAGTTCTGTACTGTTTAAACAAGACAGGTCCTGGCGATGTCATCTTAATGATCACGGCGATAACGGCGCATACCGGCAAAATCAGAAGCGTAATGAGTGTACCCAACACAATGTCCTCAGCACGTTTAGAAAAACGTGCCATGCCGTTTATGGGCGACACACTCAGGTCAATCACCAAGTGCCCAGCCATTTCGCTAGTACGATGATTCAGCAAACGCATATCTTTAAAGTCAGGAATTAGTCGAATATCCTCGGTATGGTTCCTGAGCGCATAAAACAGAGCATGTACTGTTTCGCCCATCTCCAGCGGAGCACAAATCCATATTTCAGCGGCGCCAGAGCGGCCAATCCTATTCGATATGTTTCTTAGTTGATTATCCGTAGGGGTTGATGTTGTATGAAAGCGCTCTACCCCTGCGATAGAGTGCCCTTCCCAAGCAGCGGCCCTCATTCCTTTGGCAACCTTAAGCACGTTTTGACCAGGGCCCACTAAAAATATGGGCCGTCGAGCCCCTCCACGAAGACGAATACTATGCAGGCCAAGCTGCACAAGCACCCGGGCGATTGCGGCCAGCATAAAGGAACTCAGCAGCGTGAACCCCACCCATAACCGAGAGTAACGCTCCGACGCATCTGCAAAATATATAATTGATGTAACAACGATCCCCACGGCAAGCCATACAAATAGTAACTTACTGAGTAAGTCTATCGTGGAGGATACGCGCCAACGTTTATAGCTGCCTGTGGAGCTATTAACCATTACGACTGTTAGCGATATACATGTCAAAGCGAGAACATATCGTTCATGCAAAGCGATGGTGTCAAACCTCAGCAGATAGACCCCTACCCCGCAAAGAAAAATAATCAGTATATCCAGCACTGGGAATATGACTTTTGGCGGGAAGCGTTCTGAGAAGGCTATACCTTTTTTTTGTCGATTAGTTGCGCCACCCATTTATTCACCATCCCATTTAAGGTGTTTTTTAATATAATCCAAAGGGGAAATGTGATTTTTTTTGCCATAGCTATCGTTGAAAAAAACAAAGGCTGATATATACACAAATAGAAAACCAATTATATTAGTGGATTTTGTTGTGTAGGACTCAGTTATATTTGAGATCAAAAAAAGCATTAAAAATGCGAAGCAAACGATCACTTCTTTAAATTCTAAATTATCATTTTTTATAAATTTCTTCATAATTAAATAAAATATAATCCCGTATAAAACCACCCCTAAAAAGCCACCCTGAACAACGATATCAATATAGCCGTTATGAGCATCTTCCGGAAAAAAATCTCCCATCCCCTGAATCGGGCCAAACAAGTAAAAGTTTTCCTTTGTCCAAAAGCCATCCAATCCATAACCAAACCAAAAATGCACGCCATTTGTATGTGTGAGCGCAAAATCCCAAATAGTAAGACGTCCCGTTAGAGACAAAAAATTACCATAAATGCTAATCCCATCATCACCTGAAAATAAATCAATCACTTCTATATTCATAGCGATAAGTAAAGAGGCTATTAGAAGCTCTGCAGCCAGGATCGTTATAAATGCCTTTTTATATAAATAGTTGCTTTTCAGCACATAATATATCAACCCGAACGCAAACGTAATTAAAGCGACTAACACTCCTGTAGCCAGACCAGTGCGTGACCCTGTATTTAAGGTGACGATGACAGCAGATACCAAGGCAAAAAGAGAATACAGCTGTACAGCTCGATCCTTGCTATAAAACATTAGCAGCATAGAGAATACCATCAGCAGTGCGCCTACTCTTCCCAGTGCATTTTTCTGATCGTAAATACCCTTCCAGTCACCTTCAAACTTTCCAACTTCTAACCCAATATGGGGTAAAAACTCGGACACAGCGATGTTGGCTATTAGTAATAAAAAAAGTGACACAACCAGCGTTTCAAGAAACGCCAGCAATGTTAACTTATTAGCCGTAAAAGCAGCCATCACAACAACAAAACTATAAGCGATGACCTTGATTACTTCCATTCCTACGTCGCCAACAAAAAAACCAGTCACCAACATATAGACAAATAGGGCCGGAAAAAGAAAAACCCAAGGGCTTAAAACGATACCTCTGGCGAAAATTAGAATACCAAAGTATGCCAATATAATAAGCATCAAACTATACTGCTGCCAAAATGATAAAATTCTATCATCAATACTTCCGCCGCTTAAAAAAAACCAGCCTCCCAGAAACATTAATGTTACATTAATTTTTTTCATTCAACTCTCATTTCCTGAGTAGTTAGTTTTCTGAAAACAGGTCCTTTTGCACAGTCGTTCAACTACTTAAATAGTTTTCTTTTAAGTCTTTCTGCAAAGCTCATCTTCCAGCCTTTGCCCCAATGGTGTATTAAATAAGTATTTTTTTCTATATAGCTATACATAAGCTGCTTTCTATCATGTACCTTGGCATAGGGATTATAAGGATAAAAGCAAGGCCAGGGTAACAGTTCAATACCTGATGCATCTTTCTCCACACATATATTGGCCACTTCTGGCGCTATCAGGAAAGGTTTGTTCCTGCGGTGCCGGCTTTCAATAAGATCAATAGCATTATGGAAAAAATGGTGGCCCGCTATACCTCCCAATACAGCAGTATTGAGCCGACCTTCATCTTCATAACCTAGAAAGCAGTCATGCTTTAATAGAGGTGCTACGCTTTTAACGGCTTCAATATCTACGTCGAGGTATACCCCGCCATGGTCACGCAACGCTACCATCCGCATATAGTCTGAAAGGAACGCCCACTGTTTTTTTTTCAAGCAGGAAGCGATAAAGGGGTGGGTACTATCGATAGAGCTTTCATTCCACTCCATGATTTCAAAATCAGGCATAGCTTGGCGCCATGTCTCAACACATTGTTTATACAATGAGGACATTTCACGCCCACCAAACCAACAATAATGAATTTTCTTGGGTATCATAAATTACTCTATTTTATTACCAAATTTGATTAAAAAATAAGGATAGTCTTTAAAGTAGCGCTTTGACAGGCGGCGCGGCTCTTTTAATAGACGATAAAGCCAACGCAGATGAAGTTTATTTAGAAGCCTTGGATAGTATTCATCGCCACGTGCTTGCACTATCTGGTCCAGATAACCACCGCAGGTAAAGCCAGTCCCCTGCCACCCCTTTGCACGAGCATCTAGCAACACTTGTTCTTGTTTTCCTGCTCCCATACCTACAATCAAAATATCAGCAGATACGACCTTATCCAGGCAGCTTTGATAGGCGTCCTGATTAGCAAAATAGCCCGACTCAGAAAACAGTATCCTTAAGCCAGGATATTTATTTTCCAGCAAACTTTTTGCCTGTCGAATGTTTTCTGGTGTTCCTCCGACCAGAGCGATAGATAAATTATTATGACAGGCATACTGAAAAACAATGGGTGCCAAGGAGGTATCATCAAAACTAGTGCGCTTAATAGATTTTTTTTTGAACAATCGAGCATAGATAACAATTGCAATACCATCAGCCAGAAACTTTATCTTCTGACATTCTGATGCCGTCAATGACTGGCATACTACGCCAAGCGAGTATGGGTTTATAAAGCTGTAATTTTCTCCCAACTTAAAAAGGAATTTCTTTTCTATTTTGATCATCACCGTATTCCTGGTTAATAATTAACACTTCCTACGGAAGTTCAAAACATCACGCCAATCGATAATAATAAAACCAAACCTTTTATGAACAATATACACAGCCAGAAAGTTTTGTATTACCAAACATAAAAGAAGTGAGTATGCGGCGCCCTCTGCACCTAGCCTCGGAATTAAAATAACAGAAGCGGCGCCCGCCGCCAGCGCTGAATAGACGAGAATGCTTCTTGCTGCTTTTTGATTATCGGTCATTAATAAAAACAACACAACCGAGCCTGTCATTACATTGACTAACTGCGCGATAACCATAATACGTAATACACCTTCACCTGAGGTATATTCAGGACCAAAAAAGGATAGTATCCATTCGGGCCACACCAAAAAAACAATTGAAGGAACAAGTGAAAAGCAAAACATCTGCAGAGCACTTTTTTGCCCCAGCAGCTTTAGGGCTTGTAGGTCATTTTCATGATGCAAGCGCGAAAACCGAGGCCCCAAAATACTGTCGTACACCGTTAGAATAAACCCAACGACCATTGCTACTCTTAAGCCAAGGCTAAATATCGCTACTTGACGCTCGGTTTCAAAAAGGCCTAGAACAATGCTTAACCCCCATTGAGTATAAAAAAATATAACACCTACCAATAAAAAATCAGGCAAACTACCATAAAACTTTTTATTAAATGTTATTTTATTTGTAGAAAGAAGACCACTTCTCTTATAAACACTTATTACCAACCCAACCGCAATTGATAGGTATATTGCTAGCACGACTGACAACATCGACATTAAATGAACAACATTTAATGTAACTTCTAATAGCATTGTAAAAATGGCAATCATGAGGCTAAGCACAATTGAGATGCAGCCTATTTCAAATAAGCATGAAACATTAGCTCTTCCCCACCCCTTTAGAATAAAGTTACATAGGTAAATAATGGTGTATAAAGGTGAAACAAACGCAGTTATCCTTAAACTTGATACCCCCAAATCATGGGTAGAAAAGAACCACTTGGATACGATAGGTGCCAATAGCCATAACAAGATAGCCAACAAAGCACTAACTATCAGATTTATAATAAAAGCTTGCTTATAAATCCAACGCACTTCGTTTCTGCTATTATTTGAAAGTGCAACGCCCATAAATTTCAGTGTTGCTCTATCAGTACCTATACTGGCAAACACCTGTAAGCCAATCATAATAGAAAAACATATCATGAAAGAGCCAAAATCCTGAACGCTTACTCGTGTAGCGAGCACATAGGAGAGTAAAAAAGTGCCACCCGCGGCCACCCCTCTCGCAGCAAATGTCGTTAATAACTGATTTTTAACCAAACTCATAGGTACTCTTTATAAAGTTATCGACAGGTAATTAAGCAACATATTTTATATAGCATATTTTTTTCGAGCATTATGGTCACGGGTTTGAACCAAGTATCATAACCTACCCTCCTGCCGCTAATAAAGCTTAAGAACAACCGGTTTTTTTTTATAGAGCGCATGCACGAGCTAGAAAGGCTCGACGCTTGCACTTCCGCTTTATTGATAACTTCTTTACTCGCCAACAGACTAAAGCTTACGAAACAAATTTTTCTGAGCTAGCTGAAGTCTCCCGATGAGGGTTCTTTTTTAAAAGTATAAAAAAACCGGCCTCAAAAGAGGCCGGTTCTATTAGGTCTGCTAGGCAGGTTACTCTCAAAGCAAGGTTATTAAACCAGGCTTAGAAGAAGTAACGAACGCCTGTCAGCCAGTATGCATCATCAGTCAGGTTATCAACCTGACGACGAGTGCTGTTGTCGCTGCCGCTACCAGCTTTGGCATCGTTATCGTTAACTTCCACGAACACGTCCATAGCGCTGGAAACTTTGTAGTAACCACCCAGAGACCAAGCTTTGCTGCTGTCCTGGCCGTCACGGTTGATGTTGTAGAAGTCACCCGTGAATGCCCAAGGACCAGTGGTGTAGGTAGCACCTAAACCAACAGTGTTGTAGCCATTTTCGTCTTTCGCGCGCATGCTATCTTTGTAGCCTTGGTCGTTATTATTTTGACGATTTTCGTAACCAAGACGTGCAGAGAACTGGTCGGTGAACTCGTACTGACCGATCAGGCCGTACATCATTTCACCGTTACCGCCGCCACGGCGTACGTCTTCAACAAAACCCAGACCTACCGTAACAGGGCCGTTCTCATAACGAACACCACCTTGCGGTGCGATAACGTTACCTTGTTCAGAGACAACGCCGTCTCCGCGATCAAGAACAACGCCATCCGGCTGACCAACTTCACGCAGGCCACGCTCGCTGTAGTTTTTTAGCTGCAGGAAGGCAGTGAAACCAGACAGTTCAGGCGTGTAGTAACCAATGGAGTCGCCACGTGACTGTTTGCCGTTACCAGCGAAGTGCAGGCCATTGTTGATGTAAACATCGAACGGCTGGGAAACAAACTGCAGGTAGAAGCTATCGAAGTTACCCGCTTGGAAGGTACCGTACTGCTGGCTCTGAATACCCAAGTAGCTCTGACGCAGCTCGTCAAAGCCGCTATCAGCGTCTTCCCGGCTGTTGGCTTTAAAGCGCCACTCAAGACGACCAAACGCGGTCATGTCGCTAGTGATCGCTTGGCTCATGCGCAGACCAAGACGAGAACCAACGTTGACGAATTCAGCGCTACGGTTAATACGCTCGCCATCATTGTTGTACTGCGCGCCACCACCTTCAACACCCAGACCAATACGGCCATAGATATCCAGCTTGGTGCCGTCCTGGTCATATACGGTAGCTGCTTGAGCGGCAGCCGTGGCGCTCAGGGCACCGATGATAGCAGTCGCTAAAAGTGTCTTTTTCATGATATAGGTTCCTTAACTAGCTTACTGTTTCGATCGTAGCTGCCGGGCTTATATGGGCCTTCAGCAGTTGGCTCGCGGGCCGTGCTCGTTTTCTCATCCTCTGGTTTTTCCCAGTGGTATGTGGCACATCCTCAAACAAACCTTGTTATAGTCCAATGCTCGCACGTCAAACTCTATACCGGGATTTCAGTTAACGCAATAAAAAAAACAGTGTTTTTTTATGAAATAAGCAATTTTGAGGAACCCCACCAGCGTAATCAGGTCTCAGCGCGCTTTGAACCTTTGCTGTAGGTCTTTTAATTTATCTTCCATGCTCAACGGCTTTTCTTGTCTAACCTTATCCGCCTCTTCACCCTTGGCCTGGATGGTTTGCGTCGTTATCGCCGGTATTGAGAGGTGGGCACTCTTTTTTTCTAAGGGCTTTCCTTGTGGCGTGTGCTCTACACGCTCTGTTGCCTCTACTCTTTTTTGTTTAGCCTTACGCTTCTCCGCAGCGTGCAAAGCTGCTTCTTTATCTACCTTTCCGGCCAACTGGCCATCCAGATCAATACGCTCTACCCCTTCACGTACTGATTTTAAATAACGCGGTAAATTCACGTAATTAGCCAAGGCGCGGCGAATCAGCTTTCCTGACCAGGGCTCGCGCGCCGCCAGGTCTTGATGAATACCGACTTTTAAGGGTTTCGTGTGGCCTTTGAAAAAGGTATCCGGGTAACGCTTATACCACTCTTTTAGAAGGGCATGAGGCGACGGTGGCTGCGCATCATGAGCAGCCAGGGCTTCAGCTACATCTGCTTCGGGATTTGAATTTGCTGACACTGGGCGGGGCGGCTCAACCGTAGGCTGAGCCAATGTCACCTGTTCTGTGCCTTCATGCACGCCATCCGTGTTTGCTTTTTGACTCGGCGCACTGGAATCGTCGGGCGTTTGTTGCTGCGTAACTGCTTGCGTTGCGAGCTGCTCTTTTAACTGCACGTTCTCCCGCCGTAGGGCTTGCAACTCTACTTGAGCCTGCTCAAGGCGCGACTCCAGGCTGTCTAATAACTGCATTACGCTGGCGGCCATACCTTCTCCTTTGACCTTTTTTTAGTCAGCAGTGCGCTCATAAACTACAAAATCGTACGCTGGCTTGCCTTCAGAAGGTGTTCCAGCCACACGCTGCACTTCCCGCCACTCACCTGCTGCCAATGCGGGGAATGCAGCATCACCTACCACTTCAATATCTACTTCTGTGATGTAAAGCCGCTGTGCAAACGGTAGCGCTTGGCGGTAGATCTCTCCTCCCCCCATCACCATAATTTCTTCAGCCGCATCAATCGTTGCCTGCTGGTCTGCCAGTGCCAAAGCGGCGGGCAAGTCATGACAGACGCGAACACCATCAGGTGCGAACTCATTATTATGCGTTACGACTATATTAAGCCGATTCGGCAGCGGCTTGCCAATGGAGGCGTAGGTTTTGCGCCCCATGACCAACGGTTTTGCCTGAGTCATACGTTTGAAGAATTTAAGATCTTCCGGAAGATGCCAAGGCAGCTTACCATCCACACCAATAACACGGTTTTTGGACATTGCTACAATCATGGCAACAGGGACTAAAGATTCAAATTCATTGCTGGTAAGGCTCATACCGCTACCTTGGCTTTTATATGGGGGTGGGTGTCATACGCTTCGATGTGAATATCATCAAAAGTAAATGCAAATAGATCATTCACCTCAGGATTCAGCACCAGCCGAGGCGGTACTTTCGGCTCACGCGTGAGCTGCTCTTTCGCTTGCTCAAAATGGTTGCTATAGAGATGTGCATCCCCCAGCGTATGAATAAACTCTCCCGGCTCAAGCCCCGTTACCTGCGCCACCATCGCCAACAGTAGCGCGTAGCTTGCAATATTGAACGGTACGCCAAGAAAAATATCGGCACTGCGTTGGTAAAGTTGGCAGGAAAGGCGCCCATTTGCTACATAGAACTGAAACAGACAGTGGCAAGGCGGTAGTTTCATTTCATCAACCTGAGCAGGATTCCAGGCAGAGACTATCAACCGGCGCGACTGTGGTGTGGTACGAATTTGCTTCAATACGTTGGCAATTTGGTCGACGCTGCCTCCTTTAGGGCCAGGCCAGCTGCGCCATTGATAACCATAAACAGGGCCAAGATTGCCGTGTTCATCCGCCCATTCGTCCCAGATGCGTACGCCGTTTTGCTGTAAATAGGCAATATTGGTATCGCCTTTCAGAAACCACAAGAGCTCATGGATAATAGAGCGCAAATGCAGCTTTTTCGTCGTTATCAGTGGAAAGCCGCGTGATAAATCAAATCGCATTTGATGACCAAACACCGAGCGCGTGCCCACCCCGGTACGGTCGTCGCGGTCTACGCCATGCTCCAACACAGTGCGCATTAGATCCAAATACGGCTGTTCAAGCGCAGGTTGAGCGCTGGCATTCATCGTCATATTTGATGTAGGCGTGGTAACAGTCACAGAGTTTCCAAAATTGCAGGCTATATAGAGGCGTATTCTAGGCCGCTTGGCTGCGAGGGTCTAGCGCGAGGGGTTAATGACTGATGAAGCATCCGCAAGGCGTAAGGAACAACGCCCATTGATACCTCGTTCACCTTGGCACCTCATTTACCCTTGCGCCCTTACCCCTGCACCGCTGCGCGGTGCTCTCGCGGGTGCGCTGCGCTTACCACGCGCTACAATTTCACCTAACGCTTTGATTATTTAAATGTGGCGCGTGGTAACGCGTCGTGAGGAACGAACGGCAAGGCACCCGCGGGAGGTGGCGGAACGACGCCCATTGGCACCTCCTTTACCCTTGCACCGCTGCGCGGTGCTCCCGCGGGTGCGCTGCGCTTACCACGCGCTACAAATTGGCTAACTTTTTGATTATTCGGGTGTACGCGCCGTTGCTTTGGCGCTTACTTCACCACTAACGTTTATACCTTGGCATCCACCGGTTGCGAGCGTGACCATGCCATAAGCACTAATCCTAGCGCGACCATGGGCACTGTCAGCAACATTCCCATGGTGACCCATCCGAATGCAAGATAGCCAATATGCGCGTCGGGCATGCGGACAAATTCAACCAGGAAGCGGAATGCGCCGTAGCCGAGTAAAAACAGCCCTGAAATAAATCCTCGCGCGCGAGGTTTGGCAGATACCCACCACAAAATCACAAACAGCACCAACCCCTCAAGCAGGCCTTCGTAAAGCGCTGAGGGATGGCGTGGCTCTGGCCCCATCCCGGGGAACGGCATCCCCCACGGCAACGATGTTACTCGCCCGGGAAGCTCATGGTTAATAAAGTTGCCCACTCGACCAGCGCCCAAACCAATGGGAACCAGCGGAGCAATAAAATCCGTCAGGGTAAAAAAGGCAAGCTGCTTGCGGCGCGCAAACCACCAGGCTGCCAGCAGCACACCGAGCAATCCGCCATGAAAACTCATGCCGCCATCCCACACCCGGAAGATCCATAGCGGGTCAGCCGACCACTGCCCTAATCCGTAAAAAAGTGCATACCCCAGCCGTCCACCAGCGACCACACCTATCGCACAGTAGAATATCAGGTCACCAATATCGTCTTTAGTAAGCCCTATCCGAGAAGCTCGCCGACAGCCCAACCACCACGCGGCGATAAACCCCACGACATACATAAGGCCGTACCAATGCACTTGAAGCGGCCCGAGGGAGAACACCACAGGATCAATTGCTGGGTAATTAATCATTGAAATACTCTAATTACGGAGGAAGAAGAAAGTTACTATGACCATTACTACATCGGTTAAGCCAAAACGAAGCGTAGACCGACCACGGCCAACAACAGCGCAAAGCACAACCTTAATACATGAGCAGGTAGCACATGGGCCAGGCGAACGCCAACACGCGCAAATGGCACGCTGGTGACGACAATGCCAAAAAAAGCAGGCCACATCACAAACCCGGTGGCCCAGGCAGGCAAGAGGGGATGACCCCACCCCATTACAATAAAGGTAATGGCGCCCACTAATGCGATAGGCAGCCCGCATGCAGCAGAGGTACCTACGGCTTGTGTCATGGTGGCCCCACACCGAGACAACCATGGTACCGTCATTGCGCCGCCGCCGATGCCAAATAAAGCGGATATGGCGCCTACTATACCGCCGGCCACGACCATCGCAAATTTTCCTGGGGCAATAGAGTCTGGCTTGGGCGATAGACCAAAAACCATCTTGGTTGCTAACAGCAGAACAAAGATGCCAAAGAGCGTGCCCAATACGCCACCCGAAAGACTACCCGCAATAAACACGCCGCCAATGGCGCCCACCATCAAACCCGGGAGCAACGCTAGAAACCAGGGCCGATAAATACTTCCTTGACGAAAATGCCCCAGCGCAGAGGAGGCCCCGGTGATGACAATAGTGGCCAACGACGTGCCTACGGCAAGATGCATGGTGATCTCTGGCGGTATGTTTTGCAGGCCAAATGCAACGACCAGCACCGGAACGATAATAATCCCACCACCGACACCAAAGAGCCCCGCCATCGTACCTGCAGCCGCGCCCAAGGCTAAGTAACCCAGCAAGATAGACATCACACTCATTGGCCAAGTGCCTTGATTGCGCTATCGGGCAGCCATTTGGAAATCATTCCCAGTAGTTTTTCAGGTTGATAAGGCTTGGTGAGCAAGTCATTCATACCTGCTTTTTTGCATCCGGCAATGCCTGCATTGTCCGCATTGGCCGTTAGCGCAATCAGGATGCTAGGGCGCTTTCCGCTTGCCTGTTCATAAGCCCGCCAGCGCCGGGTGGTTTCCAAGCCATCAAGAGTAGGCATAAAAATATCCATAAATACTAAATCAAACGAGGTAGATTGTTGGCGCTCAAGCGCTTGTTCGCCACTACTTACACCCTCGACATCTAACCCGTGAACTTCCAGCATTTGCCGCGCCAGCATCAGGTTAACCGGACCATCATCAACCACAAGCACGCGTAAAACGTGGTTTGATACTGTATTGGCAGGTGTCACGTCATCTTCATTAACACTTTGATAAACCAGATTGGTCAGCAACGTGCGCACATCCGCCAAGTGCTCACGGATATCCACGACCTGATGGCGACACTGCGAACATTCGTCACTTTCCAGGATGCGTCCTAAATGCTCATTCAAGTCATCAGTTTCACGCTGAAGCAGTGTTAAGTAACCTGATTTTAAACGTGACTCTTCTCGAGCCCGGTCACGCCCGGCAGCAAGTCGCTTTAACTGCTGCTGTTGATGGTGAATATCATCCAGCAGTGCCTGATCTTCTTTTACTTGCTCGGTGGGGTGGCGTGATCGCTGAGCGCTTTCAATATAGCGCCCAAGCCCTGAAAACATTTCATTCATTTGGGCCAGGCGTCTCAGCGGTCGAACAGGCGCCCTGCTGATTTCAGGCAGGGTGTGCTTTTTGTCAGGCAACATTTGCAAGACACTAAAACGCAGCGACTCACTATGCCGTTCAAGCTCGTCCAGTTCCTGTATAAAATAGGCCTCTTCCTGTTTTGTGCGTACTTTAACCAGCATCAGAAAGGCGGATACATTCATGGAACTGCCCAATAGCAGTGCAAGCGCCATCCACAAGGTGGTGCTCCATGGCGCCTGTGTAGGCGACATCCACCAAACGGCGAGTCCAACCAGCATGCACAGCACGATTAACGCTGCCTGGATAAGCAATATTGGCCAGAGAATAGGCCAAATGATGGCGTTCCAGAAATGCTCTTCGCGATTGCGTTGCATGCGTTCGCGCCTTCCTGATTGGCTAGAGACAATTCACCCCGATGAGGTGATGAGTGTTACGTTACTCGCACAAGTGTACGACGATGCCCTTAAGCTGTCATGCTGAGCTTGTTGATAATGACCAACGCTGAGGACTCACTATGTGCTTGATGGCATTCGCCTGGCAACCTGGCACAGCGCTGCCCTTACGCTTGGCAGGTAATCGTGATGAACTTCATGTCCGGCCAACGGCGCCTTTAGGCTATTGGGATGATGCACCCTCCATTTTAGGCGGGCGTGACCTTGAAGCAGGCGGCTCATGGCTTGCTGCCACACGAGGCGGCAGAGTCGCGGCGCTTACCAATGTACGCGACCTTGCGATGATGACACCAGCCGATGCGCCCAGTCGAGGCGAACTTGTCGCTAATGCGCTTCAGTGCAGCAATATTGAGCAGTGGCTAACCGACCTTGCTCACCATAAAGCTCAACGCTACGCAGGGTTTAATTTGTTAGTCGCCACCACAGAGCGACTTTGGTATCTCCATCGCGGCCAGCACGGCATTACGCTCTGCGATGTGCCGCCCGGCGTGCATGGCCTTTCCAATGCGGAATTGAACACTCCCTGGCCAAAAGTGCAAAGCGTGCGAGAAGCACTAGCGCAAAGCTCGCCGGATAACTGGCGCTCCCCTTTGAGCCAAGCGCTGCATAATGCTCAACAAGCGCCGGACTCCCAGCTACCCAAGACAGGTGTTGAGCTTGCGCTTGAGCGAAGGCTTTCTGCTGCGTTTATTCTGGGCGAGACTTACGGCACGCGCGCCACGAGCTGGTTAACGCTTGATCACCAAGGCCATATAGACATCACCGAGCAACGCTTTGGGCCCATGGGTCGTTTCAAAGGCGAAACGACCCTGGCCATATAGTGAGGCAGCAGCATTAATCGCGTGGAGGCAACAGATGCGAAAGCTGCCACTCGTCCATGCGCTTATTAAGATGCTCGTGTACCTGGGAAGGCGTATCCAGGTTCATGATTTCAGCCAGTAGAGTTTTGGCATCATGAAGTGTCACGCGTCGAATGGCCGCACGCACCTTGGGTAAGCTGGGGGCGTTCATTGAAAGCGTGTTAAACCCCATAGCCATCAATAACAGCGCCCCCGCTGGGTCACCGGCCAATTCGCCGCATAAAGAAATGGGTTTATTAAGCCGTTTGGCATCCTGGGAAAGTTCCTGCAGGGCGCATAAAAGTGCTGGATGCATCGCATCATAAAGGCTGGAAACCCGTGCATTGTTACGGTCAACTGCCAGCAAATACTGGGTTAGATCGTTACTGCCCACAGAGAAGAAGTCGACCCGCTTTGCCAGCGCATCCATTTGATAAATAGTCGCTGGCACTTCAATCATCACGCCCACTTTGGGACGTTTTATGATGATGCCCTCTTCCCCCAGTTCAATAATCGCGCGATCCAATAGTCGCAGCGCCTCATCCACTTCCTCGACATTGGTAATCATCGGGAAAAGCACATAGAGGTTGTTCAAACCATGGGAAGCTTTCAGCATGGCACGCAGTTGCACCATGAGCACTTCAGGATGATCCAGCGTTACCCGCATCCCGCGCCAGCCTAGAAAAGGATTGGCTTCTTCAATAGGGAAGTAAGGCAGGTCTTTATCGCCCCCAATATCCAGCGTACGCATCACCACGGGCAAGGGCGCAAACCCTTCCAATTGCTCGCGATACATACGCATCTGTTCTTGTTCGCCGGGGAAGCGCTCAGTAATCATAAACGGCACTTCCGTACGATAAAGCCCAACACCTGCAATACGGCTTTTAAGCAGTGCGGTGGCATCTACCGCTAGCCCCGTATTGACCATAAGCGGCATTTCATGGCCATCCGGGGTCGTACTGGGCAGGTCCTGCTCATGCTCCAGAAGCTCGCTTAACGCTTGCTCTTCCGCAATTAAGCTTTCATAACGCGACGTCAGCTCAGCCGACGGACGAACAAACAGCCGCCCACGGTGACCATCCAACACAACCGGTGCGCCATTTAAGCGTGGCAATGGTAAATCCATCATGCCCAGCACCGTGGGGATCCCCATAGCACGGGCGACAATGGCAACGTGCGATGTACCTGAACCTCGCACAGAAACCAGCCCCTTGAGCTTCTCTCGCGGCACTTCGCCCAACATGGCGACACTAATTTCATCGCCCACTAAAATGGCATTATCGGGGTAGGTTTCGGGCGTTGAAGGTGCCCCCTCTTGCAAATGGGCTAATACCCGGCGGCCTAAATCACGAATATCCGCAGCGCGCTCGCGGAGATAATCGTCATCTACCCGCTCCAGATATTGAACGTGGCGTCGCACCACATCGGCCAGCGCACCTGGCGCCCATTGCCCTTCACGAATACGCTTTTCGACCTCTTCAGAAAGGGCTGCTTCACCCAGCATTTGCTGGTAAACATCAAAAAGCGCCAGTTCCTGGGTGGAGATTCGACTGGCTAGCCGCTCGGCCGCTGCACGAATTTCATCGCGCGTTTTACCGATCGCCTCTTTTAAACGCGCAATTTCATACGCTTCATTATTGGGAATAAGGTCTGGCACGCTATTAAGGTCAGCCGGTGGCGTAATAACGACCACCTCGCCCATGGCAATACCAGGTGACGCCGCGACCCCTTTAAACATGGCCTGCCCGCCCGGTAATGCAGGCCGCGCAAGGTTACCCGTTGCCAGCGCATGAGCCAGCACGCCTGCCAACTGAGCGGCCATGGTGACCAGGAAGGCTTCATCTTGATCATCATAGCGGCGTTTTTCAGCTTGCTGAACAACCAGCACACCCAGCATATGGCGCTGGTGAATAATCGGGACGCCTAGAAAGCTGGAATAGCGCTCCTCACCGGTCGCTTCAAAATAGCGAAAATGAGGGTGGAGCCGTGCGTCTTCCAGGTTCAAGGGCTCGCTGCGCTTGGCTACCAGGCCCACCAGCCCCTCCCCTAACGGCAGCACAACGTGTCCTACCGCTTGAGTACGCAGACCAATCGTTTCCATTAAAACGAGCGACTCAAGCTCTTTATCATAAAGGTAGAATGAGCACACATCGGTCTGCATGGCCTTACGGATACGACGCACCATCGTCGACAGCGCGACGTCCAGGTTGCGTGCACCATTTACTTCCTGAATAACACGACGCAATACCTCAAGCATGGACGTTTTACTTTTCACATTGTTTGCCTCGCTGAGGATCTTTTCGACAGACTTTCACCGCTCATCCAGAGCCGTGGAGCACGTTATCTTTCATCATCTTGTGCCAAGCGCTGAACGCGGGGAGAAAGCTCTCTTAGCGCGCGCCGATACACCTCTCGTTTGAACGGTACCACTTGCCCGAGTGGGTACCAATAGCTCACCCACCGCCAACCATCGAATTCAGGTTTGGGCGTTGCCGTCATACAAATTCGATTTTCCTGACAGCGAATTTTTAGCAAATACCATTTCTGTTTTTGGCCAATACACACTGGCCGTGAATGGGTACGAATCATGCGTCGTGGTAGACGGTAGCGCAGCCATCCCCGGGTACAGGCGATAATATCAACATCATCGGCGGTTAGGCCGATTTCCTCAAAAAGCTCACGAAAAAGAGCCTGTTGCGGTGTTTCGCTTGCGTTAATGCCTCCCTGGGGAAACTGCCACGCATTCTGTCCTACACGACGCGCCCAAAGCAGCTGCCCCTGGCTGTTGGCAATTATAATGCCAACATTGGGGCGAAAGCCGTCAGCGTCGATCACGGACATCACCTTATTAAATTTTCAGTTATCCCCATTTTTCCACAAGGGCGACAAGCGTATCAATACAATATAACGCTAAGTCGTGAACGCGTGCGCGGCTCGGGTGGGAAAGAACCAAGGACTCTGCGATAATCCGCCCCTTTGTTTTGCCGTTCATACCTATAAATTTCAAACGACAATCGACCACAAGGGGAGCGCCGTGAGCCTGGCTATTTTCGATCTGGATAATACGCTGATATCCATCGACAGCGATCATGCATGGGGTGAGTTTTTACTCGAGCAAGGCGCTGTAGACCCCATCGCCTATCGCGAAGCCAATGAGCGTTTTATGGCCGATTACAAGGCGGGCACGCTGGATATGGCGGCGTTTCTGGAAGTGGCACTTAAACCGTTAGCGGATAACACGCCCGAACAGTTAGCGGCCTGGCATCAGCAATTTATGGCCAGCAAGATAGAACCGCATATTCTGCCCAAGGCCGAAGAGCTATTGGCACGGCACCGCACCCGGGGCGACACGCTACTTATTGTGACCGCGACCAACCATTTTATTACCGCCCCCATTGCTGAGCGTTTGGGCGTTGATTATTTGATCGCGGTTACCCCGGAAATGGAGAATGGCCGGTATACCGGGCGCGTCTCCGGCATCCCCAGTTATCGGGAAGGCAAAATTACCCGCTTGCATGAATGGTTAGAAGACAAGGACTTTACGCTGGACGGCGCTTGGTTCTACAGCGACTCACATAACGACCTGCCGCTGCTTGAAGAGGTTGATCACCCCGTAGCCGTTGACCCGGACAACACCCTTCGCCAGGTAGCCGAACAGCGCCAATGGCGAATCATGAGCCTTCGTGATTAGCGCTTTAAGAGAATCACCTGTCAGGTGGCTGCACACGGCTCCCACGGATGGCGACGGTACGGCGCCTAGATAATCAACCCCGGCACCGCTACGCGCTGCTTTTGCGGGTGCGCTTCGCTTACCACGCACTACGAGAATCACCTAACAGATGGCTGCACACATCGTAGCGCGCGGTAACGCGCCGTGAGGAACGAACGGCAAGGCACCCGCGAATGGCGGCGCCAAGCCGCCTAAAGGCACATAACCAACCCCGGCACCGCTACGCGCTGTTTCCGCGCCGGGCCGCCGCTGCGGGTGCGCTGGCGCTTACCACGCGCTACAAGAACCACCTAACAGATAGCTGCACATATCGTAGCGCGTGGTAACGCGCCGTGAGGAACGAACGGCAAGGCACCCGCGAATGGCGGCGGTACGACGCCCCTGATGTGCCACCGCATTGACCCCGGCACCGCTGCGCGCTGCTTTTGCGGGTGCGCTGCGCTTACCACGCGCTACAAGAATCCCCTCAGATGGCTGCACACATTGTAGCGCGCGGTAACGCGCCGTGAGGAACGAGCGGCAAGGCACCCGCGAATGGCGGCGCCAAGCCGCCCTGGGCTAAATAACAGCAATAAAAAACCCCGCAAGCAGTGCTTGCGGGGTTTGCATTAGCTAGCAGCGCCAGCCGAGCGTTTAGCCGAGCAGGTGCTCAACGGCTGCGCGCTCTTCACGCAATTCTTTCTCGGTTGCTTTCATCTTCTCTTGGCTGAATTCGTCAAGCTCAAAGCCTTGAACGATTTCATACTTGCCACCCTGGCAACGCACCGGGTAGGAGTAGATGATACCTTCGGCGATGCCGTAGCTGCCGTCAGATGGAATCGCCATGCTGACGATGCCGTTGGTACCCAGTGCCCAATCACGCATGTGGTCGATGGCTGAAGAGGCAGCGGAGGCGGCAGAAGACGCGCCGCGTGCTTTGATGATGGCCGCGCCGCGCTGCTGTACCGTCGGGATAAAGTCGTTTTCGTACCAGTCACGTTCAACCAGATCAAACGCCGCTTTACCGTCAACCTTGCACTGAGCGATATCGGGGTACTGGGTCGCGCTGTGGTTGCCCCAGATGATCATGTTTTCAACGTCGGTCACGTGCTTGCCAGTTTTCTGGGCCAGCTGCGTCAGGGCGCGGTTATGGTCCAGGCGCGTCATTGCAGTGAACTGACCTTTGTCCAGGTCCGGCGCATTGCAGGAAGCAATCAGCGCGTTGGTGTTGGCCGGGTTACCCACCACCAACACTTTAACGTCACGGCTAGCGTTATCGTTCAGCGCTTTACCTTGTACTGAGAAGATCGCGGCGTTGGCTTCCAGCAGATCTTTGCGCTCCATACCCGGGCCACGCGGGCGCGCACCGACTAACAGGGCGAAGTCAGCATCTTTAAATGCAACGTTGGCATCGTCAGTGGCAACAATGTCTTGTACCAGCGGGAAGGCGCAGTCGTTGACTTCCATTACTACGCCGTTCAGCGCGTCCATTGCTTGCGGAATTTCGAGCAGCTGAAGAATGACAGGCTGATCCGGCCCCAGCATATCGCCAGCGGCGATGCGGAAAATAAGAGAGTAACTGATCTGGCCGGCACCGCCGGTAATCGCAATACGTACTGGATCTTTCATCATTGCTCCTTGGTTGGTTCGCCTTCAAATGGGTCGACAGAACTCAAGATGCCAAGATGTTATGCGCAGTCATGCAAAAACTCAATCATCCATACGGTGACTTTGCCTTCATCGGGCCTGCCAATCACTCGCTGCAAGCCGTTGGTTGCGCTATTGTATCGCTGCACCTTTTTTCTTGTTCGTGTGTCGTTGCACACAGTTGCCAGGGATAGATCCCCCTTTATGCGCAAACTTCCCTCTTCTTATATGCTGGCCAGCTTACTGGTATTGGGTCTGGTCATTTGGTTAGTGCTGGGCGATTTTCAGCGCTTTCAAGCTGCGCCTCCCGAGGCACAAAGTAGTTCAGTAAGTGGCCCTCGCGTTGA
Source organism: Halomonas citrativorans (assembly GCF_900163645.1). Lineage (GTDB taxonomy): Bacteria > Pseudomonadota > Gammaproteobacteria > Pseudomonadales > Halomonadaceae > Vreelandella > Vreelandella citrativorans. Next base: position 34,637 of record NZ_FUKM01000007.1, on the reverse strand, counting down.
AGTGATGACACTCGACAGCATGCCTTACATCCCTCAGCAATTGGTTCAAGGCCAGCTAACTGCCGAGCGTGAGGTCACCCTGCGCGCCAACGTCGGCGGGTTTGTCGTTGAAAAACCTATTGCCCAGGGGAGCCCTGTTGAGGCCGGGGATACGCTGCTTGTGTTGGATAACGACGCCCTGCCAGAACGCTTGCAGCAAGCCCGCGATGAGCTTGAACTCGCCCAAGCCGAATACTCCGGCGCCCAGAATTTGCGTGATCGTCAGCTTATTTCCCAGCCCGAACTCCTACGCTTACAAGCCTCGTTAAGCGCGAGTGCAGCGCAAGTCGCTCAGCTTGAAAAACAGCTGGCCGACTCACGCCCCCAAGCCCCGTTTAGCGGCACGCTGGACCGTATTGAGGTTGAATTGGGTGACCTTGTTCAACCCGGCGAAGAGTGGGGACGACTGGTAGATGATCGCCGTTTAACCGGCACCGCTTGGGTGTCTCAACAGCAAGTAGGTGACTTGGCCGTCGGCCTGCCCGTTACGGCTCGCTTGCTCAATGGCGCTCATCTTGATGGCGAGCTGAGCTTTATTAGCCGCCGGGCCAATGAAGCGACGCGTACGTTCTATGTCGAAGCAACGCTGGATAACCCTTTGCAGCTGCCCATGTCCGGCGGTAGCGCGGAGCTTACGATTACCCTGCCGCCCCGCTCTGTACACAGCCTCTCACCTGCGCTGCTGTCTCTTGGCCATGAAAACCAGCTGACTATCAAGCATATCAATGCCGATAACGAAGTGATTGAGACGCCGGTGGAGCTGGTTAGCGCGACGATTGAAAGTGCCTACGTCAGTGGGCTGCCCGATCAGGTGCGCTTAATCACGCTGGGCGCAGGCCTGGTGAATGCAGGTGAGGTTGTCGAGCCTGTTTCTGTTGACGCTGCATCCGAGGCCCGCTAATGCGCCAGTTGATTGATGCCGCGCTTCACCATACGCGCACCACGCTGTTTCTGCTGGTTAGCCTGCTGCTGGCAGGCGTGGTTGCCTGGCAGGTCATTCCCAAGGAAGCCAACCCCGACGTTACGATTCCGCTGATTTACGTTTCGCTAACGCTGGAGGGTGTGAGCCCGGAGGATGGCGAGCGCCTGCTGATTCGTCCTATGGAGCAGGAACTGCGCGGCATTGCAGGACTGCGCAAGTTCACGGCCCAATCCAACGAAGGCCACGCCTCTATTTCACTGGAGTTTGACCCAGGCTTTGACCCTGACACGGCGCTTTCCGACGTTCGTGACCGCGTTGATATCGCCCGCAGCGACTTACCTTCCGAAGCGGATGAACCACGGGTTATGGAAGTCAATGTGTCAGAGTTTCCGGTACTCAGCATTGGCCTTTCGGGGCAGTTGGATACCCGAGAACGGATTACCGTGGCGCGCCGCCTAAAGGAGGAGATTGAAGGCATCGCTGATGTTCTGGAAGTGGATATTGGTGGTGAACAGGAGGACTTGCTGGAGATCGTGGTCGACCCACTGGTGCTGGAGAGTTACGGCATCGATTTCAATGAGCTGTTTAACATCGTCTCCAATAACAACCGGCTGGTAGCGGCAGGCAGCTTGGATACTGGCGCAGGCCGTATGGCGCTGAAGGTGCCCGGCGTTATCGAGTCGCTTGAAGATGTTATGAATATGCCGGTGAAGGTGGATGAGGACCGCGTTGTTACCTTTGGCGACGTCGCCTGGATTCACCCAACCTTTAAAGACCCCGCAGGCTTTGCGCGTATTGATGACCAGCCCGCCGTAGTATTGGAAATATCCAAACGCGCTGGTGCCAACATTATTGCCACCATTGCTGCTGTGCGCGAGACACTCGACCAGGCAAGTGATTTGCTGCCCGAGCAGTTAAATATCACCACCATTCTCGACCAATCGGTCACGGTTGAGGATATGCTCTCAGAGCTTCTCAATAACGTACTGACCGCCGTAGTACTGGTGCTCATCGTGGTGGTTGCCGTGATGGGTTTGCGCATGGCGCTTCTGGTGGGCCTGACTATTCCTGGCGCCTTTTTAACCGGTATTCTGCTGGTCTGGGCGTTTGGGTTCACGCTCAACATTGTGGTGCTCTTCGCCTTGATTCTGGTCGCGGGCATGCTGGTAGATGGGGCAATTGTGGTGAGCGAGCTGGCGGATCGTCATCTGCGCGAGGGGCAATCGCCTCACCAAGCATGGCTGAATGCCGCCTCACGTATGAGTTGGCCGGTTATCGCCTCTACCGCCACGACACTCGCGGTGTTTATCCCCCTGCTGTTTTGGCCCGGCATGGTCGGTCAGTTTATGAAGTACCTGCCTGCAACCGTTATTCTCTGTTTACTGGCGTCGCTGGCCATGGCGCTGATTTTCTTACCCACGCTTGGGCGACTGTTTACCCGTACGGCAACCGAGCCGACACAGGGCGGAGCTCGCCCCGACCAAAGTACTCGGCTGGGGCGCGCCTACCGGCGCTTACTTTCCCGCCTACTGGCCCGCCCTGGCTGGGTACTTATCATTGCCGTGCTGCTGCTGGCGTTAATTTACACATCCTACGGGCGCCTCAATCACGGGGTCGACTTCTTCCCCAACGTTGAGCCGGACAGCGCCCAGGTGTTGGTACGCGCCCGTGGCGACTTCTCTGCTCTGGAGGCGGATGCCATTGTTCAGCGCGTGGAGGCACGACTATCAGGGATGAGCGAAGTACAGGCGCTCTATGCGCGTTCGTTTGCTGTTCCAAACGAGCAACTGGGTAACGATGTTATCGGCGTGCTCCAGTTTCAGTTTATTGATTGGTATGAACGCCGCCCTTCCCGAGAAATTTTGGCCGACATGGCCGAACGCGCCAGCGACATTCCCGGCATTCGCTTGGAGTTCCAGGAGCAGGAGATGGGGCCAGGAGGCGGAAAGCCTATCGTTCTGGAAGTCAGCGCCATGAACCCAGCCGTTGCCGATGCGGGGGTGGACCAGTTACAAGCCATCATGCATGAGCTCGGGGGCTTCGTGGCCATTCAGGATAACCGTAGCCTGCCAGGCGTGGAGTGGCAGGTCAATGTTGACCGGGAAGCGGCCGCGCGCATGGGCACTGATATCACGACCATTGGCAGTGCGGTGCAACTGCTTACCAACGGTTTACAGGTGGCCAGCTACCGGCCGCCTGACGTTAGTGATGAGGTCGATATTCGAATTCGGTTACCGGAAGGTTGGCGCTCACTCGACCAACTCGGCCGCATGACGATAAACACACCGCGCGGGCAGGTGCCTATTTCTCACTTCGTGGAGATTACTCCAGCATCCAAAGTAGGCACACTTAATCGTATTAATGGGCGCCGAGCCATTACCGTCGAAGCTGATTTGGCGCCGGGGTATCTGGCAGATGAACGTTTAAGGGCACTGTTTCAGGCAGCGCAAGACAAGCTGCCCGATGATTTGATGGTGAATGTGGCCGGTGAGCAAGAGGACCAACTAGAGGCGATGCAGTTCTTGATTAGCGCGTTCTTTGTCGCTATTGGGCTGATGTCGCTGATCCTGGTGACTCAATTCAACAGCTTCTACCAAGCGATTCTAGTGCTTTCGGCCATCGTCTTCTCGACAGCTGGAATATTGATAGGGCTGCTGATCACGGGCCAGGCCTTTGGCATTGTGATGGTCGGTATGGGGGTCATTGCGCTGGCCGGTATCGTGGTGAATAACAATATCGTATTAATCGATACCTATAATGAGCTACGTCTTGAAGGGATGGCACCGGGCGAGGCCGCATTGGAAGCAGGCTGTTTGCGGCTTCGCCCTGTACTGTTAACGGCAATCACCACGGTACTGGGTTTGATGCCGATGGTACTGGGCATGAACGTCAACCTGTTCGCACCGTCACTTGGGTTCAACGCCCCTTCAGCGCAGTGGTGGACACAGATGTCGAGCGCCATTGCCGGTGGACTTACCTTCGCGACCGCCCTCACCCTCCTGCTGACGCCCTGCATGCTGGTGCTGGGTGGCAAACTACACCGCCACAAGCCGTAGAGGCCAGACGAACACAGGGGCATTTGAGCGGCCCCCTTTCTCTTATAAACACCAGCTCTGTAAATACCAGCCCTGTAAACGCTAGCTTATTGACTCAGGGCCAGCGTGGCATCTTGCGGGCCATGAACCACATCCTTGAGTTCAACATGACGGATCTCATCAATATCCGTGAGCTCATCCAGATCGAAATGGATGTAGTTAAGGCTATCGTAAGAGCGTAGGTGAAGCGTCCGCTGTTGAAGGTCAATCAGTGACGTCCATGAGGTGTACTCCGAGGTGTAGACACGGTCATCATTAACGCCGGGGGCAGCAATATTTTCAATCGAATCGCGGAACCGGTTGTCGATGGTAATACCGCGCGGCCGGTCAAAGTTATTCATGACATGGGCAAGCGTCGTAATGGCGCTGTCTGCATTTTCCGCTTTTTCAGCAAACTGGGAGTAGTAAATAGCGCGGACAAAGCGCCCAACTGACGTATTTGATGCAGGCAGCCCGGCCGTCGCAATTCCTGAGTCAGGCTGAGCAAGTTTTACCCCACTCAGTTCCAGCTTTGATTGGTCAATGTTACTTAAAAACGTGTAGTTATTCAGGTTGGTCATGTGCCAGGAAAATTCTGGCCCATTGGTCATGACCCCTAGCGGGTTGTCGATAACATTCTGCTCGTGATTGGCAAACTCAATCACGATGGATTTGCCCGTGGCATCGTGCAACGTGTAGTGAAACGGCGTATCCAGCACGCCCATCGGCAGTAGCGACGTCACCATAACAGGTTGTTCTTCTAACGCCTGCTTTACTTCGTCAACGGTAGAAAACTGAGAAAGCGTCCAAGCGCCGAGGTCGATAGCTGCCAACACCGCCTGCGTATTGTTAACCATATCGGCGGGGCCTTCGGTGCTGGCATACGCCAGCAAGCCAAACGTCAAACCCTTGTCGTTAACGCCTTCAGCTACTTTTAAATCTTTTGATACGGGGTCCGGCACCGTAACGGCGACAAAGGCGTTTTGGCCGGTAAAGTCCAGCACGTGATGTTTGTCAGCCTGCGAGCCAAAGCTTGTGCCTGCTGGAAAGTAGGACACTTTATAAGGTAGCTCCATGGGCAACTCCATGGTACGACCTGCATAAAATTTGTCATTTGCGTCGCTATAAAGAAGGGAAGTACATGCGGCCACTGTGGGCGCGAGGGCGATACTGATCGCCGATAGGCAAAAACCTGCTAAACAAGGCTTGGAAAAACGTCGCATACTACTCTTCCTCATCTTATTAATAGTTAAACCACACTTCAGGCAAACTATAGCTTATTTATTACCAAATCAACTTACGTAAACGTCTCCTTCATAAAAAGAAACAGTATTGGCTCGTTTAGCCTCAATTAAGCAGCAGGTATCGCCCAGTTACACTAGGGCGTCAGGGAATATCATTCGGGAGGGGCTCGGCAAAAAGCACCTTCAAGGGTGCTTATATCTGGCGCTAAGTAAAGCAATTAAGCCGAAAACGGTTTAATTGGGGGTATTGGCGGCGTGCAAACGGGCAATGAGTTGATCTTCTAACGCAAAACGCTCAGTGAGGCCTTTTGCCAAGCGGTCAATCCAGGCGGGTAGCCGCACCAAATGCTGCTGGCAACGCACAGGTGACTCGTAATCCTGGTCGAACTCAAGCACCATTTGCGTAGACATCTCAAGGCGTTCTAAAAGCCGTGATGCGATGTGCAGCGCACTCTCATCATCAAAGGCTTTCGCTTCTTCCGCGAGTTGTGGGTAAATCTCAAAATGCCCAGCGCTGATATAATCCATTAGTGTTTGGCTAAAGGTATCAATGCGCTCTTTGCTAACGGCTTCTAATTCAGTGTCGCAGGCATCCTTTAGCTCGATAAAACTCACCAAAAGTGCGCGGCGCTGCTCCAGCCAGCGGTCAATCAAGCCATGAACGCCTCCCCAGCGCTCTTGGGCATTTTTGCAATCTTCGAGCATGGGCTTCTCCTTGCTAATAGCCACCTACAACCGAGTAAGGCTCGCTTTTCCACCTTTCTCTGTCAATTCTATTAGGGGCCGTTTCCTTGATACTCGCGGCCAGCCAAAACGCTGGCCGCACAAACAGCCATCTACCGCTTGATAGCTAGCCACAATATCCGCAGAGGTACAAGCGCCAGGATAACAAAGCCGAGGAATGTCCAGGCAGGCAGAGAAGCTCCCATGAACGTAAAATCAATCTCGGCGCACTCACCCGAGCCGGTCAACACCATGGCAACGACATCCTGCATGGGCAAGATATCCATCATGTAGCCAAGGCCTGGGCCACAGGACGGTACCTCGTCGGCCGGGAGGGTTTGCAGCCACACATGACGACCTGCAATAAACGCTCCGGCGGATACCGCTATCAACCCCAACACGCCGTAAATGCCTTTTCCCACACAGCCGCTTGGGTTGTGGATAGCCGCAACCGCAAAGATCACGCCTGCAGCAATGACCGCTACGCGCTGAAAAATGCACAGCGGGCAGGGTTCAAGACCCATAATATGCTCAAGGCCCAGCGCGACGGCCATCATCAAGACACAAAATGCCAAGCCTGCAAGGGCCACGGGGCGAAGTGCTGTGGGCTTCATTGCCTCTCCTCAAGTAGTAACGCAGACAACGCGCGCGATTCACGCGCTTTGGTAAAGTACGTATCGAGGAAGTCAGCAAAACTCTCCTGGTCTGCCGCTTCTATATCTTTCTGCTGCTGATGCGAGGTCTCAATCAACTGGTCAAGCAAGGCTTCGCGTGAGCGTTGCATGGGTGTATTTTTAAGCTTTTCGCTCTGCTCCTTGGCCAGCCCAAGCAGCGTATCACTTAACGAACCATTACCCTCTTTCATAAGCGCCAACAGCTGAGCCGAGGGCGTCAGCGAAGGATCTCGCAAACGCGGGGCCAGCTCCTTGAGTGCTGCCGCGTGAGGCGCATCGTCTTCCACAGCATCCAGCAGGCGGGCGACTTCGTGCAATTCTGCAAAAATCTGCTCGCCCCACTCACTAACCGAGGTGGTCTGGCCATTACGAATCAGCGTTAACTCTGGGTCACGGCCGCGCTCCACCACCCAACGACGGTTGTCGTCCAGGCGGTCGCACTCATCATCAGAAATCCACGGGCTATCGCTGAGTAAACACCACATCAGGAAGGTGTCTACAAAGCGCATCTGTGTCTCGGTGACACCCAGCGGGTCAAAGGGGTTCAGGTCCAAACAGCGCACTTCAATATACTCAACACCGCGCGCTTCAAGCGCCTGGCTAGGCGTTTCGTTATGCTTGGCGACGCGCTTGGGACGAATATCGCTGTAGTACTCGTTCTCTATCTGGAGAATATTGGCATTCAACTGCTGCCAGTTACCCTCTACATTAACGCCGAGTTTTTCATAATCCGGCCATGGCGTTGAAATCGCATGGCGCAACGTGTTCACATAATTGGATAGCGAGTTAAAACAAATTTTAAGCTGAGCCTGGACCTTGTTTTGATAGCCTAAATCCGACATACGCAGCGTTGTAGCGAACGGTGCATAAAACGTATCGTCGTTGAGTGGCTTCAACTTTTCAGGCACATTGCCGTTAGGCAAAAAGCTTTTATCTACCGCAGGCGAAGCGCCAAACAGATAAAGCAGCAGCCAGCTATGACGTCGAAAATTACGGATAAGGCCAAAATAGCGCGTCGAACGATAGTCGTTAAACGGGATATTATTCGCACCTTCCAGCTCGCGCAGCGCGTGCCACATATCATCAGGTAACGAGACGTTGTAGTGTACGCCAGCAATTGCCTGCATGATCCGCCCATAGCGTACGTCCAGCCCTTTACGGTAGACGTGCTTCATGGTGCCGACGTTGGAAGAGCCGTAATCCGCAATGGGCACGCTGGCATTACCTGAAAGCCGTGACGGCATACTCCCCGGCCAGACCCACTCCTGGTCAAGGTGCTGATAGGTAAAGGTGTGCAGATCCGATAAAAAGGCCAAGGCTTCACGTGGCTGCGAATACACCGGGGTAATGTATTCAATCAACGCTTCTGAATAATCAGTGGTGATATGCGGGTGCGTTAGCTTGGAACCCAAAGCTCTTGGGTGCGGGGTTTGCGCAATATGGCCGTTTGCATCAACCCGCAGTCCTTCTTTTTCCAGCCCGCGGCGTAAGCGACCCATGCGGCCCAAGCGCGCGCTGGGCAACAAGCGCTCAACCTGAGAGGTCAACGAAGATGGCACAGTGAGTGGTTCAGGCAAGGTGAACACTCCTTGTCAGTAAGGCCCATTTTGGACGAGCCATGGTGAAATCAGGTGGCATCGCCAGCATATCCATCAATAATAAAAGGCAGGATATGGCGGCAACCCTAATATTTTCAAGACATGTATTTTCAAGACACGTATTTTCAAGCCACGCAAGCCTTCAAGTTACGTTAGCACTCAACGTATGCGTCTACTTGCCCTGCTTGGCTTTCAGCAATGCCGCCCCCAGCGCCCCCATTGGCGCCGAAGTTTCCGCGTTCTTACTGGCAGGTCGTTGGCTACGTGGTGATTTTTGCGACCCTTTATTAACGGCTGATGACGCGCGCTCTTGCTCACTCTCCGGCTCATCATTCAGGCGCATGGAAAGCCCCACCCGCTTACGGGCAATATCCACGCTCATCACTTTTACCGACACAATATCACCCGCTTTAACCACGCTGCGCGGGTCGTCAATAAAGCGATCAGACAGTGCGGAAATATGCACCAGGCCATCCTGATGGACGCCAATATCTACAAACGCACCAAAGGGCGTTACGTTCGTCACGGTACCCTCCAGCACCATGCCCAGCTTCAGATCCTTGAGCGTTTCTACGCCCTCACGGAATTCCGCAGCTTTAAATTCAGGCCGTGGGTCACGACCCGGCTTATCAAGCTCGCTCAGAATGTCGCTGACCGTGGGCACACCAAAGCGCTCATCGGCAAAATCAGCGGGCTTTAACGCTTTCAGCGCAGCGCTATCGCCAATCAAGCCCTTAACATCACGGCCACTCTGTTTGGCGATGCGCTCGACCAGGGTATAGGCTTCCGGGTGAACGGCGCTTGCATCCAACGGGTTACCCGCATTGCTGATGCGCAAAAAGCCGGCGCACTGCTCAAAGGTTTTGGGGCCCAAGCGGCTAACATCCAGCAGTGCTTTACGACTTTTAAACGCACCAAGGCTATTGCGCTGGGCCACGATATTCTCAGCTATCGCTGCGCTTAGGCCTGCCACCCGAGAGAGCAAGGCGCTGGACGCCGTGTTAAGGTCAACCCCCACGGCGTTAACACAATCTTCAATGACAGCCTCCAGGCTACGCGATAGCTGCACCTGAGAAACATCATGCTGATACTGGCCTACGCCAATCGACTTGGGCTCAATTTTAACCAGCTCAGCCAGCGGGTCCTGCAAGCGACGAGCAATCGACACCGCACCGCGTATGGTGACATCAAGATCCGGCAATTCACGAGAAGCGTATTCCGAAGCGGAGTAAACAGACGCTCCAGCTTCCGACACCATCACTTTACTGACCCGATACTCGGGCGCCAGTGCTTTCAGTAGCTCCCCTGCCAGCTTGTCGGTTTCACGGCTGGCGGTACCATTCCCAACAGCAACCAGTTGAACGCCATGCTGCTTAACGAGCTTAGCCAACACGTTGAGCGACTCATCCCAACGGTTTTGTGGCGCATGCGGGTAAATGGTGGCCTGATCAATAAACTGCCCGGTTGCATCAATGACCGCCACCTTACAGCCGGTACGCAAACCAGGATCAAGCGCCAGGGTGATTTTTTGCCCAGCGGGCGCGGCCAACAGCAGATCTTTCAGATTGGCGGCAAACACCTCAATGGCGGTTTGCTCAGCCTGCTCGCGCAAACGCCCAAGCAGCTCGGTTTCAAGCGCTGTGTAGAGTTTTACACGCCACGTCCAACGGACCACCTCGCCCAACCATTTATCAGCAGCGCGGCCCTCATCGCTAATACCGACTTGTTTGGCAATTGCCACCTGAGCGGGATGAATAGGGGCATCATCTTCACCGGGCAGGCGAATAGCGAGGCTCAGCACGCCTTCATTACGGCCACGGAACATGGCAAGCGCACGGTGTGAAGGCACTTTGGCAAGCTTTTCATCGTGCTCGAAGTAGTCCGCGAATTTAGCGCCTTCCTGCTCCTTGCCATCCAACATCCGGGCGCTAAGCTCGCCTTCCTGCCAGAGCCGCTCGCGCAGTCGCCCAATCAGTTCTGGGTCTTCGGCAAAACGCTCCATCAGGATTTGCTTAGCGCCGTCTAGCGCCGCTTTGGCATCTTCAATGGCGGGAACATCACCCTCTGCCGGGCACAGGTAACCGGCTGCTTCTGTTTCAGGATCAAGCGCGGGGTTCGCTAACAGCGCATCCGCCAACGGCTCAAGCCCCGCTTCACGGGCAATTTGTGCCTTGGTACGGCGTTTTTTCTTAAAGGGTAAATAGAGATCTTCAAGGCGTTGCTTGGTTTCTGCCGCGTCAATGCTCGCCTTGAGCGATGCATCCAGCTTACCCTGCTCATCAATGGCTGCCAGAACGGCGACACGGCGCTCTTCAAGCTCACGCAGGTAGCGCAACCGCTCATCCAACTGACGCAGTTGGGTATCATCTAATGCCCCGGTAATTTCTTTACGGTAACGGGCAATAAACGGCACGGTGGCACCGCCATCCAACAGCTCTACCGTGGCCGCTACTTGCTGGGTACGCACGCCTAGCTCGCCGGCTAAGCGGGAAATAATTCGCTGATTGACATCCATAAATTGCAACTAACTCATGCAGCATTTTTTAGTGCTGACAAGGTATCACAATCAGCCTACTACCGCTTTATCTGCACAAGGCTCCCTTTATAGCAATGGGGATAAAAGATCGTTCAGGTCGTGGCCGCCCCCTTAATTGCCATGAACAGTCACCTTCTTTCTTCAAGGCATTTACTGGCAAGGAGCCTTGAAGAGATTGAGACCCAGCGATGCCGCAGCAGCCTTGACGGCGGCCTGACCACGAATGCTATTGCCAGCCTCATCCAAGCGAGGAGAAAAAGCAGCTATCGCAAGCTGCCCCGGCATGACAGCGAGAATACCCCCACCAACACCACTCTTCGCGGGCAAGCCTACCTCATAAGCCCAGTCTCCAGAAGCCGTGTAAAGTCCCTCCATCATCATTTCAGCCAATATATAATGGACATAACGCGCATCCATGACCTGTCGCTTGGTTAACGGATTAATACCACCTGCAACAAGCGTTGCTCCCATCGTGGCAAGATCCTTGCAATTAATCAGGGTAGAGCATTGCCGTGTATAGACATCGACAGTGCGTACCGGGTCGCTATAACACGCACCAGCGCTTTCAAGCAGCCATGCGATAGCCCGATTATGGGCGTTGGTAGACTGCTCGGATGCATTAATCTCGGCGCTCATGGCAAGATCTCGTCCCGCAAATTCACGCTGGCACTGGAGAATAGCCTCAAAGCATTCGTCTGCACTCTCCCCTGGCACAAGGCTTACCGTCGCTATAGCGCCGGCATTGACAAGCGGAGAGAGAGGCTTGTCGTTATTTAACTCCAGTGCGATGATGGAATTGAAGGGCAGTCCCGTTGGGCTATCTCCAATTTTATCGCGAACAGCGTCAGGGCCGATATTCTCCATGACCATCGCCAACGTAAATACTTTTGAGATCGACTCAATTGCAAACGCGTAGTCGCAATCCCCTTCGGTATAGACTTGGCCATCTGCCGTTATGATGGCAAGTGAAAACAGCTCAGGATCAACAGAGGCTAGATAGGGGATATAATCAGCGTTCTTACCTCCATGCGCTGCTCGCCCCGCCTCCATGCCTGCCTTTAACGCGCTTTCGATATCCGTTTTCATTCCAGTAGATAGCCCCATTCGCTTGCCTCTTCAATGGCATATTTCATTCAGCTCTGGACAGTTATCATGGAAGCCATTTACCAGCGCTGCTTCTTATACTGAAGCATGATCGTCGTGCCAGAACGGTTGAGCGCATTAGCTACCGTTGATAGCGTGGCTGCGCCTGATACTACTGCGTTAAACATCAGCTCGGAATACTCATTTATTCTCTGTAAGTCTCGTTTATTCCTTGCTTCTAAGCATTTTTTTAATCAGTGGTCTTTGAAAAACTACGTTTAAAAAAATCCACTGAAGGATTTTTACAGTTCTCGCTAATACGTTATATCGAACGGATAGAACACTGTCGTTTAAAAACCCATAGAGGCAATTACCGCCGTACGCTATCTCCCTGCGCGGTATTTCTCTTTACGTTATTACCTCTAGAGACCATCAACGGCACACTTAACCTTAATCATGATTAAACTTATGTCAACAACACATACTAATGAGTACCCAATGTACAGCGATACCGATAACACAGTTGCAGTATTCAAGCATTGTTCAGCAAAGGCTTGCTCATTACCCGTCGTTCATCGACGCGGATAGCAGAAAGCCGCCTCAAAGTGAGGCGGCTTTCTGGAAGACGTGCTTTGCACCCTACTCAATATCAACCCAACTGCGGGCCTGCCTTGAGGATCGCTTCGCTCACCCCTTCAAACTTCTTGAAGTTATCCACGAATTTAGTCGCTAGCTCTTTCAGGTGCTGATCGTAGGCAGCGCGGTCTTGCCAAGTCTCGCGCGGGTCAAGTAGGCTGGCGTCAACGCCTGGCACAGCGACAGGCACGTCAAGGTTCAAGCCTTCGATATGTCGAGTTTCTACATCGCGCAACACGCCTGACTGAATCGCACTGATGATGGCGCGCGTCGTTGGGATAGAGAAGCGTGAACCGCCCTCCCCAAACGCGCCGCCCGTCCAACCGGTATTGACCAGGTAAACCTGAGCGTCTTTCTTATCAACACGCTTGATCAGAAGATCAGCGTATTCACGCGCCGGGCGTGGGAAGAACGGTGCACCAAAGCAGGTAGAGAACGTAGCGGCCAGGCCTTCTGAAGAGCCCATTTCGGTAGAGCCAACCTTAGCGGTGTAACCGGAAAGGAAATGGTACGCCGCAGCTTCTTTAGAAAGAACGGACACCGGCGGCAGCACACCCGACATGTCGCAGGTCAAAAAGACGATGGCGTTAGGCTCGCCCGCCAGATTTTCCAGAACGCGCTTTTCAATATGCTCAAGCGGATACGCGGCACGCGAGTTCTGGGTTAGGCTGTCGTCGGCGTAGTCCGGCTCATGACGGTCATTAAGCACCACGTTTTCAAGCACCGTGCCGAACTTAATCGCGTTCCAAATAACCGGCTCGTTTTTCTCGGAAAGGTCGATACATTTGGCGTAGCAACCACCTTCCATGTTGAAGACGATACCGTCGCCCCAAGCGTGCTCGTCATCACCGATCAGGTAACGTGCCGGGTCAGCGGAAAGCGTGGTTTTACCCGTACCGGAAAGACCGAAGAACAGGCAGGTTTCGCCATCTTCACCCACGTTGGCCGAGCAGTGCATAGGCAGCACGTCCGACGCTGGCAGCAGGAAGTTCTGTACCGAGAACATGGCTTTTTTCATTTCGCCTGCGTAACGCATACCGGCGATCAGCACTTTTTTCTCGGCGAAATTGATAATCACACAACCGTCAGAGTTGGTGCCATCACGGCTCGGCTCGCACTCAAAGTTTGCCGCGTTGAGAATGACCCACTCATCTTTACCCGCTGGGTTGTAAGAGCTCGGACGTACAAACATGGTGCGGCCGAAAAGATTCTGCCAAGCCGTTTCAGTGGTTGCGCGAACCGGCAGATAGTGGGTGGAATCACTACCCACGTGCAGCTCAGATACAAAATACTCACGACGGCTTAGATACTCTTCAACCCGCGTCCATAGGGCATCGAATTTAACGGCATCAAACGGGCGGTTGACGCTGCCCCAATCAATACTGTCACGCGTCGACGGCTCATCGACAATGAAGCGGTCAGCTGGCGAACGCCCCGTCCGTACGCCAGTATTGACGGCCAAGGCGCCATCCGCCGACAAGCGGCCTTCACCACGGGCCACGGCGCGCTCGATTAATTCGGCGCTGCTAAGATTCACATGGGCTTGGGGAGCAGCTTGAGTCGTGGTCATTTCGATTCCTGGGCCTTGCGGCCATTTTCTCGTTACCGGGCGTCATTAACGCCACCAAAAAAGGTCGCCCCAACAACATACATTGTGCTGGGGGTGCTGAAGTCAGGCGCATTATTACAAAAAGAAAGCCCCCGGGGAACGGGGGCTTTGACCAAACATTTTGTAGTTAAACTACTACAAATACACAACATTCCTTGTTGCAGCGCAGTGAGTTTTCAAATGTTTTTAGGTTGGAATCGCTACAAGCGCTGTAACTGCTGCCCCTTACGAGAGGAACCTGTTAATCAGCACCTTGATAAACGACTACATAATCAGTGAATAACCGGTGATGGCGCATCCGGGTTCTCCAATAATGTCTCAACATCAGCCGCAGTGTAGTGATATTTCGTGTGACAGAAGTGGCATTGCGTATCAATAGCGCCATGTTCACGCACAATATCGCGCAGTTCATCAGCGCCTAACGTGATCAACCCACCCGCCATCCGCTCCCGCGAACAGGTACAGCCAAAGCGCAACGCTTTAGGATCAAAGACCCGAACCGTCTCTTCATGGTAAAGGCGATAAAGTACTTCGCGCTGCTCTAACCCCAAAAGCTCCTCAGGCTTGATCGTATCGGCCAACGCGACGCTGCGCTCCCACGCATCGACGTCCTGATTTTGCGAGGCATCTGGCAGGCGCTGCAGCAGCAAGCCACCGGCGCGCTCGCCGTCTGCCGCTAACCACAAGCGAGTAGGCAGCTGTTCGGATTTGCCAAAATAGGCTTCCAGACAGCCACTGAGCGTTTCGTGATCCAGCGCGACAATGCCCTGGTAGCGATTGCCTTCACGCGGGTCGAGCGTAATGACAATTTGCCCTTCTCCGACCAACTCACGAAAATCTGCCCGCTCGCTGGGCAAGTGGCTATCCTCCGCCACACGCGCAATCGCACGGAGCTCACCACCTGGGTTGGACTCCGCCATTAATAGCGACAACACGCCCTGGCCACGCACTTCAATGCTTAAGGTGCCGTCCAACTTAATGGTATCGGTTAGTAGCGCGACAGCGGCCAACAGCTCACCCAACAGTTCATTAACGGCGGGCGGATACGCGTGGCGCGTGAGCACTTCATGGTAGGCAGTGGCTAGCGTTACGATTTCGCCACGTACGTTGGTTTGGTCAAACATAAACCGCTGAATTTGATCAGACATAACAAGGTCCTGCAGTAAAAGGGTACTTAAAATGGGCGCTTGGCGGGCTAGTCTGCCTTGGCCGTGAAGACAGCCCAAGGCAGGAAGCGTCAGCTACTCGCCGGGCTGACGCTGAAAGCGCTGTATATCGCGGCGCTGCTTTTTATCAGGCCGTTTGAGGGGGTGCTGCATGGCTTGATTAGTAAGCCTGCGAGCTTCGGTC
The DNA here is from genome assembly GCF_900163645.1 of Halomonas citrativorans. Classification (GTDB taxonomy): domain Bacteria; phylum Pseudomonadota; class Gammaproteobacteria; order Pseudomonadales; family Halomonadaceae; genus Vreelandella; species Vreelandella citrativorans. The sequence goes on along the minus strand of NZ_FUKM01000007.1, from coordinate 19,149 downwards.
TCACGGGCGCGCCGCTCGGTACTCTCGGCGGTCTCTGCATAGAGTTTTCGTGCTTCAGGCGCACCACGACGCTGGTCAGAAAGCTCTGTTACCTCGACCTCGTAAATTTCCCACCCCTGAGGCACGCGAATAAGCGCCCCCAACTCAACATTTTTACTGGTTTTGACACGCGCACCGTCGTAATGCACCTTGCCACCTTCAATGGCTTTTTTAGCGAGCGCGCGGGTTTTAAAAAACCGCGCTGCCCATAACCACTTATCCAAGCGAACGGCGTCGCTCATTAACGCTCTCCTTGCTGCCCTGGTAGGTTTTCTGGCAGCAGTTGGGCAAATCGATCCAAAGCGATAAATTCCTGCAGCTCTTTTTCAGGGCGCTGGCTGTCTGGCTGTTTAATACCCAACAAATGCCGGATACCAAATTCGCGGGCGCTTTCCAGCACGCGGGAGTTATCGTCTATAAACAGGGTACGGGCAGGGTCAAAGGGTTCGATGTCTTGCAGTGCAAACCAAAACGCCTGCTCCTCTTTCGCCGCCCCTACATCTTCAGAGGAGATGATGGCATCCAGGTAGTTTTCCAACCCTGTTAACGGCAATTTAAGCGATAGACTGGCTCTATCAGCGTTAGTGGCCAATATCACTCGGGGATGGGCCTGCTTTAGCCACGTTAAAAAGTCGAGTGCATCGCTACGTAGACCAATTAGATGCTGCACTTCCCGTTTGAGCGCAACGACGTCGACATTCAGTTCTCGGCTCCAGTACGCCAGGCTGTACCAGTTTAGCGTGCCCTGTTCGCCCATAATGCGCTGCTGGAGTGCATTTTGAGATGCTTCATCAAGCTGATGAAGCTCTCTATAACGGCGCGGGAGATGCTCCAACCAGAAGTGGCTGTCAAAGTGTAGGTCCAGCAGCGTACCGTCCATATCCAGCAGCACGGTATCAATTTCGCGCCAATCAATCATTGCCGCTCCAGTCTAAAAGAGTAAGCGTGCTATTGTAGCCTAACCCTTATTTAGCAGCCATGGAGGCCCTTATGTCAGCATCTGATTCTCCCACCGGCTACCTGCGCAAGCCGCAGATACTGGCCCGTGAGAGCGTAGCCAAAAGCCGCTTGTTTCATATCGAGTCACTGGATTTACGCTTCTCAAACGGCGAAGAGCGCCAGTTTGAGCGCTTAACTGGCGCCGACCGTGGTGCGGTAATGATTGTGGCCATGCCTGACCCTGATCATGTGTTACTGATTCGCGAGTATGCGGCAGGTTTTGAAGACTACGTATTAACGCTTCCCAAAGGACTGGTGGACCCGGGCGAGGATATTATTACCGCGGCTAACCGTGAATTGATGGAAGAGTGCGGCTTTGGCGCTCACCGCATCGAGCCTTTAGTTGAGCTTTCACTGGCCCCCAACTATATGCGCCATCGCATGCAGGTATTAATCGCGACCGACCTGTATGCCAAACGGCTGCCGGGTGATGAGCCAGAGCCGCTTATTGTCGAGACCCACCCCATCGAAGAGCTGCCTGCCCTTTTGCTACGCGACGATTTTCATGAAGGGCGTGCCATAGCAGCCCTGTATATCGCCCGCGATAAATTACGTGACGAGAAGCGCCAGGACGCTGCTGATTTGTTGTGAGGTAATGTCGGACCCGCCTTTCAGCGCGGGCCCCGATTTTCGAATCTAGCAAGAATCGTAGCGCGTGGTAACGTTTTGCGAGGAACGAGTAAATAAGGCACCCGCAGGTGGCGGCGCAAGCCGCCTTGGCTGTGTTACACCCCGCCACCCAACCCCGGCAGCGCTTCGCGCTGCTTCCGCGGGTGCGCTGCGCTTACCACGCGCTACAAATTTGCGCTATTTTCGGATCCAGCGAGAATCGTAGCGCGTGGTAACGTTTTGCGAGGAACGAGCGAATAAGGCACCCGCGGGTGGCGGCGCCAAGCCGCCTTGGCTGTGCCACCGTGCTTATGTCTATGCCATTGCACCCCGCCACCCAACCCCGGCAACGCTTCGCGTTGCTTCCGCGCCGGGCCGCCGCTGCGGGTGCGCTGGCGCTTACCACGCGCTACAAATTTGCGCTACTTTCGGATCTAGCAAGAATCGTTGCGCGTGGTAACGTTTTGCGAGGAACGAGCAAATAAGGCACCCGCGTGAAGCGGGTGCCGACATTCGTATTGGGGTTAAAAGTGGGGTTTAAGCGCTATCCAGCGGCGCTGGCGGAAGCTATCCTGCCCCGCTTCCAAAAGCGTCATCGAGCGTAGCGCGGCTTCGATATCTACCGGTAGCGCAGCACGGCCTTGAATAGCCTCGACGATTCCCTGGTAATAGGCCAGGTAGTTACCCGGCTGAGTAGGATGCTCATGGCTTGACAGTGATGCCTTTTCACCCTGCCCATCGCGCAGCGTCAACGTGCCTGGGGTATCTTCTCCCCAATTAACGGCAGGCACTTCTCCTGCCTTCAAACGGTCTTCTTGAGGGTCAAGTCCGTACTTTACATAGCTGCCTTGCGTGCCATGAAGTCGAAATCGTGGTGTCGCTTCGGCCACTAGCGCACTGGCGCTTAACTGAACGCGCCGGTCATCATAGGCCAGCAGCGCGAGAAAATCGTCATCGGCTTGCGCGCCATCGCGGCGCGTACCCAACTCCAGTAAAATGGCGTTGGGCATCCCGAACAGCTCACATGCCTGATCCAGCAGATGTGGCCCCAGATCAAACCAGAGACCGCCACCCGCCGCGGCTTTCTCTCGCCAGCGGTCGCGTACTTCTGGCTTGAACCTATCAAAGCGCGACTCGAAACCGGTCACACGTCCTAGTGTGCCTGTCTCAAGCAAAGCCTTAACCGTTAAAAAGTCGCTATCCCAACGGCGATTATGAAACACCGAGATCAAACGCTCTTTCACCACGGCCAGCGATTTTAACTGCTTGGCTTCTGACAGCGTCACGGTAAACGGCTTATCCACCACAACGTGCTTGCCCGCAGAAAGCGCCATTTTGGCAAGCGGAAAGTGGGTATCGTTGGGGGTAGGAATCACAATAAGGTCAATATCGTAACGCTGGCATAATGCCCGCGCCTCGCTCTCGACCTCTACATCAGGCAAATCCGCCTGCACCTTAGCGGCGTCGCTTGAGGACACCGCGACCAAATCCAGGCCTTCCGTGGCCTGAATGAGCGGTACATGAAACGTTTTACTCGCGAACCCATAACCTACCAGGCCCACATTGATCGTTGCTTTCATAAAGCTCCTTGCGAACGTTTAATCGAGCTTGGAAAGATCGCGCACCGCCCCTTTGTCAGCGGACGTCGCTAACAGTGCATAAGCCTTTAGCGCAGGCGTCACTTTGCGGGGGCGCTGCTCGACCGGTTTCCAAGCCTCTTTTCCTTTGGCGTCCATCGCTTCGCGACGAGCGGTAAGCTCAGCATCAGAAAGCTTGACGTTAATCGTGCGGTTGGGGATATCAATGATGATGGTATCGCCCTGTTCCACCAGGCCGATTGCGCCACCCGCTGCCGCTTCAGGCGATACGTGACCAATGGACAAACCCGAGGTACCACCCGAGAAACGACCATCGGTCAGTAGCGCGCAGGCTTTGCCCAGCCCTTTGGATTTAAGGTATGAGGTTGGATATAGCATTTCCTGCATGCCGGGACCGCCTTTAGGACCTTCGTAGCGGATTACCACGACATCGCCCTCTTTTACCTTGCCATCCAGTACGTTGGCGACCGCTTGGTCCTGGGACTCCACGACGTGAGCAGTGCCTTCAAACAGTAGAATCGAATCATCAACACCGGCGGTTTTAACCACACAGCCGTCCAGCGCGATGTTGCCGTAAAGCACGGCCAAGCCACCCTGGGTTGAGAACGCGTGCTCCAGGTTACGAATACAGCCAGTCGCTCGGTCGCCGTCCAGGCTCGGCCAGCGCGTGCTTTGCGAGAAGGCCGTCTGGGTGGGCACGCCGCCTGGGCCTGCTTTAAAGAACTCAACCACTTCCGGGCTGGGTGAGCGCATGATGTCCCACTCGTCCAGCGCGGTCTTGAGACTATCACCGTAAACCGTGGGTACCGAGGTATCCAGCACGCCCGCGCGATCAAGCTCGCCCAGGATCGCCATGATCCCGCCCGCACGGTGCACATCTTCAATGTGGTACTTTTGAGTGTTGGGCGCCACTTTACACAGTTGAGGCACTTCACGGGAAAGCTGATCGATATCCGACATGGTGAAGTCGACTTCCGCTTCTTGCGCGGCCGCCAGCAGGTGCAAAATGGTATTGGTGGAACCGCCCATGGCGATATCCAGGGTCATCGCGTTACGAAAAGCGGCTTTCGAGCCAATCGCGCGAGGCAGCAGGTGCACCTCATTGCCTTCGTAGTAACGCTTGGCCAACTCAACAATCTTGTGGCCCGCGTTTTCAAACAGACGACGACGGTCCGAGTGCGTCGCCAGCACGGTGCCGTTACCCGGAAGCGCCAAGCCAAGCGCTTCGGTCAGGCAGTTCATTGAGTTAGCGGTAAACATGCCTGAGCAGCTGCCGCAGGTGGGGCAAGCGCTACGCTCAACTTCGGCCAGCGTTTCATCATCCACGCTGTCGTCAGCCGCCATTACCATGGCGTCTACCAAATCCAGGCCATGATTTAACAGTTTGGTTTTGCCGGCTTCCATGGGTCCGCCTGAGACAAAGACGACCGGAATATTCAGGCGCATAGCGGCCATCAACATTCCAGGGGTGATCTTGTCGCAGTTGGAGATACATACCAACGCATCTGCACAGTGCGCGTTACACATGTACTCAACGCTGTCGGCGATAATGTCGCGGCTGGGCAGCGAGTACAGCATGCCATCGTGGCCCATCGCGATGCCGTCATCGACGGCAATAGTGTTGAATTCCTTGGCAACGCCACCGGCTTTTTCAATTTCACGCGCCACCAGTTGGCCCATATCTTTCAGGTGGACATGACCGGGTACAAACTGGGTGAAGGAGTTGGCGACCGCGATAATCGGCTTGTGAAAATCTTCATCCTTCATACCCGTGGCGCGCCATAAAGCGCGGGCGCCAGCCATATTGCGGCCAGCGGTGGTCGTACGAGAGCGATACTCAGGCATAGTGTCCTCTACATCTTTTTTTTTGGCCCGCTGCCAACTCGGCGGTGGGCAGATGAATCCAGCGCCCATGATTGTGGCATGAGCGCTGCCAACAGACCAGATGTAGCGTCCGACGAGATTAATCCGCTGACGCGTTTCTAAAATGCCACCCACTAGGGTGGCATCTATCACGTAAGCGAGTATTGAGGCGTTAGACGCTTAAAACTCTTCCCACTGGTCGTGCTGAGGCTGGGCGGCGAGTTTATTAGGCGCGGCATTACTGGCGGCGGACAGCTGCCTGGTTGTTTTCTGCTGAGCCTTATGCGTAAACGAAAGCTTATCGCGGGCGGCCTTGGCACTCTCTTCTTGAAAGCCTTTTAACCGGAACGCATCGACCACGTTGGCCAGCTCAAAGGCCTCTAGCGCCAGATTGTCGGCTGACGCCGCGATTGACTGCACTTTTGATGCATTTTGCTGTGTCACATGATCCATTTCAGCGACGGCTGAATTAATTTGTCCGATACCGCTGCTCTGCTCATTAGAGGCCGTACTAATGGATTCCATTAACACGCTGACACGGCTTACCTGCTGCATCACATTTTCAATGGCGCGCTCTGCCTGCTCTACAGCACTCCGCCCGCCGCTGACCTCTTGAGTAGTACTGTCGATCATCTTGCGGATCTCCTGGGAGGCCGTCGCGCTCCGCCCCGCTAGATTACGCACTTCGCTGGCGACAACGGCAAAGCCGCGGCCATGATCGCCCGCGCGGGCAGCCTCGACAGAGGCATTGAGCGCCAGTATGTTGGTCTGAAAGGCAATGCCATCAATCACGCTGATCATTTCGGTCATTTTTTCTGCGCTTTGAGCAATGCGCTGCATACGCTCAACCAGGGCTTCCATCTGTTTGCCGGTATCGCGTGTGCTGTCGGCATTTTGCATGGCAAGCTCGGTTGCCTGGCGCGCGTTTTCAGTATTCTGCTGCACGGTGGAGGTCATCTCTTCCATACTGGCAGCGGTTTGCTGAAGCGATGATGCTTGCTGCTCGGTACGTGATGAAAGCTCTTCGTTTTCAGCAGCAATTTGCCTAACGGCCGGAGTCACGATAGACACTCGACTATCCAGATCAGTGACGATACTGGCCAAACTAAAGCGCATGGTATCCAGCGAGTAGAGCAGTTCCCCGAGCTCGTCGTGGCTGGTTTGCTTGTTGCTGGCCGCCAGGTTCCCTGCCGCAATCTGAAAGGTCAGGTGGCGCGCACCCGCTAAGCCGTTGAGTACATTGCGTAGAATAAACGTACTCAGGCCAATAAGAACCAGCATGCCAATCGCGATCAGCGCCAGCTGAGCTATCAGCATCTGCTGGCGGCTGCGTTGTGCATCGGACACTAACACTTGGGCTTGCACACGCTCATCGTCGACCAGTTCACTGTTTATCTCGCGTAGCGCTGCGGTTTGGGGCTGAAGGGTGTCGGTCAGGGCTTCAAAGGCGACAAACCCATTGCCGGTTTGAACAGCCTCTAGCGCCACGTTAACGCTATCCAGCCACTCAGCGAAGAGCGCATCGAAGGCCATCACTTGCGCCGTGCTCTCTTCAACGGACCTGAACTGCTGCCACGTCGCGCTCATGGCTTCGATGTGCTGCTCAATGTTTATGCCAAGCGCCTCTATATCAGCCCGACGTGGATTACGTACGGCGGGTTCAAGCGTTTCAAGCACCTGCCCCAAGTGGCGCTCGATTTGCTGCAGGTTGGCAATGGACTCAAGACCTGATTGATTAAGCGTATCCAGCCGCTCACCTGACACCACCACACCATAAATACCCAGGCCTCCCGCAAGGCAAAGCAGCGTCAGCGCCGCGATCACCATGGCGATCAGCTTGGCTTTCAAACTGACCAAACTGAACCGTGACCACAGGCCAATCACGCCTTTGCGGCGTAATGCACCCTGCACCAGCGTATAGCGCTTGGCACAGCCTTTCTCGCGCATTTCAGCATAAACGGGCGCTGCTAATGCTACGGTTTCAGGTGCAACCTTGCGCCGAACGGAGGTATACCCTACGACCTTGTCACCATCACGGAGCGGCGCCACCGTGGCATTGACCCAATAGTAATCGCCATTTTTACGACGATTTTTGACTACCCCCTGCCATGTTGCCCCTGACTGTATGGTTTTCCAGAAGTCAGCGTATGCCGCTTCAGGCATATCGGGATGTCGTAATAAATTATGCGGTGCTCCCAAAAGCTCATCCCGCGTATAACCACTGACCTCGACAAACGTAGAGTTGGCAAAGGTTACCCGCCCTTTTAAATCAGAGCGTGAAATCAGCACCGCCTCTTCATCCAACACATATTCGCGCTGAGTAACAGGTTGATTATTTCGCATTAGGGACCCTCGGAAAGATTACTTCTTTTTATTTACACCATTATCTTTACTTAATCTCTACTTAGCCTGCCATTAAATCCAAAAATAGCTATAAAAAAACGCCGCACTTCTGTGCGGCGTTTAATAAGCTCTTATTTATACATAAGAAAATATGTTTTAACTCATCTATCCTCGCTCAGCCCTTCCCTGGCGTATGTTTCAATTCTTAAAGACAACGTTAGCCACGTCTTTATAGCGGTTAGCGAAGTGTACCGTCATACCTTTCTTAAGATAATCAGGGAGCTCTTCGTAATCGCGGCGATTGGCCTCGGGCAGTATCACCTCAAAAATGTCGCTACGCCGGGCTGCAATCACTTTTTCACGAATGCCGCCAACAGGAAGCACCTGACCTGTCAGGGTTAGCTCTCCCGTCATTGCCAGTGGCCGAGTAATCGGTTGATGCTTGGCAAGCGAGAGTAATGCCGTGGTCATGGTGACACCCGCTGAAGGGCCATCCTTGGGCGTTGCGCCCTCGGGCACGTGCAGGTGAACAAAGGCTGAATCAAAGAAGTCAGCATCTGCACCATACTCCTGCAGGTGGCCCAGGGTGTAGCTGTAGGCAATGTTGGCAGACTCTTTCATGACATCGCCAAGCTTGCCGGTTAGCTTGAACCCACGGTCCAGCGCGTGAACTTTACCCGCTTCAATAGGCAAGGTTGCCCCACCCATGGATGTCCAGGCAAGCCCTGTTACCACGCCTTCGCCTTTGAGTACTTTTTCCTTACGGAAAAGAGGCGCTCCCAAAAACTCTTCCAGATTGTTGACCGAAATCTTGACGGTTTCGATCTCCTCCTCCAGAAGCTTAACCGCCGCTTTACGTACAATACGGTGAAGCTGCTTTTCGAGTTGCCGAACCCCGGCCTCACGGGCGTAGCCTTCAATAACCTGCTTTAACGCTGCCTCGGTTAAGTTAATACACTTTTTAGGCATGTTATTGCGCTTAAGAAGCTTCGGCCACAGGTGGTGCTTGGCAATCGCCTGCTTCTCTTCCGCGATATAACCTGAAAGGCGAATTTGCTCCATGCGGTCCAGCAACGGGCCGGGGATCGAGTCCAACGTGTTAGCCGTGCAGATAAACAGCACCTTGGAAAGGTCCATCCGGACATCCAGGTAGTGATCCAGGAAGTCGACATTCTGCTCAGGGTCTAACACTTCAAGCAGTGCTGAGGCAGGGTCCCCTTGGAACGACTGCCCCAGCTTGTCGATTTCATCCAGCATAATCACCGGATTCTCGACTTCGACTTCTTTAAACGCCTGCACCAGCTTACCGGGCATGGCGCCCACGTAGGTACGTCGATGGCCTTTAATCTCGGCTTCATCGCGCATTCCGCCGACAGAGAAACGATAAAACTCGCGGCCCAGCGCCTCTGCGATAGAACGGCCAATAGACGTCTTGCCGACCCCTGGCGGGCCCACGAGCAAAACGATGGAACCGCCTACATCGCCTTTAAATGTGCCTTCCGCGAGAAACTCGACAATGCGTTCTTTAACGTCCTGCAAACCATCGTGGTCGCGGTTTAACACCTCACGGGCATGGCTTAGATCAAGCTTATCCTGGCTGGTGACTCCCCAAGGCAATGACGTTAGCCAATCCAGGTAGTTGCGGGTCGTACCGTACTCGGGTGACCCGGTTTCCAACACGCTTAGCTTATTAAGCTCATCATCGATACGGTTCTGGACGCGCTCAGGAACAACCAGCGACTCCAAACGGCCTTTAAAGGTATCAACGTCGTTTTCGCGGTCATCCTTGGAAATACCCAGCTCACGCTGAATGACCTTTAACTGCTCGCGCAGGAAGAATTCACGCTGTCGGTCCTGCATTTGCGCATTAACCTGCTCGCTGATCTCGCTTTGCAGTTGCGCGACTTCAATTTCCTTACGCAGCAGTGGCAGCACCTTGTGCATCCGCTCTTCCACCGGCAACGTATCCAGCACATCCTGAAGCTCAGGACCTTTGGCTGACGTAATTGCGGCGGCAAAATCGGTAAGGGGGCCTGGCTGATGAGGGCTAAAACGGTTCAGATAGTGCTTTAACTCTTCGCCATACAGCGGATTAATCGGCAGCAGCTCTTTGATGCCGTTAATAATCGCCATGGCATACGCACGCGTCTCCTCGTTTTCCGCATCAACGGGCTCTTTGGGATAGGTAACTTCAACGAGATACGGCGGCTCTTTAGACAGCCAGCGTTTGATTTGAAAACGCTGCACGCCTTGGGCAATAAACTGAATCTGCTGATCTTCGCCCTTTAGTTTATGCACTCTAACGGCGGTGCCTATCTCGGGAAAATCGTCATGACCTAACGACTCCACACCGCCCTCACCCACAAAGGCAACGCCCAATGTTTTATGGGGCGTATTACCTACACGACGCATGGTCTCTTCCCAGCGTTCACGGTTAATGACCAGTGGCTGAACCTGGGCGGGGAAAAAAGGGCGGTTATGAATGGGCAGTAAATAAATACGTTCAGGCAGCATATCACTGGCAGGAACAAGCGAATTTGTCCGCTCGCCATCGGAGCGATGATGCTCTTCACCTGTATGTTCAGTCTCAGCAGATGACGGGACATCTTCTCCCAGCCAGCCGAGATTATCATCATCGCGGTCGTAATCCTGGTCGCTCATATACCCTCCGGTAAACAGTGACTAGCGGATATACCGCTTAGCATTGCTTATGGAATGCGGGCAACCGGCTTAAACTTCAACCCTTGGAGCCGCCTATTGCGACCAGAGGTCCGGCATGGGACGACCATTCACACGCCAATTCCCGCGTATAACGTCAAACTGCAGCTCACGGGTTCCTAACGGCAAGCCCAGCCATAAGGCGGCCACCGTCGGTGCATCATGCCAAATAAAATCGCCATCAAGGCGCTCAAGCCAACGGTCACGTTCTTCCTGCTTATCAAGCAAGGTGACATTGAGCTGATCCAGCTTTCGAGCATCGAAAAAGAGAGCGCCATCGGCGTCAACACGAATTCCCAACAGCGGGCTATCCACGTCCACGGTGAGAACATCCAATCGCGGAGAGTCACTCAATATTTTCAGTAGATCAGGTTCAAGCCGGGATAGCAGCCCTTCGGCCATCGGCAAGCTGGCATCTCCCCAAGCAGCTTCCTGGCGCAGCCGACGGATAGCCTGACGTATCGCATCAGCGTTAAGGCGTGATAGTTCCATGACAATATGCCCATTAAGCAGCGCCGTATCGGGTGCCTCCGTAGGCACCATAACGTCGCCCATAATGAGTTCTCCGGTGAGGCGCAACTCACTTTCATCCAGCACCATGTAGCTGTGTATATCCAGCGGTGCCAGTTTTACGTCATACGCTGGGTAGTGAAGTGACAAGGCCTCAATATGCAGATGGTCGCGTTGAGCGAAGTGGTGGGCATCTTCGATATAGGTGTAACGGCTTTCAAGCAGCAGCGGTCCCAGGGTTAACTGTGCCGCACCATCGGTTAGCGCCAACTGGTCCATGCGAACGCGTAATCGCCAATCGCCAAACACGCCCTCCAACCGCAGCCGCCCCCCACGGACCTCAAGCTCCCGCCCGCTTTGCTGAATGATAAACGGCGCCAGCGCCAGCTGTAGCTCACTATGCCCAGTAAGCGTGTGGTAACGGCCTTTCCAACGTGGTGCGGAGGCGGCGGTTACCTCCCCTACCGCACGCTGTAACGCCGTATCCAACCGGGGCAAAAAAGTACCTTCGACGTCCGTGCTTAAAATACCGTGACGTGCACGGTAAGTAAGCTCCAACTGCCAGGGGCGTCCCAGCAGGGGGGAAAGCAGAAGGCGCCCCTGAGAACTTAACCATCCCCGACTGCTCTCAACACGAGACACGCGCCACTCGCCTCGTGCCTCCAGGTCTTCCAGCGCTTGGCGGAGGCTACGCTCAAACAGTACGCTGGATAGCAGCTGCCCCGCCATCCAAACAATGGCTAGTGCTGCCACAATAGGGACAATTAAGCGTTCCTTGCGCATGCCATCTCCTTGAGCAACCGCACGAATAGGAAGTGAGTGCTGCCCAGTGTCACCTGCGGTTGCGTTTTAGTGCAACCAATACCATAAGTGCATGGTGCTCCAGGCATAGATCCCGGCCATGACATCATCAATCATGATACCAAAGCCACCAGCCACACGTCGGTCAGCCCAGCGGATAGGCCAAGGCTTAAACACATCAAAAATGCGAAATACAATAAAGCCCCACAGCGCCGCCTCCCAGGAGAAGGGAACGGCAGCCATGGTGATCCAGTAGCCGACAAACTCATCCCAAACAATGCCGGAATGATCATGTACCCCTAAATCGTGCGATGTTTTATCACAGAGCCAAACGCCAACCACAAAGGCCACGAACACGATGCCCAAATACCAACCCAAGGGCAGCTCCGCCATAATCCAGTAGAAAGGAATAGCGGCCAGCGTGCCAAAGGTGCCTGGCGCCCAGGGCACCGTTCCACTGCCTAAACCAAACGCAAAAAAATGCGTTGGGCGACGCCACACACTTGGTGGTGCACGGTTCATGGCGCCCCCTCATGAAAATGCTGCCAGCCAGTATCCAGGTTAGGTGAAATCCCTTTTACACCCAACGTGTCGCTGCATTGGCCAATAACGGTTAAGGGTAGCCCCAGCTTGCCAAGCGCACGCTGCGCGCTGGCAACGTTCTCAGCAGGCAGAGTAACCAACAGTTCATAATCATCCCCCCCCGAGAGCGCAGCGTTGCAGGCAGCGTCACGGCCAAGGGTACTTTCCAGCGCCTCAGCCAGCGGCAGCGATGCCATATCAAGCGCCGCCCCAACGCCTGATGCCTTGCGTAGATGACCAAGGTCCGCCAGCAGCCCGTCAGAAATATCAATAGCGGCGTTGGCTAGCCCTCGAAGCGCAACGCCTGCGGCCAAACGTGGCTCAGGCAGGAGATAACGACGTAGCAGGGGATGCTGAAGATCACGCTCGCCACGTTGCCAAAGGGCTAGCCCACCCGCCCCGCCGCCCAAGGCGCCGGTCACGGCGATCATATCGCCAGGCGTCGCCCCAGAGCGGGTCAAGGCATGCCCCGTAGGCGCCTCTCCCATCACGGTAACGCCAATCGTAAGCGCACCTGAGGTAACATCGCCACCGGCCAAGGTGGTGGCATGACGCTGACAAAGCGTATGAAACCCCTTGGCGAACGCTTCAAGCCAGGCATGAATCGCTTGATCATTGGCAAAGGTACGCTGATCAAGCGTGAGCGCCATAAAACACCAGCGAGGGTCTGCCCCCATGGCCGCCAAATCGCTTAATGCGACGGCGAGCGAACGATGCCCTACCGCAAAGGCGGGCGCATCATGCGGGAAGTGAACATCAACGACAGAGGTATCAACGCTCACCGCTAGCTGATGACCCGCTTTAGGCACTAACAGTGCGGCGTCGTCGCCACCACCCAGTGCGACACCATCTGCCGGGAGTGGCGCTTGCGACGGCATCAGATAACGGCGAATCAAATCAAATTCAGCAAGCACAAAGGCCCCTTAACCACAGTACCAGACGGCGCGCCGTTACAGGCGGCGGGCGCTGACCTCGGCACTTCGCAAGCGGTTAGCCAGCTTGTCGAGAATACCATTTACGTATTTATGGCCGTCGGTTGCGCCAAAGGATTTGGCCAGTTCAACGCCTTCGTTAATCACCACGCGATACGGCACTTCCATACGGCGAGAAAGCTCATAGGCGCCCAAGCGTAGAATAGCCAGTTCGACGGCGTCCAGGTCTTCCAGACGGCGATCCAGCAACGGTGATATTTCGCGATCCAGCTCGGTCTTATAGCGTGCCGTATTGTGCAAAAGCTCATGAAAGAGTGCCTTGTCAGCAATCTCCATTACCTTAACCCAATTTTCATGATCTTCCAGATCGTCATCGGCGACCTGGCTGCGGAACTCGGCTTCAACGGCGGTGATTGATTTACCCGTCATCTGCCACTGGTAAAGACCCTGGACGGTAAGCTCACGGGCAGCATGGCGGCTCTGCTGGGCAGCAGAGGCCTTACGCTCACGGCGCTCGCTCATTGTGACTCTCCTAGCGGTAACGCACGCAGCAATGAGACCATCTCCATCGCGGCCATTGCAGCTTCCGTTCCTTTATTACCCGCTTTGGTACCCGCACGCTCAATTGCCTGCTCGATGGACTCAACGGTTAAAACGCCATTGGCAACCGGTGTATCAAACTCCAGCTGCAAATGGTTGATAGCCGTATTACAGCCGCCCGCCACGTACTCAAAGTGCGGCGTACCGCCACGAATAACCGCGCCCAGCGCAATCACTGCATCAGGTTTCATGACCTTCAGAACACGCTTCACAGCGAGCGGCAATTCCCAGGCGCCCGGCACATGAACAAGGTGAATGTTTTCGGCGTCTACGCCATGACGCGTCAAACTATCAATCGCGCCTTCTACAAGGCTATCAACCACATGGTGATTGAACCGGCCAACCACAATAACGTAGCGACCATCGACGTCGACAAACGTGCCTTCTACTTGAGAGAGGGATTGCATCAATTTATTCCTGCTGAGAAATTGGCTCACACGTGATGTCATCAGGCCCCACAAGCTCGACCACTTCAAGGTCGAAGCCCGAGAGCGCTGAAAATTTCCACGGTGAGCTTAGTAGCCGCATCTTACCTACCCCTAGATGGCGTAGAATTTGCGAGCCAGTACCAATCGTTAAATAGTTGCCTGTGCCATCAGATTCACTGGTGCGCGGGGTGCGCACACGATCTAAAAACACATCCAACTGGTCTTTCAAATCCTGATGTGGGCGGCCGTCATCAATAAGCACCAGCACACCGGCGGAAGAACTCGCGACCTCTTCCAGGGCACGATGGGCATTCCAGCGCCCCTGATCATCTTTCGCCAAACCAAGCACGTCACGCAGCGTATCGGCTAAATGAACGCGTACGGTAGTGGTCTGCTCAGGCGTCGGCTGCCCTTTCACCAGCGCCAAATGATGTGCGCCTTGAATACGATCACGAAAAACATGCAACGCCAGCTCGCCCTGGGACGTCATTACCGTTGATGTTTCAACATGGTCAACGGTTTGCTCATGAATAATACGGTAATGAATCAAGTCGGCAATGGTACCGATTTTGATACCATGCTGCTGGGCAAACGCCTCAAGCTCCGGGCGGCGCGCCATACTGCCATCATCGTTCATCACTTCACAAATCACGCCGCTAGGATCACAGCCCGCCAGCGCCGCCAGATCACAGGCCGCCTCGGTATGACCTGCACGACGCAACACTCCGCCGGGTTCAGCCATTAACGGAAAAATGTGCCCCGGCTGAACAAGGTCGGTCGGTTTGGCATAAGGCGCACAGGCCGCTTGAACCGTTCGCGCACGGTCTGCCGCAGAAATACCTGTGGTCACGCCTTGGGTTGCTTCAATAGAGAGCGTGAACTTGGTACCAAACCCTGAGCCATTGTCGCGTACCATCAATGGCAGGTTAAGCTGCTCGCACCGGTCACGCGTCATCGGCATACAAATCAGGCCACGGGCAAACCGCGCCATAAAGTTGATATGCTCGGCCTGAACTTTTTCGGCCGCCATGATGATATCGCCTTCATTTTCGCGACCCTCATCATCCATAAGGATCACCATCTTGCCTTGGCGGATATCGTCTATCAGTTCAGCAATAGAGGCCAAGCCCCCCGAGGAAGAGTGCGCCATGGAAGCTCCTAAATATGAGTTCGCAGAGTATGCGATGCTGCGCAACACTTGGGCTGCGCACTACGTAACCATCGTGACACCACGTTGATGACAATAAGCGGGCAACCATCAATGACCGATAGCGACCCTCTGAATTGTGACACGATTAATTGCGACACGATTAATTGCGACACGATTAATTGCGACAGAGTACCTTGCTATCGCCGCCTGCGCTAGTCGGGCTCTGGAGAGGCAATAATACGCCAATCTCGCCCTATCGCTCGTATATCATGAATGGTTAAACGCCGCTGATCCGCCATTTGTAAGAGCCCAGGTAGCGCAAAGAGCGGCTTTGCCTCACCACCCAATAAAGTAGGCGCCACAAAAAGCTGCAGCTCATCCACCAACCTGGCATCCAGCAGCGCCCCAGCTAACGTGGCGCCAGTCTCCACCAGCAGCTCGTTGACCTGTTCGTTTTCAGCCAGCCAACCAAGCAATTCGCCCAGCGGAAGACGCCCATCGCTCCCCGCCTCAAACACATGCACCTCTGCGCCAGCCACCGTTAACTTGGCGCGTTTTTCTGACGAGTGTGCGGGCGTGGTCATTATCAAGGTACGGCCAGGCTCACTTAAACAGGCCGCCGCTAAAGGCAGGCGCAAACGCGTATCCACAATAACGCGCAGCGGCTGACGTAACGCCACGATATCAGCATGCTCTACTTGCAGTTGATCAGCCCGCAACGTCAACCGTGAATCATCCATAATAATCGAGTCAACGCCACTCAAAATAGCGCTCGAACGCGCACGTAGGCGCTGAACATGGCTGCGCGCTTCAGGACCCGTTATCCACTGCGATTCACCCGACCCCATCGCCGTACGCCCATCCAGGCTCATGGCCATTTTTAGACGCACAAAGGGCCGTTTATGCTGCATACGAGCGATAAAACCAGGATTTAACGCCCGTGCATCTTGCTCTAACAAGCCGATTTGCACGTCGATACCGGCCGCCTTTAGTAGCTCAACTCCTTGCCCACTGACTTGCGGATTAGGGTCGACCATGGCGACCACAACACGTGCCACCTGGGCATTTTTAAGCGCCAACGCACATGGTCCTGTCCGCCCTGTATGGGAACAGGGCTCCAGCGTGACGTAAGCCGTTGCCCCTTTGGCTTGTTCACCCGCAGCGTTAAGCGCATGAACTTCCGCATGCGGCTCGCCCGCCCGCACATGAAAACCCTCCCCCACAATATGCCCGGGCTGGCCAGACGGCTGCTGTACAATGACGCAGCCTACGCGCGGGTTAGGGTCAGTGGTATAAAGCCCTTGCCTGGCTAATTGCAAGGCACGAGCCATATAGCGGTGGTCAGCGTCACTAAACGCGGCAACGGTGCTCATTACGTATCTTCCTTGTCACGCTCCGATGGCAAAGAGGGCGCTTGGGAGAGACGATCAATTTCAGCGCGAAACTCGTCTATGTCCTGGAACTTACGATAGACCGAGGCAAACCGGATATACGCCACCTGATCCAGGTTGCTTAATGCCTGCATCACAGATTCACCAATATCACGCGCATTGATTTCACGATCGCCTCGGGCGCGCAGGGTTTGGCGAATACGCTCAACCGCCGCTTCAATGGCTTCAGCGCTGACCGGGCGCTTCTCTAAGGCGCGCAACATTCCGTCACGTAGCTTTACTTCATTAAAGCTTTCGCGCGAGCCATCCGATTTTACTACCCTTGGCATCAAAAGCTCTGCCGTTTCATAGGTAGTAAAGCGCTCCTGGCAACTGGCGCACTGTCGGCGCCGACGCACCTGATCACCATCCGCTACCAAGCGCGAATCGCTCACTCGAGTATCATTAGCACCACAAAAAGGGCAATGCATAGCGGTCAACCTGTTGTCAGTCCGTGCTGTAAGCCGCACGAGTAAGCATGTTACAACCTGTTATCACTCACTGTTTTTCAAGACTTTTTCAAGACTGTTCTCAAACGCGTTTTCATTCATCAATCGCCCAAACATTATGCCTGCAGCGTTTAAGCGCAGACCATGATGCAATAACAGCAGTGTCTAGCCCGCCATTGTAACGATTTGACACACACGCTGCATTGGTTCAATACCTGCGTTTGCCTTTTCTTCTATCAACACGTTCACGGGGGGTTAAGGTATGCCACCAGAACAAGCTCTGATAAGTTAGTCACCTTATTCTGGTTCTTACGCAAGGATGTTGTAATGCCGCTTACGTTTGGCACATCAAACTACTCTATTAAATACTCTATTAAAAAACGCCCTGCTTTTACATTGTTTGCGTTTAAACTTCCTGCCTTCCAAGGCTCTGCGCTCACGCTGCCTGCCGCGCTCAGCGGCTTGATACTGTTAGCAGGCTTCAATATCAGCCAAGCTAACGAGTTACCTGCACCGGTGCAGGCATTGGCCGACCAGGGCTGGGAAATTCATGGTCAGTTTGAAGCGCCAGGAGGGCTAAGCGGTTTCGGTGCGAGCGCCCAGGGCCAGGAAATAGCCATTTATTTAACACCAGATGGTGAGCACGCGATTGTCGGCACGCTAACGGATCGCCAGGGCGAGAACCTGACGGAAGCCCAGCTGGACCAGCATGTCCGCGCAGCATTGGAAGCCGAAACATGGCAACTACTCGAAGATAGTCACTGGATACAGGATGGCAGCACCGAAGCCCCCAGGGTGATATATACCTTCACTGATGCCAACTGCCCCTACTGTCAGGCATTTTGGAAGAAAACCCGCCCGTGGGTAGAGGCAGGAGAGGTACAGTTACGCCATATCATGGTGGGTGTTTTAGCGCCTGACAGCCCTGCCAAAGCCGCAACGCTGCTGGCGGCTGATGACCCAAGTGCAGCCCTCAAGCGTCATGAAGAGGGGGAAGCAATAACAGCCAGCGCACAACCCCGTGATATTGAAGAGCAGGTGTACACGAATAACCAGCTGTTTGACGCATTAGGGCTTTACGCAACACCCACCAGCGCTTTTCAGCGTGAAGTAGCCAACGGCGTTGTGCGCATTGATCGCATTCAAGGAATGCCGGAGGAAGCACAGTTGATCGAACTGATGGGCAGCCCGGCGCCAGAAACACAATAACACATTAATTTTTCTTAACAAAAATAGCTAACGTGCTGTTTTAAAAATGCCTGCACCGCAGGCATTTCGTTTTTGTCCCCTTCTTGAAAAATTAAACGGCCTTTCTCTTAAATACATCGCCAATTCGGCCGATATACAAGCTTCAATCATTATTTGAAAGGCTATGATAAGAACACCATGACACGATTAACCACGAATCAAAAACTCTGGAGCATCCTGGGAATTATTTGCCTTGCCATGCTAACGCTGGTTGGCTGGCTAACCTGGGAGACTCGTCAAACCATTGAGCAGGAACGTCGTAACACTATTCAAAACGTCGTTGAAAGTCTTCACTCTCAGCTAGGGGCACTTCAAGACAAGGTAGCCAGCGGCGAACTCACTCTCGCCGAAGCGCAGCAACGCGGAATTGACAGTCTAGCAAACGCCAGCTTCGCTGAAGGGGAGTATCTGTTTGCCTTTGACGACCAACTAAAGATCGTATCACATCCAAATCGACCGCTTGGCGAGGACATGAGTGGTTACCAAGACACACAAGGCATGCATTTGTACGCCGCGTTTCTTGATGCTGCACGCTCAGGGGGTGGGCACGTTGATTACTTTTCGCGCCGAATCTCCGGTGACGAACAGTTCCCTAAAATCAGTTATTTTGCCTATATTCCCGAATGGAACTGGGCCTTTGGCGCAGGTGTGTATGTAGATGATATTAGAACTGCTTTTGTTAGCAGTATCATTCGCTCGCTGATTGCGCTGTTAATTATTGGCATTCCTGTTGCGGTGCTGATGAGCTGGGTCATTCGTGATGTTTCTCGCCGCTTGGGCGGCGACCCGCGCTACGCGGCAACGGTGGTGCGTTATATTGCGGATGGCGACCTTACCCGTAGTACCCAGC